>NZ_JBIAUR010000001.1:70555-1316264 GCF_042893105.1 Streptomyces sp. NPDC001663 | reverse complement strand
TGGGGGCGCCGGGGTGGGCGGGGCGCGGCGTGCGGCGGCCGGCGGCCCGCGCGCCCCCCCCCCCCCCGCACGCCCCCGCGGGGCCGGGGGGGGCCCCCCCCCCCCCCCCCGCTTCTCAGCCGGTGAGGTCTTCGGTTGTGGCCGTCCGGCGGTGCGAGGCTGGGCGCGACAGTACGTTCGCGCCGCCGGACGGAGTCTGCAGAACCTCCGAAGAGGTGTGGCTGGGACCGCGGCGGATGCGACGGAACCGCGGTGCCTCTTCCCTCAGGTCGAAGAAGAGGCACCCGGGACCTTCACCACCGCACTGGCTCGCACGCCGCCGCGGTCCTCGGCCTGCCCGCGCCGTGCCGACGGCCACCCCTCATCCGGGCCGTTCGGCTGTCGCGGGCCGTCTGTCGGTCAGTCCTCGCGCAGGGCGCGGACCGCCTCCTCCACGCGCTTGCCGTACTCCGGGTCGGCGGCGTGGAAGTGGGCCAGGTTCTTCTCGATCACGTCGTCGCGGGAGACCTTCGAGAGGCCGCCGGCGATGTTGGCGATCAGACGGGACTTCTCGTCCTCGGACATCAGGCGGTACAGCTCGCCCGCCTGGAAGAAGTCGTCGTCCTTGGTGTGCTGCGGGGCCTCGTGGGTGCCGGTCCACCCGCTGATCGCCAGCGGGGCGGACAGCGCGCGGCCGGTCTCCGCCGGGCCGTCGTACGAGTTCGGCTCGTAGTTCTTGGCGCCGCGGCCCTGGGAGTTGGTGGCCATGAAGCCGTCGCGGCCGTAGTTCTGCGCGGTCGTCGCCTTCGGGGCGTTGACCGCCAGCAGGGTGTGGTTGACGCCCAGGCGGTAGCGGTGGGCGTCCGCGTAGGCGAACAGGCGGCCCTGGAGCATCTTGTCCGGCGAAGGACCGATGCCCGGCACGAAGTTGTTCGGGGAGAACGCGGCCTGCTCGACCTCGGCGAAGACGTTGTCCGGGTTGCGGTCGAGGACCAGGCGGCCCACGCGCTGCAGCGGGTAGTCCTTGTGCGGCCACACCTTGGTGAGGTCGAAGGGGTTGAAGCGGTAGTCCGCCGCCTCGGCCGCCGGCATGACCTGGACGTAGAGGGTCCAGGACGGGTTCACGCCCCGCTCGATCGCCTGCAGCAGGTCCGTCTGGTGCGAGCCCGCGTCCTTGCCCGCGATCTCGGCCGCCTGCTCGGACGACAGGGACCGCACACCCTGGTTGGTCTTGAAGTGGTACTTGACGAAGAAGGCCTCGCCCTCGGCGTTCGTCCACTGGTAGGTGTGTGAGCCGTAACCGTTCATGTGGCGGTACGACGCCGGGATGCCGCGGTCGCCCATCAGCCAGGTCACCTGGTGCGTGGCCTCGGGGGCGTGCGCCCAGAAGTCCCAGACGTTGTCCGGCTCCTGACGGCCCGTGAACGGGTCGCGCTTCTGCGAGTGGATGAAGTCCGGGAACTTGATGGGGTCCTTGATGAAGAACACCGGGGTGTTGTTCCCTACGAGGTCGTAATTGCCCTCTTCCGTATAGAACTTGACCGCGAAGCCACGCGGGTCGCGCACCGCGTCCGCGCCGCCGAGCGAGTCGGCCACGGTCGAGAAGCGCAGGAACACCTCGGTGCGCCTGCCGACGCTGCTCAGGAAGTCGGCGTACGTGAAGCCGGTGACGTCGTCGGTCACCTCGAAGTAGCCGTACGCGCCCGAGCCGCGGGCGTGCACCACGCGCTCCGGGATGCGCTCGCGGTTGAAGCGCGCCAGCTTCTCCAGGAGGTGCTGGTCCTGGAGCAGGAGCGGGCCGCCGGCGCCGGCGGAGGCTGAGTTCTGGTTGTCGGCGACCGGGGCGCCGGACTCGGTGGTGAGCACGCGCTTCGACATCGTGGACCTTCCGTGCGGGTGGCAGCGGAAAACTGTTTCCGCTTTGTGGAGCCTAAGTTCGGGACGAGAGGAACGTCAACAGTTTGTTGAAGTGGTTTCCGGGCGGTGCCGCCGCCTGGGCGCGACAGGACAGATGTCAGCGGTGGCACCGCCCGGAAGCTTCTACGGGCGCCGGCTCAGAGCCGGGCGCCGGACAGGCGCTCGACGGCCCGCAGCAGGGCCGAGTGGTCCAGGCCGCCGTCGCCCTGCGCGCGCAGGCTGGCCACCAGCTGGGCGACCACGGCACCGACCGGCAGGGCGGCGCCGACGTTGCGGGCGGCGTCGGTGACGATGCCCATGTCCTTGTGGTGCAGGTCGATGCGGAAGCCGGGCTTGAAGTCGCGCTGAAGGAAGTTGTCCTTCTTGCGCGTCAGCACGGTGGAGCCGGCGAGGCCGCCGTTGAGGACGTCCAGCGCCGCCTTGAGGTTCACGCCGGACTTCTCCAGGAAGACCACGGCCTCGGCGCACGCCTGGATGTTCACGGCGACGATCAGCTGGTTGGCGGCCTTCACGGTCTGCCCGGAGCCGTGCGGACCGCACAGCACGATGGTCTTGCCGAGCGCCTCGAAGATCGGCTTCGCGATGTCGAAGTCGGCCTGCTCTCCGCCGACCATGATGGACAGCACGGCCTCGATCGCACCGGCCTCACCGCCGGACACGGGCGCGTCGAGCACCCGAACACCCTTGTCCTTGGCGGCCTTTGCCAGGTCGACCGAGGTCTGCGGCGTGATGGACGACATGTCGATCAGCAGCGCGCCGGACCTGGCGTTCTCAAGGATGCCGTCGGGGCCGTACGAGATGGCCTCGACCTGCGGCGACGCGGGCACCATCGTGACGATCACGTCGGCGTCCTTCACGGCCTCGGCGATCGAACCGGCCACGGTGCCGCCGGCGGCGGCCAGGCGGTCCAGCTTGTCCTGCTCCAGGGTGAAGCCGGTGACGTCGTAACCCGCCTTGATCAGGTTCTCGGACATGGGGGAGCCCATGATGCCGAGGCCGATCCAGGCAATCGCCGGGCGGGTCGGGTGGGAAGAAGCTGCGGGAGAGTTGCTCATGACGGGGGTGTGCCTTTCGGTACGGGGGTCAGCGGGACAGCCAGTCGAAGGCCTCGGCGCTCGGGCGGTCGCCCGGCTTGTACTCGAGGCCGACCCAGCCGTCGTAACCCGCCTTCTTCAGCTGGTCGAGGAGGTCTTCGAGGGGCAGCGAGCCCGTGCCCGGCGCTCCGCGGCCCGGGTTGTCGGCGATCTGGACGTGGCCCGTCTTCGCCGCGTACCGCTCGATCACCGACGGGAGGTCCTCGCCGTTCATGGACAGGTGGTAGAGGTCCATGAGGAACTTCGCGTTGCCCAGCCCCGTCGCCTCGTTGACCTTGTCGACGATGCCGATGCCGGCCGGGGCGCTCACCAGCGGGTAGAGCGGCGACTCCGGCTTGTTCAGGGTCTCGATCAGAAGGACCGCCCCGATACGGTCGGCGGCCCGCGCCGCGAGCACCAGGTTCTCCAGTGCCAGCGCGTCCTGCTCGGCCGGGTCGACGCCCTCGACGCGGTTGCCGTACAGCGCGTTGAGCGCCTTGGTGCCGAGCGACTGGGCGAAGTCCGCGGCCACGTCGATGTTGGCGCGGAACTTCTCCGACTCCTCGCCGGGGATCGACAGGGCGCCGCGGTCCGGGCCCGGAAGCTGTCCGGCGTAGAAGTTCAGGCCGGTGAGCTGGACGCCCGCGTCCTCGATCGCCTTCTTCAGGGCGTCGAGCTCGGACTGCTCGGGGGTGGGGGAGTCGACCCAGGGCCACCACAGCTCGACCGCGGTGAAGCCCGCCGCGGCGGCGGCCGCGGGGCGCTCCAGGAGCGGGAGTTCCGTGAAGAGGATCGACAGGTTGACGTTGAAGCGCTGGTCGTCGAATCCCATTGGGGTCGGCGCTCCCTTCCGTGGTGGTTCTTGTTATTCCGTATTGCGGAAGTTCGTTTCTGCTTAATGGAAGACTGCCTGCGGTGAGGGAGGCCTGTCAAGAGAGCGCACACAAAAATGCCCCCGCGCGGAGGGCGCGGGGGCGGGCCGAAGAGGCTGATCAGAGCGCGTCCACGGCGCTCACCTTCCAGCCGTCGGAGGTACGGCTCATCGTCATCCGCACCCGGTTCAGGTCCAGGCGGGAGCCCGAGACCTGGGTGCTCTGCGTGACCTGGTTGACGAAGAGCAGGACGGTGACCCTGTCCGGTGCCGCCGAGACGACGGAGGCCGCGGTGACCGACGCCTTCACCACCCCGTGGTACTTCTTCGCCGTCGGCCCGACCACACTCGCCGTCGTCTTCCCGTACTCGTCCCGGAAGCGCCCGGTCAGCCGCTCACGCGCCCGGGTGAAGTCGCGGTCCAGATGCCGGTAGTCGTACGACAGCACGACCGGCGCCGCCTTCCGCGCGGCCGTGAGGGCCTGCGTACGGGCGCTCTCGGTGCGCCGCTCCTGCCCGTACTGCCAGCCGAGCACCGAGACCGCGACCAGGCCCATGACGAGGAGGGCGCCGAGAACCGCGGTGAGCAGCCACCGCCGGGACGGGCGGGCCGGCGCCTCGTCCGTCAGGTCCTCGGGTGACGGCTCCGGCGGGTCCTCCCAGCCGTCCGCGGCCGGCGGGTCGATCGTCAGGGTGCGCCCGGTGAGCGGTTCCTCGGGCTGCTTCGGGTCCTCGACCCGCCGGGTGCGCTTGGCCGCCGCGCGGGCGGCCGCGTTCATCGCGCGGCTGCGGGCTGTCGGGTTCGCCATCGTCGTACTCCTCACTGGTGGTGCGTGACCGGTGGCGCGGGTCAGCCCACGAACTCGACGTCGGAGGTCAGCCAGCGCCCGTCCCGGTGGACCAGGTCGAGCTGCAGCCGATAGGTGCGGGCCTCCCCCTTGGGCACGGCGGTGTTGGTGACCTTGCTGTCGGCGACCACCAGGACGCGGGCCGAGTGCGCGTCGGAGCGGACGATGCCGGCGTCGAGGACCTGCCCCTCGGAGACCGACTTGTTCTCGGCGACGAGCTTGGTCAGGTCCTGGGTCTGCGCGCTGAACTGCTTCCTGAAGTCGCCGGTGGCGCTCTCGAGGACGTTGGCGCTGTCCCGGTCGTAGTGCCGGTAGTCGAGCGAGGTGAAGTTCAGCGCGGACTGGCGGGCGGCGGACAGGATGTCCTGGCGCCGCATGTCCTTCTCGTGCTGGTCGTAGAGGCGCAGGCTCAGCCAGAGAGCGGCTGCCGTGGTCAGGAGGGTCGCCACGACGAGTCCGACCGTGAGTGCCTTCCCGTTCCCGCCGAGTTCCTTCACGGTCAGGCCATAGGACCGACTAGCAGCCATTGCCACGACTCCTTTCCGAACACCGTCTGCTGGCCGCCCGTCGAGCCGATCTCGACGGGCCTTCCGTCCGGGCCGGTCGCGGTGCCGGTCTCCGGGTCGTACGGCGTGACGTACGCCGCCTGGTTCGCGCCGCCCGAAGCGGAGCGTGCGCCGGGGGCGTTCTGCGCACCCCGCACCGAGGTCTTGCTGCCGCGCGGGGCGGTGCAGCGCGCGTCGGTGTTCGCCGCGCGCGTGCCGGTGTCCGAGGGGTCCCGCCGGGTCGTGCCGTATCCCTGGGTGCACGGCGCCGGGTCGTCGGCGTTCACCACAAGGCCGAAGTGGAAGGTTCCGTCGCCCGGGACGACCGTGTAGCTGCCCGAGACCAGCGCCGGGAAGGTGACGAGCGCCTGCTCGACGCCGGGCAGGTGGGCCAGCGTGACCTGGCCGCCGCTGATCAGGTTGGCCAGCAGGACCGAAAGCTGCGGACCGGTCGACTTCAGCAGGGAGTTGACCTCCTGCGCGGCCGGCGCGGCGTTGCCGATCAGCTTGCGCAGGTCCCCGTCGCTCGACTTCAACTGTTCGGTGAGCAGCGCCAGATCGTGCGCGAACGACTTGATGGACGAGCCCTGGTCGGCCTGCGTCTTGAGGACCTTCCGGGAGTCCTCGATCAGAGAGATCGTCTGGGGGAGCGAGTCGGACGCCGACTCGACGAGCGCGTTGCCGGAGTCCACCAGGCGGCTCAGGTCGGGGCCGGTGCCGTTGAAGGCCTTGCCCAACTCGTCGACGGTGACCCGGAGATCGTCCTTGCCGACGGAGTTCACCAGCCGGTCCAGGCTGAGGACGAGGTCGGTGGTGGGCAGCGGCACCCGGGTGCTGCCGCGTGGGATGGCGCTGCCGTCGAGGAGGTAGGGGCCGTGGGAGGTGCGCGGCTGCAGGTCGACGTACTGCTCGCCCACCGCCGAGCGGTTCGCGACCACGGCGAGGGTGTCCGCCGGGATGCGCGGCGCCCCGTCCTTGATGTCGAGGGCGACCGACACACCGTCGTCGCCGGTCAGCCCCAGCTTGCCGACGCGGCCCACCGGCACCCCGCGGTAGGTGACCTCGGCGCCCGGGAAGATGCCCCCGGAGTCGGCGAAGTCGGCCCGCACGGTGTAGCCGCGGTCCAGGAGGCTGTCCACCAGGCCGGTGTACTCGGCGCCGACGTACGACACCCCGACGGCGGTGACGGCGGCGAAGGCGAGCAACTGTGCCTTGACGGTACGGGTGATCACGGCTGGACCCCCTTCAGCATCAGCTCGGCGAGCGCGAGGTCGATCCCCTCGGGTGCGCGGGCGCCGGTGGCGTAGGCGCTTGTGCACACGGGCGGGCACAGCACGTCGCCGCCGCCCGAGGAGGCCGAGGGGGTCGGCAGGCCCGGCGCGCTCGGCAGCGCGGTCGGTGTGGGGACGCTCGGCAGGTCCGGGACGTCCGGGAGATCCGGCACGTCGGGGGTGCTCGGCGTCTGCGAACCACCCTTGTCCCCACCGGAGTTGCCGCCCGCTACGTTCCCGTACAGGTCCGCGAGGTCGAGGTCCGCGGTGAGATGGAGGTTGACGTAGTCGCCCTTCACCGCCTCGGTGGCGTTGCGCGGGAACGGGTAAGTGGTCAGCAACTCGAGGGAGTTGGGCAGGTCGCTGCCCGCCTTGTTCAGCTGCTGCAGGATCGGCCGGAGCTTCTTGAGGTTCGCGACCGTGTCGTCGTGCGAGGCCTCGACCACCTTGGTGCCGGTCTTGCCGAGCTTCGACAGTGCGGTGAGCATCTTCGTCAGGTTGCGCCGCTCGCCGGCCAGGACCTTCAGCGCGGGCGGCATAGTGTCGACGGCCTTGGCGATGGTCTTCTTCTCCTTGCCGAGCCGCCCCGCGAGCCGGTCGACGGCCTTGATCGCGCGGACGATGTCCGCCTTCTGTTCGTCCAGTCCGCCGACGAACGTGTTCAGCTCCTTCAGTAGCGACCGGACCCGGTTCTCCCGGCCGTCCAGGGCCTTGTTCAGCTCCACGGTGATCGTCTTGAGCTGGGCCACACCACCGCCGTTGAGCAGCGCGGACAGCGCGGACAGCACCTCCTCGACCTCCGGGTTGCGGCCGCTGCGGGACAGCGGGATGCGGTCGCCGTCGCGCAGCCGGCCCACGGGGGCCGTGCCGGTGGGGGCGGCGAGCGCCACGTACTTCTCGCCGAGCAGGCTGGTCTGCCGCAGTTCCGCGACCGCGTTGGCGGGCAGCTTCACCGAGTCGGCGACCCGCAGCCGTACGCGCGCGTGCCAGCCGTCCAGCTGCACCTTCTCGACCGCGCCCACCGTGACGTCGTCGACCTTCACCGCCGACTGCGGCACCAGGTCCAGGACGTCACGGAACTCGACGGTGACGTGGTACGCGTGCCCGTCGTCGGCGGCGCCGCCGGGCAGCGGGACGTCGTACCAGCCGTTGAACTCGCAGCCGGACAGCAGCAGCGAGCCGACCGCCGCCCAGGCGAAGGTTCCCGCCTTGCGTCGTATGCTCATGCGCTCGCCCCCAGGATCCCGCCGAGCGTCCTGTCGGTCGTGCCCGTCACCGCGGTGCCCTGCGTGGGAAGTTCGGGCAGGGAGTCGAAGAGTTTCGTCAGCTCCTTGCAGTCGGGGTTCTTGCCGCCTGTCTCGCCCGCCGTCTTGAGCAGGGAGCACAGGAGCGAGGCCGGATCCTGGGCCTGCTGGGCGTTGTTGCGGGTGTCGAGGGTGCCGGAGGACGGGTTGTAGGTGTTGTTCAGGTTGGACAGGCCGACGGGCGCGACCGTCAACAGCTCGTCCAGCGCGGCCCGTTGGGTGACGAGCACCTTGGTCACCTTGCTGAGGCCCTTCACGTCCGAGGTCAGCGACTTCTTGTTCTCCTTCACGAAGGCGGACACGTCACCCAGCGCCGTGGCGAGGTTCGCGAGCGCCGCCGCGAGGTCCTTGCGCTCGCCCGCGAGCTGCTGGGCGACCTTGGCGAGGCTGGTGTTGAACGACCGCACGCTCTTGTCGTCGGCCGCCAGCGCCGCGGTGAACACCTGCAGGTTCCGCACCGTGCCGAACAGGTCCGTGCGGCCGTCGGACAGCGTGGTGACCGCCTGCGAGAGGTCCTGGACCGTCTGGTTGAGGTTCTCGCCCTGTCCGTCGAGGTTGTCGGCACTGACCCCGAGCAGCCGCGACAGGGAGCCGTCCTTGTTGGCGCCCTTGGGACCGAGGGCGTCCGCCGTGGTGTGCAGGCTGTCGAAGACGCGGTCCAGTTCCACGGGTACTGCGGTGCGCTTCTCGGGGATGACGGCGCCGTTCCGCAGGACCGGGCCCTTCCGGTACACCGGCAGCAGTTGCACGTAACGGTCGCTGACCACCGAGGAGTTGATGATCGCGGCCTTCGCGTCGGCGGGGACCTTGCGCCCTTCGTCGTACTCGAACTCGACGCGCACCCGGTCGCCCTCGGGCGTGATCGTCTTGACCTCGCCGATCCTCACGCCGAGGACACGGACGTCCGAGCCGGGGTAGATGCCGACCGTGCGCGGGAAGTACGCGGTGACGTGGACCTTCTCGGACCGCGGCCACAGCGCGTAGGTGAGGGCGGCGATCAGCGCCACGACGGTGACCAGAACCAGGTTCCTCCTCACTGCCCCCCTCCCGTCTTCGGGACCACCGGAGCGGCGACGAGGTTCTGGACGTAAGAGTCGAACCAGCGGCCGTTTCCGAGGGTGTTGGTGAAGACCCGGACGTACGGCGCGAGCAGCTTCACGCTGCGGTCCAGGCTGGACTGGTTGCGTTCGAGCATCTGCACCACACGGTTCAGGCCCTTGAGGGCGGGCCCGATCTCCTTGTCGTTGTCGTCGACCAGGCCGGAGAGCTCGATGCCGAGCGTGGCCGAGGTCTTCAGCAGCTTGTGGATCGCCGTACGGCGCTTGCTGATCTCCTTGAACAGGCTGTTGCCGTCCTTGACGAGGGCGGTGAAGTCCTTGGAACGGTCGGCGAGTACGCCGGTGGTGCCGTTGGCGTGGTCGAGGAGTTCACCGAGGGCCTTGTCGCGCGAGGCCACCGTGCGGGAGATCCGCGACAGGCCCTTGATGGACGCGCGTACCTCGGCGGGCGAGTCCTGGAAGGTGGTGGAGATGGTGTCCATGGCCTTCGCCAGCTGCTCGGTGTCGACCTTCTCCGAGGTGGTGGTGAGGTCGCTGAAGGCCTGCACGACGTCGTACGCCGCCACCGTGCGCCGCAGCGGGATCTCGCTGCCGGGGCTCAACTGGCCCGGCCCCTTCGGCTGCAGGGCCAGGTACTTCGCGCCGAGGATCGTCTTGACTCGGATCGACGCACCGGTCTCGGTGCCGAAAGCCGGGTCGCCCTTGACCTTGAAGGTCACCTTGACGTGGTCGCCGTCCAGGTCGACGTCCTCGACCTTGCCGACCTTCACCCCGGCGATCCGCACCTCGTCGCCGGGCTTGAGACCGCCGGCCTCCGAGAAGGCCGCGCTGTAGGTCTTGCCGTCGCCGATGAAGGGGAGGCTGTCGGCGTTGAACGCGGCCACCGTCAGCAGCGCGAGGACGGTGAGGCCTACGGCGCCGATGACGACCGGATTGCGCTCACGGAACGGGATCAGGCGGGGGCGCCGGAGCCGTATGCGGGGCAGCCTGGGCGGATCGATGCGGACCTTCATCATCGGCTGAGGCTGAGGCTGAGGCTGCGGCTTCGGCTGCGGCTTGCCGGGGCGTGGTGCCCGCCGGGGAAGCCGTGGTCTGGGCAGCTTCGGCGGGTCGATGCGGACCCTCATCAGGGGTTCCGGCTTGCGAGGCCGGGGGGCTCGCTGGGGCAGCCGTAGCTTCGGCGGGTCGATGCGCACCTTCATCAGGGGCTCCGGGCGCTGCTTGCGCGTCACGATCCGCACCTCGCCCTCGCCACATGCATGTCGGGGGTCAGCACCTGCTTCGTCTTCGGCAGCACGATCCGGCCGTCGAAGTCGCAGAGGTAGAAGTTGAACCACGATCCGTACGACGCGGTCCCCGTCAGTGCGTTGAGCTTGTTCGGCAGCCGCTTCAGCACGCCCTCCACGGTCTTCTCGTTGTCGTTCAACGTCCCGGTGAGATCGGTCAGTCGGGCGATGTCGTCCTTCAGCGGCGGCCGCGCGTCCGTCAGCAGCCCCGAGGTGGCGTCCGTCAGATCGCCGATGTTCACCAGCGACTCGCCGATCGGCTTGCGGTCGGCGGACAGTCCGGAGATCACCCGCCGCAGCTGCTTGAGCAGCCCGGAGAAGCGGGTGCCGCGCTTGTCGAGCGTCCCCAGCACGGTGTTGAGGTTGTCGATCACCGAGCCGATCAGCTTGTCGCGGTCGGCGAGCGTCGTGGTGAGCGAAGCGGTGTGCACCAGAAGGCTGTTGACGGTGCCGCCCTCGCCCTGCAGCGTCTTGATGATCTCGGTGGCGAGCTGGTTGACGTCCTGCGGGCTGAGCGCGGCGAACAGCGGCTTGAAGCCGTTCAGCAGGGCGTTGAGGTCCAGCGCGGGCTGCGTGCGCTTCAGCGGGATGGTGGCGCCGGGCCTCAGCCGGGTGCCGTCGCCCACGCCCTCGGTCAGGGCGACGTACCGCTGTCCGACCAGGTTCCGGTAGCGGATGACCGCATGGGTGCTGGTGAGCAGCGGCCGGTCCGCGCCGACGGTGAAGGTGATCTCCGCCAGCGTCCGGTCCTTGATCCGGATGCCCTCGACCTCGCCGACCCGCACCCCGGCGACCCGGATGTCGTCGCCCTTCTCCAGGCCGGTGACATCGCTGAAGACGGCACGGTACGTGCGCTCGGGGGTGAAGGAGACGTTGACGATGGTGGCGGCCAGCAGGGCCGTCGCCGCGATCGTGACCAGCGCGAAGACGCTGAACTTGACGAGGGGAGCCGCGGTCTGCCGGGCCGGGGTGGTCCTCATGCCACACTCACCGCCGTCCCACGCGCCATCGGCCCGAACAGCAGCGTGGCGACCGGCGGCACCTCGTCGGCCGGCACGCCCATCACCGGCGACACCAGCGAGTCGACGGCCCGCTGCTCGGCCCGGGTGGCGGAGACGCCGAGCAGGGACGAACTCCCTTGCTTCGAGCCGTCGTTGAGGTGCGTTCCGGGGGACGGCACCTGCGGGCTGGGCAGATCACGGCAGTTCGGCCCCGAGTGCTCGCCGTATTGCGGCTCCTCGCCGGGCTGGTACGCGCCCTGCTGACGTACGACTTCGAGCGTGATGTGCATCTTGGCGCCCCGGAAGGCCTGATCGGAGGCCTGTTCCTCGTGGACCAGGCCGGCCAGGAGGCACGGGTACTCGGGGGAGTAACGGGCGAAGAGCTCCAGGGTGGGGCGGGAGACGCGGCCGAGGGTGATCAGCCGGTCGCCGTTCGCGTCGAGGAAGTCGTCCGCGGTGTCCGCGACCGTCGCCGTCGTGGTGAGCGCGCTCGCGAGCCGGTCCCGCTCCTCGACCAGCGTGCGGCTGGTGGTGACGGTGTTGCGCAGGATGTCCATCAAGTCGGGGGCCGCATCGCCGTACACCTCCGCGACGTCGGCCAGACGGGCGAAGTCCTCGGTGAGGGAGGGCAGATGGGGATTGAGGCGGTGCAGATAGGCCTCCACGCGTGTGAGGTTGTCGCCGATCCGGTCGCCGCGGCCCTCGAGGGCGGTGGCGAAGGCGGAGAGCGTGGCGTTGAGCTTGCCGGGCTGCACGGTCCGCAGCAGCGGCAGCAGGTCGTTCATCAGCTGCTGCACCTCGATGCCGACGCGGGTGCGGTCCTGGGTGATGACATCGCCGGCGCGGATGGACCGGGCCGAGGTGTGCGCGGGCGCGACCAGGTCGACGTACTTCTCGCCGAACAGCGTCTTCGGCAGCAGGCGTGCCCGCACGTCGGAGGGGATGTCGGCGACGTACTGCGGCTTGAGCGCGATGTCGAGCGTCGCCTTCGTCCCGTCGGCGTGCACCGAACGCACCTCGCCGACCAGCAGGCCGCGCAGCTTGACGTCGGCGCGCGGGTCGAGCTGGTTGCCGAGGCTGTCGGCCTCCAGCTTGATCCGCACGACCGGGGTGAACGCCTGCCGGTACACGGCGACGGACAGCGACAGCAGCAGCGCGAGGACGGCGAGGAACACCACGCCGTACAACCGCAGTCTCAGCACCCTCATACGGCTCACCCCGCAATCCGTACGGTCGTGTTGGCGCCCCAGATCGCGAGCGACAGGAAGAAGTCAAGGACGTTGATCGCCACGATCGAGGTCCGCACCGCGCGGCCCACCGCGACGCCGACGCCCGCCGGGCCGCCGCTCGCGTAGTAGCCGTAGAAGCAGTGCACGAGGATGATCAGGACGGCGAAGACGAGCACCTTGCCGAAGGACCACAGGACGTCGACCGGTGGCAGGTACTGCGAGAAGTAGTGGTCGTAGGTGCCCGCCGACTGGCCGTAGTAGCCGGTGGTGATGGTGCGGGCGGCGAGGTACGAGGACAGCAGACCGATCACGTACAGCGGGATCACGGCGACGAAACCGGCGATCATCCGCGTGGTGACGAGAAACGGCAGCGAGGGCACGCCCATGACCTCCAGGGCGTCGGTCTCCTCGCTGATCCGCATCGCGCCGAGCTGGGCGGTGAAGCCCGCGCCGACCGTCGCGGAGAGCGCGAGTCCGGCCACCAGGGGTGCGATCTCGCGGGTGTTGAAGTACGCCGACAGGAACGCCACGAAGTTGGAGGTGCCTAGCTGGTTGAGCGCGGCGTATCCCTGCAGGCCCACCTCCGTGCCGGTGAAGAACGACAGGAACGCGATGACGCCGACCGTGCCGCCCACGACCGCGAGGGCGCCGCGGCCGAAGCTCACCTCGGCGAGCAGCCGCAGGATCTCCTTCTTGTAGCGCCGAAGGGTGCGGCCCGTCCACGCCAACGAGCGGCCGTAGAAGGAAAGTTGGCGCCCCAGCGCCTCAAGACTGTCGAACAGCGCCATGCCTCAGCCCCTCTGCGGGACGACTTGGAAGTACACCGCGGTCATCACGAAGTTCGTCACGAACAGCAACATGAAGGTGATCACCACCGACTGGTTCACGGCGTCGCCCACACCCTTCGGACCGCCCTTCGCGGTAAGTCCCTTGTACGAGGCGACGATCGCCGCGATCGCCCCGAAGACGAGTGCTTTGATCTCGGCCGCCCACAGGTCGGAGAGCTGCGCGAGCGTGGTGAAGGAGGCGAGGTAGGCGCCCGGAGTGCCGTTCTGCAGAACGACGTTGAAGAAGTAGCCGCCGGCGACGCCGACCACGGACACCAGGCCGTTGAGCAGTACGGCGACGACCATGGACGCGAGCACCCGCGGGACGACCAGCCGGTGGACGGGGTCGATGCCGAGGACCTGCATCGCGTCGATCTCCTCGCGGATCTTCCGTGCCCCGAGGTCCGCGCAGATCGCCGTGCCGCCCGCGCCCGCGATCAGCAGCGCGGTGACGATCGGCGAGGCCTCGCGCAGCACGGCGAGGACCGAGGCGGCGCCCGAGAAGGACTGGGCGCCGAGCTGTCGCGTCAGACTGCCGATCTGCAGCGCGATGACGGCCCCGAAGGGGATGGAGACAAGAGCCGTCGGCAGGATGGTGACGCTCGCGACGAACCATGCCTGCTGGATGAACTCCCTTGCCTGGAACGGCCGTCGGGGCATCGTCCGGACGACGTCCAGCGCCATCGCGAACAGGTTCCCCGACTGCCGCAGTGCTCCGGTCGGTGACAGTCTCATACGTCCGCCACCGCCTTCCGGCGCCGCAACTCCGCTTCCCGTTCCGCGATCGCGTCCCAGCGGGGCGGTCGCAGGATGCCTGGACCCGGCAGCAGGCGGGGAGTCAGAGCCTGGCTGCCGGGAGTCTGTGTGCCGTTGCCCAGTTGGGCCAGCTCCTGCTCGACCTGGGCGGCGTCCTTCTCCTCCGCCATGCCGATCGGGCCCTGCATCCGCCCGTTCAGGAACTGCCGCACGACCGGCTCGTCACTGGTCAGCAGCTCCTCCCGCGGCCCGAACATGACCAGCTCGCGCCGGAACAACAGGCCGATGTTGTCGGGGACTTGGCGGGCGGAGGCGATGTCGTGGGTGACGATCAGGAAGGTCGCGTCGATCTGCGCGTTGAGGTCGACGATGAGCTGGTTGAGATAGGCGACGCGGACGGGATCGAGGCCGGAGTCGGGCTCGTCGAAGAGGATGATCTCGGGATCGAGCACCAGGGCCCGGGCCAGTCCCGCCCGCTTCCGCATCCCGCCGGATATCTCACCGGGCAGCTTCTCCTCGGATCCGATCAACCCGACCATGTCCATCTTCTCCAGCACGATGTGCCGGATCGCGCTCTCGGACTTGCGGGTGTGCTCGCGCAGCGGGAACGCGATGTTGTCGTAGAGATTCATCGAGCCGAACAGTGCGCCGTCCTGGAACAGCACGCCGAACAGCTTCCGCACCTCGTACAGTTCGTGCTCGCGAAGCCTCGTGATGTCCCGCCCCGCGATGCGCACGCTGCCGCGGTCCGGCTTCAGCAGCCCGACGAGCGTCTTGAGGAACACCGACTTGCCCGTGCCGGAGGGGCCGAGCATGACCGAGACCTCCCCGGCGGGCAGCGTCAGCGACACGTCCTGCCAGATGACCTGGTGCCCGAAGGACTTGGTCAGCCCTTCCACACAGATCTCGACACCCATCCGGTCCACCTCTCGGCCCCTGGAGCTGCTCCGACATCTGCTCTACGGGGAGGGGTGGGGGGTCCGTCGCTCGGGAGGGGGATTTTTTTCGGGTGGGTCTGCGGGGCCGAATTGGGGCGGGGTCTGTGGGGGTTCTGTGGGTCGGTTCGGGCGGGGTCTGTGGGGGCGCTGCGGTTCGGTTCGGGCGGGGTTCGTGGGGTGGAGTGGGTGGGTCTGCGGGATCGAGGTGTGTGGCCGGCGATGGATGCGCGAGGGGTTACAGAACCGCTTCGAGGGAGCCCGAGGGAATGGTCGGGTGGCCTGTGGGATCGATTCGGGCGGGGCCTGTGGGGGCGCTGCGGGTCGGTTCGGGCCGCCCGCGAGGCGGAGCGGGAGGGCCGGCGGGATCGATGTGTGCGCTTGCGCGGCGGATACGGGCGGGTCTACGGGGGCCGTTTCGGGCGGGTCTGCAGGTTCGGTCGGGCGGGTCAGCGGGACCGGTTCGGGCGGGCCTGCAGGATCGGTCGGGCGGGCCTGTGGGATCGGTTCGGGCGGGACTGCGGGCCGTTTCGGCCGGCGCTACGGGACCGTTCGGGCGGGCCTGCAGGATCGGTCGGGCGGGTCAGCGGGACCGGTTCGGGCGGGCCTGTGGGATCGGTTCGGGCGGGACTGCGGGCCGTTTCGGCCGGCGCTACGGGACCGTTCGGGTCGCGCCCCACCATGTGGTGTAGCCGCGATAAAGGCGAAGACGCAGGTCGCGCACACCATCGGTCGGCTCGGTACCCGCAACCCCTGACTCACCATCAGATAGAGGTCGTAGTCGCCGCCACCGGCGCGGAGGTCCACAGCCCTGGCCTTGGCGAACGCCGCATTCACCATCGGCGACGCCGAGCCGCAAGCATCTTTGATTGATGCGCCGTCAGGTCTCGGCGGTCGGCGGGCGTTGAACCCGGCCCGCGACCTGGGCTTTCGCCGCGATCGGCGCTACACCACTCGGCGGGACACCATCACCGTTCGGGCGGGCCTGCAGGATCGGTCGGGCGGGTCAGCGGGACCGGTTCCGGCGCGCCTGTGCGATCGATTCGCACGGGACTGCGGGCCGTTTCGGCCGGCGCTACAGGACCGTTCGGGCGGGCCTGTGCGATCGTTCGGACAGGACTGCGGGGCCGTTTCGGGCGGGCAGCGGGACCGGTTCGGGCGGGCCTGTGGGGCCGTTTCGGGCGGGTCTACGGGACCGACGGGACCGTGCTCAGGGTGGGGGTCGGCAGCGAGGTGGACGGTGCCGCGGGGGTGGGGACGGTGGACTCGACCGGCGTGGTGGGCAGGTCGGGGAGATTCGTCACCTTCGGTAGTCCGGACACCGTGGGCACGCTGGGTACCCCCGGCACCTTCGGGACCGTCGGCGCCGAGACCTCCGGCAGAGGCGGGACCGACAACGGCACCACCGGCGTTCCGTCGCCGGGCGGCCCGGCCGCCGGGGGAGTGGCCGACGTGGCCGAGGGGGCCGGTGACCGCCGCGCCTGACTCGTGCCGGTGCTGTCGGTCCGCAGGGCCCCCGCGCCGGGAGCCACCGACGGATGCGGAGCCGTCGTGGTGCCGCCGCCCCCGTCCAGTGCGTACGGCAGCACGAACCCCGCCACCGCCAGCGTCGCCGCCGTAGACGCGACCGCCACGGCCTGCGCCTTGCCGCCGGCCTTGAGGCGCCCGCGGCCGAGCAGGAACAGAAGGAACCCGAGCGTGGCCGCCAGGGAGTTGCGCAGGGTTCGCCGGGCCCGGGCCAGCAGCGACTCGACCGTGCGGTAGCTGAGCCCCATCTTCACCGCGACCTGGCCGACGTCCAGGTCCTCGGACTTCAGCCACAGTGCCTCCGCCTGCCGTGCGGGCAGCTCACCGCTGCGCACCGCCAGCCACTTCGCCTCCGCCCTGTCGCACACCGCCTCCTCCACCGGCACCGGACCGGGCGCGATCAGCGTCGGGCTGACGTGGACCTCGGCCTCACGGTTGACCTGCCGGTACCGGTCGACGCACAACCGCATCGTCACCGTCGTCAGCCACGCACCGAGCCGCTCGTCGTCCAGATTCGGCCGCTCCGCCGCACGCAGCATCGCCTCGTGCACGGCGTCCTCGGCGTCCTCCTGGCTCATCGACCTGCGCCGGGCCACCTTGAGCAACTGCTCGCGGTGGCTCCACATCCGCTGCCAACGCTCGTCGGCGGCATCCATCTCCGCAGGCATCTCCGTCGCCATGAGGGCCCCTTCGCGCTCACCCGCCGGTGTCCCGGTCCGGCGGGTGGCGACATTACCGCCGGGTAGCCGCGGTTGTGGAGGGGGAGGAGGCCATCGAGTCCGCGCCGTTACTGGTCAGAGGCCGGTGCTGGGGAGCACGTCACCGACGGGGAGGTCGATGCTCGGGGTGGGTACGGGGGCGACCGGTTCCGCCGTACTCCCGCTCGCCGGGCGGGAGTTGGAGGGGGTCGGCGAGACCGGGGCGGAGGGGGCCGGGGCCGGGGAGGGCGTGGCGCTCGGGCGAGGGGACGGTTTCGGCTTCGAGGCCGGCTTCGGCCGTGAGGGCTCGGGGCGCGTCGAGGACCGTACCGCCGGATCCGCCGGACCCGTCGAACCGTCCGGCACCACCCGATGCCCCTCCATGAAGTACGCGTACCAGGCCCGCACCGTCCGCAGATACGCCGCCGAGTGGTTGTAGCCGAGGATCGCCCGGTCCAGCCCGGCGGCCTCGGACAGGTCCCGCCCGGCCGCGCACAGATACCGCCCCGCAGCGAGCGCCGCGTCGAAGACGTTGTCGGGGTCGGACCGCCCGTCGCCGTTCCCGTCCGCACCCCACCGCGCCCACGTCGACGGGATGAACTGCATCGGCCCCACCGCCCGGTCGTACACCGCGTCCCCGTCGTACGCACCACCGTCCGTGTCCCGTACGACGGCGAAGGCGCCGCCGTCCAGCCGCGGACCCAGGATCGGCGTCACCGTCGTACCGTCCGAGGTCACCCGCCCGCCGCCCGCCTGCCCCGACTCCACCTGGCCGATGGCGGCCAGCAGCTGCCAGCGCAGTCCGCAGCCGGGCGCGGTGCGGGCGAGCTCGGCCTCGGCGTGCCGGTAGGCCGCGAAGACGGTGGCGGGCACCGCGCCGCCGGTCACCGATGCCGTGCCCGTTCCCGCATGCGTGCCCTTGTGCCTGCGGGTGAGCGGCGGAAGATCCGTGCGGTACGGAGCGTCACCGGACACGCTCGGCCCGTGCTCCGCGGTCTCCCGAGCCGGCACGGCGGCCCGCGCCTCGGTCGTCCCCGGTGCCTGCGACGCGGTCAGCGCCGCCATCGCCGCCGCCGCGACCGCCGTACCTCTGACACGTCCGACCCTCTGCCCTGCCACGTCCCGATCCCCTCCCTGTGAGCTGCTCTCGACTGCTCTACGGGGACGGGCGGCACGTCCGTCGGTGTGCCTACCCTGAAGAGGTGGCCCGGTCCAACGACGAGGTCGCCGCGCTGCTCCAGGAGTACGCGGACCTGATCTCGATCACCGGAGGAGACGCGTTCAAGGTACGCGTCTACGAGAAGGCTGCCCGGTCGGTCGGCGGCCACCACGCCGACGTCTCCACGCTCGACCTCAAGGGCCTCCAGCAGATCCCGAACGTCGGGAAGTCGATCGCCCAGAAGGTCCTCGAGTACTTCGACAACGGCAGCGTCTCCGCCGTCGAGGAGCTGCGCGCGAAGATCCCCGCCGGGGTCCGACGCCTCACGGCCATCCCCACGCTCGGCCCGAAGAAGGCCCTGACCGTGTACGAGGAGCTGGGCATCTCCTCGGTCGACGAACTCGCTGACGCCATCCACGAGGAACGGCTGCGCGACCTGAAGGGCTTCGGGCCGAAGACCGAGGAGAACATCCTCCACGGCATCGAACTCCTGCAGTCCTCCGGCGGCCGCGTCCAGCTCGACGTCGCGATGGACCTCGCCGACGACATCGTGGCCGCGCTGTCCGCGGTGAAGGGCTGCCTGCGGTGCGCGTACGCCGGGTCGCTGCGCCGGGTGCGCGAGACGATCGGCGACATCGACATCCTCGCCGCGGCCAGGAAGTCGGCGCCGATCATGCAGGCGTTCACCGAGCTGCCGTACGTCACCGAGGTCATCGGAACGGGCGAGAAGAAGACGTCCGTGCGCACCAGCAAGGGCCTCAACGTCGACCTGCGTGTCGTACCGCCGGACTCCTGGGGCGCGGCCCTGCAGTACTTCACCGGCTCCAAGGCCCACAACATCCGCACCCGTGAGCGGGCCGTGCACCACAAGCTCAAGCTCTCCGAGTACGGGCTCTTCGACGTCGAGAGCGGCGAGAAGATCGTCTCCGAGACCGAGGAGGAGGTGTACGCCCGCCTCGGCCTGCCCTGGATCCCGCCCACCCTCCGCGAGGACCGCGGGGAGATCGAGGCCGGGCTGCGCGACGAGCTGCCCGACCTGGTGACCGAGGCCGACCTGCGGGGCGATCTGCACACCCACACCGACCTCACCGACGGGCTCGCCACGCTGGAGGAGATGGCCGAGGCGGCCGCCGCGCGCGGGTACGCCTACTACGCGATCACCGACCACGCGCCGGACATGGCCATGCAGCGCATGACGGACGAGCGGATGCTCGCCCAGCGCGAGCGCGTACGCGAGCTCGACGGGAGCTACGCCACCCGCGGCAGGCGCGGCGGCCTGCGGCTGCTGCACGGGACCGAGCTGAACATCGGCCCCGACGGCGAGGTGGACTGGCCCAAGGAGTTCCTGGCCGGCTTCGACCTGTGCGTGGCCTCGGTGCACTCGCACTTCAACCAGGACCGCGAGGCGCTGACCAGGCGCATCGTGCGGGCCTGCGAGAACCCGTACGTCAACGTCATCGGCCACCCCACCACCCGCATCATCGGCAAGCGGCCCGGCATCGACGCCGACCTGGACGCGGTCTTCGCCGCCTGCGCCCGCACCGGCACCGCCCTGGAGATCAACGCCCACCCGGACCGCCTCGACCTGCGCGACGAGGACATCCTGCGGGCCCGGCGGCACGGCGTCCGGTTCGCCGTGAACAGCGACGCCCACGCCGTCCCCCACCTGGCCAACATGCGCTACGGCATCGGCACCGCCCAGCGCGGCTGGCTCACCGGCGACGACGTGATCAACACCTGGCCGGAGCGGCGGCTGCGGACCTTCTTGCGCAAAGGACGGCAGACACAGCCGTGACCGCGAGGCCAGGCCTGACCGGGAGGCGAAGCCGTAATCCACAGGGCCGCCCGAAAATGCGTACAGGGCGTTAGGTTGAGCGCGTGCGATTGAGAGTGGAGTTCACGACCGAGCCCTTCGACCTCGACGAGGCACCCGCGCACGCGCTGGTCGCCCGCGAGGTCGTCGAGGCGGCCGAACTGGACGCGGTGGACGTCGGCCCGTTCGGCAACACGGCGGAGGGCGGCGCCGACGCCGTGCTCACCGCCGTGGACGCCCTGCTGCGCAAGAGCCTGGAGGCCGGCGCCACCCGGATCTCGCTGCAGGTCAACGTGATCGGGGAGGGCCAGGAGTGACCGGCACCGGCGACGAGCCCTTCATCACGGCCGTGAAACCGCTGGTCGACGCCATGGGCGGCGAGATGCTCCCGCCCGACGAGGCCGGCCCCGACGACGTCGTGCTCTCCTGGGAGGGCGTCGACGCGGTCGCCGTACGCCTGCCGCAGCTCGCGGACTCCCTCGACCACATCCTGGCCGCCATGGAGCGCAAGCAGGGCAAGCCGCTGGCCGAGCTCGACCGCAAGTCCAAGCAGGAGGTCGTACGGATACTCGAGGCGCGTGGCGCCTTCTCCGTACGGCACGGCGTGGAGACCGTGGCCGGCGCGCTCGGCGTCAGCCGCTTCACCGTCTACAACTACCTGAACCGTGAGAAGGACAGCTGAGCGCTTCCGGGTTTGTTACCCCGAATTTTCAACAAAGTGTTGACGTGACGTTGCGTCGAGGCGTTAGCTAACCGCAGCCCGTTCAGCACGAAGGCCCTTCGCGGCCACGGAGGCACCCGTGACTTCGACTTCCACGCCCCCGGGCCTGGCCCGGTTCAACGTTCTGGAGGAGCACGCGGCCTTCGCCGCCCTCCACGAGGCGTGCGCCGCCACGGCCTGGGCGAAGCGGCTGCTCGCCGCCCGCCCGTACGCCACCGTGGACGACCTCTACGCGACCAGCGACGCCGCCATGGCCGAGCTGAGTGCCGAGGACCTGGCGGAGGCGATGGCCGGGCACCCGCCGATCGGCCGCCCCAAGCCGGGCGACCCGACCTCGGCGCGGGAGCAGCGCGGCATGGCCGGCGCCTCCGAGGAGCTCAAGGCGGAGATGCTCGAACTGAACCTGGCGTACCAGGACAGGTTCGGCCATGTCTTCCTCATCTGCGCCACCGGCCGGACCGGCGAGCAGATGCGCGACGCGGTCAAGGAGCGGATCGGGAACTCGCCGGAGCAGGAGCGGGAGATCGTCCGCACCGAGCTGGGCATGATCAACCGCATCCGACTGGCCCGACTCGTCGAAGAAGACTGAAGAGGAAGCCTGATCATGAGTACGAGCACCACCGCATCGGTGTCCACGCACATCCTGGACACCAGCATCGGCCGCCCCGCCGAGGGCGTCGCCATCGAGCTCTCCGCCCGTAGCGGGCGGGATGCCGTGTGGCAGGCGCTCGGCGATTCCGCGACCGACGCGGACGGGCGGTGCAAGGACCTGCCGGCCCTGCCGGAAGGGACGACACACGTACGGCTCGACTTCGCGGTGGAGCCGTACTTCGAGAAGAAGCAAGCCGATGCGCAGCAGGACGCCCCCGCGAATCGGGACAGCGGTGCGTTCTTTCCAGAGGTAGCGATCACCTTCGCCGTCAAGCCCGGCGAGCACTACCACGTACCGCTGCTGCTCAACCCGTTCGGCTACTCCGTATACCGAGGGAGCTAGCAGACACATGCCCACGATCCTGGGACAGAACCAGTACGGCAAGGCCGAGAACCGAGTCGTAAAGATCACGCGGGACGGCGCCACCCACCACATCAAGGACCTGAACGTATCCGTGGCGCTGAGCGGCGACATGGACGAGGTCCACTACTCCGGCTCCAACGCCAACGTCCTGCCGACCGACACCACCAAGAACACGGTGTACGCGTTCGCCAAGGAGCACGGCATCGAGTCGGCCGAGCAGTTCGGCATCCATCTCGCGCGGCACTTCGTGACCTCGCAGGAGCCGATCAAGACCGCCCGGATCCGCATCGAGGAGTACGCCTGGGAGCGGATCGACGCCTCCGACGCCAACTCGCAGTTCATCGGCGCGGACGAGGTCAAGCACTCCTTCGTGCGCAAGGGCCAGGAGACCCGGCTCACGCAGATCACCTACGACGGTTCGTCGTGGGAGGTCGTCTCCGGCCTGAAGGACCTCGTCGTGATGAACTCGACGAACTCCGAGTTCTGGGGCTACGTCAAGGACAAGTACACGACGCTCCAGGAGGCGTACGACCGCATCCTGGCCACCCAGGTCTCGGCCCGCTGGCGGTTCAACTGGACCGACGACGAGCAGCGGATGCCCAACTGGGAGAAGTCCTACGAGCAGACCAGGAAGCACATGCTCCAGGCCTTCGCCGAGACGTACTCGCTCTCGCTCCAGCAGACCCTGTACCAAATGGGTTCGCGGATCATCAACAACCGCAGTGAGATCGACGAGGTCCGCTTCTCGCTGCCGAACAAGCACCACTTCCTCGTCGACCTGGAGCCCTTCGGGCTGAAGAACGACAACGAGGTGTACTTCGCCGCCGACCGGCCGTACGGCCTGATCGAGGCGACCATCCTGCGGGACGGCTGCGAGCCGAAGATCCCCGTGGACCTGACGAACCTGTAGTAGTTCCTTCTCGGCACCCGCGGCCGGCGGGTCTCCTCGCCGGCCGCGGCACTCAAATTCCCCAGGGTCCTGCCGTGCCCTCACCACAAAGTCCATTGAGCGAAAAGGACGAATCATGGCAGCAGCCCAGCGCATCGTCATCGAGAACTGTTCGATCGCGACGGTCGACGCCAACGACACCGAGTACGCAAGCGGCTACGTCGTCATCGCAGGCAACCGCATCGAGTCGCTCGGCGCTGGCAGGGCCCCGGAGGGCCTGGAGAACGTCGTACGCCGCATCGACGCCTCCGGCCATCTGGTGACCCCCGGCCTGGTCAACACCCACCACCACTTCTACCAGTGGATCACCCGGGGTCTGGCCACGGACCACAACCTCTTCAACTGGCTCGTCGCGCTGTACCCGACGTGGGCGCGCATCGACGAGCAGATGTGCTACTCGGCGGCCCAGGGCTCGCTGGGGATGATGGCCCGCGGCGGCGTGACCACCGCGATGGACCACCACTACGTCTTCCCGAAGGGCTCCGGCGACCTGTCCGGCGCCATCATCCGAGCCGCCCGCGAGATGGGCGTCCGCTTCACCCTCGCCCGCGGCTCCATGGACCGCAGCGAGAAGGACGGCGGACTGCCCCCGGACTTCGCCGTCGAGACCCTCGAGGGCGCCCTCGCCGCGACCGAGGCGACCGTCAAGGAGCACCACGACGCCTCCTTCGACGCCATGACCCAGGTGGCCGTGGCCCCCTGCTCGCCCTTCTCCGTCTCCACCGAACTGCTGCGTGAGGGCGCCGAGTTGGCCCGCCGCCTCGGGGTGCGCCTGCACACGCACGGCTCCGAAACGGTCGAGGAGGAGCAGTTCTGCAAGGAGCTGTTCGGCATGGGCCCGACCGACTACTTCGAGTCCACCGGCTGGCTCGGCGAGGACGTGTGGATGGCGCACTGCGTCCACATGAACGACTCCGACATCGCCGCCTTCGCCCGTACGAAGACGGGTGTCGCCCACTGCCCGTCCTCCAACGCCCGTCTCGCGGCCGGCATCGCCCGTGTCCCCGACATGCTGGCGGCCGGCGTCCCGGTCGGCCTCGGCGTCGACGGCACCGCCTCCAACGAGTCCGGCGAGCTGCACACCGAGCTGCGCAACGCCCTGCTCATCAACCGTCTCGGCGCCCACCGCGAGGCCGCCCTGAACGCGCGCCAGGCGCTGCGCCTCGGCACGTACGGCGGCGCCCAAGTCCTGGGCCGCGCACGCGAGATCGGCTCCCTGGAGCCCGGCAAGCTCGCCGACCTGGTGCTGTGGAAGCTGGACACCCTCGCCCACGCCTCCATCGCCGACCCGGTCACCGCGCTGGTCTTCGGTGCGGCGGCCCCGGTCACCGCCTCCTTCGTGAACGGCCGTCAGATCGTCGAGGCGGGCCGCCTGCTGCACGTCGACGAGGACGCCATCGCCCGCTCCACGCGGGACGAGGCCCAGCGCCTGGCGCGGATCGCCGCGCAGGGCTGAGCACCGTACTCCCTTGTGACGTACGGCAATTGAAGATCTCCGGTCGAGGGGGACGGCCCTCGACCGGTGGCCGTGGACCCGAGCGGGGTCCATGGCGGCCGTCTCCGGGGCGTGCGCCCGACGCGTGCGCCCCGGAACGGTCTCCGACGCCCTTTTTGTGGGGCTCCGTCCCCCCGGTCCCGCACGACCGCGCACCACCTCCAAGAAACCCACGTCAGAGCCGACGTGTTAGCTGACCCGGAGGAACCGCCGTGACCGCCCACCCCGTTGACGAAAAACTCCCCGCACTCAAAATGGCCACCACGGGTCTGCAACACGTGGCCGCCATGTACGCGGGAGTCGTCGCCCCGCCACTGATCGTCGGGGCGGCCATCGGCCTCTCCGGCACCGAACTGACCTTCCTCACCGGAGCCTGCCTCTTCACCGCGGGCCTCGCCACCTTCCTCCAGACGCTCGGCATCTGGAAGATCGGCGCCCGCCTCCCCTTCGTCAACGGCGTGACCTTCGCGGGCGTCGCCCCCATGGCCGCGGTCGTCGCCTCCACCAAGGACAAGTCCGACGCGCTGCCGATCATCTTCGGCGCGGTGATCGTGGCCGGCCTTCTCGGTTTCATAGCCGCCCCCTTCTTCAGCAAGGCGGTCCGCTTCTTCCCGCCGGTGGTCACCGGTACGGTCATCACGCTGATCGGCGTGTCCCTGCTGCCCGTCGCCTTCGGCTGGGCGCAGGGGCCCAATCCGGCCGCGGACGACTACGGTTCGACCACTTATCTGGGCCTGGCGGCCGCAACTCTCGTGATCGTGCTGGTGCTTCGCCGCTTCACCCGCGGCTTTGTCAAGCAGATCGCCGTCCTGCTCGGCCTGGTGGCCGGCACATTGGTCGCGATCCCCTTCGGTGTCACGGATTTCAGCCCGGTCGCGGACGCGGACGTCGTCGGTTTCCCGACGCCCTTCCATTTCGGGGCGCCTCAGTTCCAACTCGCCGCGATCCTGTCGATGATCGTGGTGATGGTGGTCTCGATGACCGAGTCGACCGCGGACATGCTGGCGCTGGGCGAGATCGTCGAGCGTCCGGCAGACCAGAGGACCATCGCGGCGGGCCTGCGCGCAGACACCCTCGGCTCGGCGATCAGCCCCCTCTTCAACGGCTTCATGTGCAGCGCCTTCGCACAGAACATCGGCCTGGTCGCGATGACGAAGATCCGCAGCAGGTACGTCGTCGCCACCGGCGGCGCCTTCCTGGTGCTGATGGGCATGTGCCCGATGGCGGCCTCGCTCATTGCCGTCGTACCACGTCCGGTGCTCGGCGGCGCGGGCGTGGTCCTCTTCGGTTCGGTCGCGGCGAGCGGCATCCAGACCCTGGTCAAGGCGGGCCTGGAGAAGGACAACAACGTCCTGATCGTGGCCGTCTCGCTGGCCGTCGGCATCATCCCGATCACGGCGCCGGAGTTCTATCACGCGTTCCCGGAGACCGCGAAGATCGTCCTGGACTCGGGCATCTCGACGGGCTGTGTGACCGCGGTGGCGCTGAACCTGGTCTTCAACCACCTCGGCAGGGGCAGGGACGCACAGGACGTCACCCATCCCATGGAGGCCGTCCCCGCTCAGTCGATCTCGTAACTGTCCCCGTACACCTTCCACTTCAGCGGAGTGTCGAGGTCGAGATTGCCCGCGGCGAGGAACACTCGCTGGGCCGTCTCGACCCGGCTGACGTCGCTGTGGGCGGTCTCCTGCTTCATCGCCCATGGACGCGGTCCCGCTCGTCGCGCTGGGCCCTGCGGAACGTGGCCGTCCTGGCGGCGCTCCGCCAGGCGGCGGGGAAGCCGGGGTCCAGCCCCTCGTGGCTGTCGGTGCCGTCGACCGCCCGCAGCGCGGGCAGACAGGCGGCCGCTCCGTGTACAGCTCGACGAGAGCAAGCACCTCGATGTAATGCGGCGAGCAGGGTGCGGCGGGCGGCTTTTCTGTGCAGGATCGGCACGTCATCTCCAATGCGGGCGCTGTGAACGGCAGTCGAGACTCGCGCGCCAACTTGGGAAAGCCGTGCGGTGCCGGTAGGAAGTCACTGTGAGTCGACCGGTGCGTCACGGCGTGAGCCGACGGGGGAGTACGTCATGAACGAGTCGGGCCGTGTCGAGGCCTTCAGCGACGGTGTGTTCGCCATCGCCATCACTCTGCTCATCCTGGAGATCAAGGTCCCCGAGGTGGGCGAACACGGCGGTCTGTGGCACGCGCTCGGCGCGCAATGGCCGTCGTACGCCGCCTATGTGGTGAGCTTCCTGGTCATCGGCATCATGTGGATCAACCACCACCAGGTGTTCAGCTATGTCGCCCGGATCGACCGGACGCTGATGTTCCTGAACCTGCTCGTCCTGATGGTGGTGGCCGCGGTGCCCTGGCCGACCGCGGTGCTCGCCGAGTACCTGCGCGAGGACGAGGCCTCGCACGTGGCGGCCGCGGTCTACAGCCTGGTCATGGTCGTGATGGCGCTCACCTTCCAGGCCCTGTGGTGGCACCTGACCCGCACCGGCCACCTCTTCGACGCCCGCGTCGACGTCCCGGCGGCGCGGGCGACCCGCGCCCGCTTCGCGCTGGGCTCCCTGGCGTACCCGGTGACGGTGGGCCTCGCCTTCGTCTCGGCCCCGCTCACCCTGGCCGCCCACGGTCTGATCGCCCTGTACTACGCCTTCAATCAGGTACCGGTGCCGACGCGTGAGGCCCCGGCCAGTTCATGAGGTTGGCGAGCAACTCCGCCTGCTCGATCGCGTCGTCGAGGGCGTGGTGGGTGTGGCGGCGGCTCGACAGCAGGTGGCGCGGCATGGTGCCCTTGGCGACCGACCGCAGCGGCAGCCCCGCCTTCGTCGCGTACAGCGTCTTCATGTCCAGACAGCCCGAGTGCCCGAAGGGGCTCGCGCCGGTGAAGCGGATCAGATACCAGTACAGGAACGTCCAGTCGTACGAGGCCGGGTAGCCGCACATCACGGGCTGCGCCCCGGAGCCGACCTCCCGCACCCAGTCGGCGAACTCGGCGAGCGCGACGGCCGGTTCGGCACCCTCGGTCCTCAGCCGCTCCCGGTCGAGCCCGCTGACCGCGAGCGCCTCGGGCACGAACTCGTCGCTGATCGGCCGGAGTTCGCGGTAGAAGGTCTGCCGCTCGGGATCGGCGCCGGTGAATCCGTCGGCGTCCTGCGTCCCGGCGACCGCGGCGCCGAGGCTCAGCATCGAGTACGGCCCCGGGATGGGACCGTCGGCCTCGATGTCGACGGAGATGTAGCGGCTGGGTCTGATGCGTCGTGTTCTTTCGGCCATGAGGGTGGAGCATCGCAGGTGGGCGGGGTGGCCCGCATCCGGAATTCCGTCCCGGCGGACGGGACTCAGCTCCGGCGGATCGCCTGGCAGGGCGTCGCCTGCGGCAGGCGGCCCGTGAAGTACGAGCGGGGCGGTACGCCCATCAGGGTGCGGAAGTCGGTCGTCATGTGGGACTGGTCGTAGTAGCCGGTGGTCGCGGCCAGTTCGGCCCAGGGGCGGGTCGCGGCATGGTCCAGCACCGTGCGGACGCGGTTGATCCGGGCGTAGTGCTTGGGGGAGAGGCCGACGCCCTCGGCGAACAGGTTGCGCAACTGCCGCTCGCTGACGGCGAGTTCGCGGGCGACGTCGCCCACCTGGGCGGGTGCGCGGCCGGTGCGGACCGACATGGCGTCGACGCCCGCCCGCACCAGCTCGGTGCGTGAAGGGTCCGCAGCGGCCGCGAGCAGCTCGGGGAGTACGTCCGTGAGATGGGCGAGGGCCTCCTCGGGCTCCAACCGCCGCAGCGCATCGGCCAGTTGGCGGGCGGACGGGGCCGGAAGCTCGCCCAGCTGCACCGCACGGCCGACGAGGTCGACGGCCGGAACGCCGAGCAGCGGGCGGACGGTGCCGGGCGCCAGCCGCAGCTCCACGCAGGACGCGCGGCGCTTGCCCCGGTGGTAGGAGGCGCGGGCGCGCGGGCCGACGACCAGGGCGCTGCGGACGCCGTGTGCCCCGGTGCGGACGACCACCTTGGTGGCGGCCTCCGGGAGATGGACGAAGGGCTCCGACGGCAGGTCACCGACCCACACGGACCCGATGCTCGCGATCCACGGGCGCAGCAGCTCGGGCGTGGGCAGGACCTCACGGGACACGGCGTTCGTCACCTCTCCACGGTAAGCGCGCCGCACGGCCGCCCGGGCCGCCGAACCGTGCCGGAATTTCCAAGAGTTCCGGGCCCTCGGCCGCCCACCGTTGACGACATGATCCTCGTGACGGGTGCCACGGGCACCATCGGCAGTGAAGTCGTACGACAGCTTGCGGCGCGCGGCGAGAAGGTCCGCGCCTTGAGCCGGGAGCCCGCGCAGGCACGGGTGCCGTCCGGAGTGGAGGCCGTGCCGGGTCACCACCGCGACCGGGCCTCGGTCGAGGCCGCGATGGCGGGTGCTGAGGCCGCCTTCCTGGTGGGTGTGTTCGGGCCGGACGACGCCGAGCACGACCGCGGCCTTGTGGAGGCGGCGAAAGCGGCGGGCGTACGGCGGATCGTGAAGCTCTCCGCGATCGGCACCGGCGACCCCCGTCTGGGCGTGTTCGGGACCTGGCATCTGCCCGGCGAGGAAGCCGTGCGGGCGAGTGGTCTGGAGTGGACGGTCCTGCGCCCGTCCGCCTTCGGCTCCAACACCCTGAGCTGGGTCACGGCGGTCCGCGAGGGCACGCCCGCGCCGAACATGATGGGCGACGGCCGGCAGGGGGTCGTGGACCCGAGGGATGTGGCGGAGATCGCCGTCGCAGCGCTGCTCGACCCACGGCACGCGGGGCGCACGTACACCCTGACCGGCCCCGAGACGCTCAGCGCCCATGAGCAGGCCGCCGTCCTCGGCGAGGTCCTCGGCCGCCCGGTGCCGCTCCACGACCTCTCACCGGAGGATCGCCGTCAGCAGCTGCTCGCGTCCGGCCTGAGCGAGACCTACGCGGACGGCCTCATGATCACCGCCCGGTTCATCCACGGGGGCGGCAACGACGTCGTCACCGAGGACGTGCCGGAGGTGCTGGGGCGGCCGGCGCGGACGTACCGGCAGTGGGCCGAGGACCACCGGGACGCCTTCGCACCGGCCGGCTGAGACCTGGCGGCGGCCGTCAGTCCCGTATCGGCTCGGTACGGGTCCTGAGCACGGCCGCCGCAAGGACCAGCGCTCCCGCCGCGACCAGTGCCGCCACCCGGAACGCCAGCTGATACCCCTCCGCCGTGGCCGGCACCAGCTGCGCACCCCGGCCGAGCAGCCCCTCGGTGTGGCTCGCCGCCAGCGTCGACAATGCGGCGAGGCCCAGCGAACCCCCCACCACCTGCGTGGTGTTGAACAACCCGGACGCCAGCCCCGCGTCCTCCTCCCGCGCCCCGGACATGGCGAGCCCGGTCAGCGGGGGCATCGCGGCCGCGAACCCGGCGGCCAGCAGGAGCATCGCAGGCAGCACGTCGGTGACGTACGAGCCGTGCACGGGAGCCCGGCTCAGCAGCGCCATCCCGCCGGTGATCAGCACCAGCCCGGCGAGCAGCACGCGGTACGCCCCGAAGCGGCCGATCGCCCGCGCCGACAGGCCCATCATCAGGACGCCGATCGCGACGGGAGCGGGCAGGAAGGCGAAGCCCGTGGCCAACTCGCCGAAGCCCAGGACACGTTGGATGTAGAGCGCCCCGATGAACTGGAAGCCGTACATCGTCGCGATCATCAGGATCTGCACGGTGTTCGCCCCGGTCAGCAGCCGGGAGCGCAGCAGCGTCGGCCGCAGCAGCGGGTGGGCGGTCCGCGCCTGGCGGACGGCGAACGCCGCGAAGAGGGCGAGGGCGAGCGCGGCCAGGAGCAGCGTCGCAGCGGGGCCGCGGTCGCCGGAGCCGACGATGACGTACACCGTGAGCATCAGCGCGGCGGTGACCAGCGCCGCGCCCGGGTAGTCGGCCCCGCTGCCGAGTCCGGCGCCGCGCTCCGGGGCCAGCACCCGGACCGCCGCCAGCCAGGCGACGATGCCGATCGGCAGGTTGATCAGGAAGATCCAGTGCCAGCTCAGGGCCTCGGTGAGGGCCCCGCCGAGGAACGTGCCCAGCGTCGCGCCCACCGAGCCGACCGCACTGAACACGGCGATGGCGCGCGCCTGTTCGCGCGGCTCGGGGAAGAGTGCCACCAGCATGCCGAGCACCACCGCCGAGGCCATCGCACCGCCGACGCCCTGCACGGCCCGTGCGGCGATCAGCAGGCCCTGGCTGTTGGCCGTCCCGCACAGCACGGACGCCACGGTGAAGACGGCGAGCCCGGCCGTGAACATCCGTTTGCGGCCCAGCAGGTCGCCCAGCCGCCCGATCAGCAGGAGCAGCCCGCCGAACGGGATCAGGTAGGCGTTGACCACCCAGGCCAGTCCGGCCGGGCTGAAGCCGAGGTCGCTCTGGATGGCGGGCATCGCCACGGTGACGATGGAGCCGTCCAGAATCGTCATCAGTGCCCCCGCGCACAGCACGACGAGGGACGCCCAGCGGGAGTACGTTCGATGAGCCGTTCGCGTCGGTGACTCGGTGAGGGCCGTCATGGCGGCATGGCCTCCGTAATCTCCATAGGAACCATAGGTGCACGACTTGTAACGGAGTACATCGTGAGTGACCATGGAGAGCGGCGTAAGGAGGCAGTCCGATGTCCCAGAGGAACACCGGTGTTACCGCGCAGGTCGTGAACGCGCACGCGTGCCCGGTCCGCGAAGTTCTTGACAGGGTCTCCGGGAAGTGGAGCGTGCAGATCCTGGTCGCCGCCGCCCACGGACCCATCCGCTTCACCGAGTTGGAACGCAGCATCGAGGGCATCAGCCGCCGCATGCTGACCCTCACCCTGCGCAACCTGGAGCGCGACGGCCTCGTCATCCGCACCGTCCACCCGACTGTCCCGCCGAAGGTGGAGTACGAACTGACGCCGGTGGCCCGCGAGTTGCACGAGACGCTGCAGCGCCTGACCGACTGGGCCGAGCGCAACCGCGTCTACATCGCCGAGTCCCGTGCGGCCTACGACACCGAGCACCAGCCGGAGTTGACCGACGCGTAGGGCGCCCCGGAGAAGGGCGCCCGTGGGGTCAGAGGCCGAACAGCTGCGGCTCGTCCGTCAGCGCCCGGAAGTAGCCGCGCGGGTCGGTCACCAGCCTGCGCTCCGTGAGGTCCATCAGCCCGCCGACCGACGCGACCTCGGCGGAGACCGTGCCGTCCGTCTTCCGTATGGTCTGCACGACCCGGAACGTCTTGCCCTCGCCCCACTCGAAGGCGCACGTCACCTCGACCTCGTCGGCCGCGCGCAGTTCCCGCACATAGCGGATGTTCGTCTCCAGGACCACCGGTCCGACCCCCTTGGCGAGCAGCTCGGCGGGGCCCACTCCGGCGGCCTGGAGTATGCACCAGCGGGCGTGTTCCGCGTACTGCAGATACACGCTCTGGTTGAGGTGGCCGAGGGCGTCGGTCTCGTATCCGCGGACGGTCACCGGGACGGAAAACGGCTCGCTCACTGCGTTCCCTTCTCGTGCTGGACTCTCGTGCCGGATGCAACGACCCCCGATCTTGGCATGCCCATCACGTCCGGCGCGGGGAGGCCAGCAGATACCGCGTACCTGTGCGCGGCTCCGCGTACTCGCCCACCTGCCAGCCCGCCCGCTCCAGCGTCAGCGAGCAGGCCCGCCGTCCCTCGGCGGTCGGCTCGTGCACGGCGACGGCCTCCGGCTGCGGGGTCGCGCGCACCCGGTAGCCGTCCGACGGGTCGGGCCCGGCGGGGCGGTGGCCGGCCGCCTCCAGGGCGAGCGCGGCGGCCTGCACCAGATGCGTGCGCTCCCATCCGCACGGGCGGTCCGTCGCCCCGTCCGGATTCGTCATCCGGCGCAGCTCCAGCAGCCCCTGCCAGGCACTGTGCACCTCGCGGGTGCGGGCGGGGCCGTCGCCCGCGGCCTCCTCCTCACCGCCGACGCGCGCGGTGAACACACCGCCGGCGGCGGGTCGTTCGGGCTCGGGAGGCGTCCCCGGCTCCGGCTCGACGGCCTCCCGTATGCGATGCCCGGCCGGAGTCAGGAAGTGGTCGTGCGGCGGCCGCGGATGCCGAAAGGCGAGCCCCCGCTTCACCAGCGCCGCGAGCTGTGTATCCGTACCCCGCAGGCGCCCGGTGACGGGATCGGCGTCGTCGATGACACGCCGCTGCGCGGCGGTCGGCGGTCGTGTCACGGCGTACTCCTCCCGTCGTCGAGCCCCTCTCCCACCTGCTTCGAAGGCTACGACGAGGGTCTGACAACCGGCCTCGACCCGTGAGGTCACACCCCGGGCCGCACATTCCACCCGGCGATCACATGCCGCCCGTGCTCCGTCCCCAGCCGGCACAGCGTCCCGGTCGCCAGCTGGAACAGCGCCCCGCCCGACGCCGGCAGCCCGAGCCGCCGCGCGGTCAGGACCCGTAGGAAATGACCGTGTGCCACCAGCACCACGCACCCCTCGGTGTTCGCGTGTGCCGCGTCGACCTTGGCGAGCATCCGGTCCGCGCGCTCCCCGACCTGCTCCGGAGTCTCGCCGGGGTGTTCCGGCGGCCCGGGTGCGACCCCGTCCGTGAACAGGAACCAGCCCGGCCGGGTGCGCTGGATCTCGACGGTCGTGATGCCCTCGTAGCCGCCGTAGTCCCACTCCCGCAGATCCACGTCGACCCGCACCTCGTGCAGCCCGATCAGCTCCGCGGTCTCCCGCGCCCGCTGCGACGGGCTGACGAACGCGGCCCCGATCCGGTGCGACCGGATCAGCGGCACCAGCCCCCGCGCCTCCTCCCGGCCGCGCTCGGTCAGCGGAACGTCGGTCCACCCGGTGTGCCGCCCGGACCGCGACCACTCGGTCTCACCGTGCCGGACGAGAAAGAGATCACCCATGACTCCAGGCTAGGAGTCCAGGCCCGCCCGCGCCCGGTGTCGCTACTGCCGATATCCGCTCAGGAACCGTCCGATCCGTCCGATCGCGGCCTCCAGGTCGTCCGCGTGGGGGAGGGTGAGGATGCGGAAGTGGTCGGGGGTGGGCCAGTTGAAGCCCGTGCCCTGGACCACCTGGATCTTCTCCCGGAGCAGCAGGTCCAGGACGAACTTCTCGTCGTCGTGGATCTTGTGCACCTTGGGGTCGATGCGCGGGAACGCGTACAGCGCGCCCTTCGGCTTCACGCAGGACACCCCGGGGATCTCGTTCAGCTTCTCCCAGGCCACATTGCGCTGCTCGTACAGCCGGCCGCCCGGCGTGGTCAGGTCGCGGATCGACTGGCGGCCGCCGAGCGCGGCCTGGATGGCGTACTGGGCGGGCGCGTTGGCGCACAGCCGCATGGAGGCCAGCATGGTCAGGCCCTCCAGGTAGTTCTTCGCGTGCTGCTTCGGGCCGGTCACGACCAGCCAGCCCGAGCGGAAGCCCGCCACCCGGTACGTCTTGGACAGGCCGCAGAAGGTGAGGACGACCAGGTCGGGGGCGAGGGCCGCGGCGGAGTGGTGGACCGCGTCGTCGTACAGGATCTGGTCGTAGATCTCGTCGGCGAAGACCATCAGGCCGTGGCGGCGGGCGAGGTCGAGGATGCCCTCGACGATCTCCTTGGGGTAGACCGCGCCGGTGGGGTTGTTCGGGTTGATGATGACCACGGCCTTGGTGCGGTCCGTGATCTTCGAGGCCATGTCGGCCAGGTCCGGGTACCAGTCGGCCTGTTCGTCGCAGAGGTAGTGAACGGCCTTGCCCCCGGCGAGAGTCGTCACCGCCGTCCACAGGGGGAAGTCCGGGGCGGGGATGAGGATTTCGTCGCCGTCCTCGATCAGCGCCTGTACGGCCATCGAGACCAGTTCGGACACGCCGTTGCCGAGGAAGACGTCGTCGACGTCGACCTCCAGACCGAGCGTCTGGTAGCGCTGGGCGACCGCACGGCGGGCGGAGAGGATGCCGCGCGAGTCGGTGTAGCCGTGCGCCTGCGGGAGCATCCGGATCATGTCCTGGAGGATCTCCTCCGGCGCCTCGAAGCCGAACACCGCCGGGTTGCCGGTGTTCAGGCGCAGCACGCTGTGGCCCGCCTCCTCCAGTGCGTTGGCGTGCTCGATCACCGGGCCGCGGATCTCGTAACAGACCTCGCTGAGCTTGCTCGACTGCCGGAACTCCATGCTCGCTCGCCCCTCCGCTTTCGTGTGTTGCTTGGTTTTACCAAGTTCGAGCTTGGAAAGTCCAACAACTTGTCTAGACTGCGTCGCATGTCACGACGCCGAAGCTACGACCAGTACTGTTCCGCCGCCCGCGCCCTCGACCTCGTCGGCGACCGCTGGACCCTGCTGATCGTCCGCGAGCTGCTGGCCGGTCCCCGCCGCTACACGGACCTGCACGCGGACCTGCCGGGCGTGAGCACGGACGTGCTCGCCTCGCGGCTGAAGGACATGGAGCGGGACGGGCTGAGCACCCGGCGCCGGCTGCCGCCGCCGGGTGCGGCGTATGTGTACGAACTGACGGCACGCGGGCGGGAGTTGCTGCCCGTGCTGCAGGCGCTGAGCGTGTGGGGACAGGCCGAGCTGGGCGAGCGGCGGCCCACGGACGCCTTGCGGGCGCACTGGTTCGCGCTGCCGCTGCTGCGTTCTCTGGAGGGTTCCGAGGGGGAGGGGCTCGTCGAAGTGCGGCTGGACGAAGGGGACTTCCATCTGTACGTCGGTGCGGAGGACGGGCCCGTGTACGGCGACGGACCCGCTCCCCGCGAACCCGACGCCCGCCTCGTCCTGGACGCCGACACCTGTACGGCCGTCAGCCGTGGGGAGTTGACCCTGTCCGACGGGGTGCGGGGCGGGCGTATCGAGGTGAGCGGAGAGGGCACTTTGGCCAAAGCCCTCCTGGAGGCATGAAAAAGGTCCGCCGCACCCGGGCGCGGCGGACCTTTTGACGTACCGTCAGGCTCCCGGCGGCACCCGCGACGGCCGTCCGGTCCCGCGCGTCAGCGTGTAGCCGCCGATCCCGGCGAGCGCGGCCAGCATCGCGCCCACCGCGGTCCACACCCAGCGGTCCGACCACCAGCCGGACGTCCAGCCGCCGTCGGGCTCCAGGCCGGCGAGCACCGCCTCCTTGGTCGAATCCTCTTCCTGCGACTGCGCCATGACGCCGATGCCCGGCACCAGCGGCTTCGCCAGCGAGCCGTCCACCGCCGCCGAGCCGCCGATGTCCTTGGAGTCGACCCGGACCGAGGTGCTCACCGGCTGGCCGAGGTCGGCCGCCGTCAGGTTCACCACGGTCAGCCGGATGTAGTACGTGCCCGGCAGCGGGTCGTTCGCCCACTGCTCCGACCAGGCGCGCACGGTACGCAGCGTGCAGGCCAGGTCGACCGAGGCCGTGCCCGGGGCCGCGGTGCGCGTCTGCGCCCCGTACTGGCAGGCCTGGCGGCGCCGCAGACCGTCGTAGACGTCGATCTGCCAGGTCTGCGAGCCGTGCGTCTCGGGCAGTTTCACCGTCGCCTCGACGGTGGGCCGCTGCCCGGCGTCCGCGGGGAAGGACCAGTACAGGTAGTCGCCCGTGGAGCCGCTCGCCGTGGCCTGCTGCCCCTGCTCGATCTCGGTCGCCGTACGGAACGACGTACCGGCCGAGGTCGGCGCGCTGTCGTCCGAGGAGGCAGAGGGCGAGGGCGAGGAGTCGGCGACGGCCGGGGAGACGGCCAGCCCGAACAGCAGCGCCGCCGCGCCCAACACACGTGTGATCCGCATCAGTTGGTCCTCCAGACCGCGATCCGCCAGCGCGACACCCAGCCCCAGAGCAGACCGGCGAGGAAGCCGACCAGCACCAGCGCGCCGAGCAGCCACCAGCCGCGCCCGAGGCCGAAGGAGGCCACGTCGCTCGAGTGCGAGGGACCGTCGACCACGTCCACGGTCAGCTCCAGCGGCAGACCCGGCGTGGTCTTCACACCGGAGGACGCCGAGAAGGAGTTGGTGACCTGGAGGCAGACGGTTTCCGGGGCCGGCTTGTCGCTGTCGTCGTCGTCCCGTTCGGGCTTGGCGTAGCGCAGCCCGGTGGAGGCGACGTCCGTACGCCCGTTGCCCGCGGCCTCCCCGCGGACGATCTCACGGCCGTGCACGGTGACGGCCCGCAGCAGCGTCCCGTAGTCGGGGTTGACGGACCGGTCGGCCGCCACGCTCACCGAGGCGCGCAGTTCCTGACCCGCCATGACCTCCACGCGGTACCAGCGTGCCTGCCCGAACTCCTCGCGGTCCGTGTACAGACCGGACTTCAGCGTCGGGGCGTCCGTGCACTGCGCGGCGCCCTCGGTGGCCACCGGCGTCACCACCGGATCGGCCGCCCGGTCCACCAACTGGTTGACCTTGTCGGTGAGTTCGTCGGTGTGCTCGACCGAGGTGTAGGTGCCGCCGGTCGCCTCGGCGATGCAGCTGAGCTGCTTGCGCATCTTGGTGTTCGGGACCAGACCGAGCGTGTCGATCGTCATCCCGATGCCCTTGGCGGCGATCTCGCGGGCCACCTCGCACGGGTCGAGCGGGGCGCAGGTGTCCTCGCCGTCGCTGATCAGCACGATCCGCTTGGAGCCGTCGCCGCCCTCCAGGTCGTCGGCCGCCTTCAGCAGGGCGGGGCCGATCGGCGTCCAGCCGGTGGGCGAGAGGGTCGCCACCGCGGTCTTCGCCTCGGTGCGGTCCAGCGTGCTGACCGGATAGAGCTGCGCGGTGTCCTTGCAGCCCGTCTTCTGGTCGTTGCCCGCGTAGTTGGCACCGAGTGTACGGATGCCGAGCTGGACCTCCTCGGGCGTCGCGTCGAGGACCTCGTTGAACGCCTGCTTCGCGGCCGCCATCCGGGTGCCGCCGTCGATGTCCCGGGTCCGCATGGAACCGCTGACGTCGAGCACGAGATCGACCTTCGGGGTGGCCTCGCCCGTGGGTTCGCCGGCGCTCGCCGCGACCGGGAACGCGAGCCCGGCCGCCAGGGCGGCGAGCAGGGCGCACACTCCTGCCGCCAGCCGTTGTGTTCTGATCATCGGCGGATCTTATTGATCAGATGCGCCGGGCTCCAAAACGAACCGTCAGTCCAAGAGGTTGGGCAGCTCCGCCCACTGGTCCCCGGGCGTCCCCGGCGACATCCGCATCAACGTCAACGCCTTTGTGGGCAGCGGTCCTTCGCGCAGCGAGACCAGATCGGGGGTGCGCGGCAGATCCCGTACGGCCGTCTCCAGCGCCCCTCGCAGTGCCGTCGCCGAACCCGCCGTACCCGCAAGGGCGCCCGCGACCAGCGACCCGAACAGCTTGCGCCGCAGCGTCGTTTCGTCGTCCGTGACGATCCGTCCGGACAGTTCCGGCACCGGGATGCCGTGCCGGGACAGCCGGGCCGGGCTGACGCGGATGTCGGCGAGGTCGCGGTAGACCAGCCGCAGCGGGGCACCCGTCCGCGACAGGACGACGAGGAGGTTCTGGCCGTGCGCCTCGAGGGCCACACCCAGTTCCAGCAGGCGCAGGCCGACGGTGAGGGTGAGGCGGGTGAAGTCGGCGAGCCAGGCAGGGGATTCGGGCAGCGAGGTGGTGGCGAGTGCGGCCACCGGCACGACCCGCTCGCCGCTGTCGGTGGCCGCGTACGTCTGCGGCGACTCCCGCAGTACGGCGGCGAGGTCCGGCGAGTCGGCCGTGGCCGCACCCAGCGTGCGCGTGACGTGCAACAGGCCGTCCGAGCGTGCGGCCAGCGACTCCGCGAAGGCCGACAGTGTCGCCGACAGCCCGATCGAGTAGACCGAGATGTCCCGCACCGAGGACGTCAGCCGAGCGCTCAGCGCGGTCTTGACGTGCGGCCCGCCGGGGACGGCGAGCGTGCGCAGGGACATCAGCGGATGCGCGCCGAACCCCTCCTCGCACGTCCGCTTGAGCACATGCGCCGCCTGCCAGGGATGCACCGGCAGCAACAGCCGTTCCCCGTCCCGCAGTTCGTCCGGCCACGCCCCCGTCACCAGGCACTCCTCCGCCCGCACCGGCAGCGTCCCCAGCGTCACCACCGGCCGGTGCTCGGGCCCGTAGGCGAGCTGCTCGGCCACCGAGAAGCCGGGTCGGGAACGGCAGCCCGGGTGGTACGGATGCCCGTCGACCACCCGCTGCTCCCACTCCCAGTCGGCCGCGGGCCACCCGTTCGGACGGCTCTCCTGTCCGGCCCGCGACAGCGCCAACGACGCGACGCTGTGCCCGAGTTCGGCCGCGAAGTCGACGCAGTGCGGTACGGCGAGGTCGGTCATCAGCCGCGCCGGATGGTCGTACGCCACGCCGTCGAGGCGTACGACGGTGACGTAGCCGGCGGTGGCGTAGGGGTCCGGCGTCGGCCCCTGCAGCCGGCGGCCGTCCCGCAGCCGCAGGGCGAGCCCCTCCCGGCCCGGCTCCCGGCCGCTGATCCACGGCAGTGGCTCATGGGCGAGCGCCCGCCACAGCCGGGTCAGCACGGCCGCCCGGGCACCGGGCAGCTCGGCCGCGTACCGCTCCAGAAGTCCGGGGCGTACGGCGGCGAGCTCGTCGGCGACCTCGGCCTCCGCGGGGTGGGGACGGTGCACGGGCGGGCTCCTCGGGTACGAGTAGGGCGTCACGCACAGGAGGTGACGGCATACATACTGATCGTCTCCGCCCGAACGGACCTCAGGGAACGAGTGGATCGCGTGGTTCTCATCCCCCCGCATGCCGGTGCCGACGCCGCCGTCCGCGCCGACGAGTACGCGGCCGCGCCGCTTCTCAACTGTCTGCTGCGCGAGGTGGCGGAGCCACTCGGGCAGAGCGGAGCGCGCCGGACCTACCGGCTGCCCGGCGTCGACCGGCTGCTGCGGGTGCGCGGCGAACGGCGGCCCGCCGAGCCCGAGGTGTATGCGGCAGGCCAGTGGCATCACATCGGCCACACCGAACTCGTCAAGCTCGTCTCCGAGGAACTGCGGCGCCACACCGGCCTGTCCAACCACGAGCTGCCGGCCGAGATGATCGACAGCCGGGACGCGGTGGCCGCGCTGCTCACCGCGCGCGCCCGGGCGACGGCGCCCGAGGACCCGTATCTGCGCTCCGAGCAGTCCCTGATCACCGGCCACCCCTACCACCCGGCCCCCAAGGCGCGCGGCGGCGGCCCGGTCGCCGGCTGGCTGCCGTACGCCCCCGAGGCGCACGCCCGCTTCCCGCTGGTGCTGCTCGGCGTGCGCGAGGACACGGTCGTCGAGGAGGGCGACACCTCCGCGCTCGACGCCTTCGGCGAGGCCCCGCCCGGCTACCGGCTGCTGCCCGCCCACCCCTGGCAGCTGGGGCTGGTCGACCTCCGGGAGGCCTTCGCGGACGGGCGGCTCGTACGGATCGGCACGACCGCCTTGGACGCCTGGCCGACGGCCGCGATCCGCACGCTGTACGCCTCCGAGCGCGACCTCTTCCTGAAGTTCAGCCTCGACGTCCGCATCACCAATGACATCCGCCGGCTGTGGCGCCACGACCTGCTGAAACTCCGCCGGACGGACTCGGCGGTCACATCGGCCTTCGCCGCCTTGCCGGGCCCGGCCGCCTGGCTGAGCGACCGCGGCTACCGGACCGCCGACTTCGCCTTCGAGGAACTCGCCGTCCTCGTCCGCGACGGACTCCACGACCACCTGCTGCCCGGCGCGACCCCACTGCTCGCCGCGGGCCTGGTGGAAGGCTTCGACGGCTCCCCGCTCGACGACGCCGCCGACCCGGCGGCCTGGTGGGAGGCGTACCTGAAGGCGGTCGTACCCCCGGCCCTCGCGGCCTTCGCCGACCACGGCGTCGTACTGGAGGCGCACCTGCAGAACACGCTGGTCGCGGTCGATGCCGACGGCCTGCCCGTGCAGGCGCTGTTCCGGGACGTGGAGGGCGTGAAGCTGCTGCCGGACGTGTCCCGGGAGGCCGGCTGGGAGCGGCTGGTGTACTGCCTGGTCGTCAACCACCTCACCGAGATCGCCGCAGCCCTCGCCGAACGCCGGCCCGGCCTCGACCCCTGGCCCGCGGCCCGCCGCGAACTCTCCCGCCACGACCTCCCCGAGATTGCCGCCCTGCTCACCGCGCCGACCCTCCCCGGCAAGACCAACCTCCTCCTGCGCTGGACCGGCGCGGACGGCGCGGACGCCCGCTACCTGCCGCTGCCGAACCCCCTGGCGGACTGACCGGCTGACATACCCTGGCGGGTGTGCTGCGCGATGTGACTGCTGTTCGATACGTGACCCCGCTGCGGTCCGGCGGCTCCGTGCCCGGAGTCGTCGAGGCCGACGACCTGGGCACCTACGTCGTGAAGTTCACCGGCTCCGCGCAGGGCCGCAAGGCGCTGGTCGCCGAGGTGATCGTCGGCGAACTGGCCCGCGCGCTCGGCCTGCGCTTCCCCGAACTGGTCCTGGTCCACTTCGACCCGGCGATCGCCGACAGCGAGCCGCACCAGGAGGTACGGGACCTCCACGCCGCCAGCCACGGCCTCAACCTCGGCATGGACTATCTGCCGGGCGCCAAGGACTTCACCCCGGAGGTGGCGAAGAGCTTCCCGGTGGACCCGCTGGAGGCGGGCCGGATCGTCTGGCTCGACGCGCTGACGGCGAACGTCGACCGCACGGTCCACAGCTCGAACCTGATGGTCTGGCCGACGCTCGGCATCGCACCCCCGCGCCTGTGGCTCATCGACCACGGCGCGGCCCTCGTCTTCCACCACCGCTGGGACGGCTCCGACCCCGCGAAGGCCTACGACTTCCGGCACCACGCCCTCGGCCACTACGCGCCGGACGTGCGCGCCGCCGACGCCGAACTGGCGCCCAAGGTCACGCAGGAACTGTTGCGCGAGATCGTGGCGGAGGTCCCCGACGCCTGGCTGACCGGCGAGGAGGACTTCGCGACGCCCGACGAGGCCCGGGAGGCGTACGTCGACCACCTCCACGCGCGCGTGCAGACCTCCGCGGCCTGGCTGCCCACCGACTTCCCCACCCGGGAGGAACTCGCCGCCGAGGAGGCCCTCCGGGCGGCGCGCACACAGGAAGGCCGGCCGAAGTGGCTGAAGCGGGTCCCCGACCTGCACGGCAAGCCGGCCGCGGAACAGGATTGGTCGGTGCACCTCGGATGACGGAGGCTTCAGTGGGTGAGCGGCGGGTCGAGATCGAGTACTGCACCCAGTGCCGCTGGCTGCCCCGCGCGGCCTGGCTCGCGCAGGAACTGCTCACCACCTTCGAGGCGGAGCTGTCCGAACTGGCACTGAAGCCGGGCAAGGGCGGGATCTTCGTCGTCCGGGTCGACGACGAGGTGGTCTGGGACCGCAAGGAACAGGGCTTCCCGGAGCCCACGGCCGTCAAGCAGGCCGTACGCGACCGAGTGGCCCCGGGGAAGTCCCTGGGCCACTCGGACAAGTGAACTGCCGTTGGGTGATCAGCCCTTGAGCTGCTCGTACGCCGGCAGCGTCAGGAAGTCCGCGTAGTTGTCGTCGAGGGAGACCTGGAGCAGCAGGTCGTGCGCCTGCTGCCAGTGGCCGGCCGCGAAGGCCTCCTCGCCGATCTCCTGGCGGATGTTGGAGAGTTCCTCGGCGGCGACCTTGCGGGCCAGCTCCGGGGTGGCGAGTTCACCGTTCTCGAACTCGACGCCCGCGTTGATCCACTGCCAGATCTGCGAGCGGGAGATCTCCGCGGTGGCCGCGTCCTCCATGAGGTTGAAGATGGCCACCGCACCGAGACCGCGCAGCCAGGCCTCGATGTAACGGATGCCGACCTGGACGGCGTTGATCAGGCCGTTGTACGTCGGCTTGGCGTCCAGGGAGTCGACGGCGATCAGGTCGGCGGCCTCGACGTGCACGTCCTCGCGCAGCCGGTCCTTCTGGTTGGGCTTGTCGCCGAGGACCTTGTCGAAGGACTCCATGGCGATCGGCACCAGGTCGGGGTGGGCCACCCAGGAGCCGTCGAAACCGTCGCCGGCCTCACGGTCCTTGTCGGCGCGGACCTTCTCGAAGGCGACCTTGTTGACCTCGGCGTCCCGGCGGGACGGGATGAACGCCGCCATGCCGCCGATCGCGTGCGCACCGCGCTTGTGGCAGGTGCGGACGAGGAGTTCGGTGTACGCCCGCATGAACGGGGCCGTCATCGTGACCGCGTTGCGGTCCGGCAGGACGAACTTGGCGCCGCCGTCACGGAAGTTCTTGACGATGGAGAACAGGTAGTCCCAGCGGCCGGCGTTCAACCCCGAGGCGTGGTCGCGGAGTTCGTAGAGGATCTCCTCCATCTCGTACGCCGCCGTGATCGTCTCGATCAGGACGGTGGCGCGGATGGTGCCCTGCGGGATGCCGACGTACTCCTGAGCGAAGACGAACACCTCGTTCCACAGGCGCGCTTCGAGGTGCGACTCCGTCTTCGGGAGGTAGAAGTACGGGCCCTTGCCGAGGTCGAGCAGCCGCTGGGCGTTGTGGAAGAAGTAGAGGCCGAAGTCGACGAATGCGCCGGGGACTTGGGAACCGTCGGCATCGACCAGATGCCGCTCGTTGAGGTGCCAGCCGCGCGGCCGCATGACGACCGTGGCGAGCTCGTCGTTCGGGCGCAGGGCGTACGACTTGCCCGACTTCTCGTCCGTGAAGTCGATGTTGCGGGTGTACGCGTCGGCCAGGTTGACCTGACCGAGGACCACGTTCTCCCACGTGGGCGCGGAGGCGTCCTCGAAGTCCGCGAGCCAGATCTTGGCGCCCGAGTTGAGGGCGTTGATGGTCATCTTGCGGTCGGTGGGGCCGGTGATCTCGACGCGCCGGTCGTTCAGGGCGGCGGGGGAGGGGGCCACCTTCCAGGAGTCGTCCGCGCGGACCGCGGCGGTCTCCGGGAGGAAGTCGAGGGTGGAGGTGCGGGCGATCTCGGCGCGGCGCTCGGCGCGGCGGGCGAGGAGTTCGTCACGGCGCGGCGTGAACCGCCGGTGCAGCTCGGCCACGAAGGCCAGTGCCGCGTCGGTGAGGACCTCCTCCTGCCGGGGCAGGGGCTCGGCGTCGACGATGGCCAGCGGGGACGGCGCTGGTGCGGACATGAGCTGTCACTTCCTTCAGCGGTGGCACCGGGTGCCAGTCGAACCGGGTACGGCGAGGGACGCCCTGGGAGGGGTAGGGCGCTTCTGAACAGTGGATACTAGTTTCCTCATTGTGGAAGTTCAATAGTTTGTTGATGTCGAGATTCTCCGGGTCGAGGCAAGGTGGCGCTGAGTGCCACCCCGCTCACTCAAGGTGGACCAGGTCGGCCTCCGTGTCGATGTCGTACGGCTGTGCCACATCCCCGCACTCGACGAGCGTGATCGCCGTCGCATGCGCCTTGAGGTAGGCGCGGGCCCCGCGATCGCCGGTCGCGCTCTCGGCGATTGCGGCCCAGTGGGCGGCGCCGAAGAGGACGGGATGCCCGCGCACACCGTCGTAGGCGGCCGACACGAGCGACGTCTCGTCCCGGTACGCGGCCAGCACGCGCCGGACCGCCTCCGGCCCGATTCCCGGCTGGTCGACGAGCGAGACGAGCGCGGCCCGGGGCCCCGTCCCGGCGAGCGAGTCCAGCCCCGCCCGCAACGAGGTCCCCATGCCCCGCTCCCACTCGGGGTTCTCCACGAGCACACACCCCTCCAGCTCCGCCCGCTCCCGCACGTCGGCTGCGCGCGCCCCCAGGACCACATGGACGCGGGTGCAGCCGGCCGCGCGCAGCACGCCGACCGCGTACTCGACGAGCGGCCTGCCGCGGTGTTCCAGCAGGGCCTTGGGCCGACCCCCGAGCCGGCGCCCGCCGCCCGCGGCAAGCAGCAGCCCGGCGACGCGGTCCGGGTCCTCGATGTCTCCGTTGTCCGTCATGCGTCCTGCATACCTGACGCCCGGGCGAGTGCCCGGTTTCAAGGGGCTGAATTTCGGTCCGCGGAGTGGCGCACCCGGCATCGGGTGGCGTTTACTGACCCGCGTCCCCCGGCGCCCGACCAACGCCACGGGGGTGCGTTGCGGGAGCACGAGCGGGATCATGGAGTGAGTGCGCACAACGATGTGCGAGGGGGGAGAGCTGTGTTGCGGAGCTTGGGGCAGAGGCGGCCAGTGACCGGCAGCGACGAGGACCCGAGAGTGGCGGAACTGCGGACCGCGGTGTCCCGGCTGCGCCGCGAACTCGCCGCGCACCCCGCCGAGTTCCCCGACCGCGGCATCGCCGAGGACGAGCTCGCCGCCCTGGCCGCGATGACGATCGACGGCGCCCCCGAGATCCCGCGTCTGCGCCGCTCGCTGCTGCTGATCGCCGGCGCGATCGGATCGGTGAGCGCACTGTCCCGCGGACTGTCGGAGGTGCGCAGCGCGGTGGACCTCTTCGGGGAGCCGCCGCGCCGCTGAATCGTGGCCGGGGCCGGTGGCAGGGGGCGTACTCAGATCTCGACGACCAGCTCGTAGCCGCTGCTCTGCATGTCGTCGCACAGGACGTACGCGGCGTCGAAGCGCTCCTTGAACTCGGGTGAGCCCTGCCAGGCGCGCATCGAGTGGAGGTCCTGCCAGGCGGCGAAGGAGACGAAGGCGTTCGGGTTCCTGAGATCCCGGATCAGCCGGGCTCCGAGGAACCCCTCGTTCGCCTCCTTGGTCCAGGTCAGGAACTCCCGCCAGCGCTCGACGAACTCGTCGGCGTTCCCCTCTTTGACCTGCCACCTCCCCGAGGACCAGTGCTTGTTCTCCTGCAGCGTGGTGGCCACCTCGTTCCGCTGACGGTCCCCTGCCTTCAGGCTAGGCGCCGAGCACCGGGAGTGCTTCTCTAAGCCGCCGGCCCCGAGCTCGCCAGCGCCTCCGACAGCTCCACCGCCACCTGCTGCAGCACCGGGACGATCTTCTCCGTCGCCGCCTCGGTGACACGGCCCGCGGGGCCGGAGATCGAAATGGCCGCGGCGGTCGGGGAGTTGGGGACCGAGACCGCGAGGCAGCGGACTCCTATCTCCTGCTCGTTGTCGTCGACGGCGTAACCGGCGCGGCGCACGTCCTCCAGGGCGGCCAGGAAGCCGTCCGCCGTGGTGATCGTCTTCTCCGTCGCGGCCGGCATGCCCGTGCGGGAGAGAAGGGCGCGCACCTCGTCGTCGGGGACGTTCGCGAGCAGCGCCTTGCCCACGCCCGTGGAGTGCGGCAGGACCCGCCGGCCGACCTCGGTGAACATGCGCATCGAGTGCTTCGACGGCACCTGCGCCACGTACACGATCTCGTCGCCGTCGAGCAGCGCCATGTTCGCCGTCTCGCCGGTCTCCTCGACCAGGCGGGCGAGGTAGGGGCGCGCCCAGGTCCCGAGCAGCCGGGAGGCCGACTCGCCGAGGCGGATCAGCCGCGGGCCGAGCGCATACCGGCGGTTCGACTGCTGACGGACGTAACCGCAGGCCACGAGCGTGCGCATCAGCCGGTGGATGGTGGGCAGCGGCAGTCCGCTGCTCGCGGAGAGCTCGCTCAGACCGACCTCGCCGCCCGCGTCCGCCATCCGCTCGAGCAGGTCGAAGGCGCGCTCGAGGGACTGGACCCCACCGCTGGCGGACTTGGCGGAGTCGGTGGTGCTGGCGCTGGACGTCGGCACGGCGCGTTCCTTTCGGGACTGGCGGAAGGGCAGAAGCCTACCCGGCAGTCGGTTGACTCCCTGGTTGTGCGTAGCTACGTTCTGCTTGCCGGAATTCTAATTCCGCGTTGTGGAAACGTCCAGAGTGGGGGCGCAAGGAGCACCCTGGAGAAGTGTGCCCTTGACGGCGCGGAAGCGGGAGTGAAGACTCCTTCAACAGAACGTTGAATTCCGTTACGTGGAAGTAAATTGCGGCGGCTGAGAGGGGTCCGGGTGTCCGACGTAGAACTGGTGCTGCGCTCGACGCGCGTCATCACACCCGAGGGGACGCGTCCCGCCACGGTCGCGGTCGCGGGCGGAAAGATCACGGCCGTCCTCCCCTACGAGATCGACGTACCGTCGGGCGCCCGCCTGGAGGACTTCGGCGACGACGTCCTGCTGCCCGGCCTGGTCGACACCCATGTGCACGTCAACGACCCGGGCCGCACCGAGTGGGAGGGCTTCTGGACCGCCACGCGCGCGGCGGCGGCCGGCGGCATCACCACCCTCGTCGACATGCCGCTCAACTCCCTCCCGCCGACGACGACGGTCGACAACCTCCGTACGAAGAAGGACGTCGCTGCCGACAAGGCGCACATCGACGTCGGTTTCTGGGGCGGCGCCCTGCCCGACAACGTCAAGGACCTGCGCCCGCTGCACGAGGCCGGTGTCTTCGGCTTCAAGGCGTTCCTGTCGCCGTCGGGCGTGGACGAGTTCCCGCACCTGGACCAGGACCGACTCGCCCAGTCCCTGGCCGAGATCGCCTCCTTCGGCGGCCTGCTGATCGTGCACGCCGAGGACCCGCACCACCTCGAGGCGGCCCCGCAGCACGGCGGCCCCAAGTACGCCGACTTCCTGGCCTCCCGCCCCAGGGACGCCGAGGACACGGCGATCGCCCAGCTCATCGCGCAGGCGAAGCGCCTCGACGCGCGCGTGCACGTACTGCACCTCTCCTCGTCCGACGCGCTGCCGCTGATCGCGCAGGCCAAGGCGGAGGGCGTCCGGCTCACCGTCGAGACCTGCCCGCACTACCTCACCCTGACCGCAGAGGAAGTCCCGGACGGGGCCAGCGAGTTCAAGTGCTGTCCGCCCATCCGTGAGTCCGCCAACCAGGACCTGCTGTGGCAGGCGCTGGCCGACGGCACCGTCGACTGCATCGTCACCGACCACTCCCCGTCGACGGCCGACCTGAAGACGGACGACTTCGCCACCGCCTGGGGCGGCATCTCCGGCCTTCAGCTGAGCCTGGCGGCGGTCTGGACCGAGGCGCGCAGGCGGGGCCACGGCCTGGAGGACGTCGTCCGCTGGATGTCGTCCCGGACGGCCCGACTCGTGGGCCTGGACGCGCACAAGGGCGCCATCGAGGCCGGCCGTGACGCCGACTTCGCGGTGCTCGCACCCGACGAGACGTTCACCGTCGACCCGGCGGCACTCCAGCACCGCAACCGTGTGACGGCGTACGCCGGCAAGACCCTGTACGGCGTCGTGAAGTCCACCTGGCTGCGCGGCGAACGCATCGTGGCGGACGGCGAGTTCACCGAGCCGAAGGGCCAACTCCTCACGCGCACCCCCTGAATTCACCGCACCCGCACGCGGCCGACTCCCGAAAGGCAGACCTGATCACCGTGACGGCGATACAGAGTTTCACCGGCGACGCAAACCCCTACGGAGGCGGTGACCCGTACGCCGACTACCGCACCGCCGACTTCCCCTTCACCCAGTACGCCAACCTCGCCGACCGGCAGCTCGGCGCCGGTGTCATCGCCGCCAACGACGAGTTCTTCGCCCAGCGCGAGAACCTCCTCGTGCCCGAGCCCGCCGAGTTCGACCCCGAGCACTTCGGGCACAAGGGCAAGATCATGGACGGCTGGGAGACGCGGCGCCGGCGCGGGGCCTCCGCCGAGCACCCCTGGCCGACCGCCGAGGACCACGACTGGGCGCTGGTCCGCCTCGGCGCGCCCGGCGTGATCCGCGGGATCGTCGTCGACACGGCCCACTTCCGTGGCAACTACCCGCAGGCCGTATCGGTCGAGGGCACGTCGGTGCCGGGCTCCCCCTCGCCCGAGGAACTCCTCGGCGACGACGTGAAGTGGACGACCCTGGTCCCGCGCACGCCGGTCGGCGGCCACGCGGCGAATGGTTTCTCCATATCCGTCGAACAGCGCTTCACACACCTGCGCGTCAACCAGCACCCCGACGGCGGCATCGCACGCCTGCGGGTGTACGGCGAGGTCGTCCCGGACCCGAAGTGGCTGGAGGTCCTCGGCACCTTCGACGTGGTCGCCCTGGAGAACGGCGGCCAGGCCGAGGACGCCTCCAACCTCTTCTACTCCCCGGCGACCAACACCATCCAGCCGGGCCGCTCCCGCAAGATGGACGACGGCTGGGAGACCCGCCGCCGCCGCGACCAGGGCAACGACTGGATCCGCTACCGCCTCGCGGCCCAGTCCCAGATCCGCGCGCTCGAGATCGACACGGCGTACCTGAAGGGCAACAGCGCGGGCTGGGCGTCGGTATCCGTGAAGGACGGCGAGACCGGCGACTGGCACGAGATTCTCCCGCGCACCCGCCTCCAGCCCGACACCAACCACCGCTTCGTGCTCCCGGCCCCGGCCGTCGGCACGCACGCGCGCGTGGACATCTTCCCGGACGGCGGCATCTCGCGACTGCGGCTGTACGGCTCGCTGACGGAGCAAGGGGCGTCGGAGCTGGCGGCCCGGCATCAGGAGCTGGGCGGCTGACTCACGCGCGCGTGGAGCGCACCGGCTGACACGCACGCGCGTGGAGCGCAGCGGCCCTGCATCACCGGTGCGCTCCACGCGTTGCTCAGGCCGCGTGCCCGCCATCCACCGCGAACTCCGCTCCCGTCACGTAGTCCGCCCCCGCCAGATACGCGACCGTCGCCGCCACCTCGTCGGCAGTCCCGAAACGGCCCACCGCCGTCATCGCCGCCTGGTCGGCCGCAAACGGCCCGTCCGCCGGGTTCATGTCGGTGTCCGTCGGACCGGGATGCACGATGTTCGCCGTGATCCCGCGCGCGCCCAGCTCCCTGGCGAGCGCCTTCGTCAGGCCGATCAGCGCCGACTTGCTCGTCGCGTACAGCGTCCCGCCGGGCCCCGGGACCCGCTGCGTCATGCATGTGCCGATCGTGATGATCCGCCCGCCGGACGGCATCCGCGCGGCCGCCGCCTGCGAGGTCAGGAACACCCCGCGCACGTTGACCGCGAGGACCCGGTCGACATCGGTGAGCGACAGAGCCTCCAGCGGACCCAGCACACCGACGCCCGCGTTGTTCACCAGCACGTCGAGGCCGCCCAGCGCCTCCGCCGTGCGCTCCACCGCCCCGGCCGCCTCGTCCGCGTCCCCGGAGTCCGCCCGCACGGCCATCGCCCGCCGCCCCAGCGCCTCGATCCGCCGTACGACGTCCTCGGCCGCCTCCTTGCCGTTCACATACGTGAGCGCCACGTCCGCGCCCTCCCGGGCGAGCCGCAGTGCCGTCGCCGCGCCGATGCCGCGGCTGCCGCCGGTCACCAGGGCCACCTTGCCGTTCAAGCTTCCGTAAGTGGTTGTCATGGGTCCATCCCAGCGGCCCCGCAACCGCAGTGCTGGCGGCGAACGGACACCGAGATCCAGTCGCCGGAAGTGGCCGGAACTCTTTGCTCCACCTCCCGCGTTCTCCCCACGTGACACTTCAGCAAGAGATCGTCGGCAACGCCATGCAGATGGCGATCGTCAACCTGCGCCCCGGCCAGACCGTGTACTGCGAGGCCGGCAAGTTCCTGTTCAAGACCACGAACGTGACCATGGAGACCCGCCTCTCCGGCCCGTCGAACAACGGCGGCCAGCAGCAGGGCGGAGGCGGCGGCATGGGCGGCATGCTGCGCCAGGCCATGGGCACCGCCATGCAGGTCGGCCAGCGCATGCTCGCGGGCGAGTCGATCGCGTTCCAGTACTTCAGCGCGCAGGGCGGCGAGGGCACCGTCGGCTTCGCCGGCGTGCTCCCCGGCGAGATGCGCGCCCTGGAACTCGACGGCACGCGCGCGTGGTTCGCCGAGAAGGACGCCTTCGTGGCCGCCGAGTCCACCGTCGACTTCGGCATCGCCTTCCAGGGCGGCCGCACCGGCATGAGCGGTGGCGAGGGTTTTGTCCTGGAGAAGTTCACCGGTCACGGCACGGTGATCATCGCGGGTGCCGGCAACTTCATCGACCTCAACCCGGCCGACTTCGGCGGCCGCATCGAGGTCGACACGGGCTGCGTCGTCGCCTTCGAGGAGGGCATCCAGTACGGCGTCCAGCGCGTCGGCGGCCTCAACCGCCAGGGCATGATGAACGCCGTCTTCGGCGGCGAGGGCCTGTCCCTGGCCACCCTGGAGGGCAACGGCCGCGTCATCCTGCAGTCCCTCACCATCGAGAGCCTGGCCAACGCCCTGAAGAAGGCCCAGGGCGGCGACAAGCAGGGCCCGACGGGCGGTCTGTTCTCGACGCACGCCGGATGAGGTGCCGTAGCGCCGACCGATGAGTTGCGGGTGCCGGTGGGGTCTGAGGTGATGACAGCAGACCCCACACCAGGAAGCAGGCACCCATCATGGGCAAGCTCGTCTCCACGATCTTCGTCACGCTCGACGGCGTCTACCAGGCCCCCGGCGGCCCCCAGGAGGACACCCGGGGCGGCTTCGAGCACGGCGGCTGGAGCTTCGTGTTCGGCGACGAGGACTTCGGCCGGTTCGTCAACGAGGTCTTCGAGCGCCCCGCCGCGTTCCTCCTCGGCCGCCGTACGTACGACATCTTCGCCTCGTACTGGCCGAAGGTGACCGACCCCTCCAACACCATCGCCGCCAAGCTGAACGCCCTGCCGAAGTACGTCGCCTCATCGACCCTGACCGACCCCGAGTGGGCCAACACCACGGTGATCAGCGGCGATCTCGCCAAGGAGGTCACCGCCCTCAAGGAGCGCACCGACGGCGAGCTCCAGGTTCACGGCAGCGGCGCCCTCGTCCAGTCGCTGCTGGCACTGGACCTCGTCGACACCCTCCACCTGGTGACGTTCCCGGTGGTCCTCGGCTCCGGCTTCCGCCTCTTCACGGAGGGCGCCGTACCGACCAGGTTCCGGCGCACCGACGGCCGCGTCACCGCCGCCGGAGTCTCCATCCAGACGTACGACCCGGCCGGACGGCCCGACTACGGCTCCTACGAGCTCCCGGAAAACGCCTAGCCGACCACCACACGCGCCGGTACGGTGATCGCTCCACGCGGCAGCCACCGACGTCTCCGCATCCGACGGAGACCGGGAGAGCCGCCCCATGTCGTCGATCGCCCTACCGCGCCCACTCGCGCCCCGCCGCACCTGGCCGACCGACCTGCCCGTCCTGCTCGTGGCGGTCGTGTGGGGCGCGAGCTATCTCGCCGCCAAGGACATCACCACCGCACGCACGGTGCTCGCGGTCCTGGTGCTGCGGTTCGCCGTCGTCCTGCCCGTGCTGACGGCCGTCGGGTGGCGCTCGCTGCGCGCCCTCACCCCCGCCCAGTGGCGCGGCGCCGGCCTGCTTGGGCTGATCCTCGGCGGGATCTTCCTCCTGGAGACGTACGGCGTCGTCCACACCTCGGCGACCAACGCCGGCCTCATCATCAGCCTCACCATGATCTTCACGCCGCTCGCCGAGGCCGCCGTCACCCGCACCCGGCCCCCGCGCGCGTTCCTCGCGGCCGCCGGAGTCTCCGTGCTCGGCGTCCTTCTGCTCACCCAGGGCGGCGGCTTCACCCGCCCCTCCCTCGGCGACCTGCTGATGCTGCTCGCCGCCCTCGCCCGCACGGTGCACGTCCTCGCCATGTCCCGCATCAAGGCCGTGCAGGGCGCCGACGCGCTGCCCCTGACCACCGTCCAACTGGGCGCCGCCGTCGCCGTGTTCGCCGTACTGTCGACCGGCGCCGACACCACACCGTGGGCGACGGCGGCCGGGTTCGGGGCGCGCGAGTGGGCCGGGCTGCTGTTCCTGTCCGCCTTCTGCACGCTGTTCGCCTTCTTCGTGCAGATGTGGGCCGTACGCCGTACGTCCCCCTCCCGCGTCAGCCTGCTGCTCGGCACCGAGCCCCTGTGGGCCGCCGCGGCCGGCATCGCGCTCGGCGGCGAGCGGCTCGGGGCGCTCGGCCTGGTCGGCGGGGCACTGGTGCTTGTGGGGACCGCGTGGGGGCGCAGGGCCGCAAGTTAACTCGCGGAAAACTCATCGGACTTGACGGGAAAATCTCCGGGTTTGACATTGACATGCCACTGTCTACGCGCGTCATCATGGAGTCCATGAGATTCCCCCCACGTGCCACTCGAATCGGCGCCGCAGCCGCGCTCCTGTCCGCCCTCGTAGTGGGCGGCACCGTCTCCGCGACGACTGCGGACGCCGCTGCCACGTCCGTCGGCAGCATCTGCTACGGCGACCTGCCCTCTCAGGCGTACGACACGCTCGACCTGATCGCGCAGGGCGGCCCCTACCCGTACTCGCAGGACGGCACCGTCTTCTCCAACCGTGAAGGCGTCCTGCCCAGCCAGCCGTCCGGCTACTACCACGAGTACACGGTCAAGACTCCTGGTTCGTCTACGCGCGGAGCTCGCCGCATCGTCACCGGCGAGGAGACCCAGGAGGACTACTACACCTCGGACCACTACGCCACGTTCGACCTGATCGACTTCGGCTGCTGAGCGACTTCCCCCGCTCGGCCCGAGGAACGGTGCGACGAGCCGGAAGTCCGGTCCGCGCTCATCCGGACTTCCGGCTCTCCGCGGCGGCGAACAGCGCGAACGCCAGCACCACCAGGGCGACGCTCGCGTAGACCCCGTAGCCGTCGAGGAAGCCGAGCCGTTGCACGAGGCCCACATGCCAGTCGGTGAACTCGTGCAGCAGGCCCAGCACGCCCTGCACCAGGGCGAGAAATCCGAGCAACTCCAGCAACTGCTTCATGCCATGACCCTCGCCCCGCGGACCCCCCACACACATCGGCCGCGGGGCGAGCAGCGCCCGCCGGAAGTCCACCCTCCCGCGGTCCGGGCACGCCGAAAGTCTGCGGCGGTGCGACTTTGGTCGGGGATCGCCGCCGTTCCGGGGTGGCGGCCGGTCTCACTGCGTAGATTTGTCGACCGTGAGCGATGACAAGTCGACGCCGGACGCGGTGGGGATCGTAGGGCGCCGCAGGTGGCTGTTCCCGTCCTCCGTGCTCCACGAGATCGACCCCGACGCGCGGCGGTCCGGGCGGTCGGGGAGACCCCGGCGTACCACGCGTGACTGGATCGTCGATTTCACCTGCTTCGTCCTCGCCGTGGCGATCGGCCTGGCGGCCGCGGACACCCTGAACGACGATCCGCACACGCCGCACGCCCTCGCCGTCCTCGACCAGTTGCTCGGCGCGCTGGCCTGCGGAGCGGTCTGGCTGCGCCGCCGCTGGCCGCTCGGGCTGGCCGTCGCGATGCTCCCCGTCGGGTTCCTGTCGAACACGGCCGGCGGCGCCGGCATGATCGCGATCTTCACGCTCGCCGTGCACCGGCCCTTCCGGTACGTCGCCTGGCTCGGCGGCGTCTCCCTCGCGCTGATCCCGCTGTTCTTCTGGGTGCGCCCCGACCCCGACCTGCCGTACGCGGGAGCGGTCGCCTTCACCGAGCTGCTCAGCCTCACCGTCATCGGCTGGGGCATGTTCGTCCGCTCCAAGCGCCAGCTCATGCTGAGCCTGCGCGACCGTGCCCGGCGCGCCGAGACGGAGGCGCAGCTGCGCGCCGAGCAGGCGCAGCGCCTCGCGCGCGAGGCCATCGCCCGGGAGATGCACGACGTCCTCGCCCACCGGCTGACGCTGCTGAGCGTGCACGCGGGCGCCCTGGAGTTCCGGCCCGACGCGCCCCAGGAGGAGATCGCGCGGGCGGCCGGTGTGATCCGCGAGAGCGCGCACGAGGCCCTGCAGGACCTGCGGGAGATCATCGGCGTGCTGCGCGCGGGCGAGCCCGACGAGGCGGGCCGCCCCCAGCCGACGCTCGCCGCCCTGGACGCGCTGGTCGCCGAGTCCCGCGAGGCCGGCATGAAGGTCACGCTCGTCAGCCGCGTCACCGACCCCGCCGCCGTCCCCGCCTCGGTCGGCCGCACCGCGTACCGCATCGCCCAGGAGGCCCTGACCAACGCCCGCAAGCACGCCCCCGGCACGGAGGTCACGGTCTCCGTCACGGGCGCCCCGGGCGACGGACTCGTCGTCGACGTACGCAATCCCGCCCCCGAGGGCGAGGTGCCGTCCGTCCCCGGCTCCGGACAGGGCCTGATCGGCCTGACGGAACGCGCCACGCTGGCCGGCGGCCGGCTGGAACACGGGGCCGAGGGGGACGGAGGGTTCCGGGTCCGGGCCTGGCTGCCCTGGGCATGACACCCATGCGATGATCTTCGGCGTTTCGCAGAAGCACCGGAGGGGACAGCAGGGTGAGTTTCGGGGGACCCAATCCGTACCAGCAGCCGTGGCCGCCGAACGGGGGCCCGTACCCGCCGCCGCCCCCGCCTCCCGGCACGGGGCCGTACGTCCCGCCGCAGCCGTACGGCTATCCGCAGCCGGGTGCGCAGTTGTACGGCCCCCAGCCCGTTCCGGCGCCGCCACCCTGGGGAGTCGTGCCCGCACCGCAGCAGACCTCCTTCTGGGACGAGCTGCGCGGTCTGCGCGGGGCCGAATGGCCGCCCCTGAGCGTGCTGTTGAGGGGCGGGCGTCCGCGCATCCACGGCTGCACCTGGGCGTTGCTGGTCTTCCCGTGCGCGTGGATCCTCACGGTGCCCCTGCTCGGCGGCTACGCGCTCGTGCGCTCGGCCCGCCACCGGGCGCACGGTCTCTTCCCAGCGCGCGGCCATCGGGGCATCGAGGACCCGGAGGTGAAGCGCGTGCAGCGGATCCGGACCTGGACCGCCTTCGTCATCTCCTTCCTCATCCTGGTCGTGTACGGCGGGTTCGAGGGCGTGAGTGAGGCCGAGGACCAGTACCTGACCCGGCTCGCCCTCACTCCGCCGATGCTGCTGGTGAGCGCGCCCCTGGTGGTCGGGCTGCTGTTCCGGTGGGCGTCGCCGCAGACCAAGGCGCAGATGCGTCCGCGACTGCGCGCCGCCGGGCGGGCGGCTCTCTGGTACGTCGGTGCGGTGACCGCCGTGCCGGTTTTCGTCATCCTCCTCGGGCTGGCCGAACCGGCCGTGGGGAAGCAGGCCGCGCCCTGGGTCGCGCTCGCGATGTTCGTGCCCATGGTCTGGCTGGTGGTCTTCGTGCTGTTCGCCTCCGCCCCCGCCGTCCGCAGCGGCTTCAACGCCGCGCCGATCCACGCGGCCCTGCCTGCCCTGCTCACCGGCGTCCTGGTGTGGGAGTTCGCGGTCGTCGGCGTCGCGACGGGCGGGTTGCCGCCCGGGCCGCCGCTGGTCCAGGTCTGCGCCCTGCTTGGTGGGCCCGCCTCCGTAACTGCCGTGGCCTGGTGGGAGATCCACCGGCTGCGCACGCGCCACGGGGTGTCGCTGCGTGGCTGAGGGATCACCTCCCTCGGGCACAACCGTGATTAGTTAAGGCCATGACTGCGATCAGACTGCTCCTCGTCGACGACGACCCCCTGGTGCGGGCCGGACTGTCCCTGATGATGGGCGGTGCCGACGACATCGAGATCGTCGGCGAGGCCGCCGACGGCAGCGAGGTCGAGGCGCTCGTCGACCGCACCCGTCCGGACGTGGTCCTCATGGACATCCGGATGCCGTCGGTGGACGGGCTCACGGCCACGGAGCGGCTGCGCGGGCGCAAGGACGCCCCGCAGGTCGTCGTCCTGACCACCTTCCACGCCGACGAACAGGTGCTGCGCGCCCTGCGGGCGGGCGCCGCCGGGTTCGTCCTGAAGGACACCGCGCCCGCCGAGATCGTCGACGCCGTGCGGCGGGTCGCGGTGGGCGACCCCGTGCTGTCGCCCACCGTCACCCGGCAGTTGATGGAGCACGCCGTGGGCACCGGCGCCGACACGCGCCGCACACGCGCACGCGAGCGCATCGCCGCCCTCAACGACCGCGAACGCGAGGTCGCCGTCGCGGTCGGCCGCGGCCTCGCCAACGCGGAGATCGCCGCCGCCCTGTTCATGAGCGTCGCCACCGTCAAGACCCACGTCTCCCGCATCCTGGCCAAGCTCGACCTCAACAACCGTGTGCAGATCGCGTTGTTGGCCTACGACGCGGGACTTCTGGACGGATCGGAGCCGGACGGGCACTAGCGGTGCTCGCCATGCGTTCTCCGTGCACCGGGAAAGCACCCGGCGGGGGACGGGGGAGGGCAGGCGGAGCATGACGGAACTGATCGACCTGGGGGAGTTCGGCGACGGGTTCCGCACGGACCCGCATCCCGTCTACGCGCAGCTGCGCGAGCGCGGTCCGGTGCACCGGGTGCGGCTGCCCGGGGTCGACGCGCACCACGAGACCTGGCTGGTCGTCGGATACGAGGAGGCGCGCGCCGCGCTCGCCGACCCGCGCCTGGCCAAGGACGGCAGCAAGATCGGCATGCTGTTCCTCGACGAGGAGCTGATCGGCAAGTACCTGCTGGGCACCGACCCGCCCCAGCACACCCGCCTGCGCGCCCTGGTCTCACGGGCCTTCACCATGCGCCGCGTCGAGGAACTGCGGCCCAGGATCCAGGAGATCACCGACGAGCTCCTCGACGCGATGCTGTCACGCGACCGCGCCGACCTCGTGGACTCGTTCGCCTACCCGCTGCCGATCACCGTGATCTGCGAGCTGCTCGGCGTACCCGAGATGGACCGCGCCGAGTTCCGGAACATGTCCACGGAGGCGGTCGCGCCGACCAGTTCGGAGAGCGAGTACGACGCGTTCGCGCGGCTCGCCGAGTACCTGACCGAGCTGATCGAGGACAAGCGGTGTGCAGGCCCGACCGGCGACCTGCTCAGCGACCTGATCCGCACCACCGCCGAGGACGGCGACCGGCTCTCCCCGGGCGAACTGCGCGGCATGGCCTTCGTGTTGCTCATCGCCGGCCACGAGACGACGGTCAACCTGATCAGCAGCACGGTTCACTCCCTGCTCACCCACCCGGACCAACTCGCCGCCCTGCGCGCCGACTTGAGCCTGGTCGACGGCGCTGTGGAGGAGACACTGCGCTACGAGGGCCCGGTGGAGAACGCCACGTTCAGGTTCGCCGCCGAGACTCTGGAGATCGCCGGCACCAAGATCGTGCGGGGCGACGCGGTGATGATCGGCCTCACCGCCGCCGACCGCGACGCTCTGCGCTACCCCGCCCCGGACCGCTACGACATCCGCCGCGACACCCGCGGCCACCTCGCCTTCGGCCACGGCATCCACTACTGCCTGGGCGCCCCACTGGCCCGCCTCGAAGCCCGTACGGCGATACGAACCCTGCTGGAGCGCGCCCCCGACCTCACCCTCGACGGCCCGCCCGGCGAATGGCTGCCGGGGATGCTGATGCGGGGGGTGCGGAGGCTGCCGGTGCGCTGGTAGCGACGGACCGGTGGCCCTGGGCTCCGAGGGGGATTCACCTGAACGCCGACTCGACCCTCCCGGGGATCTCCACCAGGGCCACCGGTCTGCGCTCCCGCCGGGAGATCTCGCACGCCTCGGCGATCCGCAGCGCCTGCAGGGCCTCGCGGCCGTCGCACGGGTTCGCCCGCCGGCCGAGCACGACCTCGACGAAGGCGGCCAGTTCGGCCTCGTAGGCGGGCCCGAAGCGCTCCAGGAAACCGCTCCAGGGCTTGTCGGCGGCCGGCGGCCCGGTCGGCTCGGTGGACGCGATCGGCGTACGGTCGTCCAGCCCGACGACGATCTGGTCGAGCTCCCCGGCCAGCTCCATGCGCACGTCGTACCCGGCGCCGTTCATCCGCGTCGCCGTGGCCGTCGCGAGCGTGCCGTCGTCCAGCGTCAGCAGCGCCGCGCCCGTGTCGACGTCGCCCGCCTCCCGGAACATCGGGGGCCCGGCGTCCGATCCGGCCGCGTACACGTCGACGATCTCGTGCCCGGTCACCCAGCGCAGGACGTCGAAGTCGTGGATCAGCGTGTCCCGGTACAGCCCGCCGGACAACCGCAGCCACGCGGGCAGGGGTGGAGCCTGGTCGCTCGTCAGCGCCCGCACGGTGTGCAGCCGCCCGAGCCGGCCCGAGCGCACCGCCTCCCGGGCGCCCGTGTAACCGGCGTCGAAGCGCCGCTGGAACCCCATCTGCAGAATCGTCCCGGCGGCTTCGACCTCCGCGATGGCGTTGAGCGTGCCGGGCAGGTCGAGAGCGATGGGCTTCTCGCAGAACACCGGCAGCCCCGAGCGCGCTGCCCGACCGATCAGTTCGGCATGGGCGGCCGTCGCGGTCGTGATCACCACGGCGTCGACGCCCCACTTGAAGATCTCGTCCACTCCCGGCGCCGCCGTCTCCCCGAGGCGGTGCGCGAGCTCCTGCGCCCGCGTCGGATCCGCGTCCGTGAGGATCAGCGACCCCACGTCACGGTTGCGGCTGAGCGTGTTCGCATGAATGGTGCCGATCCGCCCCGTACCGATGACCCCGATGCGCATGGAAACAAAGTGGGGGTTCAGTGTGCACGCTGTCAATGCGTATGTCCGGACAATCGAACTACACAACTTCCCGTCAACAACATGTGGAGCTACGCTCGGCCCGTGCCGAAACCAGAAGTGGATCCGACCCTGTCGCTCGAGCTCAGCGTGGACCGCAGCTCTCCCGTGCCGCTGTACTTCCAGCTGTCGCAGCAGCTCGAGGCGGCCATCGAGCACGGCGCGCTCACGCCCGGCAGCCTGCTGGGCAACGAGATCGAGCTCGCCGGACGACTCGGCCTGTCCCGGCCCACCGTCCGCCAGGCCATCCAGTCGCTCGTCGACAAAGGGCTCCTGGTGCGCCGCCGAGGCGTCGGCACGCAGGTCGTGCACAGTCAGGTCAAGCGCCCACTGGAACTCAGCAGCCTCTACGACGACCTCGAGGCGGCCGGGCAGCGCCCCGCGACCAAGGTGCTGGTCAACACGATCGTCTCGGCGACCGCCGAAGTCGCCGCCGCCCTCAACGTGGCCGAGGACAGCGACGTGCACCGGGTGGAGCGCCTGCGGCTGGCCCACGGCGAGCCGATGGCGTACCTGTGCAATTTCATCCCACCGGGCCTGCTCGACCTGGACACGGCCCAGCTGGAGACGACCGGCCTGTACCGCATGATGCGCGCCGTAGGAATCACCCTCCACAGCGCCCGCCAGACGATCGGTGCCCGCGGAGCCACGGCAGCCGAGGCCGAACGCCTCGCCGAGCCGGAGGGCGCCCCGCTGCTCACCATGCAGCGAGTGACTTTCGACGACACGGGCCGCGCGGTCGAATACGGCACCCACACCTACCGCCCGACCCGCTACTCCTTCGAGTTCCAGCTGCTCGTGCGGTCATGAGCGCGAGGTTCTCATGGTCCTGACCGCTTTGCGTGCTCTCGTGTGAGTTAGTCGCAATGACAGGACAATTCGGCCGACGTGAATTGCACCATGCTCAAGGGGCGCGGGCAGTATCGGTCTGCGGCTCCGCCGCGTGGGCGCGACCAGCCACGTACGACCGTTGGACGGCACACATCGTGTTACCCCTCTTTGCTCCCCCGCTCGGCACTCAGCGTGAGCGTGCGGCACAATCGGGCCTGATGAGCACCTACGGCAACTTCACGGCCCCCATAGGCTCCCGCCGCGCCCCCGCACTGCGAACCGTCGGCACCCGGGAGCGCCGGTCACACCTGACCGCCCCCCGTGTCCCCACCGTCGGGATCGACATCGGCGGCACCAAGGTGATGGCGGGCGTCGTCGACGCCGACGGCAACATCCTGGAGAAGGTCCGCACGGAGACGCCGGACAAGTCCAAGAGCCCCAAGGTCGTCGAGGACACCATCGTCGAACTGGTCCTGGACCTGTCCGACCGCCACGACGTGCACGCGGTCGGCATCGGCGCGGCCGGCTGGGTCGACGCCGACCGCAACCGCGTCCTGTTCGCACCCCACCTCTCCTGGCGCAACGAGCCGCTGCGCGACCGCCTCGCCGGCCGCCTCGCCGTGCCGGTCCTGGTCGACAACGACGCCAACTCCGCCGCCTGGGCCGAGTGGCGCTTCGGCGCGGGCCGCGGCGAGGACCACCTGGTCATGATCACGCTCGGCACCGGCATCGGCGGCGCGATCCTGGAGGACGGCCAGGTCAAGCGCGGCAAGTACGGCGTCGCCGGCGAGTTCGGCCATATGCAGGTGGTCCCCGGCGGGCACCGCTGCCCGTGCGGCAACCGCGGCTGCTGGGAGCAGTACAGCTCCGGCAACGCACTGGTGCGCGAGGCCAAGGAGCTGGCCGCCGCGGACTCCCCGGTGGCGTACGGGATCATCGAGCACGTCAAGGGCAACATCGCCGACATCACCGGCCCGATGATCACCGAGCTGGCCCGCGAGGGCGACGCCATGTGCATCGAGCTGCTGCAGGACATCGGCCAGTGGCTCGGCGTCGGCATCGCGAACCTCGCGGCCGCCCTGGACCCGTCCTGCTTCGTGATCGGCGGCGGCGTCAGCGCGGCCGACGACCTGCTGATCGCCCCCGCGCGCGACGCCTTCAAGCGCCAGCTCACCGGCCGCGGCTACCGTCCCGAGGCCCGTATCGTCCGGGCCCAGCTCGGTCCCGAGGCCGGCATGGTGGGCGCCGCCGACCTGGCCCGTCTGGTCGCCCGCCGCTTCCGCCGCGCCAACCGCCGCCGGGTGGAGCGGCACGAGCGCTACGCGCGATACACGGAGGCCCGCCGCTCGACCCGGGACACCGCATGACGGCCTCGCTGCCGCGCCAGGCCGCGCCCCCTGACGAGCCGTCCCCGCCGGCCGAGGACCGCCGCCACAAGATCCGCCGCAGGGCCCTGACCCTGCTGATCATCGTGCTGCTCATCGGCGTCCCGGCCGGCTATCTGGTGATCTCCGCGAACCAGAGCCGCGACAGCGGCAAGGACAAGGAGGCGAAGTACGCGGCGACCGGCCTGGTCAAGGCCTGGCCGTCGAAGGTCCAGCGCCGCCTCTACCAGGTGCCCATGCCGCACCCGTCCGGCAAGGTCGCCTACTACGAGACGAACAACTGGAAGACCAGCCGTCTCTACGTCCAGTTCCAGACCCCGGTCCGCAACCTCGACGTCTTCCTCCACGACATGGGCGTCACCCGCGCCGACCTCAAGCGGGACGCCATCACCATCAGCGCCCGCGACCAGAAGATCACCGGTTGGAAGTTCACGCGATCCGGCCCCTGGTACGGCCTCGTGCACAAGCAGAAGAACCCGAAGCCGACGCAGGACGTGGTCGTGAACCTGTCCGACCCGCACAACCCGTTCTTCTACGTCGTCTCCCGCGCGGTTCCGTGACGCGACGGGCCCCGGAACGGTCGCCGGGGCCGATTGTCAGACCCCGCCCGTAGAGTCGAAGACGTCTGATCCGACACACGGGCGGGAGGTGACAGGTCGTATGGGCGACACGGCTGCGGTGGCCGAGCGGGAGCAGGGTGCGGGGGATTCCGTCCCGGTCCGGCTCGCCGCCGTCTTCCTGCCCGCACCTCTGCCGCGGGACGGCCGGATCGCCTTCTGGGATCCCGAAGGCGGGCCCCTGCCGGCTGAGGACACCGAGCTCACTGTCGTACGACCCCATGGCGCGGGAGTACGGCGCAGAACCGCCCCCGCGCTGTCCCTCACGGTCGGCGAGGCCCTGCCCCTTCTCGTCCGCGCCCGGCGCGACCCGGCCGCCCACCCCGCCACCGCCTGCTGGGGTGCGGCCGCCCTGCACGCGTTGCGGCTCGCCGCACGAGGACGCCTGCTGCCGGGCCTGACGGCCACCGGTCTCGACGCCTGGCGGGCCGGCCCGCTCGACCCGGACGACATCGCGCACCTGAGGGCGGTCGCCGCCGCCCTGCCGTACGAGGGCCATGCGGTCCCGCTGCCCGGCCCGGGCCCGCTCCGGCTGCCCGAGCCGGAAGCGCTGATGCGCTCCTTCCTGGACGCGGTCGCGGACACCCTGCCCCGCACCCCCGCCGCACCGCACGCGTCCGGGAGGCCCTTCGCGGACCGCCGCCCGCAGCGTCTGCCCGACGCCCATGACTGGGCCGCGGAGGTCGCCGCCGGCATGGACGCGGGCGTGCGCGTCTCGCTCCGGCTGGACCTCTCGGCGTACGAGCTGTTCGACGGGGAGGAGGGCGTGCGCACCGTGGGCGCCGCGATCGTCCAGGTGCACAGCCTCGCCGACCCCACGGTGATCGCCGACGCGGCGGCCCTGTGGGCGGGCGAGGCGGACGCGGCTTTCGGCCCACGCGCACGTGTGGACGCGGCCCTCGCCGTGCGGCGCGCGGCCCGGATCTGGCCACCGCTGGACCGCCTGTCCGAGCAGGACGTGCCCGACGTCCTGGCGCTGTACGACGAGGAGTTGGGCGACCTGCTCGGCGTGGCGGCGACGCGACTCGCGGCGGCCGGGGTCGCCGTGCACTGGCCCCGGGACCTGGCCCAGGACCTGAGCGCGGCCGCGGTGGTGCGGCCCGCGCCGGGCTCGGCGACCGACGGCACCGGCTTCTTCGAGAGCGAGGAACTCCTGCAGTTCCGCTGGCAGTTGGCGCTCGGCGGCGACCCGCTCAGCGAGGCCGAGATGGACGCCCTCGCCGAGGCCCACCGCCCGGTGGTGCGCCTGCGGGACCGCTGGGTCCTGGTCGACCCCGCCCTCGTGCGCAAGGCCCGTAAGCGCGAACTGGGCCTGCTCGACCCGGTGGACGCCCTCTCCGTCGCGCTCAGCGGCAGCGCGGAGGTGGACGGTGAGACGGTCGAGGCGGTACCGGTCGGCGCCCTGGCCGCCCTCCGCGACCGCCTGACAGTGGGCGTACGCCCCGCAGAACCCCCACCAGGACTGCGGGCCACCCTCCGCGACTACCAACTCCGAGGCCTGTCCTGGCTGGACCTCATGACCTCCCTCGGCCTGGGCGGCTGCCTCGCCGACGACATGGGGCTCGGCAAGACGATCACGCTCATCGCATTGCACCTGAAGCGCGCCCGCACCGAACCGACCCTGGTGGTCTGCCCGGCCTCCCTGCTGGGCAACTGGCAGCGGGAGATCACCAGGTTCGCGCCCGGCGTCCCCGTCCGCCGCTTCCACGGCCCGGACCGCACCCTGGAGGACCTGGCGGGCGGCTTCGTCCTGACGACGTACGGCACGATGCGGACGACGGCACCGCGGCTGGCCGAGCAGCACTGGGGCATGGTCGTCGCGGACGAGGCCCAGCACGTCAAGAACCCGTACTCGGCGACGGCGAAGGCCCTGCGCACGATCCCGTCCCCCGCGCGCGTGGCCCTCACGGGCACCCCGGTGGAGAACAACCTGTCGGAGCTGTGGGCCCTCCTGGACTGGACGACACCGGGACTCCTGGGCCCCTTGAAGTCCTTCCGCGCCCGGCACGCGCGTGCGGTGGAGAACGGCGAGGACGAGGAAGCGGTGCAGCGACTGGCCCGCCTGGTCCGCCCGTTCCTCCTGCGCCGCAAGAAGTCCGACCCCGGCATCGTCCCCGAGCTGCCGCCCAAGACGGAGACGGACCATCCGGTGCCGCTGACCCGCGAACAGGCCGCGCTGTATGAGGCGGTGGTACGGGAGTCGATGCTGGTCATCGAGACATCGGACGGCATCGCGCGCAGGGGCCTGGTGCTGAAACTGCTGGGCGCGCTGAAGCAGATCTGCAACCACCCGGCGCTGTACCTGAAGGAGGAGACAGCGGCAGGGTCCGACGGCCGCCTGCTGGCCCGCTCCGGCAAACTCGCCCTCCTCGACGAGCTGTTGGACACGCTGCTGGCGGAGGACGGTTCGGCGCTTGTCTTCACGCAGTACGTCGGGATGGCCCGCCTGATCACCGCCCACCTGGCCGCTCGCGCGGTCCCGGTGGACCTGCTGCACGGCGGCACGCCGGTGCCGGAGCGCGAACGCATGGTGGACCGCTTCCAGAGCGGCGCGACGCCGGTCCTGGTGCTGTCACTGAAGGCGGCGGGCACCGGCCTGAACCTCACCCGCGCAGGTCATGTCATCCACTTCGACCGCTGGTGGAACCCGGCTGTCGAGGAACAGGCCACCGACCGCGCCTATCGCATCGGCCAGACCCAGCCGGTCCAGGTCCACCGCCTGATCACCGAGGGCACGGTCGAGGACCGCATCGCCGAAATGCTGGAAGCCAAGCGGGCGTTGGCCGACGCGATCCTCGGCTCCGGCGAGTCGGCCCTCACGGAACTGACTGACCGCGAGCTGTCCGACCTGGTGAGCCTGCGGAGGCCGTCATGACACCGGGGCCGGCCGACGAGGCGCGGCGGGCGTTGCGGGAGGCTCGTGAGCGGCGTGAGCAGGGAGAGCGGCGCGAGGGGGGAGAGCAGGGGGCCGGGGAGCCGGTGGTCGGGGGATCGGTGCGGGGGAGGACTGCGGGGGAGGAGTCGGCGGCTGAGGGGGATGCGGGACAGGAATCGGGGTCGGACAGGGCTGCCGGCGAGGCGGCGGTTACCGGCTTCCGCGTGGGGGAGGTGCCGTCGTCGGGTGATGCTGTTGGGGCGGAGTCGACGTCCGAGAGGTTGGTGGAGCGGGAGTCGGTTGCGGGTGGCCCTCCGGGGGAGATGGCGCGGTCGGGAGAATCCACGGGCGAGGCGTCAGCGCCTGGTGAACTCGCGGGGCGGGAGCCGGTGCGGGACTCGGGCGCGGTGCACGAGGCAGCGCCAGGTTCGGCCGTTGGACAGGAGGGGGACTCGGAGAAGTCCCTTGCGCGGGGCCGGGGTTCGGAGGGGGCCGGCGATGTCAAAGCGCGGCCCGGTGATGCTGCGCGTGCGGCGTTGCGTCGGGCCGTTTCCGCCAGGCGTGGCGAGGGCGTCGGCGGTCTGCATACCGATGCCGAGCTCTCCGGGACTGCCGCGGACGACGGTTCCGACAATGACGTGGTGAACGACGGCTCCGGCAGTGGAGTGTCGGCCGGGGACCGGTCGGGAAGTGCCTCCGGTGCGGCAGGCGGCGCGGACAGCCGCGGTGAGGCATCGCGGGCGGCCCGGCCGTCGGAGGCGAGTGCCGAGGCGGCTCCGGAGGCGGAGGCCCGGAGCACGGAGTCCGGGAGTGCGGAGGCCGGAACTGCGGGACCCCGTCCCGCTGATGTCGCCCGCGAGGCGTTGCGCGCTGCTCGGGCGGAGTCGCGCCAGGCGCGGATGGATGCCGAGCGGGCGGCAGTCGAGGCCGGGCGTCGGCCGCGCCGCCCCGTGCCGCCGAACGACCGGACCCGTGGCGGTGCGCCGCACCAAGCCGCCGGTGTACGGGCCCGTGAACTGCGGGAGTTGCTCGCCGACAGCTTCCGTATGCCCGACTCGGCGGCCGGGTCGGAGGAGGGGCGCGACGACAACGGAACCACGCGGGACCGGAGTTCGGGGTCGCGTACGTCCACGCAGGGCGAAGGCGCGAAGACAGCTGGGCGCACCAAGTCCCGTGCCGAGGCCGACAACTCCTCTGCCGAAGCGCACGGCGCCGACACCCCCCGTACCGACGCACATCAGGCCTACACACCCCGGACCAACACCGCACTCCCCACCCTTCCCCCAGCTCCGGACGACGCCGCCACTCAGTCCACCTTGGCAGCCACCCTCCGCCCGCACTCCATGGCCGCTCCCTCCCGCGACAGCGAGTTGCGCCGCACCTTCCCCGCCTTCCCGGCGCACGCTTCCGCCGCCCCTTCAGCCGGCGCAGACCCGGACTCGGCGACTTCCTTCGCCGAGACCTGGTGGGGAAATGCCTGGGTCACGGCCTTGGAGGAGGGCGCGCTGGACGCCAAGCGGCTTGCGCGTGGGCGGAGTTACGCCGAGCAGGGGCATGTGGACGCCATCACGGTGACACCGGGGCTCGTGCTCGCGTATGTGCAGGGCAGCCGCCCGCGCCCGTACCGCGTACAGGTGCGGCTGCGGACGCTGGACGACGAAGACTGGGCGCGGTTCCTGGACGCCGCCGCCGAGCGGCCGGGGCACATCGCGGCGCTGCTCGACAAGGAGTTGCCGCACTCCCTCGCCGACTGCGGAGTGCCGTTGCTGCCGGGCCCGCGGGACCTCGACCCGCACTGCAGCTGTCCCGACCGCGGCCACCCCTGCAAACACGCGGCCGCCCTCTGCTATCAGACGGCACGCCTGCTCGACGCCGACCCCTTCGTCCTGCTCCTGCTGCGTGGCCGCGGTGAACGCGAGCTGCTGGACGCCCTCTCCCGCCTGAGCGCCGCCCGAGCGGCCCGCGCCGCCCAGGAGAAGGAACCGGCCCCGCTCCCCGGCGTCCGTGCCACCGAGGTCGTCCTCGCGAACCGTCAACTTCCGCCGCTGCCAGCGCCGTTGCCGACACCCCCGCACCCCGAGCAGCCCCCGGTCTATCCGGCGGCCCCCGGCGGCCCCGACCCCTTCGCACTGGACCAGCTGGCGACCGACGCCGCCGCGCGCGCCCACGCCCTGCTCGCCACCGGCCGCGACCCGGTGGCGGAGCTGACGCTGTGGCAGGACGCGGTCCGCCTCGCCGCCGCCCGCCCAGGCTCCGGCCTCACCGCCGGCACCCGCGCGCTGTACGCCGCGCTCGCCTCCGCCGCCGACCGCACCCCGGCGGAGCTGGCGCGCGCGGTCGCCGCCTGGCGGCAGGGCGGGCTCGAAGGGCTGGCCGTCCTCGAGGAACCCTGGGACCCACCGGCCGGCCGCTTCGACCGAGCCCGCCCCCTCCTCCTCGCCGCCGACCTCCCGGCCTTCCGCCCCTGGCGCAACCACCTCACCCACCCCCGCGCTCATGTCCAACTCCGCCTGGGCCGCGACGGCTTGTGGTACGCCTACGAATCGGAACCGGGCCACGACGACTGGTGGCCCCGCGGCACCCCCGACCTGGACCCGGTGGGCGCCCTCACCGGCCTGGGCACACCGAACGACCTCTGAGTCCACGACGGCCTGGCGCTTCGCGTCACCTGACACCGCTTCGCTGGGCACGGTCACAGCCTGAGAGCGCCCAACGACCGCTGAACCCCGGGCAGTTGACGCCCCGCGCCGCCCGACCCCGCCCTGACGGGACCGCCTCACAAGGCTCGCCGTATGCCGAAAGGTCCCTGGCCCGGGACAATCCCGCCCCGGCTCGACTCCGCAGTTTCCCCACCCCCGCCCACCACACCCTCGTACGATGGCGCCCATGATCCTCAGCCGACGTCGCCCCGCCGCTCCGCGGTACCGCGCGCTCGCGTCGTGTCGCTGTTGTTGATCCTTCGCGTGATTCCTGCCGCATAACAGCCGTTCCAGGACGGCCACTTCAGCGTTTCCCACGCTCCCCGCGCGCCCGCGCCTCCGCGTTCTTCGCGCCCCGCCCAGGCCTCGCCCACCTCCTCGTACGGAAGGCAGACCCATGCGCACCCCCCGATCCGCCGTATCCACCGCATCCGTCGAATCCACCTACGACCGCCGCAGACTCCGCCAATGGCTCGCCGGCGAAGCCCGTGCCGACGGTGTCTCCCGGCGGGACATGCTCCGGCTTCTCGCCGCAGCCGGAGCCGCCACAGCCGTGCCCCTCGCCCTCAACACCCCCGCCGCGGCCGCGACTTCGCCCGGGATCGTCAAGCCGTTGCCCGACGACTGGTTCACCGTCCGCGGTACGAACGCCGAGACCAAGTTCGCCTCCCTCGCCGGTACCGGCTACCACACCCCGGTCGACCACTTCTTCGTCCGGAACCACACCTCCACCCCCGTCCTGGACGCCGCCGACTGGACCCTCACCGTCCACGGCGACGGTCTGACCCACGACCGCACCGTCGAGTTCAGCCTCGACGACCTGAAGAAGCTCCCCGCCGTCACCCGCACCGCATTCGTGGAGTGCGCGGGCAACGGGCGCAGCTTCTTCACCGGCCAACAGGGGCAGACCGTCACCGGCACGGCCTGGACGCTCGGTGCGATCGGTACCGCCAGGTGGCGGGGCGTACGGCTCGCCGACGTGCTCCGGCGCGCGGGGCTCGGGCGACACGCCGTCGACGTCATGCCCCGCGGACTCGACCCCGACTACGTGACCGCCGACGGCACCGATCTCGGCCGGGTCCGCCGCCCCCTGCCCGTCTCCAAGGCCCTCGACGACGTGCTGCTGGCGTACGAGATGAACGGCGAGCCGCTGCCGTACGACCACGGTCACCCCGTACGCGTCCTCGTGCCGTCCTGGATCGGGATCTCCTCGATCAAGTGGGTCGGCGACATCGAGGTGTCCGCGCAGCCGCTGTACTCGCCCTGGAACACCGACTTCTACCGGCTGTTCGGGGACTCCTATCCGGAGGGCGGCAGCGCGCCCCTGGCCCGGCAGACGATCAAGAGCGCCTGGGAGCTGGCCTGGGACGCGAACCTCGACGCCGCCACCGAGCATCGGCTCACCGGCCGCTCCTGGTCCGGCCACGGCGGGATCGTCCGCGTCGACGTCAGCACCGATGGCGGTACGAGCTGGCGCCGCGCGCGGCTGCACGACGCCCCGCAGCGGAACGGATGGGTCCGATGGTCCGTCGACTGGCGGGCGCCGGCCCCGGGGGTGTACACGCTCCTCGCCCGCGCCACCGACACGACCGGCCGTACCCAGCCCGACACCACCGTCCTCAACACCCAGGGATACCTCTTCGACGCCGTGGTCCGGCATCCGGTGAAGGCGGTGTGAGGGTTCACCGGCGATACGCGGGAGTCAGGTGTGGGGACTGGGGGCCCAGCGCACGGACGGCAAGAAAGGGCGGTTAGCGTGGAGCGGTGAGTGAGACGAAGACCCCTGCCCTCCAGTACCGCTTCGACGGCCCGGAAGACGCCCCGGTCCTCATCCTCGGTCCCTCGCTCGGCACGACCTGGCACATGTCGTAGAAACCGTCCACGGGCGTCCATTTGGCCCAGGGGGAACACGTAAGTACAGGTCAGAGCCTTGTGGCATGAGTGTGTCCGCGGGGTTGGTGACACGCCTGTGATTGCTCGTGACATGTGAGGGCCCCCGTCGGCTTGCTCCGGCGGGGGGTGCCTCTATGTCTTTGGTCAAGCGAGGCGTGGGGTTCTGGGTTCGTAGAAGGTGCCGTCGCGGAGCATCGCGAAGAGCACGTTGATGCGTTGTCGGGCCAGGCGGAGAAGTGCCTGGGTGTGGGTCTTTCCGCGGGCCCGGCATCGGTCGTAGTAGGTGCGGGAGGCGGGGTCGTGCAGCGCGGCGAACGCGGACAGGAACATCGCGCGTTTCAGGACGCGGTTGCCGCCGCGGGGTGCGTGTTCGCCGTGGATCGAGGTCCCGGACGACTTCGTGGTCGGCGCGAGGCCGGCGTAGGAGGCCAGGTGGGCTGCGGTGGGGAAGCTGGTGCCGTCGCCGACGGTGACCAGCAGGGTGGCGGCGGTCCTGACGCCGACGCCGGGCAGCGACGTCAGGAGCTGGGAAAGGGTGTGCCTCCAGAAGGGCTGTGATCTGGGCTTCTGTGGCCCGGCGTTGTTCGTGGACGGCGCTGAGGGAGCGGGCCAGGGAGGGAATGACGATGTCGAGGGTGCCGGTGCCCGGGACGACGACGGTCTGCTCGTCGAGTGCCTCGAAGACGTCGTCGATCAGCCGCGTGGCCATGCGCGGGGCCTTGGGGCGGATCACCTCGACGAGTTTGCGGCGTCCAGCTTTTCGCAGGGCGGCTGGGGATCCGTAGCGTTCGAGGAGCCAGGTGACGGCCTGGTGGTCGAGCCGGGGGCCGAGGACGCGTTCCAGGGACGGGTGGAACTGGGTGAGCAGGCCGCGGATCCGGTTGCTGGTGCGGGTGGCCTCGGCGGCCAGGTCCTGGTCGAAGCCGACGAGGACCGTGAGTTCAGCGGTGATCTCGTCGGTGAGTTCCAGCGAGCGCAGGGTGTGCGGCATGGTGCGGGCCGCGTCGGCGATGACGGCCGCGTCGCGGGCGTCGGTCTTGGCCTCGCCGGGGTAGAGGTCGGCGATCCGCCGCATCGACAGGCCGGGCAGGTAGGCGACCTTGCAGCCAGCATCCCGGGCCACCGTCAGCGGCAGGGCGCCGATCGAGGCGGGCTGGTCCACGATCACCAGGACGGTGCCGAACTTGGTCTTCAGCTTCTCGAAGACGTCCCGCAGTTTCGGCTCGGTGTTCGGCAGCTGCTTGTCGAAGACCTTCTTGCCGCCCGGGGTGAGTCCGTGGCCGTGGTGGTGGCTCTTGCCGACGTCCAGGCCCAGGAAGACGCCTATCTCGTCACTGTCGTTCAAGCCGTCCTCCGATGCGGGGTTGTGCGGTGCTGGCCGGGGCGTTGGCGTCGTGCGCGCATCCACGTTATGCAGACCTGCCGCCTACGAAGGCCGGGCGTTGCGCTCGGCCGGGCGGTAGTCGGACCTCTCATCAGCGTCTCCAACGGCGCCTCTCGGGCCCGGTGGCACCACCCCCCAGGTCATGCCCTCGACAGGGGGGAACAGCCATGCCGGGCCCGGAGGCCAGCGGTCCTCTTGCAGGACCGCGGAAAACATAACGGGGGCGACCTCGCCCCCGCCGACTTGCTGCGGCGGGACGTCGTCGTGCAGTTGCTCATGACGGATTGGGGCTTGCACTGGAGGCTCTGCTGGCAGGTGGTAGGTATCCAGCGCGTCGGACCTGCCGGACGGACTGCGTCAGATTGGCTTCGTCATCTCCTCCATGATTTCCGGCAGTCTGCGCAGCCTGGATACCGTCTGGTTAAGGAGCCGCACGGTCCTATCGGCCTGCTGCCGGCCGATGGGTTGGGTGACAGACACCGCCCGGCTCTGGTCCGCGAGGTTGCCGAGGATTTCGCCGATTGATGTGCGGCGCCCTTCTCGCGACCTGGTCTCCTCGTCACCGGCCAAAAGGTTCTCAGAAGAGTCGTTTTGCAAGGTCGGCAACTGCGGGTCCGTCAGCGGTGGCGAGCAGCGCTCGGAGGTCTGCGCAGGCATCCTTATGAGCGGCGGAGCCCATGCCCGTTTTTCGCAGTGCTTTAGCCCAGCTGACATCGTCGCCGGTGTGGGGTGTGAGCATTGCTAGGCCGGGTTCGCCCTCAACTCGGGTGGTGAGGGCACCTTGCAGAGCGGGCCAGCGAGCGGTGACCTCGGCGAGGGTGATGAGGTGCATAGCGTCTTCGACAGAGAGGGCTTGTGTGGTGCCGTCTTTTGTAGGCGAGGACGCGGAGGTAGAACTGCCACACAGTCAGAAGTCTCTTGGCTTCCCGAATGGACAGGTGGCGCTGGGCGCTCAGTCTGTCCTGCAGGCGGTTACGAGTTACTGAGTGTGTTTCCAAGGCGAGCACGTGGGTTTCGAGTTCGGGCTGAGGTGCTGTCATGTCTGCTGACATCAGGTTCACTGCTGGGGGTTCGACTGCTGAGGTTGTAGGTGTAGTTGGGGCGGTGGATGTGGTGTGGAGCTCGGGAGATTCGCCGACCGGGCCCAGCAGGCTGCTCGTGGCGGCGACGAGGCTGTTGGGGGCGATGGGGGGCAGGGTGACGGGGAGTTGGATGAGTTTCCGCAGGAAGGTCCACCCCCAGGATGGGTCTTGGTGGCCTGCCTGTCCTTGCGTTGAGGCGAGATCGGAGTAGGCGCGGTCGAGGTGTGCTGCGACGACTGCGGAGTCCAGTCCGAGAACGAAGCGGCATGGCACCGCGTTCGGCTCGGCGTATCGATGTGGGGAGTGGAGGGCTCCGGACAGGAAGAGGTTGATGGCCTCGAAGACTTCCGCGGTGGCGCGGGCAGAGCAGCGGTCTAGATCGTCGATGAACACGATGAGTTCGCGGCCACTGGACCAGATCGTTTTCAGGAGGTCGCTGATGTCGTGCTGGATGAGATAGAGGTAGCCGGACCGGGCGTTGTAGTAGGGGTCGCGCAGCGCGTTGTCTGATCCGGATGCTGGAGCGGCAAAGGCACCGCTGAGCACGGGGCCATCGAGGATCTCTCCTGGCAGGAAGGAGTGCGCCCGGCCCAGAAGGAATCGAAGGACCGTGTGTACTACCCCTATGGACAGTAGAAGCAGGGGAAGGCCGATGGCCAGGAGTGCGGCGTTCACGTTGTGTCCAGACCACCTGTAGTGGGTATCTTCTTTGGCCAGTTGTGCCACGACTGGGACGACCAAGGCAAAGACGCCCACCCGCAGTAGCGGCGAGAGAAGCCGCCGACTAACGGTGCGGCGCAGGTGATGGCGGTCGAGTCGTTCTGCGTTACGGCGTAGCCAGTACGCTTCGCGGTCGCGGCCAGCGGAGCCTTGCGCCGAGCGTGAGGCTTCCACGATCTCGCGAGAGAGCCCGGCCCAGATCTGGTCGCTGGTTTGATACGCCCAGGGGTTGAAGCGAACCGTTACCACCGTGCGAGAGGTTGGCGGAGGGGAGGGCGTGCCGTGCAGCAGAGGCCACCTGCTGCGCTTGCTATTGGCGTCCGCCCGGCGTTGGCTGAGCAGGAACCTGATAGCCGAGCGCACGGGCAGGTTGCGGCGGCGCAGCCGTGGCAACCAACTGTGTGCCTCATCCTTCCAGTGCTGCCAGCGGCCGACGGAGGCCGGAAGCACGTCGTGCTGGCGGGCAATGACCTCCTTCTCAATGAGTTGCATAAGCGTGGATTTGCCTGACCCCCACGGCCCCTCGATCGCTACGACAGAGGGGCCGGTACCGTCCTCCGTAATCAGTCCATCCGCCGGCGAGGAGCCCTCCTCGGTCGGCGTGAGCAGGTCGGCCACCGCGGACACCAGGGCCATGCGATCTAGCAGGTCGCTGCTGGCCGGCCGGTCGGCGAAGCCTCTGAAGTGCACGGTGCCCTTGTGTAGGTCCGATCCGTCAGACGAGTCCCCCAGGGTGGCCTCCCGCTCCAGTTGCTCGTGTTCGAAGCGGGCCAGGAGATCGGCGGAGGGGTCGAGCAGGGCCGAGCGCAGGACATCGGGGTGTGCGTCAAGCTGCTGATCGAGCCAGTTCGCGCCCAACCAGTCACCGAGGAATGGGAAACTCCCGCGCAGTTCGTGAAACCACTGCAGATCACGTGGCGTGGGGTCCACGGCGCACACCAAGTGCCACTTGTCCGGAGGGTTCCTGGCCGCCACTCTTTCCAGAGTTTGGCGGACCTGGCGACGGCGGCTGGTGGTCATGGCCCCAGCGAAGGCTTTGATCTCGTAGGCCACACGCTCGCCGGTCTCAGTCTCCGCCACCACGTCGACGCCGACTTCGGGTCGTCCGACGCCGTCCGAAGGCACGCGTGCGCGAGGGTCCACTTGCAGCAACAGCTTGGTGACCAAGGCATGAAACTGCTGGTAGTTGGCTGTAAGGCGGTCCCATGGGTAGCTCACCGGTCAACGATACGATCATGGCGAAACCCTCGCGCTGCTTTGCCTCGAATCACCCGTCAGCATCAGCCAGGCGCTGCGCTGCGGCCAAAAAGCTGGCCAGGCCCTACCTACGGGCTGTCATCCAGCCACCCTTCGCCAACTACGTTGCCCATGGTGAGGAGTCTGGTGCAGCTTTGGGTGACAGGTTCGGTCACGCGGCCTGGAGGGCCGGTGTGGTCATGACGCTCTCGAATTCGACGGGGGTCAGCCGGCCGAGCGAAGCTTGTCTGCGGCGTCGGTGGTAGATCCTCTCGATCCATGTCACGATCGCGATCCGCAGTTCTTCGCGGGTGGCCCACGATCGACGGTCGAGGACGTTCTTCTGCAGCAGGCTGAAGAAGGACTCCATGGCCGCATTGTCGCCTGCCGCCCCGACCCTCCCTATTGAGCCGACGATCCGGTGACGATCGAGCGCCCGGACGAACTTCCGTGACCGGAACTGGGCGAGTTCAATTGGTCGTTGCAACACCGGGCTGTTGCAGCGAGCGCAGCTGCTCTTGTCGGGGTACTGGCTCACGTACACAGGTCGGTACAGGCTCAAATGCAAAGATCCAAATGCCTCAACCGAGCCACAAGCAGTGGGTGGTGGGGCCGCCCGATGAGGGAGTCTATGGGCCACTCCGAGTGGTCAAGGGCGCCTACGGCGGCGCTCCGCGCTGGGCTCCGCCCACCCTGGACAACTCGTCCCGGCCCGGAATTCGGCAGCTATCAGCCGGCCCCCAACGAGTGGCACCCGGCCTTTGTACGTGAGCTTGTACCGGCCTCTGCGCATGACCTTGTACGCCGACAGCTCTTCGAAGACCTCGGCCGGCGTCCGCCAACGACGCCTCCACCGTCGTGACCCCCGTGGCGATCAGCCGCCAGAACTGGCGCTGCACGACTCGAGACGGATCAGGCCGCCCCGGCGAACGCATCGCCGGCTGCAACGCACGATCAGCGCGCCACTGCCGACGCCGACCCTCCGGAACATCGCTGGTCTTCAAACTCCAGTCCGCCGTGGCCACGTCGCACACCTCCGAGATCAAAGTGTTGCGACGACCAGTTGAATTCACCCTGCGACCCGCGATCGCTGTGCAGAATGCACCCGTCGACGTGTCCACGCCGGGCGACAGCGTTGTTGAGGGCTGTGACGGCCAGGCGGGACTTCATCCGCGTGTCCATCGAGTAGCCGACGATCCTGTTGCTGAAGACATCCTTGACCGCGCACAGATACAACTTGCCTTCGCTGGTGGCATGTTCGGTGATGTCGGCGAGCCACAGCCGGTTCGGGCCATCCGCGGTGAAGTCACGGCGGACCAGGTCGTCGTGCACCGGCGGGCCGGCCTTCCTGGTTGCCGGGCCACCTCGGCCGCCACGGGCGGCCCACCTCGCGGCAGCCCCAGCACCACCACCTCCTGACTGCGCAGCTCCTGCAGCCCTTCGGCCAACGGCCGCCCGGCAGCCCCGCGGTCGTCGTAGCGCATACACCGGCTCCCGCGCCCATCAGGGCGGGAGCCTGTCCCGTCGGTTGGCTCTACAGGAAGAAGTCGTACCACTCGATGGTGGTGCCGATGAGGCTGGCGGCGACGATGCGGCGGAGGTTCGCGGCTGGTGGGGGAGCGGTGGTTCTGGAGGCCATGTGCGCCACTTCCTCGAGTGCGGTGGGGACGGGTATGTGTTGGCACACCGTAGAAACGTGCAGGTCAGGCGCACATGTGGTGGGGTACCATAGTTCGGGGCGTGGTTATGCGTCGGACCGCCATGCCCGCTCGCGGCGCGGCGGCTGAGAGGCTTGGAGAGCGGGGCGAAATCAGTGCTGTCCGGGAAGCGTAGTTGGGGGTGCTTTGACGGTGGCGTGCTGACTCCCGTGCTTCCCACGTCATCACCCGTGTTCGTCTCTCCCGTGCTGACTTGGTGCTGACTACGCTCCGTAGAACTCGGGCATCGGGGGCGGATCGGGTCCAGAGCTGCGTTGCGGTTCTGCGCCTTGGGGGCTGAGGGGCGAGCGAGGGTCGCTCGCGGTTGAAGCGCCCGAATGGCGGCGTGGCGGTCGCCTCCTTGTCTTCGAGGACGAGTCCGTTGTGCAGCGCTGCCGCATCGTTCTCTTCCAGCCGGACCCCGGCGGTGCCCCCATTCCTTGCCCTTCGCCTGGTGACAAGTCAGGCCGGGGACCAGTTGGTCGTGCATGTTTGTTCGAAGGTTTGACGGGCAGTCTCGGGGACCCCATGCTCCAGCCGGGCTTCTGTATTTCTCCTGTTCAACGGCCTGACTGTGGGGAGCGCAGTGGGGCTCGGCATGGGCGGGATGGTCTGGGGGCTGTCCCATCAACGTGTGCTCACGCCGCATTTGCTGACAGCGTCGGGCACGTGCCTGATGGTGACGCCTCCATCGGGACCGGTTCACCGCGTGGTCGCGGCGTGCAGGCATCGCTCCCTCCGTCACCTGGAACCACGCGGACTAGGACATGCAGCGGCACTACCACCGCCGCCAATGTCGTCCCGGAGTGGGGCGGAGTACGCACCGAGGGTGTCAAACCGCGCATCGACGTTATGCGCGATTACGTGTACGCCGACACGGCGGTCCCCGACTCCCTCATGCAACCATCGGGCCCAACGTGACAAACGGCGAGTGAGCCGCCACAGCCGGCAGTATTCCCAACCTCGGGTCCCGGGTGGCGACCGTGGGGCATTGGCGAGGCAGCCAGTTCTCCCGCGCGTAATCATTTTCATGCGGGAACTGCCCGCCGAGCCGGACGGCGCCGGCGTGCACCCGGGCTGGTTCTGTGGCATCCACGGATCCGCTCTCGGCAAGCGGACGGGAACCTTCACCAGGGCGGGACAGGGGGCTCCCGGATCGCCATCGACGACAGGCTCTATCTGTCCGTGCCTTCGAGCCCCACTGTGGCGAGTCTTCCCCACCTACTGCGACCGGCACCACGGTAGCGGCGGCGATGGCGCCTGCTGAATCCGACACACTTGTGCTCGCCTCCGACGGCGGCACTGGCCGTGTTGCCCTGCATTGTCGGACCCGAGGGCCTGGCCGGAAAGTTACGCCCTCCGCCCTAGAGTGCAGTCAAAATTGTTGACGATATTTTCAACTTCGCCCACGCTACCCGTTTGGTGGCGCCGCAGCTCGGAGCTGCGCGCCTGAGACCGAAAGGGGCAATTCATGCGTAGGTCCTCAGCCCGTGGCCTTCCTGGCTTCCCACGTCGGACGAGATCGACCGCTGTCGCCTGCGTGGCGGTCGCGGCGATGTTCGCTTCGCTCCTGGGTGCGAGTTCCGCGAGCGGCACGACGGCATCCCGCCCCGCGGTCACAGCGGACGGCCTGGCGGACCTGCCCGCCGTAACGCCTGTGATGGAGTGCGCGGATGTGGCGGGCCTCGACCTCGACGGCGTCACCGACGCCTCGGTCACGATCTCTTCAGCGAAGGTCGTGACGACGGACGTGTCCGCCCCGTACTGCGAGGTGCGCGGAGCCATCGCTCCGGCGAACACCATTGTCATTCGCCTGCCGGTCAACGGCTGGACCCAGCGTTACGTCCAGACCGGCTGTGGTGGCCTGTGCGGCAGCGCCAACATCAACTACGGCCAGGCGTCGACCTGTCCGGTTGTCGAGGACGGCACGGTCGCCAGCGCCACGACGGACATGGGCCACCAGGGGCTCAACGACGGCTCGTGGGCCTTGAACAACCCGCAAGCGCAGATCGACTTCGCCTACCGGAGCGTGCACGTCACGTCCCAGGTCGCCAAGGCGGTCATCGGTCGGTTCTATGGCATGCGCCCCGCCTACTCCTACTTCACGGGCTGCTCCGACGGCGGCCGTGAGGCCCTGATGGAGGCGCAGCGCTACCCCGACGACTTCGACGGCATATCGGCCGGTGCGCCCGCAAACAACATGGTCGTTCAGAACACCTTCCACCATGCGTGGAACGTCCTCACGAACAAGGGCGCGGACGGTGACTACATCCTCCTCGCCGACAAGCTACCCGTGATCCACCAGGCTGTGCTGGACGCCTGCGACGCGCTGGACGGCCTGAAGGACGGCTTGCTCGACGACCCGCGCCAGTGCGACTTCGACCCCAAGACGCTGGTGTGCGAGGCCAGCCAGGCCTCGTCGACCTGCCTCACCGAGGCCCAGGCAGGCGTCGTCCAGCGTCTGCATGACGGTGCCACGGACGCGAAGGGCCGCAAGCTGGAGCCGGAGATCGCCCACGAGTGGGGTTCCGAGCTGGAATGGACGCTGTTCGTCCCGGCCCGCCAGGGCCAGACGGTGGCCAGCGAGAACTTCGTGACGTCGTTCACCCGCTACCTCGCCCACACCAACGCCCCCGACCCGGACTTCCGGCTCTCCGACCTGGAGTTCACGGTGGACTCGTTCTGGAGGACGGTCCAGTCCTCCAGCTACCTCGCCGCCCTGGACCCCGACCTCAGCGCCTTCGCCAAGAGCGGCGGCAAGCTGCTCCTCTGGCACGGCTGGAACGACCAGCACATCTCACCGCAGGGGACGCTGGCGTACTACGACGCCCTGCGCGAGGCGGTGGGGGCGAAGAAGGCCGACAGCTTCGCCAAGCTCTACCTCTTCCCGGGAGTGGCGCACTGCGGCGGCGGCGAGGGCCCGAACACGTTCGACGTCCTCACCCCGGTGATGGCGTGGACGGAAACCGCGACCAGGCCGGGGAAGATCATCGCGTCGAAGATCACGAACGACACGGTGACGCGAACGCGGCCGGTTTTCCCGTACCCCCAGGTCGCCCGTTATGACGGCACGGGCAGCGTGGACGACGCGTCGAACTTCGTGGCGCACACGCCCCACACCAAGCCCGACGTGGACGCCTACGCATGGGTGGGCGAGCGGCTGTTCTCCTCCGACTACCAGACCTGGTGCAAGGTTGTGGACGGCAACCTGGTCTGTCGGCCGAAGCGGACGTGGCTGACGCAGCGGGCCGCGTAGAAGGTGCCGGGGCGGCCGACAGGATCGGCCGCCCTCGCTGATTCGCGTCCGCTGTGACGGGCCAGCTCGGAGGCCCAACTCATGCCTTCGCGAGCGCGCTGGCTCTCCAGCGAGGCGCGCCCTGTTGCGGGAACCGGAGGCGCCGGCGCTTCGACGGATACGACGGTGAAACCGGCGACGCCGATCAGGAATTCGTTGCCCATTGGGGGACCCCGTGGGTCATGGGCCATGACGGCTACGGACGGATCACCGCCGTCGGCAGCGACGTACGGGACCGCCAGGTGGGTCAGAGCGTGGTCATCGAACCCAACTACGCCTGCCTGAAGTGCGCGGATTGCCTCACCGGCTTGACCTCGGCCTGCCCGCACTGGGCCATCGTGGGCCTGAACGTCCCGGGTGTCCTCGCCGAACGCGTCGCCCTCCCCGCGCACTTCGCCCACCCCGTCCCCGACGGCCTGACCGGCGCCGACCTGGCCGCCACCGAGCCGTACACCGTGGCCCGGGCCGCCGTACGGCGCAGTGGCGTGACGGCAGCCGACCGCTGCCTGGTCGTCGGCGCCGGGGCACAGGGCCTGCTGACCTGCCTCATCCTCGCCCGCCTCGGCATCGAACCGGTCGTCACCGAACCACACCCGCAACGGCTCGCCCGTGCCGAACGGCTGGGCGCGACACCCGACGACGGCCGCACCGGATTCACATACGTCTTCGAGACGTCCGGCCACGCACCCGCCCTGCGCCCGGCCGTGGACCGCGCCGACCCCGGCGCCACCTTCGTCCTGGTCGGCCTCAACTCCCACCGACTGCCGCTCACCACCGACGACGTGGTCCGCCGCCAGCTGATGCTGCGCGGGTCGATGATCTACGACCACCCCGGCGACTTTGCCGCTGCGACAGCCGAACTTCCAGAGGCCCGGCCCGGAGTCGTCATCGAGGCCCTTCCCGCTCGACCAGGCCCAGCAAGCGTTCGCCGGCGCCGGCGAACGCGCTGGAAAGACCTGGATCAGCATCGGGAGCGACCCGGATGCGTAGGTCCATCGCCGGTCAGCCTCAGCGGCTCCCTCACCGAAAAGCTGACCGCCGCCGCGCGCGCAGGCTTCGACGGGGTCGAGATCTTCGAGAACGACCTCCTCGTCAGCCCCCTGTCCCCGGAGGAGACGCGCGCCCGCGGCGCCGACCTCGGGCTCACCATCGAGCTCTACCAGCCGATGCGAGATGTCGAGGCCATGCTTGAGGAGGCGTTCGCAGGGAATCTGCGCCGGGCGGAGCGCTAGTTCGACGTCATGCGCAGGCTGGGGGCCGACATGCTCCTGGTGTGCTCCAACGTCTCCCCGTACGCGGTGAACGTCGACGCGCTTGCCACCGAACAGCTCGCCCGACTCACCGACCTGGCCCAGGACTTCGGCATCCGCGTCGCCTACGAGGCGCTCGCCTGGGGCGGCACGTCAGCACGTACGACCACGCCTGGCGCATCGTCGAGAAGGCCGACCACCCCGCGCTCGGCGTCTGCCTGGACAGTTTCCACATCCTCTCCCGCGGCAGCGACCCCAAGGACCTCGAAGGCATTGCGGACATCCCCGGCGAGAAGGTCTTCTTCCTGCAGCTCGCCGACGCCCCGCTGATGGCGATGGACGTCCTGCAGTGGAGCCGCCACTACCGCTGCTTCCCCGGCCAGGGCGGCCTCGACGTGACCTCCCTGGTCCGCCACGTCGTCAACGCCGGGTACCGGGGCCCGCTCTCCCTGGAGGTCTTCAACGACGTGTTCCGCCAGGCGGACGCGGGCAGCACCGCCGTCTACGCGCTGCGCTCGCTGATCGCCCTGGAGGAGAGCGCGGGCATCTCCTCGCTCCCAGCCCCGGTCGTTCCGTCCGGAGTCGCCTTCGCCGAACTCGCCACCGCCGACCCTGAGCTCATGACCGGACTGCTGGCCGGACTCGGCTTCCGACGCGCTGGACGGCACACCGCAGAACCCGTGGAGCTGTGGGAACAGGGCGAAGCCCGCATCCTGCTGAACCACGGCACCGGCTCCCGCGACGACGGCACGACCCTGACGGCCATCGGCCTGGAGGCCCCTGATCCCGGCGCCGCCGCCCATCGCGCCGAGTCCCTGCTCGCCCCCGTCCTGCCCCAACGCCGTACCAGCTACGACATTCCGCTGGACGCGATCGCCGCCCCCGACGGCACTGAACTGTTCTTCTGCGCCACGCGACGCCCCGAACACCCCGACTGGACAAGCGACTTCACGGGCAGGACCCGCCCCCGACCGGCCGGCGAGGTGGCCGGGGGTATCACGGGCGTCGACCACGTGGCCCTGACTCAGCCCTGGTACCACTTCGACGAAGCCGTCCTGTTCCACCGCGCCGTCCTGGGCCTGAGCCCGCACGAGAGCGTCGACCGGGCCGACCCCTACGGTCTCTTCCGCAGCCGCGCCCTCTCCGGCGGCACGGACGGCACGTGCGGCCTTCGGCTCGTCCTCAACCTTGCGCCCAGTCCGGCCGGGGAGAGCCGGACCCGGGCTCAGCACATCGCCCTCGCCACCGACGACCTGACCGCGACTGCCCGCCGCATTCGTGCCGCAGGCGTGGAACTGCTGAAGATCCCCGCCAACTACTACGAGGATCTCGATGCCCGCCACGAGCTCGCCCCCGGCGAGCTGGACACCTACCGCGAACTTGGCGTCCTCTACGACCGCGACGAACGCGGAGGCGAGTTCCGCCACTGCTACACGGCCACCGTGGGCCGCGTCTTCTTCGAGATCGTCCAACGCACCGGCGGCTATGCCGGTTATGGCGCCGCCAACGCTCCCGTCCGCCTGGCCGCGCAGCGACGATGAGGGCCCGACGAGGGCCGCTGCCAGGCCGATGCTGAAGGCCACGACCATGGTCAGGCCACGGGCGGTGCGGTGGAGGGCGATGGCCGACCGTGTCTTGCCGACCCATCGCCGCAGACGCGTCGGAGAGCGGACCCCGCGGCACCGGCCGCGCTGCGGAGTCGGGGCTGGCGTGGGAGTCGGGCGGCTGGTGTCGGATCACGTGAGCCGATGCGCGCCGAGACCGGTCAGCCGGGCACTGCCTGCCGTCGCCGAGTCGCCCCCGGTGAGGGACCACCGGCCTGCTCGGCCCCGGCATGCTCGGAACGGGGCCTGAGAGGCCTCAGCCCATTTGGTCTTCGGCCGAGAGGTGTTCGACCGTCTTGCCGGTCTCGGTGAAGGTTCGGGTCACGTAGCCCGAGGAGTACACCCACAGGATGCGCAGCGGGGTGCTTCCGATGTTGCGGAAGAGGTGGGGAACGGGGGACGGAATGTAGGTGGTGTCGAACTGCTCCAGCTTCGTCACCTCGCCGTCGACCCAGACCTCTGCCTCGCCCTCGAGGACGGTCACGTGCTCGTCGCAATTGTGCGAGTGCGACGGTGCACCGGAACCGACCGGGTACACGCTCATCCCGCTGGTGATCCTGTTCTCCCCGCCGGCCGACGATGTGGTGATCAGCGGTGTCGTGACCACCGCTCCGCCACGGTCGAGCAGCGGTACCGACGCGACCTTGATGATCGTGGTCATCCGGGGGTTCCTCTCCATTTCACGGTGATGCGTCGACTGACGTTAGGTCCCGCGCCCGCGCATGGGTGCCCTCCGGCGTGCAGTTTTACCTTGCGTTCCGGGAGGGGTGAGCTTCGCGAACCCGGTTGTACCGTCGGCTCCCACCGCACGGCTTGTGGACCCGCGCCGGAAACGCGCCGGAAAGAAAAGGCAGGTACCGGGCAGATGAGGCTTCCCGTTCTCAGCGAAGAGGAAATGGACCCGAGGCAGCAGGAGTTGGCCGTCCGCATCGCCGGGCGTCGCGGTGCCGTTCGCGGCCCCTTCCGGGTCTGGCTGCACAGCCCGGAGATGTGCGAGCGCGCGGAGTCCCTCGGCGCGTTCGCCCGCTTCGACTGCAGTCTCCCCAAGCACCTGCGCGAGCTGACACTGCTGATAGCCGCCCGCAACTGGGACGCGCAGTACTCCTGGAACGCGCATGTGCACCAGGCGATCGAGGCGGGCATCCCCGAGGCCGCCGTGAAGGCCGTCGCCGAGAAGCGGGCCGCCGTCTTCGACAACGAGGCGGACCAGGCCTTCTATCAGTTCTGCCGGGAGGTGCTGGAAGACCACTTCGTCACCGACGAGACCTTCGCCCGCGCCCTCGGACACTTCGGGGCCAAGGGCCTGGTCGACACCATCGGAGCGCTCGGCAACTTCACCATGCTCGGCATGTGCCTGAACACCTTCCAGGTGGACCTGCAGGCCGACAAGGAGCCCCCGTTCCCCGACATCCGCGGCTACGGGCGAGTGACCCCTGACGGCGACCAGCCGTGAGCCCTCTCATGGACCCGAACACGCAGGAAGGTACCGCTGTGCCCCCCAGGACACCGGCCGGGTCCCTGGCGGACGGCGGCGCCAGTACGGCACCCCGCGGCGCGATACTGCGCGTGCGCGGCGTCACCAAGAGCTTCGGCGGGGCGGCCGCGCTGAAAGACGTCGACCTCGACCTGTACCCGGGCGAGATCCACGCGCTGATGGGCATGAACGGCGCCGGCAAGTCGACCCTGGTACAGATCCTCTCCGGAGTGCACCAGGCAGACGGCGGCACCATCGAGGTCGGCGGGCAGGACCACCCCGGGCTGACCGTCCGCAGGGCCCGCAGGCTCGGCATCGCCTGCGTGCCGCAGCGCCGTGAACTGGCGAGGGGGCTGACCGTCGCCGAGAACGTCATGCTCGGTGACCTGCCCACCCGGTGCGGTGCCGTGCGCTGGCGGGCCGTCAGGGACGAGGCGCGCAAGGCGCTGTCCGGCCTCGGCATCGCCATCGACGTGGAGCGCGTCGCAGGCACCCTCACCGTCGCCGAACAGACCATGGTCGAGGTGGCCCGCGAGGTCCGCCGCGGGGGCCGCATCCTGATCCTCGACGAGCCGACGGCCTGTCTCAGCGCCAAGGACGCCAACCAGATCCGTGCGCTGGTGCGCACCCTCCGGGACGACGGTGTCGCCGTCGTCTACATCTCGCACTACATCGACGAGGTCATGGCCGTCGCCGACCGCCTCACCGTCCTGCGCGACGGGGGAGTGGTGACCACCGCCCCTGCCGCCGAGATGAACCGTGCCTCGCTGGTGCGCAGCATGGTCGGCCGGGATGTCGTCTCGCAGCGGCCCGAGCGGCCCGCCCCGAAGGACGAGAGCGGGCTGTCCGTTCGCGGTCTGAGCCATGGCCGGGCCGTCCAGGACTTCACCGTCGAGGTACGCAAGGGCGAGATCGTCGCCGTCCTCGGCCCCGCGGGCGACGCCCAGTCGCGGCTGTTCGACCTGCTCTCCGGACGGCAGCGCCCCGACGCGGGCGAACTGCTCGTCGACGGCCGTGACGTGCCCTTCGGCCGGGTCCCGGACTCGCTCGCCAGCGGTCTGCGCTGCGTCACCGGCGACCGCCGGACCCTGGGGCTGGTCCAGGGGATGACCCTGGACGAGAACCTGATGCTGGCCGGCGACCGCTTCGCCCGCCGCCGACTGCACCGCCGTACCGAACTCGCCCGCCGCGCCGCCCCGTTGCGCAGCAGCTACGGCGTGGTCGCCCTCACCGGCAATCCGCCCGTGGGCGCGCTGTCCGGCGGCAACCAGCAGAAGGTCCTGTTGGGCAAGTGGCTGGAGACCGAGCCGGTCGCCTGCTTCCTGGAAGACCCCACCAACGGGGTCGACGTCGCGGCCATGGCCGACATCCACACCCTGGTCGACGACCTCGCCTCGCGCGGCGTGGCCGTGCTGCTCGCCTCCTCCTCCGCCGAGGAGGTCATGCGCCTGGCAGACCGGGTCGTCGTCGTCAGCGCCGGGCGCACGGTCGCCGAACACGACGTCACCGCCATCACCCGCGACGAGCTCGTCGCCACCGCACTCGGAGGTCAGCCACAGTGAGCCTCAAGACACCCTCCGCCGCCCCCGACCTCGCGGCCGGTTCACCGGAGCGCCCCGCGTCCCGCCTGTCGCCCCAGGCCGTGCTCCGCGTCCCGCACGGCGGCCTGATCGTGGTCCTCGTGATGGTGGCGCTGTTCACGGCCCTCCAGGCGGACTCCTTCACCAGTTCGCAGAACCTGCTCAACGTTCTCAGGCAGATCAGCGTGACCGCTGTGATCGCGGCCGGGCTGACCCTGCTGATGACCGCGGGCGGCATGGACTTCTCCATGGGCAGCAACGCGGCCGTCACCGTCTCGGTGGGCGCGACCCTGCTGCACGACGGCCGGCCCACCGCCGTCACCGTGGCCGTCACCCTCCTGTTGGCCACCCTGATAGGCCTGGCCAACGGTCTGGTGGTGACGTTCACCCGGGTCGCCCCCTTCGTCGCCACCCTGGCCTCCGCGATGCTGCTCGACGGCGTAGCGCTGCTGGTCCTCAACGGAGAGTCCATCACCATCGGGCAGCGCATGTGGGCCCTCGGCAACGACAAGGTGCTCGGCGTTCCCTACCTGTGCGTCGTCGCGATCCTCGTGCTCGCCGCGATCGGGCTGGCCATGCGGTTCACCACCTTCGGCCGGGACGCCTTCGCCATGGGCGGCAATGAGCACGTGGCCCGCCTCAGCGGCATCAACGTCTCCGGACGCAAACTGGCCCTGTACGCCCTCGCCGGCGCCCTCGCCGGTCTGGCAGGACTGATGCTGCTGTCCCGGCTCGGCGCCGCCGCCCCCAACACTGGCGGTCTCCAGCTCCAGTTGACCGCCGTAGCCGCGGTGGTCATCGGCGGCACCTCGCTCGCCGGCGGCCACGGCACCGTCGTGGGAACCGTCCTCGGTGTGGTGCTGCTCGGCGTCGTCGCCAACGCGCTGAACCTGCTCCAGGTCAACAGCTACTACCAGCTCGTCGTGACCGGCGGGGTGCTGCTCGTCGCGGCGATCATCAACGAGTTCCAGCGCAAGTCCACACCAGGCCATTAGCGCAGTACCCCCGCTTGTCCCGGTCCTCCGCAGCCCCCAGTGCGCCCACAACGCAACTTCTCTTCAATGACGCAGGAAAGGCCGCCCCATGAAGCCCACCACCCGCTCCCGCCGCACCACCGCGGCTTCACTCATCGGCACCGCCGCTCTGGTGCTCTCCGGCTGCGGCACGGCGAACGAAGGCTCGGGCGCCGCCGGTGACTCGGTCACCCTGGGGTTCGTCAACGGCGCCAACACCCACTTCCACCAGTGTCTGCTCAAGTCCGTCGAGCAGACGGCCAAGGCGGAGAAGGCAACCCTCTACTCCGCCAACTCCAAGCAGGACGCAGGCACCGAGCTGTCCAACATCGAGGACATGATCGCCCGAAACGTGGACGCCCTGATCGTCCAGACCGTCAACGTCGACGCCCTTGAGGGCGACGTAGCCAAGGCCAAGAGCGCCGGCATCCCGATCTTCCTCACCTCCGTCGCCACCTCGGACATGTCGGACGTCCTGGGCGTCGCCAAGGTCGACCTGAAGAAGGTCGGCGCGCTGGATGCCGGCTGGATCGAGAAGGACGCCGCCGGCGAGGACGTGAAGGTCGGCATCGTCGCCGGCGCCCCCGGTGCCGCCTCCGACCTGCTGGTGGGCGGCTTCAAGGACGCCCTGCCGGCGAACGCCGAGGTCGTCGCCAACCAGCCCGGCATGTTCAACCCGGCCAAGGCGCAGGACGTCGCGGAGAACATGATCCAGGCCCAACCCGCCTTGGATTACGCCTTCGTCGCCAACGAGGAGATGGCCTTCGCCGTCCGGAAGGCCTTCGACGCCGCCGGCGCCAAGGACGTCAAGATCGTCACCGTCAACGGCACCGAGGACGGCATCGCCGCGGTCAAGAGTGGTCAACTGTCCGCGACCGTCGCCAATTCGGCCATGACGATCGGTCAGACGGCGGTGAAGAACACCATCGGCCTCCTGGATGACAATCAAGATGTTGACAAGATTGCCAACATTCCTCTTGTCTTGGTCACCAAGGACAACGTGAGCGACGCACCCCCGTACTGCCCGAAGTAAGGGACCGTCACCGGGAAACGGTGCGTACTCCACAGTCTCCGAGCCGCATTTGCGCTCCGCCCACTCCCGGCATCCCCCGTGAGCGGGGGAGCCCCCGGAGGGAACATGGATCGCTTGCTCCTCATGCACAGCTTCGTCACCGTCGCGCAGGTCGGCAGCTTCAGTGGGGCCGCGAAGAAGCTGGGCTCTTCCGGCTCGCTGGTGTCACGGCACGTCGCCGAACTGGAACGACAGGTAGGCGTCCGCCTGGTCAATCGCACGGCCCGGTCCGTCAGCCTCACCGAACCGGGACAGCGGTACGCCGAATTCGCCGCGCGCATTCTGGACGAAATCGAGGCTGAGGACGCCGGCATAGCCCAGCTCCACGACCGTGCCGAAGGAACGCTGAGCATCATCTGCCCCAAATGGATAGGCAGTCTGGATCTCGGGGACGCCATTGCCGCGTTTTCCGCCGCTCATCCCAAAATTCAGGTCCGTTTCGAACTCGGCGGCATGTCCGACCGGACGTACGACTTCCTGGACAGCGGGTTCGACGTCGCCTTCCACACCCGGGACCTGAGGGACTCCAGCGTCCGGCTCAAGAAGATCTCCTCGCTGCCCTTTGTGCTCTGCGCGTCGGAGGAGTACATCAAACGGCACGGCTCCCTCGCCCATCCCAACGACATCGCCACCCACGACTGCCTGGTCCACGTCAACGACCCTGTGTGGCGCATCGGCCACGGCCATGCCAGCACCCTGCACAAGATCCGCAACATCGCCTTTTCGTCCAACTCCTACATCGCCTTGCAGAAAGCGGCCGTCCACGGCAGGGGAATCGCGCTGCTCCCACAGCGTCCGGCCTACGACGACCTGGTCTCCGGCGCTCTCCAGGTGCTGCTGCCCGACCTGGCCGTACCCGACCGTCCCCTGTACGCGATCTACGGCCCCGGACAGGACACCCCGCGCAAGGTCAGCGTGTTCCTCGACTTCCTCGCCGAGTGGTTCTCACAGAATCCGATGCCGACGATCCGGCCGTAATCGCAAGAAACGATTGCGCACCTTGTAGAGCTCGGGACATTGAGGCCGCCGTACCCCGAAACCTACGCTCACGAGGCGACCCGGAAACGAGGAAACCCATGGGAATCCAGAGAATCGAATCGGCCACCTACAGCGTCGACGACCTCGACGAATGCGTCCGGTTCTTCGACGACTTCGGTCTCCTCCCGGTGGAAAGGACCGATGACCACGCGGTGTTCGAGACACTGACCGGTCAGACGCTCCACCTCGACGCCTACCCGAGCCCGCGGCTGCCGCCTCCGGTGGAGCCCGGGCCCACACTGCGCGAGGTCGTGTGGGGCGTCGACACCCGGGAGGAGCTGGAGCGCCTCGTGGCCGCGGCCGCCAAGGGCCGCGCGGTCCGCGAGAGCGCCGACGGCGTCCACCACACCGTGGACGAGACCGGCTTCGGCGTCGGACTGACCCTGGCCCGGCCGAAGCAAGTGCCCGTCACTCCGCGGCCGGCCAACGCGCTCGGCAACGTCAACCGCTGGAACACCGGCCTGGAGCCGATCGACCGGGTCCGTCCGCTGCGGATGTGCCATGTGGCCCTCAACATCCCCAAGCCGGGCAAGGAGGAGGCGGTCGCCTTCTACACCGAGCACCTCGGCTTCCGGCCAACGGACGTGGTGGAGCCCATGGGCGTGTTCATGCAGGCACCGGGCGACGGCGACCAGCACACCATGCTGCTGTGCCATCGCCCCGACCGGGCCGGCGTCAACCACATCGCCTATGAGGTCCCCGGTTTCGACGACGTCGTCGAGGGCGGCAACTACATGATCCAGCGTGGTTGGCAGGAGGCACGCCGGCTCGGTCGTCACACCATCGGTTCCAACGTCTTCCGCTTCCTGCATGCCCCGTGCGGCGGCCGCGTGGAGTACGCCGCCGACATGGACCGCGTCGACGACAGCTACGAGACCCGCGTCCACGAGACGACTCCGCCCCATCACATCTGGGCTCTGCGCACCAATCGGGACCAGGACGCCCCTGCCTCCTGAGCACCCTTCCCCCAGCCTCCGGCCGGGGAACCTTTGTCTTGCTCCACTCGCCCTAGAGCCAGCCTGAGAGGCGCCCACCCATGACCACCGACCACGGCTACCCCGCCGTCCGCATGTACATCGCGGGCGAGTGGTGCCAGGGCGGCACCGGCAAAACCGCCCCGATCGTGAACCCGGCCACCGAAGAGGTGATCGGAACGGTACCGCTGGCGACAACCGCAGAACTGGACCGCGCGCTCGACGCCGCTGCCGAGGGTTTCCGCGTCTGGCGGGAGACGCCCGTCGCCCAGCGCACCGCGATCCTGCACGCCGCCGCCGACCTGATCCGCGAGCGTGCCGCCGACATCGGCCGCGTCATGACCCTGGAGCAGGGCAAACCGCTGAAGGAGAGCACCGGCGAGGCCCTCCGCACCGCCGACACCCTGCGCTGGCACGCCGACGACGCCCGCCGCGCGTACGGCCGCATCATCCCCTCCGCGCCAGGTACGGTCCTGACAGTCCGTCGGGAGCCCATCGGCCCCGTAGCTGCCTTCGTCCCCTGGAACTTCCCGGTGGGCGGTCCCAACCGGAAAATCTCCTCGGCGCTTTCGGCCGGCTGCTCGATCGTCATCAAGGGCTCGGAGGAGACCCCCGCCGCCGCGGCCGCCCTCGTCCGCTGCTACGCCGACGCCGGGCTTCCCGCCGGAGTCCTCAACCTTGTCTTCGGTGAGCCCACAGAGGTCTCCGCCCACCTCATCGCGTCCCCGATCACTCGCATCGTCGCCTTCACCGGCTCGGTCCCGGTCGGCATGCTGCTCGCCGCCGAGGCCGGCAAAGTCATGAAGCCCTCACTGATGGAGCTGGGCGGCCACGCCCCGGTGATCATCTGTGCCGACGCCGACCCCGTACAAGCGGCCCGCAAGGCCGCGCAAGCCAAGTTCGCCAACGCCGGGCAGGTGTGCACCTCACCGAGCCGCTTCCTGGTGCACGAGAGCCTGGTCGAGGACTTCACCGCCGAGTTCGTGAAGGCCACCGAGGCGGTCGTCGTCGGGGACGGGCTGGCCGAGGGCACCAGCATGGGACCCCTCGCCAACGAGCGCCGCCTGAAGGCGATGGAGCGCCTGACCGCCGACGCCGTCGCCCGCGGCGCCAAGGCCCTCACCGGCGGCGAACGGCTGGAGCGCGCCGGGTACTTCTTCGCCCCAACCGTCCTGACCGACGTACCGGCGGACGCGGAGCTGATGCGCGAGGAACCCTTCGGACCGCTCGCCCCGATCGTCCCCTTCGCCGACCTCGACGAGGCGCTCGCGACCGCGAACGGACTGCCGTACGGCCTGGCCGCCTATGGCTTCACGCAGTCCGCAGCCACTGCCGAGCGCCTCTCCGCCGGGCTGGAGGCCGGGATCCTGTCGATCAACCACTGCGGCGGCTCGGTCCACGAGGCACCCTCCGGCGGGGTGAAGGACAGCGGTTACGGCCGGGAGGGCGGACCCGAAGCCCTGGACGCCTACCTGATCACCAAGCGCGTCTCCCACCTGCTGGCGCCATGAGGTACACGCGAGTCTCGGTGGGCGGCCGGGCGGAGTGGGGCCGGGTGGGGGAGTCGCGGATCGAGCTGCTGGGCGGCTCACCGATCGAAGGCACTACGGAGGTCGTCGGCACGGTTCCCCGCTCGACCGCCGTATGGCTACCCCCTGTTGTGCCGCCCGTCTTCTACGCGGTCGGCTACAACTACCCGCGGCACGTCGCGCACGCCGGAGCCGCGACCCCGGAGCGTCCCGAGGTGGGCTACCGGGCCAACAACGCGCTCACCGGGCACGGTTCGCCCATCGTCAAGCCGGTCGAGGTCGAGGGACGGTTCGAGGCCGAGCCCGAACTCGTCGCCGTCATCGGCCGTACGGTTCGGCACGCCACCCACGAGGAGGCGCGTGAGTCCGTCTTCGGCTGGACCATCGGCAACGACATCAGCGCCCGCATCTGGCAGCACCAGGACCGCACGTTCTGGCGCAGCAAGAACAGCGACACCTTCAAGCCGATGGGGCCGTGGATCGAGACGGACGTCGACGCGCTGGCCCAGACGACCACGCTGCGGGTCAACGGCGAGGTCCATTCCCGGTTCCCCACAGGCGACATGGTCTTCGACCCCTTCGACCACATCGTCGAGATCACCCGGTACATCACCCTGCACCCCGGCGACGTGCTGTGGATGGGCGCCGAGTCCACCTGCCAGCTGGAACCGGGGGACACCGTCGAGGTCGAGATCAGCGGCATCGGTGTGCTGTCCAACCCCGTAAGACTCGAAGGGAATCGAGCATGAGCAAGGAACCGCGCTACATCCACCACGTCAACTTCCCCACCACCGACCCCGAACGGACCGCCGAGTGGTACACGAAGGTCTTCGGGATGAAGCGGATCATGCCCAAGTCCAACACCCGCGTGGTGCTGATGACCCGGGGCAACTTCGACCTCCACTTCACGCCGGTCGAGGAGATGGAGCGCATGGCGCCCTACCACTTCGCCGTCGAGGTCGACGACTGGGACGACTTCCTGGAGCACCTGGGGGAGCTGGGGATCCGGCACACCCGCCCGATCCAACGCCCCGAGAACCAGTCCAAGTTCTGCTACATCCACGACCCCGACCACACCATGATCGAACTGGTCTGGCACGGCAAGCGCCCCAACTGACCTGCTCGTACAGGAGTTCATCCTCATGCCCATTGCCGACTCCGACGGCACCTCCATCTACTACGAGCGCCACGGCAGCGGCTCGGCGATCCTGTTCGTGCACGGCAGCGGCGGCCACCACGCCGCCTGGTGGCAGCAAGTCGCCGCGCTGCGGGACGAGTTCACCGTCGTCACCGTGGACCTGCGCGGCTTCGGCAAGTCCGACTCGTCCATGACCGAGTTCGACGGCCAGGACTTCCCCGGCGACGTGGTCGCCGTACTCGACCAGGAGGACCTGGCCGACGTCATGCTCGTCGGCCAGTCCATCGGCTCCGTCGCCGCGCTGCGCGCCGGGCTGCTCCGGCCCGACCGGGTCTCCTCCGTCGTACTGGGCCACTCCCTCGGCGGTATCAGCCACCCCGAGCTGAAGGAGCTGGCCGCCGCCGACCGCGCCGAGGCCGTCAAGCTGCCCGTCATCGACCGGCTGCTGACCAAGCCGTTCCAGCGGGAGCGCGCCGACCTGACCTTCCTGTTCCAGCAGATGGGCACCTTCAACGTCGCCAAGATGCAGGACTTGCGCAACCTCGACACCAACGGGCCATCCCTGGAGGACATCCAGAGCTCGGGCGTCAAGGTCGCCTTCCTCGCGGGCGAGCGGGACGCCGTGCTCAGCGTGAAGACCGTCACCCGCGCCCACGAACTGCTACCCGGCTCGCACCTGGAGATCCTTCCGGGTGCCCCGCACTCCATGTACTGGGAGACGCCGGGCCCCTACAACGCGGCCGTCGCCCGCCTGCGCCGCACCCTCACCGAACCGAAGGACACCGCAGCATGAGCAGCCTGACTCTCGACGCCGCAGAGGAGATCGTCGCCGCAGCCCACAAGCGCGCCCAGGCGGTCGGCAAGGCGGTGAGCGTGGCCGTGGTGGACGCCGGCGGCTTCCCCGTCGCGATCCGCCGGGCCGACGGGGCGCGCCCACTGACCCCGGACATCGCACGTGCCAAGGCGTACACCGCGGCCGTGATGCAGCGGCCCGGCAAGATGCTGAAGAAGTGGCAGGAGAGCCAGCCCGTCTTCTTCGCCCAGCTCTCTCAACTCCCCGGTGCCGCCCTGCCGATCATGGCTACGGAGGGCAGCGTCACGATCAAGAAGGACGGCGAGATCATCGGCGGCCTCGGCATCGCCGGCGGCACCGCCGACGAGGACCAGCAGATCGCCGACGAGGTCCTCCAATCCCTCGGCTACGAGCTGGAGTTCGCTGCCTGGGGCGTCGTCGGCAAGCCCGCCGGAAAGGACGTGTGAGCCATGGCGGACACGTTCAACTACCGCATCGACCACCACGGCAGCCTGGTCCGGCCCGCCGAACTCCGCGCCGCCCGCGCGGCCGGCGATCCGGAGGCCCTGCGCGAGGCCGAGGTCACGGCGGTCACGGAGGCGGTGGCCTACCAGCGCAAGTTGCGCTCCACCGTCGTCACCGACGGCGACTTCCCTCGTGAGGACTTCCGCGGCGCGGTCTTCGACGCCGTGTCGGGGTTCCGCCGTACGGACGAGACCGACGCCGACGGTCTCACCCGCTGGGTGGCGGAGTCCCTTCCCAAGGCCAACAGGCCGCTGCTCGCCGATTGGGCCGCACAGCTCGCCGGCCTCACGGGGATCGCCCCGAAGGCTTCGCTGCCGTCCCCCGCGTACCTGGCCGCCACCACGTTCCAGCCCGGCCTCGGCATCTCGTCCGCGCGTGAACTGGGCGAGGCCCTCGCGGAGATCGTCCAGGCGGAGATCGCACTGCTGGTCTCCAAGGGCGTACGCCTGATCCAGCTCAACAACCCAGTCCTGCTGGGCCAGTTGGCCGCCGATCCGGCCGACCCGGGCGCGCTGTCCTTCGCGGACGCTCTCGCCGTCGAGGCGTTGGCGGTACGACTCGACGAGCGCCCCGAGAGTGTCCGCATCGGCCTCTGCCCGGGCTGGACGGCCCCCGCCGCGGTGGAGAGGGCGCGGGCCGAGCGCCTGTACGGCGAAGTCCCCGTGGACCGCTGGGTTCTGCCCTTCGACCAGGGCATGGAGGCCGAGCTCGATCTGGTCCGGGCGCTGCCGGAGGACCGGGATGTGTGCCTGGGCGTGGTGGACGCGACCGTGCCCGAGCTGGAGGACATCGACACGGTGATGGCCCGCATCGACGCCGTCGACGCGTTCAAGGACATCGAGGACGCGGCGCTGTCACCGTCGCGTGGCTTCGCCGATGTGGCGTGCCGACCACTGCTGAGCGCCGAGGAACAGCGCAAGAAGATCGTTCTGGTGGAGACGCTCGCACGGTACGTCTGGGGCAACGAGTTCTGACCCGACGACGAAGGGGGGCCGGGCAGCGACTGCCCGGCCCCTGGTCTCACAACACCCGGTCTCACAACACCTCGGCGAACGTCACCGACCGGGCGGTCAGCAGTGGCCACACCGTCTCCACGATCAGCTCCCTGAAGTGGTCCGCCGCCTTGTGCGCCTCGAAGCCGGCTTGATCGGCGTACTGCTCGTACAGCACGAAGACGCCCGGCTTGTCGGCCTCCGAGTGCACCTCGTACGCCAGGTTCGCGGGCTCGGCACGCGTGTGCTCTCGCACCTTCAGCAACGCGGCACGCACGGTGGCCTCGTCGGCGGGGTCGCAGTGGTAGCGGGCGATGACGGCGTAGGCCATGTCTGTCTCTCCTCAGCGGGTGTTCCGACTCCCGGCGGCATGTCGCACATGCCCTCCGGCCTGCAGATTCCAGCACGGATCAACCGCCCACCGACCTGCGCACGGTGCAAGCAATGCCTGCCCTCACGGGCCTGGTGGCCTGTCCCGACATGGTGTGTTGTCGCATCCGGCCCGCACGGCCGCTCTGAAGTGCAGCCCGCGTCACCGCGGCGGACGAAGGAAGTGATCTGCATGCGTACTGTGGAAGCCCTTTCCGGCGGGGAGTGGGTGGCGACCGGCGAGTGGATCGACGTGCAGAACCCGGCCGACGTCCGCGCCCCGATCGCCCGCGTCCCCGCCCTCGCCGCCAAGGACGTCACCCGCGCCTACGACCACGCCGAGCAGGCCTTCACCGTCTGGAAGCGCACCAGTCCCTTCGAGCGGGCGCGGATCCTCTCCGACGCGGCCCGGCTGATCCGCGAGCGGGTCGACGAGATCGCCGGCAACGTCACGGCCGAGAACGGCAAGACCCTCGCGGAGGCGACCGGCGAGACCCTCAAGGCCGCCGACTTCCTGGAGTACTACGCCGGTCTCGCCCGCCAGGGATACGGCACCCTCCTGCACGACGTACGGCCCAACCACCGTACCCACACCCAGCGCGAGCCCATCGGCGTGATTCTCGTGATCAGCCCGTGGAACGACCCGCTGATCACCCCGGCCCGCAAGCTCGCCCCACTGCTCGCCGCCGGCAACGTGGCCGTGTTCAAGCCGGCCACCGAGACACCGCTGGCGGGCCTGCACTTCGCCCGCGCCCTGCATGACGCCGGGCTGCCGGCTGGCGTCCTTAACGTGGTGACGGGCCGTACCGCGGAGATCGAGGAAGCCCTCCTCGACGACCCTCGGATCGTCGGTATCACCTTCACCGGCTCCAACGCCGTCGGCGCCCGTATCCGCCGCCGGCTCGCCGACCGCAACGTCCGCTTCCAGGGCGAACTCGGCGGCAAGAATGCCTCCGTCATCCTCAAGGACGCCGACCTGCCGGCCGCCGCGAAGGCCGTCGTCGCCGCCTCCTTCGGCCAGGCCGGACAGCGCTGCACCGCCACCAGCCGGGTGATCGTCGAGCAGCCGGTGTACGAGGAGTTCGCCCGGTTGCTGGTCGCCGAGGTCGAGGCGCTGAGGATCGGCCCGGGCAGTGACCCGGCGACCACCCTGTGCCCGCTGTCGAGCCCGAAGCAGCGCGACAGCGTCCTCGCCGACCTGAGCAGGGCCATCGAGCAGGGCGCCGCCGTCCTCACCGGCGGCAACGCGGATACCGAAGGCGACCGCGCGCATGGCTGCTATGTGCAGCCGACCGTCCTCGCCGACGTCACCTCCGAGACGGCGATCTGGCGGGATGAGGTCTTCGGCCCGGTCCTCGCCCTTCGCGCGGTCGACGACTTCGCCGCGGCCGTCGACGCGGTCAACGACTCCGACTTCGGACTCGCCGCGGCCGTCTTCACCCGCGACCTGGGCAACGCCCACCGCTTCGCCGACGAGGCCGAGTGCGGACAGGTCGCCGTCAACACCACGACCACCGGCTGGGACGTCCACCTGCCCTTCGGCGGGTTCCGCGACTCCGGTACGGCCTACAAGGAGCAGGGCGACGAGGTCCTCCGCTTCTCCACCCGGGTCAAGACCGTCGCTGTCAACTTCGGCGCGTGAGGCAGGGAGCAACGAGAGAGGAGGATGCCGATGGCCGACGAGACGATCGGCATCGTCGGGGCCGGCATCGTCGGCCTGGCCACGGGCCGCGAGATCACCCTCAGCCGCCCCGGCACCCGGGTCGTGGTCTTCGAGAAGGAGCAGGAGGTCTCGCTCCACCAGACCGGTCACAACTCGGGCGTCGTGCACGCCGGCATCTACTACACACCCGGCAGCCTGAAGGCCGACCTGACGGTCCGTGGCGTGTCCCTGCTGCGTGAGTACTGCCAGGACCGCGAGTTGCCGTACCGGGAGATCGGCAAACTGGTCGTGGCGGTCCGCGAGGACGAGCTGGGCCGGATGAACAACCTCTACGAGCGGGCCGGGAACAACCACGTGCCCGACCTGAGGAAGATCTCCAAGCAGGAGATCCAGGAACTCGAGCCGAACGTCGCCGGCGTGGCGGCGCTGCACTCCCCCCGCACCGCCATCACCGACTACCCGGCGATCGCCCGCTCCTTCGCCAAGGACGTCATCGATGCCGGTGGCGAGGTCAGGGTCGGCTTCCCCGTCACGAATATCACCGACGTGCCGGGTGGCATCGCTGTGGCCTCCGGGCAGGAACGTGTTCGCGTGGACCGGCTCATTCTGTGCGCGGGCCTCCAGTCCGACGCCGTGGCCAAGCTGGCCCAGGACAGGCAGGAGCCGAAGATCGTCCCGTTCCGGGGCGAGTACATGCTGCTCAAGCCGGAGAAGTCCGATCTGGTGTGCGGCCTGATCTACCCGGTGCCGGACCCGCGCTACCCGTTCCTCGGCGTCCACTTCACGCCCCGGGTGGACGGTTCCGTGGAGGTGGGACCCAACGCGGTCCTGGCGCTCGCCCGGGAGGGCTACACCCGCACCCGGATCTCCCCCAGGGACCTGCTCGGCCTCGCCGGCTACCCGGGCGCCTGGAAGATGGCCGCCCGGCACTGGCGTACCGGCATCAGGGAGTACCGCGGCTCGTTCTCGACGGCGGCCTTCATGAAGGACGCCAGGCGGTACGTGCCCGAGGTCTCGGTCAGCGACGTCGTACGCGGCGGTGCGGGCGTACGCGCCCAGGCCCTTGACCGGGACGGCACCCTCGTGGACGACTTCCGCATCCACCAGGTCGGCCGTGTCACAGCCGTCCGCAACGCGCCCTCCCCGGCCGCCACGGCCTCCATGGCGATCGCCGAACACATCGTCTCGGCGGCTTTCAAGGACCGTTCCGCAATCTGAGAATGCCCTGCGTACAGCGCACTTCCGCGCAACAAGTGCTTGCGCTCCCAGGGACTCCGCAAGGGCTCACCTCCCGCCTAGCGTTCCTTCCGCGTCACCCCGCCACCTCGTTCGAGAGAAAGAGCTGAAGACATGTTCGTCGTCGACACGCAGATCCACATCTGGCTGGAAGAGACCCCGGACCGCCCCTGGGTCCCGGGCGCGCGGGAGCGGATCCGTCTCAACGGCCACCGCGAGGAACCCTTCTCGTACGAGGAGGCCCTGGAGCTGATGGACGAGGCCGGCGTCAACCGGGCGCTGATCCTGCCGCCGTCCTGGGAGGGCGACCGCATCGACTACGCCCTTCAGGCGTGCGAGGCGCACCCGAACCGCTTCGGCATCATGGCCCGCATCCCGCAGAACAAGCCCGAAGAGGGCAAGGCCATGCTGACGGACTTCGCCCAGAACCCGCATGTGAAGGGCACCCGCCTGACGTTCCACCGGCCGATCGACCGCAACTGGATGATCGACGGCACCAACGACTGGTACTGGCCGATCGCCGAGGAGCTGCGTATCCCGACGATGGTCCACGCCCCGATCTGGAAGCGTGAGCTCGGCGAGATCGCCGCCAAGCACCCCGAGCTGAAGATCATCATCGACCACATGGGCATCATGGCCCGCTGCGTCGACGACGCGATCGGCTACTGGGTCTCGGAGACCGCCGACCTGGCCGCCCACCCCAACATCTACGTCAAGGTATCCGCGCTGCCGGGCTACTCGACGCACCCCTTCCCTAACAACAACATCCAGAAGTACGTGCGCGAGATGGTCGACAAGATGGGCCCGCAGCGCTGCTTCTACGGCACCGACATCACCCGCCTGCTCGGCCACGGCATCACCTACACCGACACCATCGAGCAGTTCACCAAGCACTGGGACTTCACGCCCGAGGAACTCGAATGGATCATGGGCCGCGGTATCTCCGAGGTCCTGAACTGGCCGATCGAGGGCTGAGGAACACCCGCGATGACGGACATCACGAACTCGCCGGGCCCCGGCGGCAGTCACGGCGGTGACGGCGGGGATGCCTTCGTCTCAGCCTTCGACGCGGCCGGAGCCGACTACCTCTTCTGCTCGTCGGGGTCCGAGTGGGCCCCGGTGTGGGAGTCCCTCGCCCGCCGCCACCGCGACGGACTGCCCTGCCCGGAGTACCTCGACCTGACCCACGAGACCGTCGCCGTCGGCATGGCCACCGGCTACGGACTCCTCAAGCGCCGACCTCAGGGCGTCCTCCTGCACGCCGCCCCCGGCCTGCTGCAGGGCTCCATGGCCGTGCACGGCGCGCTGCTCGCCGGTGTGCCCATGGTGGTCGCCTCCTCCGAGTCCGCCACCTACGGCGACGGGCCCGGCAAGGACCCGGGCGGCCAGTGGTACCGCAACCTGTCCGTCGTGGGCGGCCCGCACGGGGTCGCCGGCCCGTTCAGCAAGTGGTCCAACGAGGCCGCCAGCGTCCACACGCTGCCCACGATGATCACGCGGGCGGCGGAGCTGTCGTGGCGGGCCCCGGCGGGACCGGCGTACCTCAACATCCCCCTGGAGATCCTCCTGGAGGAGTGGGACGGCCGCGCGGCCAAGCCGATCGTCCCGCCGGGCTCCACACACAGCTCGCCCGAAGAGGTCGACCCCGTCGCCCAGATGATCCGCGAGGCGGAGAGCCCCGTCATCGTCACCGAGACGGCGGGCCGGGAAGCAGGCGGTTTCGAGGCCCTGCTCGCCTTCGCCGAGGCGTGGAACATCCCGGTGGTAGAGCCGGACTCGGCCGTGTGCGGCAACTTCCCGCGCGCGCATCCGCTGCACGCGGGCTCCGACGTCGGCCCGTGGCTGGACGAGGCGGACCTGATCCTCCTGGTCAACTGCCGCGCTCCCTTCTACCCACCCTCCCGCCGCCCGGCCAAGGCCCAGGTCGTCGTCATCGACGAGGTGCCGCAACGACCCCACGTCGTCTACCAAGTCCTGTACGCCGACCGGTACTTGGAGGGCGGCGTCACCAACACCCTGCGCCAGCTCACCAAACGCGCGAACAACCTCGAGGTGGCCGCCGTCACCGCATGCCGGGCGGCACAGGAGCAGCAGCACGCCGACGAACAGGCGTCGATCGCAGCCGCGGAAGCGAAGGCGGAAGAAGCCGAGGGCATCGACCCGGTGCTCGTGGCCGCGACGCTGCGGGGGCTCCTCGACGGACGGGACGCGATCGTTGTCGACGAGACCATCACGCACAGCCGCGTGGTCAAGCGCCATCTGCAGGTATCGGACCCCGACTCGTACTTCTACGTCCAGGGCGGCCTCGGCCAGGGCATCGCGGTCGCCCTCGGTGTCAAACTCGCCGCCCGGCAACGCCCGGTGGTGCTCACCATCGGCGACGGCGCCTTCACCTACAACCCGGTCATCCCCTCGTACGACGCGGCGAAGACGTACGAACTGCCGCTGCTGATCGTGGTGTTCAACAACCGTGTCTACAAGTCGATGAATCTCAACCACCGCCGCTTCTACCCCGAGGGCGCGGCCGCCGGGACCGGCGAGTGGCTCGGCACCGATCTGCGCCGACTGCCCCGACTGGCCGCCTTCGCCGAGCCGTTCGGCATGCACACCGAGACCGTCGACGCGCCCCACGCCCTCGCGCCCGCCCTGGAGCGCGCCCTCAAGGCCGTGGCGGACGGCACGACCGCCGTCGTCGACGTCCTCGTCACCCGCTGACCCAGGAGACTCCCGCCACCATGTCCGACACCCCAACACCCAAGCCGGCCAGCGTCGTTGTCCCCACCAGGGACCTGCGCACATTCGCCGCCGCCCTCCTGGAGAAGGCAGGTCTCAGTCCGGAGCACGCCCGCACCACCGCCGACGTCTTCGTCTGGGCCGCCGAGCGCGGCATCGACTCCCACGGCATCGCCCGCGTGCCCGCCTACCTCGAACTGCTCGCCAAGGGTGTGGCCAACGCCCGGCCCGTCATCAGGATCGAGTCCACCACACCGGCCGTCCTCGTCCTGGACGCCGACCGCGCACCCGGCCCGGTCGCCCTCACCGCCGCCGCCGAGGAGGCCGTACGGCGGGCAAGCGTGACCGGCATCGCCTCCGTGGGCGTACGCCGCACCGTCCACACCGGCGCCATCGGCCACTACGTGTCGAGGATCGCCGAGCAGGGCCTGGTCGGCATCGGCTTCGTCGCCGGCATGCCCAACATGGGCTACACCGGCGTCAAGGGCGCCGCCGTGGCCACCAGCCCGCTCGCGATCGCCGTACCCGCCCGCGAGTGCGCGCCGCTGCTCCTCGACATGGCCACCGCCACCATCGCCCTCGGCAAGATCCGCCAGGCCAAGGCCTCCGGCACCCCACTGCCGGAAGGAGCGGCCGCCACCGCGGACGGCACCCCCACCACCGACCCGGAGCAGGCGGTCATGCCCCTGCCGCTGGGCGGCGCCAAGGGCTCGGGCATGTCGCTCGCCTTCGAACTGCTCACCAGCGTGCTCGTCGGCGCCCCCATCCTCTCCGCATTCCACTCCGACGACCCCCAGGGACGCAAGCACCGCCAGAACGCCCTGCTCATCGCCATCGCCCCGGCGGCCTTCGGCGACCCGGACGCCTTCACCGAGGCCGTCGACACCACACTGAGCACCCTGAAGGGGCTGCCGGTGGCGGACGGCACCGCTGGCGTGTTCTACCCCGGTGAGCGCAGCGCCGTACTGGCCGAGGGCCGGGCGGCAGACGGGGTGCCCGTGGTGCCGAAGGTGTGGCGCGAACTGGTGGAAAGCGCCGATAAGTTGGGCATCACGCCGCCTGAAACCCACACGCCCGAATGAGAGCTCGGTGAACCCTGACCGGGAGCCGCCGTCTCTGCCGGCCGTTCGAGCAAGGACGGTCGGCGGCCCCCGCAGAGATCAGGCCGCATGGGGTATCTCCGCATATGCAGCGGGTCACGCGGCTTTCGACGGCCAGCCGCTGGTGCCGTGTGCCGTGTCGGCGGGCCGGCTGACCTGCCCTGCCTGCCCAGGCTTTCCACCACCGCGTTCCCGCCGCCAGGGTCAGTGACGTCGAGGGCGGCGACGCGCAGTCCGGCGGCGGCCAGGTCGCGCCAAACACGGAAGTCGGAGGGCATGTGGCTCTGTCGCAGCACACCGACGTCTCACCGGCAAACAGCGGGAAGAGCAGCTGCTCGACGTCGCCGAGAATCTGCCGTCGGCGAGGGCAGTGCCCGGGCCGAGGCAGTCGGCGGAACAGAGGCCGGAGCCTACCGAGCGGCGTACGGACGCGGCAGCGTTCGCCGGGAGCTGGCCGGCTGCGGGGAGGCAGGCGCGGTCATGTCGTAGATCGCGCCCCCAGAAGACACGGTCCCCGCCTGTGTCGGCTTCTGCTTCGGCCTGGCCTTGCTACCAGAGCTCGGCGCGCGGTTGCGGGCCGTGATCACTCCTCTGCCGGAGGCGATGGTCGTCGGCCTGCCTCGCGGTGCCGCCGAGGATCTTGCCCGCTTCGTCGCGCGGCTCGAGACGCTTCGCTGACCCGGTAGCTGACCGTGGCGCACCACGTCGCCCGGTGCCGAGCGCTGTGCTCAGCCGGGACGTGACCTGTGCCGTTTCGGCCCTCGTGGCACGATGTGGTCCGCCTTCATACGGGCCCCCGCTACAGGGGCTTCCGTGGGACGACGACGCCCCGCCGGGATGCTCCGGCGGGGCGTCTGCGCGCTGCGGGGCGCAGCGCCAGGTGGGGGCGTGTTGTGCTCCGGCTCACCGCTCTCGACCAGGTCGTAGCCCTTTGCCCGGGAGAATCGGCTGGGGCCCGTGCCGGAGTGGAGGTCCCTGCGCAGGTCGACCTTGTTGATAGCTCTATCAGCGCGCCATTTGCGCCGTCGACGTAGAGGCACAGTCCTGCGGGCGGTGGCGCCTCAGGTGAACGGACGCGCGTGGGCCACCAGGGCCACCACCGTCCGTTCACCTGGGCCACGAGGGCCGCGGAAGCCTCGACCGCTCGCCGGCCGCCCTCTTCGGGCCGGCCACTGTGATGCGGCCGGTGTCGTACTCGTAGTCCTTCGTGGTATGCCGCTTCAGAGGGTGCCGAAGCATGCCACACAATCACCGGCCCTATGCCTCACCAGCGAGCTCGGCCGAGGTGGAGTCCAGCAACTCGCTCCACGCCTGCTCGAACTTCTGTACACCCTCGTCCTCCAGGAGCTGGACGACGTCGTCGTAGTCGATGCCGGCCGCGGCCAGCGCGTCGAGCTCGGCCTTAGCCTGCTCGTACGTGCCGCTGATGGTGTCGCCGGTGACCGCCCCCATGGTCCTCGGTGGCGTCCAGGGTTGCTTCGGGCATGGTGTTGACGGTGCCTGGGGCGACCAGCTCGGTGACGTACATGGTGTCGGAGTAGGCCGGGTCCTTCACACAGGTGGAGGCCCACAGGGGGCGCTGCTTGTGCGCGCCACGGCTCTCCAGTGCGGCCCAGCGGTCGGAGGAGAAGACCTCCTCGTACGCCTGGTAGGCCAGCCGGGCGTTCGCGAGGGCGGCCTTGCCCTTGAGGGCCATGGCCTCCTCGTCGGTGCCGGTCTTCTCCAGGCCGGTGAGGTAGGCGTCAATGACCTCGCGGTAGCGGTCGAGGGAGAAGATCAGCGTGACGTTGACGCTGATACCCCGGCCGATGATCTCGGCGATCGCCGGAAGACCGGCCCGGGTCGCCGGGACCTCACAGTGTTGGGACGGTCGACCAGCCAGGCGAGCTGCTCGGCCTCGGCCACGGTGGCGCGGGTGTCGTTGGCCAGACGAGGGTCGACCTCGATGGAGACCCAGCCGTCCTGACCGCCCGTGGCGTCGTACACCGAGCGCAGCACGTCCGCCGCGTCGCGTACGTCGGCCGTGGTGATCATGCGGATCGCCTCGTCGACCGTGACGCGACGCGTCGGCCAGCTGCTGCTCGTAGCCGTCACGGTCGGAGATGGCCTTCTGGAAGATCGAGGGGTTGGTGGTGACACCCACGACGTGCTTCTGGCCGATCAGCTCGGCCAGGTTGCCAGAGGCGATCCGCCTGCGGGACAGGTCGTCGAGCCAGATCGCGACGCCTCCGTCGGAGAGTCGCTCGAGTGCGTCGTCTGTCATTGGGGTCGTATCAGCTCGTAGTCGTGTGCTTCGTTGGATACGGGGTCCCCGTGCGCCGGGTCCGACGCATGCGTCAACGACACGACGGTCATATGGCGGGCGCAGGGGCCGGGTTGCCGTAGTAGGCGTCGGGGCCGTGTTTGCGGGTGTAGTGGCGGTCGAGCAGGTGGGCGGGAGGCGGTGCTGTCGGGGAGAGGGCCATGGTGTGGAGGGCGATGTCGGCGACGGCTTCGCAGATGATCGCGTGTTCCAGGGACTTGCGGGCGGTGGTGCCCCAGGTGAAGGGGCCGTGGCCCGCCACCAGCGCGGCCGGGACCTCGACGGCCTTCTGGTCGTCCTCTTCGAGCAGGTCGACGATGACGCGGCCCGTGTTGTACTCGTAGTCCTTCGCGCACTGCTCGGCGGTCAGGTCGGGGGTGACCGGGATGGGGCCGTTGAAGGTGTCGGCGTGGGTGGTGCCGAGGACGGGGATGTCGCGTCGGGCCTGGGCGAAGGCGACGGCGTGGGTGGAGTGGGTGTGGGTGACGCCGCCGATGGAGGGGAAGGCGAGGTAGAGGCAGCGGTGGGTCTCGGTGTCGGTGGAGGGCCGCAGGTCGCCTCCGACGACCTCGCCGTCGGAGAGGCGGACGGTCACGAGGTGGTCGAGGGCGAGGTCCTCGTAGGGGACGCCGGAAGGCTTGATGACGAAGACCCCCGCCTCACGGTCGACGCCGCTCACATTGCCCCAAGTCAGCGTGGCCAGGCCGACCTGGGGGATGGCCAGGTTGGCGTCCAGCACCTCTTGCCGCATGCCGTCGCGGACTCGTACGGTCACAGATCGATCTCCTTGTGTGGTGAAAGGGCTGTCACAGAGCCTGGGCGAGGCGGTGGTACGCGGCGTTCCAGCGGACTTCCTTGGCGAACTGCTCGGTGCTGGTGTTCTCGTCGATGGTGAGCAGTTCGACGTCGGCCATGGCGGCGTAGTCGGTGAGGGTCTCGAGGTCGACGGCGGAGCTGAGCACGGTGTGGTGCGGGGCGCCGGCGAGCAGCCAGCTCTCCGCGGACTCGGCCAGCGACGGGCGGGGCTTCCAGACCGCGCGGGCCACGGGCAGGCGGCGCAGTGGCTCGCTGGGGGCGATGACGTCGACGGCGTTGGCGGTGAGCCGGAAGCGGTCGCCGAGGTCGGAGAGGCCGACGACGACAGCGGGACCCTCGGCCGCGTCGAAGACGAGGCGGACGGGGTCCTCGCGGCCGCCGATGGAGAGGGGGTGGATCTCGCAGCGGGGGCGGGCGGTGGCGATGGAGGGGCAGACCTCCAGCATGTGGGCGCCCAGGACACGCGGGGTACCCGGGCCGAGGTGGTAGGTGTAGTCCTCCATGAAGCTGGTGCCGCCGGGGCGTCCGAGGCCCATCACCTTCATGGTGCGCAGCAGGGCGGAGGTTTTCCAGTCGCCCTCGCCGCCGAAGCCGTAGCCGTCGGCCATCAGGCGCTGCACGGCGAGGCCGGGCAGCTGGCGCAGTCCGCCCAGGTCCTCGAAGTTGGTGGTGAAGGCGGTGAAGCCGCCCTGGGTGAGGAAGGTGCGCAGGCCGAGTTCAAGGCGGGCCGCGTAGAGCAGTGAGTCGTGGCGGATGTTGCCGGGGCGCAGCGCCGACGCGATGTCGTACGACTCGACGTATTCTTCGGCGAGTTCGGCAGCCGCCTTGTCCTCGACGGCGTCGACGACGGCGACCAGGTCGTTGACGGCGTAGGTGTTGACGGAGAAGCCGAACCGCAGCTGGGCCTCCACCTTGTCGCCCTCGGTCACGGCCACGTCGCGCATGTTGTCGCCGAAGCGGGCGAGGCGCAGGCTGCGGGAGGTGTGGCGGCCGACGGCGGCGCGGGCCCAGGCCGCGATGCGGCGGACGACTCGCGGGTCGGTCGCGTGACCGGCGACGATCTTGCGGTCGACGCCGACACGGGACTCGATGTGCCCGAACTCCCGGTCGCCGTGGGCGGCTTGATTGAGGTTCATGAAGTCCATGTCGATGCTCGGCCAGGGCAGCGACAGGTTGTACTGGGTGTGCAGATGCAGCAACGGCCGGTCCAGCGCGCTCAGTCCGGCGATCCACATCTTCGCCGGGGAGAAGGTGTGCATCCACACGATCACGCCGACGCAGGCGTCGGAGGCGCTCGCCTCCTGGCACATCCGGCGGATCGACTCGGCGTCGGTGAGGACCGGCTTCCACACGATCCTGACCGGGACTTTCCCGGGGCGGCCGAGGGTCTCGGAAATGCTTCTGGACTGGTCGGCGACCTGGCGCAGCACGTCGTCGCCGTACAGGCCCTGGCTTCCGGTGAGGAACCAGATCTGGTGGTCGGGGTAGGGCGTGGTGTTCGTTTCCATGAGGGTTTACCTGTTCAGGAGTGGGCGGATGCTTTGGCGCGCAGTCCGCGCAGGCGGTGCATGACCTCGTTCGCGCCGCGGCCGAAGTAGTCGTGCAGGAGGCGGTACTCGGCGAACAGCCGGTCGTATGCGGTGGCCCGCTCGGGGTCGGGCAGGTAGACGCCCGGACGGGCCTTGCCCATGGCCTGGGCGGCGGCCCTGATGTCCGCGTACGCGCCGGCCGCGACCGCCGCGTGCATCGCCGCGCCCAGAGCCGGGCCCTGCGCGGAGTCGATGACACCGAGCGGGAGACGGGTGACATCGGCGTAGATCTGCATCAACAGCGCGTTCTTCGTCAGGCCGCCCGCGATGATGAGCTCCTTCACGGGTACCCCGGACGTCTCGAACGCCTCGATGATGGTGCGGGTGCCGAACGCGGTCGCTTCCAGCAGCGCCCGGTACACGTCCTCGGGGCGCGTGGCCAGCGTCAGGCCCACCAGGACGCCGCTGAGGTCGTGGTCGACCAGGACGGAGCGGTTGCCGCTGTGCCAGTCGAGGGCGATCAGTCCGTGCGCGCCGATCTCCTGCTCCGCCGCCAGGGCGGTGAGGTGTTCGTGCGCGTCGCGTCCCAGGGCGGCGGCCTCCTCGGCGTACGACGCGGGGAACCCGGTGCGCACGAACCAGCCGAAGATGTCACCGACGCCGCTCTGCCCGGCCTCGTAGCCCCACAGGCCCGGCAGGATGCCGCCGTCGACGACACCGCACATGCCCGGCACCTCGGCCCACTGGTCGGAGCTCATCACATGGCAGGTGGAGGTGCCCATGATGGCCACCATCCGACCCGGCTCGACCCCGGTGGCCGCGGGCGCGGTGACATGCGCGTCGACGTTGCCGACGCAGACGGCGATGCCTTCCGGCAGGCCCGTCCACGCCGCCGCCTCGGCCGTCAACCGCCCGGCGAGGTCGCCGAGTCGGCCGATCGGCTGGTCCAGTTTCTCGGCCACGAAGTCCGCGAAACCGGGGTTGAGCGCGGCCAGGTAGTCGCGGGAAGGATAGGCGCCGTCCTGGTACTGGCCCTTGTATCCGGCGGTGCAGGCGTTGCGGACGTAGATGCCGCACAGCCGCCACACGATCCAGTCCGCCGCCTCCACCCACCGCGCGGTGCGGTGGTAGAGCTCCGGGTCCTCCTCCAGCAGCTGCAGCGCCTTCGCGAACTCCCACTCCGAGGAGATCTTGCCGCCATACCGCTTCAGCCACGGCTCCGCGCGCTCCTCGGCGAGAGCCGTGATGCGGTCGGCCTGGGCCTGGGCGGCGTGGTGGCGCCACAGCTTCACGTAGGCGTGCGGGCGGCCGCCGTACCCGGGGAGTTCGCACAGCGGCGTGCCGTCGGCCAGCGTCGGAACCATCGTGCAGGCGGTGAAGTCCGTACCGATGCCGATGACCTGCTCCGGCCGCACTCCGGCCCGGGCCAGAGCCTCGGGTACGGCGATCCGCAGGACGTCGATGTAGTCCGAGGGCACTTGCAGCGCCCAGTCAGGTGGCAGCGGTGTCCCGTCGGGCAGCGCCCGGTCGAGGACGGCGTGCGGGTAGGGGTGCTCGGCGGAAGCCACTTCGGTGCCGTCGGCGACGCGGACCACCACGGCCCGTCCGGAGAGCGTCCCGTAGTCGACTCCGATGACGTAGGTGTCGGGAGAGGTGTGTTCGCTGTGTTCGGCGTTCACCATCGGGCCGCCCTTCTGATCGAGATCTCGCGCGTTGTTCGAAACGATGGATGAGGTGGGGAGGGAAGGCCATGGCGACAGGGGCGGGCGTGGACTGGCTCAGGCTCCGCCCGGCGACGACGTCAGCCGTTGAGCCTCGCGACGGTTACCCGCGAGACCGGGGCAGGCGGTTGAGTCGCTGATGCCGGCGGCCATCCGCTGCCCCCTGGAGGGTTCGGCGCGGCTGCCGGGACCTATGTGACCGGTCACGGGTATGGGAAGATTGTGAACGGTCACATATGCGGGCGTCAAGACAGCGTCACCCGAGACCCGACCGGGCCACTCCGAGGCGCCGCGCCGCCAGCACATGGAGGGCGGGGCCGGCTTGGTGTGGGTCACGGGCCGTCGGATGACGACCACGTCGAACCTGTCGCGCAGCCCGAACTGCTGTAGGTGGGGCACCACGGAGGTCGCCCGAGAGCTGGACGCGACCGCGAGCGGCAGACCGCGCCGCTTCGCGTCCGCCACCAGCAGCCGTACGCCCGGCAGCGGTGCCCCGACGCCATCCGGTCTCGGAACACACGCTCCGCAAACGGGTCGGGATCGTGCGGCGTACAGCCGATGGACTCGGCGGCAGCGGTCGCGCGGCAACGCCTGGGAGAAGGACGTGTAGAGCTCCGTGAGCGCCGCCGCCCCACAGCACCTCGGTATCGGCGATCAACCCGTCGAAGTCGAACACGAGAGCCCGGTCCTGCCCACTCACGGCGTGGCCACCGCGTCGGAGCGGCCCCGCTGCGGAAGGAGCCGTACGTCCGCCTGGTAGGAAATGCGGCCACCGAAGGGTTCCCGGACCCGCTGCCCGGCCATTTCCCGACAGCGTCCCCCTGCGCCGCCCTGTCGGCCGGGCCGGGGCTGTGGAGGAGTTGGTTCGGCGCCGAAAGACTTCCCGGCGCCGAACCCGTGTATCGACTGATGCGACCCGCTACTGCGGGAGGATGCGGAACTGCTGGTTGGTGCTGGTGCTGCCGCTCCACTGGCCGAGGTCGGAACCGCTGCTGGTTCGGTTCATGCCGTCGGCGTACAGCCCTGTGGCGCGGTTCTTGAGGCGGACGTACGAGCCCGCCGTCACCTCCATCCAGTCCTGGGACGTGGCGCTGCTGTCGGTCGTCTGACCGGCGGTGGCACCGTTGGCGGTGGCTCCCAGGCCGTCGAGGAACAGCCCGGTGGCGTGGTTCTTGAGGCGGATGTAGCTGCCGTCGGGGACGATCGACCACTCCTGGTTCGTGGTCGATCCCAGAGGCCACTGTCCGACGGCGGAGCCGCTGGTCGTGCGCCCGCCGCCGTCGACCATCAGCCCGGTCGACCGGTTCGCCAGCTTGATGTACGAGGTGCCGCTGCCGGCGATTGCGGAGGAGACCTGGATCTTGTCGATGTTGGGGGTGTACGCGGAGCTGTTGCCGAACTTGATGGTGTTGCTGCCGGCGGTCAGGTTCACGTCGACCGTGGTGGTCCAGTAGTTGGACCAGCCGCGGGTGTTGCGGAAGTACACGCGCTGCGGGGTGCCGCCGTTGACGGTGATGTCGGCGTAGCGGTTGATGATGTTGTAGTCGTTGCCGCCGTCGCCGCGGTTGTCGGCGTTGGCGTAGGTGACGACCATGCGGTGGAGGCCGGAGGACGCCGCGGTGACGTTGTTGAACGTGAGCGTGTTGCTCGCGCCGTTGCCGAGCCAGTCGACGTACTTGCCGCCGGAGGCCGCGGAGTCGGTCTCGACGGCCGCGGTGCCGCCGAAGGTGTTGCCGGAGTCCTCCGCCTCGTAGCTCGCGGTCGTGCCGGACGTCGAGTGGATCACGTCGATGGAGTCGACGCTGATGTTGTCGCTGTTGTCAGTGGTGTAGGCGCCGTAGTTGATCCGGTTGATGCCCTGGGAGAGGTACATCGTGACCGTCTTGGTGGCGAAGGTGTTCCAGTTCGCCGTGCCCGGCAGGGCGAGGTCGGTCAGCTTGGAGCCGTTCACCGTGACGCGGGTGCTGCGGTCGGTGGGGGCGCCGGTGTGCGGACCGGCCGAGTAGCGGAGGGTGACGTCGTAGTAGCCGTTGTTGGGGGCGGAGACGACGAAGTTGGTGCTCGCGTTGCTCGAGTTCAGGTACCCGTCCACGAAGTACGTGCCGGTGTAGCCCGTGTTGGAGCCGTAGGTCACCCGGGCGCTGCCGCTGAGATCCGCGTTCTCCGCCTGGTACCGGGTCGGCACGTCCGCCGAGGAGAGGCTGGTGGCGGGAGTGATGGTCATCTGGTAGGCGGACGTCGCGCTCATGCCCGGAACGGTCACGGTGATCTTGCCGTCGGTGACCGGGAAGTCACCCTCCAGCACCACGGCGGGCCGGCCCGCCGCGTCCTCCGTGCCGGTGCTGGCCGTGGCCTGGACGACGGCGTGGACGGTGCTGCCGAAGCCCGAGGTGGCGCCGAAGCCCTGGACGGTGACGTCCGTGTCGCCCGAGGAGCCGCCGAAGATGACCCGGGACTGCTTCTTCGCGGCGTCGAGCGTCGCGATGCCCTGGAGGGCGCCGTTCTGGGTCGGCGGCGTGACGGTGACGGTCTTGCCCGTCATCTCGCCGTACCAGTTGTAGAGCCACCACGCGCCGGTCGGCTCGTTGTTGCGGGTCGTCAGGCCGTTGAGCGTGCCCTCGGTGACCCAGTACGCCAGGTCACCGCTCACCTTGGTGTTCTCCAGCCGGGTCATCCACTGGATGAGCTGCCCGGGGATGCCGAGGTCACCCGTGGCGCGGGTGTACTCGTTGATGACGATCGGGATCTTGGAGAGGCCGAGGCTGGTCTCCACACCACGCCAGTGGTTGTAGTGGTTGTAGTAGTCGGTGAAGAAGTTGTTCTGGAGCTCGTGCCAGGTGACGACGTCCGGGACGACGTTGTTCGCCTTGGCGTACGTCAGGAAGTCGGCCATCGTCTGGTTGTCGTAGACGCTGAAGCCCGGGCCGGCGATCTTGGCTGTCGGATCCGACGCGCGGATGCGGTTGTAGACCGTCTTCCAGTCGTCGAAGAACTTCGCCTTCGTCGTGGCGTTGGTGAACATCCCGCCGTACCAGATCCAGTCTGGCTCGTTGAACGGGACGTACACGTACTTGCCGTAGTTGGGGTCGGCCTTCACGGCGGCGACCATGTCGTCGACCTTGCCGAGGTAGTCCGTCAGGCCCTGGTTCTCATAGGGCCAGTACCGGTAGATGTCCTGCATGTAGATCTGGATCTCCTTGGCACCTGCGTTCAGGTACTGCGGAGCCACATCGAACACGTCGCCACTGGGGTGCTGCAGACCGCCCTGCGGCTTCTGCGCGGCCTGCTGCGGGTGCAGTGGCTGGAGCACGTTGTCGGTCGTGACGCCCGGGTTGCCCAGACCGTAGAGGAAACCCGACGCGCCGTGCCCGATGTCGCCGGTGTCCTGCGACAGGTCAACCGTCAGCTGGGCGTTGGCCGCGTAGCTCGTACTGGGGAACAGCGCTCCGCCGACCGCGAGCGCGACGGACAGTAGTCCGATGGTGATTCTGCGACTCATGCTTGTGAACCTTTCCGGCCGCTGGCTGATCGGCCGACGGAGGCCGCTCCCGAGCCGGGAACGCCGCGACGTTCGACCCTGCGGGCCCTGTTCGCCGCCGACAGGACATGGAGGATCTCCTCATGTCCGTGCCTCGCTTCTCTGGGAACCCTCACCGCCGCCTGGACCGACGATGAAGGAGCTTGCGGAGCGCCTCCCCCGGTGCTCCTCCATGAGGTGGCGCCCGGCGATGAGCCCCCGCTCCGGAAGGGCGATATGCCTGGGACACATCAGGGGGCGCCGTTGTGACCGCTCTCATGTACGGGAGGAGTGTGAGCGGTCACAACGGCGGTGCGCAAGAGTGTCGCCGAAAAACGGTCGGTAACTCGACCCGTGGGCAAGCCCGAAACGAGGAGAAGGCGCTTGCCCACCAGGGGCATCGGAGCCAGTCGCGCCGAACGGCGTTCGACTGGACGATTGAGACCGCGGACTGCAGGGTGCGCAGGGGGATGGCGTCCCGCCGAGTGGCGTAGCCAGGGTCCGTCGTGTCGTCGCAGGTCGCGCCCACGACCGGGCCGCTCCCGAGCCGTGGGCGATCGAGAGCACGGTCAACGGCGCGGACGGCCGCCCGGTGCGCTCGACAGCGTCGAGCAGACCCCGGCCGTCCGGACTGACACGGCCAGGATTCCTACACCACCCGGCGGGACGCCACCCGCAGGGGAAGGCGACGGCGGGGGCGGATCCACCGTCTGGGTCGGTGGCCTCCGCGGTCTTCGCGGCCCTTCGCATCGCGGTCTCCGAGGTCTCCGCGGCCTCGGCTTCCTGTATTCCTCACCGTCGGAGGAGGCCGTGTCTCGCCGGCAGAGGGGGCGGTTTGGGCGTCGTCGAGAGAGGCTGGAGTCGGGCGAGGCCGAGAGTGGGTGCAGTCGGGTGAATCGGGGAAACGGCGTCGGCGGCGGAGCGCCATCGCTGCTCTCCGTGGACCGCTCTTCCCGCGTCGCGGACCGCCGTCGCCGTTTCGCAACCTGAGCCAGGCGTGTACGCGCGGAGGGTCGAAGGGGCCGCCACGAGTGCCTCAACCCGACTACTGGGCAAGTCAGTTGTGCGTTTTCCAGGCCGTGACGGACAGGGGCGCCGGACATCCGGGGCAGTTGCCGCCATCGGCAGCGTTCAGAAAATCTTCACTTCTCACTTGCGTAATGACGCCGGGACTGCTCAGACTACCGGCACGTGACCGGTCACAATGTGACTGAAACAACCGCGAAACTTGTTCCCCCCTCTTGTGCGGCGGTGGAGGGGCGCTAAAACTGACCCCAGGCCTGTGACCGGTCACACCATCCAGCCAGGCAAACCGGACTAGGGAGAACTCGTGCTCAGGACCCGCTCATTCCCAGCGGCGGCGGCCACGCTGACGGCCACCGCCCTCCTGCTCACCGCCTGCGGGGGCGGCTCCACCTCGGACAGCGGTTCGTCGAGTGGATCTCCCAAGACGGTCACCCAGGCCGAGTTCGACAAGGCGATGTCCACGCCGACGAACCTCACCTTCTGGACGTGGGTGCCGGACATCGACAAGGAGATCGCCCTCTTCGAGAAGAAGTACCCGGCGATCAAGGTGAAGGCTGTCAACATCGGCTCCAGCACCGACCAGTACAAGGCGATGCGTACTTCGCTGCGTGCCGGCAAGGGCGCCCCGGACGTCGCCCAGGTGGAGTACCAGTTCCTGAGCAGCTTCACTCTGACGAAGAACCTGCTCGACCTGTCGCCCTACCACGGCATCAACGCCATGAAGAGCGAGTTCCCCTCCTGGGTCTGGAACCAGGTGAGCGCCGACGGCGCAGTCTACGCCGTACCGCAGGACACGGCCCCGATGGGCATGATCTACCGCAACGACATCCTCGCCAAGTACGGCATCAAGACGCCGACCACCTGGGACGAGTTCGCCACCGCGGCGAAGACGCTCCACGAGAAGAACCCCAAGGCCTACATCACCAACCTGCCGGGCAGTGACCCCGGCCAGTTCGTGGGTCTGCTGTGGCAGAACGGCGCCAACCCCTTCGGCTTCGACGGCAAGAAGACGGTCACCATCGATCTCGACAGCCCCGAGGTCACCCAGGTCGTGGACTACTGGCAGAAGCTGATCCAGGCGGGCGAGGTCTCCACCGACGCCGACTTCAACGACCAGTGGTACAAGGGCCTGTCCAGCGGCAAGTACGCCTCGTGGCTCGCGGCCGCGTGGGGCCGTACGTTCCTCGAGGGGGCGGCCAAGACCACCTCCGGGAAGTGGCGGACGACGGAACTGCCGCAGTGGAACGCCGGTGACCACGCGACCGGCAACTGGGGCGGCTCGACCAACGCCGTGATGAACACCACCAAGAACCCCATCGCCGCCGCCGAGCTCGCTCGATACATCAACGTCGAGGAGGAGCCCGCGAACCTGTTCGTCACGAAGCAGCAGTTCTTCCCGTCCAAGACGAGCATCCTGAACAGCAGCGAGTTCGCCGACGCGAAGTCCGACTTCTACGGTGGCCAGCAGGCCAACAAGACCTTCGTCGACGCGTCCCAGCACGTGACCACCACCTTCGGCTGGCTGCCCTTCATGGACTACGCGTACACGACCTTCAACGACACGCTCGGCAAGGCCATCGCCGACAAGGGCGACATGGAGGCCGGTCTGAAGGCATGGCAGGAAAAGCTCGTCGCCTACGCCAAGCAGCAGGGGTTGACCGTCAAGTGAGTTCTCTCCCGTCCTCCGCGGTGCCGGCGCCCAGCGCGCCGGCGCCGCGGCGAGCGCGCCGCTCCTCAGCGGCCCGGCGCCAGCACATGGCGGCCTACCTGCTCGTCGCGCCGTTCATGGTGATCTTCATCGCCATGATGGTGATCCCGCTGTGCTATGCCGCCTACCTGTCGCTCTTCCGTGAGCAGCTGATCGGCGGCACGACCTTCGTGGGCCTGGACAACTACGCGCGCGCCTTCGGCGACAGCGCCTTGGCACAGGGGCTGCTGAGGGTCCTGCTCTACCTCGTCGTCCAGGTCCCGGTCATGCTGGGGGCGGCGCTGCTGTTCGCGCTCGCCCTGGATTCCGGCAAGCTCTACCTGCAACGTCTCGTCCGCCTGTCGATCTTCCTGCCCTACGCGATTCCCGGCGTCGTCGCCACCCTCATGTGGGGATACCTGTACGGCCACGACTTCGGCCCCTTCGCCCAGATGGCACGGGCGCTGTCGCTGCCCGTGCCGCCCTTCCTGTCGCAGTCCTGGATGCTGGGTTCAATCATGAACATCACCACCTGGGCGTTCGTGGGCTACAACATGATCATCATGTTCGCGGCGCTGCAGGCGGTTCCGACGGAGATGTACGAGGCGGCCAGGCTCGACGGCGCCGGCGAGTTCCGCATCGCCTGGCACATCAAGATCCCGTCCATCCGCAACGCGATCGTCCTCACGCTGATCTTCTCCATCATCGGAAGCTTCCAGCTCTTCAACGAGCCCCAGCTTCTGCAGAAGCTGGCGCCCAACTCGATCGACTCCGCCTTCACACCGAACCTCTACGCCTACAACCTGGCCTTCACCAACCAGGACATCAACTACGCGGCGGCGGTGGCCTTCCTCCTGGCCGGTGCCATCGCCATCACGTCCTACGCCGTCCAGCTCACCCAGCAGCGCCGGGAGCGCCGCCGATGACCGCTCTGATACCTCCCCCCGCAACCTCGACGGCGCCCGCCTCCCGCAAGGCGCGAGGCAACCGTCCCCGCCGCAGCCCCCTGCTGACCGTGCTCGTCCTGCTGACGCTGCCGTACTTCCTCCTTCCGCTGTTCTGGCTCGTCGTGTCGTCGACGAAGACCAACGGTGAGCTGTTCTCGACGTTCGGCCTGTGGTTCAGCGACATCCACCTGTGGTCGAACGTGGTGGACGTCTTCACCGCTCAGGACGGGATCTTCTGGACCTGGAGTGGCAACACGATCCTCTACGCGACCGTCAGCGCGGTGGGGGCGTCAGTCCTGGCGACCGCCGCCGGCTACGCGTTCGCGAAGTACGACTTCCCGGGCGGTAAGGCTCTCTTCTCCGTTGTGCTCGGGTCCATCATGGTGCCGACCACGGCGCTGGCGATCCCCACCTACCTCGTCTTCGCGCAGGTGAACCTGACGGACACCCGCTGGGCGGTCATCCTGCCGAGCCTCGTCAGCCCGTTCGGTGTCTACCTCATGCGCGTCTACGCCGCCGACACGATCGACAGCCAGATGCTGGAGGCCGCCCGTGTCGACGGCGCGAGCGAGATGCGGATCTTCTTCTCCGTGGCGCTGCGCCTCCTGGTGCCCGGCGCGGTCACGGTGCTGCTGTTCACGCTCGTCGCCACGTGGAACAACTACTTCCTGCCGCTCATCATGCTGCGGTCGAACGACCTGCTGCCGCTGACCGTGGGACTGGCGCAGTGGCAGACGGCCGCCAGCGGCCAGTCGGGAGCGCAGGCGCTGTTCTCGCGGGTCATCACGGGGTCGTTCATCTCGGTCCTGCCGCTGATGGCCGCGTTCCTCTATCTGCAGAAGTACTGGCAGTCGGGCCTGACCAGCGGAGGAGTCAAGGGATGAGCAGCGAACCGCAGGCGTCGAGCACGCTCCCGGGGCTGCCGGACCACGTCCTGTTCGGTGCGGCCTACTACCCCGAGTACTCGCCCGGCCGGAGTTTCGAGACCGATCTGGACCTCATGGCCGAGGCCGGGATGAACGTCGTCCGGGTCGGCGAGTCGGTGTGGTCGACGTGGGAGCCCGAGGACGGCCGTTTCGAACTGGACTGGCTCCAGGAGGTGTTCGACGGCTGCCAGGCGCGGAACATGTCCGTGATCCTCGGCACGCCGACGTACGCGGTGCCGATGTGGTTGGCGCGCAAGCACCCCGACATCGCCGCCGAGCAGCCGGACGGGCGCCGGGTGCCCTGGGGCGGCCGCCAGGAGATGGACCTCACGCATCCCGCGTACCGGTTCCACGCCGAGCGAGTCATCCGCGCGGTCATCGGCAGGTACGCCTCCCACCCGGCCCTGATCGGCTACCAGGTCGACAATGAACCCGGCTTGCGCCTGCTGCACAACCCCGGCGTCGTCGAGGCGTTCACGGAGGAACTGCGCAAGACCTATGGAGACGTCGAGACCCTGAACGAGGCGTGGGGGCTGGCGCACTGGTCCCACTGCCTGTCGGGCTGGGAGGACCTCTGGGCGCCGCACGGCAACCTGCACCCCCAGTACGACCAGGCGTGGCGCGCCTTCCAGACGCGGCTGGTGAACGACTTCATCGCCTGGCAGGCCGGCATCGTGCGGGAGGTGGCCACCGCCGCGGGGCGCGCCGACCAGTTCGTCATGACCTGCGTCGCCTACGACGTCCCCGCCGTCGACGACCTGGCGGTCAACCGCCCGCTGGACGTCGCCGGTGGTAACCCGTACTACCCCATGCAGGACCATCTGGCGCTGCCCGCGCCGGACGAGCTGCCCGACACGGCGTGGATGGTGACGGGCACCTGGAACCTCATCCACCTCGCCGACCGCATGTACGCCTCGAAGCGGGCCAACTTCCTGGTCACCGAGACCAACGCCGGAGCCACCGGCGACTCCTCGGTCAACATCCCCGCCTGGGACGGCCAGTGGCGCCAGGCGGCCTGGGCGATGGTCGCGCGCGGCGCACAGATGATCGAGTACTGGCAGTGGCACTCGATGCACACCGGCATCGAGATGCACTACGCCGGAGTCCTCCCGCACGACATGCGCCCGGGCCGCGTCTACGCCGAAGTGGCGCGGATCGGCGCCGAGTTCCACCGCGCGGGCGGCGCCGTGGCCGCGCTGCGCCCTGACGCCGACGTCGGTCTGCTGTACTCCGTGCCGTCCAAGTGGGCGCTCGCCTTCCAGCCTCCCTGGACGCCGCCCGGGCCGTACTCCTTCTTCACCAGAGTCGAGCGGGCGTACGACCGCATGGTGGGGACGTGGGCGCGCGGCGCGTTCGACGCGGCCCTCAGCAGCCGGGTCGTCCACGAGCGCCAGGTGCTCCCCGACGGCGACAACCCGGCCCGGAACCCGGAAGGCCAGGATCCCTCGGCCTTCGCACAGGAGCTTCCGGTCCTGCTCGTCCCCGGGCTGTACGCCGCGAGCGACGCTCTGCTGGACTGGCTGACGTCGTACGCCGAGGCCGGCGGCCACCTGCTGGTCGGTGTACGCACCGGCTACGCCGACGAGTTCGCCCGGGCCCGCTCGGAGGTCAAGCCGGGGCGCCTGGCGGATGCGGCGGGAGTCTCCTACCAGGAGTCCTCCAACCTCGACTCACCCGTGCCGCTCCGCGCGGGACCGGAGCCGAGAGGTCTGCCGGCACTGGAGTTGCCCGAGGGCGCCACCGGGCAGGCGTGGGCAGACTGCCTGGAACCGCGCGCGGAGAACGGCGCGGACGCGCTGGTCTCCTACCTCCACCCGCACTTCGGCCGTTTCGCGGCCGTCACCACGCGGGCGCACGGCGCGGGCCGCATCACCGTCGTGGGCACCGAGCCCGATCCGGCCACCGGCGCGGCGCTCGTCGACTGGGCCGTGCGGGTCGCCGGTGCGGCGAGGCCGGACCACCGGGTGACGCCCTCGGCACGCCGGTGGGGCGGACCCGGGTCCGTCCGTGTAAGCTCCGCGGTCGCGCAGGACGGGGCGCGGGTGCACATCGTCCACAACTGGTCCTGGGACCCGGCGACCGTCACTGTCCCCACCGCGATGCGTGACCTGTTGTCGCCCCGGAGCTACTCGGCCGGCGATTGCGTCGAACTCGGACCGTGGGACGTCCAGGTGCTCGCCGAGACGAGCCAGGGGCCGACCTCCCGCGGCTGAAGCAACGGGGCTCGCACAACGGGCGTCGCCCGGCGGTGACGTCCCGTTTGCGTCCTGCCCCACCCATGGGTTCCAGGGGTGGGGCAGGGGCCGTTTACGGGGCCCACCGACTTCACGGCGGTGGCATGTCCGGCTGGGAGCCGTTCGAGAGCCCCCGGGACACAGGGGTGGACTTCATCCGTTCCAGTCCGTCGAGTGGCGGCCCACGCGGTGTTCCGGGCGGGGATGCAACCGCTCCCGCAGCCTGCGGCGGTCCCGGGGGAAGGCCGAAACACCTCGTCAGGTGGGCGACGCACCACCGGGTTCACACGGCGGCGCCCGCTGAGCTTTCGCGGATGATCAGGTCCGTGCCGGCGAAGGTCGGAGCGAGAGGCTGGAAGCCGCTCTCCAACTGGCTGCGCAGGAGACCGAAGGCATCGCGGCCCAGGCCCTGGAAGTCCATGCGGACCGTGCTCAGTGCCGGCGTGAGGAATTCCGCGTGCGGGGCGTCGTCGAAACCGATGACGCTGACGTCTTCCGGGACCGACCGTCCGGCGTGGTGCAGGGCGCGCAGCACGCCCAGCGCGAGGTCGTCGTTGCCGCACAGGATCGCGGTGACGTCCGGGGCGGCGGCGAGCCTTCGGCCCTCCTCGTAGCCGGCCTGCGCGCCCCAGCCCTTCCCGCCGTGCGGTTTGGGCGGGGTGATGCCGGCCGCCTTCAGGGCCTCGCGCCAGCCTTGAGAACGTGGGCCCTCCGAGCGCCGGGTGCCCACCGACGTGGGGATCGCGACGTAGTGGACGGTCCGGTGTCCGAGCTGAAGCAGGTACTCCGTGGCGGCGCGGGCCGCCTCGCGGTCATCGGCCCACACGGCCGGCCGGGGAGGGGTCCGGCCGTGTGGGGGCGCTTCGACGACTGCGGCACACGGCACGTCCGCCGGGATACGGCTCAGTGCCGAAGCGGCCAGCTGGTCGAAGCCGATGACCATCAGACCGCCGCCTCCGGCTACGGCCGAGGAGACCGCGCGGTCGAGGTCGTCATCGGGCGTGAGCACCTTCACGCCCAGGGAGTAGCCCGCGGCGCGGGCCGCTTCCTCCAGACCCTGCAGGGTGGTGGCGTAGCCGTAGAGGGTGGTGTTGGACGTCAGGACGGTGACGGACCGGGTCACGCCGCTGGCCAGGGCGAACGCGGTGGCGTTGCGCCGGAATCCCAGCGTCTCTATGGCCGCCTGGACCCGCTTGCGCGTCTCGTTGCGGACGTTCGGGTGCCCGTTGATGACCCTCGAGACGGTCTGGTAGGAGACTCCCGCCGCCTGAGCGACGTCTCGAATGCTGGCGGCCTTGCGTGGTCCCTGTTCAGGGCCTGGCTCACCACCGGGGCTTGTGTGACCGATCACATCCATGTAAGGATTGTGAGCGGTCACAACACTGCCCGTCAAGAGACGGGAGTTGGCGTCGTCCGGCATTTATAGCAGGGACACGCAATGCGCTGTGGGGTGCGGCATCGGACGAATGCCGACGTGAGACCCGCGGAACACCCGCGAAAGAGCGGACGCCCGCGAAAGATCTGCGAGAGATCGCACCCCCGTAGAAGGGATACCGCGTTGATTACCGCTGTCGAAGCAGCTGAGAAGTCTCTTCTCTGGTCCCACGACGTCCTCGGGCTGCACGCCGTCGCGGATTCCACCGGTTCGGTCAGGCTGGGAGCGCCGGGTCAGGACTGGGACTCCCTGCTCCCCTTGGTCGAGGTCACCGCCACCGGTCACGGTCGCACCTGGTCGGGGGAACGTTTCATCGACAGCGCGATCGGCGGCCGCCTGGCCTACCGGAGCCACGAGACGGCCGCGGACGGCGACCGGCAGCGCACGACCATCCGGCTGGCGGACCCTGTGACCGGCCTGGCCGCCGACATCGCGCTGTGGACCTGCCCTGGCGCGCGCTTCCTCCGCTCGCAGGTGCGCCTGGTCAACGAGGGGACCACCCCCCTGCGGCTGGAGGGTGTGTCGACGCTGACGCTCGGCGGCATCCTGGACGGCCAGGGCGCGCTCGACGGCCTGACCCTCCACTGGGCGGACAACGACTGGCTTGCCGAGTGCCGTTGGCGGCAGGCTCCCTTCCGCGACCACGTCGTCCCGCTGAGCCGGTCCGCCCACGGCCACGAAGGACGCGGCTGCTTCGAGCGGTTCTCGCAGGGAAGCTGGTCCACGGGGCGGCATCTGCCGATGGCCGCGCTCACCGACCGGGCGGGCCGCGCCTGGCTCTGGCAGATCGAGTCCAGCGCGGGCTGGCGCTACGAGACCGGCGAACGTGAAGGCGCCGCCTACCTCGCCCTCTTCGGTCCCGACGACGCCCACCACCAGTGGCACCAGACCCTCGCACCGGGCGAGGAGTTCACCACCGTCCCGGCCGTCCTCGTCGGGACCGAGGCCGGCGGCCTGGACGCCGCGTTCGGCGAACTCACCACCTACCGCCGCCGTATGCGCCGTAGCCACCCGGACCACACGGCACTCCCGGTGATCTACAACGACTACATGAACACCCTGATGGGCGACCCCACCACCGACAAGCTGCTGCCGCTCATCGCGGCGGCGGGGGCCGCCGGTGCCGAGGTCTTCGTCATCGACGCCGGCTGGTACGACGACGATGCCCAGGGCTGGTGGGACGCCGTCGGTGCCTGGGAGGCCGCCGACAGCCGCTTTCCCGGCGGCATCCAGCAGGTCCTGGACGCCATCAGGAACCACGGGATGACCCCGGGACTGTGGCTGGAGCCGGAAGTGATCGGCGTACGCAGCCCGTTGGCTCGCAGCCTGCCGGCGGAGGCGTTCTTCCGCCGGGGCGGCGTCCGCGTCACCGAGCACGGCCGCCACCACCTGGACCTGCGCCACCCCGCCGCCCGCGCCCACCTCGACCGGGTCGTCGACCGGATCGTGGGCGAGTGGGGGGTGGGATACATCAAGTTCGACTACAACATCAACATCGGCCCCGGCACGGAGAACGGCACCGAGAGCGCGGGCGCCGGCCTGCTCGGACACCACCGCGCCCACCTCGACTGGCTCTCCACCCTCCTCGACCGGCACCCCGGCCTCATCCTGGAGAACTGCGCGTCGGGCGGACTGCGCATGGACTACGCGCAACTCGCGGTCGTCCAGTTGCAGTCCACCAGCGACCAGCAGGACCCCCTGCGCTATCCGCCCATCGCGGCGGCGGCCGCCACTGCGGCCACCCCCGAGCAGGCCGCCGTATGGGCGTACCCCCAGCCGCAGTTCAGCCCCGACGAGATCGCCTTCACCCTCGTCGGCGCGCTGCCGAACCGTATCCACCTCTCCGGGTTCCTCGACCGCATGAACCCGGAGCAGTTCTCACTTGTCCGCTCCGGCATCTCCGCCTACAAGGCCATCCGCGCGGAGATCCCCGAGAGCCTACCCTTCTGGCCGCTCGGGCTTCCCTCGTGGGAGGACACCTGGATCGCCTCCGGCCTGCGCGGCCAGGCCGCCAGCTGGCTCGCACTGTGGCGACGCGAGCCGGCCGCCGACGAGCGAGCGGAAGTTCCGCGTCCACTGGACCAGCGCAGATCCGACGACACCACCCGCACGCTCACGATCCCCCACCTGCGCGGCACCGGCCTTCGTCCCACGGTGCTCTACCCCGCCACCGCCGACGCCACCGCGGCCTGGGATGCCGCCGCCGGACAGCTCACCGTCCGCCTGCCTCGCCCGAACACCGCCGTTCTCCTTCACCTCGGCTCGGAGTCTCCGGTACCGGACCTGTAGGACCAAGGGGCCGGCCGTCGCTCCCCCCGACCGTCGCCGCGGCAGCCAGCACGTTCTCGCTGCCGCATCCGGGTCCACGCCTGTCATGAGCCCCGAAGTCCGCAGTCGGTCTGGGCAGTAGGACGAAGGCCGTCCCGCGGCCATGGTAGTACGGAGCAGTAACAACGGCTGACACAAAGTGGTGGATCGGTCCTGGCTGCCGTGGCTGGCGCGGGAGTTAGGCGCTCGGTCTGGTGTGGGGACGTCGCCCTGGATCGTGTCGGATGAGCTGTGGGATCGCCTGGAACCGCTGTTACCGCAGCGTGAGCGCAGGTTCCGGTATCCCGGCCGCAAGCCGATGCCGGACCGGGGGGTGCTGTGCGGGATCTTGTATGTGCTGCATACCGGGATCAAGTGGGAGTACATGCCGCAGGAGCTCGGTTTCGGCTCGGGCATGACGTGCTGGCGGCGGCTGCGGGACTGGAACGAGGCCGGCGTGTGGCAGCGGCTGCACGAGGGCCTGCCGGCCGAGCTGAACGCGGCCTCGCGGTTGGACTGGTCGAGGTGCGTGGTCGACTCCTCCCACGTCAGGGAGTTAAAGGGGGGATCGACACGGGCCCCTCGCCGGTCGACCGGGGCCGGGCCTGCTCGAAACACCATCTAATGGTGAGTCACGGGGCTGCCGCCGCTGCTCGACGCGATCCCGCCGGTCCGTGGCCGGGTCGGACGTCCCCGCCGCAAGCCGGATTCGCTGTTCGCCGACCGAGGCTACGACCACGACATCTACCGCGACCAGGTCCGCGCCTGCGGCATCGCCCGCCGCGGCATCCGGCACGGCACAGGACTAGGTACCTACCGCTGGGTCGTGGAGCGAAGTCTCGCCCGGCTGCACGGCTTCCGACGTCTGCGGATCCGCTGGGAACGGCGAGCCGACATCCACGAAGCATTCCTCAAGCTGGCCTGCTGCCTCATCACCCACCGATAACTCAACTCAAGCGGTCCTGTTCCACCGCACGGTGCTGGGCCTGCACCCGCACGCGAGTATCGACCTGGCCGACCCCTACGGGCTCTTCCGCAGCCGCGCCCTCTCCGGAAGCACGGACGGCCCGGACAACGCACCCCTTCTCCGGTTCGCCCTCAACCTGGCCCCCAGTCCGGCCACCGACATCCGGACCGGGACGCAGCACATCGCCCTCACCACCGACGACATCACCGCTGCCGCCCGCCGCGTCCGCGCCGCCGGCACGGAGACATTGAGGATTCCCGCCAACTATTACGACGACCTCGACGCCCGCCACGACTTCGCCCCCGACGAGCTGGACACGTACCGGAACTCGGCGTCCTCAACGACCGCGACGAAGACGGCGGCGAGTTCCGCCACTTCCACACGGCCACCGTCGGCCGCGTCTTCTTCGAAGTCGTCCAACGCACCGGCGGCTACGGCGGCTACGACGCGGCCAACGCTCCCGTCCGTCTCGCCGCACAACGGCGACAGCAGCGCGTGGGACCCGGCGTTTCCGCCGTGGGGGCGTCGATCCCGCCCAGGCCGTTCTGATCGGTACGAGCTCCCGCGTCGGCGGCTACGGGCGGGCGCGGGCCACGGACTCGTGGACCTGTCGGCGTCGGCCCTCTTCCCGTTGCCGGCGACGGCGGCCGGCGGTTCAGCCGGCGAGTGCGGTCAATCCGTTGACGGTCATGGTCAGGGCGAGGACGGTCACGACAGCGGCGGAGACGAGGGGCAGGCGGGCGACGAGTGGGCTGATGCCCGGACGCCGGAACCTGTCGAGTGTCGAGCCGACGCTGACCAGGATGAGCCCGAGACCGACGAGGACCGCTGCCAGGCCGATGCTGAAGGCGACGACCATGGCCAGGCCCAGGACGGGGCGGTGGAGGGCGACGGCGAGGAGCAGGACACTCAGCGCTTCGGGGCAGGGGATGATGCCGCCGGAGACACCCATGGTGGCGATTCCGCGGAAGGTGGTGGGCATGACCGGTGTCTCGTGCCGATGCTCGACCACAGTGGCGACGAGCGTTCTGCCGGGGGCGCCAGCGGCGGGAGTGGTGTGATCGGCTTGGGCGTGATCGTCGTGTGCGTGGTGGTGTCCCTGATGATGGTGATGGTGATGGTGATGGTCGTGGTGGGGGTTGTAGCGCTGTCGCCAACGGCGGATGAGGAGCCGTACTCCCACGACGAGCATGGCGATGCCCGAGACGACCTCCAGGGCGGGGACGAGGACGCCTGGGACGACGTAGTGGCCCGCGGCCAGCGCCACGACGCCGATCGCCACGACGGCGGCCGTGTGCGTGACGGTGATGACGGCGCCGAGGCTGACGGCCTGGCGGGGCGTGCTGCGGGCACCGACCAGGTATGAGGCGAGGAGCGCCTTGCCGTGGCCGGGGGTGAGAGCGTGCAACGCGCCGAGCAGGGCGCAGGTGCCGACCAGGGCGAGGAGGGCCCAGGGGGAGGACAGCGGCGTGCGCAGCGCGCGGAGCATGGTCGCGCCGTTGGACGTCTCCACACTGGTGGGGGCGGAGCGGGCAGGTGTCGGACGGCCGGTCGGCGTGGCTGCCTGTTCGAGCGCGAGGGTGATCTCACGTCCCCCGTCCGCGTGCGTGATGCCGCCCAGCCTCGCGGGATCCGCGTCGGCGACCAGGACGTCCATCTGGACCGTGGTCCGTCCTGGAGGGGCGTACTCGTCGGTGAAGACAACGTCTCGGCTGCCCTCCGGCAGCACGGCCGCGAGCTCGACGGTCACGGTGCCGCCGGCGGCGGCCAGCAGCTCGTAGGCCGGATAGGCGCTCCCGGTCACCGTGAGGGGAACGGTTCGGCCGTTCACGCGCAGCCGCAGAGCCGACGCCACCAGTTCGACCTGTGCGGTCTTCTCGTCGGCGCTGAGCTGTCGGTCGCCGTTCGTGTCCACGGCCCGGGCGAAGGCGGGCGCCACCAGCACGCCCGGTGTGAGGTCGAGCTGTACCGAGAGGCCCGAGGTGGTGGGCGTCAGATACGCCTGCTGAACGGTCTCGTCGGTGGGGTGCGCCTGCGCGGGCGACGCCAGAAGGGCCAGCCCGGTGGCCGACAGCGTGAGTGCTGCCGCCCACCGGGCCAGTTGCCGTATGCACCTCACGAAGTCAGTCCCGCGCCGTAGTCGTTGCCGGGCTCGCGGTAGATGGAGTGGATGTGGGTGATGCCGCCCGCGTTGGCGCCCTGTCCCTGCTGGTGGGCGAACTCGATGGTGAAGGTCGGGCCCTGCACCCGGTAGTAGATCGGGTTTCCGATCTCGGTCGACCCGTACCAGGCGAAAGTGGTGTCGGCCAGGTTCTTCTTCACCGCCGCCAGCTTCGCGGCGGCCTGCTCCTCGTTCAGCGGAGTGATCCATTCGTCGACCAGGTCGAGCAGCAGGGTCTTCTGCTCGGCCGTGAAGGTGGACGCCTTGACGCCCTCTGCGGCCAGGGTCTTTCCGTCCTGTCCCGCGCCCAGCACGATCTCCGTGACGGCCGTGGGCAGAACAGCTGCCTTGAGCTGCGTCGCGTCCAGGGAGTCGACCAGGGCGAATGCCTTCTTGGTTTCCCCGCTCAGGGGCTCGGTCTCGCTGCTGCCCTTGGTGTACGACGCCGGCTGCGCGCCCCAGAAGGTGGGCGCCAGCGTCATCTGCTTTCCGGCCATGGTGACGTTGACGGCCAGATGATGGCCGCCGTACTGAAGCGTCCACTTGCCGGTGGCGGACGGCGTCCCCAGGATCCGGACGTGGTAGTGGTCGGCTCCGAAGTCCAGGTCAATGCCACCCTGGTCCTTCAGAACGCCGTCGCCGTAGGTGATCCGGGTGACCTGTTCGTACCCCTCTTCACTGAGCGCAGCCTTGAGGATCTTCAGCACCGCGGCCTGCTGGGCCGAGCTGAGGGTGTCCATCCGCAGACCCGCACGCTGGAACAGCTGGTCGGGCAAATTCGACCACTGGGACAGGTTGGCCTGGGTCCACTCACCCGCGACCGACGTCTTCTGCGCCGAGCTCAACGTGGTGAGGAACGCCTTGGTCGCCGACAGGACCGCCGCTGACGCTTTGCCGCTCGTCGTCGCGTCGTAATTCGCGTCGCCCGGCGAGGTGGAGTCGGACGAGGTGGAGTCGGACGGGGTGGTGGCAGACGACGCACTGGAGCCGGCCGACCCCGTCGCGCTCTGAGAGTCGGTGCCGGAGGACGAGCATGCCGTCCCGAACACGAGCACGGCCGCGATACTCGCGGCGAGGCGGGCCTTATGCGCGGCGCCGGAGCGGACATGAGGAAGGTGACGCAAGGACAAGGCCGTTCTCCAATAGTGAGGGCATGCCGCGCACAGCGGCACAGAAACGGGGAAAGGGACGTCACGCCGGACGCGTGCCCATGCGGCCGGAACCCGTCCGGCCGGTCCGGGGTCCCGGACGCCGACCAAGGTCACGTAGCGGCGACGCTAGCCGGTGTGTTAACAATCACGAGTGGTGCGACCGTTGCCCGCCCTCGGCCGTCGGCGCTTAACTTGACGAGCTGGTGGGCCAGTTCGGTAAGCCGTCGGCGGTGGCGCCGGTGCGGTGTGATGTGGTGCTGCTCAGGCCGCCTGTAGTGGCGAAGGCCAACAGGGTCTGTCGATGTGGGCCCTCTGGGGGAATCATTTCCGACGTGCCACCTCTGTGTGCCGAGCCTGTGTGGCACGGCGCGGGCGCGCGCCGAGGGTGTTGGTCACCGTGACCGGCTTCCCGGCTCCCAACTCGAGCTCGAGGCGAACTTCGTCGCCAGGGCGGGGGAAGCGGCGCATCTCCAGCCCACAGCAGCCCGGCAGGGTGCCGCTGGACAGGACCTCGCCGGGGCCGACGGACTCGCCGCGTGCGGCATAGGCGACGGCTGCCCCCAGGTCATGCAGAGGTGAGGCGGTGCTGCTCTGCGCCCACACCTCCCCGTTGACCAGCACTCGGCCGGTCAGCTCGCGCCACCGAGGCAGTACCTCGTCGGCCGTCACCACAACCGCCGACATGGCGCCGGCGAACGTCTTGGCCTTCACCACGCCGCCGAACGTGCCGCGCCGGGTGTCGTCCCACTGGAGGTCGCGGGCAGTCCAGTCGTTCATGACGACGAAGCCACCGATGGCCGCCAGTCCCTCGGCCGGCGTACAGTCCCTGGCCTCGCGGGCGATGACGACGCCCAACTCCAGCTCGAAGTCGAGGACCTGGGCGAACGACGGCCACGCCACCTCGGCTTCGTCCGGCAGCACCGAGCGGTGATTGCCCATGTAGAACTGCGGTTCTCTGTAGTAGTTGGCCCTGGGCCTCAAGGGGGGCGGAACGCGACCGGTCACCGCTTCGAAGCCCCGCACCAGTCGACGGACGCCCGGGGAGCCGAACGCGGCGACCATGCCCTTCGCCCCATTGATCATGTGGGACTCCCACAGGGCGAACGCGCGCAGCGAAGCCGGCGTGAACGGGAGCCCGCTCGGCGCCCGGCCCGAGACTCGCTCCGGATTGGTGAACGTGCGCTCGGCCTTCCGCACCGCTTCTTCACCGTCGGCCAAGAAGGCCGGCAGGTCGTGATTCCACGGTTCGCCGACAACGACCCACTCCTCGCCGTCGGGGTCCCACGCGACCAGCGACCCCCGGTCGATGCCCAGTTTCATGCGAGACTCCCAGTGCAGCCAAGTTACGATGTGTAACTTGCGGCTCGTAAGTTACGTTTCGTAAGTTGAATTGTCAATGAGCCCGCCAGGCACAGAAGCATTCGGAGGACACGTGGCCGTCGCAGCACGCCGACGTCTCACCGGCAAGCAGCGGGAACAGCAGCTGCTCGACGTCGCCGAGAATCTGTTCACCGAGCGCGGCTACGAAGGCGTCTCCGTCGAGGACATCGCCCGTGCCGCCGGCGTCAGCCGCCCGGTCGTGTATCAACACCACGGATCACAAGAGGGCATTTTCGTGGCGTGTGTGCGACGAGCCCGGCAGGAGTTCGAGGACACCCTTGCCACGGCGATCTCGACGGCCGGCGGCGACATGGACGAGTTGATCACCGCCGGAGGGCGCGTCTTCCTCGAGCTCGTCGCCAATAACCCGCGGCGGTGGGCGCTGCTGTTCACCTCCTCCTCCGGTCTCGGCGGCGACATGGCCGAACAGCTGATCAAGCTCCGCCGGCACACCGTCGAGCGCATCGCCGACGTCGCCTCGCCCCATGCCGTGGGGCTCGATCGGCCAAGCCTCCTGGCGGCCGCCCACGTCATTTCGGGTATCGGCGAGCAGCTCGGCCACTGGTGGCTGGCCCACCCCGATGAGGACCTCGACCACGTCCTGCGGATGTACGTCGCTGCTGTCGGCGGCGCGGTGCGCGGCTTGCTCACCGTGTACGAGGACCTCAACCGCCCCTGAGGCGGACCGTCCGCGTCGCGCACGTCGAGGCCCCACAGCTGTGGAAGAGCGGTGGGGCCTCACCTTCCAAGCCGCCGCCGCGCCGTCGTGGGGGCGTCCTAAGAGATGGACGGCTGCTCCTGACGGGCTACTTCTTGTGGCCGGTGACCTTGGCGACCCACGTGATGAAGTCGCCGGGGTCGACGTTGGTGGCGTGGCCCTGGTCCCAGTAGTACGAGTGGTTGACGTCGTCGCCGAGGTTGTCCACAGCGGCGGCGAGGTTGGCGGCGATGACGTGCGAGGTGTCGGTGTCGCTGGTGCCCAGGCGGATCCACCAGTGCTTCGAGCGGTTCTGGTTGCGCTTCTCGAGCAGGTGGTACATCGGGTTCATCAGGTTCAGCAGGTCGGGGATGTCGCTCGCGACCCGCTTGGTGCTGAGACCCGTGCTGTCGTTCTTGGCGCTGTACGCGGTGAAGTGGCGGGACTCGGTCGTGCCGGTGCCGAACTCGTTGTTCTCGCCCGCGGACAGGTCGAAGGCGTCGAAGGCCGGGGTGGTCTTCTTCCGGGCGCCGACGTGGGTGAGGTAGTCCTCCCAGGTGAAGGTCGCCTTGCCGCCGGACCAGGTGATGAAGGTGTTCTTGGCCAGGTAGGTCTCGCGCTCGGAGTCCGACAAGTCGGTGAGGTACTTGGTCGCGGACGCCTGGAGGTAGGTCGTGAGCAGGTAGTCGTCGTAGTTGCGGGCCGTCAGGGCGCCGTAGCCGTTCAGGCCGCGCAGCTTGAGGGACGCCTGGTACTCGGCGAACTGCGACTGGAGTTCCTTCGACACGGTCTGGTCGACGACCTTGCCGGTGGACTGGGTGACGTTGGTGCCCCAGTTCCACTCGTAGGCGCCGTCGGCGTGCTCCAGGTCGGTGATCGGGCACCAGGCGCCGGTCGCGAAGATCGCGTCGGAGGCGTCGGCGGCGCCCGCTTCCTTGAGGTACTTGGCGTAGATCTTGCTGTCGCCGGACGCGCCCAGCAGGGCGGAGACGGCGCCGCCGGCGCTCGTTCCGGTGGAGACTATCCGGTCGGTGTTGCCCGGGATGCGGCCCTTGTTGAACTTCACGTACCGCACGGCGGCCTTCAAGTCGACGATGACCGCCGGGGCCGTGCCGTAGTAGGTGCCGTCCGAGTCGGTGAGGCTGCGGCCCCGCGTGCCGGGCTCCACGGCGACGTAACCCGCCACCAGGGCCAGCTTTGCGAGATTGACCATGCCATTGATGGCCCCCGTGCCGCCCGCGCCCGGGCCGCCTGACGGCATTCCGCTGGGCATTCCGGAGGGCGCTCCGCCGCTCCCGCCGCCGATGGAGCCCATCTCCAGCGCGGCCTGGCCCACGCCGGTGGCCGTCGCGACGCTCGACGGCATGTAGGCGCCCACCGCGTTCGCCAGGACGATCGGCGCCTTGGAAGCGTCGACCGCCTTGCCGTCGATCTTGACGGGGACGCTGACCACCAGGCTCTGGTGGTCGGAGTCGCTCGGGTTGGTGACGTAGTTGCGGGGCTTGTAGAAGTGGTACGTCACCGAGTGGTCGGTGCCGGCAGCGTCGGCGATCGTCTCCGTCAGCTCCGTGTAGTCGTCCTTGTCGAAGACCAGGGCGTCCGAGGACGTCGTGGAGTCCTTCTTCTCGTCCGACGCCTGCGCCGTCATCGCGATGCCGCCGACTGCCGCGACACCGGCGGTCGCGCCGATCCCGATGACGACGTTCCTTCGCTTGATTGCCCTGTGCTGCACGGTCTCTCTCCTCATCACGCGGTTTCTTCTGCCCGTTGTGTTGGCATTCAGGAACCTAATGACGCCTCGGGAAGATCGTCAACAATTTCTCTGACTTTACAGGAAATGCTCAGCTTTGCCATGGTTCCCACAGGAAATTCCCAGGTGGGCCGAGGTGTGGACCGGTCCGGCGAGTATATTTTTCAGAGCCTGAAAAATTTTGTTCCACCGTACCAGAGCAGACCAGGGACAATCGCTACGTGAACCGCCCTGCCGACTCCGCCGACGTGCGCCGCGCCAATCTGTCCCTCGTGCTCCGGCACATCGAGGCGCACGGTCCCTGTGCGCGCACCGAGATCGCCGCCGCCACCGGACTGGTACACGCCTCGGTGACGGCGCTGGTCGCGGATCTCGTCGAGCGGCGGCTGGTGGAGGAGGCCGGCGCCGCGGTCTCGGCCGGCCGGGGGCGCCCGCGCCGTCTGCTGCGGCTCGTTCCCGAGCGGGTGTGGACGGTGGCCGTTCAGGTGAACCGGTGGGACATCCGGCTGAGGGTCGCGGACCTCGCGGGCTCGGCCGTCCTCACCGAACGGGCCTCGCATCAGGCTCCTCCCGGCGAGCCCGAACTGGTGGCCGAGGCGATCGCCCAGGTCGTCGCACGCGCCATCGCCCAGGCCGACGGCGTGCACCTGGGCCGGGTGGTGATCGCCGTGCCCGGGCCGGTGGTCGGGGGCTTGGTCGCCGCCGCCATCCCCTTCGGCTGGGGCACGACGGACCTGGCGGCCCTCGTCACCGGACGCCTGCCCGACCTCCAGTGCCCGGTCGAGGTGGTAAACGACGCCAACATGGCAGCGCTGGCTGAGTACCACGCCCTGGCCGCCACGGGATCCGCCCACCCCGACACCGTCGCCTACGTCAGGGCCGACGTCGGAGTCGGCGGCGGCCTGCTGATCGGGGGCCGCATCCATGCCGGCAGCCACGGCATGGCCGGCGAGATAGGACACATCCCGGTGTCCCTCGACGGACCCCCCTGCAAGTGCGGCTCAAGCGGCTGCCTGGTGACCTACCTCGGCCTCGGAGCCCTGACCACCGCTGCCGGGCTGGGTGGATTCACCCCAGGTCAGGACGCCGCTGCCGTCCGTGCCGAACTGGACCGCCGGCTCCGGTCCGGGGAGCCGCGCCCGGTTGCGGCCCTCCACGATGCCGGACACGCCCTGGGCGCCGCGATGCTGGCCGTCGCCAGCGCGGCCGACGCCGGCGCGGCCATCCTCGGCGGTTACCTCGCGGACTGGGCGCCCTGGCTGGCTCCGGGTATCGACGCCCGGCTCACCGGGCGCCGTACCGCCATGTCGGCCGTGGGGTTTGATGTTTCCGTCGGCGTCCTCGGGGCCGATGCCACGCTCCACGGGGCCGTCCAGGTGGGCCGAGACCGGATCTTTGACGATCCGACCACCGTGCCGACCGGAGGTGGCGCCGTGCCGGCCGCGGCTGTGCACTGCCTGTGACTGTCGGCCACTGACCACCGGCCGCTGGTTATTGGCCAATGCATTGATTGACAGAATTGTTGACGAAATATCTGGCATACTCGCACTGCCGCTGTTGACATGCCCGCCTCAAATGCGGCGTGGTCGTGCGCGCCCACGCCGTCCCCCACATTGGAGACCACGTTGTCACTGCGTCATATCGAGTACCGCCTCGCCACGGCCGTCGCAGCCACGGCCCTGGTCGTGACCTGCACCTCCGGCGCCGCCGCGCCGTCCGCCGCCGCGCCGACGACCGGCACGTACAGCACGGAGGCCGCCGCCGCGGCGGCCTCACAGGTCCTCACCGCGGTCAACACCTTCCTGGGCACCCTGAGTTCGTCGCAGAAGACGGCCGTCCAGGCGACCCGCACCCAGGCCAACCTGTCGAAGTGGTCGAACCTGCCCGACGCCCTGTACACGCGCGCGGGCCTGCGGATGGACTCGCTGACCTCCGCCCAGCAGACCGCCGTACTGAACATCCTGGCGGCCGCGCTCAGCCCGGCGGGCTTCGAACAGGTCACCGGCATCACCTACGGCGACGGCGTCCTGAAGGCACAGGGCGGCATCGACCTCGACTTCGGCGCGGACCACTACTGGATCCGCATCCTGGGCACCCCGTCCGCGACCGGCAAGTGGACCATCCAGTACGGCGGCCACCACCTCGCCGTCAACATCACCCTGTCCGGCGACACCATGACGCTGGGCCCCACCCTGTGGGGAGCACAGCCGGCGTACTACACGAAGTCCGGTGCGACCGTCGAACCGCTGGTGGGTGAGACCGACAAGGCGTACACGGTCCTTCAGTCGCTCAACTCCACACAGTTGGCCGCCGCCATCCTGGACACGCCGGTGAAGGAGATCGTCCTCGGTGCCGGCCAGGACGGAAAGACCCTCGCCTACGACGGCGTCCAGGCGTCCACCTTCACCAGCGCCCAGAAGACACTGCTGCTCAACCTCATCAACGAGTGGATCACGCCGCTCAACACCGAACAGGCCGCGGCGAAACTGGCAGACGCACAAGCCGGCCTCGACCAGACCTACTTCGCCTGGTCCGGGTCGACGGCCGCCAACCAGCCGGTCTACTACCGCGTCCAGAGCCCCGACTTCACCATCGAGTTCGCCCACCAGCAGGGCTCGGGCGCCAACGCGGGCGGCATCACCCACATCCACTCCATCTACCGCGAGAACGGCAACGACTACGGCGCCGAGGACTGACCGGTGACCCTCGCACGCCGCCTGGCCCGGTGGACGGCAGCCCTCGTGCTGGCCGCCGCCGGGTCGGGCCTCGCCGCCGCGCCCGCCGCGGCCCACCCGACCGACGAAGTGCTGCAACAGGCTTACCTGACGCCGACCGCGTCGCGCCTGGAGGTGCAACTCGACCTCACACCCGGCGTGTTGGTGGCCCCCGCCTTCGCCCGGACCGTCGACACCGACGGGAACGGGGAGTTCGGCTCCGCCGAGACGGCCGCACACATGCGGCGCGTCACCTCGGCACTCGAGGTCCACGTGGACGGGCGGGCCGTCGCGCTGAAGGTGACGGGGAGTACGTATCCGCCGTACGAACTGCTGGCGGCGGCCGGGGGCGCGGTGAGCGTCGAGGCGGTGGCCGATCTTCCGGCCGGCGCCCGCGCCGTCACCTTCACCAACGCGTACGACCCCGGCGCCCGCACGACCGTGCAGGAAGACGTGCTGGTCGCGGCCCACCATCCGGTGCACCCAGCGGGCATCGAACGCGGGGACGGGGGACGCACGATCACGATGACACTCCCCGGGCTCGCCGGGTCACCGAGCCCGGGGAGTCCGGACAAGGCATCGGTACAGACGGCGGCGGACTCCGGCGGGGGCGCCATGCTCAGCGCCCTTCGCTCGCCCCAGTCGTCCCCCTGGACCCTGCTCGCCCTGCTCGGCACCTGCGCCCTGCTCGGCGCCTTCCATGCCCTGACTCCCGGCCACGGCAAGACCCTCCTCGCCTCCTATCTGGTCGGCGCCCACAGCACGCCGAAGCAGGCGGTGATCCTCGGAGCGGTCATCACCTTCACGCACACGGCCTCCGTGATCGCACTCGGTACGGCGGTACTTCTCGCGGGGCACTTCGTGGTGCCGGAGGTATTGGTGCCGGTGCTGGAAGTCGTCAGCGGGACCGTAGTGCTGATCCTCGGGGCACGACTGCTGCGGCGTCGCTGGAGGCAGCACACCGACCAGCAGCACGCAGACGGCCACAGCCATGACCACAGCCACAGCCAAGGCCACGCCGATGAACACGCCTCGCATCACCACGCGCCCACCCTGCCCACCACCTTCCGCTCCATCGCCACCATGGGTGTGTCCGGCGGGATCATCCCGTGCCCCGAGGCGCTGAGTGTCCTCCTGCTGGCCATCGGTCTGGGCCGCACGGCACTCGGCCTGACCATGATCGTCTCCTTCAGTGCAGGTCTGGCCGGGGTCCTCGTCGGACTGGGCCTGGTGCTGGTGAGCGCCCGTACCAGGGTGGAGCGCTTCCGACGCTCCGGCGACAGCCCGCTCGTTCAGTGGCTGCCGGTCGTCTCCGCCGCCGTCGTGACCACCCTCGGCCTGACCATCGCCGCGGGCGGCGTGACGGCACTCGTGGAGTGAGCCCCCGTCTGCTTGGCAGAGCGCCCGCCCGGAAGGGGTATTTCCGCAGGTCAGATGGGGCCTGTGGCTGACGCTTCTGCAGGTTTCCGCGGAGGCCGTACCCGTTAGCGGGCGGCAATTCAACCGTGCACGTCCGTTGACACGGTGACGGCGACCACTCACGATCCATGTAGCACAGTACGCACACCGAAGTGCGTTATTTACACACGGAGAAGATGGGGTCCACGAAGAACGAGACGGTCCGCCCCGGACCGTCCAATACCAATGAGCTGCGACGGGTGATCCTGGCCAGCTATCTCGGCAGCATGGTCGAGTACTACGACTTCCTGCTCTACGTCACGGCGGCCAGCCTGGTCTTCGGCGAGCTCTTCTTCACCAACCTCTCCCCGGTCGCCGGCACGATCGCCTCGCTGGGCACTCTGGCCGTCGGCTACGTCAGCCGCCCGCTCGGTGCGCTGATCTTCGGACACTTCGGCGACAAGGTCGGCCGCAAGTCGGTCCTCGTGGTCACGCTGATATTGATGGGCGCTTCCACCACGTTCATCGGCCTGCTTCCCACGAGCAACCAAGCGGGCATGCTGGCCCCGATCCTGCTGATCACCCTGCGTGTGATGCAGGGCATCTCGGTCGGTGGCGAGTGGGGAGGAGCGTCACTCATGGCCTACGAGCACGCGCCGACGCACCGTCGGGGCCTGGCGTCGAGCTTCGCGAACGCCGGCGGGCCGACCGGTACGGCGCTGGCGGCCGGCGTACTCGGACTCTTCTCCCTGCTTCCCGAAGAGCAGTTCATGGCCTGGGGATGGCGCATCCCCTTCCTGCTGAGTGCCGTTCTGGTGGCCATCGGTCTCTGGACCCGGTTGCGGATCTCGGAGTCCCCGCTGTTCGTCGAGGAGCAGCGCCGGCAGAAGGAGAGCGGTGAGGCGCCGAAGGTCCCGCTGTGGGAGGTGATCCGCGCCCCCCGGTCCCTCCTCCTGGCCTTCTTCGCACTCCTCGCCCCGTTCACCTTCAACAGCGTCGTCGGCTCGTTCGGCCTCACTTACGCCCGGGACAACGGACTCGACGTCTCCTCCGTCCTCGGGATCCAGGTCGCCGGTGCCGTCGTCTGTGTCGCGGCCGAGATCGCGGCGGGAGCCCTCTCCGACGCGTACGGCCGCAGGGCGACCCTGATCTTCGGCATGGTCGCCGGCGCCCTCTTCACCTACCCGTTCCTGCGGCTCATCGGCACAGGCAGCACCGCGTTGACGATGCTCGGCTTCGTGCTCATGTACGGGCTGGTCATCGCGCCGATGTTCGGCCCGTGCGGAGCGTTTCTCAGCGAGCAGTTCAGCACCGGTTCCCGCTACACGGGCGCATCACTGGGGTACCAGGGCGCCTCGACGATCGGCGGCGGCTTCGCTCCCGTCATCCTCGCCTCGCTGCTGGCCGCGCAGCGCGGCGGTCTCGGTCTGATCCTGCTGCTCGTGATCGGTGTCGGCGTGCTCAGCGCCCTCGCCGTCGCCGCGTCCACGGAACGCAGCCCCACGGCGGCCGCCTCGGAGAAGGCCGGCGCGTCTCCCGAGTCGCCCGTGTCCAGCAGCACGGTCTGAGCTTGCGGCCGGCCATCAGTGCGTTGCTGCGGGCACCACGAGGCCGACGAAGAACGGGGCGGGCTCGGGAGCCGGGATCCCGCGAGAGGATCATCGCGACGAACGTCACCCGGGTCCGACCCGGGGGACTGTCCGCCCCGTCCATCGCGTCCTGGAGCGAGGAGAGGTCGCGGACGGCGCCCCCTCCGCCCAGCCGCCGCGCCGCGGTCATACCGATCCCGGTCGCACGGCAGGGCGATCGCCTGGCTGTCGAGGCGAGCGGGGAGACGTTGGCGGCCCCCGCGCGCGAACGTCGCGCGCAGGCGCGTTGCTCAGCCCACCGGTCGAGCCCGGGATCGCGACCGCACGGCCGTCGAGTGCGTAACGCGAGTTGAAAACGTCAGGCGAGCTCCTGCCGGTCGGCGACCGGTACGTGGCGTCCCAGGAACGCGAGCTGGTCGGCCACGACGTGCTCGAACGGCGCTCCGACGTAGATGTCGAAGTGCCCGTAGGGATAGGTGACGACTTCGCCCTTCGGTGCCTTGCGCGCGTCCTTCTCCGCCGCCTTCGCTGGCGCGACGCTGTCGCTCTCACACAGCTGGAACAGCGCCGGGCAGCCCAGGTTCACCGCCTGCCTGCCGGGGCGATGGAACCCGACGTGAAGCGCGAAGCGGGCTGCGACCTCGTTGCGAAACGGTGCCCCGTCGGGGGCGATGGCCAGATAGCCGGGCTCGGCGTCGGGCGTCGCCATCAGCGCGGCCGAGCCCGGTGGCCCAACTGTCGCCACCATCGTCGGCCCGCGCCCGAGCAGTGCCCCTGCGGCGTCGCGAAGCGCGAGCCCGGTGGCCTTGGCCAGGCCCAGCGGGTTCGCCGCCCGAACCGACGCCTGACCGTCCGTGAACGGGCACTGCGAGATGATCGCGGCGACGCGCCGATCGCGGGCGCCGGCGACGATCACATGGCCTCCGCCGAACGAGGTTCCCCAGAGCACGACCCGCTCGGGATCGACGCCATCCACGGTCCGCGCGTAGCCGATCGCGGCCGCCCAGTCGTCCAGCTGGCGCTTGATGTCGAGCAGCTGGCGCGGCTCGCCGCCGCTCGAGCCGAAGTTGCGGTAGTCGAACACGAGGCAGGCGTAGCCTGCGTCGGCGAAGCGCTGGGCGAACGCGTCGAGCCGCATCTCACGGATCGCGCCGAGGCCGTGGCCAAGGACCACGATCGGGCTCGAAGGGCTCTTGGCGGGATAAAGCCAGGCCGCACACCTCTCACCGCCCGACTCGAAGGTGATGTCCTCCCGGTCGCTCATTGCTTCTCCTTGTTGTTCGTCGTTCGTTTGCAGTCACGACCGCGACCTTGCCCCGAAGCCCGGCGCCGGCGCCCGTAGGAAGCCGGCGCCGTCGTCGACCGACCGAGCTCGCCCAACTCCACGGGTGGTGTGTCAGGGCCGGACCGGCGGGCCTGTCCTGATGACCGGCTCGGTGTGCTCGACGGTGAATGCGTGGACGGCTGTCATGACCGTGTGCTGATCGGCGACGAGACCGGCGACGGGCTTGGACGTCAGGATCTCCTCCATGGCGGCGCGGCTGTCGGCTCCGAGGACGACACATCCGTGGTAGCGGCGGAAGGTCGGATTGTCGTGCGAGATGCCGGGCGTGGGGTGTGGAAGCGAGGTCCAGGGCAGGAACGTGTACGTGCGCAGGTCGTGCGCGCCCGCCTCGTGGAGCGCGGGGCCGATGCGGTCGTGGACGTACCTGCGGAACGGGCGGCGGCTCACTCCCCGACGTCGGCGCAGCAGAAGGACGGTGCGGTGGCCGACGCCGGCGTCGTGGCCGTCGGTCCACCAGCGGCCTGCTCGTGGTCCGGTCAGGTTTCCGAGAACCCGGTCGAAGACGTTCTGCTCGTCGAGGTACACCTCCCGCATGTGGACCGGGATGGTGAGCGCGCCGGCCATGCTCACCATCCGGACCTCGGCGATGCCGTCGCAGCGCCAGCTCGGGGGTACGGCGGTGCCCACCGTGGGAGACGCGGGCCAGTAGCCGTGATCGGTGGGGGAGAAGTGATGCTGGAGGTACTCGGCGATGCTGGGCAGCCGCGCGACGATCTGCGCGTGCGGTCCCTTCCAGTACTGGAGGGCGGCCTCTCGCGTCAGGTCCTCGCGGAGCCACACCGGGAAGATTCCCGAGGTGGTCGGCACAGGAGAGGTCCTACTCCCGGTGATCGGGCTGCCCGGGCGGGTGCCAAGGGGCTCGTGGTCGCTCGGGATGTGGTTCACGCCTGCTCCGTCCGTTGCAGCATGTGGTTCTTCTGGATGCGGATCGGCTCGACGTAGCAGTCGATTGGCTTGCCGCCGAAACGGGCGATGCATCCGTTGCGGTACTCGCACACCGGCCGGCCCGGCATGGGGTCCTGCATGTTCTTGAACAGGAAGGGGTCGGCGATCATGGCACGGGCCGCCGAGACGGCATCGCAGCGCCCGCCGTCGATGGCCGACTCCATCCCTTCCCTCGTGTGGAACCCCCCGACGCAGATCACCGGGATGTCCAACTGCGCGGTGAACCGCTCGGCCTGGGGGAGGTTGAAGCCCTCGCCGCCGGGTGCGAGACGTTCCGCGACGCGTTCGATGACGGGGGCCGCGGCGAGCATCGCCAGGCGTCGCCGACGCGTCATCGACATCCCCGAGCCCTCGGTGACCTGCCCGCGGATGAACCCTTTGTAGTGCCCCAGGATCATGCCCGGCCACGACTCGTAGTGCGCCCTGGAGATCTCCACCGCGTCGACGCCTTCGCCTTCCAGCACCTTGGCGACGCGCACGAGCTCGGCGGTCGTCGCCCCCCGGCGCAGCGGCAGCATGTCCGTGCCGTTCAGCTTGAGCAGTACGGGGAAGTCGTCGCCGACGCGGGTACGTATCGCGCGGAACACCTCGAGCAGCAGGCGCATCCGGTTGTCGAGGCTGCCGCCGTACTCGTCGGTGCGGCGGTTGGTGTGCGGGGTGAGGAACTGGCTGAGCAGGTAGCCGTGGGCGGCGTGGATCTGCACCCCGTCGAATCCCACCTCCTGGGCCCGCTCCGCGGCGGCCGCGAAGGTCTCCACCACGGCCGGGATCTCGTCCCGGCGCAGTGGCCGCGGTTTCGTCCCGTACAACGGTTCACGCACCGTGGACGCGGACACCGGTGCCTTGCCCGGGTCCGCCGACCTGACCATCTGGCGGCCACCGTGGTTGAGCTGGGCGATCAGGAGGCTGCCGCCGCTGTGCGCCAGGTCGACCCAGTCCCGCAGGCCGGCCTTCTTGCCGTCGTCGTCGATGCCGGCCTGACGTCCCGCGGACTTGGACTGCAGGGAGACGTAGAGGTTGCCGGTCACGATGAGCGGGGTCCCGGCCCGCGCCATGGGTTCGTAGAACTCGAGCAGCTCGTCCGTCACGTACCCGTCGTCGGTGGCACGCGTCTCGCTGGTCGCCGACTTGTAGAGCCGCCCCGGCACGGTGAGCGTGCCGATCTGCAAGGGACGCAGGAGCGGACTGGTCGGAGGGGTGGGCATCGGCGGCTCTCCTCTACCTCATGGATGCTGTGATGTTCGGGCGCGTCGTGTCCGAGCTGTCCGCGTCGGCCGGTCGGTGGTGCTGCCGGTCGCTGGTGCCGCGGAAGCGCTCGTGCCGCGAGGGCCGTCGGTGCTCGGTCATCCCGGCGTCCAGAGCCCGCTCCCGAAGAGCGCGCGACAGCGGGTTGCCGACCGGCGGTCACTTTCGTTGTCCGTCGTGCTCTGTCCGTTCCGGCTCGGGCGGCTCCGAGGTTGGGCTGGACAAGCCTGGCAAATAATGGACTTACCGGATTATTCGGATACCTCCCTGTCGTCTAGCCGAGCAGGACGTATTCCTTGGTGAAGAAGTACGAGGACCGCGGCAGGTCGATGAAGTTCCTCTCATCCTCAGCGAGCCGGAGGTTGGCCTGCTCCCCTTCAGGCGAGGCGAGCGCCTTGACCAGCGCCTCGCGCGAGGGGAACCAGACTTCGGTGACACCGTCGAGAGCCTGGCCTACCTGGCCGCGCGACGTGGCGATGACGTTACTGAGGGCCGCGTTGTTCGTGTGGCTCTGGACGTAGCGGTTACCCCCAAGCTTCTTGACCTGCTTTCTGGCGAGCGGCCCGTGGTTGTACAGCCAGTAGTGGTAGAACTCGGCGGGCGACAGGTCCGGCCGACGTCGGATGGCGCACACGAGCTTGACCGGATCCGAGGTGGCCGCTGCCGCCTGGGGGACGTGGGACACCAGGATGGCGCTGAGGCCGGCCGCGGTCGCGCCGGTGACGAAGGCCCGCCGCGAGTGTGCATGCTGGGGGGTGTTTGCTGTCGACATCGCATCCTCACGTGGTTTCTGCCGGCGGATCATGTGACTGCCCGGTGTTCGGGTCGTCGTGCTCGGCAATGGGGAGGGGTGATCTGACGAATGAGGCGTGGGCCCGGCTGACTCCGCATCTACCGAAGGATGGGCAACGAGGCGGACGTGATGACGGCAACCCTGTCTGCGAATGCGTTCACGCGGCTCGATGCCTTCCATGGGGGCGGACGGGGCCGCAGGTCGATGGCGGGTAGGCGCGGCACAGCAGCCCGACTGAAGTCGGGCGGTCACCCTGCCCTGTCCGCGACGCGTCCCGGCGGCCGGACCTGGCACGTGACCCACTGGCCGGCGAGCCCGTCCCTGGGCTCGCAGAGGCGCGTCCGCTACCTGAAGTAACTGGCGCCAGCAGTGAGTGTGGCGCGGCACACCCTGGGTTTGCTTGACAGCAGGCGACAGAATTTTTACCTTGCGCGACATGGAACCACTGGTGCGGGCCGCAACCCTGCGGGGCTGGGCGAGTCTGGTCCGCGAACTCGGCGGGGACGCGGATGCCCTGCTCGCGTCGGCGCGCCTTCCCGGGCACGCCCTGGAGGACGAGGACGCCCTGGTTCCCGCGCGCGCCGCGATGCACCTGCTGGAGGCATCGGCGGTAGGTCTGCGCTGCCCGGACTTCGGTCTGCGCATGGCGCACGCGCAGGACCCGACCGCACTCGGTCCGCTGGCCCTGGTCCTGCAGAACACACCGACCGTGCGGGAGATGATCCAGACCGCGGCGCAGTACCTGTTCGTGCACAGCCCGTCGCTCACGCTGGCGCTGATTCCCGCGGGGCCGGAGTTCCCCGGTCACGTCGCGATGCGCTTCGACATGGTGCTCGACCCCTGCCCACCCGCCCGCCAGACGTGGGACCTCAGCCTCGCCACGGCCCACCGACTCCTCGGCCTCGTCATCAGGAGCGGATACCGGCCCCGGGCCGTGCTGCTGCCGCACTCGCCCGCCGCCCCGCTGTCGAGCTACGTGCGGTTCTTCGGAGCCGAAGTGCGACCCGAACGTGCGCACGGCGCCCTGATCATCGACGAGCGTCTGATGGACATCCCTCTCCAGGACGTCGACGAGACGATCCGCCGGATCGCGACCAGCTATCTCGACACGAACTACCCGGCCCCCGGCTCGTCCACGGCCGACCTCGTCCGCACCGCGATGGCGCGAACTCCCGGCGGGCGGGCGGGAGCGAGGCTGGAGCAGGTGGCGAGGCTGCTGGCACTCCATCCAAGGACGCTGCAGCGTCGCCTGGCCGAGGAGGAAACCGGTTTCGATCACTTGCGCGACGAGGCGCTGAGGGACCTCGCGCACCAGTACCTCACGGAGTCCTCCCTTTCGATGTCGCATGTGGCGCTGGCCCTGGGCTTCTCCGAACAGTCGGCACTGACGCGCGCTTGCAGGCGTTGGTTCGGGCAGACGCCGACGGCGCTTCGGCGCGGCAACCGGTAACCCCTCGCTCAGCGGTGGCGGCCGCCACCGTCGACCACGAGGGTGTGGCCCGTCACGAAACGCGAGGCGTCGGAGAGCAGGAACAGGACGGTGTCGGAAACCTCGCCCGGGGTGCCGATCCGGCGCAGCGGTACGGCCTCCACCGCTGACTGCGGCATCCCGGGTTCCTCGGTGAGCGAGGAGAGCATGTCGGTGTCGATCATGCCGGGGGCCACGGCGTTCACGCGGATGCCCCGGGGGCCGAGCTCCACGGCTTGGAACTTGGTGAGGTGCTCTACGGCGGCCTTGGAGGCCGAGTAGGCGCCCGACCGGGCGCGCACGACGTACGCCGCGATCGAGGCCACGTTGACGATCGCGCCGCCCGATTCCCCCATCGCGGGCACGGCGGCCTGGACGCCGAACGATGCCCCGAGGACATGGACCTCGTGCATGCGGGTGAACTCGGCGCCGGAGGTCTCCAGTACACCGTTGAGGCCGTAGACGCCCGCGTTGTTGATCCATCCGTCGAGGGTTCCGAACCGTTGGAGTGCACGCTCGGCGAGTGCGTGATGATCCTTGGCGCGGGTGACGTCCATGCCCATCGGCACAATGGTGGCGCCGTGTCGGCACTGCTCGCCCAGTCGCTCAGCGGTGGCTCCCACCGCGCTCTCGTCGAGGTCTCCGGCGAGGACGTTCACTCCGTTGCGGACCAGAGCCAGCACGTGCGCCTCGCCGATCCCCCGGGCTGCGCCGGTCACGGCGACGGTTCTCCCCTTCAGGTCGGCGAAGGTGGCGGGCTCGTAGGTCATCTCGTTCTCCTGCCTTGAGGGGCTCTCACGCCGTCGACCAGCTGAGGTGTATATATTGATCTGACTAGTTCATAATCTGCACGTTTCAGGTGAAGGTGATGAGGAGCGGGATGATTGACGACACCCATCGCGATGGGCGGGACGAGGCCCGGGACCGGGTCCTGGACGCTGCGGCGCGTGACGCCGCGTACGACCTGAAGGCGCGCTACTTCTTCTATGTCGACAGCCAGCAGTGGGAAAGGCTGCGCGGGCTTTTCACCGACGACGCCCGCTTCGAGGGCTTCGCATTCGGCGGCGAGGGGCCCGACGCGTTCGTGCGCGGAGTGGACGGACTGCTCACCGGCGCACGCAGCGTGCACCAAGGGTCGCTGCCCCGATTTCGGGCACAGCCCGACTCCCTGGTGCGAGCGCGCTGGTCGATGCAGGACTACCTCACCTGGCCCCCGGGCTCGCGATCCTTCCGGGGCAACTCCTCTCCCGATCTCTCGGGCATCCGGGGGTACGGCTACTACGACGAGGAGTACCGGCGCACGCCCGAGGGGTGGCGGATCGCCTTCCTGCGCCTGACACGGCTGCGGATCGACCTGCTCCACGGCCCGCACACGGAGGACATCTCCGGGGCGCTGCCTCCTGACCTCGACTGGCTACCCTGATCGTCAGGGCCTGCCCTCGGCGACGTTGCGGTCGCCGAGGCGCGTTCTCAGTAACCGACGAATTCAGTAACCGACGAACCAGTAGGGATCCAGCCGCACGCTTTCGAACCTCCACCCCTCGGGAAGGCGGCGGTACCGGTCGAAGTAGCGCCCCACGAAGCGCACCGGTTGCGTGTCGCCTTCGCGCGGCTGGTGGTAGACCGTGACGTACCAACTGCCCGTCGCGGTGTCGCCGTCGACTGTGATACGCGGCGTGGTCACGGAGTGAACGGTGGCAGGGAGCGGGTCGGGAGCGACCGTCTGCGCGGCGATGCCGGCCTCGATCTCTTCTCGCGTGCGGAAGACCCCCCAGTCGCCGAGGGCGCATACCCCGTCGGGTGTGAAGAGCTGGGTGAACGCATGGGCGTCGGCCGAGTCATAGGCCCATGAGTACTCCGAGCGGAGTCGCGTGATCCGGGCGACGTCGTCGCCGTACGAGTCGGTCATCGGGTGGTCCCTTTCGTTGCTGTGGAGCACGTCTCACTTGGCGAGGTAACCGCCGTCGACCGTGAGCGCCGAACCGGTCATGAACGTCGAGGCGTCGGAGGCGAGCCAGAGCGCCGCCGCCGCGACCTCCTGGGGGTCACCCATACGGCCCAGCAGGTGAGCGTCTCCGACCTCCTTGACGGCGGCCGCGGGATCGGGGGCCTTGTTGGTGTAGTCCGACACCATGCGGGTGTCTATGTAGCCGGGGACGAGGACATTCGCCCGGATGCCGTCGGCCGCGTAGTCGAAGGCGATGCTGCGCGTCATCGACAGCACGCCGCCCTTCGCGGAGATGTAGGAAACGGAACCGGGGATGGCGACCTGGGCGTTGATGCTGGCCACGTTGATGATCGACCCGCCGGTGCCCTGCATGAGGGGAATGGTCTCGCGGGACATGGCGAAGACCGACCACAGGTTCAGTTGGATTGTCTTCTCGAAGATCTCGTACGGCGTCTCGTGCACCCGGAGCAGGCCCTCGGCGAGTGCTCCCACTCCCGCGTTGTTGTAGAGCGCGTCCACGCGACCGTGCGTCTCCTGCGTGGTCGCGACGACGCTTCGCACGCCCTCGATCGTCCCCATGTCGGCGACGACAGTGGTGACGGCGTCGCCGTACTCCTTCTTGACCTGGTCCAGCGCCTCGGCATCGATGTCGCTCGTGACCACGAGGGCACCCGCTTCGATGAACATGCCGACGGCGACGCGGCCGATGCCGTTTCCGCCGCCGGTGATGACGGCGATCTTCCCGTCCAGCAGGGGCTTCCTGCCGGTGGCGACGTCACGATTGAAACCCATGGTTACCTCGTCTTTCGAGAACTCGTTGTGTTGTCCTGTCTGGGCCCTGCTCAGGGCGTGGAAGTCGGCCTCGGTGTACGCGTCGATCCGCGGCGTGCGCCTAGAACATGGCCAGACCGCCGGTCACCGGCAGGATGGCGCCGGTGATGTTCCTGGCGCGTTCGGAGGCGAGGAAGGCGACGGCTTCGCCAATGTCCTCGGGTGTCTGACCGCGGCGGAGGGGGATGCTCTGTTCGTTCTTGCGCCACACCGCCGGGTCGAGCGTGTCCCAGATGGCGGTCCTCACGATGCCGGGGCAGACCGCGTTCACGTTCACGTTGAAGGGGCCCAGCTCGAGGGCCATGACCTGGGTGATCATGATCGCGGCCGCTTTGGTGGCGTTGTAGGTCAGGTACTCCTCGACGGCCTGGTGGCCGGCGAAGGAGCTGATGTTGACGATCTTTCCGGAACCCTGCTGCTTGAAGTGGATGCCGGCTGCCTGGGCGGCGAAGAAGAGGCCGCGCTGATTGATGCTGTTCAGCCGGTCCCACTCCTCCTCGGTGATCTTGTCGAAGGGCATCTGGGCCGCGACTCCGGCGTTGTTGACGAGGATGTCGAACCCGCCGAACTCCCGGACCGCCGCGTCGATCACGGTCGCCGCACTGGCCGCGTCCGACACGTCCTGCCGTACGGCGAGCGCACGTCCGCCGTGCGCACGGATCCCCTCGGCGGCCGACCGCACTCGGCTGTCGTCGATGTCGGTGAGAACGACGGCGGCACCGTGGTCCGCGAGCGTTTGCGCGATGCCTTTTCCGATGCCCTGTGCGGCACCGGTGATCACCGCCACCTTGTTGGTGAGGTCGTTGAGATCGGCCATGACTGGCCTCCTTGGCAGGCGGGGGACCGTGCGGGCACGGGCGGGTGCAGCACGGAAGTGACATGGTGTTGCCGGGTGCGTACCGGCTCACGTCGCCGGCGCGGCGACGCTCGGAGGGCGCCCGGACGTTATCCGCGGGCGGGATCGCCGGCGCGCTCGCCGGCTGCGTGATGGACGCGGGCGTCGGCGGCGCCGAGTCGGAGACCGGCCAGGTATCCGAACGTGATGATGGGGCCAAGGGTGCCTCCCGCGCCCGGGTAGCCCTGCCCGGTGGGTGAGGCGGCGGCGTTGCCGACGGCGTAGAGGCCCTCGATCACGGCGCCGCGGGCGTTCAGCACCCGGCCGTGGGTGTCGGTGAGGGGGCCTCCCTTGGTGTCCAGCAGGCCGGGGCCGAGGATCGTCGCGTACAGGCGGGTGTTGAGGTTGAGGCGCCTGAGCAGGGGGTTGGGGCCGTCACCGTCGCCGAAGCGGGAGCTGACGTAGCGTTCGAAGCGGCTCTCGCCCCGGTGGAAGTCGGTGTCCACGCCGGCGTCGGCCAGGTCGCCGAAGCGGTCGAGCGTCGCCTTCAACTCGGTGACGAAGCCGTCGTCGAGCCGACCGTGCCCGACGTGCGCGCCGAGGGTCTGCAGACGGTCGTCGACGGCCGCGGCCAGTTCCTCCAGGGAGTCACCGGGCACGACCCAGTAGGCACTGTCGATGTCCACGGGAATCGGGTTACCGAGCCGGTCGATGGCCCAGCGGTCGGCGACCTCCTGGTCCCAGATGGTGATGAGCGGGAAGTTCGCGTAACGAAGCGTCTCGGGATCCCAGGCCGCCATGACCCGTGCGGCTTCGTTGTAGGGAGCCTTCTCGTTCAGCACGCGCCGACCGGAACAGTTCACGGAGAGCAGCCCGTCGCCGAGTGTGTAGAAGGAGCAGAAGACATCCTGCGGATTCTTCAGGAGCCTTTCCACCACGACGGGACCGCACCAACCCTGGTTCATGTTGGCGAACCGCGCTCCCAGTTCGCCCGCGAGAGCGATGAAGTCCCCGGTGTTGGTCGGGGCGGCACAGCCTCCGATGTAGGGACCGTCAAGGTACTGGAGTCGCAGGTCGGCATTGTGGGTGAAGCCTCCCGTGGCGAAGACGACTCCGACCCGGGCGTGGATGTGCAGCCGGTGCCCGTCCTCGGTCTCCGCCACCACGCCGACGACCCGCCCGCGGTCCAGGATCGTGTCGACGACCCGGTGGCCGGTGAGCAGGCGGACACCCAGACGTTCGGCTGCGGCGACGAAGTCGTCGATCAGCAGCCGGCCGCCTTCGGCTCCGCCCATGGAGCGTGAGTGGTAGAGCCCGCGGCCCTGGGGCGTGAGGTTCTCCGGGACCTTTTCGAGGTAGTCGTACAGGCCGTTGGACGCCTGTGCCAGGTGCAAGGCGTCAAGTCTCTCCAGTTCCTCGTGTGCCTGGGCGCCGTGGTCGTAGAACGCGGCCAGGCCGTCGAACTCCCATTCCGGCAGGCCGAGAGTGGGCGAATGAGGGTCGTACAGCGCGGGACGGCCGATCCTGGCGAGGTATCGGAGGGCTGCTGTCCGGTCATCGGCCACTCCTTGCTCCCGCAGAAACTTGTTGTTGGGGATCCATACCCCTCCGGCCGACTTCCTGGTGGTGCCTCCGAATCGAGCGGCTCGTTCGAGAACGAGTACCGAGCGACCGTGACTGGCTGCGGTGACGGCAGCGGACAGACCTCCCGCACCACTGCCGGCGACGACCACGTCGATGTCCACGTCGTACTGAAGCGGGCGGCTCTCAACATTCAGCATGGTGCTCCTAGCCCAAGCCTGTGTCACGCATGGCGGACACTTCTACTCATATCGTCAATGAACATGTGTGGGCGGCTCCGGTTCTGGCGGTGCACAGGCATTCCGGTGGCGACACCGAAGTGGAGCGGACGTCGATGAGCTCGGACTGGACCATCCGGTACTCGTGCGTGAGGAGAAGCTGGAGATCCTCCACGCCGAGCGCCTCGGCTGCCCGGCCTGCGATGGAGGACATGGCTTCCCGGCCCTGATGCTCGCTGTTGAAGACAAGGGCGATGACGCCGTCGGGAGCCTCGCTCGGAGCGCTCAGGTGTTCCCGCGTAAGCATCGGGACGGCCATGTCGCGCAGCAGGTGCCGTTCGTCCAGCAGGCCCGGCAGTTCCAGGGGGCGAAGGGCGAGCTCGTCCTCCAGTAGCGCGGCGAAGTCGTTCGGCGCCGAGGTGGCCAGGTCGGCGTCGCTGCTGGATCGGTAACAGATCTCGACGACCCAGGCGACCGGGAACGCCGACTCTCCTGTGCTCGCGGTGGCGGCGACGTGGTCTGGGCGTAGTGCTCCAGGCCCGGCATGCGCTTGACGATGTCGGCGTGATCGGTCCTCCAGCGCCGACTGAAGGCCGACGGCCACAGCGACGAGTTGCGTTGGAGGAGGGTGATGCGGTGAAGCACGATCGCGACCTTCCGGTAAGTGCAGCAAGCTCGGGAGAACAACCCCGAGAGCCGCCCGGCTCTGTGCACTATGTGCATCGTGTTTCGCCATATTTACACTGGGCTTGCGTGCTGGCAACCCCCGTGTGGCACGAAACCTCGGTGCGGGGGAGTGAGGAGGAGCTACCTCGCAAGCGCTGAGTAAAGTGCGTGCATGAGCACTCCACCTGCCGATCTGCCCCCCTCGCCCGCCGAGGAGGAAGAGCCGGCCAACTCGCGCAACGTCGGCTCGAAGACGCTGGCCAGGGGGCTGCGTGCACTGGAGTTCGTCGCCGGGGCGGAGGGCGGTGCGACCATCCAGGAGCTGGCCGCGGAGCTTCAGGTCCATCGGACGATTGCCTATCGCGTTCTGGCGACGCTGGAGGATTTCAAACTCGTCTTCAAGGACCCCGAGGGGCGGTACCGGGCCGGAGCCGGACTCAGCGCCCTGGCGCATCAGGTTCAGCGCGGTCTCCGCGAGACTCTGGAACCGTATCTGCGTGACCTCGCCCGTGAGCTGCAGGCAACGGTGGCTCTGTTGGTCGCGGAGGGGGATGAGGCCGTGGCGGTCTCCGTCGTCGAACCGCCCTACTCGTCGTATCACCTGGCCTTCCGGACCGGCAGCCGGCACCCTCTCGACCGGGGTGCCGCGGGTCACGCCCTGCGTGCGGCGATGGAGCGGTCGGTCGGCGAGCCGGAGATCGTCACCAAGGCCCGCGGCGACGGCTACGCCAGCACATGGGGAGAGGTCGAGCCCGGCGCCTACGGCGTCGCCATCCCCCTCCGTCGCGGAGTGGGGCTGCCGGCGGCCTGCGTCAACCTCATCACCAATCGCGCCGAGGTGGCAGAGCGGGCCATCCCCGTCCTCCTGGCGAAGGCCGAGGAAATCAACGCCAGCCTTTCCTGAGTCCGTCTTCAGTCGGCGCCACCGTCGCCACGCCGCGCCCATTCTCTTCACGCGATCATCCGCCGCCTCCCGCAGCTGTCACTGCGGGAGGCGGTTCGCTTTCCAGCCCTCGGACCAGCTTGACACCCACATCCATCGCTGTTCACATAGTGCTATTAAGTGTGTAGATAGTGTTCCTCGGGGTTCCCCGCGCCAGCGGCCCCGACCTTTCGAAGGACCGATGTTCATGGCACATCGTGGATACGACAGCGTCTGGTCCGACCTGCAGCAGGTGGAGTTCAATCAGGGATTCCTGCAGGCCGGCCCCTACCGCACGCGGTACCTGCACACGGGCGACGACTCGAAGCCCCTTCTGCTGCTCCTGCACGGCATCACGGGGCACGCCGAGGCTTACGTCCGCAATCTCCGCAGCCACGGAGAGCACTTCAACACGTACGCCCTCGACTTCATCGGCCATGGCTACTCGTCCAAGCCGGACCACCCCTTGGAAATCAGGCACTACCTGGACCAGATCCAGCACGTTCTGGACACTCTCGGCGCCGAACGGGCCTACTTCTCGGGCGAGTCGCTGGGCGGCTGGGTCACGGCACGGATGGCGCAGCAGCACCCGGACCGTGTGGAGCGCATCGTGCTCAACACGATGGGTGGAACCATGGCGAACCCCAAGGTGATGGAGCGGCTGTACACCCTTTCCATGGAAGCGGCCGAGGACCCGTCATGGGACAGGGTGCGCGCCCGCCTGGAATGGCTGATGGCCGACCCGATCATGGTGACCGACGACCTGATCCGCACCCGTCAGGCCATCTTCGAGCAGCCCGACTGGAAGGCGGCCTGCGAGATGAACATGGCTCTGCAGAACCTGGAGGTCCGCAAGCGCAACATGATCTCCGACGATGATCTGCGCTCCATCGCCGCGGATGCCCTGGTGATCTGGACGACCAAGGATCCCTCCGGTCCCGTCGACGAGGGGCGGCGTATCGCCCAGCTCATTCCGAAGGGACGGCTGGCCGTCATCGAGAACGCCGGGCACTGGCCGCAGTACGAGCAGACGGAAGAGTTCGACCGCATTCACCTCGATTTCCTGCTGGGCGGCTGATCGATGCGCGGCATGGCGAAGGGAGGAGAGACTCTCGTGAGCAGCAGGGTGGACACCGACGTCCTCGTGATCGGAGCAGGCCCGGTCGGACTCACGCTCGCGAACCTGCTCGGGGGCTATGGACAGCGGGCCACCGTGGTCGAAGCCCGCGCGGAACTCATCGACTACCCGCGAGGTGTGGGGCTGGACGACGAGTCCTTCCGCACCATCCAGACGATGGGCCTCGTCGACGAGATCGGCCGGCACACGGTCCCGCACCACATCATGCGCCTGGTCAACGGCAAGGGGCAGGTGCTGGTGACCAACGATCCGGCCACCGAGGAGTTCGGCTGGCCGCGCAAGAGCGGATTCGTACAGCCTCTGGTCGACAGGGAACTGCTCGCGGGCCTCGACCGCTTCGACACCGTCGACGTCCGCTTCAGGCACCAGCTGGAGGACCTGACCGAGGGCGACGACCACGTCGTGGCGACCGTCCGCGCGGGCGGGCCCGGCGAGGACAGCGCCCTGCATCAGCTCAGGGCCCGGTACGTCGTGGGCTGCGAGGGCGGACGTTCCTTCACCCGCAACTGGATGGGCGTCGGCTTCGAGGGCAAGTCCCCCTCGACCCGCTGGCTCGTCATCGATGTCGACAACGATCCGCTGGGCACTCCCAACGTCTACCTCGGAGCCGATCCGAAGCGCCCCTACGTGTCCATCGGCCTCCCGCACGCCATTCGGCGCTGGGAGTTCATGCTCTTCGACCATGAACCCGCCGAGTTGGTCGACGACCCTTCCTTCATGGCCCGATTGCTCGCCGACCACGTCCCCGACCCGTCGCGACTGGACGTCATCGGCCAACGTGTCTTCACCCATCACGGCCGTATCGCCGGCAGCTTCCGCAAGGGTCGTGTCCTGATCGCCGGCGACGCGGCCCATCTGATGCCGGTCTGGCTCGGGCAGGGATGGAACTCCGGCATCCGCGACGCCACCAACCTGGCCTGGAAACTCACCTCCGTCCTGCGGGGGCAGGCTTCTCCGGCACTGCTCGACACCTACGACGTGGAACGCAGGAATCACGCGCAGGCCATGATCGACCTGAACCTGACCGCGGGCTCGATCATGAAGTCCGACCGCAAGGCCGCCACGGTCCGCGACGCGGCGGCCGCCGTGCTGAACCTGGTGCCGTCGGCCAAGAGCTACTTCACAGACATGCGTTTCAAGCCGATGCCGCGCTACGACCGCGGGGTGGTTGTCGACGTCACGAGCCGCACACCCGGCCGGGCGGCCGAGCGCATTGCGCGCAAGCTGCTCCCCATGGTCGACGCCCCCGACGACAGGTCGCCCGTGGGCACCCAGTTCATCCAGCCCCGGGTGAACACCCAGGACGGCCCCGGTCTCCTCCTCGACGACGTACTCGGCCCGTGGTGGACCATCGCCGCCTGGGGCAACAGCCCCGCCCGCCTGCTGAGCCCCGACGACCTGGAGCGGGTACGCCAACTCGGCGCCACCCTGGCGTGCTTCGTCCCCGAAAGACAGCGCGCCTGGGCCGAGAAGGAATACACGGACGCTTCGGTCCCGGTCGTGGTGGTGGGAGACGCGGACGGTTCCGTCAAGCGGTGGTTCGACAACCGGCCGGTCGGAGTGCTCTTCCTGCGCCCGGACCGGTTCGTGGCCGCAGCGTGCCTCGCGCAGGAGGCGTCCGCCGCCTTCGCCAGTGCGCTGACGGCCATGTCCTTCACCCAGCGGGAGGTCTGACTGTGTCCGTTGCCCTGGTGTGCATGTCGCACAGCCCCCTGCTCGAGTTCGGTGAACCGCCGGCGGATGTCCGCGAAGCCGTCGACAGAGCCTTCGCCGACGCACGGGACTTCGTCAACGACTTCGACCCCACCCTGGTCGTCTCGTTCGCACCCGACCACTACAACGGCTTCTTCTACGAACTCATGCCGCCGTTTTGCATCGGCTACGCCGCCCACGCTGTCGGCGACTACGACACCCAGTCCGGCCCTCTGGACGTTCCCGCCGACCGTGCCGAGGCACTGGCCCAGCATGTGCTCGACCAGGACATCGACATGGCGATCTCCCGCCGTATGGAGATCGACCACGGAGCGGTCCAGCCACTGGAGATCCTCTTCGGTGGGATCGATGAGCGGCCTGTCATCCCGGTCTTCGTCAACGGCGTGGCCCGGCCTTTCACCTCCATGCGCCGCGTCCGCCGTATGGGAGAGGCCGTCGGCAGCCACCTGCCCGAGCTGTCCGAGCGGGTTCTGGTGATCGGTTCCGGCGGGCTGTCCCACGATCCGCCGGTGCCGCAGTGGGCGTCGGCGACGCCGGCGCAGCGGGACATGCTGCTGAACGGCCGGCACCCGACGGCCGCCGCCCGGGCCGCGCGTCAACAACGCGTGATCGACACCGCGAAGCAGTTTGCCCGCGGCGAGGCGGGCATCAAGGATCTCAACCCGCAGTGGGACGAGCGGTTCCTCGACATCTGTGGCTCAGGCGACCTGAGTCCCTGTGACGTGCTCACTCCCGATGCCATGGCGGCCGATGCCGGCAACTCCGCGCACGAGGTACGGACCTGGCTCGCCGCCTTCGCCGCACTTGGCGCCGTCGGCCCTTACGAGGTCACCTCGCGCTTCTACCGCTCCATCCCTGAATACATCGCCGGATTCGGGGTGATGACGGCACGCGGGACCCAGTGACCGCACGGACTCTTCCCGGACGGGCCGTTCGGCCCGTCCGGGCTCAGGCGACGGTGGACGGCCGAGGGCTCATCCTCGCTCTCAAGCTGTGCGAGACGACGAGTTCTCCTGAGCCGAGTTGCCCTGTGACCCGCCGCTGGGGCGAAAAGTGACCGACTCGCCGGAGAAGCGAGCGCTGAGTCCGCTCGCCGTGGGGGTGACCGAGCGCAGGTGCAGGCCCTCGGGGATGTTCCGTAGCTGGATCGGCTTCTCGAAGATCTTGTCGAGCAGTGCTTGGGTGGTGGCCAGTTCGCCGCCCGTGACCTCGAAGTCCTTGAAGGCGACACGGTTGCCGGAGACCGCCGAGACGGTGGCCGTCACGGTGACCTCGCTGCCAAGGGGGAGCGGGACGCTCGCATTGATCCGGCCCGGGCGGGTGCCCTGGGAGACCTCCAGGCCGATGGCGTGGGCCACGTCCGTGTACGACAGGTAGGCGGTCGCCTCCGCCGAGTGTGCCAGTGCCTCGGTGTCGTCGTCGGGCTTCGACAGTCCGTCCAGTGCGAGGTCGAGTCGGGAGACCGGAAGTGGGCGGTCGGGTCCGTCGGCGGGTATGTCGTGCGCGGTGATGTCCACGTGCCGCAGGGTGCCGGAGGCCAGTTCGGTCAGCACGGGGAAGCCGCGGACGTGGACCTCGGGCCGTTCGGGTGTGTCCATGCCCTGCTGGAATGCCTTCGCCGTGCGCGACTCCACGCGGGCCGTCGCGACCCGGTCGACCACGAGGGGCACGAGGGTCAGCGCGACCAGGACGACGCCGACGACGACCGGCCGTCGGGCCCTGCGGCGATCAGCGCGGCGGTGGCGGCGCCGGTGCCGTCGTCGCCCCAGGTCCCGGAGTTGACGCTGTCCAGGAGTGCCAGCAGGTGTGCTTCGAGGGCTCTGCTGAGGGGGCCGGGCGGAACGCTGGTGTGGAAGACGCCCTGCCGCTGGCCGCGGGCGAGGATCCCGGCGACCGTGTCGCGGGCGGGGGAGAGGAGTTCGCTCACCCGATCGGCCCCCAGATCCCGGCAGGCGAGGGCGATGAGTGTGCGGTAGCGATCGCCGACCGGCCACAGGGTGAGGACAAAGCGCGCCAGGGCACTCGCCGGGTCGGGGGACGGCGTTTTCCCGACGGTGACCGCGAGGCGTATCGCTTCCCCCGCATCCGCGGCGAGTCCCTCGACGAGCGCGGCCCGACCGGCGAAGTGCATGTAGACGGTGCGACGTGCCACGCCGGCGGCCTGGGCGATGTCGGCGAGGCTGCTGTCGGGGTTGCGGCCCAGTTCTTGCTGGGCCGCTTCCAGGATGCGGGTGCGGGTGGCACGCGCTGGGCGACGCTGTGGCGCGTACGGGGCTGGTCGGCTGGTCACGTCGGCACCTCTGGCGTGGAGCGGGCGGGGGTCCCCGAGATATTTGCACGGTAGTGAGCAATAAACTAGCCTACTCATAGATGTGCAATTAACTCGTCCCTGGGAGCCCCCATGCCCTTGATCGCCGCCACACCCGTCGAGAAGATGACGGGGCCCTATCCCCGCCGCTGGTGGGCTCTGATCGTGCTGTGCCTGAGCCTGCTGATCGTGGTCATGGCGAACACATCGCTGATCGTGGCCGCGCCCGACATGACCACGGACCTGGGCCTGTCCAGCAGTGATCTGCAGTGGGTCATCGACGGCTACACCGTCCCGTACGCCGCGCTGATGCTGGTGCTGGGCTCGATCGGCGACAAGTACAGCCGCCGGGGCGCCCTGATCACCGGTCTGGTGATCTTCGCGTGCGGCTCGGTGATGGGCAGCCTGGTCGACGAGACCGTACTGGTCATCACGGCCCGCGCGATCATGGGTGTCGGCGCCGCCGTCGTCATGCCCGCCACGCTGTCCCTGCTGGTCGCGACCTTCCCCAAGCGCGAGCGGACCCGGGCCATCACGGCGTGGACCGCCACCTCCGGTCTCGCCATCGCCGTCGGCCCGCTGGTCGCCGGATGGCTGCTGGAGGACCATGCGTGGGGCTCGACCTTCCTGATCAACGTCCCCATCGCAGTCGTCGCCGTCATCGGCGCGCTGGTCCTGATCCCGCCGTCCAAGGCCGAGGGCATGGGCCGGATCGACTACGTGGGCGGACTGCTGTCCATCGTCTCCGTCGGCTGCCTGGTCTACGCGACCATCGAGGGCCCGCACTTCGGCTGGGGCGCCGGCCCGATCGCCGCCGCGGTGGTCGCCGGTGTCGGCCTGGTCGCCTTCGTCGCGTGGGAGCTGCGCCATCCGCACCCCATGCTGGACGTGCGCAAGTTCCGGCTGCGCCCCTTCAGCGGGGCGATGCTCGCGGTGCTGTTCTTCTTCTTCGGCACCTTCGGCGCCATCTACTACTCCACCCAGTACCTGCAGTTCGTCCTCGGCTACGACGCCCTGGCAACCGGCGTACGCCTGCTGCCGCTGGCCGGCGCCGTGTTCCTCGGCGCCGCGGTGACCGGGCAGCTGACCCCGAAGCTGGGCATGAAGCCGATGGTCGTGGTCGGCATGCTGATCGGCACCACCGGCGTCTTCCTGCTCACTCAGGTCGACAAGAGCTCCACGTACACCGACTTCCTGACACCGATGATGCTGCTCGGCTTCGCGATCGGCCTGAGCGTGTCCCCGGCCACCGACACCATCATGGGCTCCTTCCCCGAGTCCGAACTCGGCGTCGGCGGTGGCGCCAACGACACCTCCATGGAACTCGGCGGCTCCCTCGGCATCGCGATCCTCGGCTCGCTGCTGGGCACGGCCTACCAGGACAAGCTGACCGACCTGGTCGGCGGACAGCTCCCGGCCGACACGCTGGAGACCGCCAAGGAATCCGTGGGCGGCGGCCTCGCGGTCGCCGAGCAGCTCGCGAAGACCCCCTCGACGGGTGCCCAGCAGGCGCAGGCCCTGGTGGACGCCGTGAATGAGTCCTTCGCGCACAGCGTCGCGCACACCAGCCTCATCGGCGGCATCATCATGGCCGCCGGGACGCTGATCGTCTTCGCCGTCCTGCCGGGGCGCAAGCGCGCCGGAAAGCCTGTTCAGGAGGATGCGGTGGAGGCGGAGGCGGAGGCGGAGCGCGCGGGCGTCGTCTGAGGCTCCCGGCGGGACGGTTCAGGAGGAGGTCGCCCGGCGTGGATCCGCCGTAGTCCTCCATCCCAGGACGGTCGTGCCTGAGCGGCGCACGGCCGGGGCGGTGCCGGGAAGGACAGTCGGCACCGCCCCTCTTCCGGTCCTCAGCCGAGGTCGGGCAACGGGCGCCGAGCGACCTCGCGGGTGCGGCTGACCGGCGGTGCCCAGGACCAGGGCGATGTCGACCCTCGGGCCGCCCGACACGCGCAGGGGCGAGGTTCGAGGCGGCCTCGTCACCGTCGAGGTCGTGGCGGGAGAACCTCAGCTCTGCCAGGGACAGCTGCGTGCCGTCGAGGGTGGAGAGGGCGGCGATGGGTTGGAGGGCCGGTGAAGCGGTCGGGACGATCCCGACCTTGAGATTGCGCAGGGCTCGAGCGGCGGCGCCGTTGTCCGAGCGGGACATGTTCGAGGCAGTGGCGGCGCAGGACCTGCACGAGTTCCGGGCGTGGCTCGGGAATCCGAGTGCTGAGCGGGATGCCTGCCGCGCCGAGTTCCGCCGGGGCGTCGAGACCTGCCGGAGGCACTGTCAGGCGGTCCGGGTCATCCCCCGCTTTTCGTTGCCATACGGGTGGCCGCTTCGTAGACCAACTCCGCATGCAGCTCGAACATCGCCACGAGGTCGACGGTGTCGCCGTCGACCTCCCGTTGGACGAAGAGGCCGTCTGCGCCGGCGACGGCATAGATGGAGAGCGTGCGTACGGCGTCCTCGTTCAGGTCGGGGATCAGGACCTCGATCACCTCGGAGATCTTCCGGCGGGCGATGTCGCGGACCTGGAGGAACACCGTCCGGCCCCGGGGCTCGGTGGGTCGGTGCTCCAGGGCGAGCATGAGGCCCAAGCGCAGGAAGTCCGGTGCGTCGACGAGTGACTTCGCCACGTTCGCCGCCATGCTCGTGACACGCTCCAGTGGCGAGCCCGTTTCTTCCCCCGGCAGCTCGACGGCCGTGAGCCATGTCTCGAAGCTGCGCTCGATGACGGCGGCGATCAGGTCGTCCTTGTCCTTGAAGTGCCAGTAGATCGAGCTCGCGGGCAGCCCGCACTTGGCGCTGACCGCCGCGATCGAAGTGCCCTCGTACCCGCGCTCACCGGCGATCTCCACCGCGGCGTCGAGGATGCGCTGCCGCGACTCCACCCCGTTCGCGCGCTTCCTGCGCGCCGTCTGCGGCCTGGTCATCGAATCCGCCCTTCCTCATCCAGCCCTTGACCTCGTCGTGCGCCCACTTTACCGTAGCGATGATTCTAATTGGAGTAAACGCTACAACAAGAGCCGACGCAGTTCAGGGACGACAGTGAGGTGGCCTGGTGAGCGGTATCCGTGCCAGGGGCAGAGCCGAAGACGAGGCGTATGACGTAGCCGTGATCGGCTACGGGCCTACAGGAGTGACCGCGGCGAACCTGCTGGGGGCGATGGGCCTCAGGGTCGTCGTCCTCGAGCGTGACGCCGAGATCTTCTCCCGGGCCCGGGCGATCTCCACGGACGAGGAGGTCATGCGGATCTGGCAGCGCGCCGGTCTGGCCGAGCGGCTGAAGCAGGACATGCTGGCCGAGCGGCCGCTGGACTTCGTCGACGCGAAGGGCCGTGCTTTCATCAGCGCGCACCCGAGCCCGCGCGGCCATGGTCATCCGCCGCAGATGTTCATCTATCAGCCGGCGCTGGAACAGGTCCTGCGAGAGGGGGTCGGCCGCTACCCGAACGTGGAGATACTGCTGCGGCACGAGTGCCTGCGGCTGCGACAGGACGGCGGCGGGGTCGAGCTCACGGTGGTGGGTGCCGACGATTCGGTACGACGGCTGCACACGAAGTACGTCATCGCTGCCGACGGTGGCTCCAGCCTCACCCGTGCCCAGCTCAACATCGGCTACGAGGGCAAGACGTACGAGGACCGCTGGGTGGTCATCGACACCGAGATGCTTAAGCCCTGGCCGGACCACGACCGGCTGCGCTTCCGCTGCGACCCGGCCCGGCCGGCGGTGGACTGCCCGACCCCGCTCGGTCACCACCGCTGGGAGTTCCCGATCCTGCCCGGCGACGACGAGACGTATCTGACCACCGACGAGGCCATCTACTCGATGGTGTCCCGGTACGGGATCGGCCGGGACCAGATCAAGATCCTGCGGGCCACCGTCTACAGCCACCACGTCCGCTTCGCCGCCCGCTTCCGTATGGGCAGGGTCTTCCTGGCCGGCGACGCCGCCCACGCGATGCCGCCGTGGATCGGCCAGGGCATGGCCGCCGGTGTGCGGGACGCGGCCAACCTGTGCTGGAAGCTGGCCGCCGTGCTGCGCGGCGAACTGTCCGAGACGGCGCTGGACAGCTACGAGGCCGAACGCAAGCCGCACGTCAAGGAGATCACCAAGCGTGCGGTGTTCGTCGGCCGGATCATCACCGAACGGCGCCTCCCGGTCACCCGGCTCCGCAACACCGCACTACGTGCCCTCAACCGCATACCGGGCTTCAGCAACTGGCTCCAGGACTCCAACTGGATCCCCGTCGCCCACTACGCCGACGGCTTCCAGGCCCGCCCCCGCACCAAGGCGTCCGGCCACCAGATCCCGCAGCCGTGGGTGACCGGCCCCGACGGTGAACGCGTACGGCTGGACGACGTACTCGGCGGCCGCTGGCTGCTCCTGCACGCCCGCTCAGCGGTACCCCAGCCCGCGTGGGACCGCGCCGGTGTTCCCTCGCTGACCGTCACGCCCGCCGGCTCCGAGCCGGCCGAGGGCACGGTCGTCGACAGCGACGGCGTCCTGCTGCCCTGGATGGCCGAACACCGCGTGGCCACCCTCGCTCTGCGCCCGGACGCCTACGCCTATGCCGCCGCACCCGTCGGCGCCCCACTCCCGCCGCCTCCCGCCGGCTTCGCCCCGGCGCCGCACGCGACCGCCCCGATCGCCCTGTAAGGACTGCCATGACCACGCACACCGAACTGCCGTCGATGCAGGAGTCCCTGCTCGACGTCGCCGGCAAGAAGATCTTCGTCGCGGAGACGGGAGAGGGCCCGCCCGTCCTGCTCCTGCACGGCGGCGGACCCGGCGCCTCCGGCGTCTCCAACTACCACCGCAACATCGCGGTGTTGGCGAAGGAGTACCGGGTCATCGTCCCCGACCTGCCCGGCTACGGCCGCAGCACCAAAGGAGTCGACGGCACCGACCCCTTCGGGTACCTGGCCGACACGATCCGCGGCCTCCTCGACGCACTCGGCCTGGACAAGGCCCACATGGTCGGCAACTCCTACGGCGGTGCCTGCGCTCTGCGCCTCGCCCTGGACACCCCAGACCGGGTCGACCGCATGGTCCTCATGGGCCCCGGCGGTATCGGCACCACGCGCGCACTGCCCACCCCGGGCCTCAACAGCCTGCTCAACTACTACTCCGGGGACGGACCTTCGCAGCTGAAGCTGGAGAAGTTCATCCGCAACTACCTGGTCTTCAACGCCGCCGACGTGCCGGACAGCGTCATCGACGCGCGCTATCGCGACAGCATCGATCCGGAGGTCGTCGCGGCTCCGCCGCTGAGGCGTCCGAAGTCCCTGCGTGCCTTGTGGAAGATGGACTTCACCCGCGACGCTCGGCTGTCCCGGCTGCCCGTGCCGACCCTGGTGCTGTGGGGCGCGGCGGACAAGGTCAACCGGCCGAGCGGCGGCCGGATGCTGGCCGAGCGGATGCCCAACTGCGATCTGTACGAGGTCGCCAACACCGGGCACTGGGTCCAGTTCGAGCGCGCCGAGTTGTTCAACCGGCTGTGTGCCGACTTCCTGGCAGGCCGCCGGTGAACGCCACCGCTTCGGTCTTCGGTGCCGTCCACCTCGGCTACATCGTCATCGAGACCAACCGCTTCGCTGACTGGCGCCGCTTCGGTACCGAGGCCATCGGCATGCACCGCGACGACCTCGACTCCGGTCTGATGCGGTTCCGGCTCGACGACCAGGAGTGCCGCTTCCTGCTCCGGCGCGGGTCCGCCGAGGACGTCGTCGTCACCGGTTGGCACCTCGACGATCACACGACCTTCGAGCAGATCGAGGCCCGTATACGCGCCCACGGCGTCCCCGTCGTCGAAGGCACCGCGGAGGAGGCCGCCCTGCGGGGCGTCGAGCGCCTGCTGCGTTTCCCCGGTCCGAAGGGCATCACGCAGGAGATCTACACGACGCCCGGGAAGTCGGTCGAACCTCTGCGGATGCTCGCGTCCGGATGGGTGACTGGTGACTCCGGCATGGGCCACATCGCCATCACCTCCACCAAGCCCGCTCAGCTGCGGGGCTACTTCAACACCGTCTTCGACGCCCGCCTGACCGACTACATCGACGAGACGATCAGCGGCGTCAAACTCAAGATCCGCTTCCTGCGGGTCAACGAACGCCACCACTCCATCGCGATCGCCGCCGTCCGGGGCCTGCCGATCGACCCGATCCGCACCCGGGTTCAGCACCTCAACATCCAGGCCGCGTCTCTCGACGACGTGGCGCAGAGCTATCAGCGGGTGTGCGAACTCGGCTTCGACATGGCTCTGTCCGTCGGCCAGCACACCAACGACAAGGAACTGTCCTACTACGCCCGTACCCCCTCGGGCTTCGAGTGGGAGGTGGGCTGGAACCCGATCGTCATCGACGAGTCCACGTGGGAACCCACCACCCACCAGGGCATCAGCATCTGGGGTCACACCCCGGTCGGCCAGACCATCGTGGACAAACTCGACCAGTTCCGGCTCGGCGCTCTCTCCCTCGCCCGCCCGGAGAACACCGTCCCGGCCCTCAGCGGTGCCGGTATCCCCGACGACTGACAGCGCCTCCGTCCGGGCGGGCGCTGGCCCCGTCCGGCGCCCGAGGCTCATTTCCCTTACGAATGCAAGTAGGAAGTTGCCCATGACAACGTCTCTGGTTACGGGTTCGACCGCGGGTATCGGTGCCGCCTTCGCTCGGCGACTGGCGGCTGACGGCCACGACCTCGTCCTGATGGCACGCGACACGAAGCGGCTGCGTGAGCAGGCGACCGAGTTGCGCGACCGGCATGGCATCAAGACGGAGGTGCTGACGGCCGACCTGGCGACGGATGACGGCATCGAGGCCGTCGAGCGGCGTCTGGCCGACCGCGAGAAGCCGGTCGACCTGCTGGTCAACAACGCCGGCTTCGCCAACAGGGGCCCCTACCTCGACGTACCGGTGGCCGACGAATTGAAGTTGCTCAAGGTGCACTGCGAGGCGGTGCTACGGCTGACCTCGGCGGCGACCCTGGCGATGCGGGAGCGAGGCCGGGGCGGGGTCGTCAACCTGGCGTCGGTGGCGGCCTTCATGCCACGCGGGACTTACGGGGCGTCCAAGGCGTGGGTCGTGCAGTTCACTCAGGGCGTGGCGAAGGACCTGACGGGTAGCGGCGTACGGCTGATGGCACTGTGCCCGGGCTTCGCGCGGACCGAGTTCCACCAGCGGGCCGAGAAGAGTACGGACAACATCCCGAATTGGATGTGGCTCGACGCGGACAAGCTGGTCGCGGCGGCGCTGGCGGACCTGGCGCGCGGCAAGTCGCTGTCCATCCCAGACCCGCGGTACAAGGTGATGATGGGCGCCGTGAAGGTGCTGCCACGGGGGCTGCTCGGCGGGATCAGCTCGAAGACCGGGCGGAAGGACGGGCCGCGGTAGGCCGTCGCGGACAGCTGCGGCGAACGGAAATGGCCCCCCCCCTTCGGTGGGAGAAGGATGGCTGCGCAATCCGTTCAGGCTGGACGAGTCGGGCGGCGATGATCTTGCGCCCGCTGCCAGTCGCGGCATCTTGTCGCCAGCACGTCCGTCCGGAGCTAAACCCTAGCTCCAGGGGCAGGAGTTGCCAGGCTATGTCGCTGGGAGTACGTACAGGGTGCCCTGCAGGCACAGCAGATCCGGCACCGGCCGCGTGCCCGGCAACTTCTGTGGCCAGGGCGGCAGCAGCGGCACGATCAGCGCCACAAGTCGTCGTCCATGATCCACGGCCGAGTACTCACAGCCTCCGGGGATTCCCTTGCGCTTGACGTAGGGGAGCGCGTCGAGGACGTCGCGTAGTTCGACCGACGCCGGTTTTCCGATGGGTCTGCGGTCAAGTCGGGCCTTTCTGCAAGCTGTCAAAGTCGGCTCGATCAAGGCCCGTCGGGCGTCGGACAGGTCGCTCGGATACGGCTTCCGCTGAGGCAAGCGCGAAATGAACTTACCTGAACAGAACCAGATAAACGCGCACTTAATTAGCCGCTCGCCCAGGGGCTGTCCGCGGCTGGGCTTCTGGGCTGTCAACGACGGAACCACCGGCGGGGGCATACTGGCCAGCACGATTACGATCCCCCGGATGCTGCCCCAGGGGAATCAGCTTGCGGCTTACCGGCAGCGGTGAGCCCCGGCCGGGGCTCTCTTCTCTGTCGCCCGCGATCAGGAGTTGCTCTCCGTCCGCGCCACCAGGTCGAGGGCGATGTCGGTGATCATGTCCTCTTGGCCGCCGACCATGCCCCGACGGCCGACCTCGACCAGGATGCTGCGGGTGTCCAGCCCGTAGCGGGCGGCGGCGGTCTCGGCGTGGCGCAGGAAGCTGGAGTACACGCCCGCGTAGCCGAGGCTGAGCGTCTCGCGGTCCACCCGCACCTCACGGTCCTGCAGCGGTCGTACGAGGTCGTCGGCGGCGTCCATGAGCGGGAACAGGTCGCAGGCGTGCTTCCAGCCCATCAGGTCGGCGACGGCGACGAACGCCTCCAGCGGGCAGTTGCCCGCCCCGGCGCCCTGTCCGGCGAGCGAGGCATCGACCCGTACGGCGCCGCTCTCCACGGCGACCACGCTGTTGGCGACGCCGAGGGCGAGGTTGTGGTGGGCGTGGATGCCGAGCTCGGTGGCAGGGTCGAGGACTTCGCGGTAGGCGCGGAAGCGGTCGCGGACGCCGTCCATGGTGAGGCGGCCGCCGGAGTCGGTGACGTAGACGCAGTGGGCGCCGTAGGACTCCATCAGCTTGGCTTGGCGGGCGAGTTCGGCCGGCTCGGCCATGTGGGACATCATCAGGAACCCGGCGACGTCCATGCCCAGGTCGCGGGCGGCGGCGATGTGCTGGGCGGCGATGTCGGCCTCGGTGCAGTGGGTGGCGACCCGTACCGAGCGGATGCCCAGGGTGTGGGCCTGCCTGAGGTCGTGCAGGGTGCCGATGCCGGGCAGCAGGAGGGTGGTGGGCACCGCGTGGTGCGTGACGTCGGTGACGGCCTCGATCCACTCCCAGTCGGTGTGGGCGCCGACGCCGTAGTTGATGCTGGAGCCGGAGAGTCCGTCGCCGTGGGCGATCTCGATGGCGGCCACGCCGGCGGAGTCCAGGGCGGCGGCGATGGTGCGGGCCTGGTCGACGGTGTAGCGGTGCCGGACGGCGTGCATGCCGTCCCGCAGGGTGACGTCCTGGACGTACAGACGGGTCATCGCGTGGCCCTCTCGGTTGAGCGGTGGGCGGCCATGCGTTCCGCGGTGCGCAGCGCGGCCGAGGTCATGATGTCGAGGTTCCCGGCGTAGGCCGGCAGGTAGTGGGCGGCCCCCTCGACCTCCAGGAAGACCGACACCTTCAGGGCCTCGTCGGTGCCGAGAGCGAGGGTGCGCAGCGGGTCGTCCGTCGCCACCCGGTCGAACTGCACCTTCTGCTTGAGCCGGTAGCCGGGCACGTACGCCTGGACACGGCCGACCATCTCCTCGATCGACGCCGTGACGGCCTCGGTGGCGCAGCCGGACACCAGGCAGTGCACGGTGTCCCGCATGATCAGCGGGGGTTCGGCCGGGTTGAGGACGATGATCGCCTTGCCGCGGGCGGCGCCGCCGACCTGCTCGACGGCGGAGGAGGTGGTCTCGGTGAACTCGTCGATGTTGGCCCGGGTACCGGGTCCGGCCGAGCGGGAGGCTATGGACGCGACGATCTCCCCGTAGTGGACCGGGGTGACCGCGTTCACCGCGGCCACGATCGGGATGGTGGCCTGGCCGCCGCAGGTGACCATGTTGACGTTCGGGGCGTCGAGGTGGGCGTCGCCGTTGACCGGGGGCACCACGTAGGGGCCGATGGCCGCGGGGGTGAGGTCGACGAGAGTGCGGCCCAGCGGACGGAGCACGTCCTCGTGGTGGCGGTGGGCACCGGCCGAGGTCGCGTCGAAGACGATCTCGACGTCGGCGAACTCGTCCAGAGCCACCAGGCCCTCGACCCCGTCGTGGGTGGTGGCCACCTTCAGGCGGCGGGCGCGGGCCAGGCCGTCGGAGTCCGGGTCGATCCCGGCCATCGCTGCGATCTCCAGGCTCTCGGAGAGTCGCAAGATCTTGATCATGAGGTCGGTGCCGATGTTGCCGGAGCCGATGACGGCGACCTTGGTCCTGCTGCTCACTGGTCATCTCCTTCTGCCGTGACCGTCGTCGTGGCGTCTTCGGCGAACCCGACGCGCACCGAGCCCAGCTCGGAGATGTGGGCCTCGAAGTAGTCACCCGGGGTGGCTGGGGCCATCGGGCCCAGGGCCCCGGTCAGCACCAGGTCGCCCGCCCGTAGCGGGTCGCCGCGCTCCGCGAGGGCGGATGCCAGCCAGACCGCCGCGTTGAGCGGGCTGCCCAGACAGTCGGCGCCGGTGCCCTCCGAGACGGCCGACCCGTTGCGGGCCATGGTCATCGTCACGGCGCGGAGGTCGACCCCGGTGAGCGGCACGGGCGTGGCGCCCAGGACGTACAGACCGCAGGAAGCGTTGTCGGCGACCGTGTCGACGAGGGAGATGTCCCAGTCCACGATACGGCTGTCGACGATCTCCAGCGCGGGCAGCGCGAAGTCGACCGCTCGCAGGAGGTCGACGACCGTGCACTCCCGGTGCGGAAGATCGCGGCCGAGGACGAGAGCGACCTCGGCCTCCACCTTGGGCTGCAGCAGCCGCCCGACCGGCACCTCGCCGCCGTCCGGCACGGCCATGTCCGCGAACAGTGCGCCGAAGTCGGGCTGGTCCACGCCGAGTTGCCGCTGCACGGCCACGGAAGTCAAGCCGATCTTGCGGCCGACGATCCGGCGGCCGACGTCCAGGCCACGCCGGACGTTCAGCTGCTGCACGGCGTACGCGGTCTCCAGGTCGCCGTCGTCAAGCAGGGTCCGCACCGGTGGGCAGGCGACCCCGGTGCGGGTGGCCTCCGCCAGCAGGTCGGCGGCCTTGACCACGGCCGGTGGAACGGCGTCCGGGCGGACGCCGTCGAGCACGGTCGACACGGGATACCTCCAGAGGGGGAGTGGTGGTCCGGGCACGGCTCCCGGTACAGACATCGATATAGACAGCACCCCGTCGATGGGACAACATCTGTTCCGTGACACGGAACATCGTCGGCGGCAGCATGCTGGAAAAGGCCACCTTCATCCTTGAATCCTTCAGCCCGAGCGGCGGGCCGTACCGGCTGTCGGAACTATCGGAGCGCACGGGCCTTCCCAAGCCGACAGTGCACCGGCTGGCGGCGGACCTGGTCCGGCTGGGCTGGCTGGAGCGCACCGGCACCCAGTACCGGCTCGGCGCGAAGCTCTTCGAACTCGGCTCACTCGTCCCGCACCGGCTCGATCTGCGGGAGACCGCCCTGCCCTTCCTGCACGACCTGTTCGAGGCCACGCGCGAGACCGTCCACCTTGGCGTCCGCGAGGGACTGGATGTGGTCTACCTCGAACGTATCCACGGCCACGAGGCGCTGCAACTGCCCTCCCGCATCGGCGGCAGCCTGCCCCTGACCTGCACCGGCGTCGGCAAGGCCCTGCTCGCCTTCTCCGGCGCCGAGCTGACCGAGGAGGTGCTGTCACGCCCGTTGCCCAGCCTCACGCCGTACTCCATCACCGACCCGGCCCGCCTACGCATGGCCCTGGAGAAGACCCAGGTCTCCGGCCTCGCCTACGAGGAACAGGAGGCCGCCCTCGGCGTCAGCTGCATCGCCGCCCCCGTCTTCGCGGGCGACGCCACGGTCGCCGCCCTCTCGGTGGCCGTCCCCCGTACCCGCTTCAGCCCCGCCCAACTCGCTCCCGCTGTACGGACGGCGGCCCTGGGCCTGTCCCGTGTGTTGCGCGGGGCCGGCTGATCGCAACACAGGTGCTGTCGCCTGTCGGTGCATACGCCCGGCGTCGAGCGGGGGGTGTGGGCTTCCCGGCACCGGGTGCCTTGCCGGTTGTGCCTGGACCGTGATGGCTGCCTCCAATACTTGCGCGGCGATGAGTAAACCCGTCCCGGTCGGATATGCCCACCTATGTGCATTGCGTGCATTGCGTGTAACATTTTCTGTTGTGACGAGCCACGTCGAGGCTTTCCTCTCCGAAGTTGCCCGAGGGCTCAAGCCTCGAGCGGATCAGCTGGTCGACGCGGTGGTGGACCTTATCCGCAGCGAGCTTCCTGACCTGTGGAAATACGAGGACCTCGCCACTGCGGTGCCGGTGGCCGTGTCCGGACACGTCATCGCCGTGCTGGATCTCAACGAGCACAGCCTCGATGTGACCAAGGTCAAGGCCCTGCCTGCTGGTATCGACGTTGCTCGCCGATTCGCTCGGCACGGTGTGCCCATCAACAAGCTCCTGCGCAGCTACCGGCTCGGCCACGCCGGTCTGCTTCAGCTGATCTGTGACGAGGCGGCCCACCTCACCAGCGACACGGAACTGATCAGCGCTACGGTGATCACACTGGGTGCGCAGAGTTTCGAGTACGTCGATCGCACCTCGGAACAGGCCGTCATGGCGTACCAGGAGGAACGCGACCGCTGGCTGCAGCGGCGGCTGATCGTGATCAACGAGGCCGGCGCGCGGATCGGAACCACGCTCGATGTCACCCGAACTGCTCAGGAGCTGGCAACCGTCAGTACCGACCACTTCGCTGATCTCGTCACCGTTGACCTGCTCGACTCCGCGTTCCAGGAAGAGGGCGAGGAGCCGAAGGCCGTCCGGCCGGTACTTCGTCGGGTCGCTCAGCAGTCCGTATTGGACGGCTGTCCGGAATTAGAGGGCGGCACAGGGCAGAAGCACACCTACCCCGAGGAGTCGGATCCGGCTCGCGCACTGGCCACCGGGCAGCCTCAGCGGCACCGCATCACGACGGCCGACATCCCCGGGTGGTTGGCCGTGTCTCCGGACCACGGACGTGCCCTGCGCACTCTTGGTGTCCACTCGATCCTGCTGGTGCCGCTGCAGGCCCGTGGAAATACCCTGGGACTTGCTCAATTCATGCGTCACCGGACCACAGACCCCTTCGACGACGACGATCTGCTCCTGGCCAACGAGATCGCCTCCAGAGCAGCCGTCTCCATAGACAACGCCCGCCGCTACACCCAGGAGCGCCTCACCGCGCTCACCCTCCAGCGCAGCTTGCTGCAGCAGCAGGTGCCGGAACAGCCCGCCGTCGAGACAGCATGCCGCTACCTCCCCTCCGGATCCCGCGCGGGCGTGGGCGGCGACTGGTACGACGTGATCCCGCTCTCCGGAGCCCGCGTCGGCCTCGTCGTGGGGGACGTGGTCGGCCGCGGCCTCCATGCCTCCGCCACGATGGGCCGACTGCGGACGGCCGTCCGTGCTTTCGCCGACATCGACCTGGTACCCGACGAACTGCTGACCCACCTGGACGACGTGGTCATCCGCCTCGAGCGCGAGGAGGCACGAGGTGCCGACGAGATGAGCGCCACGTGTCTCTACGCGGTCTACGACCCGGTGTCCCGCCTGTGTTCCCTGGCCAGCGCCGGACACGTCCTGCCGGCGGTGGTGACTCCATCGACTCCGAGCGGCGATGGCTCGGTCTCCTGCACCGTCGATTTCCCGCAGCTGCCGATCGGCCCGCCACTGGGCCTGGGCGGGCTACCTTTCGAAACTGCCCAATTCGAAGTGCCGGAAGGCAGCCTTCTGGTGCTGTACACCGACGGCCTCCTCGAAGACCGGGCTCGGGACGTGGACACCGGACTCGCACTGATGCGCGAGGTTCTCGCCCGGGCGCCGGCCTCGCTGGAGGACACCTGCGACAGGCTGCTGTCCGCGCTGCTTCCCAGCCGCCCCTCCGATGACGTCGCTCTCCTCATAGCGCGGACCCGGGCTCTTGATGCCGACCAGGTCGCCACCTGGGACCTCCTCCCCGACCCGGCGATCGTCTCCGAAACCCGCACGCACGCATCCGAGCAGCTGTCCGCCTGGGGGCTGGAGGACATGGCATTCACTACGGAGCTCATGGTCAGCGAGCTGGTGACCAACGCCATCCGCTACGGCAAACCCCCCATTCGGCTGCGGATGATCCGCCACACGACTCTGACGTGCGAGGTCTCCGACAACAGCAGCACCGCTCCGCACCTGCGTCGGGCCCGCACCTTCGACGAGAACGGCCGTGGCCTGCTCCTGGTCGCCCAGCTCGCCGGGAACTGGGGCACGCGGCACACCCGCGAAGGCAAAGTCATTTGGGCGGAGCAACAACTTCCGGCCATCGGGATCCACTCGCCCCACCTGTGACTGCGCTGTCGGCCTGGGCCGTGGCGCGTCAGAGTGCCGACTACCTGCCAGGTGGAGCCTCCGACTCCATGACGTGCCGCCCGTACCGAGTTCCTACGATTTCGCCGAGCTGGGGAACGGTCGCCGCCGTCGGCGCCCGTCACACTAGCCGCCGTGCGTGCGCAGCTGGTGTTCGTAGGCGAAGATCACGACCTGCACCCGGTCGCGGAGCTGCAGTTTGGTGAGGATGCGGGTGATGTGGGTCTTGACCGTGGCCTCGGTGAGGAAGAGACGTTCGGCGATCTCGGCGTTCGACAGGCCGGCGGCGATGAGGTGGAACACGTCCCTTTCGCGGGCCGTCAGTTGGGCGAAGAGTGCGCCCGCGTCGTCTGCGCGGGGCCACGCGGCGATCTGGGCGAAGCGGTCGACGAGACCGCGGGTGATGCGCGGGGTGAGGACGGCGTCGCCGGAGGCCACGGCCCGGATCGCCGCCTGCAGTACGGCCGGGACGACGTCCTTGAGGAGGAATCCGCAAGCTCCGGCGCGGAGGCCTTCGAAGGCGTATTCGTCGAGGTCGAAGGTGGTGAGGATGAGAACGCGGGAGGCCGTCCTGGAGGTGATGCGCCGGGTCGCTTCGATGCCGTCCATGACCGGCATGCGTACGTCCATGAGCACCACGTCCGGCAAGGTGCGCCGCGCGAGGTCGACCGCCTCCTCCCCGTTGGCGGCTTCGCCGCGGACGGTGATGTCCGGCATCGTGTCGAGGAGGCTGCGGAAGGCCATGCGGACGAGTGCCTGGTCGTCGGCGAGGAGGACCGAGACCGTCATCGCGGTTCCCCCAGCTTCAGCTCGCCGGAGACGACCCACCCGGACGCGGTGGGCCCCGCCCGGAGATTGCCGTCGAACATCGCGACCCGTTCCCGCATCCCGGTCAACCCGTTGCCCGCAGTTTCTCCGGCGCCGGCTCCACGGGTCGGCTTGCCATCATCGGTGACGCTGAAGCCGATCAGGTCCCAGCCACAGTGCAGGACGACATCCACCTTCGACGCGTCCCGGGCGTGCTTGACGACATTCGTGAGGGACTCTTGCAGGATTCGGTAGACCGTTGTCTGCGCCGCCGCGCTCAGGGTCGCCCGGCTGCCGCTCTCGGTCAGCCGGACGTCCAGACCGGTGCCACGGGTCTGGTCCACCAGGGCCTTGAGTGAACCGAGGTCGGGCTGAGGGGCCCGATCGCCACCGTCGTCCGCACGCAGGACGCCGAGGAGCCGACGCATTCCGGCGAGGGACTGCCGGCCGGTCGACGCCGCCTGAAACATCTTCCCGCGGGCGCCCTCCGGATCGGTTGCCGTGGTCGCGGCCGCGGCCTCAGCGAGAGCGACGACGACGACCAGGCCGTGGGCGACGATGTCGTGCATCTCCCGCGCGATCCGGGTGCGTTCGGCCGCCGCGGCGAGCTGCGCCTGCTGCGCGCGCTCCTGTTCCAGCCGTTGCGCACGGTCCTCGACGGAGGCGAGGTAGCGGCGCTGGGCCCGCACGGTGGTGCCGAGGAAGAACGCCGCGGCGGCCAGCCCGCTGAGGATGACGAAGGCGTCGTTGATGCTTGCGGCCGGGGCGAACCGCACCGCCACCAGGACGACACCGAGCTCGACGGCCGCCGCGGCGCCGAGCGAATGCCGCAGACCGCGGTGGGCGGCGACGGTGTAGAGCGCGACGAGCACCGCGAACTCGGAGAACGAGACCGTGTCGAGCGCCCAGGTCGCCATTGCCACGGCCCAGCAGAACCAGAACACAACGACCGGTGCTCGGCGGCGCAGCACGAGGGGACAGATCACCGCGATCGCCAGCACCCAGTTCAGCGCTCCGGACCGGTTGTAGAGCAACTCGTGCGACGCGGCGACGGTGCACAGGACGGGCGGCCCGAGCAGCAGTACGCGGGACAGGGACGGGTGGGCCCGGGACAGTCGGCCCGCCGGCTGGAGGTGCTTCACCCCGCCGACATTACGGAAGGGCGCTCCCAGCGGCGTCAATCGAAGGTCTTACATCCGCCCCAAAGTGACCACCATCGTTGGATGTGCCGGTCCCGGTGTCGCTTCTAGCTTCGCGATATGAGAACACGACCAGCGACGATGGCCATGAAGGTGCCGGAGATCGCCCCCATCTTCTGGATCGCGAAACTGTGCACTACCGGATTCGGTGAGTCTTTCTCGGACTACGTCTTCTTCAACGACTACATCGGACAGCATCTGGCCATGCTCATGGGCCTCGGTCTGCTCCTCGTATGCCTGACCGTGCAGATCACCACCACCAAGTACATCCCTTGGGTCTACTGGCTCGCGGTAACGTCCGTGAGCATCTTCGGGACGATGTCGGCGGACTTCCTGAACAAGGACCTGGGGATGCCCCTGTACGTCTCCACGCTGATGCTGGCGGCCGTCCAGATCGCCGTCTTCGCCGCCTGGTACGCGACACAACGAACCTTGGACGTGCACAGCATCAACAACCGTCTGCAGGAGCTGTTTTACTGGCTGACCGTCCTGTGCACCTTCGCTCTGGGAACAGCCGCGGGCGATTTCGCGGCCGTCACCCTGGGCCTCGGCACCTTGGCCTCGTCCTTCGTCTTCCTCGGGATCATTCTGGTCCCGGCAGCCGGCTATCGCTGGTTCCGTCTCAACGAAGTCCTGGCTTTCTGGTTCGCCTACACCATCACCCGCCCCCTGGGCGCCTCTGTCGCGGACTGGCTCTCCGTACCTGCCCCTTATGGGGACGGACTTCAATTGGGTACAGGGCCCATCAGCCTGCTCCTCGGGATTCTCCTTGCGGGAGTTATCGCAATTATCGGTTCACAACACCGCCGATCCAACCCCTCGAAAGCAGCACCCCTGGAGGCGACCGCTCAGAACCGTTGACCACGCCGGGGGTAGAGCCGACCCCGATCATTCATGAGTCCCCGTCAAGCCCCTGACGGGGACTCGGGATCGGTGTCGTGCGGGCTCTTCCAGGCCATGGCAGACCGAGGGCCCGGCCTCGCCGCTGGCCCCGGTCACCGGGCGTGGTGCGCCATGACGTCACCGACGCGGGCCGCGATGGCTCGCGCACTGCGTGGACTCGGTATGCGTCGTGTCCCGCTCCATGTCGTAGAGCACCCTGTGGTGACCGCCTCCACCTGGGACACCGCCATCCCGGCGACACGGTCACCCCTGGCCATCTCGCGGCCCACGGCGGCTGCGCTGTCGCACCGGACACAGACCCGCAACACCGGTCAGCAAGGCCGGCGCCGTGAGGCCGATGTGCCGGTGTCGGACGGGGCGTCACGGTCAGGCCCGTCGACGTCCTGCTCGCCGACGAGGACGGATGGTTCTCCTTCCAGCGTCGGCACTGGTCCGGTTTCTTGCCGGGCCCGGTCTTGGCCACGCCTCGAACCTCCCGTCCCGGATAACGCGCAGGTCCCGCGTGTCAGAATGGACGAGCCATTCGTTCTGTTCTGTCGATTGCCTTGTTCTGTCGTTCTCCGCATGATCCGTCGAGGTTGTCCGTGACCAAGCCCGTTGCCCGCGTGCCGCAGCGACGTAACGCTCGGTCCAACCGGGCGCGCATCCTGGCCACGGCCCGCCGGGAACTCGGGAAGAACCCGGACATCACGTTGGAGGAGCTGGCGCGGGCCTCCGGTGTTGTGCGGCGCACCCTGTTCGGACACTTTCCCGGACGGACGGCGCTGCTTGAGGCGCTCGCCGAGGAGGCCGCCGAGACCCTCCGGGATGCGGTTGCTGCCGGGGTGAAGCCGACGGAGCCCGCCGAGCGGGCCCTCGCGTACTTCTCGTTGACGATGTGGCCCGTAGGGGACCGCTACCGGATGCTTCTGGCGCTGGCCCGGCACGACCTGGGCACGGAACGGGTCGCCGAGATCCTGGCACCGGCCCGCGACGCGGTTACGGCCATTCTGGAGCGAGGACAGCGGGACGGTGTCTTCCACGGCCATGTGCCGCCAGCCGTACTCAGCGCCGGACTGGAGTCGATGACAGTTGCGCTGCTGGAGCAGGTCAACACCGGAGCGCTGGAGGACGATGGCACCCAGGTCACCGCCGTCACGCTCGTCGCGGCCGGTGTGCCGGCGCAGCGGGCGCGTGTCGTGGTCGACGATGTCGCCGCCACGTTCGTAGCGGTGACCGCTGACGACTGAGTTCCCGGCACGCCTGTCGGTGAGCCTTCGAGTCCCCACCTCACGCCTCTGCCGACCGGCCCGACTCGGGTCGGAACTGGAAGCACGGCCTTCTCGGCTCCAGGTAACTCAGTTCGCCCGGTAATGGATGGTCCAGTGAAATTACCGTCACCACGCGCCGGCTTTACAGCGGAGCTCGTTCATGGGCCGCCTGGAAACGATCGACCTCGTTGGACCCGAGATCTTCCGTACCACCTTCCGCAACCTCCACTGCGCACGGCAGGAGTGCGGCTGGTGGATCGGTCATCTACGGGGCTGGGTCCCCGCCGACATGCGGGCCGCCGTGTCGTGCACCGGCTGCGCGTGCAGCTCGAACAGTGCCACCAGGTCGACCCGTCGCCGTTGATCTCCCGGTGCACGAACAGGCCGTCCGTGCTGGTGACGGCGTAGGGGTCAGGGCCTGTGCGTTGTCCTCGTCCAGGTCCGAGAACATGGTCCTGAGTACATTGGCTGTCGTCTGGTGGGCGAGGGGACCCGCTCCAGTCGTATGTCGGCCTCCTCGCCCGGCAGCGCAATGGCGGCCAGCCAGCTCTCGAAGCTGCGACCGATGACCGTCGTAGCCACGCTCGCCCGCGAACTCCACGGTGGCGGCGAAAAGCAGCGGCAGGTCGCGACACCGTTGGCGCGCCGCTTCCGCTCCGTGGTCCCCTGCCTATATCGCCTCTCCGGTGCGTGCAGGCTCTGGGCCGTCTCTGAACGGCCATTCTCTGATGAACCCCACTCTCCTTGGACCATGTGGTACTGCGGGGCTTGGTCAACCTGGCCCGGACCGCGCGCGGCCAAGCGTTGTCGCCCCGCCCGGCCGGAGGCGAACCTCAAGCGATGACGGTGTCGACGAGATCAAGGTTCGGCAGGTCCAGCGAGCAGATTCGCTCGGCCTCGGCGGCGGGGATGCCGAACTGCCGTAGAAGTCCGCGGACGACCAGGTCCGATGACTTCGCGTCGTCACGGTCGGGCTGCTCGTGCAGCAGAGCGCCCAGTGCCAGCGTGGCGCCCGCCGTCACCGCCAGCGCGAGATCCAGGTCCTCCACCTCGAACCGCCCTGCGTTCACCGCGGCGCTGATGTCGTGGAACGCCCGCGGCGCCAGGCCGCGGTCGGAGCGAGCCAGCTCGAGTCCATGATTCAGGAGGATCCGGCTCAGTTCCGGGTGGCGGCGGTGCAGGCGGCCGGTCAGGCGGAAGCTCTGGGCGTACGCGACCGCGGGGTCGTCGATGTCCGCGGTGAGGCGGTCCATCAGAGTGCCCCACCCCTCCAGCGCCTCTTCGACCGCGACGCGGAAGAGGCCTTCCTTGCTGTCGAAGTGGTTGTAGAAGGAACCGACTCCGATGTCGGCGAGCTCGGTGATCTCCAGGATGGGGACGTCCATCCGCCCTTCGGCCAGTAGACGCTGGGCCGCGCGCACCAGAGCGGTCCGGGTCCGCGCTCTCCGTCGGTCGACTCGCCGGGGTGCGGTGTTCTCGGCAACGGTCTTGTCGGCCATCGCATCCTCCATCCCATCCGCACTCGCTTCACCTGCACTCTAGCCGCCCCACCCGACTTCTTGAGGATTTCTTCAGTTCGCTTGACTGACGTCAACTTCGGAAGTGAATATTTCTTCAGGAGGTGGTGACCGTGGCTGCTCACCCCAGCGCCGGACTTGGCATGCACGACGGCCATCACGGGACGCACAACGACTTGCATTCCGAGCAGGGCGCACTGCCCGGAGAGCATCCGGGCCGGGCGGCAAACCCTGTGATCAAGGTCCACGACATCGCGTGGCTGGAGTTCTTCAAGCCCGACCTGGCCCGCGCCGAAGCCTTCGCCCGGGCGTTCGGCTTCGTAGCGTCCTACCGCGACGCCCACGAGCTGCATCTGCGAGGAACGCAGGCGGGCTCGCCGTGCGTGATCATCCGCAAGGGCCCCAGGTCGCGGTTCCTCGGCCTGGCCTTCCGGGCCGCCGACACCCGTGACCTGGTGCGGCTGGCCGACGCCACCGACACTCGGGTGAACCGGCTGCCCCAGACCCTGGGTGGGTCGGTCGTGGACCTGCTCGACCCCAGCGGAATACGGGTCCGCGTCGTCGCCGGCACCGACGAGCTGCCTGCCCTGCCGGGGCAGGAGCCGCAGCGACTGAACTTCGGCGGCGATCTCGACCGGGTCAACGCCACCCAGCGGCCGCCACGGGAGCCGGCCACGGTACACCGCCTCGGGCACGTCGTCCTGCAGACGACCAGCTACCTGCGGACCCTGAACTGGTACCTGGAGCACCTCGGCCTGATCGTCAGCGACTTCCTGTACTACGAGGGCCAGCGTGATCGGGGCCCCACCATGAGCTTCATCCGCTGCGACCGCGGCAAGACGCTGACCGACCACCACACCCTGGCCCTGACGCTGGGGCCCTCCAACCGGTACGTGCACTCGGCGTACGAGGTGACCGACCTCGACGCGCTGGCCGTGGGCGGACAGTACCTGCTCGACGAGGGCTACAGCCGTTCATGGGGCATCGGCCGCCACATCCTCGGCAGCCAGATCTTCGACTACTGGCGCGACCCCGACGGTTTCCTCGTCGAGCACTTCGCCGACAGTGACGTGTTCGACTCCACCCTGGAGCCCGGCTGGGCAGCCATGACGGCTTCCGGCCTGGCGCAGTGGGGACCGCCGGCCACCAAGGACTTCCTGGGCATCGCACCTGGCCGCGTGTTCCTGAACGAGCTGCGCTCGATCCTGACCGCTCTCCGATCCGACGACAACGAGTTCGACCTCGAGCGCCTGCGTGGCCTGCTGAAAGTGGCTACCTCATGAGCATCTCCGTCTTCCGTACCGTCGACGCGTGGTGGGTCGCGCTCGACGCGTACCGCGCCGTCCCGGTCGACACCACCGCGACCACGACCTCCGAACTACTCGACGATGTGGTCACGGTCCACATGGCCCTGGCCTCGGCTCGCTCGGGCACCCTGCCGGCGGAGTCGCGCCGCATCACCGAACTCCCGTTGGTGTCACCGGTGACCACACCGTGCCGAGTGGTCGCGCAGATGACCAACTTCGTCTCCCACGTGCGCGATTCGGGCATGGATCCCGAGACCGTCCCGCTGACCTTCTTCCGCAAGACCTCGGGGTCGATCAGCGGACCGTTCGACGAGATCGTGAAGCCCGCCCACGTCCGCTTCCTCGACTACGAGATCGAGCTCGGCCTGGTCATCGGACACCCCCTCGACGTCGGCACCACCGTGACCGCCGCCAGCTGGAAGGACCACATAGCCGGTCTGGTCATCACCAACGACATTTCCGCACGCGATGTACAGCTGCCCAAGACCCAGTTCTACGAGGCCAAGTCCTACCCGACCTTCACCCCGGTCGGCCCCGCCCTCGTGCTGCTCGACGCCGACGAGCTCGACCGCCTCTCCGAGCTGAGGCTCGTTCTCAATGTCAATGGAGAGGTTCGCCAGAGCAGCGACCTCACCGACATGATCTACAGCCCGTTGCAGGCCCTGCAGGAGCTCTCCCGCTTCCAGGCTCTTGCCACCGGCGACCTCATCCTCACCGGTACGCCCGGTGGTACGGCCCTCAAGGCGCCGCCCAAGCCGGTGGAGATCATCGGCGCCCTCCTGCCCCCGGCTATGAAGTGGAAGGCGTTCTTCAACGCCCAGGCGAAGAACGAGAGGTACCTCCATGACGGGGATGCGCTGGAGCTGTCCATCCGTACGCCCGACGGAGCCATCGACCTGGGCGTGCAGCAGAACAAGGTGAGGTTCTCTTGACCACCAGCACCGACACCGGCACCACGTGGCCGAGCTACGACCGCCCCGAAGACCTGGCCGACATCGAGGCCATGCCGCTGGCCGAACGCGGGCTGCCCAGTACCTCGTACGAGCTGCTGCGGCGCGCAGCAGGTCGTGTGGGCGGGGTCGTTGGGCTACCGCGACCTCACGCTGTACGCGGAGTTCTGGCGCATCGTCGAGCACTATCGGATCGGCACGATGAGTGCCGTACCCACCGTGTACGCGGTGCTGGGCACTTGCCCGGTCGGCGGAGCGGACATCAGCTCGATGCGCTGTGCGATGGTCGGCGCCTCCGCGCTGCCTGCGGGCGTGCGCACCGACTTCGAGACGGCGACAGGGATTCCGTTGGTCGAGGGGTACGGCCTGACCGAGGCGACCTGCGTCAGTGTCCGCGGATTTCTGGAGGTCCGCCGGCCCGGCTCGGTCGGACAACGGCTGCCGTACCAGCAGATCAAGATCATGGATGTGGAGACAGGCGTGGAGCTGTCGGCCGGCGAGACCGGTGCCATCCTCATCAGCGGCCCCACCGTCTTCCCCGGCTACGTCGAGGGCCGCGACCATGACGGCTACCGGATCGGCGGCCGGGGCAAGCTGGTCGACGGCTGGCTGGACACCGGTGACCTCGGCCATGTCGACGAGGACGGCTTCCTCTACCTCACCGGACGCGCGAAGGACCTCATCATCCGAGGGGGTCACAACATCGACCCCCGAGTGATCGAGGACGCGCTGCTCTCCCATCCCGCGGTCACGGGTGCGCTGGCCGTCGGGCAGCCGGACCAGCGGGCGGGAGAGGTACCGGTGGCCTACGTGACCCTCGCCCACGGCATGGTCAGCGAGGACGAACTTCGCGACTGGGCCACGGCGCACGCCAGCGAGGCGGCCGCTATCCCCAAGGCCGTTCGCGTCCTCGCCGCGTTGCCCGTGACCGTGGTCGGCAAGCCGTACAAGCCTCCGCTGCGTGCCGACGCCACCCGCCGTGTGCTGAGCGATGTCCTCGCCGACATCCACGACGTCGAAGAGATCAGCGCCGAAGCCGACTCCGGGTCGGTTGAGGCCATCGTGTGGCTGCGTGCCTCCGCGTCGGCCGACACCACCGCGGAAGTGGAACGCCGGGTCGGCAAGTTCACCGTGCCATGCCGGATCCTGCAACGGAAGCCGAAGGACGACTGACATGATCGCGCTCTTCGTCCTCACCTCGATCCTGGCCGTGTGGTTCGTGCTGCTGGGCGCCGGAAAGGTCCTCGGCCTTCCTGCGATGGCCGAGCGGGCCGCCCACGTGGGGTTCACCGTCGGTGGCTACCGCATCATCGGCCTTCTCGAACTCGCCGGTGTGCTCGGCCTGTTCGTCGGATGGACGGTCGTCAGCGTAGGCGTCGCCACCGCGGCCGGATTCCTGCTACTGCTCACCGGTGCTGCCCTGGCACACCTGCGTGCCGGAGACCGACCTCCTGCGCTGGTACCGGTGATCGTCTCGGCCGCCCTGGTGGCGGGCTACCTGACCGTTGTCCTCTAGACCACAGCCCTGGTCAACTTCTGTACAGAGCCGTACAAGAAATGAGTCGCAAGATGGCCAAGCAGACAACCCCGGGACGGCGTCAGGGACCGAGAGCCGCGGCGCTCGAAACCACGTCGGTGCTGGTGATCGGTGCGGGACCGGTCGGCCTCACACTGGCCATGGAACTGGAACACCACGGCGTGGACGCATTGCTCGTGGAGCGCAATGCCTCGACCACCCGGCACCCGAAGATGGATGTCACCAACGGGCGAAGCATGGAGCTGTACCGCCGCCTCGGCGTCGCCGACGACTTGCGCAAGATCGCCATCCCGGCCGATCACCGCACCAAGGTCACATGGGCGACCGACGCGGTGGGCTGGGAACTCGCCTCGTTCGAGTACTGCAGCGTCGAGGAGACGCGTAAGGCGATCCGTGAGCGCAACGACGGCACCCTCCCACTCGAACCGTGGATGCGGGTGTCCCAGGTGGTCCTCGAACCGGCGCTGCGGGACCTGCTGGAGGCGCGGTCCCAGCACGTGAAGGTGGAGTACGGCTGGGCACTGGAGAGCTTCGAGGAAGACACCGAGGGCGTCACGGCCGAGCTGGTCTCCGCGGACGGCGGCCGCCGGCGCACGGTTCGCGCGCAGTACCTGGCCGGATGCGACGGCGCCGGCAGCCGAACGCGCGCACAGCTCGGCATCGGCCTGGACGAGATCGACCTGCGGCGGACGCTCATCAAGGAGCTGGGGCTTCCCACGACAGTGGCGACGATGGCGCGGGCCTACAAAGCCACCCGGGAACGGCCCATGGACGGTCGGTTCTACCTGGTGCACTTCACCACGCCCGACACAGATGTCTTCCGCCGTTTCGGCAACGTGTGGCACCTGCAGTCCCCAGAGGGATGGACGCTGATCTCACAGAACGACGGTGACACCTTTACCCTCCATGCGCCTCTGGGGGTCGGAACCGACGCCGACAGCATCGATCCCCGGGAGTTCGTCTACGACCGCGTCGGTCGCAGGTTCGAAATGCACGTCCTGGTCGCCAACGCCTGGAGGCCGAGGCTCACCGTCGCCGACTCCTATGGTCGCGGCCGGGTCTGGCTCGCCGGGGACGCCGTCCACCAGGTGCCCCCCGTCGGCGGCTACGGCATGAACACCGGCGTCGGCGACGCCGTCGGACTCGGCTGGGCGCTGGCCGCGGTGCTCCAGGGGTGGGGGACGCCCGGACTGCTACGTGCCTATGAGTACGAGCGCCGGGCCGTGGCGCTGCGCAACCGCGCGGCCGCCGCCCGGCACAGCGTCGTCCGGGGAGCGGTGAAGGCGGCCTACCGGACCGCAGTGCACAGTGAACGATGGCTCGGGGCACGCGCCCGCCAGAGACTCGGCCGTGAGATCAGCGACCTGGGAAACCTGGAGAACGAGGCCCTCGGCATCGAACTCGGCTATCGCTACGACACCTCGCCCGCGGTGTGTCACGAAGCCGGTGGCCAGGCTCCGCCTCAGACGACGGCTGAGTACACGCCGAGCACCTGGCCGGGCGCCAGACCACCGAGCCTGCTTCTGCAGGACGGCTGTGCCCTGTTCGACCTCTTCCACCGTGGGTTCACCCTGCTGCGATTCGCCGACCACGACGTCAGCGCCTTCACCGACGCAGCCGCCGCACGAGACGTCCCTCTCGGGGTCGTCGACGTACGCGACGGTCACGCCCGCGCCCTCTACGAGCGTGACCTGGTCCTCATCCGTCCCGACCAGCACGTCGCCTGGCGCGGAGACGCTCCACCCGCGGAGCCCCTGTGTGTGATTGACCGTATCCGGGGAGTCCACAGCTGAGCCGCTGCACCGGAAAGACATCAACGGCCTCGGCCGAGAGTCCTCCCGGGCGCGTCGGCGTTTTTGTGCAAGTACTCGGTTTTCATCCGGCGCCGTGACGCGGCTACGTCGGTCGACCCGGTGAAGTTCACCACCCGTGCCTTGGGGTCGGCGCGGCAGCCCGGCGTCGCGCAGCACGTCGGTGATGAACAGCCCGCAGGCCCGCGAAGCTTCTTCGCTGGGCTTGAGGAGCACCGTGTGACCGGTCGCCGGCGGCGCGGCGACCGCGCGGACGCCGTTCACGAAAGAGACACGACGGACAGGGCTATGCCGAGAAGTCGGCAGTTCATGAACGGGGCGAAGACCGAGTCGGCGAGCGCCTCGAGCGTGTCGCAGAGGTCGTTCTGCTGCCGGCCCAGTCTCTGGGCAGACGGTTACGCTTCGCCACCCGGCCTACCTACCGTGCGGCCCAAGGGCTGCTGCCGCACGCGGGATGCCTTGCGCTGAATGCCGCATCAGGGGCCCGATGTGCGCTCCACTGTCGTCCGTTTCCGCAAAGTGGAGCTGCACTTCGTGGCCACCCGCAGCGCGGTCGACTACGTCAGGCGCGTAGCGGAAACCCATCTGGTGCTTCTGACCGTGAGGTGCTGAGCACTCCCTCTGGGGGAGAGCAGGCGTCTGTGGGACGCCGGCTCCGTTCCCACGCCGGATTGCGACGGTCGCTCCCAGATGCGCCGTCGTGTTCTCCGGTTCACGCTCCACACCAGCGTTGCCGCCGGACGTGCGCGGCGGATCATGCGGCACATGTTCTTCGCCCACCGGAGAATGCCTGGTCAGCCGCTGGGTGGAGGCAATTGTTTGCCCCATGTCCAGCGTTGCCGAACAACTCCTCGCGCAACAGGATCTGACCTCATCCCTTGGAGCACCCCCGCACGAGTGCCCATTCCTCCCGGCTGTGACAAGGAGTTGCCGCTGTGCAGTCCATAATCCGTATGAGCCCGATGCTTCGCAGAGGGCCGACCAAGATCTCCCTGTGGAAGACGGCCATGATCGCCATCCTGGCCCTCGCCCTGGCCTCCGCCGTGCTCGGCCCGACGATGCCCACGCACAGGGCCACGCTGCACAAGGTCTCGATCACACAGCTCTGCGACCAGTCCGCTGACTCCATCGAGGCCTCCTACGGCGTGCAGCCCCCGGGCAAGTCCGGGCCGTCGGCCGAGGGAGGCCCTGCCACGGTCACGGTTCAGCCGGCCGCGGCCCCCCGCACGCTCACCGTCCAGCAGGCCGCCGCCCTGCGCACCGTCCGGCAGAAGGCGGTCGCCGACTGCAGGGGCAAGCTCGGCGCGCAGCAGACGGTCTGGTCCTACATCAGCGCACGGGCGGTCGAGATCGCGGTGGACGCGACCATTACCGTCCTGGCCAGCACCATCATCTGCTATCTCGCACCGGCCGCCTGCAAGTGGGGAGTCCGCGTCGCCGCGTTCCTCGGCGGTTTCGTCGGGTCCTTCGTCTTCCAGTACCTGACCGACGGAACCATCGACTGGAAGACCGCCGGCTACGCCCTGCTGGACGCGATGGTCTCGATGCTGACCTTCTCCGGGCTGGACTCACTTTCGGAGCACTACATCGAGCAGGGTGTGACGTCCACGCTGGGCGAGGCCGGCAAGGCCGTCACGTCCGTGGGGAACCGGATCGGCGGTCTCGGCTCCGGCTTCATCACCTACATGCAGAACGCGGCGGATTGGATCAACAGCAACGTCCTCGTGGCGGCCGGTTGGTGGAGCCCGGTGGCAGGCATCGGCTACACCGGAGGTGGCTCCATCCGTCCCGCCACCGCCGACGGCCACGGCTCCGTCGTGCAGGCTGCCGCCACGTCGAAGTCGGCCACCAATGTCGAGATCCGCGCGGTGGACGACTCCCGTCACACCGGCTACGACCACACGGATCTGCACTCCGGCAGCGGCAACAACGAGTACTACACGTGGACCATCACGAAGCTGGGGTACACCAACGGCGACGGCGCGATCGCCTACGCGATCTCCCAGGGCAACCAGTGCCTCAACGCCACGGGCAGCTACAGCAAGGTCGAACTGGCCACCTGCGACTACGCGACCAACTCGCACCAGGTGTTCTTCATGGACGGCGACGAGCTGATGGCCTACAACGGCGAGTGCATGGACGAAGGCGCTGACGGCAACCGCTGGCTGGCCGACTGCGACGGCCTGAACTACGAGACGTTCGCCGCCCAAGGCGACAAGGACGACCAGTTCATCGTCACTCCGCCCATCGACGGAACCGTTTACCCCGACACCATCACCAATTGGAAGAACGACCTGAGCATCTACGAGAACGCCTGACCGACACAGAGCGTTCGGACCCCAAGAAGCCGAGGGCCGGTGACGGAAGTCACCGGCCCTCGGCCCATCCGGCTCTTGCGATCACCCATCGCCGTCGCTGATAGTGCCGAGAATGTGAAGAAATCATCATCCGTGAAGGGATCGTCATGGGAAGGCCCGAACGGGCGATCGATCCCGCTGCGGGGCCGGTCCAACGTCTCGCTCACGAACTCCGTGCGCTTCGCAAGCGCGCGGGGAACCCCTCCTACCGGTCCATGGCCGAGCGTGGCGAGTTCTCCGTGACGACGCTGTCCCAGGCGGCGGCCGGCACCCGCCTGCCCTCTCTGGCCGTGGTGCTGGCGTACGCGGAGGTCTGCGGCGCCGATCCGGAGGAATGGGAACAGCGGTGGAAGGCGGCGGCAGACGCGGTCGCGGGCGTGCCGGAGGCCGCACATCACGACCGGGAGAGCCAGGCGCCCTACCGGGGTCTGGCGCGCTTCGAACCGCAGGACCGCGCCGGGTTCTTCGGCCGGGAGCGCTTCGTGAAGGACGCCCTCGTGCTCGTGCGGGAGAACCGCTTCGCTGCCCTGCTCGGCGCCTCCGGCAGCGGCAAGTCCTCACTCCTGCGCGCCGGCCTCGTCCCTCGCCTCCAGGAACTCGCGCAGGAGGCGCCCACGCCCGCCGCGATCAGGATTCTCACGCCGGGAGAACGTCCTGTCTCCCGCTACGGCCACCTCTTGACGCCCAAGGCGGATGAACCGGATAGCTGGGTGATCGTGGACCAGTTCGAGGAACTGTTCACGCTGTGCCCGGACCCACGGGAACGAACACGCTTCATCGACCTGCTGCTCACCGCGCGGGAGCCGGAGTCCCGACTGCACGCGGTGATCGCCATGCGCGCCGACTTCTATGCACGGTGTGCCGAGCACCCCGGGCTCGCCGACGCACTGAGCCGCTCCGGCCTGCTCATGGGACCGATGAGCACCCTGGAACTGCAGGAAGCGGTCACCCGGCCGGCCGCAGCCGCGGGGCTGCGCGTCGAACGGGAGCTGACCGCCCGCATCGTCGAGGAGGTCGTCGACCGTCCCGGCGCCCTGCCGATGTTCTCGCACGCACTTCTGGAGACCTGGAGGCGGCGGCGCGGGTGCGTGCTCACTCTGGAGGCGTACGAGGCGGCCGGAGGCATCACTGGGGCCATCGCCGCCACAGCCGAGAGTGTGTACGGGCAGCTTTCCCCCGGCCAGGCGGGCGCCGCCCGCCGCCTGATGCTGCGGCTGATCGTCCCGGGTGACGGCGCTCCCGACACCAGCCGCCCCGCCCGCCGGACCGAACTGGATGCATGGCACTGCCCCGAGCTGGACACGGCGGTCGAGCGGCTGGCCGCGGCCCGTCTGCTCACCATCGACGGCGACACGGTGCAACTGGCGCACGAGGCCCTGATCACCGGCTGGCCCCGACTGCAACGCTGGATAGACGAGGACCGTGAACGGCTCAGCCTGCGCCGGCGGCTCACCGATGCCGCACGGACGTGGCACGACATGGGACGCGACCCAGGCGCTCTGTACACGGGGGACCAGCTGGAGCCGGTCGCGAAGATCCTGCTGCCGTCCGACCGGGACCACGACCTCTGTCCGGTCGAGAAGGCCTATCTCACTGCCGCCCTCGATGCCCGCGCGGCTGAGCAACGCACCACCGCCCGTGCCAGGACGCGGACACGGCGCCTGGTCGCCGCATTCTCAGCCATGCTGGCGATCGCCTTGATCGTCAGTATGCTCGCCTGGCAACAGCACCTCACCACTGAACGGGAGAAGAGCGCGGCCACCGCCGTCCGGGTCGCCGAACTGGCCGCTGCAGCCCGGACCACCGACCCCCGAACCGCCCTGCTCCTCAGCCTTGCCGCCTGGCGGATCGCGCCGATACCCGAAGCACGAGCCGCTCTGTTCGGTGCCCTCACGCAGCGCGAGTCGGACGCCTTCAGTGACCCCGGGGCAGGCGTCGGGAGCCGGCGGTTCCTCGTCGAATCCGGCGGGACGCTGCTCAGTGTGCGCGACAGGTCGTGGCATACCTGGGACGTGGCCACACACGCCGAGCGTGCCTCGGGGCGATTGCCCGGCACCGTGTTGGCCGCTGACCCCGACGGCCGAGTGGTCGCTCTCGACAGCGGCACCGGCTGGCGGCTGTGGGACACACGTACCCATGTCTGGACGGGATCCGTGAACGAGCTGTCCAAGGACTCCTACCTGCCCGACTTTCCCGCCTCCGGAGCCAGCTACCTGGTGAGCGCCGTCGGCCGGTCCCAGGTCCAGGTACGCGCCGTGTCGGATGGCCGATTGCTGTACCAGGCGGCGGCGGACAGCCCGGCGAACGTGACCGTCGGTCCCGGGAACCGGCTGGTGGCCGCATGCCTCGCCGGTGGCTCACTCGTCGTCCAGGACCTCGGCGGCAACCACCCAGTCCCCGGTGCTTGGACGAGCACGGGTGGGAACACCTGCGGCGAGGCCAGCTCACAACTTGCGTTCGACCCCGCCGGCAAGCGGCTCGCCGCCGTGTCCGACAACGGCGTACGGGTGTGGGACCTGACCTCGGGCCGACTGCTCGCCGACCTCGACTCTCCCGGCATCGAGCGCATAGTGTTCGGCGGCGGCGACGAGTTCCTCGCTGCCGCGGGGTCGGACGAGATCACCGTGTGGAACCTGTCGACAGTCAGGCCCGTCTTCCGGCACTCCGTGCCCGGCCACCAGGTGGCCGGCCTCGCCTGGGACGCCCACCACCCCCTGCTCCGCTACCTCGCGGACGGGACCGTCCACACCTTCGACCTGGCAGCGAGCCTGACCCCGGCAGACAATGCCAAGGCTTCGGACAGCACCCTGCTCAGCCCGGACGGCCGCACGGTTGCCACCGCCGTGGGCACCGGTGACCACTATGTCGTCCAACTGCGAGACATTGGCGGCGGGCGGCCGGCGCACACGCTCCCCGCCCCGTCCCCGCCCGCCGTCGGCTCCGGGCCGGTCGCCCCCGGGGGCATGACCGCCGTCATGGGCTTCAGCCCGGATGGCAAGACCTTCACATACGGCATCACCGCCCCCGGTCGTACGGCGGCGCGGCAGACGTTCATCCTCTGGGACATCCCACAGGCCCGCCAACAGGCTGTCGTTGACGTCGCACCGCGGCCGGCGCCCGCGGTCACGGGAGTCGCGCTCAGCCCCGGGGGCACGATGTTGCTGACCACACGCACGGACGATAACGGCCGCTACGGTGAGGTCTGGGAAACCGAGCGTGGCCGTAGAACCGCCGTCCTACCGGGCCTGGACACCGCCTCCCCGACGATCAGACCCGACGGGCGGCTGCTCGTCGGCGCCGACGGGACTGCCGAACTCCCGGTCGGGCGAACAGCCGTCCGCGCCCTCGGCCGGGGTGAAGAAGTGACGGCCCTCGCCTTCGACGCGGACGGCAGCAAGCTGGCAGTGGGCGACGCGTCCGGGCGCGTCACCCTATGGGACAGCGACGCTCGCCACAGCATCGGCACCCTGCCGAGCACCTTCCCCGCCCCTGTGGGCGAGCCGGCAGAGGGGGTCAGCGCTCTCAGCTTCAGCCCCGACGGCACCACCCTCGCGGTCGGCGGCCGCTTGGGCAGTATCCAACTCTGGGACACCACTGGCGACGAGCCGCTGGGGACCAACCTGGTCAGCTTCGGCGAGAGCATCATCTCCCTCTCCTTCGCGCCTGACAGCGAGGCCCTGTACGCCAGCAGCCTCCACGCCTCGCTCCAGCGCTATCCCATCACTCCAGACTCCATTGCGATGTTCATCTGCGCCGCCACGAAGTCCGCTCTCACACCCACCGAGTGGCACGCCTCCATCCCTGACGCGCCTTACCGCAAACTCTGCCCGCCGTCCGCCCGGCGCGGATGAACTACTGTCCCGTGTCGATCGCGCCGGGGCGCTTCGAGCGGTACGCGCAGAGCACCTGGTCGACCAGCCGGCACCTGCCGGGCGCCGCGCTCACCGACGGCGGTAAGGGCGCCGCCCACCTCGCCCTGTTCGGGCCTGACGACGCGTCTCACCAGTGGCGTCGCACGCTCACGCCCGGCGAGCAGTTCACCACCGTGCCCGCTGTCCTGGTGCGCGCGTCGTTGGCCTGGACGGGGCCTTCGGCGAGCTCACCACCTACCGCCACCTTCGGGGCCACCGGGCCGCCAGCGGACGTGCCCGACACGGGGTACTCGCTCATCCGCCCTCCGGAGACCGTGACTGCGTAGCCGTCAGCGGCACCCGCAACGTCATCTTCCAGACGAGCCTGCACTCCGTGACCGACGGACGGCGCTTGGATCCCCGGCTCGCGGCGGCCCACCCCGGTCTGGACATCGCGAGCGGGTGATCACGCTGCGACACGAGAAACTGCTGGGGCACGTCCTCGAACAGTACGGCCGTTCCGTCGACGTCGTCGCGCTCGACATCTGGGCCGAGCCCGGCGCCTGCCAGGGAAGATGGTGACCGAACCGTGGTCAACCCGTCCCGCCTTTCCAAAGGTCCGCCGGGTCCCGCGATGCCAGGCCAGCCAGCATGCGGCGCAGCCGCCACCCCTGGCCGTAGGCGGCATCCGCGGTCACCCAGGCGACCGGCAGCGGCGAGACGATCGCCCGCAGCACCATTGCCTTGGCCAGGTCGGGCTTGGTGGCGAAGGCCCGCTCGTCAGGGATGCGGGCGGCGCGGCAGCGGTCGCGGTCGTCGGTCCAGGACTTGGGCAGATACAACTGGCGATCTCAGTGTCTCTTGAACGACCGCAGCGCGAGTTACTCCTGTGGTGATGAGGCCGCGGCAGCAGTCCCACCGGCTCAACTGAAGAGCTTATGCAGGACCGAGCCCCATGAATCCAGTGCACTACTGAGTGCGGAGCCACCGGCAGCGGCTGCTGTTAGCGCCGCGAGAGCGGCCCGGGAAATACCCTTGTTACGCTCCTCGGGCGGTGTTGCGGCAGCCTGTGCCAAGTACTCAACGTTGTCTAGAAGGTCACTTCTACGCTCGTCTTCCATGCTGTCGGTCATGACGGCCTGCTGGAGAGCCCGAAGGGCCTCGGCAACGTCAATGCGGCCCTCTTGGTGCATGCCAGTTATCGCAGAATGAACGTTGTTGATCCGGGCTGCAAACTGACCACCGATGAAAGTTCCCCCGCTGAATGTCATAGATACGTGAGGGTCGGGCTGTTGGCTGGAAGCCTCGATGTAGTCAGGCATGCGGGTCTGCACCTCGTTCAGGTAGGACAGGGCGAATACGGTGTAGGCGCGGGCGAGGAGGCGGGAGTCAGCGACAAGGGGGCTCTGGCATGCCGCGACAGCCGCGTCCATCGTGTGCAACCCTGCGGCCACGCTACCCAGCGAAACGCGTAGTAAGTTGCCCGCATCTTTGATCCATGTGTGTGCCTCTGGCCAGTCCGCGTTGCCTTGCGCTAGGCGCTCCGACAAAGCGCTTCCTCTGTTCACCGTGGCTGCTAGGTCTTCGTTTACCAGACGGCCGAGGCGTCCTTCCTCCAAGTTCCCGTACCGGGGGGCATGGGCCTGACGCGGTATCACCAGGAGTCCATCGGGGGGTTTCCTCAGGAGCTCGGCAAGTTCCCTGATGTGGTCATGCAGGGTTTGCACGGCTGTCTCGGTGTGTCTTCTCCGCGTGAAGGGCGGAGGCTTACCCACGCCCTCGTAGGGGCTGTCCCCATGGTGGCTGTTCTCAACCTGACGGAGGGAAGGGGGGTGGTATTGCAGATCACGTACGGCCTTCCCCACCTCCTCCCAAGATGTTTTCAGGGTTGATCCCTCAGCCCACTTCTTGGCAGCGATGAAGGCGCTCTCGGCACCATTCTTCAGGCGTCCCAGGGGGTCTGAGTCGCCCCAGGTTCCGGAGTTCCTCTTCCAGGCCCTGCCGAGCCACGGAGTGAGGGCATCGGCATGGGCGTCACCTTCCGCTGCAACCTTGCGGAGGACGGGTACCAGCCGTTGCCGCGCGAGCTTGTCCTGCAGGCGTATGGCTTCCCGGGCAGCATCAACATCCATGCCGAAAACTTTAAGGCTCAAAGTCGTGCTGGATACGAATCTCTGCAGTATTGAGCTGCATGCGCTGGTTCCTGACCAGGCCGAGCGGACGGTGGCCTGACAGAACATCAGATGCTGGAGCGGTGCAAGAAGGACGGCCCTGACGGTCACGGGTGATTCTGGTCTGCTGCTCGATAGCTATGGAATCCTGGAACCGCTGTTCGTGGTGGCGGAGGAGGTTCCGTACGGGATCAGCCGGATCATCAAGGGCCGCTGACGCCGACGGACCACATTAGCCTCGATCTTGCATGAGGGTCCGTCAGCTTGCTGACGGACCCTTTGTGGCGAGTGTTGGTGCGGAATTCCGGAGTCTGGGCAGGTTGAGTGCCCGGCTGTCGCGTCGGGTGTGCGCCAGGGTTCCACGGCTCCGGTGGGCTGGTGCTGCTCGCAGGGGCGGAATGTGCTGGTCAGCTGGGGTTCGGTAGGGCCTGGAGCCGGTCGGAGATTGCGCATACCGGTGGTACGGGCGGCGCGGATGCGGTCCTCAGCACGGGCCCGCTGCCGGTGGCGCAGTTCGAGGGCGGCGATCGCCTCGCTGGCCGTGTTGGTGGCGAAGCAGGTCAACCGCATGCCGTCGGCGTCGGTGAAACGCAACTGGGCACCGGGGTGCGGCCGCTCCTTGCGCACGATCAGCCGCAGGCCCTTCGGCCAGCCCGTCAGGCAGTCGCCGGCGAGTTCGGCCACCCAGGCGTCGTCGCGGATGTCGCCGTCGGGTTCCACGGCCGGTGTCCAGGCCGAGGTTGGGACCTTCAGGACGGCCTGGTGGACGGCGTCGGTGCTGGTCATCCCGACCGAGTACGACAGCCACCGCCCGCGCCGAGCGAGCCAGGCGACGAACTCGTGGGTGCCGCCGCCGGAGTCGGTACGGATCAGTGTCTGACGCCCCCGCCGGAGCCGTTTCGGCAGCTGGGCCAGGGCCAGTTTCGTGGCTTCGATGTGGTCGGCGGCGGTGTTGGAGCAGGCGTTGCCGGGCCGCAGCAGGCCCACGACCGGCTCGCCGGACCCGCCGCGGGAGTGGTCGACGAACCCCATCAGCGGGTTGGTGCCCGAACGTCTTCTTCCAGGTCGCGGCGTCCTGCTTCTCGAGTGCGCCAGGACGAGGACCCCGTCGATGTCCACGATCACCTGCCCGCCCGCATCCGGCGCCGCGTCACCGGCCAACCGCCAGACGTGTTCACGCACTTCGGTACGGGCGGTGCGCAGCGCGGCCAGGACCCGCTTGCCGCCCGAAGCCAGCTGTCCGAACAGGCGAGAGACCGTCGGGTCGGAGGCCACCGGCCCGAACACGGCCGGCGCAGCCCGCACAGGGCCACGTCGGCAAGGCACTCCCCGCCCAGCGCGACGGCAAGCGCCACATCGAGCAGGATCTTTCCCGGATCGTGCACCGCCCGCGGCTTGCGCCACGGCTCAAGCGCCGCCGACATCGCCGCATCCAGACCGGTCTTGCGGGCCGTCTCGACCAGCAGCACTGCACCGGCCTGCGAAGCCACTCCGCGACCACCGTCCTCGGGGCGGTCACGCGGACTCGATACGCTTTTTCACCTGGAAAGTGCCTCCGGCGGTGGCGGGAACAAGGACCTCAGAAATCCTCATTCTCACTGGTCAGAGGCACTTTCTACGTTCATCATCAACAGATGGACAGCCCACCTCGGAAAGCGCGAGGTTAGGAAACGCCCTTGCGCAACGACGCGAGGAGGCGGTCGAGGTCCCCGCGTGCCGTGTACGTACGGATCGGGTCGATGTAGTCGCGAGACTCGATGATCTGACCGTCCCGCACACGCATGACGAAGACGCAGGGCACCTTGGACCTGGAGTCGTCCGGCAACGTGAACTCGTAGGCGAACTCGGCGACGATCACTTCAGGATCGGCGGTCTCGTGCACGACGACATCGACGACACTCTTCTTCGGCAAGGACTCCCGAATCTCCGGCGGCACCGTGAAGTGCTCCCGGAGCGCACGCCGACTCGTCAACGGCTCGGACTCCGGCGTCGCCATCGGATGCCGGACATCGGTAACCTCGCCGTACAGGTCAGGCAACTCGCTTGAGTTCCCGTCGGCGACCCCATGAACAAGCCGGAGAAACACCTCACGCGGACTCAGACTCACAAGACCCCCCAAGTGATACGCACAGGCAGCTAACGATCATTATCGCCTGTCGCGGGCCGGTGTTGTGGACTGTCTCGACCAGCAGCACCTCACCCGTCTGATCCCACGGCCGTCGCGCTGGACGCGGACTTGCAGATACAGGTCAGCACTCTTCATCCGAGAAGTGCGCTTCCGCAGCAACGGCCAGGACTCTCCACGGGTCCCATCTGTGCAGGTCAGGAGCGCTCCTCGCATCTCTGGTCAAGCGGTGGACGGCACTGCTTGTGAAAGCCCAAGGTTAGATCGCCGCAGAGCAGGGGGCCAGCATGACGGCGGACAACACGGCGGCGAGCGATGACGTGACGGCGGTGCGCCGCTGGGTGCGGCTCTCGTGCGCCGAGCCGGGCACCCTCCTGCCCGCCCTGACCGAGATCTCGCTGCCTTCGGCTTCGCGGGCGCCGTCGCGCCGGTGTGGCCGGCCGCCGGGGCCGCCTGTGGAGTGTCGGCAGTGCTGGTGGCGGCGGAGCGGGTGCACAGCGGCGCGCACTACCCCTCCGACGTGGCCGCCGGCGCAGTAATCGGGATCGCCGCGGCCGCCCTGGTCCGGGCCGCACTCCGTCTGCCGTGGCGACGGGTGCTGTGAGCGGTGATGCTTGGCTGCCGGGGTACTCGGGCAGCCGGTCCGACGGGAACGAAGGACAGGTGAGCACTCATGACAGCAGATGGCCCTGCCCGCCCGGGCAGCAGCGCGCAGGAACCGGTGGGCGAGCTGGTCCAGCGTGCCTCGCAGCAGCTCTCCCAGCTGGTGCGCGACGAGATGCGGCTGGCGCAGGCGGAGATGACCGAGAAGGGCAAGCGGTTCGGCAAGGGCGGCGGCTTGTTCGGCGGGGCCGGCCTGATGGGGGTGCTCACCCTGCAGGCCCTGGTGGCCACCGTGATTGCCGCGCTGTCGCTCGTTATGGATGTGTGGGTGGCGGCGCTGATCGTCACCGGCGTGCTGGCCGGCGTCACCGCGCTGATGGCGGCGCTCGGCAAGCAGCAGGTCAGCAAGGCATCCCCGCCCACGCCCGAGCAGGCGGTGGACGGCGTTAAGGCCGATGTGGCCGAGATCAAGGAGAGGGCACAGCGATGACCCAGGACAAGCCGCAGGGTGATGAGGCAGTGCCTTCCCCGGAGGAACTGCGCGAACAGGTCGAGGCGAACCGTGAAGAGCTCGGCGAGACCGTCGAGGCGCTCGCGGCCAAGACCGACGTCAAGACCCGCGCGGCGGAGAAGACCACGGCTGTCAAGCAGCAGGTCGCCGCCAAGACCACACACGTCAAGACCCAGCTGAAGGACAAGGCCGCGCACGCGGCCCACGTGGTGCAGGACAAGACGCCCGAGCCGGTACGCGCCAAGGCCGCTGCGGCCACCGCACAGGTCCACGACAAGGCCGCGCACCTCGGCGAGTTCGCCCGGGACAAGGCCCCGGAACCGGTGCGGGAGAGGGCCGGCCAGGGCATGCAGGTGGCCCGCGCCAACCGGGTCCCGCTGCTCGCTGCGGCCGGCGCGCTCATCGCGCTGCTGGTCATCCGTCGCGCCCGGAGGCACTGATGAAGGCCTCGAAGGTTGCCTAGAAGCCGGTCGGTCTGGCCATGGGCGCCGTCAGCGGCGTCCTGGCCGGCGGGCTGTTCAAGCAGGTTTGGAAGCAGCTCGGACACGATGAAGACGCCCCCGACGCCACCGACGAGCACCGCACCTGGCGCGAGGTGGTGTCGGCAGCCGTCCTGCAGGGAGCGATCTTCGCCGGTGTGAAAGCTGCCGTCGACCGGGGTGGCGCCACCGCCGCCCGCCGTCTGACCGGAACCTGGCCCGGCTGACGCGCACCAGGAGGTGTCAGGGCCGCACCGCACGGATATCGGCCCTGCCACCTCGCTGCCCGTATCCGCACGAAGGACCTCCCCGCCATGTCGGACCAGCACACGGCTACCGCACTGACAGCCGCCGCCGTCACCACCATGATCCTTTTCGCCCGGGCCGCAGTCCTCCACCAGGGCGGCCGACGGCACCCCGCCCGCACCGGCCGCCCACCACGCCGACGCCCCACATCCGGCTCCGACCAGCCCGCGCCATCCGCAGCGGGACCCTCGGACGCCGCCGCGTGCGCCGTACGCGAGGCGGAACACCACGTCCACCGCTGCTGGCAGCACCTCGACGCACACATCGACCCGCCCGAATGACACGCTCATGGACGCGGCCGCCGGCGCAAGCACGCAGCGGATCAAGGCGTCACGCCAGCAGCCCCGGGAGCGTTCAAGATCACCGGCCCGGCCACCGGATCCCTGCACCGGCTACCGCCTCAAACGCAGGCCCATGCTCGGATCAGCCGAGCAATCCACCAGCAGTGCAGCCGTCACCGCTGCGGTCGGCAGTATGACCCGGCGCAGCCGACACCGTTTGAACTCTGACATTTTCAGGCCGCATCGAGGTGCCGCGGGGAGTGCGGGGCCGGGTCGTGGTCGGCGGATGGCCGACTGGTGCTGTGGACCAGACGCAGATGGCCCCTGCGGGCGTAGCGTGTGGCCCGCGGCCTGCCCTGCAGCCAGTCCTCGCAGCGGTCCATTCCGTACAGCAGCAGGCCCAGCATGGGTAGCAGCGACACAGCGACGGCGATCACAGCGCAGATGCCTCCCGGCCGGTAACACCTGACGGGTTGAAACCCCGCGGTGGCCAACAGCCCTCCCACGTGAAGGTCCGGTGACGGCCAGGTGTGGGGGCGGACGGTGGTGAGCCGTTGCGGGCGGGATGACCGGAGACCGGAGAGGAAGGGAGACCGGCCGACTCTGGGGGGAGCCCGAAATGTGCCTCGCATCACCTGTCGAGGCGCTCGGTGCCTCGGCGCGCGCTCCCTGTTCGCCGTGAATGGCTTTGGCCTGGACCTGCGTTGGCGCGAGTGATCATGGCGACAGCTTCGTGGCCACCGGAGCACGGTGCCGCTCAACCCCTTACGAGGGACCTGCGCCCTACGCGCCGGCGGCACGGCGAGTGCGCCATGCCGCCACCGCCGCCGCCAAGTGGTCTTGAAGATCGGCAGGCATGGGCACCTGCTGCGTGGTCGCGACCACGGCTTGCGCCACGTCATGCAGCTTGTTGTTGGAGTGCTGGGACACCCGGACCAGCATCTGCCACGCCTCTTCCTCGGTGCACGATCAGGTCGCCATCAACACGCCGCGCGCCACGTCAATCGCCGGCCGCCGCTCCAAGGCCTCCTTGAGCTGCTCCGTCTCCTCATACAGCAACTCGGCCTGCTTGACGACCGGTAGCCCGGCGAGGGGTCCAGCGTGCTCATCGTCCTGGCGCTGCGCATCGCCGGGCATCTCTGCACGCCGGGGACCAGGGCCTTGGGAAGGTCGCATGCGAGCAGCCTGCCCGGCATCACCCCTCCCACACGCGACCACCCCGCGATGGGCGAAAGGCGGTGAAGAGCTTGGTTGAGAGGCGGGGGTGTGGTCGGTGGGCGCGGCAGGTGATTGATGTCCGCGCAGGTGTCGGCGCCGGGCCGAAGCCACGGGGAGACGTCCACAGCCAGCACCAAGCGGCCGTCGCTCGCCAGGGGTGGCTTTCGGGCGCACGTCGAGGCTGCGCCCCTGATGCGCACCCGCATAGGGCACGCTTACGCGGGGCGCGGCACACTGGCCTCGTCCCGGCTCCAGACGCCTCCTCCTACCAGTGGTCGCGGGCCGCCGTGGGCTGGCGAACATGACCGTTGCAGAACACCTGAAAAGCCGTCAAGAGTCATTAAAAATGGGCAAGTTGGGCTCACGTGCTTAGATCCGCGACCGCGTACGCGAGAGGAAAATTCACCCAGCGGCGTCAACTCGACAGCGGGTAGCGTCCCGGCCATGCACAGCGATCTCGACGCAGATGAGGCGTGGGAGCGGCTGCGGGCCAGCCACTCCAATCCGCCGGCCCGAGCCAATACCGGCTCCCGGCGCAAGACGTACTCGGCAGCCCTGGAACAGGCTCAACAGCTGTTCCGCGCCGCCGCCGTCGTGGGCCCGGCCACGAGTCCGGTCCTGGCCTTCTACGGCCTCAGCCAGGCTGGCCGCGCCATCACGGCCGCCGCCTGGTCTCTCAAGGGCGAGGACTGGCGCCTCAACACCCACGGGATCACGAGCAAGGGGTTCCACCTGCCCTTCCCCGACATCGAGATCCGCACCGATCCGCCCGGCACCCAGGGCAGCTTCGTGAAGGTCAGCGAGGTCCTCGACTCACCGGTGTGGGAGACGGACCCGGTGCGCCTGGAGGACGTCTGGGACCTGTTGCCCCCGAACCTCAACTACCCGCTCACCAGCAGGGACCGGCTCACCCCGCTGTACACAAGCGAGGGCAGCGTCGACGAAGGCGACCACTCCTTGCTCAGCGTGTTCGTGTGCAACATTCCCGACCGGATCGTCAAGGCCGGCACTCGTAAGGTGCTGGCCGACTTTCTGACTGCGTACGCGGCTGTCGCCCAGCACGAGAGCTACTCGAATGTGGGAGCGTCGGCGCTTCCGAACTACGTCCGTTATGACCACGGCGGGGGCCAGCTGGCGATGAACTGGCTGATGCCCGAGGGCGTGGGCACCGGGTTCGACGGGATGGCGACCATGGCCGAGCGGCAGGCCCACCTGAGGGCCTTGACCCGCGGCTACGCCGGGGGCCGGTATTTCCTGCCGGTCTTGGGCTCGATGAAGCGGGATCTACACCCGCTGATGGCCTGGTGGGCTGTGCTGTACACGCTGTCCATGCTTGCCCGCTACGAGCCCGCGGCCTGGGGCAAGCACATCAACGTCGATGCCAGCCCGCACGCGGTCCCTATCGAGCGGCTCTTGGAACGGGCGATCAACCACCTGCCCGTCCTAGTCGCGGACACCATCATCGAGGTAAGCACGTGATCGACCTTCCTCGACGGGTCGTAGCAGAGAGCGAAATTCCAGCGACAGTACTCCACTGGGTCAGCCACTCTTGATCCATGGCGGCATTGCTCTATGACCGGCTGGTCACGGATCACGAGTACGTACAGCGAGTCAGGCAGCAGCGCCCCAGCGCCCTCCTGCCTGTCATCGCCGCTGCCTCAGCCCGCTGGCACAGCGACACGTGGTGGAACAGTCCATACCGCAAGTACACGCCGTGGGCTCTCGCCGATGTCGCGCGCACCAGCCTCGCCTACGGGAACGAGTACCGCGGGGACGGCAGCTGCACCGAGAACGATCTGATGGCCATGCTTGCCGCGTACGCGGCGTTGACCGACCCCATGATCCGTGACGGGGGGAGTGCCGAATCCGTCGCCAGCTGGTTGCTGCGTACCTCGGGCGAGCAGTTCACCTACCAGGAGTCCGGCTTCAACGATCTCGCTCGGACGGCCGCTCTGTTCGGCCAGACGAGGACGGCCCGCACCGCCACATGCCTTGTCGACGGATGGGATCAAGAACTTCTCGGCTGTTCCCTGTCCGACTACGTCGGTGTCACCCAGCTTCTGCAGGTGGCCGCACTTCGGAACGAAGGGCGCTTCGATCCCGCGTGGCTGAGCCAGCCCCAGATGGAGCAGATCTGCTCCATCATTCCCGCGCGCACCATACGAGAGATCACGGACCGTCACTTCGTTACCGATCTGGCGGCCTTCAAAGCCGAGAACGACACTAAGCGGTCGAGTCGGGACTCCCACCTGCGCCGCTTTGAGTACAACCCACTGCGCGGCCGCCCCTTCTTGTCCGGCTTCGGGGCGGGCTACCTCGCCCCCTCATCTCACCTGATCATTCCCAAGGGCAGCCCTCTCGGTCTGTACTACATGGGCATCGCCCACTTTGAGAGCGACTTCGCCAGGGAACTCGGGGACCTCTTCGAGCAATACGTAGGACGCCAGCTCGGCCAACTTGCCGACGCCAAGGTCTACCCCGAGATCATCTATCGGGACGAGCGACGCAGCGTTGACTGGATCGTTGTGTTCGACGACCTGGTCCTGCTCGTCGAAGTGAAGTCCACGCGCCCTACGGAAGCACTACGTCTTGGTGTGCTGGACCGCACCAGCGCTGACCTGCGCCAGATCAAGCACGCCTACAAGCAGCTGGGAACCACGGCTGCACTGATCACCGGCCGGGACCCGAGTTTCAGGCACCTCCCCGCGGACCGACCCGTGCACGGTCTCGTCGTGACCATGGAGCCCTTCCACACCGCCAACGCCCCCTTCCAGAAGGAGATGCAGCCGGACACGGACATACCCGTGACCGTCTGCAGCGCCACAGAACTGGAGCACCTTGTAACGCTAAGCGACATGTCGGTGAGCCAGCTCCTCCGCCAACGCCAAGAAGATCCTCTGGCGTCGACCTACTCCCTCAACTCTGTCCTCGTCGGCAAGAATCACGGACGCAATGCGATCCTGGATGCGGGCTGGGACAGCTACCCGTGGAAGCGGCACGCTGAACGTGCGAGCCAGGCCGCTGTAGATCAGTAGTACGGGCCTGAGGGATGCAGCCCGTCTGCGACTGCGGTCTCTGCACTGTATTGCCGATCGTGGACAAACTGCTGCCCGCTCCTGACGGTGTGCCGCGGGCATGCCAGCTCCCCATGCGCACCCTGCTGCGGAACCCCCGATCCTCCGGGTCCTCACGATTCCGATGCGGCGGCTGGATGTCAGTGCGATGTCGTAAGGTCCGCCCATGAACTGGGGAGATGCACCAGCTTGGGCTGCGTTCGCTGTGTCACTGGGAGCCATTGGTATCAGCCTCAAGGCCAGAAGTGACGGCAAGCGTTCGGCTGATGCTGCGGAGAAGACCGCCGCTGTTGCTGAGGAGACCCTGGCCCACCAGCGAACGGCGGACGCTGTTCAGCGCGCGGCAGAGGAAGAGGCCAATCGGCCTCGCGTTGTGCTGGCCTTCGAGCATGCCAACAAGGCGAAGTGGCAGTTGGTCAACTACGGAACGGCGATCGCGACCAACGTGCGGATCACGGAAGCGGTTGCCGCCATGCACGGGGCTTGGCCCGAGAACCTGACGCTGGCCCCGGGCGAGGTGCACGACTTCCTGATGGCGGGGTCGATGGAGGCGCGGATTCCCTCCCTGATCCGTGTTGTATGGGACGGGCAAGAAGAGCCGGTGCCTCTTCGTGTGCCGCCGCGTATCGGCTGACGATGGAACGCGCGCCATCTCTCCGGACGTTACGTCCAGCGCATGCCGATGGCGGACAGCTGTTCCACCCGCTGGGGGTGAGCGTGGCGGCCCGGCTGCGCTGGTTCCCGATCCATGCACCGATACGGAGCTCGCGTTCCTCCTGGTCCTCGCATGGGAAGGGGCGCAGCAAGGGTTGCTGGTGGCGACGGCTGATTGGTCGCCGGGGCACGGGAGGTCGTCCACACCACAACTACGTGGTCACAGAGGTGAACCGAGCGGCCGTGCAAATGTGGCTTGAGAACCTGCGAGTATCCGGCAACGGACTCTGGTACCCGGCCTGAAGGTCAGACACCGATACCGCTGTACTCGGGTTCGCCGCTGTCGAGGACGCGGAGCAGGGATGCGGTGACGACGCGGGTGCTGCGGCCGATGCGCAGTACGCGGCAGGGGAATTCGCCGCGGCGGACCAGGTCGTAGCCCTTGGCCCGGGAAAACCCGAAAGCCTTGGAGGCGTCTTCCACGCTTCCCGTTCCGCCCCAGGTGGATCGGATGTGAGCCGGGCTGTAGGGGGCGTCATGCGGCGGGCTGTCCTGTCGGTGCATCGTGCTTGCTGGTCCCATCTCGAAATGCGGTGGCAGCGGAAATATCCCTGCGCTGTGTGGCGTTCCCCTCTGGCATCGTGATCGCGAGTCGAGGGGGTGGTCGGTCTGAAGCTGTTCAACACGGCAGACGGGGCAGTCGAGGTCCTGCCGCATCTTGCGGAGGTCGAGGCGGATGTGCAGGCCCTCGTCGAGGCGCACATGGAGACGATGCTGGGTGTCACCTTCCTGGCGAGCGAGTACGTCATCGATTGTGTCGATGGCGGGCGGATCGATTCGTTGGGTCTCGACGAGAACGGTGCGCCCGTGATTGTCGAGTACAAGCGCGGCACCGACGCAGGGGTGATCAACCAGGGCCTCTATTACATGGCCTGGCTGACGCACCACAAGGACGCTTTCCGGGGCCTGGTCCGCGACCGGCTCGGGGCGGCGGCCGCGTCCCAGATCCTGTGGAGCGCACCCCGGCTGATCTGTGTGGCCGGCGACTTCACCCGTTACGACGCGCACGCTGTACGCGAGCACCGGCGCTCGATCGACCTGGTCCGCTACCGGTACTACGGCAGCGATCAGTTCGGCCTCGAGACCGTAGCCTCAGTCACGGGGCACTCGGCTGAAGGCAAGCGGGTACGCCGCCGCGCGCCCAGGTCGCTGCCGGCTCGACAGCAGGGCGGTGCGATGGCGCAGCTGGCTGCGGCAGTCGACGAGACCCTCGTCGGCCTGGGAGACGGCGTCACCCGGGTGCAGCGCAAGCAATACCGCGCCTACCAACGGCTGCGGAACTTCGCCTGCCTCATCCCGCCCCAGCAGACCAAGGTGCTGGTCTACCTGAAAGCGGCTCCGACGGCGGTGGACCTGGTACCGGGCTTCACCCGGGATGTGACCGGGCTCGGCCACCATGGCACCGGAGATCTGGAGGTTCAGCTCCGTTCCGAGCAGGACCTGGAGCGCGCGCGGGATCTGTTCCGGCTCAGTTACGCCGCGGCGTGACGAACTAGGAACCGGCATGACGTGCCGTGGGGCGGTGACGTTATTGATCGTCGCTGTGCTGCCTTTCGACGGGCGGTCAGGAAGTGGCGGTGGAGCTACAAGGATGCGGCGGATCCCCGGTTTCGGTAACCGGGGATCCGCCGCTACACTCCCGCCACCTTCACCGCCTGGGATCAGTTGGGGAATTGGCGCCGCGACTGGGCGGTGGGGTGGGAGGCATGGACACCGAGGCGGACGGGCGCGTCGGGAGGAATGCCGGGCATGAAGAGGCTGGCTCGTTTCGGGTTCGGACCCGGCCATGAGGTGGCCAGGCCCTGTCGTGGGGTCAACGGCGGCTGCGAGCGCTGAGTAGGGCTGGCTGGGGCGGCGGGCCGGTAGCGCCGGGCGGTTGCCCGCTGCGTGCCGGCGGGATTTCGGCGGGAGCGGGCGCAGGCGCGGTGGCGCGGATCCAGCGGGAACGCAGGGAGCCCAGGTCGGCCAGGGCGCGGCGGCTGCCGGTGACGAGCTGGTGAGGGGTGTTGGCCAGGTCGTCGGTGTAGGCGGCGATCCGTACAGCGACCGTCTGGGCGCGGGCGAGGAGCGCGCGATGCAGGATCTTCTCGCCCCAGTACTCGGGGGAGCCTGCGGGCGTGGAGACCAGGGCCATCACGTCTTTGGGCGCGAGGGAGCCGGTGAGCAGGCCGCGGTGTTGGGCCTCGTCGAGGACGGTGATGGGGTCGACCATGCCGCCGCGGTGGACCAGCGCGGTGATGGCCTGCCAGAGCGCGGCATGCAGCGGCAGCAGGAAGTCCGCCTCGGTCAACCACCGCATCTGGCGGACCTCCGCCGGGTAGGCGGTGGCGGTCGCCAGGAGGAGGCGTTCTTCGTCGAGGTCCTCCTGGTCGGCCTGCCGTGGGACCTCCGCGGGGAGCGGCGTTCGGGGAAAGGAGCCGGAGCGCGGGTCGAACTGTTCGGCGAGGGCGTCCAGGACGCGGCCGAGGTCGTCGGCCATGCCGAGCGTCGCGGCGGCCGGGTTGGGCAGGCCGGGGTCGCTCGCGGTGGACGCGAGGCGCTCGGCGTGGGCGCGCAGAACCCTGCGGGCATTGTCGGCGCGGATCATCCTGGCGTACGCCGCCGCATGCTTGGGCTGCGGGCAGAACTGGATGAGGGTGTGCAGGTAGGAGGCGTTCAGGCCGGGAGCGTGCGGACGCGCGTGCTCCAGCACGGCGTTGAGCCAGGCGGTGTCCTTGGCGTGGTCGGCTGGGTCGGGCGGAGGGAGTGTGCGGATCGCGGTGAACAGCGCGGCGTGGGTGTGGCTGTCGAAGTGCTGGCTGTTCAGGGGCTCGGTGTCGGCCAGACGTACAGGTTCGAGGAGGAGGGCGCCGAGCAGGGCCTGCTCGGCGTAGTGGACCGGCTTCGGCGCCGGCACGCGGTCGAGGTCGTCGTCCTCGTCGGGTTCGGGGGCGTGGGGCATCAGGCGGCGAGGGTGAAGTCGTCGGGGTTGAAGGGCTTGTTGAGGTGCGGGGCGAGCAGGTGGGCGGCCAGGCGCGGGGGGACGGCGTTGCCGATCTGCGAGAAGGTCTGGCCCTTGTTGCCCTGCCACGGATAGTCGGCGGGGAAGCTCTGCAGCACGCCTGCTTCCCGCGCGGTGATCTTGATCGGGGCCGGTGCCGCTCGCAGCTCGTCGTCCGGAACGCCGGAGGCGGTGTCGGGGATCCAGACGCACTCGTTGGCGTGGTGGCCGAAGAACAGGGTGCCGGCGGGCTCGTCGGCCCGGCGCACGGTGGCGTTGGTCTGGTTGTTGCTGCGCAGTGACCACGACCAGCGGTGCGCCTCGGCGGTGAACGTGGGGGTCGACGTATCTGCGGGGCGGTTGTCGCGGACACTGTGCCGGGCGGCCCAGCCGGAGCCCTCCCGGCGGGAGGCCAGGACGAATTCGGCGTCGGGGTGGGGTGTCCAGGTGCCGCGGTCGCGAGCGTCGGTCAGGGTCTTGCGCGAGCCGGAGGGGAAGGGTTCGGGGCCGCCTCCTGGTCCGCCGCCAGCGCACACGGTGGGCACGGGGCGGTCGGTGGCGCCCCAACCCAGGGCTTCGGCCATGGACAGCCAGCGGTCGCGGCCGGGCCCGAAGAGAGATTCCGGTTCGGCGGTCTGCGCGTGGGTGGGCGGCGGGGGTTCGGCGGTGCGGGTGCGGGAGGCGAGCAGGATCGCCCGTCGCCTTGTCTGGGGGACGCCGTAGTCGGCGGCGTTGAGGATGCCGGTCCATACGGAGAAGCCCCAGGTCCGCAAGATCGCCGCGTACTGCCTCCAAAGGGGCAGGACATCGGGAACTTCCTCCATGAGCACCCACTCGGGCTCGCCCACCAGGTTCAGGGCGTGCAGGTAGCGCATGGGCTCGGCGGCGAGGAGCGAGCGTTCGTCCGCGCACGCGCCGAGCAGCTGTTCGCGGGTGTCGCGTCCGGCGGCGAGGTCGGCGACGGCTTGGTGGACGAGGGGCTGGTCGACCAGGCCGAGGCGCTTGCCCGCCATGCTCCATGCCTGACAGGGAGGGGAGGCGATCAGGCCGAGGATCCGGCCGGAGAAGATCCATGCCGGATAGCGGGCGACATCGGTGCGGATCGTCAACTGTCCGGCCCTGGTCCGGGTCTTGCAGGCCCACTCGTCCCACTCCAGGCCGATGTCCCGCGCGCCGAGGACGGTGAGCGCGTGGCTCCAGCCGCCGGGACCCGCGAACAGGTCGAGAATGATGCGTCTCATGAGGCCAGCCCGAAGTCGTCCTGCACCGGCTCGACTTCACCCCGGCAGGACCAGGGAGAACAGCCGTCGGCCACACCGTTTTCCAGCTCCTCGACCGTGGCGGCCGGGTCGTCGAGCTCCTGTCGGCGCGCTGCCCACTCGGCGGCCGTGACGTGGTCGATGGGGGCCTGGGTGAGCGGCACGCGGGAGCGGTGTAGGAACGCCTGGCCGAGCAGCCGGTTGCCGGCCGCGTTGGCGCGGGCGTTGCCCTGACGGATGGCAGCGTCGAACGCGACCACGTCCGCCCATTCCTGCGGGCTGGTGTCCCGGATATTTCGCCACTGCTGATTTCCGTGAAATGGGCAGCCCAAGCAACTCGATTTTGGTGTTTCTGCCAGACCGATAGAGGCCAGGTATCGGATGCAATCTGCTCGTGACCAGTTGAGGTCGATGAGTGGGTGACGGTTGCGCATGTACTTGACGTCGGCATCTTTGGCTCGGTGGAATTCATCGGTGGAGATGTCGACCCACTGCTCGACGAACACGCTCTTTGGGATGCGCTTCGGGTAGGGGTATCCGAGGAGTTCCCGGACCTTCTTCTTTATAGGTTTGACCTTGTATTCCCCGGTGCACTGGCGCCTGGTCATGCCCTGTTTCCCGTCCTGGTTGAGGATGTAGAGGGGCATGGAGGCGAATCGATGCTCCGGGTCGCGGGCGTCGTCGCGAATATTCCCGGATGTGACACGCAGCAGGGGTATTCCGGCTGGTGCGGCGATTTCTCGTTCGAGGCGGTTCAGGTGGGTGTAGACGGCTGCTGGTTCCCAGCCGGTGTCGGCGAATATCGCGTAGTCGACCTTGGGAAGGGCGCCTGCGGCGGACAGGGCGAGGAGGGTGCTGGATTGAACTCCCGCGCCCAGGGAGAGGGCGCGGAACTGAGGCTGATGGGAAATGGGGAGTCCTGGGTGTGACGGGTGCGGATGTCGGACCTCAACGGGACTCGCTCGCAGGCAGGTTGACGATCGTGAGCGAGTCGCGCGGGATGGCCTTGCAGGGCGGGGGTGGCATCGAGCAGATCGGTGGCCGACTCGACGTACTGGTGGGGCGAGGGACGGAGCAGGACGAGCGGCGTGGGATCGACTGCGCTGGTTCTCTACGTCGCGGGTAAGCGCCGTGCTGAGTTCGGCGCCCGCGTCCTGGGCGGCTTTGGCGGTGTGTGCGGCGCGGTCGAAGGGCAGTAGGTGCGCCCCGTATGGCATCGCCCTTGCGCTGGTCGCCCAGGTCCACCCGGACGCGGGGCGTCGGTGGGCGTGACGTCTCCCGAGGATCGGGTGCGGGGGTCAGCGGGTGCGGCTGGCGGTGGCCTGGGGCAGGGCCGCGGCGGGTCGCGCCGTGGTGGGTGCGAGGCGGTTGGGGCGGCCGAAGGAGGCGGCGAGATCACGGCAGCCGTCGGGGGTGAGGTGGACCCGCTCGTCGGTGAGCCACAGCGGGCACTCCTCGCGGGTCACGAGGCCGCGGGCCTCCAGGGCGCGCACGGTGCTGATCGTCACGCGCAGGTCGTCGGCGCGGACGTAGGGCTTGTTGTCGGCGATGGTCACCTCGCCGCGTGCGACGGCGCGCAGTGCGGCGTTCTGGGCCGCGGTGAGGACGGGGGGCTGGTGAGGGAGCGAAAAGCCCCGGCGAAGCCGCTCGGCGACGTACGCCTCGGCGGCTGTGAGGGCGTCGTCGGCGCCGAGCGCGGTCAGATCTCTGACGAGAGTGAGGCGGCCGCCGGCCTCTCCGAGGGCCTGCTCGCTGGTCAGCGTGACCAGGAGCGAGTCGTCGGTCTCGACGGGGAGTCCGGCGCGCGTGTGGTCGAGGATTTCGGCGGCGTCCAGGAGGTGATCGGCGGTGTCCGTGGCCAGGTGAGCGAGCTGACGTACGCGTGCGTACACGGAGCGGATTACGGGGCTGTGGTACATCCGTTGGGCGTTGAGGGTGTCCACGATGTCCAGCGCCGCTCGGGCCAGGTGCTGGGCGGCGGCGGCCTGGGCGGTGAGGAATGTCGAGGGGCTGGGACCGTTGATCCGGTGTCGCAGAAGGGCGTCGTTGTACCGGGTGAAGTCGGCACCCAGGAGCAGGAGTTGTTCGGCAGGTGCGGTGGACGCGGTGTGCTGGGGCAGGGGGGTTCCGTTTCGGGGCGGCGTCAGCGGCGGCGTGCAGTGGCGCGGTCGAGCTGGGTGAGGGTGTGATGGACGTGCGGGTTCACCGAGGCGCCGCGGACGGGGGTGATCAGGGCGCTGTCCGTGTGCCGTGTGCTGAGGGGGACATCGGCGTAGGCCCGCTCCACGGCCAAGGGCGTGGCCAGGTGGGCGAGGAAGGTGCGGACGAGCGCCTCGGGGGTGTCCTGTGTGAAGGTGGCCAGCGGCTCGTTTTCGTAGTAGAGGTGCTCGGCCTGCCAGGAGATGTTCTCGCCGGGTGTGTGCCGCAGGCTGCAGTACAGGTCGGGTGAGGTGAGAGTGTCGCCGTCGGCGGACCAGTCGTTCAGCTTGGCGAGCTGTTCCAGGGGCATGTCTGTGATCGGGATGCGTTCGGCGTGCCGGGCATCGCCGAGCAGCTGAGGCAGTGCCTGGGTGACGGCGGCGACTGCCTCCAGGGGCGCCTGCCTGCTGAACATCACTTCCCAGAACGGCTCATGGTGGGCCACGGTGACCCATCGGCCGAGCGGGTGCAGCGGGTTGAAGTCGAGGAGCATGCTGCCGTCGGGGCTGTCGATGTTGATGTGCCCGGTGTCGGCGTCGTGCTCGTGGCGCCAGCCGAAGAGGTGGATGAGGGGGCCGATCACGTCGGCGATCCGGTCTCCGGCGCCTGCCATGTACCGCGGCGAGATCATGACCCGGTCGTCGTGCGTGTACGGGTTCACCGGCGTACCCCCTGCCTCGCCGCGATCTTGGGCGGGGCGGTCGCGGCGGCGGTCAGCGCGGTGTGCGGGCGTGGCTTGGCCAGGGCTCGCTGGCCCTGCTCGGTGACGGTGATCTTCTGCCCGTGGTACAGCGAGGTGCTGGTGTCGGCGGTGACCATCCGGTGCTTGGCCAGGGCCCGGTAGGTGGCGATGGACACGCGGGCGCCGTCGTCGGTGGCTACGCGTGTGACGCCCAGTCCGCGTTGGGAACTCTCATACAACCGTGCGCCGCCCAGGAAGGACGTGAGGGCGTCGTACTGGGGGCGGGTGAGGTCTGGCACGGTTGTCTGCTGAGTAGGCGCCGCCTGGTGCTCCTGTTCGGATGACAGGTCTTCGGTGATGCCGTGGGCCAGGTAGTGGGATCCGATAGCGCTCAGGTCGAGCTGGTGGGCGGCGTCATCGAGGTGGCCGGTCATCTGTGGAATGGCCTCGGCGTGCCGCGCGGTACGCACCGCCTCGTCGTCGGCCGGATATCCGGCGAACTGCTGGCCCTCGTAGGGGTTGGCGAGCAGCGCGTGGGCGAGGTCGGTGCCGGCTAGCGACGAAGAGGACACGACCGAGGCCAGCAACTCCAGGCTGGCGCGGCTGCCGGCGATGTTGGTGTACGCGCTGTTGTCGAGCGCGGTCAGACGCACCAGGGCGGTGGCCGTGAGGTCCTGTGCCGTGAGCAGGAGCGGGCTGATGCGGCGCAGCGCGTCCGTGCCGGGGGTGTAGGAGACGTCGCGTACGCGGGCGCGGAGGGCTTCGAAGTCCCGGGCCAACTGGCGAAGCTGGCGGACTTGTTCGTGCAGGTCGAGTTGGGGCGTGGGGATGGGTGACTCCTGTGGGCGGCGGTTCAGCGGCTTCGGGTGGCTGCCTGTGAGGTGGCGGGTATCGGGCGGGCCGTGGCGCCCAGCGCGGTGTCTGGCCCGGCCGCAGGTGGGCCGATGCCGGAGGCGAGGACGGTGATGCCGGCGGGTGTGAGGCGTACGCGGTCCTGGGGCGGGCCGCCGTGGTAGGCGGGCAGCGCGGAGTTCGGAGTGCGTTCGGCCAAGCCCTTCGACTCCAGCGTCCGCAGGGTGCTCATCAGGACCTTGGGATCGCGGGAGCGCGTGAACTCCCGTCCCAGGGAGCTGCTGGCCACGACGTGGCCGGAGGCGATCTGCGCCAGAGCGGAGCGCTGGTCGGAAGTGAGCCGCACATCTGGCGCGATGGCGCTCGCCCCGCGACGGCGCCGCGTCTCGGCGGCGAGACTCACTGCGCAGCCCACCGCGGTCTCGGGAGCCAGGGCGGTCAGCTCACGCGCCACCTGTACGCCGTGGTCCGCTGATGCGGCGCTGAGAAAGGCGAGCTGCTTCAGCTGCACAACTGTCTCCGCCAACTCGGTGCTTTCGTATAGCCGTTGATCGTTGATGGCGCGGACGGCCATGCGGGTGTCGGCCGCCAGTCGCTGAGCGGAGGCGGTATGGGCCTGCGGCTCGGGCTCGGTGGCGGCGCGAAGGTGGAGGTCGAGCGCGTCGTTGTGCCGGGTGTACTGGCCAGCGAGGTGGAGTAGCCGTTCGACGGGCGTGGGCACATCGAACAGCAGGGGTTCGGCGGTCAGCGTGCTCATGAGCGGCGCCGTGCGGTCGGGGCCGGCACGGGCACGGTGGCGGTCGCCGTGGGTGTCGTGGAAGGACGCGGGCGAAGGCAGACGCGGGCTTCGGCCAGGGCCCGACCGGCGTCGTCGAGGTGGACACGCAGGCGGCTGTGCAGGTCGATCGCCTCGAGCTGCTGTTGGAGCGTGGCCTGTGACCCGGGCTGCGCGAACGCGACGAGCGGGGCGAGGGCCTGCGTGTAGTGGGCGATGGCGCGCCCCACGTGCGCCGCCGTCTGGCTCAGGTTCTCGGCCGATGGCGTAGCCGGCCCGCCTGCGCTGTCGTGGTTGTGGAGGTACTCGGCGTCGCCTGCCAGTCGGCTGGCGAGGGCGCACAGCAGCTCGATATGGCGGCTCGCGGTGAACAGGCCGTGCCGGTCGCCGGGGACCGGGTGGTCGCGCAGGTCGGCGGCGACCGCGGCCACAGCTTCGTGCGTCTCCATGTCCTGCAGATCGATGGGTTCGTAGGTGTGCAGTGCGTCTCCCAGGGGTGAGGGCGGTCAACGATGCCTTGACTGGCCGGGCGAACCCGGCGGCCAGGGCAGTGGCGCCGTCGCTTGCTCGGCCGGTGCTCCTGGCGCGGATGCAAAGGAATCGAGGACGGCGGACACCTCCGAGATATGCCGGGTGCAGGCGAGAGCCTGTTGGTTCGTTGCGGGGTGGGTGATGGCCCGCAGCGTGACGTCGGGTTGCTGTTGCCGCATTCCAGGCAGCAACGGTGAGCGGGGTTCCAGTCGTCGGGGACGTCGTGGATCTGTGGCATGGGCGGTTCCAGGTGTGGTGGATCGTCTTGCTGGCCGTAGTCGGTGCGCGGCTTCGCCAAGCACGGCCGATCAACGCGGCGTCTCGCCGTGACCTCTGCACCGCCGGATCAGGCTCGGCACTGCCGGCGGGCTGAAGGGCGAGCGCGTTGTGGTGTCGCACTCATGCGGCCTTGCCGAAGTCGTACTGTTTCGGGGCAGCCTTGGCCACAGCACGCTCGGTGATGTCCTTGGACGCCCGGGTGGAGGCGGCGGAGAGTTCGCCTGCGCCGGGTTCGAGATACCAGGGGCGCAGGTCGAGCATGGCCGCGCGCATGCCGGTGGCGAATGCGAGCGCGGTGCCCTTGGGCAGGGCGCGGATGGCGTCGGCGGCCAGGATGCGTTCCTGCCGCATGCTGACGGACGTGGACTTACCGGACTCGGAGGTCGAGGTGGAGGTGGTCTCGACGTCGTGGTCACCGATCAGGCGGGACAGCTTGTCGGCGAAGTCCGGGTCGTCGATGCCGGACCCGATGACCTTGATCGTGGAGGCGGACCACATGGCGTCCATGCCGGCGTCGCCCCAGACTTTCTGCCCCTGCCGGTAGCTCTGCAGGATCGTGATGGGGATGATCCCGCGGCTGCCGAGGTGGGAGTACAGGTCCGGCAGGTCCGAGATTTTGCAGACGTTGGCGGCCTCGTCGAGGATCGCCAGCATCGGCGGGTCGAGACGTCCTCCGGCGCGTTCGGCCTGGGCGGTCGCGGCCCGCATGACTGAGTCCGCGCACGCGGCGATGAGGCCCGAGGCGCCGCCACCGCCGTCCTTCGACAGCAGATAGAGCGTGTCCTTCGAGGCGACGAACTCGCTCGGCTTGAACTCCGCCACGTTCTTCTGCGGGGTCACCCATGCGGCGATCTCGCTGTTGAGCAGGGCGGCGGCGTACTGGCGGGCGGTTTCGTAGATCCCGTCGCGGGTCTCCGGCGGGCCCTCCACGGTGCCCTTCAACTGCGCGGCGACGGCGGCGAACCCGTGATCGCGCAGGACGTCCAGCGGGGTCCGGTCGGCGGGGAAGGCCAGCCACTGCATCACGTCGGTGATCGGCCGTTCGTCGAGCGCGGCGGCTAGGAACAGCTGCGAGAGGATGTTGGATCCCGCCTTGGACCAGAAGTCGCCCTGCTGGGAGGCGTCCACCGAGGCGGCGAGGAAGTGGCCGGCGAGGCGGCCGGCGCCGTCGAGGGTCTTGGCGTCGGACAAGGGGTTCCACCACATGGCCCGTTCGGCGTGGGCGATCTGCTGCGGGTCCATCGACCAGGTCCGGCCGACGGCCGCCCGCGCGTCGAGCGTGGCGGTGTAGGCGTCGCCCGCGGCCTTGTTGGAGGTGAGCAGGACGGGGCCGGGCGCGTTGAGAATGGAGGGTATCGCGAGCGATGTGGTCTTGCCGGAGCGCGGCGCCATGATCGCGACGGCGACGTCCTCGTACCCCATGCGCACTTCGTGCTTCGTGCCCTGGAGGTTGCCGAGCAGGATGCCGGTGTCGGCCGGTTCGAGGCGCTTGGCGTCCTTCAGACTTGGGCGCAATGATCTTGCCTTGGCGGTGATGGCCTTGGACAGCAGCGGCTCGATGTCCCGCTGCTTGGCCATCCCGGCGACGCGCTTCCTGCGTCCGCCGTTGCCGTCCTTGTGCCGCTTGTACAGCACGGCGGCCGTGATCCCGAGTGCGAGTAGCACGGTGCCGGGCAGGATGCGGGTGCCCAGCAGGAGGGACGTGTCGCCGAGGCGGGGCCACAGCTGGTCGGGACGGAGCAGGGCCTGTACGGGCTGATACGGCGCGCGGGGACCGGTGTCGGTGGCCCAGGCGGTGAGGTTGCCGCCCAGCCACGCCAGGTTCGACAAGGGGACGGCGATGGCGAGGACGACGCCCAGGACGCGGAAGGCTATGTCGTAGCCGTCGGTGGACGAGGTGGAGGAGGGCTGGGGCAAGGGCTGTTCCAGGTACGTGGGTGAGGAGCGCGGCGTGGGCGGGGCCGGTCAGCGGGTGCGGCACGGCGAACGGCCGTGCGGTGCGGGTGGGGCAGTGGTCGCTGGGCGGTGCCGGGCGGCGAGGGCGCTGACGCGTCGCTCCAGGGCGAAGGCGATGTCCGGCGCGGCGACGTGATGGGTGTGCACGGTCATGCGGTCGTGGGCCAAGCCCGGGATCCGGCTCGGATCGCGGGTGATGGGCGTCCGGTCGGCGAGCGACTGCGTCACGGCGGCGATCAGGTGCAGCGGGGTGGTGCCGGTGAACACGGCCCGCCAGATCGTCGGGTCCTGGATCACCGCGGTCTCGATGCTCCACAGATCCCGACCGGGGGCGCCGATCCGCCAGACGTGCGCGATGTTGTCGGGGGAGGCGAGGCTGCCGAGGTGGGGCGGCGTGTGCCAGCCTGCGTCCCGCAGCGGGGCGAAGGGATCGGGCGTTGCGGTGGGCGGGCCGGATGGATCGATCAGGGAGTCAGTGAAGGCGGCGATGATCTCGACGGGGGTGCGGGCTTCGAAGGTGGCCGTCCAGCCGGGGTGATCCGCGGTACGCGCGTGCCGGATGGCCCACCAGCCCGGATCGTCCGGGGCGGGGTCCAGACGCAGCTGGATGAGCTGGTCCGGGCTGGTGAGCAGGACGTGCGGCGTCAGCGGGTCGTGTCCGTAGCTCCAGTCGGCGGCGCGATGCAGCGGCACGGTGATCCACCCCGGGTCTCCGCCGCCCGCGATATAGCGCGGGGTGATGAGCGCCTGCGCGACGGTATCGCTCAAGCGCACCACCGCCGGGCCGCAGACGACGCTGCGGCGGCCTTGGGCACGGGCGGCGCCGTGACCAGTGCTGGCGCGGATGCCTTCGGTCGCTTCTGCGCCAGCGCGTTGATGGCTAAGAGCGCCTGGCTGTGGATCGCCACTGGTCGAGGTAGTGCCAGGCTTCCGCGTAGGTTTCGGCGAGCGGTTCATCGGACGCCTCGGTCCCGGGCAGGGCACTCGCGGGCAGAGCGCGGCGCACGGCGAGCCAGTCGTCGTGGACGGCGTACAGCCCCTTGGTGCTGTCGCGCAGTTCTCGCACCTGCCAGGCGTAGCGCCGGGTCCGGGCGGAGGTGGGCAGCTGGGCGAGCTGCTGTTCGGCGACGTGCACCAGTTCGTCGGCGTGGACTTATACCCGGCCGAAAGAGGCCAAAGTGTCGGAGTCACGCAGGCGCTGGCGCAGGCCGTAGGCGTCCTCGTCGTAGGGCTGGTGCGTGTCGGGGTCGGAGTGCTGGTCGGAGTAGGCGTCCCAGGCGGCGAGGATCTGCCTGCTTTCCCGCAGGTAGATGGCAAGTTGGCTCAGATGGAGGCGGTGCTCTGGGCTCGCGGGTTCCAGTGGAATGGTCAAGAAGGGCCTTCGGGCATACAGGTGTGACAGCGAGGGGGTGCGGCGCGGCCGGGGCCGCGCCGCGTGGTTCAGCGGCCCCGGGCCGCAGCAGTGGCCAACTCGGCGGCGGGTGCCGGGACGGGGTGCGTGGTCGGCGCGCCACTGCGGCGGGCCTTGCGGGCGGCGGCCCGGATGGGCTTCAGGCGCGCCTCGTGGGCGGCGGCCAGCTGTTCGCCCTGGGCGCCGCGTTCCACCTGGGTGATTAGGTGGGAGTGCGGGACGTCGTAGTGGCCGCGCGGCACGGGCGCGGGGTCGGTGAGGGCGGTGGCGAAGGCGGCGAGCAGGTGGCGGGGTGTGCGGTCGTCGAAGTACGCGTGCCACAGCCGCTGGTGGCCACCGAGGCCGGTGGGGAGCGCGACGTCGGTGCTCCAGCTGAAGTAGTCGCTCGTCAGCGTCGCCCGCCGCTCCATGGTGGTGATGCCGTCCGGATGGCGCGCACTCTCATTGCCCCGCTCGTCGCGCTCGTAGGTCCAGTCCGCCGCTTGCAGGGTCGGCCACACGTCTGGCTCCATGGGCGGGGCGGGGTGCAGGAGGGCGTCGGTGAATCCGGCGATGATCTCGGCGGGTGTGTTGCCGCCGAACGACGCGTGCCAGCGCTGTGAGGAGATCCGCCACCAGGCGGAGTACGTGTCCGCAGCGGGTTCGAGTGCGAGCGTGTGGCGGAAGTCGGGGCTGGCCAGGACGACATGGGGAAAGTCGGGGTCGGCGTAGTTCTTCCAGCCGCCGGCCCGCAGCGCCTGGGTGACATGGCGCGGGTCGCCGGGCCCGGCGAGATGACGGGGACTGGTGTCGAACCAGATACGAGACCAGGGGTCGTCGGCCTTGCTGACGATGTAGGGGCGGGTCACGAAGTCGTCGGCGGACCTGCGGGCGCGAACGCCTGGCCGCCCACGCGCTGGATGTCCCAGTGCAGGACGTGCCAGTCCGTGGCCTCCTGGGCGGCGTCCCGGAGCCCGTCGATGATCAGGCGGATCTCGTCGGTCTGGGGGCTGGCGGCCCGCTGGGAGACGAGGTGCGCGGCGTTGCGCAGGACGTCGCCGAGCAGGATGGGGACGCCGGTGTCCTCGTCGAGGAGGCGAGCCAGCAGCGGCAGCACGTCGGTGACGGGCGGGTTGGTGCGTAGAGAGTCCTTGAGCTGGGTCAGGGTTGCGGTCGCCTGCGCGATCTGGTCGGAGCTGGGGTGTGAGGGATTGGGCATCAGCGTCCTTGAGTGAAACGTGGTGGTGAGCGGGGCCAGGCTGTGGACAGCCCTGTGGATATCCCCTGTGGCGAGGGTGTCGTCGCAGTTCAGATCGGTGATGAACCTCCTTGCCATCGAGGAAAGTTGGGGACAGGACGGCGGGCGTGTCCACCCGAGGCCGGTCAGCGGCGTCGGCCGTCGGATGTCGCGTACGGGCGAGCGCCGGGGCTGGAGCGAGCCCGGTTGGTGGCGAAGGAGCTACGGGCCCATGTGGCCGCTCTGGCGGCGGTGATCCGGGCCTGCTGCCACGCGCCGAGCTGGGACGGTAGGACGGACACGGAGGTGGTGCGGATCCGCTGGGAGGGCGGGACGCGGCCGAGTGGCCGCAGCACGGGCTGCGGGTCCGCGAGCGCCGTGCTGAATGCCTGCACCAGGTGCATCGGCGTGGTCGGCGTGAACATCGCCTCCCACACCCGGCCGTGTTCGTTGCGAGCACCGGCCCACCAGTGCGCCTGCCCGGGGCCGGACTGGTGGAAGCGGACGAAGGCATCGCCGTCCGGGCTGCGGGCGGTGAAGTGCTGGCCTCGCTCGGTCTCCCAGCCCTGTTGCTGCAGGGGCTCCCACACGTTGGGGGCGTGCGCCTTGCGCTCCGTGAACAGGGCGTCGGTGATGCCGGCGACGATTTCGACGGGCGTATGCCGGCCGAGGGTGGCGTGCCATGCCTCCTGGTGCGCGGTCTGCTTCCCGCTGATGGTCCAGCCGCCGGGCTGGGTGAGCGGGTCGTATCCGATGCGCACGGACTTGTCCGGGCTGTCGAAGACGATGGGGCCGCCGGTCTTGGACTTGTCCTTCCACCCGGAGGCGCGCAGGTACTCGGTGACGTGGCGCAGGTCGCCGCCGCCGGCGAGATAGCGGGGCTCGACGAGGTAGTGCTGCTGGGCCTGCTGACCGGCGGCGCCCCAGCCGGACCACTGCTTGTTCTGTCTCACCGGTGCCGCCTGACGACCATCGCCGATCCGGCGGCCCGCGCAGCCGGGCTGGTGGACGGGGCGGCGGGCGTGGCGAGCTGTTTGATTGTGCCGGTGTGCTCGTTGAGGTCCTCGCCCACGCTGTCGAGTTCGTTGGCCGCGCGGCCCAGGGCCAGCCACACCTCGGGGTGTAGGACGCCGCGCTGGGAGTGGTCCTGGGCGAAGCGTGATCCGGTAGCGACCAGGTCGGTGACTCGTCCGAGCAGGCCCCCGTCGTAGTCGAGGACCTTGCCGAGAATCTGGGCGGCCTCGTGCGGCGGCGACTGGGCCAAGAGCTGTGTGAGCTGGCTGAGCTGGCGTGCGATGTCGTCAGCGAGCCGTACGGAGGTGAGGGGCGGGGGGTTGGTCATGGGCCTCCTGAACGGGCCAGGTCGGGCTGCTAGTTGTGGTGGCGGATGCGGTGGCTGTCGACGAGAGGGAACATGTCCCGGCGACGGGCTTCGTCGAGGGCCGCTTCGGGGTGCCCGCCGGCCAACAGGTTGGTCCGTGTGCTGCTGCCGGCGGTGACGGCACGCAGGTAGCGGCGGAAGAGGGCGGTGACCAGGCGCGGCTTGCGGTCGGCTGTGATGGGCGGTGGGGTGCGGTCGGTTTCGCGGGTGACAGGTACTCCAGGTGAGGGCTGGGCCGACCCCCCGGTGCGGGGGCGGCGCGGTGGGTGGTCAGCGCGTATGGCGAGGGCGCGACGCGCTCGGGGCAGGCGCTGCGGGCGCGGGTGCCGGCCGGTGTGCTGGGGATGCGGCGAGGGCGGCGCGGTAGGCGGTGCCGCCGAAGAGGCCCGTATCAATGGAGACCTGGAAGCCGTGGCGCGTCAGCAGCCACGCAGCCCGATCGGCCATGTCCTTCATGGCGATCTCGTCCATCTGGTCGGGGATTTGATGCCAGATCTCGCCCTCGCCGCCGTGGCGTTCGAGCCCGAGGCCGTCGAGCAGGACGAGCAGCTGCTCCGGGGCGCTGGTGCGGGTATCGACGTAGATCGTTCCGTCGCGGTGATAGAACTCAACGTCGACCTCGTGCTCGTCCGCCAGGCTCACGAGCGGGACTCCTTTCGATCGTGGCTCACCGCCGACGAGGTGTCGCCGGACTGCCGTGGGCCCGGATGCCGGTGGCGGTCGCGGTGTGCGGCGCGGCTGCGGCGCCGGGCTGGCGGCGCACTGCCTCTGCGGCCTCCTGATAGGCGGCGGCGTCCCAGACGGCGTTGGTGATGTTGACCAGGTATCCGGCCACGAGCAGCGAGGGAACGGCGCTGGTGGCGAGCCACTTCTTCTCGGCCTCGGTGAGGCGGTCGGGGACCTCGTGCCAGACATAGACGGGCCCGGCCGTCGCCGCCGTCTTGCGTTCGAAGCCGAGGCTGTCGAGCAGGGCCAGGAGTTCCTCGGGTGCATCGGTGGGGGTGTCGGCGTGGACCGTGTCGGTCAGCGGTTTGACGTAGATCTCGACGTCGGTGCCTTCGTCGTCGGCGCGGTTTCCCACGTACGGCATGCTCCTCTTCGGGGATCGGGTCAGCGCTGTCGAACGGCGGGCGCAGCCAGTGGCGAGGGCGCTGTGGACACTGGGCGGGGGTGGGTCTGTGGTGCGGGGCCGGTCCGGTCGGCGTCATTGCGGACCTGCTCGATCTGCCAGGTGAGGGTGGACAGTTTGTTGACGATGGCCCCCAGCTGCATCGCCACCTGCGGGTCACGGCCGGTGTCCTTGAGACGCCGGCCCCACGATGCCCAGGTCGCAAGCAGCGACTGTGTAAGGCGGGGCAGCAGGCCGTCGTCGGGTGCCGCGATCTCGGTCAGGACCGCCGTGACCTGCCGGTCGTTGTCGGCATCGCTGCCGAGTGAGGTGAGCTGTTCGAGATGGCGGTGGGCGGCTTGCCGGTCGCTGCCCTGGGTGGCCAGGGTGTTGAGCGTGGGGTCGAGATGGACGCTGTACCCAGCCAGAAGCAGGGCATGGGCTGCGGCGGTGGCACCCTGACGCTGCTCCTCGACGGGCAGGGCGTGCGGCAGGCGGTGGTAGTCGCCGCGTGGGCCTGGGGCGGAGTGGAAGCCGCCGGCGGTCTGCAGGAGGCCGGCCGCGCGCTGGTCGCCCCCGATGGCAACGACCAGCGCGGTCTTCGGGTCCCGGGTGATGGTCACGTAATCCAGGACGAGGAACGTCGGCTCGTCCTCGTGTGCGAGAGTCACCGGCCCCGGTGCGGAGAGGTGACCGGCGGGCTCGGGGGCGCTACCGCGGTGGTGCCCAGGGCGGGCCGGGCGGGCGGATTGCGTAGGACGACGCCGATGCCCAGCTCGGACAAGCGGTGGCCGGCGGCTCGTACGGACGCGGCCTGGTGCGCGGAGTCGTCACCGGACAGGAAGAAGACGTTGTTTTCTGCGTCGAGGGCGAAGCCGGCCTCGGTCAGGGCCCGGACGATGTCGTCGCGGTCGGGCTTGTCGACGACGAGGGCGTCGCCGGACCAGGTCATCACCACGTGTTCCGGCTCGGCGGCCGGCGGCGTCGTGAGGCGGGCGGCGTTGGTGCGGACCTGGGCGAGGGCCTTGTCGTACCGGGGCAGCAGGTCGTAATGGATGTCCTCGGCGGCGCTGAACGGATCGGCGTCCACTGCGATTCCGTCGGGCTCGCGGACGCCACGGAACGCTTCGGCCGGTGCGTCGGTGGGGGCCATAGCGGCGATCAGGTAACCCTCGCCGTGCCCGAGCGGGTCCGCGACGAACAGTCGGCTGCCGTCGTCGCGGGTCAGCACGGCGCAGTGGTCCACGGTGTGCTTGGCCAGGGTGTCGGCGACATCGTTCATGTCCCACACGTGGTCGGGGAGGGCGTCGTGGTCGTTGTTGCCGCCGCGGTCCGGGTGGTACGTGCTGGTCCAGGCGCCGGGCAGTTCGCCGGCGAGGACGGCAGCGAACGAGCCGAGAGTGGTGTCGGGGGTGGGGTCGTGCATGGTCTCCTCGAAGGTAATAGGGGGCGGGGGTCAGCGCCGCCGGTGTGCCGGGGCAGCTGCGGTGGGTGCGGCGGCGGGGCCGGTGGTCAGGCGCGGCGGGGGTGCAGGACAGGCGCAGATGGCGGAGGCTTCGCGCTCGTCCGGCCCGACGTCGGCGGTGCACGCGCGGCGCTGGGGGTGGTTCTGGTGCCGGTCGGCGAGGTCGTTGCGCATGTGGGTGAGGTCGGACCGGATGGCGCCGAGCCGGTGCTCGCCGAGGTACTGCAGCCGCTTCGCGGTGTGCGGATCCGGGGCCTGGCCCAGGCCCTGGTAGAAGGCGGCGGTCGCGGTGAGGACTTCGCCCAGCGCGATGAGCACTCCGTCGTGGGAGGCGGTCAGTTCGGTCAGCGCGTCTGCGACCTCGTCGCTCGTGGTGGCTTCACGGATCCGTTCGGCGAGGTCGGCGACCAGCGAGCCGAGTGGCTGGTAGTGCGCCTCGCGCGTCTCGGTGTCGAAGGCGTCATCGGCGTCGACGTCGTAGCGCACAGCGCGCAGCCGGGTCACGGCGCGAGTGGCGAGACGTTCCTCCTCGGCTATGTCGAGACCGATGGGCAGGCGGTGATAGGTCTCGTGGAGGCGGACGACGGGGACGAAGCCGGTGCGTTGAAGGATGCTGTGGGCTTCCGGATCGCCGCCGCGGGCGAGGACTTCTCCGGAGTGCGCGTCGCGCCCCAGGGTCAGGAAGCGATCGGCAAAGGCCAAGAAGCTGTTCTTTCTGTCGGGTCAGCGGGTCAGCCGGGTGCCGGGCGTGGGAGGCGCGGCGGTCATTCGGGTCGAGAGGGGCACCGGCCGTGCGGTAGCGGGCAGGGCGGCGGCGGTCGTGTCGAGGTCCTGCTGGACGCCGTGCAAGCGGCGGGCGATCAGCTCCAGTTGGCGTCCTGCGGCCGGGCCGTAGGCGTGCGGGAGGCGATCGAGACGGTGGGCTGCGTGCTCGACGAGGCCGCGCACGGTCGCGAGCGGACCGGTGTTCTCGTCGGCGAGCTGCCGGAGCAGTCCGGCGAGTTGAGTGGTGGAGTCGGCAGCGCCTGGTGAAGCGCCGTTGCCCGCCGTGGTGGTGCGCTCCGCGAAGCGGGCGGTCTGCCCGGGATCAGGGCCGAGGAGGGGAGAACGGAGGTCCAGTTCGGCCTCGATACGCCGGCACTCGGCTGCCAGGAGCGGAAGCAGCCGGTGGGGCTGCGTGGTCCATGTGTTGTCCGGGCGGATGAGGTTGGCGAGCAGGTCGAGGCGGCCGGGCTGTGCCTGGACGGCGATCCAGCGGCAGCCGGGGTCGTCCCCTGGCCGCTGGATGCCCGCGATGCGGGCGATCCGGTGGGCGATCTCGGACCACTCGGGGCCGGTGAGGTCGCGGTCGCTGGGGTGCAGGCGCACATCTGCGTGCCAGATGGCGCGTCGGTCGTCCTGCGCACTGGCCGCGAAGGGGTGCTGCCAGCTGGGGTCGTCCAGGTGCTCGGCCCACTCGGCGGAGGTCCAGGACTTCTGCTCGTCGTCGCGCGTGTAATAGTCCAGCCCCGGCCAGTGGGCGACCACCGTGTGCTCGGTCAGGCTCTCTTGGTCGCTGACCGGGCGGTCGAGGGCTTCGGCGAGCGGCTCGTTGGGGCTGATGTCACGTGGATGGATACGGATGATCATTGTGAGGTGGGCTTCCAGCGCCTACGGGCGAGTTGGGTCAGGTCGTGCGCGGCGGTGATCAGGGTGTGTTCGCGCACCATGTCGGAGTGGACGGCCAGGTTGCCCGGCGGCAGGAGTTCCAGGGCGCGCTCGATGGCCGTGCGCGCCTGGCGGTACTGGCCCAGCGCGCGCAGCGCCGAAGCCTTGCGGAACTGCGCGATCGGATCGTCTCCACCGCCCTCGGGCAGCCGGTCCACGAGGGCGAGCAGCGCGTCCGCGCGGCCGGGAAGCAGACCGCCCAGCCACACTCCGTGCAGCAGGACGTGCAGCGTCTTGGGGTGATCCGATGCGGTGGCGAGGACCTTTTCCATCACGGCCAGGCCATCCGAGCGGGACTGGCCCAGGCGCGCGAAGGCGTACAGCGCCCAGCTGTACGGGTCCGCATTCAGCACGCTCAACGGCACCTGGTTCAGGAGGGATTCGATGGAGCGGCACCGGAAGTCGTAGCGCAGGGCGCTCAGGTAGAGGTGCCGGTACGTCCGCCAGATGACCGGGCCGGGGCCGGGGTCGGTGACGTGCTCGGGGTCGAGAAGTACCAGCGCACTGTTCCCGGCGGCGCGGGCTTGCCAGGCGACGTCAGCGCCCACCTCGGCTGACTCCTGCCACGTCGCGTCCCGATCACGCAGGGCCTCGGCCAGGCGCATGGGCCACTGGGTACCGGCGACCGTCTCGATGGCGATCGAAGCCGCGCGGGCCAGGGCCGCGTTGCGCTCGGGGCTGGGGGTCATCGCCCGCCTCGGGCGTCGGCGACGTGCACCACCTGATTGAGGTGGTTGACCGAGTACCAGCCGCAGTCGACGTCCTGTTCGGCGCCGGCCAGGCGTGGGACGAGGTAAGTACGCAGCGCCTGCTGGTAGATGAGGCAGTCCGGGCAGCGGCTGGAGAGATGGACGAGGTAGCGCGGGTGAGCGGTGAGGTACGTGCGCTCGCCGCCGGCCGGGTCGTACAGCCGCCACCCGTCCTCGTCGGTCGGCGTGTGCCACGAGGGCGTGACGACCTTGTAGGCGTCTCCCCACAGCTCGCTGCCGGAGGTGCCCTTGAGGATGACGACCTGGTCGCCGGGCCGGAAGTGCTGGTGGGTGATGTCCCGTTCGGGGGTGACGACGTCACCTGGGGCATGCGGCTGGCGGGAGATGGCGTCGGGCACAGCAGGGGTTCCTTCCACGATCAGGCGCAGGGGAGGCGGTGGGAGGAACAAGGATCCGGACGATCCCCGGTTTCGGTAACCGGTGATCGTCGGGTATAAGACCCTGTGTCTACCGGAACGGATTCTCGGTTCCGGTGTCGTCGCTGGTGGCGGCGTCCAGGAGTTCGGGCAGGTCAGTGCCCTCGGCGTCGCGCTGATCGATCCACCACCCAACGCGGGTGACGGTGCGGATCGTGTCCTCCAGGGCAGCCCAGTCGGCCTCGTCCCAGCTGCCTTCGGTCACCAGTGCGCTGTACGCGGTCGTGACGAGCTGGTGGCGGGATCGTTCGCCCCAGGCGAGAGCCTTCTCGGGTCCTTCGAGCGGCGGCATGTCGAACTGCTCGGCCCACTCGGTGGCGGTCTGCTGTTCCTCCGCGCGCCTGGCGGCCAGCCACTCCTCCTTGCCGGCGCTGTCCTCGTCGCGGGCGGCCTTCCAACAGTCGGTGCAGTCGCGTCCCTCCAGCCAGCGGGCGAATCCGGCCCGCCGGTCGGCAGGGCGGTTGGAAAGATCATGCGAGATTTCGTGTCCACAGCGGTGGACGATGTTCCACGTCGTTCGGACGGCCATATGAGGGCGAATCTCCTTATTGTCGGGGGTGGTTCGGTGTGTTCCGGGCGTTCGGCGCGACCTGGGCGGGGTGCTAGCACCCCGGGCTAGCACCCCGGGCAGTGGCCTCGGCAAGGCGGCAGTGGTGGACGGTCAGCGGGTCCGCCCGGTGGCGGCAGCAGCCGCCGGCGGTTTCGGCGGCGTGCTGGTCGAGACGGTGGGGCGGGAGGGTCCCTGGGACGAACCGCCGGTGGCGCTGCGGACTACCGCGACCAGGTCCTCGCCGGACTCGAGCCACACCGCCATGGCCTCATAGGTGCCGCCTGGTTCGAGCCCGCTTCCGGCGTCGTCGCTGGACTGCGTCAGGGAGGCGAGGAGGGTCTCGAAGCGGTCGAGAACCTTCGCATCCTGCGCGGCCAGGGGCTTGGCGCCGACGCGGCGACTGGCCGTGATCAGGTAGGGCGCGTGGGTGAGGAACCGTTCCAATGCGGCGTCTAGGTCCGCGGGGTCGGGTAGGGCACGGTGCCGGGCTCGACGTGGTCCCGCAACCAGTTCAGGTCTTCCTGCACTTCGCGCAGCCGCGCGAGGTTCACCAGCTGCTCGAATTCCGGCAGGAGGCGTGAGCGCACCTCTGCAGCGACTGCATGGGCGGCGGCGACAATGCGTGGCCCTGCGCCGATCACGTGGAGGTAGTCAGGGGAGGGAAGCAGGGTGGCGACCAGGTACTGGCCGTCCCATGGGCGTTCGGCCAGGAGGAGTTCGGTGCCGCCGCCGTCGCGGAGGATCGCCGCACCTGAGTTGCGGTACTTCACCAGCGGGGACAGCACGGGGCCGGCCTCCCACACCCAGTCCAGCAGGTGGGTGGGGATGTTGCCGTCCGGGTAGTGCTCGATGTCCACCTCCCACGGACCGGGGAGACCCTCGGCGATGAGGTGCGCGATGTCGCCGAGATAGGGACGCTCACTGGTGATGACCTTGGTCTGGCAGTCGCGGGCCGTCTGGTGGTGCTGGGTGAGCGCCTCGCGCGCTTGGGAGTGGTTGTCGAGGCCAGCCGGTGGACCTCGTCCTGGTGCCGGGTGAATCCCGCCAGTTCCAGGGCGGTGGTGGCCCACCGGTGCCGCTCCCCGCTGGGGAGCGCGACGATCGTGTTGCCGACGGCGAGGTGCAGGGTGATCTCGGCGGAGGAAGTCAGGGCAGCGGGCTTTCGGTTCGGGACACCGGGGTCAGCGCCGTGGCCGCCGCGGGGCGCCGGCGGGCGAGGGCTGCGGGGTCATGGCGGTCTTCGTGCGGCGCAGCGTCGGCGGTGCGGACGCTGCGGCCGGAGTGGGGCACAGGTCAGGGTCGAGGTCGACGCTGTAGCGAGCTGCGGTGAGCATCTCCGCAGCCCAGGTGGCGTGTTCGTTCTCCCAGGTGCGGCCCAGGTCGAACGGCAACCGGATCCATACGCCGCGCAGGGTGGGATAGGTGTCGAATCCGGCACGGGCCAGGACGCTCGTGGCGAAGGCATCGACCGGGCCTTCGACTTCGACTTCGCCGCCCAGGCCGCGGGTGATGTGGATCGCTTCGTCGCTCATCGGCTCCGCCCCTTTCCGGCTGTCTGTGCTCGGTCGCCCATGGGCACAGCGGCGGTCTGCGGCACAAACTCAGGGAGGGTGGCTGTCGGGGCGGTGAGCCTTTGCGGGGAGCGGGTGGCCGCTGCCTGCGCGATGGGGTTGCGTCGCTCCATCAGCTTGTTGCGCACGGCCGGTTGCGGTGGGCCGGCGGTGAGGGCGGGGTCGAGGGGGTAGTCGGCCTGCACCTCGTAGCCGTGTCGGCGAAGGTCGAGGACGGCCTGGCGGGTACGGAGGACCCCGTCCTGCTGGGGGTGGGTGAGCCGGTACAGGCCAGGGGTCTCGGGGATCGGCTCGAACTGTTCACGGACCAGGAACCAGTCGGCCAGGTGCGCGGGGATGTTCGCGGTGGCGGCAGCCACGAAGCCGTGGTCGGGATGGGCGCCGAAGCGGAAGTGGTCAGACAGAGGCGAATCCTTTCTTTGAGCGGTCAGCGGTGCGCTGCCGCGGAGCGCGGGGCGGGCAGCGGCGCGGGGCGGGCGGTGAGCAGTCGCGGGCTGGGCGCGGACAGCGCGGCCGGCCCGCCCGGTACGGCGGCGCGGGCCTGGCGCTCGAACGCTTCGCTGTCGGCGAGCCACGTTTCGATCGCGGGCAGGACGGCGAGGCCGAGCTGCCCGCGGACCTGGCTCCATTCGTGGGCCGGCAGTGTGCGGGGGATCGAGTACAGGTCGTGGCGCAGGTCGTTCCATTCGTTCCAGGCGTCCTGGCTGTGGTCGAGTGCCTCGCGCAGGCGGGTCAGGGCCGCGGCGTCTTCCTGTGGGATCGGGGAGCGGGCGACGAAACGGGGCGCTTCAACTAGGAGGCAGAGGAGGCGGAATCGCGGAGAGCGCGCGCTGCGGCGTGCAGGCTGGCACCGAACCGGTGAGCGAAGACCCGCGCCTTTCCCTCCAACTCGTCGTAGGAGTCCTGCGCGGTCATCTGCGCGGCGTGCTTGCGGTACCGGTAGACCGGAACGGGCAGCAGGATTCCCGGGGCGAGGCAGGTGATCGCGAGAGCGCAGTAATCCTCGCCCTGTACGAGACCGCCCATGGGGGCCGCGCGCACCAGGTCGGTTCGGGCCAGGATGGTGGTCGGGCCGAGCGGGATGGTGTCGGCCGGGTCCTTCCAGTACCGCCATACGTCCCCGGCCTCATGCCGGCCGGGCGGCGTCGGGCACCGCCACAGGGTCGTGGACCCGTCCGCGTGCAGGTCCTGGCTGTATCCGGCACACCAGCCCACCCCGGTCTCCTCCAGCGTGCGCAGCCGCAGCGCCATGGCCCAGTCGGTGAACTCGTCATCGTCGTCAGCCCATTGGACGTACTCGGTGCGCACTTCGTTGAGGGCGAAGTTGCGGGCGCAGGCCGCGCCGACCGAGCGCGGCAGGGCGAGGGTGCGGATGCGCGGGTCGACGGCGAGCGCGGCGGGCAGCCGGGTGGGGTCGGCGCCGTCGAGGGCGACGACGGCCTCCCACGGGACGCTCTGGCGGCACAGGCTCGCGTGCATGGCGGCGAGGAACGCCAGCCGCTCCGGGCGGAGTTGGGTGGCGATGACCACGGTGATCTTCGAGTGAGGGTGCGGCGACAGGTGCTTCTCCGGGCGGGCTTCGGTAAGGACGGTGCGGGCTGCCGGGGCTATCGGCGGGCGGCCTTGCGGGGCGCCGGCGCCGATGCAGGAGCAGTGGCGGACAGGCGCGGCGCGGTACGCGGCGGCACGACCGGCGCCGGAGAATCCGGGTTCCATGCACCGGGACCGGCGACGATGCGGCTGCGCGGGTCGGTGTCCCACCCGACGACGGGTCCGCGGTCGTACGCCAGCAGGCCGATCACTTCGATGCCGGACTCGTGCAGGACATAGGCCCACTCCAGGTCCTCGGTGCCGTCCTGCGTGATCAGTTCACGCTCGGCCGGGGTGCCGTCGGTGTTGTACACGTTGGTGAGCTGGCGGCTGGGGTACTCTTCGCCCCCGGTCAGGGAGCGGCGCAGGCCGGCGGGAGCACCGTCGAGGAGGTCCGTGCCCAGTTCCTCCCAGCCGTGGTGCACCTCGTCGATCAGGTGCCGGGCCATCGCCTCCACGTCACCGGCGAACCGGTGCTGGTAGGCGGCCAGGAGCAGCGGGAGTTTGCTGTCGGGGTAGCCGTCGAAGTGGACGTACATGCCGGCATAGCCGTCGGCGGTGGGGCGGGCGATGACCGCACGGGTGGACAGAGAAGTCTCCTGGGGGATGGGGCGGGTCAGTGCGAGCGGGCGCGCGGCGCCGGAGCCGAGGTGGGGGCCGGCCGGGCTGCGGCTGGGGCAGGTGCGCTGGTCCGCGCGGTGGTCTGGGGCGGTGTGGTGGCCGGGATCGGATGGTCGGGCTTCCACAGGCCGGGGGTGTCGCGGAGCCGGACGCGGGGGTCGGTGCTCCACGCGACGAGGGGCCCGCGTTCCACGCCGGGCGCGCTGATCACTTCGATGCCGTGTGGGTGGAGGACGTATCCCCAGTTCAGGCGGGACGCCGTCCGCTCCGTGTAGATCAGAGGCGGCACGGTCGGCCGGGCCGGGTATCGCTTGCCGGGCCGGTCGCGGCCGGCGGCGAGGCGGTCGCGCAGGGCGTCGGGCGCTCCGTCGAGGAGGTCGGTGCCGAGGGAGGACCAGCCTTCCGGCGCGTCGTCGATGAGGTACGCGGCCAGGGCCTCGGTGCCGCCGGCGAACCGGTGCCGGTGCGCGGTGAGCAGCAGCGGCAGGTGATGGCTGGGGTAGCCGTCCCGATGGATGTACGTCCCGGCGTAGCCGGTGGCGGTGGGGCGGGCGATGAGAGAACGTATGGACAGAGAGTCTTCCTGTCGACGGGACGGGTCAGCGGGAGGGGCGGCGTGCGGGCGCGGCCGGTGGCCCGGGTGCCGCCGCGGGACCGCTCGTGGCCTGTGCCGGGGCTGACGGGTGCGTGCGCCGGTAGGTGTCGGCGAGGTGGTCGTCGGTCAAGCAGCTGAGTTCGTCTCCGAGTTCGGACAGCTGCTCGGCATGCCGGCGGTACCGTTCGGCGATCTTCGGCTCATGGTTGCGCTCGCACCACTCGGCGGCCGTCTCCAGGAACTGGTGCAGCTCGCTCAGAGCGCTGTGTCCGTCGCCGAGGACGGCGGTGGCGACGGCCTGGAACTCGGCGGTCGTGCGCACTTGGTACAGCCGGCGGGTCCAGGCAATGACGCTCTGCCCGGCGTCCTCGATCGTGAGGCCGTCGGTGAACTGCTTGGCGTCGTGGGCGGCCCAGCGGTGCAGGTCGTCGGTGGCGGGCCGGTTGCCGCGGTGGTCTTTGATCTGCTCGCCGGTACGACCGACGGTGTCGTACAGGTCGAAGTCGGGGTGGGACAGGGACAAGGAACTCCTCGGGGCGTGGAGCCGGGCCGCGGTGCTACGCGTAGGTCGTGAGTCCGGAGGCGACGGGCGGCCCGGAGGCGTCGGTGCGGTCGCACGTGTAGCCGATGAGGCGGGACGGGGCGGCCTTGGCCGGCACGGTGGCAGCGTCGGAGCAGACGAACGTGTACGTGACCGAGGTGCGAGGGATGTCGTGGAGCCAGGCGCGGTCGTCCTTGCCGGGGTTGATCTGCAGCCCGGAGTGCGCGACGGCGTCGGTCTGCGTATGGGTGTGGGCGAAAAGGATCAGCGCCCCACCGTCGGTGGTCTTGAGCGCGTAGGCGTCCTTGTAGCGGTTGGCTGCCCCGGCGAAGACGGTGGTGCCCAACTTCCCGTACTTCTTGGTCGTCTTGTCGTGGACCTTGATCTGCTGCTTGCTCGCCGTGGTCGGGGTGAAGACCTTGGTGCCGGCGTTCACCCCGCCGGTCGCGAAGTTGTCGATCACTGCGGCGCGCAGCAGGTCGGCATCGGCGGCGAGCTGCTGGTTGCCGCCGGCGGCGACCGCGGTGGCGTAGCCGTGCTGGTCGAGGGCGATGTCCGGCAGGGTCTTGTCGTCGAGGTCGACGACGGAGACCATCTCCCACCGCGTGTGCTCCGGCTGCTCGGCGAAGACCGCAAGTCGGCTTGGATCCTTGCCCTTCTGGCCGGAGAGCGCTGCGGCGAACCAGCGTTCCTGGCCGGCGGTGAAGCGAGGGATGTACAGCTTGGCGTTGGCGGTGTCGTACGACCACGGCTTGTACGGCTTGCGGTCGGCCTGGGGCAGGCCCTCGTCCTCCTTGTAGTCCGCCACGGACATGGCGTACAGCGGGCCGTCCTCGATGCTCTCGAGGAGCGTGCGGTCGTTGTCGGCGTTGGCCTCGTTGTTGATCTTCGAGTAGTGGGTGATCTGGGCGAGGGCCTCCTGCTTCGTCAGCGCTGGTACGGCGGCTGGTGCGGGGGAGGCGGTGCGGGTGGACTTCGTCGTGGCGTCGTGGCTGCTGGTGTCGGAGGTTGTGCAGGCGGACGCGGTGAGGGTGACGGTCGCGAGCGTGGTGAGCAGCAGGGCGGCGCGGCGGGCGGGGGTGTGCGAGGGGATGAGGGCGCTCCGGAGAGGGGATCAGCGGGATCGGGATGGGGTTGTGGTGGTCGACAGGGAGGGCACGGCGGTCGCGGCCGGTGGTGTGCGGGTGTCGGCAGCGGCGCGCAGGTGCTTCGCGGCGCGGGCGAGGTAGATGCGGCTGTCGCCGAGGCGGTCTTCGAGCCGTTGGTGCTCGGTGGTGATCGCCCGGTCGCGGGCGGGGCCAGGGGCCTGGTGAGCGAGGTCGGCGAGATGGCCGAGGTGATGAACTGCGGCGCTGAGGGCGGCGAGCGCGAGCCCGGTGGGTTCGGCGGCGCTCGCGAGCGCGAGGGTCGTGCGGCGCACCGTGGTCGTGGGCCGAACCGGGGAGCGGGCGGCTGCGCGATGGCGGAAGGCGCTCTCGCTGGCCAGGAATCCCAGCAGGCGGGCCAGGTGACGGACTTCGTCGTCCAGGATCTCGCTCAGCGCCGGATCCGGGCGGATCTGGTCGGGGAGCGGAAGGTGGTCGGCAACGGTGTTGAGCCGGTCGGCCACGTCGTGCAGCAGCATCCGCTGGTCGGGATCGGACAGTGGCAACTCCTTGATGCGAGGGCCGGGTTCTACCTGCGGGAAATGGATTTCGGGGAGGAAGACACCATTGGCAGCATCTTGCTCGCAGCTGCTGATGCCGCAGTGGGAGGCGGGAGGGGAGCGGCGCGGCGGAAGTTGACCCCGATGCCCTGGAGTGTGAGCCGCTGGGCGGCGAGCTGGACCAGCAGGGCGCGCTCCTTGGGGCTGTAGGAGGCTGGCAGCACGAAGGCGAACTCATTCGGGCTGTACTGGAAGTTGCAGCCGAACAGCGTCATGCGCGCCTCTTCGGGAACCGAGTCGTACGGTGCTCCCACCACGCCGTCCGGGTACCAGACCAGCGTGAGAGTCTGGGCGACCTCGGGCGCGGGCTGTCGGTGCGGCGGCTCGGGCTGGCCGAAGGCGTTGTGACGGACCGCGTCCAGGGCCGCCCGGTAGCGGGGCAGCAGGCGTCGGGTGACTGCGGCGGCGGCGCGGGCCGGATCGTTGGGGACGTCATCAAGGCCGCGACGGTCCCCCTGCTCGACCGCGGCGGCGCGGTCGTGACGACACCGCTCATCACCACCGCGTCGGCGAACGGGGAGAACAAGATCACCAGCGGGATGAGCGTCTACCCCGTCGGTTCCGGAGCTCCGCTGCACTCGCACAACTGCGACGAGCACGTGACGGTCCTCGAGGGCGAGGCGGAGGTGTGGGTCGACGGCGAGGTGACGAAGCTGGAGCGGTTCGACACGACGTACGTCCCCTCCCCGATCCCCCACCTGTTCCGCAACGTCGGCGACGTCCCGCTGCGCATCCTGTGGGTGTACTCCTCGGGCCATGTCACCCGCACGTTCACCGAGACCGGCAGAACGGTGGAACACCTGTCGGCGGAGGACCAGATGGGCTCGGACGAGTAGCTCGGCCCAGCTCAGCGCACCGCTACCGTGGCCGCCTCCGCGATGACGTCGGCGACCCGCGCGGGCTGCTCCACCAGGGCGAAGTGCCCCGTGTCGGGCACGGTGACCGTCCCCACGTGCGGGCAGGCCTCCAGCCCTCGCCGTTCCTCGTCCGTCAGGCCGATCTCGTCGTGGTCGCCGCGGACGACCCACGCGGGCACCCGGGCCTCGCACAGCCTCGGCACCAACGACGGATACCGGTCCAGGTACGCGTAGTAGTGCCGCACGATCCGGCGGCAGTTCGCCGGATCGTTGCCTGTCATCGCCGCCGCCAGCGCCTCGGCGCGGTGCGGCGGCAGTTCGCGTTTCACGCCCACGGGCAGCAGCTTGAGCATGACCGCCCAGGCCGCACCGCCCAGCCCCGGCACCCGGCCCACGGCGTTCAGCACGGTCAGGAACTTCGCCTCGTCGCCGCGCGAGAAGGTCGGCGACAGCAGCACCAGCGGGCCCTTGAACAGGCCCAGCGCGGCCATCTCGATCGCCACGTTCGCGCCGAGGCTGTGCCCGACGACCGTGTCGCAGCCGGCCTCGGCGGCGAAGTCCGCCATCAGCCGGGCGTAGTGCTCCATGGACACGTCCGCGGGCGCCTCGGTGGGGCCGAACCCCGGCTGGGTCGCCGCGACCATCGCGAGCCCCGCCACCGCGGGCTCGGCCATGACGTCCGCGTAGAACTCGGTCGTGCACAGCGCGCCCGGGATCATCAGCACCCGGTGCGAGGCGTTCGTCGCGCCCGCCCGGCGGATCTCCCACCGCTCACCCATACATCGAGCGTGCCGCCGGACGCGGCCGACCGCACCCCGTGCGGGAATCCCGTCGAACGCCGGACGCCGGCCACCGCACCGGGTGCGGTGGCCGGCGTCCGTCCTTCCCCCGGTGGCGGCGCAGGCCGATCAGTGAGCTCCGACCAGCTCCTGGTCGGTGTTCTGCGGCGCCTGCTTGGAGCTGCGGAGCGCGGCGATGCCGATGAAGACCATGGACGACAGGCCGGCGAGGGCGAAGGCGGTGAAGCCGACGTCGCCGTTGCCCGCAGCGAGCAGCTGGCCGCCGAGCCACGGGCCGAAGACGGCGCCGAAGCGGCCCATGCCCGAGGTCCAGCCGACCGCGGTGGCGCGGTTGTCGGGGTTGTAGCGGATGGAGACGGTCGCGTAGATCATCGTCTGCGCGCTGTTCAGGAACACGCCGGTGAGGAAGACGACGATCATCGTCACGGTCATCTGCATGTGGACGCTGAGCAGGAAGACGCCGGCCGCGGTCAGCGCGAACCAGATCGCCGAGATGCGCGGGGCGCCGAAGCGGTCGGCGGCGCGGCCGGCGACCAGCATGCCCACGATGCCGCCGAGGTTGAAGACGACGACGAAGGACAGGGCGGAGCCCAGCTCGTAGCCTTCGGCGCGCATCAGGGTGGGCAGCCAGGTGGCGACGCCGTAGACGAGGAGCAGACCGCCGAAGGAGGCCAGCCAGTACAGCACCGTCTGGGTCCACTCGCCGCCGCGGAACAGGTCCTGCAGCGCCTTGAAGCGGTCGGCCGCGCCCTGCTTGCCGGACTTGGCGGCGGGCAGCTCGACGTCGTAGCGGGTGGCGAGCTCACGGGCCTCGTCGGTGCGGCCCTTGGCGACGAGGAAACTCAGAGACTCGGGCAGGAACTTGGCGAGCACCGGGGCGAAGAGCAGGGGGATCACGCAGACCCAGAACGCGGCACGCCAGCCGACCGGGTCGATGAGCCACTTGGCGACGTAGGCGGAGAGGATGCCGCCGGCGTGGTGGGCGGTCATCAGCAGGCCGATGATGATCGCACCGCGGCCGCGCGGTGCGTAGTCGGAGACCATGCTGATCGCGGTGGGCAGCAGGCCGCCGAGGCCGACGCCCGCCAGGGTCCGGCCGAGGCCGAAGACCGCGACGCTGTCCGCCAGCGCGCACAGGCCGGACGCCAGCGAGAAGAGGACCACGCACGAGACCATCAGCTTCTTGCGCCCGATCCGGTCGGCCACGGTGCCCGCGGTGAGGGCGCCGACCAGCATGCCGAAGGTGGCGTAGCTGCCCAGGTCGCCGGCCGTGTCGGGGGTGAGGCCGAAGGTCTTCGTCGCCAGCAGGTGCGGCAGCACGGAGCCGTAGATGAACATGTCGAGGCCGTCGAAGAGGACGGCCAGCCAGCACAGGCCGACGACCAGGAAGGCCAGTCTGCTGCCGCGGGCCGACAGAGCGGGGGAGGAGGACATCGTTGTTTTCCTCTCGTCCAGGAGGCGTTCCCTGGAGGGGATCAGGTGAAGCGGGCCTGCGCGGCTCGTGCGGCTGACCCGGTGCGCAAGACGCTAAGGATTCGTCCGAAAAGAGTCAACGCTTTTGTCAACAATCTCATCAACGATCCAGAACCGTGACGCTCACGGCGGGTGAGGCGAAGGGGCGGGCGCGCACGACCCTGTGCGCGCCCGCCCCCCCGGCACGAAAACCCTCGTTACGCGATCGGCGGTGTGCCGTGCGTGTGGAAGGACCCGATCGTCTTCAGGCCCCAAGCCTGCCCCTTCTTCCGCTCCTCCTCGGTCCAGGTGATGAGCGGCCAGTCGGGCGCCAGGACGAGACGCGTGAGCGGGTTGCACAGCTCGATGCGGTTGCCGCCCGGCTCGTAGACGTACAGGAAGAACGTCTGCTGGATGGCGTGCTTGTGCGGTCCCGTCTCGATGAACACACCCGTGTCGATCGCGAGATCGGCCGCGCGCAGGACGTCCTCGCGGGTGTCGGTCGCGAAGGCGATGTGGTGCAGCCGCCCGGCGCTGCCGGTCCAGTCCGACGTGTAGACGACGTCGTACGACTTGTTCGTGTACGTCAGCCAGCGCGCCGCGATCTTTCCGCTGTCGAGCCGGATCTGCTCGGTCGGCCGGGCGCCGAGGACGTTCTGCTGGAACTCGGCGTTGGCGAGGACGTCGGCGGCGAGGAAGTTGACGTGGTCCAGGCGGCGCACGCCCACGCCCCGGTTGGGCTTGGCCTGCGGCTGGTTCTTCAGTGCGGGCTTCAGCTCGTCGGGGGCCTGGTAGTGCTCGCTCTCCCAGTACAGCGCGTGCTCGTGGCCGTCCGGGTCGGTGGTGACGTACAGCTTGCCGAGGCCGGGTTCGTCCTCGACCCAGTGGCCGGCGCCGCCCGCCTCCTCGACCGCCTCGATCCGGCGCCGGAGTGCCTCCTCGCTGGTGGTGCGCAGGGCGAGCCGGCCGAGACCGGGCTGCTCGCGGGCGGTGAGCACCAGGCTGTGGTGCTCGTAGTCGTCGAAGGTCCGCAGATAGACCGAGTCGCCGTCCTGCCCGTTGACGGTGAGCCCCAGGTAGTCGGTGAAGAAGGCGACGCTGGCGTCCAGGTCCGGGGTGAACAGCTGGGCGTGGCCGATGTGGGCGATGTCGCCGAGCGGCGGAGTCATCGTTGACCTCCTTGGGGTTGCGGGGGGATCGGCGCCGTCTCGGCGGACCGGGGGAAGACCGTGCCGTCGAAGATCTTGCGGGCCGTTCGGACCACGGCGGTGCGGCGGGCGGAGGGCCAGCCCTCGGGGGTGGCTCCGAGGCTACTTTCGATGTCCAGGAATCCCGTGGGATGTTCTATGCGAATTCGGTCACTGGCGGGCGTGAGCTCTGCGAGCTCCACACCCACGCTGCCTTCGATCCGCAGGCCTGCGGCGACGCTGGCTGCGCCGAGCACACCGATCGAGGTGTGGCAGCGCACGGGAATGAAGGTGCGAGTGGTGACCGCGCCCCCGTCGCGGGGTGCGGCGAGCAGCGTGAGCTTGGGCACGGTGGCGGCCGAGACGTCACCGAGGCCCATCAGTCGGCCGGCCTCCAGGCGGATGGTGCGCAGGCGGTCGGTCAGCTCCTCGTTCGCCTCCAGTTCGGCGGGCGTCTCGTAGCCGGTGACCTTGAGCGAGGAGGCCGCGATCAGCACCGTCGGCATCCCGTTGTCCACGCAGGTGACCTGCACGCCGTCGATCTCGTCCCGCACGGCGCCGGTGGGCAGCAGCGGGCCCGCGCCCGGCGGGAACTCGATCACCACGGGCGCGGCCGTCCCGGGCACGCCCGAGATCTCGGCGTCCCCGGTGTAGCGGACCCGGCCGCCGGGGGTCGGGAAGGTCGCCGTCGCGTAGTCGCCGGTGTTGACCATGCGGATGCGGACGGAGGTCTGCGCCTGGCCCGCCTCGACGAGCCCGCGCTCGACGGCGAACGGGCCGATGCCGGCGAGGATGTTCCCGCAGTTCTGACGGTCGCTCACTTCCGGCTTGTCGACGATGACTTGGAGGAAGAGGTAGTCGACGTCGGCCTGCGGGTCGGCGGAGGGGGAGACGACCGCGACCTTGCTGGTGAGCGGGTGGGCACCGCCCAGGCCGTCGATCTGGCGCTCGTCCGGGCTGCCCATGATGCGCAGCAACAGCGCGTCCCGCAGGGCCGGTTCGGCCGGGAGGTGGTCGGCGAGGAAGTAGGCGCCCTTGGAGGTGCCGCCCCGCATCAGCAGGCAGGGCACCTCCGCGGGCACGGGGGTCACGGCCGCTCCCCGGCGTCCGAGGAGTACTCCTCGTAGGTCTTGTACTCGACGCCGAGCCGCTTGAGCGTCTCCCTCAACCCATAGCGGTCCAGGCCGAGTTCACCGTCGAGGAAGGCGGCGCGGGACCTGGCCTCCTTGGCCTCGCGTGCCTCGGACGCCTCCGCCGTGGCGCGGGCGCGCTCACGCGGGACGACCACGACGCCGTCGTCGTCGGCGAGGATCACGTCGCCGGGGCGGATCACCTGGCCGTCGACCGCGACCGGCACGTTGACCGAGCCCCCGGTGGCCTTGACCGTGCCTTGCGCGCAGACGGCCCGCGACCAGGCGGGGAAGGACATGTCCCGCAGTTCCTGGGTGTCGCGGATCCCCGCGTTGATGATCAGTCCGCGCACCCCGCGCTGCTGGAGCGCGGTCGCGAACAGCTCGCCGAACATGCCGTCGGTGGACGGCGAGGTGGTGGTGACGACCAGGATGTCGCCCTCGCCGCACTGCTCGACCGCCGCGTGGATCATGAGGTTGTCCCCGGGCCAGCTGAGCACGGTGACGGCGGTGCCGACGACCCGTACACCCTGCTGGATGGGGCGAACTCCCGGGCCGATCAGCCCGGTTCGGCCCATCGCCTCACTCACGGTGGCCACGCCGAAGCCGGCCAGCGTCTCGACGTCCTTGGCGTCCGCCTTCGGCGGGTGGGTGACGATGACGCCGCTCATGCCAGCTCCTTCGCGATCTGCGGGTAGGGGCGCATGTACGCCTCGGCCATGGTCTTGTGCGCGAGGCCCAGGTTGGGGCCGGCGTTGCGCTTGAGCTGGACGCCCCGGCGGACGGCGAGGTCGGTGTAGTAGTCCCACAGGTGCTGCTGGGCGCCGAGGCACTCCATGGCCTTGCGCTTGGTCTCCCAGACCTCGGTGATGTCGAGGAGGACCTCGGGCTTGAAGCCGCTCATCTCGGGCTGGTGCGGCTCGAAGTAGAAGACCGGCGGGGCCCCGATGATCTCGCCCTCGCCCGGGTAACCGATGGCCTGGGCCAGCACGCGGGCCTCCAGCGCCATGCGGTTGGCGGCCGGATGGTCGCCGTTGTACGGGTCCTCGGTGGGATGGGTGAGGACGACGTCCGGCTGGGTGTCCCGGTAGACGGCGACGAGCTGGTCGGTCAGCTCGGCGGTGGCCACGAGGGGGTAGTCGCCGGCGTCGAAGAAACGGACCTCGGCGCCCAGGGCGGCGGCGGCGCGCTCCGCCTCGTCCCGGCGTATCGCCTTGATCTCGGCGAGCTTCTTGCCCTCGCGCCACGCCTTGGCGGACTCGCCGCGCTCACCGAAGGTCAGGCACGCGATGGTGACCTTCTCCCCGCGGGAGGCGGCCAGGGCGATGGCGCCGCCCGCCCGCCACACGAAGTCCCCGGCGTGCGCGGTGACGACGAGGGTCGATCGTGGCGGGGCGGGCGCGTTGGCCTGGGTCATTGCTGAAATCTCCTTGGTGACAGGTGGGCGCCCGCCCCCCGCGCGTGGCGTGCTGCGGCTGCGGCTCTAGTCGCGCAGCGCCTCGATCACGCTGGTGAGGTGGGCGCGGACGGCCGTCTCGGCCGCCTGCGGGTCCCTGGCCCGGATCGCTTCGATCATGGTCAGGTGCTCGTTCAGGGATTGCTGTGGACGCCCCGGCCTCAGCGCCAACTGGAAGCGGTGGCGCACCAGTTGGGCGTTCAGCCGCTCCAGCAGCTCCTGCGCGGTCTGCTGTCCGGAGAACTCCCGGATACGGACGTGCAGTTCGTGGTTGAGATCGGAGTAGGTGACCGGCTCGCCGTCGGCGACGGCCTTGGTCATGGCCGTGCCGAGGTCGGTGAGTTCGATCAGCTGCTCGTCGCTGGCCGCGACGGCCGCCTTCGCCGCGCACAGTCCTTCGAGGACCATGCGGCACTCGGTGATGGCGACCGCTTCGTCCACGCTCACCACGCGCACCCGCGAGCCGCGGTTGCGGATCCGTTCGACGAGGCCCTGGGACTCCAGATCGATGAGCGCCGCGCGGATGCTGGCCCGCGTCACACCGAACTGCTCGGCGAGCTCGTTCTCCACCAGCCGCTGCGCCGGCGCCATCTCGCCGTGCAGGATCGCCTGCCGCAGCTGCGCGAACGCATGCTGCTTGGCCTGCTCTCCGGTGCTCGGACGGGCTTCCTTCGGCATCGCTGCCCTCCCTGAGTGAGTGCCTGTCGAACCTAAATCTAGCCAAACAAGATTGTCAACAATTTTGTCCGCCGTATTGCCCACGTGCGTCGGCGGCGCTACGGTCCCGGGGCGGCGCCGCTTGATCCTTCTGCTTCCCCTCCGGAAGCACCCCCCGATCCCATCCCCCGATCCAAACGATCTCGATGATCTGATCGAACGGAGACCGCTGGTGCCGGTGGAAGACAGCCAGCTTCATGGCCACCCTCGCCGCCGCCCTCGCGCTCGTGACGGGCGCAAGCATGGCACTCGCCTACGGCACGAGCGGCGGCGCACAGGCCTCCGCCGCTACCGACGCCGTCGCCGCGAGCAGCACGTCCGCCGGGATCGCACCGGCCATCTCCTGCTCCGGCCTCACCGCGCTGGACCTGGCGAGCGCCGTGCCCGGCACCCCCTTCGAGATCACCTCGGCCACGGAGCTGGCCGCCGGCAGCAACACGCTGGGCAACTGGGCCGCCTGCGACGTGAAGGGCGTGATCGCCCCGCAGATCCACTTCGAGATCAAGCTGCCCCAGACCGGCCGGCAGGCCAACTACCTCCAGCTCGGCTGCGGCGGGCTCTGCGGCAACACGACCGTGACCAGCGCCCCCGCCTCGGCCGGGTGTGTCCCGCTGGCCACCGGCGCCTTCGCCGTCGCGTCCAGCGACGAGGGCCACTACCAGGGCGGCGGCCTGTTCTCCACCGACCCGACGCTGCGCGCCGACTTCGGCTACAAAACCGACCACCTGCTCGCCCAGGCGGCCAAGGCCGTCATCAAGCAGTACTACGGCCAAGCCGCCACCCACTCCTACTTCGACGGCTGCTCGCAGGGCGGCCACCAGGCACTCACCGAGGCTCAGCGCTACCCGACCGACTTCGACGGCATCATCGCCGGCGCCCCGGCCAACAACTTCACCGCCCTGAACACCTTCTCGCACGCCTGGACCGCGCAGTCCGTTCGGCTCACGTACCGGGGAGATCTGGTGGGTTTGAAGCCCTCGGGCTCCAGCGGGGCCACCACAAACTGGTGGCGGTACAGGGGCCGGTCGGTGACGTAGAGCTGTTCTCCATCGGGGCCGTTCAGGACGGCGTCATGGCCGAGGACGTACTGGCTGACGATGTAGTCGACGTGGCCAACGTCCCAGAGCCGTTCGATGGTGGGGAACTGGTCTTTGTAGGTGGGGTGGCGGTGGTACTCGCTCGTCCAGGTGCCGGGCAGGCGTTCGGCGAGTGCGGCGGCGAAGGCGGACAAAAAGGTCGTGCGGGGCGTGGGCATGGGTTCCTGAGGTGCTGCGGCGGGTGGTTGATCCGTCGGCAGTCAGCGCCGTGGTCCCGCGGACCCGGGCTGATGTCCGGGCGGGGCCGGGGGAGTGGCGGGCGTCGTGCGGGTCTGCTTCAGGAGCGCGTCGAGGTCCGGGGGTGGGTCGTAGTGCGCGCGGAGGATCTTGAGATCCGCTTCGGTGGCCATGGCCAGGGCTGAAGCGATGCTGCTGGCTGCGCCGCGGAGCAGCCAGGGGTGCCGGGTGCGGAAGGCTTCGGTATCGCGATCCGCCCAGCGGTGCAGGTCTGCCTTTGTGGCGGAGCGGGTGTGGTAGGCGTGGATCTGATCGGCGGTGCGGCCGACGTTGTCGTACAGCTCGAAGTCGGGGTTCTGCAGGGGTGCTCCAGGTCTCGTGCGGCCGCGGCTTGCGGGGTTTCAGTGCATGCGGGCGTCGGTGTCGAAGAGCGCCAGTTCGTGGGGGTGCAGGAGGTGCTGCACGATGAAGCTGCGCCCCGCGACCTTCCACAAGCCGCGGCCTCGGTTGAGGTGGGAGATCGCGTCGGTCTCCACCGAGGTCAGGCCCAGCAGGGCTGCTGCGGCATGGAGTTGGTCGGTCTCCTGCCGGTAGACGATGCGGGTGGAGCAGTCGGCGAGCAGACCTTCGGCCAGGGCCCGGCCGCGGGATCCGGCGTCGCCCGCGGTGAGCAGGTCGGACAGCCGGTGGATCACCATCAGGTTCGCGATGCCGAGTCCGCGGCTCAGCTTCCACTGGGACTGCATGCGCTGCAGGAGGCCGGGGTGGCGCATCAGGCGCCAGGCTTCGTCGTAGATGATCCAGCGTCGGCCGCCGTTCGGGTCGGACAGTGCGGATTCCATCCACGCGGACGCGCAGGTCATGGCGAGGACGAGCGCGGTGTCGTCGCCGGATCCGCCCAGGCGGGACAGGTCGATGGTGAGCATCGGCGAGTTGGGATCGAACGTGACGGTGCTCGGGGCGTCGAACATCCCGGCCAGGTCGCCGTGAACCAAGCGGCGCATGGCGTGGGCCAGGTCGCGGGAGGCGTCGCCGAGGCGGCCGGACATGATGCCGCCGGCCACATCGAGTTCGTCGGGGTTGTTGAGGGTGGCGGCGATGTCGCCGAGCAGCGGGGTGCGACCGGTGGCGGCGGCGCGGGTGACGACGGCATCCAGCGCGACGTCGAGGCCGGTGTGCTCCATCGGCAGCAGGTCCCGCCCGAGCACGGTGCGGGCCAGCGAGCCGAGCAGCAGCAGGCGTCGCTTGCGGATCTCGCCCTCCCAGTCGGCCTCGGAGACGCTGTTGGGCCGCGGCGCCGCGTCCAGAGGGTTCAGCTTTCCGGGCAGGCCAGGCCCGAGCGCGATGGAGGTACCGCCCAGCGCCTGCGCCACGGGCGTCCATTCCCCCTTCGGATCACACGGGACGTAGACCCGGTGCCCGAAGGCGATCGACCTCAACGCGAACGACTTGGCCAGCGCCGACTTGCCCTGCCCGATCACCCCGGCAAGGAGCACGTTGGGGTTGGTGAAGCCCTCGACCTTGCCGTACAGCGCGAACGGGTCGAAGCAGAAACTGGCTTCTGCGTGGACGTCGCGGCCGATGTAGATGCCCTCGGCGCCGAGGCCGCCTTCGGCGAGAAACGGGTACGCCCCGCTCGCGGTAGCGGTGGTCATGCGGTGGGCGGGCAGCTTGAGCCTGTTGTTGCGGGAGGACGCGGGGCCGGGTCGCCCGGCGGGTGGGAAGAGGGGCGCCGGCATCTCCTGTTCTGCTACGCCAGCGCCGCTGGTGTGGGCGGCTGCTTCGAGGCGGGCCTTCGCGGCGGCCTCGGCGAGCTGCCGGCGGGCAGCCTTGCGGGACGCGCGATCGGTGCCGTGCGGGGTGAACAGGGGGCTGGCGCTGGCGCGGCGGGCGCGGCGCGCAGGCCGGTGGCTCATGACGGGGCGGCTTTCACGTGACGGCGGTCTGGACGCGGCGCGGGGTCAGACGACCGGCGAAGCGGTGAACAGAATCGGGCTGCGATAGCTCTTGCCGTCGCCCGACCAGTCCAGCTGGATGTAGCCGTCGGCGAGGTAACGGCTGGAGCCCGCCTTGGACTTGAGGGTTCCGGTCGAGTAGGAGCCGTTGCCGTTGCCGCTGCTGTGTTCGAGCGCGTGCTCCAGGCCGGTGTAGGCGCCGGACTTCACGACCGGGTCCGTGCCGCTGACGCTCCGCTTGGTCTGGAGCTGGAACTTGGCCTTGTTGAAGGTCAGGGTGCTGCGGTTCTTGGCCGTGTACGGGCCGTCCCAGTACACGGTGGCGGTGGTGTAGATGTAGCCGCCGGACCGCATGGCGCAGAGCGTCACGTCGAAGTCCCAGTTGTCGGAGTCGGGTCCGGAATAGCTCGGGTCGTCGACGGTGTGGCTACTGGTCTTGCAGTGGTAGCTGGCGGCGGATGCCGGAGTGGTTGTGGCCAGGGCGGCGGTGCCGGCGAGCGCGGCGATGACGACGGCGGCGGAGGTGGAGAGCTTTAGGGCGCGCATTCAGGGCCTTTCGGTGGCTGGGGTTACTGGCTGCAGGAGGTGGTGTGGCCGTGCAGCGGGGCGTTGAGGTCGCTGGGGGTGGTCTTGCGGCGGACGACGTGACCTGCGGCGAGGTGGCGCTGGCAGATGGTCAGGACGGGTGGACCCTCGGGCAGCCGCTCGGGGTGGCATTCCGTGTCCGTCGGGGTGTCGCCCTCGACGGGCAGGAGGTGGAAGGCGTCGTGCACCGCGGCGGCGGACTGCCACAGCCGGGTGCGCGCGGTGGCGAGGTGCCGTCCGGCGGCGGGATGCGGCGGACGGGTGGATTCGGCGAGCTGGTCGAGCAGGTGGTGCAGCGCGGTCAGATGGGCGTGCAGCACGTCGAGGTGCACGCGATCCGCGGGCGAAGCGATGTGCTGGGTGCGTGGGGTGAGGGCGCGGGTGTGGTGGCGGATACCGGCGCTGGCGGCCCGCAGGTACGGGTACGCGTCGCCGACGGGGATGGCAGAGGTCAAAGGGGGAGAGTTCCTTCCTGCCGTGGGGGCAGGACGTCGGCTGGTGCCGGAGTGGGGCTACAGGGCCGTACGGGCGAGGGGGAGGGCACCGAGCGTGAAGGCGTCGGGCTGCTGGAAGTTGAGCCGCCGCAGATCGACCTGGGCGGTGACGGCGGCGGTCTCGATCTGCGCGCACGCGGCGTCGAGCAGGGCGTCGGTCTCCGCGGAGACGGTGAGCAGCCCGGTCAGCGACACGTCGGCGTGCCCGGCGATCAACTGGCGCTCGCGGACCTTGACGTCCGCGTATTCGACGGAATCGGCTTCGGAGTCGACCTGCCCGCGACGCGACCTCTCATTGGCGTCGGCAATGATCGCCGCCTTCTTGCGCTGCACGTCGCGCATCGCGGACTCGAGCCCCTGCGGCACATATATAAGGGAGAGGGTGCGCCGGACCCCGGCCGTGAACATCAGGCCGTGCAGGAAGCCCGCGCTCGTTTCGGTGCGGGGCCAGTCCTCGACCCAATAGGTGGCGTGCCGGGCGGAGTCGGTGGCGAGCCGGTCGTACTCCTCGACCTGGACCACGGGCCCGGCGGCTGCCGGGTCGGCTTCCGCCCGGCCGGAGTTGGACCACTGCTGCAGCGCGGACAGCGCCCTGGGGTCGTAGGCGGTGCGGATGACGGCGGCGATCTCGCGGGCACTGAGCCAGCCGGTCACCATCAGTCCGGCGCTGCGCGCGGCCTGGGCGATGGCGGACGTGGTCTGTTCCATCACGGTGAAGGCGCCGGGCAGTCCGCCGCCGGCCTGACTGATGAGGCGCTTGGCGGCCTTGAGGTCGAGGGAGATCGCCAGGTACGCCTCGTGCGGGGCGGCGGCAGGTCCTGCGGAGGCGACAAGGTCGGCGTACACCTGTCCGGCGACCGGCGTTTCGGGTCGCCCTTGCTGGGCCCAGTGGCGGGCGAGGGTGTCGCCGGAGTCGGGCACGGTGCGCTCCAGGACCTGCACAGTGGCGACGTGCCCGGTGCGGGCGATGCCCGCCAGGGCCCGCCCCCAGCTGCTGACGTTGTGGTTCTGACTCGCCGGGTCGAGGAGCGCGAAGGCCCTGCTGGAGACGCGGGCGACGGCGGTCAGGGTCTGACCGTGCGGGTCGTGCACGGCGGCGGCCTGGTTGGCGGAATCGCCGGGCGTGACCACGCGCAGTGAGGCGGCGGTGCCGGGGAGATGGAGGATGCCGTCCTGGCGGGGACGGGTGACGGGCCGGGCGAGCCACAGGGCCTGGCCAGTGCGCCGCCGTCGGGCGAAGCGCAGGACGATCGGCGCCCAGTCGATCAGCGAGCGGCCGTGCCGGCGGACGGCGACCAGGGCGGCGACTGCGGCCCAGAGCGGGGCTAGGGCGATGGCGCCGAGCAGCCCGGTGGATACCACCGTGATCAGCAGCAGAGCCAACGCGCAGGAGACGAGGACGAGTTGGGGCAGGGAGAGGCCGAGCAGGATGCCGCGCCTGGACCGGTGGGGGAATTTGACGGTGAGTGGTGTGACGGTGAGATCTGACAATGGCCGTTCCGATGGGGCGCGGGGCGGTGGCCGGGGCGGCGCGTGGCGAGGAATACGCAGCGCGTGCCGCCCCGGAGTCTGGCAAGCTCACAGGCCGGTGGGTGGGGGCGGCGGTGCCCCGGTTCCGCTGGAGGTGCCGGCCGAGTTCGGTGCTGGCGGGGCGCCCTGCGGCGGTGGCGTCGAGGCGCCGGCGCCGGGCTGCGACATGAAGCCGCCGCCGTTGGAGGGCGATCCGGAACCGCCACCCTGTCCGGGTGTACCGCCGACCTGACCACTGGTGTCGTCATGAGGGCTGGTCGGCGGGGGCTGGACGGCCTTCTCCAGACCGCTCCTGATCCCCTCGCTCCCGGACGACGGGGCGTTTGAGCTGCCGCCTTCCTTGCCGGCGTCCGGCGTGGGGTTGGTGGCGATGTCGCCGGGGAAGCCGCCCGGAACGGAGTCCGGGCCCTGGGGAGCGGCGCCTGCTCCGGCCGCGGCACCGCCACTTCCGGCGGTGGCGACCGCTGCGGCGGCCTTGCGCCCGGCACGTTCGGCGTGCTGACGGGCCATTTGCGAACCGGCTCCGCCGGAGCGGTGCAGGGTCTCGGCGTCAGAGCCCTCGGAGGCGGCCCAGTGCACGAACTTGAACGTGGCATACGGGCACAGCAGGACCAGCGCCAGGATGACGATGCCGGCCATCACGTCGGCAAGGGCCGCGATGCCGTCCTTCGCTTCGGTTTTGCCCATCGCGGCGATCCCCAGGACGAAGATCACAGTCATCAGCAACTTGCTGACGACGAGGGTGGCGGTGGCTTCGATCCAGCCCTTGCGCCAGCGCCGGGCGACCTCCCAGCCGCCGCCGGCTCCGGCGAAGACGGCGAGGGTGACCATGACGAGGATGCCGACCTTGCGGACCATCATCACGCACCAGTAGAGGAAGGCGCCGATCGCAGCGCCGACACCGACGAAGACGGTGACGAGCCAGCCCAGGCCGGACAGTTCGGCGATCTGCCCCACCTTGACGATCCGCCGCACTGCCGTGGCGATGTCGAGGTTGGCGGCCTTGAAGAGTCCGTCGCTCAATGCGTCGACGACTTCGATGGCGACGGTGGTGAAGGCGATCGCGGTGAACGCGAACAGCACGCCGGTGGCGGTGCCGGTGAATGCCTGGGCGAGCGCCTGGCCGTCGCGGCGGATCGCGGCGCGCACGAGCTGGGCGCAGAACGTGGCGACTAGGACGACCAGGCCGATCGGCAGGATCATCTCGTAGTTGTCGCGGAACCACCCGGCGTTGAGGTCGACCTTGGTGGTGGTGTTGACCGCCTCGGCGGCCAAGTCGGCTGCGGCTGCGGCGAGTTCGCCCGCGCTCTTGGCCATCCAGTTGCCGATGGCCGTGCCCGGGTCGGAGGCGAAATCCACGGCGTCACCGACGGCGCAGAGTTTGTCCGCGAGGGGGAGGTCGCAGAAGCCCAAGGGGGAGTCCCCTCCTTTCGCAGGTGGGCTGGGGGCGGGTCAGGGCACGACGCGGGGGGCGATGGAGACCAGCGAGCAGTTCGCGTTGGGGCGGCACTGCACGGCGAGGGTGATGGAGCGGTCCTCGGCGCCGGCCCCGCCCTTCTTCCAGGCGATCTGCTGCTTGCCGGTGACGGTGACGGCGTAGATGTACGCCTCGGTGATCGCCGAAGGATCGTCCGCCAGGGCCTGCTTGAACGCCGAGGGGTAGTGGGCCTCCGTGACGTTGGCGGTGGCGTACTGGTCCTGGTCGGCCATCCGCGACCACAGCACCGGATCCGGCACCTGCGCGGCGATCGAGGACCAGTCGGCGTACTTCGTCTCCGCCGTCAGCCACGCCCTCATTCCGGCGAGCTGCTGGTCACGGCTGGTGGTGCGGGTGTCGTACGCCCACAGTGTTGCCGCAGCGGCCTTGGCGAAGGCGACCGGGTCCGCCAGCTGCGGGGGCTTGGCCACCGAACCGTCCCCGGCCGACGCCGTCGGGCCGGCGGACGCGGAGGTACTGCTGCTCGGCCCGGAGGACGGAGCGGCGGCCTGGCTGTCGCCGGCTGTGGTGCGGCCGGTGAGCAGGGCGACGACGACGGCGAGGGCTAGCAGGACGGCGAGGCCGGTCGCGAGGACGGTGATGCGCTGGCGGGTCGACCAGCCGAGGCCGTAGCCGGACAGGGAGGGGAATGGTTTCGGCATCAGTGGACCTGCGTCCCCAGGGCGGAGAAGAACGCCACGACCCCGTTCGCGGCGCCGAGACCAAGGGCGGCGCCCGCCGCGACGACCGCGCCCTTCTTGCCGTTGGCCTCGGCCTGGTGGCCGCCGGTGTGGTGGCCCCACGCCCACACGCCGAGGGAGACGGCGAGCGCGCCGACAACGGCGACGATCGCGAACAGGTTGATCGAGTTGACGACGTTCTTGAGCACCGCGAGGCCGGGCAGGCCACCGCCCGAGGGCGTGATGCCGGGGTCGTAGGCCAGATACTGCACGGTTTCGAGCAGGTGCAATGAGGCTCCTTGGGCACGCCGAAGCCCGGCGCGCGGGAATCACAGAAAGGGGGAGGGGGCGAGGCAACTGCCTCGAGAAGGAAGGCCGGCAGCGGTGCGGGAGACGGCTGGCCCGGTCGGCGCCCGCGTTGGGGCGGCGTGGCGTGCACGAGGTCACCCAGGTTTCGTGCCGAGGCTGGACGAGGCCACAGGTCGGGCCGGGGCTGCTGTAGATGGCGCTTCGGCTCAGGCTCCGAACCGGCTGCCGGGGTGCACTACTTCGGGATCGACGGCTTCGGTGCCGGGTTGGTCTTGTAGGGGTTCGCGCAGTTGTAGATCATGTAGCCGCGGATCTTCTTGCCGTCGGACTTCCGGGTGACGGTGCCGCGGGTGTACCAGGTCTTCTCGGCCTTCTTGTAGGCCCACTGGTCGTAGACGACCTTGTCGTGCCGGTAGCCGATGCCCACGACGGTGGACGTCTTCGACGGGGCCTTGCGGATCTTGACCGCACTGCAGTTGATCGTGGTGGTGCCGGTGTCGTACGCCTGTGCCGTACTGGCGGTGGCCAGGCCGCCGGCGGCGACGGCCAGGCCCAGAGAGGCTGCCGCGAGGGCGCGCTGGGCGCGGTGGCGGGTTATCAAGTAGGTGCTCCGTGATGTCAGGGGAATGAGGATGGGCAGGCCGGCGGGTCCTGCGGGCCCGTCCGAAGTGAGTGCGGAAGAGGCCCAGGGGGGTATCCCGGTCAGGGGGTGTGCCGGGGATGTCGCGCCCCGACCGGGGGTCAGGTGACGCGGCGGGCGGCGAGGATGTCCCAGTCCGCGAGCGGCGTGATCCGCACAGGCTTTCCGGTACGGGGGGCCTCGATCGCGAGTCCCGAGCCGATGTACATGCCGACGTGTTCGGGGCGGGCGGCGCTGCCGCGGGAGAAGATCAGGTCACCGGGCTTGAGCGCCTTGGGGGACACGGCCTTGCCCTCGTTGACCTGCGTATACGTGGTGCGGGTGAGCTGGATGCCGGCGTGCTTGTACGCCTGCTGGGTCAGCGAGCTGCAGTCGCAGCGGCCCATCGGGTCGGGGCCGTGCGGCGCAGTGCAGGTGCCGCCCCACTGGTACAGCGTGCCGAGCTGCGCCATCGCCCAGGCGATCGCCTTGCGCGCCTTCGGATCGGCGTCCTTCGGGATCAAGTAGCCCTTCGGTACCGACCCTTCCGGGATGGTGCCGTACCCGGAGCCGTCCTCGGCCGCCGCGCAGGGCGCGGTACTGGAGGTGGTGTTCGTCTCGCTGGTGTCCTGGTCGGCGTCGGGGAACGTCGCGGCGATCGCCTTCTGGAGGGCGGTCGCCAGCTCCTCCCAGTCGGCGTAGGCGTCGGGGTAGCCGGAGCGCTGGACCTGCTGCGCGGCCTGGGCGACGGTCAGCTGCTGCCAACCGTCCACCGCGAGCAGGTGCTTGTAGAACTGCTCGCTCGCGTAGACAGGGTCGTGGATCTCCGTAGCGGTGCCCCAGCCCTGGCTCGGCCGCTGCTGGAACAGCCCCAGCGAGTCGCGGTCGCCAGAGTTCAGGTTGCGCAGCCGGGATTCCTGCATCGCGGTGGCGAGCGCGATGATCTGTCCCTTCTTCGGCACGTGGAGGCCGATCCCGGTGGCCACGATCGTGCGGGCGTTGGGGATCTGTTCCTCGGGCAGGGACAGGCCCTCGACGTGCACGTCCTTGGCGGTCGCACCGTTGAGGATCTTGGTGACCTGCTCGACGACCGTGTCGGTATCGACGTCGCCCACGCAGCTGAAGGACGAGTAGGTGGTCTGGGCGGCCTCGCTGCTGGTGGCCATCAGCATGGCCGTGCCAGCGAGGAGGAGAGGAGAGAGGACGAAGACGCCGATGCCGGCGGCCACGCCCTTCAATCGGGGACGCCTCCCGGGCGGCCGTCACGGGCCGGAGACCCGTGCGCGGGCAGGGGAGGGTTGAGCGATGTCACAACGAGGTCCTTGGTGAAGTCCCGGCGGCGCGTGCGTCGTTGAGGAAAGGGCGCGACGGCCGGGTGGTGGGTAAATCGGGGCCCAGGTGCACGTGCGCGAGTTGCCGCTCGCACCGGCACGGGGCGTCGGGTCAGGTGTGCCAGGACATGGGGATACCTCCACGAAGGCAGGGGCGGGGATGCGCCATCGGCGTGGTCCGCCGGGCAGTTCCAAAACACTAAGGGCGGATCCCCGGTTGCCGAAATCGTCTCGATCAAGGCTCTATTTCGGGGTTTTCGGCGGCGATAGCGCTCAACCGGGGATCGTGCCCTACAGTTTTGCCTCCTCCCCTCGCCCCCGCCGCTGCGCGGCCCGCAGTGCCTTCCTGCTCGCATGCGGTCCCGCGGGTTATCCAGGCGGCCCGGAGCGTCTCTCCCTCACCTCACCCGACCCGAATTGGGGTATCTCTTTGCCTTTTTCCCTGCACCAGGGCGACGCGCTCGGCGTCCTCGCCGAACTGCCGGACGACTGCGTCGACTCCGTCATCACCGACCCGCCGTACAACAGCGGCGGGCGAACGGCCAAGGAGCGCACCTCCCGCAGCGCGAAGCAGAAGTACACCTCCGCCGACGCAGGTCACGAACTGCCGGACTTCACCGGCGAGAACATGGATCAGCGGAGCTACGGCTTCTGGCTGACCCAGATCATGACCGAGGCACACCGGCTCACCAAGGTCGGCGGCACGGCGCTGCTGTTCACCGACTGGCGGCAGCTGCCCATCACCACGGACGCCATCCAAGCCGCCGGCTGGCTCTGGCGGGGCGTGCTCGCCTGGCACAAGCCGCAGGCTCGCCCTCAGAAGGGACGTTTCACCCAGAACTGCGAATTCGTCGTCTGGGCCAGCAACGGACCGATCGACGCCTCCAGGAACCCGGTCTACCTGCCCGGCCTGTACAGCGCCTCGCAGCCATCGGGCAAGAGTCGCCAGCACATCACGCAGAAGCCCGTCTCCGTCATGCGTGAGCTGGTGCAGATCTCCCCGCCCGGCGGCACGGTGCTCGACTTCACCTGCGGCTCGGGCTCAACGGGAGTCGCGGCCCTGCTGGAGGGCCGTGATTTCATCGGCGTCGAGAAGACCAAGCACTACGCCGAGATAGCCGCCGACCGGCTCACCGAAACGCTGCAACAGACTTTGTCCCAGGACGACTTGACCCTGACGTCCTGAGCCCTTTTGTGCAGCGCGGTACGGCCCGTGGTGCGTGGCCCGTCATGCCATGGCCGTGCCGCGCGGGGCGTTATAGCAGCAAAGTCCCGGTTACCGAAACCGGGGATTCTCCGGATGGTTTGAGCCGCAATTCACGCCTAACGGCCGCGGCTCAAGGAGGCCCCTTTTCGTGCCTGAATCCATAGACCCCCCAGAGGGCGGGGAGACGGAACCGGTCCGGCTGCCGGAGTCCGATCTGGAGAGCATTGAGGCGAGCGTCCGCAAACTGCTGGACCAATCTGCCGAGCAGGCCCGCCAGCTCGACAGCCTCGCCTCCGCACCGCCGCCCACGGACTCACCGTTCGGCGCCTTCGGCATGCCGGGGTTCGCGGGCCTGCCGCCGCAGCCCGCCCCGCCGGAGCCCCGCCCGATCCTGGAGCTGGAGGGCGAGGAGTACGAAGACGAACTCGACGCGCTGTCCGACTGGGTGGATGACTTCCTCGTCCGGGTCTACGGGGCGGAGGTCACCACCGCCGCCCCGTGGTGCGAGCAGTGGCAGGAACACGCCGACGTCGTCGCCTGGCTCCACGCCCTGTGGCTGGCCTACCAGCAGCACAAGGATCCCGAGGCCGGTCTGTCCGGCCTGTTCGTCTGGCACCGGGACTTCCTCACCCACGCCATGGCCACCGTCCGGGCTGCCGGCGGGCCGCTGTCCGCGTGCATGACCGATCCGGACCGACCCGCCCACCGCCTGCTGCCCGGCCCGCCGCCCTCGAGCCGGATCACCGCCGAAACCGCAGAGTCAGAGGGGAACGGCGCACCCGGCCAGGGGGCCGGATGAGCGGCCACGACCGGCCCGCCTTCGGTCTCTCCTTCGACCCGCGCGCCCTGACCGACCTTCTCCAGGCCCCCAGCGACATCCGAGACCTGGCGCTCGCCCAGCTCGAGGACGTCGTCAACGCCCGCCTGTTCGGCGCCAAACTCACACGCGATCTCGCCGGATGCCGCAAGGTCTACGTCGATCACCGCAATGCGTGGCGCATCGTCTACGCCCAGCGGCCGGCGCCTGCCAACTCCACGCACACCACCGAGATCCACGTCGTGGCCGTCCGCCCGCGGGAAGCGCACGACGTCTACGACACCGCCCGCGCCCGCCTCGGCATCACCCGACGGCCCCTGGGCGAGCGCACCCACGCGGCCCGAACCCGCTCACCGCAGCTGGGAGCGCGCCAGCCCATCCCCAAGCCAGGACCACCGCCCTACGCGATGCCCGGCCTTCCCCGACCCGCACTGCCCCCGACCCTGAAGGGCCCCATTCGTTGACGCAGTTCCCCACCCTGATCGACCAGGTCGCTGCCGCCGTACTGGCGCCGACCGAGGTCACCGAGAACCCGCACCACCGTGCCATCGTCGATGTGTTCGTCGAGATCCAGGACCTCGACCGGCAGCTCGCCGCCCTGTCCGGCGCCGACCGTCCCGCCGACGGCAGTGCCACCGAGCAGCTCGACACGCTCACCGACCTGCTGATCGAACGCATGGCAGCCGGAGCCGAGTTGAGCGCGCTGCTGTCCACCTCCTGCTGCTGCGCGGCTGCGTACGAGCCCGCACCGACCAGCGAGTACGAGCCGGTGGAGGACGAAGAGCCCGACTTCGATCCGGACCTCGATCCCGACTTCGAGGGCTTCGACGACTTCGAGGATCCGGAGGGTCCCGACGACCTCGACGGCTTCGATGACCTCCACGAGGCCACGTGCGAGGAGTTCCTGACCTGCCCGAGCCGGCCGAGGACGATCGTCCACGCCTGCCTTGGCATCTTCGACGTCCTGGGTGCAGCGGAGTATGTGAGCACCGCGGAGCTGGTCGCGCGCCTGCGCGAGCTGCCCGGCGAGGCCGATGGACGCTGGCGCTACGCCGTCCTCACCCCGGTCCGCCTCGCTCTGCTCCTGCGCCCCTACGGAGTCCAGTCCCGCAAGCCGCGCAACGTCGACGGCAGCCGCTACCGGGCCTACCGGCGCGGCGACCTGCTGGCCGCCCGGCCGGACTGCTCCTGCTGACCCACCCCGCCCTCGCGCGTACGCCCCCGGTGACGGCGGCGGACTGGGACCTGGTCGCCGCCTTCCACACGCAGTGTTCCGAACAGAACCTGCTGCGCCGCTGGGGCCGAACCCGCCTCACGCCCCGCGACCTGACACGGCTGCTCGCCCAGGCGCAGTGCTGGATCGGACTCGACGCAGACGAGCGGCCACTGGCCCTCGTCTCCCTCGGGCCCGTCAGCCGGGAGCCGGGCGTCGTCGACCTCGGACTGCAAGTCGCCGACGACCACCACCGCCGCGGCATCGGAACAGCCCTGGTCCGGCAGGCGGCCCGGATGGCCCGCACGCGCGGGGCACACACCCTCACCGCGTTCACGCAGGCGTCCAACGCGCCGATGCTCCGGCTCCTGGAGCGTCTGGGACCCACCCGGCGCACCCGCGACGGCCCCTACGTCGAGGCCCGCATCGCCCTGGACGCGTGCGCCTCGGACGCTCTCCCGTACACAAGAACCGCCCCGACATGAGCTCACCGCCCGCACCCTCGCCCAACCGCCACCCGCGCACCGTGCTCGACCACAGGATCGAGACGGCCACAGGGTGCAGCATCGAGACGCTGTGGCGGCACCGCGAGGCCGGTCTCCTCGACGCACCCCACTCGGCCCTGGCGGACGCCCACCGCGACCTCGTTAGGGCCGAGCGGGACGTCATCTTCCACCGCGCCCGTCTCACCCGCCTGGTGTCCGGCGAGATCCCCGTCGATCAGGCGCTGTTGGCCCGGATCGAGCGCACGGTCGACCAGCGCGCGCACGCCATCGACGAGCGCGACGTCGAGCAGGCCAAGGCCGCCGCCGCGTTGGAGCCGATCGAAGCCGCCGCCCCGCGAAGAGCGCCACGGCAGGTGCCGACGAAAGACTTCGCCGCCCTGCTCGCCATCGCCCAGGGCGCCAAGCTGCACGAGAACCTCCTCACCCATCGGCTCGCCGTGGCGACCCCCTCGCGTACCCGCATCTCCTACGCCCAGCTGCAGCGCCTGCAGGCGAGCGGCCTCGTAGACCGCGACACCTCCCACCCAGTGCACGCCGGCCAGCCCGTCACCCTCACCGACGCCGGCTGGGCCGTCCTTGCCGCCCCGCGCCCCTCAGGCCCGCCCGGCACCACGCCGTCGCCCCGGCCAGCGTCAGCACCCGCTCCCGCACACCTGCGTCGCTGAACAGCTCAACACGCCCTGCCCATGGCGCCCATGGCGTCGTCGCACCGAAAGCACCGATGCCCACCCACGAACCGGATTTCCGCCTCGACGGCTACGAGGCCGTCAACGACCACGTCGCCGACCAGTTCTGGCAGCACATCACCATCGAGCAGGACATGCTCACCCTGCTGGCCGAGCACCACACCGAGGACGGCGAGCACAGCTTCTACGTGATGCACAACCGCGCCGTCACCTGGGGCATCCCCGGGGAACCACAGATCGTCGCCCTGCACCTCAAACGCGACTCGGCGGCGCGCACTTTCCGCTTCACGCACAAGGAACTGCCGCTGCCGTCCATGTCCCAGTCCTGGCTGATCGCCCGCGGCTGCCCCGAGGACAAGATCCTCCTGCCCGACGGCATGGGCACCACCCCCGCCAACCAGGCCACCCGCGCCCTGGAGAAGCGACTGCGCAGCGACGGCGACCATTTCGCCCTGCTGACCAGCTACACGCACGACGCCGAGCGGATCGAGACCACCGTGCTGCTGCGCGCCATCGACGAGAAGGCGCCACTGCCGTTCCGGGTCCTGCTCGAGGAGGTCGACACCGACGCGTGGACGCACACCCTGCGCGAGGGCGCCTTCGCGACCTTCGAGGCAGCCACCCAGTGGTGGGAAGCGCACTGGAACGGCGAGACGATCCCGCTGCCGGCCACGTCACCGCCAGCCCGCCACACCACCGCTCCGGGCCTCCCCGCTCTGCCCGCGCACCCCGCTCCACCGCGCGGTCCGAGCCGCTGAATTCGCGGCTCCCCACCAGCTTTCCCCTTCCCCGCTCGGTGAAATGCCGGCTGCCCTGAGCTAGGCGGCGCGGAACATAGCACCCAATCCCCGGTTACCGAAACCGGGGATTCTCCGGACTCTTGTTCTCGGCCCGCACGGCATCAGCCCGGGTCCATCTCCGCATTCCCTTCCCCGTTTCCATGGAGGTCAATTCCCCATGCGCACCAGCCGCATAGCCGTCTCCGCCGCCGTTCTCGGCGCGCTCGCTCTCCCGCTCGTCTCCATCCCCACCGCCAGTGCCGCAACCCCCGTCACCAGCTGCTCGGCAAAGCCGCTCCCGTACAAGGTGCACACGAAGGCTGTGACGATCCGCTCCAAGGCGTCTGCCAAGTCCACGGCGCTCGGCGTGCTCTACCGCAGCCACAAGTTCACCGTCCACAAGAGCAGCGGGAACTGGCGCTACATCACGGACAAGACCACCGGCGTAAAGGGGTGGGTGTCCGGAACGTACGTCTACCGCGACACCGCCATGTGCCTGGACTAGCAGACCGGCCCGCAATTCCCCTCTTCGGCATCCGGGTTCGCGGACCGCTCCCCCACGGACTGGATCTGCAGTGCATTTTTCCCGCTCCCGAACAGCGAATGAAAGGAGCTTCTCCGTGCCCGAGTTCAGCGAGGACGTGATGGGCGTCGTCACTGAGCGGATCGAGGACCGCTTCCAGATGCCTCTCGCCGATCTGCGCCGGGCGGTTCAGGCGGCACCACAGGCCAACCCCGATGCCACCAGTGTCGTGCACTGGTACGGCCTGCTCGCCGAAACCCAGGACGCACTCGACACCGCGGAGGACGCGCTCGTCGAGGCGCTCGGCACGCACCCGGGCGAACTCGACGACGCTGTCATGGAGTTGGCGCACCGGGTCAACGCCGCTGTCACTGCACGTGATGGTCGCGTGATGGTCGTGAACTACCTCCTCGACCCCCTCGCCCCTGGCAAGCGCGGGCCTGGCGCCTGGCGTGGTGCCGGCCCCGCCGCGCGCCGCGCTCCGGCGCTGCCCACCTCGGCGCCCGCGCTGCCCGGCGAGCGGGGTATCCCGACGCGCGGGGTGACGCGATGAGCGTCATCGGCAAGTCCACCAGCCGCGACACCGCGCTGGAGGAGGCGTTCGGTGCCTCCGTCGCCGAGCTGTATGCGCAGGCAGCCCATCTTGAGGTCTGCGCCGCACTCCGCCGTGCGCTGGAACTGCGCAGCTTTCTCGCGGTCGCCGAGGAACAGGTCGTCCGCGTACTTGATCGCGTCCACGCCTCGATGTCCTGTGACCGCGACCTGGGCGATCTGTCCGCCGAGGACCTGCGCTGGGACGCCCAGTGGCTGGAGGTTGCGCTGGCCGGCCGGGACGGCTACGTCGCCGCCCTCGACGACCTCCTGCGGACCATGCCCGCTCCCGATCAACGCCCCGCGCAGCCGGTGCAGTTCGCCCAACCGAAGATCACCGCCACTGCTCCGTCCGCCCCGGCAACCGGCCGTGCCGGGGCGGTGCGGACCCACCGTCCCTGAAAGCCCGCCGATTGCCCGAGCCCGACGCCACCACCCACGCCATCTCCGAGATCATCGCCCAGCGCATCGAGGCGCTGTACGAACGGCCGCTCGGTGAGCTCGAAGCGCTCGCCGACAGCACCCCCGATGCCACCCTGCTCGCCGCGCTCACCGGCAGTCACAGCGATCTGGTGCTCGCTGAGCGCAACATCGCCTTCCAGCTGGAGAGGCTGCGCGAACTCATCGCCCCTGAGCGGGAGATCGGCCGTTTTGTCGCCGGTCACATCGTCGACTGCGCCCGCCGTATCGCCGAGTCCGTCGCCGCCCGTGACGCCTACGCCAAGAACACCGGCGCGGTCCTGGCAGGACTGCGCCGCGGACCGGCCCCCGACACCCCACCGCCGGCTGTGCCCGTACCCGCCGCCCCGGCGACCGCCGCCTCCCGCACCCGCTGATCTGCCCGCACTGCTTGAGGAGCCCCATCCTTGGCCACCACCGCTCAGCCCCCCACCACCCCGAACGACTACTCCAGCGTCACCAAGACGCTGGATCTGCTCGCCCCGCGCTGGAGCGTGTGGGTGCTGATGACCCTCTCCTCCCAGCCGCTGCGCTACGCCGAGATCAAACCCCGGCTGCCGTGGCTCGCCGACGGCCAGCTCCACCCCCGGCTGCGCCACCTCACCAACGCCGGCGTGGTCGAACGCACGGAGTACGCCCCGCGCCACGTCACTTACGGCCTCACTGGCCGGGGTGCCGAGCTGCTCCCCGTCCTGGCCGTGATCGCCTCTTGGGGCGACACCTACCTGGAGAAGCAGCTCGTCACGAGCAAGGCCACCGGTGAGCTGGAGCCCGAGCGGATCCCCCCGGCCCAGAACATCGACGACACGATCACTCTGATCGCCCCGCGGCACGCCACCCCGATCCTTATGACCCTGCAGGCCCGGGGCCGTGCGAGCGCCAAGACCCTGGCCACCGAGGCTATGCCTGGATACGTGCTGACTGCTGTCTACAAGCCCCTGGACCGACTGGTGGCAGACGGCCTCGTCACGGTCACAGGCAGCGGCGACTTCCAGCTGTCCGCCAGCGGCCAGGCACTCGCCCCCGTCTTCCAGGCCATCACTACGTGGGCTGTCCTCCCGTCCGCCGGGGCTGACCCGCTTCGCCGACCGGGGACCGCCCCGTCCCAGACCCGCTCCGGCACGTGGGCGACCACCCCGACGCGCCTTCCGGCACCCGCCATTCCGGCCGCATCGTCTGCCGGCCCTGCCCTGGTCACCACTCCGCCGCCGGACGGCCCGGCGTGGAAGTCCAGCGACCTCTTCTCCCACCAGATACCCGCCCGCCCCATCACGCCGGCAGGAGGCCCGCGTCGATGACAGCCGCCCTGCCCACCAGGGTCTTGCGCGAACGCCGCGCGATCCGGACCCTGTCCCTGCCCGGCCTGATACGCCTGATCACCGAGATCGACGACAACGGCCCGATCAGTCGCCAACGCGGCAGCCTGCAGGGCGCCCTCGGCGACCTCACCACCGGACAACTGCGCCACGCCATCGACACCGCACGCGACCTCGGCCTCATCCACGCCCGCGGACACGCCTTGGCCCGCTACCAGCTCACTGCGAGCGGCAAGGACCTGGCCGAGGTGTACGACACCGCAGCACGCTGGGCCCGAACCAACCAACTTCCCAGCCGCACCAGTGACTTCGTCGCGCGCGTTCAGCACGCCTTCCAGATGCAGGACGGCCCGGGGCAATCCGGAGCAGCGACCGAACCGTCGGCTCCGCGCGCGGCGCTGTCCGAGTGGCTTACGGCGTACCCCCGCGTCCTGCACCAGGACATCGCCCGCTCCTCCTGTGCGGCGGAGGAATCGGGGCGCGCTGCGTGAGATCCCGTGTCGGACCCTGGCGTGCCCGTCGCCCGGTCCCCACTCTGCTGCGCGGCATCTACCTGCCGCGCAGCACGGACGCTGCCGCGTTCGCCATGGCCACCTACGGCATCCCGCTGCTGGTTCTGGCCACCACCAACTCGGCCGCCCTGACCGGCCTCGCGTTCGCGCTGGAATGGGTGCCGAGACTGGGTTCGTTCGCCTTCGCAGGGGTTCTGGTCGACCGCCACGGGACCACCGCCGTGCTCCGTTTCGCCTCCGCGGGCCGGGCCGTGTTTGTCCTGGCCACCGCGTTCATCTTGCCAACGCAAGCGGGCCTCAGCGCGACGGTCACCGTCATGCTGCTCGCCGCGTCCACCGGGATCCTCACTGAATGCTCCTACATCGCGGCCGAGACCGCGGGCGGAGTCGCCGGCCGCGAGGCCGGCGCCCGCGCCCACCGCGTTCAGTCGGTGCTGCTCGGCATCGACCAGTTCGCCATGCTGGTCGGCCCCGCACTCGCCGGGCTACTCCTGCAGCGGGCCGGCGCCACCGGAATGCTGATCGTGATCGCCGTCTTCTCGCTGCTCACCAGCGTCTTGGCCCCGCGCCAGCGCCACCGGAGCAAGCCCGCCGCGCCGCAGCCCGTCCTTAAGGGGCTGCACACCGGCTGGTCGACCCTCCGCGCGCTACCGGCCCTCGGCTGGCTGGTGACCGGACTGACCGTCTCCAACCTGACCGTCGGCCTGCTGCAGGCCGCCACCCCAGTGATCATCGTCAAACAGCTCGGACACTCCACGGCCGACGTCGGGCTCATCTGGTCGGCAGCCGCCGTCGCCTCTCTCCTCGCGGTCGCCCTGTGCCGCCGGGCGATCGACCGCTTCGGCCTGTGGCCGGTCGGCGCCGTGTCCGCCACCATCGCCGCCTTGGCGTGCCTGGCCGTCTCCTTCGCCGACACCTACGGCAGCTATCTCACCCTGATCGCCGTCCTCATGGCCGGCGAGGGCGGCATGACCGTCGTGCTGCGCACCCTGCGCTCCCGCCTCATCCCCGCACCGGTGTTCGGCGCCACCCTGTCGCTGACCATCCTGCTGCTCCTGCTGCCCTTCCCCCTCGCCGGTGTCCTCGTCGCCACTGTGCCGCCTGCCCAGCTCGGCCATGTGATCACCATCTGCGCCGCACTGCAGGCGATGGGCCTCCTCTCATCCTTCGCCCGGCTGCGCACCACCCCCGCCCTGCGAACTTCTCTCACCTGACCTCCCGGAACACCCGACGGAGATCGCCGCCATACCCACCTCCCGCACCCTTGCCGATCTCTACGCCCTGCCGGTATCTCGCCCGTCGTTTCGAGCCACCGGGTCGGTCTCAGGGCGTTGTTCGAGGACCTGCGCTGGCAGCTGCCCGCGGGCGTGCGTGGACTGAACAACTCCTTCACCGCCCTGTACGCCCGCCAGTTGATCGAGGACCACCCCCAGTGGGCGTCTGCCTTCGAGCTGCGACGCCGCCGCACCCCCTGACCCAGGCGCTCTGCCTCAGCTCTTCGTTCCCCCGCACTGTTTGGAGCCTTGTTGTCCTCTCGCCCCGTCGTCCTGGTCGTTGCCGCCTCCGACATGGAGGCCCAGGCGTATCGCGGTACCTGCCTTCAGAGCGTTGCCGCCCACTGCGACGTCGTCCTGATCTCCGGCGTCGCGCCGACCTGGGAGAAGGAGTTCCTCCTCGACTACGAGGTCGCCGACCCCGCCGATCAGGCGGCGCTGACCGCGGCCGGGCACGCGCTCGCCGATCGGCACGCGCTGGCCGGCGTGATGACGTGGACCGAGTGGTACCTCATCACCGTCGCCCGACTGGCCCGCTGGCTCGGCGTGCCCACCACCGCTCCGGAGGCCCTCCAGGGCTGCCGCAACAAGCACACGAGCCGCAGCCTGTTCGCCCGCCACGGGGTGCCCTCCGCCGCCTCCGTCAGCGTGCGCACCGAGCACGAAGCGGAAGCCGCCGCCCGGCGCATCGGCTTCCCCGTTGTCCTCAAACCCGCCGCGCACGCCGCGAGCATGGGCGTCATCCGCGTCGACACCGCCGACCAGCTGCCAGCCGCGTACGCCTTCGCCGCCAAGACCGCCAGCCACGGAGTGGAGAGCACCCAGGTCCTGGTCGAGGAATACCTCGACGGCCCGGAGGTGAGTGTCGAGTGCGTCACCCACCAGGGACAGACCACTGTCGTCGCTGTCACCCGCAAGACCGTCGGCATGCCGCCCCACTTCGAGGAACTGGCGCACATGGTCGACGCGAACGACCCGCTCATTGCCACCGTGGCCCCGGCCGCCGTCGCGGCCATCGACGCCCTCGGCGTCACCGACGGCGTCAGCCACGTCGAGATCCGCGTGGTCGACGGCCGCCCCCGCCTCATCGAGGTCAACGCCCGGATCGCCGGCGACATGATCAGCCACCTCGTCCACCTGGCCACCGGCGTCGACCTCGCCCGTGCCGCCGCAGACATCGCCTGCGGACATACTCCCGACCTGACGCCGACTCGCCACCAGGCCGCGGCGATCCGCTTCATCTACCCGGCCTACTCCGGCACCCTCACCGCCCGCTGCGTCACGGAACCCACCAGGGGAGTGGAGCGCGTGCGCTTCCAGCGGCAGGCCGGGGACCAGCTCGTGCTGCCGCAGGACGGGGGCGATCTGTTCACCGCTCGCATCGGCTACCTGATCACCACCGGGCAGACCGCCACCATCGCCCAAGCCCGCGCCCAGGCGGCGTACCGCAACCTCGACGTCCAGGTGGCTGCGGTCGCGCAGGCGGCCGCGGTCACCCGGGAGCACGCCGCGTGAACCAGACCGCGGGGCCCGAGCTGGCGCGCAGCCGCCGTCTGCTGACCGGGTACTTTGCCGGCTTGGGTGTGGTGATGGCCGTCTTTGGCGCACGCATGCCGGCCGTTCAGAACACCGCCGAGGTGAGCACCGCCGGGCTCGCCCTGGTCCTGCTGGCCGCTGCCCTCGGCATGGTCGCTGGACTCCAGACCGGCGGACGCCTCGCCCACCCGGCCCGCCTGCCCGCACTGCTGACCGGCGGTGCCATCGCTCTCGCCGTCTGCCTTGCCGTCCTCGGGGTATGCCGCAGCCTGGAGAGCCTCCTGGTGGCGGCGTTCGTCTTCGGCACCGCACACGGCGTCCTCGACATCGCAGTCAATGCCGCTGCGGTCCGCTGCCAGAACGCTCACGGCCGCCCGATCATGGGCCGGTTGCACGCGAGTTTCAGCCTCGGCGGCCTCGCAGGCGCCGTACTGGCCTCAGCCACCGCCCACACCCCGCACACCGTCCTGTTCGCCGGCGTCGCAGCCATCGCCGCCACGGCGGCAGGTGCAGCGACGCGCCTTACCTGCTGTCTTGCCAGCCCTGGACTCGAGCCCGTCCACAACCGTGTGGCACCGGGCTTGGACGAGCGCGGGGGTCTGTCGCGGCCCCGGTTGTGGCTGCTGGGCGCACTGGCGGCCGGAACTCTGCTGGGCGAGGGGGCCGCTGCCGACTGGGCTGCCGTCCACCTGCACGACCTCGGTGCGACCGCCGCGACCAGCGCCGTGGCGTACGGCGTCTACAGCGCCGCCATGGCCGCCGGTCGCCTCGCCGGAGACCGGCTCACCGCCCGCTTCGGCGCTCCCGCTGTTGTCCGGGCCGGCGCCGCCCTGGCCGCGCTCGGCCTCGCAACCGGGCTTGCTGGCTCCACCATCGCCTTTGCCCTCCTGGGGTGGGCGGCCTTCGGCCTGGGGTTGTCCGTCACCATCCCCAGCCTGATCACCGCCGCAGGCATCGGCGGCCCCCGCGCGGTCGCCACCGTCGCGGTCACCGGCTACGTCGGCCTGCTCGCCGGACCCGCCCTCATCGGCGCCCTCGCCACCGTCACCGCCCTGCCGCACGCGCTGCTGCTGCCCGCCCTCCTCGCCGCCGCCGTCGCCGCTCTCGCTCCCAAAGCCCTGGAGAAACCCACCCCTTGACCCACACCTCCGTCTTCCCGAACGGCGTGGACGCCCTACTCCTCGACTACAACGGAGTCCTCGGACTCCAGCCCAGCACCGGCATGTGGACCCGCCTCGCCGACCTCGCCGAGTGGCCCGACCGACACCTCCCCTCCTTCCAAGAAGCCTTCTGGGCCCCCCGGAACGCGTACGACGCAGGTGAACTGAGCGATCTCGCCTACTGGGCGAAGGTGCTCGGGCACCATCCCGGCGCGCGGTGGCTGCGCACGCTGCGGGCCGCCGATACCGCCATGTGGACCCGTACCGACCCGCGCGTCCTCGACATCCTGTACCGCGCCCGGGCCGCGGGGCTGCCTCTGGTGCTGCTCTCCAACGCCCCGGCCATCTTAGCGACGTCCTGGACGCCACCGACTGGCGGCGCGATCTGATGAGTGACGCCCTGTACTCCGCCCGCCTGGGCCGGTGCAAGCCCGATTCGGCCGTGTACGAGCACGCCCTGGCGGCCACCGGCGTCGCCGACCCGGGACGCGTGCTGTTCGTCGACGACCGCGAGGACAACTGCAGGGCCGCCGCCGAGTTGGGCCTGCGCGCCCTGCACTACGCCGGCCAACCCGCAGACCTGGAACACCAGTTGCTACCCGCACTTGCGAACAGCACGCGTACCTGACCAGAACTGCGTGCTCATCCCCCAGCCTCAACCTCAGGACTTTCGTGCCCGACACCGTAGAGATCGACGGCGACAACTACGTATCCCCGCGCTACCTCGCAGGCAGCACGTGCGACGCAGACCCCGCGCTGGAGCCGCTCCTCGCGCTTGGCTTCGACCTCCATCACGACAACCTCGCCAACGCCTACGTCACTGCGCCCGACCACCGCGTCCGACTCGGATTCCTGCCCGAGGGCGACGACGACGGACTGTGGCGGATCAACGCCTACCGCGACCGCTTCGCCCCGCCCGCGTGGGGCGTCAGTTTCAATGACACCGCACCCACGGAGTTCGTCACCGCCTTCACCACCGCCCTCGCTCAGGCGTACACCGCCGGCCCCGACATCTACCTCGCCGAGCCCGACCTCAAGGACCCCGAGCTCGGCGCCTTCGACGCCGTCGTCCCGCTCATCAAAAACGGCTGGCAGTTTCAGCACCCGCGCTGGGGCGTGATGGAACTGCAGTCCCCGGACGGGATGGCCACCTGTGAGTACACCACCGGCCGCCTCGACCCGGAGAAGGAACTCACCACCCTGGAGGCCCGCTGGCATCTGTGGGGCGGACCGAAGAACGGGTATGCCCGCTGGTACGCCACCGCCACCACCAACACCCCCACCGCTCTAGTGAAGGCCATCACCCAGAGCGTGTCCGACCCTGCGCCCCTGCCACGCTGGAGGGACTCGATGCTCCCTGGGTTGCGCGAGGCCGCACAGCTCACTCCCGTCACACCGCCCGCGCCCCCAGTTCCGACCCCGCTCGACGTCCAGCGCGCCCTCACCCGCCGACCGCCGGCACTCGGCACCCGCAGCGTCCCACGCTGGAGCACGGCCACCCTTCCTCCGCCGCCCGCCGCCCCACGCACGGCAGCGCGCCGCTGATCCGCCGCCGCCCACGACCAGCAACTCTCCCCCGCCGAAAGGACCTTGTGGCACTCAGCCCTCTGGACGATCTCGACGACCACGACGTGGTCGAGGTCCTGCCCCGCCACCTCGCCGGCCCCGGCATCCACGAGCTCGTCGACGTATGGCCCTTCCCTTTCGATCAGGGCTGGACCCTCCACCACTCCGGAGACGGCCCGGCCATCGTGATCAGTCCCGGCATGCGGCTGCTCGCCGGGCACATACCGTCCGAGGATCACGTGCGCGGTGGCGAGTGGCTGATCGCCGCACACAAGGACCCCTTCCGACCGGCCACCTGGACGGCCACGCTGGATGCCAGTACCCCCGTCGAACTCGTTCGCGACCTGTATGCCGAAGTGCTCGCGCTGTGCGAGGCGGACAGACGGGGCGAACGCAACCTGCTGCGCCCAGACGACGTCCGCCCCCAAGACGTATACCTGCCGCTGCTCACCGCCGGCTGGCAACACACGGTCAAGACGGACGGAGTCCAGTACTTCCGCAGCCCGGACGGCTACGGCGTGCTGCAACACGCCTACGTGCACAAGAACGTGGCCGCACCCCGCTGGTCCGCGTGGGGCGGGCCACCGGACCACCCGCTGTGGAAGGCCACGTTCTCCTCCGCCGTGCCCGCCTCCCTGGTCGCGGCGTTCGCTTCCTCCCTGGCCTCACCCGTGCCGCTCGCCCGCGCCGTGTGGAACATTCCGGCCGACACCCGACTCCATCTCACCCTCCCAGCCGCTCTGACCGATGCCGCCGCCCGCCAGGGCGCCCCGGCACAGAGCCGAGCGTCGGCACCCTCGTCGCCGACTCTGCCGTCCGCGCACGCCAGGGTCAGCGCCCCGGGCACCGGGCCCGCGCCGACCGTCCGTCCCGCCCCGTCGGCCGGCCGACCCAGGTAGTCGCCCCGCAGAACCGTCCGCTGCCGAGGAGCACCACCACCGTTGTCCCTCCACGCCCAGCACTTCTTCACCGACCTGCTCGACCTGCCCGTCCACGAACGACGAGTGATCGGCGACGCCTGCTACGCCGTCCTCTCGCCCGACTCCCCGCTGCGGCTGCGCATCGAGTTCGCCCAGACCATCCGAGAACGCGAGTACGGCGGACTGCGCCTGAGCCTCCTCCACCCGGACCGCGGCGCCCTCGACCACGCGTACCTGTCCTTCGCCGACCACGGCACGTTCGCCGTCCGGGACGCCCGCCTCGGCAAACAGCCCGGACATGACGGCTACGGCACCGTACGGGACTGGCACCACGACGACACCTCACCCTGGATCGGCGCCGCCGTCATACCCCTGAGCCATGCCATCCAGGACTACCTGAAGGTCTGGACGCCCGAACCGTCCCCAACCAGCAGCGCCGACAGCGCACGGCGGCGACCGGCTCAGCTCGATACGGATCCTGAGCCGGCCCGGGGGTGCTGGCTCACAGACGCCGACTTCCTCACCCGCCTCCACCAGGCCACGGCCCTCTGGCTCGACATCGTCGACAGCGTCCTCGACGACGGCCTTCCCCTCACTCAAGCCCTGGCCGGCAGCCGCGAGCACGCTGCCCAACTGCTCAACATTCCACCGGCGTTCGGCCTCCTGATCGAAGCCGAGGCTGCGGCCCGGATCGTGCATGCCCTCGGCCTACCGGCGGGCACACTGCGCGGTGCCTTTGTCGCGCAGGGCCTATCGCACATCGCGACGTTGCCCGTCGAGGACCAACACCACCTCGTCCGGGCCGCCGCCCGCGGAAGCACGATCGACGCCCCCGCGCACCTTCCAGGGCAAACACGTCCGGCCCCGCCGCCCCAGCCGTCGCCGGCCCGTACCCGCTGACCGGCATTATCCCGCTTGCACCGACGGGCAGCCCTGCCCGCGTCCCCTCCAGGAGAGTTCCTTCTTGCGTATCCGTTCCGCCCACCGCCTGTCCGCCGCGGCCGTCACCGTTGCCACGGCGACCGGTGCGCTGGCCTTGGCCCCAGCCGCCTCCGCGAAAACCCCCGAGCCGAGCCCATCCACGTCCGCCACCGCGCTGAGCGCGGCCGGGAACGGCAGCGTCACCATCCTGAAGAAGGACCCGGGCGGCCATGTTCTCGCCGGCGCCACGTTCACCGTGCTCGACTCCATCGGCAAGCAGGCCGCCAGCGGAACCACCGACGCCGAGGGCCAGCTGACCTTCCAGGACCTCGCGCCCGGTGTCTACCGGCTCAAGGAGCTCTCCAGCGGCAGCCCGCTGCACGAGGTCATCGACGACCAGGACGTCATCGTCACCCCCGGTGCCGACACCCCACTCACCATCATCGACCCGTTCAAGCCCGCCTCAGTTCGGCTGAAGGTCAAGGACGACAAGACCGGCAAGCTGCTGTCCGGATCCACGGTCAACATCGGCAGCGGCGACAAGACCATCCTGACGTTGACCACCGGCTCCGACGGCACGGCCAGCGGCAAGCTGCCCATCAACTCCCGTACCGGCAGCGACTTCTGGGTCATGCAGGTGAAGGCTCCCGCCGGCTACGAGATCTACAAGCCCTCGAAGGCATTCAAGGCCAAGCCGGGCGCCCCCGTGACCGTGACCGTCACCAACGCCAAGACCGCCACCACCCCGCCGCCAACGGAGAAGCCGAACAACAAGCCCACCGACAAACCGAGCGACCAACCGAGCGACCGGACCGCCCCGGACAAGCCCGGCCAGGAAGAGGACACCTCGACGCCGTCTGTATCGGGTACCCCGACGTCCGACGAGACCGCGGCGAGCATCGCGGCCCCCGCCCCCGCGCGCTCGCTCGCGCACACCGGCGCAGACGCCACCCCGTGGCTGATCGGCGGCGCCGGAGTCCTGATCGCTGCCGGCGGAGGCGCCCTCTGCGTGGCCCGCCGCCGACCCACGGACAACTCCACCGACGACGGCTCCACCGCGAGCTGACCTCACCTGCCTCACTCCCCAAAGCCCCCGGGATCGAATCGTTCGATCCCGGGGGCTTTGGCGTGGGCGTTTACGCGGGGCCCAGCTGATGGAGGCGCTGGTGGCCGGGCGCCGCCCCGTTGCCGGGCTACTGCCGACCGCAAGCACCTTGATCGAGTGATTCCGTAACACGTACGCTGACGGCCGTTACTGTGTGTGGCGCAGGGTGAACAGACCGCTGAACGCGGTTCGCTCGGGTTGCCTGCGGGATGCGGGGGTGCAGGTTGTACAACTCCATGCCGGTGGCAGCTGGTGTTCCGCCCATCCATTTCGGAGTGCACGAACTGCGGACCGGGAGCGCGGACGGGGCGCGGGCCGACTTCGAGAAGATGCTCGCGCAGCTCGCGAGTGCGACTAATCCGAACGTCCGGATGATCGCCGCGAATCCGGGCGACTGGGGAATCGACGCTTTCGCCGGTGACCTCGGGGGCGCCATCACGGTTTGGCAGTCCAAATACTTCATGCCGAAGACCACAACCAGCCAGTCGCAGCAGATTCGCGAGTCCCTCGCGAACGGGCTGAAAGCCGCAGCGGCCAACGGTCACACCATCACGCTCTGGATCCTGTGCATCCCCTCCAGCATGGACGGGCCGGCAGCCCAATGGTGGGACGGCTGGAAGAAGCGGCAGGAGAAGGCGCATGGCCTCGTCATCGAGCTGTGGGACGAGACCAAGCTCGTGAAGAAGCTGCTGAGCCCCGAAGGTGACCAGGTACGCCGCGCTTATTACGAGCCCTTCACGGCGCCCGCCGCCCCCGCCCAGGAGCAGATACGCCTCGTGCTGGACGTGGAGGAGGACAAGGCGGCGGCGCTCGACTCGGCTCTGTTCGTGCGCCAGATGACCGAGGCCGGCCACGTCGAACTGGACTCGGCGAAACGGCAGTTCTTCAACGCCGACCTGGTGGCGCGCGAAGTCGCGCACAAGGGCGTGCCGGCTGAGGTTGCTGCACTGAGCTCTGCTGACGCCACCCTTCACGGGGTGTGGGAGATGCAGTTCAACGAGTGTTCGGCCGAGGGCGCCCTCGCTGCTCTGCACGGCCGGGTGTGGCGCGAGGTGCGCGGCGAGCACGACAAACTGCCCAAGGTGCTGCGTCTGGAGGTGACGCACAGTTGGGGTCTGGTCCACCGGCTGGTCGACAACCGTCGGGCAGGGTGGGTCACGCACTGGCGGCAGATCGCGAGCGGTCATGCCGACGACTGAGGTTTCGCGTCCCTCCGTACCGCTCGACCACTGATGAGGAGCATGCCGTGCAAGCAGACCGGCCGGTTGTGATGCCCGAGGACGAGGTACCTTTCCGTCTCGCTCAACTGCTGCTGCTCCTTGACTCCGTTGCCGCGCAGGACGCAAACGGGGCCACCCTGGAACGCATCGGGTACTACGACTTCCTGTCCGCGAACCCCTTCCTCGTAGTTCCCTCCGAGGGCAGGGACGCGAGCCTCCTCCGGCTGGCCGGATTCGACCCGCAGGTCCTTGCCTACGCGTCCTCTTCGCAGAGATTCACGAGCCGGCGAGAACGGATCCAGCACGACTTGGCGCTCCTGGTGGCCTATGGGTGCTGCCAGGTCCGAAATCGCAACGGCTCCCTCACCTACTCGATCACAGAGGCCGGTCAGCACCTCGGCGGGCAGTTCACCGCCACTTACGCCACGTCCTTTGCTACCGCCGCAGACATCGTCGTCCGGCAGCTCCGCAAACTCAGCGACAAAAGGCTGCGCGAGCAGACCGCACGGTGGCTCAGGCCGGACGGACCCGACGGGCCCGCGGCTGCCCTCATGAGCGTCCTGGGGCCAGGCCCGATGCTGGAAACGTCCTGGGAGGGATGATCACCATGGAGCCGCTTCCCGGCATCCGGATCCGCCGTCTGCGCCTGGTCGGCACGGAGCGGTCCTACGACGTCGATTTCACCGCCGAACAACAGGTACGGAACCTCTCCGTCATCGCCGGGGCATTCAGCTCCGGCAAAACAGCGGTCCTGGAATTCATCGCCTACGGGCTCGGCGCGAAACGGCACCCCCGCCACCAGGAGGTGCTGCGAAGGGTCCGTTCATGCCTCCTGGAGGTCGAGCTCTCCGGCGAGCCGCACGTGATCGAGCGGTCGGTCGGAGAGCCCTCGAAGGTCGCCTTCGTACGCCGCGGAACGCTCGACAGCAGGCCCGCGTCCAGGGCCGAAAGCAGGCTCATCGACCCGCCCGGGGCACCGGAGAGCCTGTCCTCTCTCCTCCTGAGTCACTGCAAGCTCGAAGGCGTTCAGCTACGCGAAGCGCCCACCAACAGCGAATCCCGCACGGACCCGCTCAGCTTCCGCGACTTGATGTGGCTCGCCTTCCTGCCCAACGAACGCGTCGCGGACAAGAACTTCCTGTTCGAGAACGACTACATGCGCAAGCACAAACTGCGACAGGTCGTCGACGTCTCCTTCGGGGTCCACGACGATCGCGCCGTCGAACTCGGCCAGCGCATCCAGGAACTCGGTGGCCGGCTCAACCGCGCCAAAGCCGAACTCGCAGCAGCCCGTACCTTCGTCGTGGAGCAGGCTCCCACCGCACTGGACGGTGAACCCACACCTGCCGTCCACGAACAGGAGCTGGCTGACATCACGAGCCAGCTCACGGAGTTGGACCGCCGGGCGCAGGCGGGAACGGAATTCGCGGCTCAGCTGCGCCACCAGCACAAAGAGGCGGCCCAGACTTCTCACCGGGCGGCAGCGGTCCTGCGGGACTGCGAAACACAGCTCCAACGCCTGATGCCCCTCCGCGCACAGTACGCCGACGATCTCCTCAAGCTCGGCATGCTCGGCGAGGCACAGCAGATCTTCGACCCCCTGAGCGTCACCACCTGCCCCGCCTGCCTGAACCGGCTGTCGGCTCCCCCCACCGCCAACAACGGAAGTTGCAGCCTCTGCCGCCACGAACTGACAGCAGCAGAAGGGACGTTGGTCCTGGGCGCTGTCGACATCGGCAGCCAGGCCGGAGACAACCGGGTGGACGTCGCAGCCGAGACCCGGTCCACCAAGGCCCGCCTCAGGGAGATCACCACCTACATCGACGAGCTCGGCGCCTCGCTCGTCACACTCAAACTCCGGGCGGAAGAGGCGGCCGTCCGGGAAGAGGAAGCCGCCGCCGCACTGGACGCCGCGACGTCGCCCTCCGTCTCACCGTTCCTCGCCGCCCGCGACGACCTCCACCGAAGGCGCGAACAGGTCCTGCGCCAACTCGAACAGGCCGAGAGCGCGGTCAAACTCCGCGAAGGACTTGCCAAACGGGCCGACGCCGTGGAACGCCACGAAGGCCAGATCGCCCGTCTCCGAGAGGAACTCGCACGACTCGGAGACGCCTCCCACGACCGCGATCGGGTCATCGCCAAGATCAGCGGCCGATACGGCGAGCTCCTGCGAGCCTGGCGCTACCCCAAGGTCAGTACGCCCTTCATCAAGACCGACCTCACCCCCTTCGTGCGCGGTGAGCCGTACCAGGAAGCCTCATCCGGCGCCCGCACGCTGCTCACCCTGGCCTGGCAGCTGGCAGTCTTCGAAATCGCCATCGAAGCAGGGGCCGCACACCCGGGATTCCTCATGATCGACAGCCCCCAGAAGAACCTCGGCCACGGCGGCACCCTCGATGCCGTGATCGCGGACGCCGTCGCGATCGACGACTTCTATCACCACCTCTCCCTCTGGCTCGCAGAGCGCGGTAGCCGAGCACAGCTCATCGTCGCCGACAACAGCCCGCCACCGCTGGTGGAGAGCAGTGTGGTGGTGCGCTACAGCCGCAACGAGGACCGTCCGCCGTACGGGCTGATCGAGGACGAAACCAGTGCGGACGAAGAGGCAGAAGCCGACGCGTGAAACGCCCTCCCAAACACGGGGCCTTTCCTCGGTAGCAGGCTGACCCCAACAGGCGCAGTGTCGCGGATCACTCACTCAGCAGTTGAAGCGCGGGCTCGATCCTGACGTCAGCCCGGCAGCCGCGTGTCGGTCAGCATCAGTGGCTGCCGGGTCTCAGACGGGTTGGGCGGACCATGGCGCGGTAGAGGGCAGCGGAGGCGAGAAGTGATGTCAGCTCCCAGATACGCCACCACTGGTTGACATCCAACCTAGTCGGCCCAGGTCAACAGGTTGCACACGACTGACCTTGCTGTAGGGCCAGATCGCTGACCTGCGATGTCTCACGGCCCGCTATGACCCAGGACGGCTTTGCGGTCGGAGTTCGTTCTGCCGCCGGATGCTCGACCGCAACGTCACGCTGCGCGGGGGCATCGCCCCGGCCCGCGCCTGCATTCCCAAACTCCTGCCGAGTGCGCTCTCCGGGGCCCTCGATCCGGGTCTGTCGTCGACGGTGCCGTCTCCCTGGCCGAGGTGCCGGACGGTTATCGGGCGATGGACGACCGGTCGGCGCTGAAAGTGCGCATCACCGTCAGAGTGCGGGGGCCGGCGGCACGGGCGTGGTTCCTCGCGTGCCGCCAGCGCCCTCGTGATGTCAGGCGGCGCGCTTCACGTGGCGGACCAGCCACATCAGCAGGGCATCCAGGTCGGCGGCGGCCGAGAGGACCCGGTCGACCGCCTCGGGGGTGTGCAGCCACTGCTCGCAGCCGAGGGGACGGGCGGCGATCAGCGAACGGTGGCGCAGCAGGTTCGTACGGGAGTGGTCCGTCGGATAGCCGCGCGGGGGGCGTTTCATCACGTCCCCGGAGATGTCGTAGCCCTTGTTCCGCACGTCCTCGACGATGGCGGACAGTTCGCGGCCGCTCCTCTCGGAGGCCACGGCTTTGCGGAACATGTCCACCTGGCCGGGATCGGGGTACCACCAGGCGCCCTGGATCCGCAGGCCGTCCAGGGAGAACCGGAGACCGATCTCGATCTTGCGGCCGAGCCGGATCACCGCGCCCTGGTGCTGCCACCACCAGGAGTTGGTGCGGTAGTGCCAGACGGAGAAGTCCTCGTACCGGGGGTCGGTGTCCGCGACCTCGTTGAGCAGGGCGATCATCGGCTGCCGGACCAGGCGTTCGCGGTCCGCGCGGCAGCGCTCGCGGGTCGCGTGGGTCGGTTCGCCCTGGAGCTGCCACAACACGTCCATGGCCTGCTCCGGCCAACCGGTGAACTGTCCGCGCATGCGCGCAGGCTAGCTCACCCATGATCCGCGCGCGGAGAGTGAGACGGGCAGGGAGGCGTAACCCCAGACAAGGTGGGAGGTGCTGCGGCGGGGCTCGCCGGCCAGGTCGATGTGCCGTGCACGGTGGGCGAGTTCGTTGAGAAGCACGGAGAGTGCCTTCGCTATGCAGCGGGCAGTGAGATTAAAGGTTGTCCCGCAATCTCTGGCTGGTCGTTACAGAAGGCGCCCTATGGTGCGGCGGTCCGCGCCTGTTGGGTTGGGGGCGTAGTTTCCTGGCCAGAGATGTCCAGCCATGTGCCGATGCGGGTGACAGCGTCTTCCACAGTGGCGCGCGGGGCGCCGGAAGCTTCGAGCGAGGTACGGGCCACGGCGGCGAGTTGGGTGTCGGTAAGGGATAGCGCCGTGCGGGCTGTTTCGTACTCCTGCAGCAGACCCGGACCGAACAGCAGAGGGTCGTCGGCGTTGAGGGTGCACCGGACGCCTGCTTGCAGCAGCAGCGGCAGGGGGTGCGCTGACAGGGACGCGACGACCCCGAGGGCGACGTTGGAGGTGGGGCAGACGTCGAGGACTATGCCTTCCGCGGCCAGGCGGGCTAGAAGAGCCGCGTCTTCGATTGCCCGTACGCCGTGGGCGATCCGTCGGGCACCGAGTACATCGAGTGCGGCGCGCACGCTCGCCGGGCCGGCAAGTTCCCCTGCATGCGGGGCTCAGCCCAGCATCGCGGGCGATGGCGAACGCCTCAGCGAACGACTCAGGGGCCTGGCGGGTCTCATCTCCGGCCAGGCCGAAGGAAACCACCCCGTTACCTGATCGTCTGGCCGCGAGGCGGGCGGCCTCGACTGCATGTGACGGGTCCGCGTTGCGTCGGGCGAACACCAGGATGCCGAAGCCGACGCCCAGCCGGGCGCCCGTGCGGCGGCCCTCGTCAATCACCTCGTCCAGCAGGTCGAGCGCGGCGTCCGGATCGTCGTCGTAGGTCAGGGGGTTGAGGTGCGGTTCGATCCATACCGCTCCGTCCGCGGCAGCATCCTCGACCACCTCGCGTACCAGCCGCAGGAGGTTCCTGCGCGGGCCCTCGCGCACCAGCCGGGCAGCGGCGCCATGCAAGGCGTTGAAGTGCTCAAACGAGGTGAGGCCGCCGAAATGCGGCGGCCGTTGGTTACGCTCGCCCGCCAGCTCCGCGAGCGTGGCAGGACGCATCGCGCCTTCGAGATGAAGATGGAGATGGGCTTTCGGCAGACAGTCCAGGCTTCGCACGGGGCCTCACTCTATGGCTTCCCCCGTGACGGCTGTTGGGAGATGTAACCATCACGGCGTGGCTGGTGTGATTACGGCGTCGGTGCCGTCCTGGATAGAGCCCTTCACGGGGCTGACCCCGCGCTGCTTCGCCAAGCTGGTAGCCGAGATACGACGCGAGCAGGCTGCAGATCAACAGCGCGGGCGTCCCTGGAGTCTGCCGCTGGAGGACCGAGTTCTGCTGGTCACGGCATACTGGCGCACGAACTTGACGATGCGACAGCTGGCTCCGTTGTTCGGGATTTCCAAGTCGGCCGCAGACCGGATCATCGACCACCTCGGTCCGATGCTGGCGCTCCGGCAGCGAAGGCGCTTCCGTAAGGACACTGTGCTCATCGTGGACGGAACCTTGGTGCCGACCCGCGACCGCACGATCGCCGCGCAGTCCAAGAACTATCGCTACTCCACAGCCCACCAGGTCGTTATCGACGCCGACACCCGCCTGGTCGTCGTGGTCGGCCGACCCTTGCCCGGTAATCGGCACGACTCCCGCGGTTGGGAAGAGTCCGGAGCCAAGGCCGCCGTCGGTACCACCATGACGATCGCCGACGGCGGATACCAGGGGACCGGCCTATTCATCCCACACCGACACGAAAAGGGAAGCGACCTGCCTACCTGGAAGGAGGAACACAACCGCTCCCACAAGCGAGTTCGCGCCCGCGTCGAGCACACCTTCGCCCGAATGAAGGGCTGGAAGATCTTGCGCGACTGCCGCCTCAAAGGCGACGGCGTCCACCTCGCCATGCTGGGCATCGCCCGCCTACACAACCTCGTCCTTGACGGATTGGCAACGAACAGCTGATCCCGCCCGCACTAACTCGAAGATCACTTTACGGGACAACCTTTAAAGGGTGTTGCACAAGGCTCTGAACTGGGCATCTCCCTTGCATGGCCGGGGTTTTACGTGCTGAGCGGGTGTGGGTGGAGACGTTCACGGGGCTGCGGATGACGCAGTTCTCGGGTCTGTTGAAGGTGGTGCGGGAGCGGGGTGGCAACGGCACGCTGCGGGGCCGGCCGTGGTCGTTGCCGTTGGCCGAGCGGGTGCTGATCGTCGCCGTGTACTACCGGACGAACCTGACGATGCGGCAGCTGGGTCCGCTGTTCGGTGTCTCTTCCTCGACCGTGTGCCGGGTCATCCAGCGGCTGGGACCGCTGCTGGCGGTGGAGCCTGTCTCCCGCACAGGCGATGCGGCGGACAGGTTGTGGATTGTGGACGGCACCCTGGTCCCGGTCCGCGACCGGACTGTCGGTTCCTCGTCACGCAACTACCGGTTCTCGGCGAACGTGCAGGTCATCGTCGATGCCGACACCCGCCTTGTGATCGCCGCCGCCCGCCCGGTGCCGGGCACCACCGCGGACGCGCATGCCTGGCGGGCCTCCGGCCTCGCCGTGCACTGCCAGGGCGTGACCGTTTTGGGCGACGGCGCCTACCTCAACTGCGGGATGGTCGTGCCGCACCGCAAACGCCCGCACCGGCCCCTGCTGCCGGGCGAGGAGGACGACAACGCCGCCCACCGCAAGGTGCGTGCCCGGGTGGAGCATGTGATCGGCCGGATGAAGAACTACAAGGTCCTTCGCGACTGCCGGCAACGAGGCGACGGCCTCCACCACGCCGTCCAGGCCGTCGCCCACATGCACAACCTCGCCCTCGCATCATGACCAGAAGATCGCGATCACAGCCTCTGACCTGCCCAAACACAGCCTTGTGCAACACCCTTTAGGCAGCCGAACTTGAGATCCCACATCGCCGTCAACGGACAGTTCGCCGGTGGCAGACAAGGAAGATCGCCCAAAGGACTGGTGGACGCTGCAACGGCATGTCAACCTGAACGACCTTCCGGAAAACCCCAGGTCAGAAAGGTGATGCTGTGGCATTGGATGCGGCGCAACCTGGATTCGCCACGACGGTCGCGGCCCTGCGGCTTCGCTCCTGGAAGCTCGGCGCCGGCCAGGCGATGGAGGTGATTGACCAGTTCTCGGAGGCCGACTTCACGCACATCGTCGACGACCGCGCCGACGTGCACGTCAGCTCGCGCGACGGCCGGTTCTACCTCGGCTACTTCCCGAACGGCCGGCCCGGCGGCGCTGACGAAGACTGGGTGACGGGTGAGGGCTGGGCCATCGCCGTTACCGGTACCGCCAACGTCCCTGGCTACCGGATGGCCTTCGGTACGGACACGCCAGCGGAGATCGTTGCCGGCGTCGTGGCCTGGATCCTGTCAACCTCCCGGCCCCTGTGACGGGCGCATTCTCTTCCTTATATACGCGACGCGTACCCTGCCCCTGCTCTCGCGGCTTCGCCCGCTACCGCTAGGAGAACGCCTTGGACCCGCACTCGCCCGAGATGACCGTCGGCGACATCCTCGACTTGCTGTCCACCTGTGACCGCGACACACCCGTCCGTCTTGCCATCAACCCCTTCTTCCCCATGGCCCACCGTCTGGGCGGCGTGGAGAAGACGGTGGACGAGCATGGTCGGCCGATGGTCTACATCGCCGAGTCCCCGGAGGCCGAGCAGTTCGGCTCGCTGCCGCCCGCCGTGGCCGTCGCGCTGACCTGGCAGGACCCGGTCGAGGCGCCCCCGCGCCGCCGACGCGGCGCGGCCGGGCCGAACGGCGGCCAGTGATTCACCCCCGAACCCACGGAGGCGCCCCTGCATCCGCACCATCCCATCGATCCATCCCACCCCACCTTGCCGGATCCGGTGTACTGGGTCACCCCGCGCCACCTGGCCGGTGATGACGGCGTCCTCGCCGAGCGAATCGGCGACACACTGACCGAGCTCGGCTGGCGCATGTGGCCGACCTCCCGCAACACCCTGCTCTATGTGAGCCCCGACGGCCTATGCGGCGCCGAGTGGATCCTCGCCGCCTACCCGTTCGAGCTGGGCGGTCTCTCGGTGGCCTGGCAGCTCTCCGCTCGCCTGCACGCCGCCTCGGCCCTGACCGAGTGGAACGCGTACTTCACTGCTGGCATACCGCACGAGGCGCTCACCGATTTCCTCCTCGCGCTCGACGCGAGCGAGACACCCGATACCGGGCTCGAGAACGCCGAGTCGGTGCTCACCGCGCTCAGCGCGCGGGGTTGGCTGCGCGACATGGACCGTCCGCACACGACCGCCACCGACCCCGGCTTCTCCACGAACGTCTCGCTGGAGATGCTGCCGCCGCTCATCCACGACGCCGACCCCCGTGATGACCTTCTGGGGTGGCAGGCGTGGACGGAGCCCGTGCTCGGGGCGCCGTACCTGTGGTGCGCGAGCTTCAGCGCGAGTACCCCGCACGAGCTGGTCGCGGCCTTCGCCTCGTCCCTCGCAGCACCCGGTCCGGTACCGCGTCGCACGCTGCCCGAGGGAGCGGAGGACCGTCTCACCGTCGTACGACGCGGCTGACGACCTGCTCGTAGCCGGTGACCGAGGCGGGGAATCGGCGGGGGATGTCCCCTCTTCCAGGCCCGGTGGTTCCACTCCCTTCACGGGAGTGGAACCACCGGGCCTTCGCCGTACCGGCATCAGCGAATCCCTGACGGCGCCCTGGAACCAAGATCCAGGTCGTGCGTACGATCGCCGTCGTGGCAGGCAAAGTAATCGGCAAAGGACCACTGCGTGGCTACCTCCTGGAGGAGGTGCTGGCCTGGTTGTTGCGGTCCAGCGGCTTCGAAGTCCTCACGGCTAACGACGACAAGGACAAAGAGCCATGGAAGGTGTTGAAGGAGGACAAGAACGGTCTGCTGGTCCGTGGACGCGGGGCGTGGCACCAGGTCGACGCGCTCGGACAGTTCCGGTACGTCCCGCCGTTCTCACTGCCTGTCCGCCTGTTCGTGGAGGCAAAGTACCTGACCACAACGCCAGTTGGTCTGCCCACTGTACGCAACGGTCACGGTGTGATCCATGACGTGAACGAGGGCGAGACCACCACGCTCACCGCCCCAGGGACTGGCCGGCCGCGGACGCGATACCGCTATAGCTACGCGATCTTCTCTACGTCCGGCTTCAGCCTGGAGGCGCAGGACTACGCTCTGGCCCACCAGATATCCCTGATTGACCTCTCCGCACCGGACTTCGCTGTACTGCGGAATCTCGTCAAGACCACCGCCGACACGATTCACGCAGCACTCGAAGTGACTCCGGCGGCCGAGCGGCCGAAGGTGCGCGACATACGGGCGTACCTTCGCGGCCCGCTGCTGGATATGTACGACGCCGTGGACCTGACCGATACGTTCCGCGTACCACTCGATTACCTGGCGCAGGCCCTGCACAGCCGGTCGCAGCTGGGGCTTGTCCTGGCCTTTCCTGCAGCGCCGTTCGTCTTGGGACTGGCCTCGGATGATCTGTACGCCTTCGTGGATTTCGGGAGAGCGCACCCCACGCACGCGGTGCGCCTGCGTCGCATCAATCAGGCAGCGTCACATCCGGTTTGGGAACTGCGCTCCGCGGAGCACCCAACTGCATACGCGTTGAGGTTCGGTCTGCCGGAGCGGGTGGAAGCCTGGATCGTCGAACAGGACGAAGGGATGCCCGCGCGGACTCGGTATGTCAAGCGCAGCATGCTGTCGACCATGACCCTGTACTGGATGGACGGGGAGCACGCCCAGACATTCCAACTCCGCTACGAGCCCGGCGAACTCCGCTTCGCCAGCTGATCGCCTCACACGCCGAAACTCCGGTGTCCGGCCTGTCGGACGGACAGGCCTGGACTCCGGGGCAGCTGGAGGAGCGGGTCAGCGTGCGGTACGGGCCTTGGCGAGCGCCTTGTCCAGGTGAGCGTCGACGAGGCCCGGCGAGCCGGAGACGATGACCAGGATGTTGCCGGTGCGGATCGCCGTCTGCTTGACGACGCTGCGCCGTCCGCCGGCGGAGTAGGTGAGCAGCTGGCTCCACTGCTCGTCGCCGAGGTTCGGCGCGGACGTCTTCTCGGTGCCCATCTCGACGACCGTGCTGCCCGAGGTCACCTGATACGAGGGGCAGGAGAGCATCGCGTCGAAGACCTTTCCGATGCCCTTGGACAGTTTCGCCGGGCCGTCGCTGTACAGCTCCTCGCTCACCTCGGAGTTGCTGCTGCCGGTGTAGGTGAAGGACTCCTTCGCCTTGCGCGTGAAGTCGAAGCCGGAGCCGGTGGCCGCGTTGCTGCCCAGGTTCTCCAGCGCCGGGCAGCCGATGACTGTGACGTCGTCGTTCCGGAGGGCGGGCTCGGGCTTGTGGGAGTAGCCCTCGCCCAGGTCGCTCTCGTTCAGCAGCCGCTTGTTCAGCTCGGTGGAGGATAGCGGCGCGGATGCCGAGGGTGCGCCGCCCCGGTGTGCGGGTGCAGAGGACGTCGCCGAGGCTCCGGCGGGCTCGGTGCTGCTGGAGCAGCCGGTCAGGGCGAGGACGGTGAGGGCGCTCAGGCTGAGGGCGGTCGTGGTGGAACAGCGCATGCGGAACCCCTTGATAGTGCGAGACGGACGGTCTGACCGAGTCGGCCCTCCGGGTGCCGACGAACGCAGGGGTGGGAGAAGGGGTTTCGGGCTTCAGCGGCCGAGGTGGCGCAGTCCGTCTTCGAGAGTGGGGTGGAAGTGGTCGACCGGACCTGAGTTGTGGTTGTACCAGGCGGTGTTCAGCCGGATCTCCTCCGCTTCGTGGCCGACCGGGCAGCGGAGCCACACCGAGCCGTCGCGCATGTTGAAGACGATCCAGTTCCGGTACGCACCGCAGTGGCACGCGTGGACCTCGCCGTCGATGACGAGCGGCAGGTCCCAGCGCATCATGAACCCCGAGACGTCCTGGCGGGACGGTGCCCGGAAGTCCGGCGGCAGGAAGTCGGGCAACACCGTGGCTGCCGGCGCAGCCGAGGCAGCGACAGGGCCGGGTGCGTCCGGCAGCGGCAGCTCGGTGTGCATCGCCAGCACCGCCTGGCCGGCACGCTGGGCTTCACGGAAGTCTCGGTCCGCACGATTGCGTCGGAACATGCCGTCTCCATCTCTGTCGTCTCGCCTGCACGAGGAGAGTGCCGCAAGTCCCTGACCTGCTGCAACTCTAAGAATGTTGAATTCAGCGGGACTTGGCGGGACGGTCGGTGCGATGCGTCGCGCGCTGCGCAGCACCGCGGGCGGCGGTGGGCGCGGTGGCCGTGTGCTCGGGCATGGCGGAAGGGTCGGCGGGCAGATCGGCCATGCGCCGCAGCCGCCACACGAGCACGTCGCTGATCGAGTCTGCGGTGTCCAACTCCCGTCGCTCGGCGGCCTCGGCTAGGAGCGCGGCCGGGTCGTGCCCAGCGTGCTCGACATCGGCGAGCGTGGCGGCAAGGGCGTACCAGCCCTGCTCGGTGAGGACCTGCTCGGCCAGCTCCGGGACGGCCTGGCGCAGGTAGGCGGCCTGCTTGCGCTGCAGGGGCTGGGACAGACGCCGACCGCGCTGGTGCATGACGGACAGGTACATCGGCGCGGCGGCCTGGTAAGCGGCGCGTAGGTGCTCGGCGGCCTGGCGGGCAGCAGCGGCCTGCTGGGCGTGCTCCTTCTTCCCGTGCCAGTGGGCGGCGGCTGTGACTAGGAAGAACACCATGTCGATCAACATGGCGGTGGTGGCGCCGTCCTCCCCACGGCCGAGCGCCGGCCCGCCGTAGACGAGGTCACGGGCAGCCTGCCGCAGACCACGGTCGTGGCCCCGTTCGGCCCGGATGTGGGAGCGGGAGGCCCGCTCGAACGCCCAGGCGGCATCTCGCAGTTCGCGCCGGGTGTGCGCGGCCGAGGTCTTGGCGAGCGCGTCGAGGACCTCGCCGGCCGCGGCGATCTGCGCGGCGATCTGCCCGTCGTCGCTCTGGTCGACGACGAGTACGGCCTGCCAGACCGCCGTCGTCGCCTGGCGCCGCGCGGTCGACGGGTTGACACGCGTCGAGCCGGAGGAGCGGTCCGCGGCGGCTTTGGGGTCGGGTCCGGAGCCGTTGCCGGCCCATCGCTCGCGGATGCGCGGTAGGGAGAGGTCGGGTGCGAGGGTGGAGCCCGAATAGTAGATCGGCTCCTGGTCCTCGTTGCGGTCGTCGGGCAGCGCGACCTTGTAGCCGAGCAGATCGCCGGAGGGTGCGACGCGCTGGCTGACCAGGAGGCCGGCGGCGGCCAGGCGGTCGAAGAACTCCTGCTCGCTGGCAACGCCGGCGGCGGCGCGGCGCACCGTCTCCCGCAATTCCTCGCGTGGCGTTCGTTCCTTGCCCTGGCGGTTCGCTTTATGGCGTTCGGCGCTGGTGGGGCGCTTGGCGGCGGTTCCGTCGCCGGTGTTCAACCGGCGTAGCCCGTAGTCGACTTCGATCTTCCGAGCCTCCGCCTGGGAGCGGGCGCCATCGTGGCGGATGCGGGCTTGGCGGCCGTCATGGCGGACGACGGTGGCGATGATGTGGATGTGGTCGTCGGCGTGGCGGACGGCTGCCCAGCGGCAGGCGGCGTCGTCGCCCTCGGGGGCGATGCCGGTGGCGGCGACCATGCGGCGGGCGATGTCCGCCCACTGCTCATCGGTGAGGATCGGGTCTTCGGGGGCAGCGCGTACGGACAGGTGCCAGACGTGCTCGGCGGGCCTGGCGCTTTCGGGCAGGGCCATGATGGGCTGGTCGAGCAGGCGCTGAAGGTTGCCGTATGTCGCTTTGGGGTCGCGGCCGGGGTCGGGGGCCAGGCGGTCCCACGCCGCAACGAGGTGCGGGTCGATGTGCTCCTCGGCCTTGCCGGGGCCGTACAGGTAGGCCACCAGGCCGCGGGTGTCCGTGCCCATGTCGTGGACTTTGGGGATCATGCAGCCGGACGCCCGCCGTCCAGGTAGCGCTGGACGAGTACGTCCACATCCAAGGAGACCTGGTCAACACGAGCGAGCACTGCCCTGGCCTGTGGCGCGGGCTCGTCCGAATTGAGGGCTGCCGCAACCTGGTTGAGGTTGTTGCCGATCCGGTTCAGTGCGGTACGCAGGTCGAACAGCCCCTTCAGCATGTCGCGTTCGCCGGCTATTTCTGCGGCGGTGCGGTCGAGGTTGCGGGCGGCTTTGAGCGCGGCGCGGGCGAGGTACTTGGCGACGCTCATGTTGCAGGCGGCAGCGGCACGCACGAGGAGCTGGTACTCCTCGTCGTTCATGCGGCAGCTCGGTTGGTGCATGCGCTTCTTCTCGTCGCGCAGGCGCTCACGCTGCTGGACGTGGGGCTTGGGCGGTATGGCGTGGGTGCAGTCGGCGCTGTGGCAGGAGTGGCATTCCCCTTCTTCAGGATGCGAGCCGCCCTCGGTCGCATTCTGACGGATCGGCGCCCCCTGGTGCCGATCCTCCCCCGCCACCCCCGGGGCGGGAGACGCAAGAGCATTGCTCCCACCGGGAGCAATGCTCTTGCACCAACTTGCTCGCGGTGAGGTCGAGTTGGTGTCCGGCTCACCTGGCGGGGGAGTGGGGCTTGTCGTCGGATTCGTCATCGGGTGCGGTTCCTCGTGGTGCGGATGCGGTGCTGGATTTCGGCGGCCAGATCGACCATGGCTCTCGGGCCGTGGAGGACGTGGACAAGGGATTCGGCGCGGTGCTGGACGAGCCACTGGCCGCCGGGGGCCAGCACGGCTGCGTACAGGAGCTGGTGGCGTACGAGTACCTCCGCCCAGGCGGCGGCCTCGGCGGTGGACGGTAGGTGCATACGCGGGTGGTGACGGGCAGGAATAGCGGGTCCCTTCAGTGCGGCGGCGGTGGCCCGGCCGAGGCCGGGCCACCGGATCGATAGGCGGAAGTAGGCTCCTGACCTGCTTGTTTGGGACCGTCAGCCGCACTCGGGGCAGCGGTCGAGGTGTCGGTGCAAGGCCCGCGCCATGTTCCGCTTCACCGACATGGCGTTCTTCGCGCTGGTCTTCGCTGGCGCGGACCCCTCGTGACGCTCGGCGTGAGCGTGCAGGAACCGGATGTCCTGCTCGAAGCTGGCCTTGATGTGTGCGAGACGCTGGCAGGTCTTCATCGGGCCGTACTCCGTGCCGTGGTGGTGCCCGCCTCGTCACGGAGCCGCTGCAGAACCGGCGTCAGACGCTCGTTCCGCCCTCCCCGGATCTGCTGGGCACGGAGGATCTCCCGCAGCTGAACCCGGGTCAGCGACTCGTTGCCGTCCCGCTCCAGCAGCGCGGGAACATGGGGACGGACCCGCTCGACCATCTCCTCCACGCTCAGCTTCGGCTGCTTCCGGGACCGTTGGGATTGACCGCCGCGCGGCCGGTTCCGGGACGCCCTCGCCTTCGGCGTCTGCCGCACGGGGACGGTGTGGGGGCGGTCCCCGTTGGGTTCGGTCCCCGTTTCGGTGTCGGGGTGTTCGCGGTCCCCGTCGTCGTTGGGGACGGTGTGGGGACGGTCCCCGTTGGGTTCGGTCCCCGTTTCGGCGTTCGGGTGCTCCCGGCCCTCGTCCCCGATGGTGATGGCCGCCGGGGACGGGCCTGTGCCCTCCTGAGCAGCAGCTTCGTGCACATTTTCGGCACTGCCGCTCGCGCCGTCGTCGGGCTCCTCGGTCCTGGCGGACACGGTGTCTTGGTCCCCGACTGCCGCTTCTTGGCCCTCGCGCAGCAGGCTTGAGCCGGACTCGGCGGCTCGGTCCCCGTTGCCGACGGAGTCCGGGTGGGGACGGTCCCCGTCGGGCTCACGTCCCGTCCCCTGCTCCGGGCGGTCCCCCTCTGTACGGTCCCCGATCGATGCGGTGCTTCGGGGACCGTCGCCGGGGACCGCGCTCACCCACGCACTCGCCTGCGTCCCGTTCGCCGACGGAGTCGCGATCGACGTAGGGAGAGGGGACCGGTCCCCGCGATCGGCGTCCTGGTCCCGCGCGGGCTGAATCCAGGGCGACGGCAGGACCACGGTGGCGAGCTCCGTGGCGTGCCGACGGGCGGCCAGCTGCTCCAGAAGCGCGCGACGCTGCTGTGGGTCGGTGCCGACACCGGATCGTGCGAGAGCCGACTGGAGCCGCCGCGTGATCCGGCTGCCACGGCCGTTCTCACGCTCCTTCTCTGGTATCCCGGCCAGCCGGGAGGCCAGGGCCACGGCCCGCCGGGTCGCGCGGTCCTTGGTGATCTGCGCGGCATCGCGGTTGCGGGTGGCGACGCCCAGGCGCGAGAGGAGACGCTCCCGCACTTCACGTCCGAGCGTGGCCAGGAGCCCTTGGGAGGCGGCGTCCGGCTTGTGCAGTCGCAGCTCGATGCCCATGGCCAGGTGCCAGAGCACGGCCGCCATGACCGGGCCGACGAAGGCCCGCACGGTGCCGCCCACCGTGCCTGACTCGGCGTATGCCGGGATGACCTGCACCCCGGTAATCACCCAGACCAGGCCACCCGGCAGGCCGGGTGCTCCTTGGGTCTTCAGGTTCTGCCGGGCCATCAGCGCCGTCGCGAATAGCGCCAGCTCGGCCGCGCTGAACATCATGGCCCGCTCTACCGTGCCGGCCATGTCGAGATAATCGGCGGCGAACCGCCAGCTGGTGTCGGCGCTGTAGGCGGTGCAGTTGAGGGCAGCGAGGGCCGCGACCCAGACCGCGGGGGCGCCGGCGCGTGGGCCGCTCGCCCGGGTCCGGTTACGCCGGATCGACCATCCGCCGAGCACCAGGGCGAGCACGCCGACGGTTGCGACGAGGTGGACGGGCTCGCTGCCAGAGAGGAGGGAGGGCATGGCGATGGGGTGAGTCATGCGGCCTTTCGGAGAGCGGCGATCAGGGCGTGGGTCTGCGCCTGGCGGGGCACCTGCACCGGGGAGGCGGCGTCCTCGGCGGCTTCGTCCTCGGCGTACTCGTCGTCTGCTGCCTCGGCCGGGTCGACTTGCCCCCAGTAGCGGTCGCGGTCGGCGACGGCGTGTGCGGCGTTGCGCATCAGGTCGCGCGCCCAGTCGAGGTCGAGCCGCAGTGCGTAGGCGAGGCGCTCGGGGCTCCAGCCGCGTACGTAGGCGTGGCGGGTGACGGCTTCGCGCTCGGCGTCGCTGAGGTGGACGTCGCGGCCTTCGAACGCGGCCTTGACGCGGCTGTAGTCCAGGCGCTTGTTGACTCGAGCGTGCCAGGGGCGCCGCTCGTCCTCGGTGAGCCCTCCCCACATGCCCTGGCGGATCTCGTTGTCGAGGGCGTAGTCGAAGCACGCCTTCTTCACCGGGCAGTTGCCGCAGATCGCCTTGGCCGCGTCGATGGCCGCGCGGTCGCGGGCCGCGTGGAAGAACAGCTCGTCGATGTCCTTGGCGGGCAGGCCGTGGCACAAGCCCCGTTCCTGCCAGCTGTGGTCGGCGATGCCCCGGATCGTCGGGGGCGGGGTGTCGTTGGTGGTGATGTGGCGCATGACGGTCTCCGGAAGTCGCCTCGACTGGTGCGGGTCGCCCGCCACCGGTAGCGGGACGGGGCGCGGCGGCCGCTGCGAGGCGGGCTCGGGGTACGGCGTGGGGGGCCGTACCGGAGTCGGAACGTTTTGGTGGAGAAGGGGGCTGCGGTCAGGCGGCGGATGCCTGCCGGGCCTGCGCAGCCAGGGCGCGGTCGATGCGGCCGGGGTGGGCCGTGACGCGCGGCGCGTTGCCCCGGGCACTTCCGTCGAGGTTGATGCGACGCCGGCGGCAGGGCTCGCCCTTGTCGGCGTGACACCAGTCGCACGGCACGCTCAGGACGTCGGGTCCTCCGGCGGCGATGGCGGCTTCGCGGGCGGCGCGGGCCGGGCGGTACGGGGCCAGCTCGGCGCGCACGGCCGGCGGGATGTAGGAGCCGACGGCGGCCAGCTGGTCCTTGAGCCCCGGCCGGTGTCGCCATGCGGTGATCCCGCGGTGAGCCGAGGGTGCGGCCACTCCGGCAGCCACGGCATCTCGCGCCGCCAGCAGCTCCGCTCGCCAGGCTTCCGGATTGTCCGGGTCGGCCATGGGGGTCGGGTCGGTGTGCCGGGCCAGACGGTCGCGGCGGTGCGCCTGCCATTCGCGGGCCACATCGGCCGGCAGGATCGGGTACGGCGAACTCACGATGCGCTTGCGGACCATCTCGCGGACGTCCCAGCCCTGGCCGGTGGCCATCGGGACGTCGCCGAGCAGCTCGTGCCACATGGCGAGCTGGTCGCGGGCCTCGCCCGCGTCGGTGCGGATGGTGCGGGGGTCCAGGCGGCCGACATAGGTGAGCACGGCAGCAACTTCGCGGCGGTCCAAGGCAGTTACTCCGTTCCAGTCGGTTCATCGACGGCAGCGAGCAGGGCGGCCATGTGCGCGTCGGCGCGGGTCATGCCGGCCTGCGGCGCGGGAGTGCCGCCGGGCAGGGCGTAGAGGTTCGGTCGCTGGGGGGCGGGGCTGTGCTCGCGGGCGATCCAGGACCGCCAGTCGGCAGCCCAGGCGGCGGCGGAGCGAGGGCCCCAGGTGCTGCGGTGGTGGCGCCACTTTGCGTCAGCGGCCTGGACGCCGTCCTCGCCGAGGCGGGCGAGATGTCCCTGCTGCTGAGCCCAGGACAGGCTCGCGTCGTCGACCTGCCAGTCCGCGGCGGAGGTGAGGTCAGCAGCACCACTGCTGCTGTACTTACGGTTCACCTTCGGTTCACTACGGTTCTGGGGGTCAGGTTCAGACCCGGAGGGGGGTTGGATTCCGACCCGGGCAGGGGTCAGGTTCTGACGAGGGGGTGCAAGTTCTGACCCGGTCAGATCCTGACGACGGGGGTCGGATTCGGACCCCGTCTTCGGCCAGATGCCGTGCTTGCGCAGCCGCTCGTCGTCCAGCTCGGGTACCGGGTCGGCGTCCGTCAGGGGCTCGACGTACGCGCCGGGGTCGTTCTCCCGGGTCGCCGCGACCTTGGCCAGCCATGCAGCGGCGCGCGGGAGCCGATAGACCGTGCTGTGCTGCGGGCCGCCGAGGTCGTCGAGCACCTCGAGTTCGCCGCTCTCGGCCAGCGCGACCAGGGCGCCGCGCACGGCGTTGCGGCTCGCGTTCGTACGCTTCATCAGCGAGGTGAGGGACGCCCAGGCGACGCACTGCTCGTCGGGGATCCGGTCGGCGATCGACAGCAGAACCAGGCGCGCGTTTCCGCGGCTGGCGCTGTACTCCCAAGCCCATTCGCGGGTGTCCCGGCTCATCGGGTCACCGCCCAAACCGGCCGGGTGCTGGGGGCCGGCTCCGGCGCGAGGGCGCCGGGCAACCGATGCGCGTCCAGGGAGCCAGGCGGCGAAGCGAGGACGGCTGCCGCGCGAGCCGGGGGCACCGGCCCTTTGCGCAGGGCAGGCGGCATGTAAGACTCTCCTCCGTAGTGAAACCCGTGCCGGTGTGCCTCGTAGGAAAGGACCGGTACGGTGAAGGTGGGTAAATCTCCGCCCTTGCCGGGGCAGGAGTACCATTTGGCGTTCGGCGTCCGGGAGTTACCGCTCCTTGGACGCCGTCGCTGTGTTCGGGGCTATCTCACCCGGCTGGATCGCGCGTTCCGCACATGGCTCCTAGCGTCGTCTGCCGCCGGGCGGGGAGCCCGAGGGACGACGAACATATGCAGGACCTGCAGCAAGATCCAGACCTTGCTAAAGGACTCTCTACAAGTCGCACCGGAGGGCGCCGACACCTGCGCCTACGGGTGGAGGCAGCGGGCCGCGACACAGGCAGCAGGCTGATCGCCCCGACGCACTCGGAGATGACTCTCACAGCACCCCCTCCTGTCTTGCGCCACAACGCGGCACAGCGGCGGACCGTGCTGGTTCCGTGGCATCGATCATGACGGCGCGCTCGGCGCTACTCGCCATGCCGAGGCAGTCGGCGGCGTACCGCCGACTGGTGTCGGAGAGGTGGGCGATGGTGGCGAGAGCAGCCATCCGCACCGCTGGCGCAGAGGCTGTGCCGTGCCGGCGCGGGCACGGCCGCGAAGAGTCAGCCGTCCGTCCACGAGCATGGCGAGGACTGGCCGCGCACCGCAGTGCCCGAATGACCCGACGGAAATACTCGCGTGGGCATCGCGAAGGGGATTAAGCCTTCCCACTGTTGCCTCTGCGCCTTCCATTCGAAGATCAAATTCGCCCTGTAATTACAGACGCAACTAGTATCGCTAGGTACAGGTGACGCGTGTCATGCATGCCATACGCGCTTATCGGTAGAAACGGACAGACCATCCCGAAGGGTGGACGTACAAACACGGGGGGCGTTTGCGAGGTAGAACTTTTCATATCAAGATCGGTGCGTCAACTGGCGTTAATCGCGGAGTACAGTGGCTGAACCCCTGTTAAGCCACACGCCTTGGAAAGGATCATGAAGGAGCCAGCAGAGGAGCCGACGAGTCTTCACGCGAAGAAGCTCAGTGACCGGCTCAACCGACTGTTTGAAGTGGTGCACCCGCCTGGCCGCGGCCCGTACAGCAACTCTGAAGTGGCCGAGCTGATGGCCGAGCGAGGGCTCGAAACCGTGACGTCCACCTACCTCTGGATGCTGCGCACCGGCCGTCGGGACAATCCGACGAAGCGTCATCTTGAAGCCCTGGCAAGCTTTTTCGGCGTGCCTGCCGCCTATTGGTTCGACGATGAGGTCGCCGAAAAGACCGCGGAGGAACTGAAGTTGCTGGAATTGCTCCGCGATTCGAAGATCAAAAACGTACTCCTCCGTCTGTCCGACGTCTCGGCGGACGGAAAGGAGGCGGTACTCGGTCTCGTGGACGGCGTGCGAAAGATGGAGGGGCTGCCGCCCTCCAACTAGCCGTATTCCGGCTATGGTTCAGAAAATGATCAAGGAATGACAATGTGGTCCACGGGTAGGTGGCGCCAGGATGACCCCCTGGCCGCGCTGGAGCTCCCCGACGTCACGAACATCCGCGACCTCCGCGACGAGGTCTCCCGTCGCACGGGACGCGAGGTGATCCTGCAACCCCAAGAGCAGGCGCCGTCGGTCTGCGGGGCATGTGCGGTCCTGGAGGCCGTCATCTACGTGTTCTACGACCCACGCACCAGCTGCCTGCATCAAGATCAGATCATCGCTCACGAGTTCATGCACCTGTTCCTCGGCCACCACGAGGCCCGCCCGCTGTCCGCCCTGGCGCCGGCGCTCATCACCACCATGGACCCGACCATCGTGCAGATGATGCTGGGGCGGACCAAGTACGACGACGCAGAGGAGCACGAGACCGAGCTCCTCGCCTCGCTTCTCCAGCGCCGGATCATCGACCGGTGGCTGCGCAGCGACGAGTCTTCCGGCGACGAGGTCCAGGACCGAGTCGCGCACACCCTGCTGCGCAGGCGGGAGGCCCGACCGTGAAGGACCTGCTCCACCCGATCAGCCTCGTGGTCGCCATCCTCGGATTCCTCTGCCTCCTGAGGGATATCCCCGCCCGTCGCCGCGATCCCGCCACCACGGCCCTGGCCTCGGTCTTCCTGCTGTCGGGCCTGTCGTTCCTGTTCTCCATCACCCCGATGTGGAACTACCTCGACCGCGTCCTGGGCACCGTGAACCTCTCCGTTCCCCTGGCCCAGGGCTGCGTGATCGCGCTGATCGCCTGCCAGCAGGTGGTCCTCACCTACTGGGGATCGCCCCCGGACATCGCCCGCAGGAGAGCGCGGGCCTGGCTCGGCGCCGGCCTCGCAGTGTTCGCGGGGCTGCTGGTGCTCTTCGCCCTGCTGACGCCGAGCGCACCGAGGCCGATCGACTTCACGTTGTACTACGCGCACGACAACATCTACGCCGCGTACCTCACCCTCTACGTCACCGCGTACACGATCGGCGAGGTACTCCTCGCCCGCGGCTGCTGGCGCCTGGCCCGGCGCAGTAAGCGCACCTCCGTCCGCGTCGGTCTGTGGGTCGTCGCCCTGGGCGCCATCGTTACCTTCGGATACAGCGGCGTGCGGACTGGCAACGTCATCGCGGGCGCCTTCGGCATCTCCCTCGCCGGCTGGGAGAACTTCGCCTGGACGTGCGGCGACGTCGGCGCCATGCTCACCCTGATCGGGTGGCTGGTGCCCACGATCACCGATCAGGCCAAGAGCGTGCAGTACCGGTTCAGGCAGTACCTCAGCTACTACCGCCTGCGCCGCCTGTGGCTGGCTTTCTACAGCGAAGCGCCCGAGATCCGCCTGCCGGTCGACCGGGGCGACCCTGCCCAGAGCCGCCGCTTCCGCAGTATCGGGTTCAAGCTCTACCGACGGGCGGTCGAGATCCGCGACGGCCGCTTCGTGATCCGGCAGTACCTCGAAGCGGGCGTCCGTGAAAGCAGCGAAGCCCGCTACAGGGCGCGAGGGCTCTCGGGCGAGGAACTGAACGCCGCTGTCTCTGCCGACCAGATACTCGCCGGCATCGCCGCCCGCAAGACGGGCGAGCGTCCCCATCCCGACCAGCTCACCGACTTCGCCGATACCGACCCTGAGACCAGCCAGCCGATGGACGACATCGATGCCCTCCTCGCCGTCGCCCGCCACCTTCCCCGCCAACGTGCCCGCACCCCCCACCGCGAGCGAGCCTTCGCATGACCGACCTGACCCGCCAGCCCGCGCACGTCCAACTGCGCGCCCTGGACCGCCGCGAGATCTCCAGCCGCGAGCTGCTCGACCTCCATCTCGATGGGATCGACGCCAGCACCATCAATGCCGTCATCACCCGCGACGACGACGCGGCCCGGCAAGCCGCTCACACCGCCGACGAGCGCCGAGCCCGCGGCGAGGCCAACGGGGTCCTCGAAGGCCTCCCGATCACCATCAAGGACAGCTTCGAAACGGCCGGCCTTCGCACAACCAGCGGAGCCCAGGAACTGGCGGACCACATTCCTGACCAGGACGCCGACGCTGTCGCGCGGCTCCGCCACCAAGGCGTGGTGATCATGGGCAAGACCAACACCCCCGCCTACTGCCAGGACCTCCACACCGACAACGCCCTCTTCGGCCCCACGCTCAACCCGCACGACCCAGCGCGGACGGTCGGCGGCTCCTCCGGTGGACCTGCCGCGGCGGTCGCAGCTCACCTCACCCCCGCCGACCTCGGTAGCGACCTTGCTGGCTCGCTGCGCCTACCGGCCCACTACTGCGGGGTGTATGGACTGCGGCCGACACACGGACTCGTCCCGGCCCGCGGACATGTTCCCCGGCCGCCGGGTTGGCTCACCAGCAGCGACATGGTCACTCCGGGCCCGTTGGCTCGACACTCCCGAGACCTCGACCTGCTGCTTACCGCGCTCACCACACCGGCACCGGCCGAGGACACACCCTGGCACGTAGACCTGACGACGACCAGCAAGGGTATCGACGAACTGCGCATTGCGATCTGGGCCGAGGATCCGAACTGCCCCGTCGACCATGAGACCGCACAGGCCCTCGTCACCCTTGAGGAAACTCTGATAGCAGCCGGAGCGCTGGTCCGACACATATCCGGACCTGTCGGCCTCGCCGACTCCACGCGCCTGTTCGAACAGCTTCTGCACGCCACCGCGACGGCCACGGTCCACGACGAAACCGCTGCCGCTGAACTCACCGCTGCACGACAACTCCAGGACGACGACACCAGCCCCCGCGCGATCTTCCTCCGCCACCGGACCCAAACCCACCGCAGCTGGCTGCGCGCGAACGAAGAACGCGCCCGACTCCGATCGGACTGGCAGCGGTTCTTCACAGAACACGACGTCCTCGTCACGCCGGCCGCACCAACACCCGCGATCCCGGCAGGAAGTCGCACCCTTACGGTCGACGGCCAGGAGCAGAACTTCTTCGATCAGACCGGCTGGGCCAACCTCACCAGCCACATCGGCCTCCCCAGTCTGGTCGTACCAGTGACCACGACCACCCAGGGGCTGCCCATTGGCGTCCAGATCATCGGCCGGCCGTACGCGGACCGCGTTCTGCTTGCGGTGGCGGACACGCTGGCATCCCTGCCTCGTGCCTCTGGGTGAGGACGCAGCCGCCGTTCCTGTGCTGGACCCGTCTCGGGCCGCCGACGATGCCCGGAACGGCGGTAGGGAAGAGTGCGACTGATGAACCACTCTCGAGGGCTGGATAGCACGCTGCTCGGCCTGCCACAGGTAATGCCGGTCGGACAGGCCGGCCGGGCCGCCCTTGAGTAGGCTCGGCCGCCTCCATGCGGTCCACCAGTCGGGTGGCGCCGCCGATGGGCAGGACCTGTTCCTGGGCGACGGCCCGCATGGGGAGTCCCGGCTCGCTTGCCCGGCCGAGGATCAGTGGCACCTCGAACATCAAGTGGCTGATGTCGCCCTCCACTTCGAGCGCCCGGCCGAGGATGTACTCCAGCCCGTTGGCCGCGCCCTGCAGGCGGCCGAACGCCAGGATGAGTTCGTGATCCGCGGCCTGTTTCACCGTCGTGATCTCCGCCTGCTCGCCCACGGTCGCGCCGCCCCTCTGGTCGTCCCGGTAGCAGCGTACCGATCATGCCTTGGAGGGCCGGGGCGACCATGGACATCAGCTCCTACGCCCCCGGGTGCAGCCCGAGCCAGCCAGGCGTCGGGTCGCCCTTGACCTCGCCGAAGTACAGGGCGAAGGTCTGCTTCCAACGTTCGACGCCGGCGCGGTCGGCCATGAAACGGGGGAAGCCGTCCACATAGGCGTTCGGGTACTCCCAGAGCGGCTTCAGGCCGGCCGGGGGAGTGATGTCGGTGCGGACGGACCAGCCGTTGAAGGAGCCGTTCTGCACTTCTTTCGACAGTTGCCAGTTGAGGAAGAGTTTGGCGGCCGTGGAGTTCTTGGCCTGCTTGAGGATTGCGGTGCGCTGGCCCCAGCCCATGAAGGGGTGTCCGCCGCCGATGGCGAACGTGACCGGAGAGGAGCTGACGGCGGACCCGGCGGTGCCGACACCGATCGTCTTCTGACCGCCGAAGACCGCGTCGCCCGGTGAATTGCTGCCCCGCCCGAACTGCACATCCTGTGCCGCGGACTTGGCCACCCAGCCCCAGCCGACGTGCGGGCGTACAGCGTGAAGAGGTAGAGGACAGCGTCGTCGTCGTGCGGGTAGGCCGAGGCGATCTTGCCCTTCCACTTCGGGTCGACCAGGTCGCGCGGGGTGAGCGGCGCCGATGAACCGACCGTCGCGGTGTCATACAGGAAGCTGAAGGCGATCGCCCCGGTGGCCACCCACGCGCCCTGCGGGTCCTTGAACGCGTCGTAGACCTTGGAGAACCCCGCGGGCTTGTAGTGCAGCAGACGGCCCTGCTGCTTCCAGCGGTCGAAGTCCTGAAGGGTCTGGAACTGGACGACGTCCGGGACGAGAGTGTCGGTGGCGAACTGGTTGTCGACGCGGACGTCGTGGTACTTGCTGTAGTCGACGATCAGCGTGAGATCGATCTCCGGGAAGCGGTCCTTGAAGGCCGCCTTCGTCCCGTCCTGCTGGGTCGGGGTGTCGCCGCCGGCGTAGACGACGAGCTTGCCGCCCTCCGCGAGCGCGGCCCGGTAGAGCTCGTCGAGCGTACGCGTCTCCTCGCGCCCGCCCGTGCCGCGGAATCCCGCCGGGGCGGCCGTGGCCGGAGTCGTCGTGGCGCCGAGCGCGCCGACGCCAAGGGCGGCGCCGGTGGCCAGGACATGTCGTCTGCTGAACGTGGACATGTTGAGGGTGCCTCTCAGGTGGGGGTGCCGTACGGAGGTCCGGCGTTGGAGCAGGGCAGCGCCATCGGTTGTCTCACCTCCCCTGAGCTGTCAGGTAATGCGAAGGCCCAATCGCCCTAGGTGCTTCGGATGGACGGACGGCTGATCGCCCTAATCACCTTGCCGAGGAAGGGAGTTGTCTTGGTGTCGGTCGTCCGCCACCCACACCGTGCGGGCGGCTGTTGACGGCCCGGCCCGCCCCTGAGGTTCCCCCGCGGGGGGCGGGCCGGGCGCTGAGACGACGCGAAGGCTCTACCCCAATGACGAGTTTCATGAAGCCAGTTCAGGCCGTCCCCACCGGCCACCCCGCCTACAGCCAGACCTTCCCGTGTGGACCCGTCCACGGCCAAAATCTCCGCAAGCTCGTCCATGATGTCCTTGGCGCGGTGGTACACGACGTGCAGGAACTCCAGGGGTCAGGGTCGGCCCTGACGTCGGTCTCCTCGAACAATTCGCGGGCCGCCCCGACGGTGAGGTGTTCGCCCTGGTCGAGCTTGCCGGACGGTAGATGCCACCGCCGGTAGCCGTAGGAGCCGCCTCTCTGTGAGAGCAGGATCTTGCCGCCCGCGCGGAGAAGGACGTGGGTGTCGATGGTGGACTGTGCCGGCTGTCCGCTCATGATTCCTGGGGGTTGGGGTGGTGACTGGGTATCTGTCAGTGAGGGGCGGCCTCTGCAGGCGGTGGATCCTGCACAACACCGTCTTCCAGATAGGCAGTCGTGTTGACGGCAAGCGCCTGCAGAACGAGAAGGACCCGACTCTCCACGCGCATCCCGATAGGTGAGCGGGACAACGTCACCGCGGGACATGGAAGCGGTAGCAAGGACGTGGGTGATGACCTTCCGTCGTCGCATCTGCTTCTGGTCCAGCACGACGTGCCGCAAGACAGGGATCCCGTTCGATGCGCCGCAGAGAACGTGCTGAGCCGCCTCCCACGGAGTCTCTCCGTCGTGCACAGCGTCAACGGGTAGAACGATGCTGCCCAGGGTCTCGGCTACCAGCAGGCAATCGGCTCCAACGGGGACGAGGAGCTGTACGCCGATCACCGGCGGCCGCCAATTCTCGTAAGCGGCGCGACGGCGCTGCGCCGGTATCACAGCTGTGGCCGGCATCAGACCGGTTCACCCTGTACTGCGGCCACGATCTCGTCGAGATGGTGCGGCTGACTGGTGCTGGGGATGGGCACGATGTGGGGGCCCTGGCCGAGGAGCCAGTGCAGCGGCGCGGCCGGTCCGTTCACACGAGCCAAGGTGCCGGCATCGAGCGGCCTGTACGCCACATAGGGGATGTTGAGGTCCTGGCAGAGCTCCGCGGCGTCGTCGTGACGGTCGGTGGAGTTGAAGACGTTCTGCACCGCGGCGATGGTCAAGTCCTTGCCGGCCCGGCGGATGTTCTCGGGCGTGACCTTCGACAGGCCAATGTGTCCGATCTTGCCCTCGTCCTGGAGGGCCTGCATGACGGCTATCTGGTCGTCGAGGGCCACCTCGGGGTCGATTCGGTGCAGGTAACACAGCTCCAGCCGGTCCGCCTTCAGGCGGCGCAGGCTCGCCTCGACGCAGGCGCGCAGGTAGAAGGGATTGCCGAGCGGCACCCACTGGCCCGGGGCGGGGCGGACCAGGCCGACCTTCGTGGCGATCAGCACGTGCTCCGGGTACGGGTACAGGGCCTCGCGGATCAGGTTCTCGACGGTGTGCGGGCCGTAGGCGTCCGCGGTGTCGATGTGTGTGATGCCGTGCGTGTGCACGGCCTGCCGGAGCACGCTGAGCGCGGTATCCCGGTCGACGGGGTCTCCCCACGTACCGGGCCCGGTCAGGCGCATGGTGCCGAACCCCAGGCGAGAGACTGTCTTCCCGGCGATGGTGATGGTGCCGGCTGGCGGCGTGGCGCTCATGCGGCAGCCTTCTTCAGGCAGAGTTGCAGGGCCTGTTCGATCGCGTGCGCCTGGTTGTCTAGATCACTGGTGACCCGCTGGTGGAGGATGTCGTCATCGGCCAGGAGACGGTGCACGTGCCGGTCGACCAACCGTCGATAGCGGGCGTCGTAGTCGTGGCTGGTATCGACGGGCACGCTCTCGTCGAGCACCGTCGCGAACAGCAGGTCGTACTTCGGCAGTTGTGTGGAGGCGAGCGTGCGGAGGCGCTCGCGCTCCAGCCGGGGCGGGACTTCTCCGCGGTACTCCAGCGCCGCGTGGAAGTAGGCGATGGCGTCGTGTGCTGCCCGGTCGATGAGGACGACTTCGGCGCCCTGCGCGACCGCGCCGATCTCGTCGGCAATGCCCTGCGTGATGATCCACTCGGTGGACTGTGATGTGTGATGCTGCATCTTCGGCAGGTCGGCCGCGGCGGCGCGCTTGGCGAGTCGGCCGGTGCGCGCCACCGTGACCCCTTGGGCACGCAGCTCCATCTCTATGCGCTTGAAGAGCGTCGTCTTGCCGGTGGAATGGGTGCCGAGCACGCCAATACGGACGGGCTGAACGGGAGTCACCACAGGGTGGGGTCCTTTTCTGGTTCGGGTGCGCCGGGCAGGCGCGGCGGCACTGCGACGGCGATCAACTGGTCCCACGTGTCGTATTCGGCGGCCATGGCGAGCAGGAGCTGCGCTGTGGCGTACGCGTCGTACGTCGCGCGGTGCCGACCCGCGCGCGGGGCCTGTGTCAGGTCTGGCTGGACGTGCTTGACCAGCGCGTCGAGGCTGTAGGCGGGCAGGTCCTTGTATGTGGCCTTGGCGAGACGGAGGGTGTCGATGGCTCCGGCTGGCGCCCATCCCAGCAGGTGGCGGCCCAGCTCTCGGTACTCGACGTGTGCGTTGTGGGCGGCAATCCACGTGGTGGCGAGGAAGCTGCGGACGGTGTCGGCGATCTGCGGCCACCTGGGTTGGTCCTCCAGGACGTCCATGGTCAGGCCGTGAATGCTCGCGGCGTGCGCCGTCACCGGGCGCGCGGGACGGATCAGCCACGCCTTGGCCGTGGATGTGTCCGGCCGGCCGTCCCTGATGGGCAAGGCCGCGATCTCGACGAGGTCGGGCGGGGTGGTCCCGTTGCCTTCGACGTCGACGACGAGCAACGGGGGCCAGGTGGCGAAGTTCATGAGGTCGTGGGTCCGTCCTCCGCCTCCCAGCCGATGGGGGCCCGGCCGTGCTGGCGGTACTGGTGGGGCTTGTCGCGGTCGTGGCACTGGTAGCCGAACCCGTGCTGCAGGAAGTAGCGGGGCGGTTCGTCCAGTCCCTCGACGACGATGGCACGGTCGTTGACCTCAACGTCGCCGATCGCGCCCAGGGCGCGCGCCTCGCGGGTGACGTCCTCCAGGCGGGGCTTGACCCACGCCCTGGCGCATACGGCGATCTGCTCGGGCGGGCAGATGCGGCACAACTCTTTGATGCCGAAGTAGCCGTTGTAATCGGCTTCTCCCCAGGCGTAGGCGACGCCGCAGCTCGTTTTGAGGAACAAGGTTCCCCAGGGGGCACCGCCAGGCTCGTTCCTGGACTCGTAGGCGCCCAGGATCCGCTGTTCGGCCTGCTCCGGCATGATCTTCCGCCGGGCCGTGGTGTCGTACGGCAGAGGCAGGCCGTGCTCTTCGTAGTAAGAGGCCATCTGCTCGCGGAAGAACAGGCCGGTGAACACGGTGGCGTGCGCCTGCAGGGACAGTTCGCGGGCACGCTCGATGTGCTCGGCGGAGTCGTTGAGGCCCGGCACGATCGGCCGCCAGTACAGGACGGTCCTGTACCCCTCCGCGTGCTCGAACAGCATGCGCAGGCTGTCGGCGGCGATGGAGGAGTTCACCGGTTCGATGGCCGGGTTGTCGATGCCGGAGTGGGTGACCAGGACCGTTAGCCGCAGGTTCTGGAAGGAGTTGAGGACGGCGCAGTCCTCGGCGCTCACCCGCCACCGGGTGATGACCAGGACGTGGTTGGTCAGCCCCTGCTCGTCGAGCTGCCGCAGGACGGCGAAGAGGTGCGGTTTGACCACAGGCAGCATCGGGTCGGTGGCCCGGTTGAACAACTGGATGGGCGTCTTGTGGGGCCGGAAGTACGGGTGACTGACGAGCGCGGCGACCGCGGCCTCGTCGCTCATCAGCCGCTTCGGTGTCTTCATGCCGAAGTTGTCGAACAGGTGGCGGACGCAATAGCCACACTCCAGCGGACAGCCGACGATGTGGTTCACCGACAGGCCGGACTTGCGGTACTCGATCACGTCGGCGAGTTCGGGCTTCAACTCGCCGATCTGCTCGGTGGTCAGGATCGGGAGCAGGCGGCGAGGTACGGCGGGAGCGGACATGGGATCCTCCTGGGCCGGGGTGGTCAGCGGTCGGCGTGAGCGGGCTGGAGCGGTACGCCGGTTGGGGAGGTGAGCAGTTCGCGGCGGGCAGCACCGAACCAGGTGCCGAAGTCACGGCGGGCGGCATCCGGGTCGTCCGAGGTATGGACGAGGTTGTGCACGAGGCGCTTCTCGGCGAGCGCAGCCTCGAGGCTGTCGTTGCCGAAATCGCCGCGGATCGTGCCGGCCGCGGCACGGGTCGGGTCGAAGTGCCCGATCAACTGGCGCAGCAGGTTGTGAATGCCGGGCTCGCCGTGCGCGAGGGCTACCGTCACCGGCTTTCCGGCATACGCGTCGTCCAGGCACTGGGGGATGTTCCGGTCGGGGAACCAGTCGGCGTCCACCAGGAGATCCCAGTAGTGCACGTGGGCCTGCCACGGCTGCACAGTGACGTCGAGGCGGCTGGCAACGGTGACGCCGGCGGCGGCGATCCGCTCGAGTACGGCGTCGACCAGGCCGCGTTGCACGGCATCCGGCTTGCACAGGATTACGGAGCAGCGGTCGAAGTCACGGACCTGCAGCGTGCAGCCGGGCCCGTACCAGGTGCCGTACTCCCGGCGGGCTCCGGCCGGATCGTCCGAGGTTTGGACCAGGTTGCGGACGAGGCGCTTCTCCGCGCGCGCGGCGGCGATGCTGTCGTCGCCGAGTTCGCTGCGGATCGTGCCGGGCACCGCCAGGGTCGGGTCGGTGTGGCCGATGAGCTGTCGGAGCCGGCCGTGGACGCCGGGTTCGCCGTGCGCCAGGGCGACGGTGACCGTCTGGCCCGCATACGCGGCGTCGATGTAGGAGGGCAAGTCGCCCATGTCTCGGCGGCCGGCGTCGGCGAGCAGATCCCGGTAGGTGACGTGCGCCTGCCACGGCTGGGCCACCAGGTCCATGCGGTCCGATACGGCGATGCCCGCGTCGGAGATCATCCCCAGGACCCGGTGGACCAGGCCTCGGGCGACGGCGTCCGGCTTGCACAGGATGACGGCCCGACGGTCGAAGTCGACGCCTTCCACCACGGCGCCGCTCCTCGGCTTCCCGTTTCCGCTCATTGCAGGCTCCCGTCCGGGGCGGCGGCGCAGACCGGCCACTTGCGTTCCATGAGCCAGCGCAGGCCGGGGTGGAGCGCGTCCAGGAGGCCCGGGTCGACGGCCGCGGTCTGGTCGTGCTGGATCTGCCGATACAGCTCGAACAGCATGACCACCTGCTCCCAGTACGGGTCCAGGCCCAGGCCGTGGATGTGTTCGGCGCTGTAGCGGAGCTGGTTCGTGCGCAACGCCTCTTCGTGCTGCAGAACGTGCGCGATGGTCGCGCCCTCGGTGCTTTCCGGCATCGCCGGGAACGGGAAGTCGGGCGCCGCGGGACGGGAGTTGGCCTCGCCCAGGACGCGCTTGACGCGCTCGGAGTTGCGGTCGTTGACGTGGGCGGACCCGATGAAATGCGTGTACGTGCCGAGCTCGAGGCCGAGCTGGATGGCCGCGTACTCCTGGATCATCGTGAAGGAGAAGACGTCGGACAGCAGGCCGCAGTCGAGATCATTCGCGCGCATGTTGCAGACCATGTGCAGCTGCCCGTCCCGCGGGAGCAGGTGCAGGCCGGCCAGGCAGGCGACGTCTGGGCTTTCGCGGTCGGTGAGTTCCTTCGACTTGAAGACTGGGAGGTATCCGCGCTTGCTGTCGGGTTCGTTCAGCAACAGCTCCACCACCTGGTCGAACTGCGACTGCTTGGTGCCGCTGGCGGGACTGAACAGGGTATGGCCGTACGCGGATCCGCCGAGTCGGATGCCGTCGGTGCTACTGGCGCGCATCGACGGGGCGTAGTAGCCGATCATTTCCAGGTCGCGGCGCCCGGCGAGGTACCAGAGCGCTTCGGCGAACTGGAACACCGGGTTCGCCTTGCGCTCGGCCAGGTACGGCAGACGCTGACGGGGGTCGGGGAGGCGGAACCCTACGCCGATGACCTCACGGGCCTCGTTGCCTCGGGCCGCGATGTGATGTTCGGCTTCCTCGGTCGTCAGCCGGAGAAGGGCCAGGTAGGCGCCTTCGACGCTGCTGAATGTCGGTGCCGTGAGCAAGAAGCACTCTCCAGGTTGGGGGACGGGCGGTTGGGCCGTCCGACGGTCCGGGCCCTAGGGGGAGGCAACCGGACCGCCGAACGGGATCTATGCAGCCAACGTCAGTGCCCGCTGCAGCTCGTCCAGGTCGAGGGCTTGGAAGGAACTCAGGCGGCGAATCAGTTGGGAGCCCAGCAGAATGGGAAGGTTCGGGTGCCCGAAGGGCAGAGCCTCGTCCGGCTGCGCGACGACACTCACCTTCTTGTCCGCTTCGAGGCCATAGAGGGTGCCGTGGACCCCGTACAGGGGGGCACTCCTCGCGAGAAAGACCATCGGGTTCTCGAGGTGCGGGCACAGTGCGGCGGCCGTGCGGGCGTGCCTGCGGCACACCGGAGGCTGGTTCGTCCGGATCTCAGCCTGCGTGAGGTCGTGATCCTTGGGACCGGCAAGGAAGATGAAGCCCAGCGGAGTTCGTGCCGGCTGCGTACAGACCTGGCAGCGCATGGCCTGCATCATCAGCATCTGCCGGTACGGGTGCATGAACTTCCATTGCGGCTTACCCGTCGGCATCTCGTGTTCGTCCACGGGGTTGAAGCTGCAACGCGCCCACAGCACGCCTCGGATCGGCCGGTCCCTGCCCTTGGGGTCCTCATCCCCGTAGTAGAGCCGGGGCCCGGATGCGTGCTGGACGATGAGGAGGTTGTCCGGCGCGGCCTCTTCCCCTTCTCTCTGGGTGATGAAGGGGATCAGGCGCGATTCGGTTGCTGTGCGCACGGAACGGTTCTTCTCTCTCGACGGCATGACAGGGATCTGGGAGAGCGGGCGGCAGGTCGTCATTCGGCGTCATCTCCCATAAAGTCCAGGAGCGCGAGGATGGCCAGGGCTAATCGGCGGACGTGACCATGGGCGCCCTCGGGGCCCGGGTGCTCGGCGCTCAGGTAGATCAGGTGGCGCATCTCATCGACGGGGTACGGCTGCACGAGGTGCGGCACGATCTCCACGAGCGTCGTTGTCGCCTTCCGGAACCGGCCCGCGACGACCGCGGTTTCGTGCGGAGCCGGGTGGGCGTGCTCACCGAGTACGGCCTCCAGGTCGTCGTAAAGCTCGTCGGTGATGGCCTCGTGAGCGAGGGAGCGGCGTAGGCCTGCGAGGAACATCCCCACCGTCTCGCGATCGTTGGATGCACGACGGCTCAGGAGTTGGGCGGCTACGTCGACTGTCACCGCGACCATCAGGACCCCCCTCCAGGGATCGTGAGGTCGCACCAGGTCTTCGTGCCGTCGTCGCTGGTGCCCCAGGTTCCGCCGTGCTCCGCCACTAGAGCCTCGAGCAGGGCGAGGCCGCGCCCAGATTCGGCGTTCTCGTCGACGTCCTTGCGTGTGGCGGCCCCTGGCATACCGTCGGTGACGGTGACCCGCAGGAAGCCGTTCCGGACGCTGAGGCTCAGGGCGACCTCCGTGGTGCCGCTGTGCAGCACAGCGTTGGTGAGCAGCTCGGAGACGATGACCGTCACTTCGTCGATCAGGCTGTCCAGTCCGCAGTACCTGAGCCGTGCGGCGGCGATTCGCCGCATCATTCCGACCCGGCAAGTGTCCTGGTCGCGCGCTGGTGCGTTGCCGTAGCGGGGGGCGACCCTGAATCTCTCGCTCATCAGGTCCCCATCGCGGTGCAGGGCAACGCGAGGCGTCCGTACGGCTGTCGCCGCTCCGGCAACTGTGCTGGGGGGCATCGGGGGAACTCCCTGGTCCATGAATGTGCACGTCCGGGCACTCTCAGCGAGGGCTGTTACGAGCGTTGCAACGGTGTGCAGACGGCTCTACCCCCATACCGTCCTCGGCGATTGGCGGAAAGTTGACGGTTCTCCTCGGCTCTTCCTCGGACTGACCTCGGAACTGATAAGTAGCGTCTGTATGGGGCAACTTGATGAGGACAGCGCTCTAAGGTCGGAGCAGTGACGTGCTAGGCGGATGTGATGGGAGGCACCGTGCTGTTCTTCCGATTCGAACTCGAAAGGCGCGGTATTCGCAGCGCTGACGAGTTCCTTCCGCCGTACAGGAGAGCAGCCGAACGGCTCGGCCTGACGAACGTGGACCCTGCCCCGAAGACCTTCGAGGGATGGATCTACGAGGGGCGCAAGCCTCAGAAGACCTTCCGCCAGGTCATCGTCGAAATGCTCGGCTACAGCATCGACGACCTGTGGACCGAAGTCCCCGAGGGAGCCACCCCGGACTTCGTCCCCTTGGTCGGCACGTCGCCCATTGCTTCCCATGCCGAACCCGGCATGGACCTGAGCGAGATGAAAAGGAGCGGCGCAATGGCCGTTCGACGCGCGAGGAACTACGTTCTCCAGGCCGACCGCGAAAGGGCGGGGGACAACACCCTCCCGTTGCTTCACGACCAGGTTGCCCGGCTGGTCCACGACTACCCCCGTGTACCACTGGCGGCGATCTGGGACGACCTGCTGGACGCCCAGGACCAGGTCATCTTCAATCTGGAGACGGGCAAGCACCGCCCGTCGCAGCTCAGCGATCTCAACTTCATGGCCGGCGTGCTGGCCTTCCTCGTAGCCAAGGGCTTCAACGACATGGAGGACCGGGAACAGGCCAGGACGATGAGCCTGCTCGCCGGCGCGTTCGCCAAGGACGCCGAGCACCCGGGCCTCATGGCTCTCGTCAACGGTCTGCAATCGCTCATCGAATACTGGGCAGACCGGCCCGGGGACGCCCTGTTCTATGCCCAAAAGGGGGCGGCCCTCTCCTCAAATCTCAACGGCACCGTCGGGTTGTGGCTCCTCGGTCTTCAGGCACGCGCTGCGGCCGTCCTGGGCGACGAGGGGACCGTCCGGACGGCGAATCGGGAGGCGATCGACCGGCGTGGGAGCGTCGTCCTGGACGACCTTGACCAGCTCGGCGGCCTCCTCACCTACTCACAGGAGAAGCAGACGTACTACGCCGTGGAGTCCGAGGCTCTCCTGGGCCATGGCGATGCGGAACTCACGGTGCAGGCAGAACTGGCCGTACGCGGTTTCAGCGACCGCGAAAACCCGAACTGGGCGTTCGGGGACCTGGCTGGTGCCCAGTGCAACCAGGCTCTCGTCCTCCTCTACAGCGGAGAGGTCGACGGCGCCGCAGACGCCATTCGCCCCGTCCTGGAGCTCCCGCCCACGTACCGGAACAACGGCATCGTCGTCTCCGCCCAGCGTGTACGGCAGGCGCTCATGACCACCAGTGCCCGCACCGCCGTTGTCGCCCGCGACCTGCAGGAGGAGATCGCGGTATACGCGCCTCGTCGGCCGGCGCTCCCCTCGGGAAGCCAGCGATAGGGTTCCCGGCATGTTCCCGGTCCAACGTTCCAGCCAGCGTCTCAGCCTCCGCGAGCTCACCATCGACGATGTCGATGCGGTGCTCACCATCTACGGCGACCAAGAGGCAACGGAACACCTGTCGTTCGAGCCGCGTACCCGCGACCAGGTCAGCCAGATCGTCGCCCGATCCATCGCCTCCGCCACGGCGGAGCCGCGTAGCGAGTACGCGCTCGCCGTCATCGAGCGGGACACGAACACGCTGATCGGGTTCGGGCGACTCGCCATGGACCCCCACCAGCAGCGCGCAGCCACGTTCGGCTTCGCGCTGCGCCCGGAGGCCTGGGGTGTCGGCTACGGCCTGGAGACCGTCCGCCTACTCCTGGGCCTCGGGTTCGAAGACCTCGGCCTGCATCGCATCTGGGGCGCACGCTCCCCGCTCAACGAAGCGTCGGCGAAGACCATGACAGCGGCAGGCATGGTCCAGGAAGGCATCATTCGTGCCCACATCCAGAAGGCGGGCCGGTGGCGTGACTCGGTCGTGCACTCGATGCTCGACGACGAGTGGAAGCCCAGTGTCTGAGACTTCACATGGCCGGGACCGACTGACGTAAGGCCCGGACCTTCTGTTCTGCTACGGCACGCTGCAGTTCGACGCCGTCCTTGAGGCGCTCCTGGGACGGATACCTGAACGAACCCCGGTGTCCGCACCTGGCTACCGCGCGGCCGCACTCGCAGCGCGTTTATCCGGGCCTCGTCCGCGCGTCCGGCAGGTCGGCGGCCGGCGTGCTGCTCACCGACCTCAGCTCTGAGGAATGGGAGATGCTCGACGCGTTCGAGGATCTCCACTACGACTTGCAGGAAGTCGCTCTCTCCACGGGCAAGCAAGGATGGACGTACGTTTGGCGAGGCGGCGACGTCCAGGAAGCCGACTGGGACGCCGAGGGTTTCCGGGCCGAGCATCTCGTGGAGTACACGGCCCGTTGTGCGCGTATCGGGCCTCGCCTCGCCGCGGGCTTCCCCAAGGGCGAGTAGCCCAACGAGTGTCCGAGCGTAGGAGATGTCCTCGGATTGCGCGTCAGCCCTGCGCCGCTGCCGCGGGGTTGTGCCCGGGGATCCGGGCGAACGGGTCGTTCGCTCGGCCTGCGCAGGGCGCCACGTACACCTCGCGGGGGAGACGGGAACCCGGACGCCAACGGCCAGCCCGCTCCAGTTCACCATCCGTCGCACCCCGCTGGGTCAGCTCGGTCGCGGCGCCATCTCGACGTCCTGGGAGCTGACGTGCCGACCATCGGTGACCAGCCCGGCCTTGTCGAACAGCGCAGCCCGCACACACTCGCCGACCAGCTCCAGCCGACTCAACCGCTGCACCGCCGCCAGGACATGGGTGGCATCGGTACGCTGTCGACCCGCCCCTTGAGGAGCCCGGCTGCCACCAAGCGGTCCAGCATCAACTGCAGCAGTTGATCCGCCCGGTCGCCCTCGGCCAGCCGGGTCCGGAACTCACTGAGTACCGAGTAGTCGAACCCCGGATCGTCCAGTTCCAGGCCGAGTCCGTACTTGCAGTCGATCCTCGTGCGCACCGCATCCGTGGCCGCCCGGTCCGACAGGTTCTCGGCGAACTGCAGCACCGACACCAGGGCCAACTGCCCCGGCGAGAGGCCCGGTCGACCATCGGCCGGACACAGATCGGCGAACTCCTCGTCCTCGAACAGGACGTCCAACCGGTCCCGGATCAGCGTTGCCGGGGTGCCCCTTGGGCATCCCGCCGACGCCATCCGCACCGTCACCGGGGGAATCTGCTGGAAACTTGCTGGACGCATCGACACCGTCCACCGCCCCACACCGCCACAGACCAGCCAACCACCACCAGCGACCGCCGTCACCAGCCCGACAAGATCACCAACAGTGTCACGGCTTTGCCTTTGGTGGAGGTGGTGGGCGCAGCAGCGCTTGGTCTGCGAGCTGGGCGCACGGCTGGCAAGGCCGACCGTGACCGGCTCGGTGGCCTTCGCGTACGCGACCTGCAGGTGGAGGGCCTGTTCCGCTGCCGCCTCCTGCTGTGCGTGTCGGCGGGTGCGGTGCCAGTGCATCGCGGAAGCCACAGCACTGAGCAGGGCGCCCACGAGCATCACGAATCCAGCCGCGTCCCTGTCCTTAGGACGGCCGCGCCACATCGCCTGGACGCTGCGACGCAGGACGAGGTGCTGCCGAGGTCGGCAGCGACGCGGGAGCGGGTGGCACGCTCGACGACGGCAGCGGCCTGTTCGAGTTCGGCCTTGAGTACGGCCGGTGCATCGCCCGGTAGTTGGTCCAGTGCGGAGCCGAGCGCGACCAGTTGTCTTTGGGCCGTCGGGTCGTCCCCGTAGGTGAGGTGGTGGGTCAGGATGCGGCCGAGTTCGTGCCCGAGCAGGGAGCAAGTGTCTGCCGGAAACCTTCAGCTCACGGCAGACGGGAAAGAGCCCCAACGGACTGGAACATCCTCCGGGATCATGTCAACGTACAACGAGCCGAGAAACGCCAGGTCAGCGAAGGGATGTGGGGCTCTGAACAGAGCCGGCAGACGGTCGGCCGTCCCCAGTCCGCAGCCCGCGCCACTCGGTCTCGTGCACGAGTGCAGCCCCAAGGAGGTCCGCCCGCAGATTCCCGCAATCCGATCTGCCCGTCTTCACCGCCCTCATCCTCATGTCGCTTGGCGCCTTGAGCGTCTCGTGGGCCAGCTACCTCGACCGCCGCACCGGCGACGGGCTACTGGTGCTTGTCGCCGGTGGCGTGCCCGCCGCTCTCCGCTCGCACCGTCTGGCCGCCCGACCGAGGCGAAGAAAGGGATGAGGGGCAGGCTCCTGTAGCGCAGCGCGATACATAGCAGACGATCCCCGGTTACCGAAACCGGGGATCGTGCGGAGCATTAATGGTGTTCGCGTCCGGCTGTGCTTGGCGGTGGAGCCATAGCGAATAGTGCCGCCAGTTTGCCTACCTCGATCGGTAGACGCGGCGTTGTGAAGTCATGCCCCCTGTTCGAGGAGTGTGAGGATTCTGTCCGATCCCATCAAGAAACTTCCGCCGAACTCGAAGGGGAAGGTTCGATACCGGTTTGTTGTCGACGCGGGAATCGACCCCGAAACTGGGAAGCGTAAGCAGTTGAGGCGTACCTTCGACTCGTTGAAGGAAGCTAGGGCTGAGCACGCGAACCTAACCAATCGGCGGCATGATGGGTCGCTTGTACCGCCCAACAAGATCACCGTGAATGAGTGGCTCGACCGATGGCTGGCCATGAAAGCGGAGGACCTCGAAGAAACCACCGTCTACAACTACAGAATCACCCTGGACCGAGTTCGAGGGAAGCTCGGCAATATTCGGCTCCAGGACCTTACTGAAGAGCACGTGGAAGAGTGGAGGGACTGGGCGCTGGCGCATGGCCGTGTGCGCGGTAAAAGAGCCGGGACGCCACTCAGTGTCACGAGTGTGGATATGAGCCTCGCTCGGCTGAAGGAAGCGCTGGGGAGAGCCGTTACCCGGCGGCTGGTGTACGTCAATGTCGCTGCGTACGTGACCATTCCCCGGAGAGCGCGCAAGGAAGAGCGGAAGACTAAAGAGGAGGTGCTGCCCTGGAACGTCCAGGAGGTTCAGAAATTCATACATGGAATTAGGGGTGAGCGTCTCTATGCTGCGCTTCTTCTTTCGCTGATGGGGCTTCGGCCAGCTGAAGTCTGTGGCCTCCGGTGGGAAGACGTTGACTTGGAGAACGCCACGATCGTCATTGCCAACACGCGCACGATGATGGGCAACCGGTACGTGGTGGAGAAGGACACCAAGTCTCTTGCAGGTGAGCGGGAGCTGCCGCTGCCGGCGCTGGTGCTGGGAGCCCTCAAGGCATTCCGGGCTCTCCAAGCCGAGGAGAGGCTCGCTCTGGGGGAGGCGTACACGGTGTCGGGCTACGTGCTGGCGCATGAGGCGGGCGATGCCTTCACGATCAAGCAACTTCGCCGACGCGCGTACCGGCTTATGGAGCTTCTCGGGCTCCGTCGCGTCAGGCTCTACGACGCACGCTCGTCGTGCTTCACCTTCCTGGCCAACAACGGCGTCCCGGACCACATCCTCGCGCGATGGGCCGGACATACGAACGTAAAGACGACCAAGCGGTGGTACGTCAAGCCGGATGTAGAAGATCTTCGCGGAGCTGCCACCACTTGGGATGGCCTTCACGGGGGTGCGGCGGAGGGGCAAGGGTGAGTCACGCGGACTTTGGGCCGAGCGACCTGCGAGCCGTGTGGCCTGCGGGATTGGGGGGAGGTGGGTTCGGAGTCCCCTTGCTGGTTTTGGACCGGTGGCTGAACCGACAGCATCCGGCTACGGTCGAGCCTTCTACCAAACGTTCACGGTGTGTGGTCTTCAGGCTCCTGTTGGGCGGGATTCGGAAAATTTCCAGGTGAGTCACGCCGAGACTCGTCCGTGGCGCCACACTCGATGCTGCAACCCGAACCGCCCGTGCGGCCGTGATCAAAGAGGAAAGCGTTGCTCGCAGCGACTGGAGGAGCGCCGCGCGCCCGGAGGGTCCGCTGGCGGCACGGCCACGAGTACATGCCGGAGAACGTATACCTGGGTTCTCGTCGGTAGGTCCGGCAGTGCCGGAGCGGGGCAAGGCACGCTCGGTCCGCCCCGGCGATGTGACATCTCGTGACAGATGAGAGGGTCTGACGGGTGAGCGAGACACCACCGAACACCCTGCAATACCGCTTTGACGGGCCAGAAGACGCCCCTGTCCTGATTCTAGGCCCCTCCCTGGGTACCACATGGCACATGTGGGACCGCCAGGTGCCGGAGCTGGCGAAGCAGTGGCGTGTCTTCCGCTTCGACCTGCCGGGGCATGGCGGCGCGCCGGCGTACCCGGCCGGCTCCGTCGCCGAGCTCAGCTCCCGGCTGCTGGCCACGCTCGACTCGCTGGGCGTGCAGCGCTTCGGCTACGCGGGCTGCGCGCTCGGCGGCGCGATCGGGCTGGAGCTGGCCCTGCGCCACCCGGAGCGGCTCGCCTCGCTCGCGGTGATCGCCGCCTCGCCCCGCTTCGGCACCGCCGACGAGTTCCGGCAGCGCGGCGTGATAGTGCGCACGAACGGGCTCGACCCCATCGCCCGCACGTCCCCCGACCGCTGGTTCACGAGCGGGTTCGCCGCCGCGCAGCCCGCGATCACCGAGTGGGCCGTGCAGATGGTGCGCACCACGGACCCCGGCTGCTACATCGCCTCCTGCGAGGCGCTGGCCTCCTTCGACGTACGGTCCGAGCTGGGCAGCGTCGGCGTGCCGACCCTCGTCCTCGTCGGTTCGGAGGACAAGGTCACCGGCCCCGCCGCGGCACGCACCCTGGTCGCCGGCATCCCCGACGCGCGTCTCGCCGTCGTCCCCGGTGCCTCGCACCTGGTGCCGGTCGAGCAGCCCGCCGCCGTCACCGATCTTCTGGTACGGCACTTCTCCACCGCCTGGCAGCCCGGCTACGTCGAGTCCTCCACCGGCCAGATCGCCATCCCGGCGGCCCCGGTCAAGCCGGTCCTGGCCGCGCCGCCCCCGCAGCCGCCGCAGTCGGCCCCGATTGCCGAGATCGCCCCGGCCGTCATGGTGCCTCCGCCGGCGAACGGGCGGCCCGACCCCTACGACGCCGGCATCAAGATCCGCCGCGAGGTGCTCGGCGACGCGCATGTCGACCGGGCGCTGGCGCAGGCCGACGAGTTCTCCGGGGACTTCCAGGAGTTCATCACCCGGTACGCGTGGGGCGAGATCTGGGACCGGCCCGGCCTGGACCGCCGCTCGCGCAGCTGCGTCACCCTCACCGCCCTGGTCGCGGGCGGCCACCTGGACGAGCTCGCCTTCCACACCCGCGCCGCGCTGCGCAACGGCCTCACGCCGAGCGAGATCAAGGAGGTCCTGCTGCAGGCGGCGGTCTACTGCGGCGTACCGGCGGCGAACAGCGCGTTCAAGGTGGCGCAGCAGGTCATAAAGGAGGAGACGACCCCGACGGAGTGACCCGACGCAGTGATCGTCAGCCGGGCAGCGAGAGCACCAGGCTCAACCGCCCCGGTTCCCGCGGGACGCGGCAGGATGGGAGCCATGAAGCTCACGAAGAAGTCGCACGCGTGCGTACGTCTCGAAAAGGACGGGCGGACGCTCGTCCTCGATCCCGGCGGATTCAGCGAGCAGGACGCCGCCGTCGGCGCGGACGCGATCCTCGTCACGCACGAGCACCCCGACCACTTCGACGAGGGCCGGCTGCGGGCCGCCATGGAGGCCAACCCGGCCGCCGAGATCTGGACCCTCGCCTCCGTGGCGGAACGGATCGCGGCCGCCTTCCCGGGCCGCGTGCACACCGTCGGCCACGGCGACACCTTCACCGCCGCGGGCTTCGACGTCCAGGTCCACGGCGAACTGCACGCGGTGATCCACCCGGACATCCCGCGCATCACCAACGTCGGCTACCTGATCGACGGCGGCAAGGTCTTCCACCCCGGCGACGCCCTCACCGTCCCCGACCACCCGGTCGAGACGCTGATGCTCCCGGTCATGGCCCCCTGGAACAAGATCTCCGAGGTCATCGAGTACGTCCGCGAGGTCAAACCCCAGCGCGCCTACGACATCCACGACGCCCTGCTCACCGACCTCGCCCGCCCGATCTACGACCGCCAGATCGGCGCGCTCGGCGGCTCCGACCACCTGCGCCTGACCCCGGGCGAGTCGGCGGAGGTCTGAGCCCCGGCCCAGGGACGGCGGGCGGGGCGGCGGCGTTGTCAGACCCGCCCGGTAGGTTGTGAGGCATGCGCATTGCGACCTGGAACGTGAACTCGATCACCGCCCGCCTGCCGAGGCTCCTGGCCTGGCTGGAGAGCAGCGGCACCGACGTGCTCTGCCTCCAGGAGGCCAAGCTGGCCGAGGAGCAGTTCCCGTTCGACCAACTGCGCGACCTGGGCTACGAGTCGGCGGTGAACGCGACCGGCCGGTGGAACGGCGTGGCGGTGCTCTCCCGCGTAGGCCTCAAGGACGTCGTCAAGGGCCTGCCCGGCGACCCGGGGTACGACGGCGCCCCGGAGCCCCGCGCCATCTCGGCGACCTGCGGCCCGGTCCGCGTCTGGTCGGTGTACGTGCCGAACGGCCGTGAGGTGGACCACCCCCACTACGCCTACAAGCTCCAGTGGTTCGAGGCCCTGAAGGCCGCCGTCGCCGGCGACGCGGGCGGCAGCCGCCCCTTCGCGGTCCTCGGCGACTACAACGTGGCCCCGACGGACGACGACGTCTACGACGTGGCCGCCTTCGAGGGCCTCACCCACGTCACCCCGGCCGAGCGCGCCGCCCTCGCCTCCCTGCGCGAGGCCGGCCTCTCGGACGTCGTCCCGCGCCCCCTGAAGTACGACCAGCCGTACACGTACTGGGACTACCGCCAGCTCGCCTTCCCGAAGAACCGCGGCATGCGCATCGACCTGGTGTACGGCAACGAGCCGTTCGCCAAGGCGGTCACCGACTCCTACGTGGACCGCGAGGAGCGCAAGGGCAAGGGTGCGTCGGACCATGCGCCGGTGGTCGTCGACCTGGAGGTGTAGCTCCCGTCCGGGCCGGCGCCCGGTCCCTACAGGAGCTTCAGGTCCACCGACTCCGCGAGGGCGGCCAACCCCGCATCCCCGGGATGCAGATGGTCCCCGCTGTCGTACGCGGGCAGTATCCGCGCCGGGTGGGCGGGGTCGCGCAGCACGGAGTCGAAGTCGAGCACGCCGTCGAACGCGTCGGTGCCCCGGATCCAGGCGTTGACGGCGACCCGCTCGGCATCGGCCGCGGCCGTGCACAGCGCCTCCCCCTCGCAGGGCAGGATCGTCGCCGCCAGCATCCGCAGCCCGCGCGCGTGCCCCCGGTCCGCGATCTCCCGCAGCCCCGCGATCACCTGCGCGGCCGTGGTCTGCCACCGCACGTCGTTCACGCCCTCGAAGACGATCGCCGTACGGGCCGAGGTCTGGGCGAGGACATCGCGGTCCAGCCGGTGCAGGGCGCTCACCCCGGCGGCGTCCGTGGAGACCCCGTCGCCGGGATACCGGTCGGTGACCACACGGTTTCCGGAGATCCCCTGGTTGAGCACCCCATAGTGCGGGACCACAGTCTGCTTCAGCAGCCGTGTGGCCAGCACATTGGGCCACCGCCGGTTCGCGTCCGTCGTGGACCTGTCGCCATCGGTGATCGAGTCCCCGAGCAGCACCACCGACCCCGGCCCGCCGCCCACGTCCACCCCGGTCAGCAGCGGCCAGCTCGTCAGGATCGTGGTGTACGACGCCGCAGAGCCGTCCGCCGCATGATCGCCCGGTCCGCTCACGTACGAGCGCTGCACCGCGAGCCGGTGCACGGGCGCCGCGGCGACCGGGTCCGGCAGATGGAAGCTCACCAGGAGATTCGTATCCGTCGGCACCCGGAAGTCGAGCGGATCGCTGAACGCCTGCGCCCCGGCCGGGATCTCGACCCCCGCCGCGCCCCGGAAGGACAGCGGGACCGGCACGTCCCGCGGCGTCGCCCCTTGCGCCTGCACGGCCACCGTCGCGCTCCCGATCCGCACCGGCGCCGCCGCGAAGGTGTTGTCGAACCGCAGCCGCACCCGTGGCCCGCCCGCCGACGTGTGCACCACCAGCCGCAGCGTCCGGTCGCTCCACGGCCCCACGGCCGGATAGCCGCCGGTCGCTGCCGCCCAACTGCCCGTCCAGCCCCGGTTCGACGCCCGCACCGCCAGCGCGAACACATGCAGGCCGGCCGCGCGCGGCAGCCGTACGGAAGACACCTGGCGCCCCGGCAGCAGCGGCACCGTCACCACGTACAGCCGTGCCTGCTCGGCGATTTGGCCGTCGCGCGTGTTGACGTGCGGCAGTGCGACCGCCTTCGTGGCGAGCGGCCCGGTGCGCCAGTCGGAGGCGGTCAGCCGGTACGAGGAGCGGGCGCCGTTCAGGTACGAGACCGTGCCCGTGCCGCCGACCTCGCCGCCGCCCGTGCCCGCGACCAGGAAGGCGAGGGCGTCCCCGCGCCCGCTGACGCGCACCGCCTGCCCGTCGGCCCGCACGTTGTCCGGCTCGCCCGGCTGCCGGTGCGGCCAGGTCAGCCGGGCCCCCTGCACGGTCAGCGTGCGGCCGGGCGTCCAGCCCGCCACCGCCAGGTCCTGCGCCGACAGCGAGGCGCCCGAGCCGTCGAAGTCCGCCGCGTCCGGGTGGGCGTCGTCGCTGACCGCCGAGCCGTCGAAGAGCCGCTCCAGCGGCAGCGGCCCGCCCCGGGGCGCGGCCTGTACGGCTCCGGCGGGAACGGTCACCGCGCACAGGGCGAGCACCGCGACGGCGACTGTCGGGAGTCCTCGCTTCAAGGGCCGTAGGCGCACGTCCGGACTCCCTCCCTGCCGGGGCACTGACGTCACGACAGTAGCCACAGGTGAAGGAGGTGCACAGGTGACACTCAGGCCAAGCAGGGGCGGCGCCGTGGGCACCGTGCGCGCCCTGTGGTGCCAGGCCGTGGACGATGCGAGGCTGAGCTTATGAACATCCCATTCCTGGGCAAGCGACGCGACAGTCCCCCGGTGCGCGACCCGGAGGGCCTCGCCGAACTCCTCTCCGAGTGCGAACTGCTCCGCTCTCAGGCGTCCCAGGAGGGCGTCCAACTCGACGACTCCGCCGCCTCGTTGGAGGCGCTGGACCAGCTGCTGCCGCGCTGGCGGGACGACGCCGAGGTGCTGCCCTGGCTCGGCAACGACGCCGGCCTGTATCTGGGCACCGTGATCGTGCGCACCGTGCCGGGCGCGGTCTGGGAGATCTCGCCGGACGACGAGCCGGTCGTACGGCTCGCCTCCGGCCGCGAGTTCGACGTCGTGACCTCCGGCCACGAGTGGGCCGCGAGCGGCGTGCCGGAGCTCTCGCAGCGGTACGCCGAGGTCGCGGAGGTATGAAGCGTGGACGTAAATACGGCTAATGCCCGAAAAGTGCGTGTCGTGTATTAACTCCACCTTTATGTGGATAGTTTGCGGCAACCACGGCACCGCTGAGAGTGGGTAGGGCTGCGTATGGCCGTCGATCCGTTGATCGAACTGCGGGAAGTCAACAAGTACTACGGTGAGCTGCATGTCCTGCAGGACATCGACCTCACCGTCGGCAAGGGGGAGGTGGTCGTGGTCATCGGCCCGTCCGGGTCGGGAAAGTCGACGCTGTGCAGAACGATCAACCGGCTGGAGACCATCCATTCCGGCGTGATCCTGCTCGACGGACAGCCGCTGCCCGAGGAGGGCAAGGCCCTCGCACGGCTCCGTGCCGATGTCGGCATGGTCTTCCAGTCGTTCAACCTCTTCGCCCACAAGACCGTCCTGCAGAACGTCTCGCTGGGTCAGATCAAGGTCCGCGGACGCAAGAGGGAGGACGCCGACCAGCGCTCGCGCCGGCTCCTCGACCGCGTCGGACTCGCCGACCAGGCGCCCAAGTTCCCGGCGCAGCTCTCCGGCGGCCAGCAGCAGCGCGTGGCGATCGCCCGCGCCCTGGCGATGGAGCCCAAGGCGCTCCTGTTCGACGAGCCGACCTCCGCACTCGACCCGGAGATGATCAACGAGGTCCTGGAGGTCATGCGTCAACTCGCCCGCGAGGGCATGACGATGGTCGTCGTCACCCATGAGATGGGCTTCGCCCGCTCCGCCGCCAACCGCGTCGTCTTCATGTCCGACGGCCGCATCATCGAGGACCGCACCCCCGAGGAGTTCTTCACCGCACCGCGCACCGAGCGCGCCAAGGACTTCCTGTCCAAGATCCTCAAGCACTGAGCGGGAGGAAGTCGTGTCCTCGGACCTCGACTACGATGTGCCGTTCATCCCCGCATCGGCGGCGACCCCGAGGGACGCCGCCGGACGGGGATCCCCCACGGTCCTTGACGGACCGTAGGGGGCCGCAGTCACGGAGCCGTACCCGGCCGGTGGCAGCCGGAGATCACTGCTCGCGCAGCGGGATCGACACGTACGACGGGTCGTTCGCCGGCGAGGAGAAGGTCAGCTGCGCGCCGGACGGGTTGTGCTCGATGTAGAGCGGGTCGACCGTGTCGACGACCAGGGCCAGCCGGTGCCCTGCCGGGACGTCGTAGGCCGTGGAGAACAGCTCCAGGTCGAGACCGAACGGCTTTCCGGGCGTGAGCCCGTGGAAGGTGTACGGCGCGTTGCTGACCAGCTTGCCGAGGCCGAGCGGCCCCACGTCGTAGAGGTAGGCGACGAGGGTGCCGCTCTCCTTGGTCGGGGTGACCGTGGTGTGCAACTGGGCCGTACCACGGATCTGTTGGGTCGTGACGTACTTCTCCGACTGCCACACGGCGGCCCAGCGGCGGGGGAGCAGGGGGATGGAGGCCATCGGGGGCAGCTGGGCCACCTGGTCGAGGATGCTGGACAGGAAGACGATGCCGCCGTCGGCACCCGAGTCCACGTTCGTGTGGATCGTGGTCGTGCCCGCCAGAGCGATCTTCCGCTCGGTCGCGGCGACCGACTTCCAGTCCGGATAGCCCTCGTAGCCGCCCGTGGAACGGGACTTGAGCTGCACCGGCTGCTCGCGGTCGATGCCGTTGTCCTCGCCCTTGAGGTAGTGGTCGAACCAGCGCTCGGTGTCGGTCCAGACGTCGTTGGGCAGCCCGAACAGGCCGGTCAGCTCGGCGGTCGCGTGGTCGCCGGGGCGGAACTCCAGTCGCTTCGGGCCGGTCAGCTTCTCGTAGAAGTCCGCGTACTGGTTGGGCGGGAAGATCGTGTCGCCCCAGGAGTTGGCGAGCATGACGGCCGCGCCGTTCTTGTTGAGCTGGTCCACGTATGTCCCGGCCGAACGTTTCTTCCCCCAGTTGATGATGTCCTGTTCCCTGGACAGGTTGGAGGTGTAGAAGTCGTTGAAGATCTGCCGGATTTCGGGGCTCTGGCGGCCGGTGACGAGGCTTGCGCCGTCCAGCAGGCCGGCCGCCTGGACGTGCTGGGTGCGGCCGGAGTAGATCGAGCCGATCAGGTCGGCCCAGCCGCTGAGGGAGGCGACCGCCTTGATGCGCTTGTCGTGCGCGGCGGCGATCAGGCTGATGCCCGCGCCGTACGAGACGCCCGCCATGCCGATGTGCTTCGAGTCCGATGGGGTGTTGGCGAGCGCCCAGTCGATGACCTTGGAGGCGTCGGCTATGTCGGGCGGTCCCGCCACTTCTATCTCACCGCCGGACTGCCAGAAGCCGCGCACGTTGTAACTGACCACGATGTAGCCCGAGTCGGCGAGCTTCTGGGCTTGTGCGAGGTACTCGACCTGGGGCAGGCCCCAGCTCGTGGGGAGCACGAGCAGCGGGTAGCGGCGCGTGCCGTCGGCGCCCGCGGGCGTGATGACGTTCGCCTTCAGGACGGTGCCGCCGTCGCCGGTGATGTCGACGAAGCGGACGGCGCTCGCCGCCTGGGCGGTGGGGGCGACTCCGAGGACGCCACCGGCGATCAGTGTCGCGGAGACGGCGCCCACGGCGGTCGTACGCAGGGCCTTGCGATGGTGTCCCACAGGTCACTCCTCACTCGTGTCAGTGCAAAGTGACCGAACGGTAACCTCGGGCCCTTACCGGAAGTAACCCGTCGGTAAGTTACGTGGGAGTAACGATTGTTGTGGTGTGAATGAATTCAGGAGGCGCGGTGGGAGTTGCGGGGAGCCGCGGGTGTCGGCAGCGGTGTCTGCGCCGCCCGTGTCACGTCCGCGACCAACTCGGCGACGTCGGGGCCGTACGCCTGCGAGTTGACCACCTTCAGCAGGAGGACGAACGCGTTGTTGCCGTACTTGCGGGCCAGTCTCTCGTGGTTGCGGGCGAGGTAGCGGGTCGCGGCCTGGTTGGTGATCGCGGTCTGGCCGCAGAACAGGAAGACGGGGCGGGTCAGGCCGGGTTGCCCGGCCGTGAGCCTGGCCAGCAGTACGTGTTCGGACAGGCCCTTCTCCATGCGGTAGCGCTCGCTGCCGATCTGGAAGGCCAGCCGGTCCGGGCCCGGTTCCGGGTCGGTGTTGACGCGCACCCCGGGCAGCATGGCGTTCATGTGGGCCGCCATGCGCCGGTTCGAACTCGGGCCGCCGACGCAGAACTCGGTGCGCTCGCCGAAGCCCTGCCGGGCCGCGTCCTGCGTGACCACCTCGGCGTTCGCGCCGCAGTCCTTGATGAGCGCGGAGAGCTCCAGGAGTGCGAACACGTCGTAGCGGTGCACCGCGAGGTCGGCGCTGGCTGCGTCGCGGTTGACGACGAGCAGCGACTCGGAGTTGTCGGGCAGCCCGAAGAACGCCTGCTTGCGGCGGAGCTTCCGCCGCCACAGGTAGGTGCGGGCCAGCCAGCCGAGCGTGGCACTGATGCCCGCCGCGACCACGCCCAGGACGATGTTGCGCACGTCGTCATTCATGGGCGCGCATGGTAGCGGGCCGACATGGCTGGTACGTACCGGTGTTCGATCTGTGGCTTTCGCATGACAGCAGCCGGAATGGGTCTGTTGGGGCCCCGGAGCATGCGGTTACGCTGCGCGGACGGTCCTGACTGGAGGTACGGATGCGTCGCCCTGTCGCACGGAAACTGTCGGTCCTGGCGGTCTCGGCCGCCGTGGTGTCGGTGGGGGCGGCCGCACCACCCGCCGCCACAACGAGCGGCACCCCTGCGAAGGTTCCGGTCGCCGTCGGCTACGGCGGTGCGGTCGCGAGCGTCGACGCGGACGCCTCCGCCGCCGGTATCGAGGTCCTCAGGAAGGGCGGCAACGCGGTCGACGCGGCCGTCGCCACGGCCGCCGCGCTCGGCGTCACCGAGCCCTACTCCTCCGGCATCGGCGGAGGCGGCTACTTCGTCTACTACGACGCCAAGTCCCGTACGGTGCACACCATCGACGGCCGCGAGGCCGCGCCGCTCACCGCCGACTCCAACCTCTTCGTGGAGAACGGCAAGCCGCTCGCCTTCGCCGACGCCGTCAGCAGCGGGCTGAGCGTCGGGACGCCGGGGACGCCTGCGACCTGGCAGACGGCGCTGGACAAGTGGGGGAGCAGGAGACTCGGGGCCGTGCTGAAGCCGGCCGAGCGGATCGCTCGGGACGGGTTCACGGTCGACGACACGTTCCGGTCGCAGACCGCCTCCAACGAGACGCGGTTCCGGTACTTCCCCGACACGGCGAAGCTGTTCCTGCCGGGTGGGCAGCTGCCGGTGGTCGGGGCCACGTTCAAGAACCCTGAACTTGCCAAGACCTACGAGGAGTTGGGCAAGAAGGGCGTCGGCGCGATCTACCGCGGTGACCTGGGGCAGGACATCGTCGACACGGTGAACAACCCACCGGTGGACCCGAGTTCGGGCTGGAACGCCCGTCCGGGCAAGCTGTCCGACAAGGACCTCGCGGCCTACCGTGCCAAGCTGCAGGCGCCCACGGAGACGTCGTACCGGGGCTTGAAGGTCAACTCGATCGCGCCGTCCTCCTCCGGCGGCACGACGGTGGGTGAGGCGCTCAACATCCTTGAGAACACGGATCTTTCGAAGGCGAGCGAGGTCCAGTACCTGCACCACTACATCGAGGCCAGCCGGATCGCGTTCGCGGACCGCGGGCGCTGGGTCGGCGACCCCGCCTTCGAGGACGTACCGACGAAGGAGCTGCTGTCTCAGAAGTACGCCGACTCGCGCGCGTGCCTGATCAAGGACGATGCGGTTCTGACGAGTCCGGTGGCGCCGGGTGATCCGCGGAACCCGGCTTCCTGCAACACCGGTGGTACGGCGGCTCCGACGACGTACGAAGGTGAGAACACGACGCACCTCACGGTGGCCGACAAGTGGGGGAACGTCGTTTCCTACACGCTCACGATTGAGCAGACCGGGGGCAGTGCGATCACCGTGCCCGGGCGTGGGTTCCTGCTCAACAACGAGCTGACGGACTTCTCGTTCACGCCGGCCAACCCCGCTGTGCACGACCCGAATCTGCCGGGGCCGGGGAAGCGGCCGCGGTCGTCGATCTCGCCGACGATTGTCCTGGACAAGCACAACAAGCCCGTGGTGGCGGTGGGTTCGCCGGGTGGGGCGACCATCATCACGACCGTGCTGCAGGTTCTGACCGAGTTCCTGGACCGGCATCTGCCGCTCGTCGATGCGATTGCGGCGCCGCGGGCCAGTCAGCGGAATGCTGCGCAGACCGAGCTGGAGCCCGCGCTGTACAACGACACCAGCGCGACTGGTCTCAGGGCCCAACTTGAGGCTATCGGGCACTCGTTCAAGCTCAACCCCGAGATCGGTGCGGCGACTGGTGTGCAGCGGTTGCCGAACGGGAAGTGGCTGGCTGCTGCCGAGACGGTACGGCGGGGCGGCGGGTCGGCGCAGGTGGTGTACCCGGCGCCGTAGGCGTCACAACTCGGGGGCGGGCGTCTCACCTTCCGTTCGGAATGCGAGGCGTCCGTCCTCGACGTCCACCGTCACCCTGCCGCCCTCCTTGACCCGCCCGTCCAGCAGCAGTCGCGAGAGTTGGTTGTCCACCTCGCGCTGGATGGTGCGGCGCAGGGGGCGGGCGCCGTACTCCGGCTGGAAGCCGCGTTCCGCCAGCCAGTCGACGGACGAGTCGGTGAAGTCGACCGTGATGCCCTGTGCGTGCATGAGGCGGCGGGTCTTCTCGAGCAGCAGGTTGGTGATCTGCCGGAGTTGGTCGCTGGTGAGCTGGCGGAAGACGACGATCTCGTCGATTCGGTTGAGGAATTCCGGGCGGAAGTGTTCGCGCAGGGGGCGGAGGATCTGTTCGCGGCGTGCCTCCTCGTCGGCGTCCGCGCCGCCCGTTCCGAAGCCGATGCCGGTGCCGCGGCGGGTGATCGCCTCGGAGCCCAGGTTGCTGGTCATGACGATCACCGTGTTGGTGAAGTCGACCGTGCGGCCCTGGGAGTCGGTCAGGCGGCCGTCGTCGAGCACCTGGAGGAGGATGTTGAAGACGTCCGGGTGGGCCTTCTCGACCTCGTCCAGCAGGAGGAGCGAGTACGGGTGTCGGCGTACCACCTCGGTGAGCTGGCCCGCCTCCTCGTGGCCCACGTAGCCGGGCGGGGCGCCCACCAGGCGGCTGACGGTGTGGCGCTCCTGGTACTCGCTCATGTCCAGGCGGACCATGCGTTCCTCGCTGCCGAACAGGGCCTCGGCGAGTGCGCGGGCCAGTTCGGTCTTGCCGACGCCGGTCGGGCCGAGGAAGAGGAAGCTGCCGATCGGGCGGTCGGGGCTGGCGAGTCCGGCGCGGGAGCGCATGACCGCCTCGGCGACCACGCCGACGGCCTCGTTCTGGCCGACGACCCGCTGGTGGAGGTGTTCCTCCAGGCCGAGCAGTTTCTCCTTCTCCTCCTGGGTGAGGCTGGCGACCGGGATGCCGGTCTGCCGGGACACGACCTCGGCGATCGCTTCGGCGGTCACCTCCAGTTGGCCCTCGTCGGCCTCGTCGCTGCCCGAGGTGTCCGCGATCCGCTGCTTCAACTCGGTGATCCGGTCGCGGAGTTGGGTCGCGGTCTCGTACTTCTCGTCGGCGACCGCCTGGTCCTTGTCGCAGGTCAGCTGCTCGATCTCGCGCTCCAGGGCCCGTACGTCCGTGCCCTTCGTACGGGCGCGCAGCCGGACCCGGGCGCCTGCCTGGTCGATCAGGTCGATGGCCTTGTCGGGCAGGCGGCGGTCGGTCAGGTAGCGGTCGGAGAGTTCCACGGCGGCGACCAGGGCCTCGTCGCTGTAGCTGACCTGGTGGTGGGCCTCGTAACGGTCGCGCAGGCCGCGCAGGATCTCGATGGTGTCGGCGACGGACGGCTCCGGCACCAGGATCGGCTGGAAGCGGCGGGCCAGCGCCGCGTCCTTCTCGACCCGGCGGAACTCCTCCAGGGTGGTCGCGCCGACGATGTGCAGTTCGCCGCGGGCCAGCGCCGGCTTGAGGATGTTGCCGGCGTCCATCGCTCCGCCGCCCTCGCCGCCGCCACCGGCGCCGACGACGGTGTGCATCTCGTCGATGAAGACGATCAACTGGTCGGAGTGGGCGCGGATTTCGCCGACGATGTTGTTCAGGCGTTCCTCGAAGTCGCCCCGGTAGCGGGTGCCCGCGACGACCCCGGTGAGGTCGAGGGCGACGACCCGCCGCCCGATCAGCACGTCGGGCACGTCCCCGTCGGCGATCCGCTGCGCGAGCCCCTCCACCACGGCGGTCTTGCCGACGCCCGCGTCCCCGATCAGCACCGGGTTGTTCTTGCCGCGGCGGGAGAGCACCTCGATGGTCTGCTCGATCTCCTCGTCCCGTCCGATCACCGGGTCGATACGGCCCTGCCGGGCCAGGTCGGTGAGATCGCGGCCGTACTTGTCGAGGGTCGGGGTGCCGGTGGAGCGAGGGCGTTCACTGCGGGGCTGCGTGGTGTCCGCGGGGGTCTCGGGCGGCAGTGCGGAGGGCGCGAAACGGGCCGCGTTGAGGATGTGTCCGGCGGCCGAGTCCGGGTTCGCGGCCAGGGCGCTGAGGACGTGCTCGGGGCCGATGTAGCCGGCGCCGCTCGCCCGCGCCAGGTCGTGCGCGTCCAGCAGGGCGCGCTTGACGGCCGGGGTGAGGGAGAGCGAGGTGGGCGGCGGTGCCTGGTCCGGGGTGTGCTGCACCGGGCCGGAGCGCTCGTCGATCTCCGAGGCGAGCGAGTCGGGGTCGGCGCCGGCGCGGCTGAGCAGGCTGCGGGTCGGCTCCGTGGCCAGCGCGGCCCGCAGCAGATGTTGGGTGTCCAGGTCGCGGCTGCCGTGCTCGGCGGCGTACTGGGCCGCGCCGCGGACCAGCTCCCGGGCGGGCTGACTGAGCAGCCTCCCGATGTCGATCTGCCGGGGGCCCGGGCGCGGGCCACCGAAGAAGCGGGCGAGGAATTCTCCGAAGGGATCCGATCCGAAGTCGCCTGGACCGTTGAATCCGCTGGTCATGAGCGTTCGTTCCGTTCCGGCGTCCCGCGCCTGACGGGACGCGCTCGCTGATCGACGTGCCGGTCCACGCGGGTGCCCCCGCAAGGGCCCGGTTACACCACCTTCGGACCGGTTACACCACCTTCGCACGACCGCCCGAGGGGGGCACCTCCAGGAACGCGGCCAGTTCTCCCACGGGCAGGACGACATCGGCCCGGGCGGCCAGTTGGGGGTCGTGCGTGATCAGGAACGTGGTGCGGGACGCGACGAGGCGGCGCAGCGGATCCATCACCCGCCGGGCCGAGTCGCCGTCCAGGCCCGTCGTAGGCTCGTCCAGCACCAGGACCGGGGTGTCCCGTACGAGCGCCCGGGCGATGGCCACCCGAGGCGCCGACCGCCGGACAGCTGCCGTCCTCCGAGGCCCACGGGGGGATCGTGCCGTCCAGCAGCATGGGGTCCTGCGAGACCAGGGTGATCAGTTCGCGGAGCTTGAATTGCGCTCGGTGAGGATCCGTGGCCCGGCGTCCGTGATCGCCACCGTGTGCTCCGCGTGAGCTGCGCGGGAGCCGTCGTTCGTACGCAGGGTCCAGCCGTCCTGAGCCGCGTGATAGCCGTCCCGCCCGCTCCCGATCACCATCGGCTCGATCGCGAGGGCCATGCCGTGGCGCAGCGGCATTCCGCGGCCGGGCCGGCCCTCGTTCGGTACCCCCGGGTCCTCGTGCATCCGGCGTCCGATGCCATGTCCGCCGAAACCGTCCGGGATGCCGTAGCCCGCCGACCGGCACACCGAACCGATGGCGTGCGCGATGTCGCCGATGCGGTTGCCCACGACGGCCGCCGCGATGCCGGCCTCCAGGGCGCGCTCGGCCGTCTCGATCAGCCGTACGTCCGCCGGGCGCGGGGTGCCGACCGTGAAGCTGATCGCCGAGTCGCCCACCCAGCCGGCCAGCTCGGCGCCGCAGTCGATGGAGACCAGGTCGCCGTCGCGCAGGCGGTAGGCGGTCGGGATGCCGTGCACGATCGCGTCGTTCACCGAGGCGCAGATGACGGCGGGAAAGGGGAAGGGGGCGAAGGAGGGGCGGTAGCCGAGGAAGGGCGAGGACGCGCCCGCCTCCCGCAGCACCCCGCGTGCCACCTCGTCCAGCTCCAGCAGGGAAACGCCCACGTCGGCGGCGTCTCGTGCGGCCGTCAGGGCCCGCCCGACCACCTGTCCCGCCTCGTACATGGCGTCGATCGATGTGTCTGTCTTCAGCTCCACCATGCCAATTACTATACCGGTATTAGAATGACGGCATGGTGCGCACCCCTCTCACCCCCGAAGAGCGCGAACGCGGCGAGCGTCTCGGGCGGTTGCTCCGTGAGGCCCGTGGCGGGCGGAGCATGACGGCCGTCGCGGCTCAGGCGGGCATCTCCGCGGAGACGCTTCGCAAGATCGAGACCGGACGGGCGCCGACCCCGGCCTTCTTCACGGTCGCCGCGCTCGCCCGGGCGCTCGGGTTGTCGATGGACGAGTTGGTGGAGCGGTGCGCGTTGCTGGCCGCGTGACGTACGTCGGGCGGGATCCGACGCACATCGGTCAAGATCGCGTAATGACGCGTCTGCGCGCCCGTCGAAAACTCCCCGTAGCACACCCGTAACACAACTGGTGTTGCCTACGGACCGGAGTGCTCCGGTCTGGCGGGAGTTGAGCGATGGCTGTGGATCAACTCCCGGGTAGGTTGCGGGAGTTCGTGGACTACCTGGACCGCCTGCTGACGCGCCTGGATCCGGGCGGCGGCTGGTGCGCGGTGTTCTGGCAGCGCGATCCCGACGGTATGCGGGCCTGTCTCGAGGGGCGTGAAGTGCCGCCCTGGGACGTGGTGGAGGCGCTGCTGCAGGATCTCGCCGTCGAGTACGGCCCCGGTGCCGCGGCACAGGAGCAGGACCGGGCCCGCGCACTGCACTTGGCGGCGCTCGCCGATTTCGACGCCCGGCCCGGCGGCCGTGACGCCCTGGGTGACCGGCTCGACGTCATGCTCCGCGAACAGCGCTACGCCGCCGAACGCCAGGCGGAACTGGGCCGCTTGCTCGCCTCCGCGGCCACCCAGCAGGAGGCCGACGCCATCCGCCTCGACCTCGCCTGGGCCCGCGACGATCACGAACGTGCCACCGCCCGCTGCGCCGAACTCCGTTCCCGCATGGCCGACTCGGACCGCCGCACGGCCGGCGGCCAGGCGGCGGCGATCAGCCGCGGGCACCTGCGGGAGGGGGCCGTGTACCGGATCGACCGGGAGTTCGCGGGGGAGCAGACGGCGTCGGGTGACGGACGCCCGGGCGAGGCGCAGGCGGGTGGGCATGGCTCCTACGGCTCCGGTGACTCCGGCTTTCCGGGAGAGCGCGCCCCGTACGCCTCGCAGGAGCACGGCTCGTACGACCGCGGCGGTGCGGGGGTGCGGCGAGAGGCGCACGACCCCGGCAACAGGGGAATACGGCGCGACTCGTACGCCCCTGAGGCCCGGGCCGGGTCGGACCATCCGTACGAGGCAGCTGCTCCGGGCACCCCGCAGTACCGTGGCCCGTTCGAGGCCGCGAACCAGGGCGGCGCACAGCACCGCGGCCCCTTCGAACCCACAAATCCAACCGCGCCGCAGCCTCCCGCCCCCTACGGCGCCGACTTCCCGGACCCGGCCCAGCTGCACGCGCCGCAGCCGTCCGGCCCGGTACAGCACATGCGGGAACACGCCGCCCCGGAACCCGCACCCGCAGAATCGCCCGCCCCGGAACAGTCGGCACCCGAACAACCGGCCCCCAAGCAGCGCAAGCGCCGCCGAGGCAGTGCCCGCTTCGCCGGCATGGCCGAGGAAGAGGCCGCCCCCGTCGTCGTACCGCCGACCGCCGATCCCACCCTGCCGACGCTGCCCACCCCGGCCGCCGGCACCGGCCGCAACCCGCGCGGAGCGCGGTTCGCCGGGGCCGCCGAGGTGGAGGAGTCGCAGCCGCAGCCGGAGCCGGAGCCGTTGGATGCGGAGGGGCCGCGGGAGGTCGCCGGGGCCGTTCGGACGCTGGTGCGGCTGCGGACCGAGGGGCGCACGGGCGAGGCGCACGCGCTGCTCGTGGAGGCCGCCTACTGGCCCGCCGCCAGGTTCCCGCTGCTCGCCGCCGGGCTGCAGCGCGCGGGGCTGGGCGCCGACTGGGCGACCCTGCTGTGGGAGGCCGCCTCGCTGCCCGCCGACAAGCTCGTCGCCGCGGCCGACGCCCTGGTCGCGGCCGGGCGCGGGGAGGACGGGGAGCAGATCCTGCGGCAGGGCGTCGCCCGTCCCGCCGGTGAGATAGGGCGGGCCGTGCTGGGGCTGGCCGAAGAGGGACGTCGCCGCGAGGTGCGCGCACTGCTCGACGCGTACGTCCGCGTCCGTACGCCCGAGGAGGCGGCCCGCAGCGCCGAACCCGACCCGCAGGCCCTCGTGCCGCTGCTGCTCGAGGCTGCGCAGGGTGTTTCGGACGAGCGACACTGGGATCTGGTGCACGCCCTCCGGGTCGCCGGTTTCGCCGCCTGACACAGCCCCTTCCACCCCTCACCAGCCACTCCACTCACCCACAGGAGTGCGAAACGTGATCGACTCCGCGGGTTAACGGCGATGGTCTTGGCAAGGCCGTCCCGGAGGCTTACGTTCATCCCTCTACGGCCTGCATCTACGGGCGTAGAGGCTCTGACGACCCGCCGAAGGAGCAGCTCATGGCCAACGTCGTACGCGCCGCTCTGGTCCAGGCCACCTGGACCGGCGACACCGAGTCCATGGTGGCGAAACACGAGGAGCACGCCCGCGAGGCGGCCCGCCGGGGTGCGAAGGTCATCGGTTTCCAGGAGGTCTTCAACGCCCCGTACTTCTGTCAGGTCCAGGAGCCGGAGCACTACCGCTGGGCCGAGCCCGTGCCCGAGGGGCCGACCGTGAGTCGTATGCAAGAGCTCGCGCGCGAAACGGGCATGGTGATCGTCGTGCCGGTCTTCGAGGTCGAGCAGTCCGGCTTCTACTACAACACCGCGGCCGTGATCGACGCCGACGGCACCTACCTCGGCAAGTACCGCAAGCACCACATCCCGCAGGTCAAGGGCTTCTGGGAGAAGTACTACTTCAAACCCGGCAACGTGGGGTGGCCGGTCTTCGACACCGCCGTCGGGAAGGTGGGCGTCTACATCTGCTACGACCGCCACTTCCCCGAGGGCTGGCGGCAACTCGGGCTCAACGGCGCCCAGTTGGTGTACAACCCGTCGGCCACCCACCGCGGTCTCTCCTCCTACCTGTGGCGGCTCGAGCAGCCCGCCGCGGCCGTCGCCAACGAGTACTTCATCGCCGCGATCAACCGTGTCGGCCAGGAGGAGTACGGGGACAACGACTTCTACGGGACGAGCTACTTCGTCGACCCGCGCGGGCAGTTCGTGGGCGACGTCGCCAGTGACAGCAAGGAGGAACTCTTGGTCCGGGACCTCGACTTCGACGTGATCGAGGAAGTGCGGCAGCAGTGGGCGTTCTACCGGGACCGCCGTCCCGACGCGTACGAGGGGCTGGTGCAGCCGTGAGCGACCTGTACGCACGCCACCGGTCCGTGCTGCCCGACTGGCTCGCCCTCTACTACGAGGACCCGCTGGAGATCACGCACGGCGAGGGCCGGTACGTCTGGGACTCGGACGGCAACAAGTACCTCGACTTCTTCGGCGGCATCCTGACCACGATGACCGCGCACGCGCTGCCCGAGGTCACCAAGGCGGTCAGCGAGCAGGCAGGGCGGATCCTCCACTCGTCGACCCTGTACCTCAACCGCCCGATGGTCGAACTCGCCGAGCGCATCGCCCAGTTGAGCGGCATCCCGGACGCCCGCGTCTTCTTCACCACCTCCGGCACCGAGGCCAACGACACCGCGCTGCTGCTCGCCACCACGTACCGGCAGAGCAACACCGTCCTGGCGATGCGCAACAGCTACCACGGCCGCTCCTTCAGCGCGGTCGGCATCACCGGCAACCGCGGCTGGTCGCCCACGTCCCTGTCGCCGCTGCAGACGCTCTACGTGCACGGCGGCGTCCGCACCCGCGGCCCGTACGCGTCCTTGAGCGACGACGACTTCATCGCGGCCTGCGTCGACGACCTGAAGGACCTGCTCGGCCACACCCGCCCGCCCGCGGCCCTGATCGCCGAGCCCATCCAGGGCGTCGGCGGCTTCACCTCCGGGCCGGACGGCCTGTACGCCGCCTTCCGCGAGGTGCTCGCCGAGCGCGGCATCCTGTGGATCGCGGACGAGGTGCAGACCGGCTGGGGCCGCACCGGCGACAACTTCTGGGGCTGGCAGGCGCACGGCCGAAGCGGCCCGCCGGACATCATCACCTTCGCCAAGGGCATCGGCAACGGCAGCTCCATCGGCGGTGTCATCGCCCGCGCCGAGATCATGAACTGCCTGGACGCCAACAGCATTTCGACGTTCGGCGGCACCCAGATCACCATGGCGGCGGGCCTCGCCAACCTCAACTACCTGGTGGAACACGATCTGCAGGGCAACGCCCGGCGCGTCGGCGGACTGCTCATCGAGCGGCTGCGGGCCGTCGCGGCGCAGGTTCCGCACGTACGGGAGGTGCGCGGGCGCGGACTGATGCTCGGCATCGAGCTCGTGAAGCCGGGCACCGACGAGGCCGATCCGGACGCCGCGTCCGCCGTGCTGGAGGCGACCCGCGCCGACGGGCTGCTCCTCGGCAAGGGCGGCGGCCACAACACCAGCGCCCTGCGCATCGCCCCGCCCCTGTCCCTCACGGTCGCGGAGGCCGAGGAGGGCGCCGCGATCATCGAGCGCGCTCTGAGGAGCCTCACGTAGCAGTGCACTGAGCAAGGGAAGACCGCCATGACCACCACCTTCGGGACCCTCGAACCCGCCCTGTCGGTACGCCAGGTGCTGACCCTGGAGCGGGTGCTCGCCGGGGAGCCCGAGGTGGTGGCCGGCGCGGCCCAGCTCGACCGGCCGGTGCGCTGGGTGCACGTCGCCGAGGCGCCCGACGTGGGCGTGATGCTCAGCGGCGGCGAGATGGTGCTCACCACCGGCGTGCTGCTCGCCGGCGACGAGGAGAAGCAGGCCGAGTACATCCGGTCCCTGCACCGTGCGGAGGCCGCCGCCGTGGTGCTGGGCCTCGGGCGTGCCTTTCCGGCTCCCCCGGACGTCATGCGCCGGGCCGCCGAGCGGTGCGGGCTGCCGATGGTCGTGCTCCACCGGCCCTTCCCCTTCGCGGAGTTGACGGAGGAGGTCCAAGCCCGGCTGATCCGGCGGAAGTTCGCCGCCGTCAGCCTCTCGGAATCCGTACGGACGGCCCTCACCGGGCTGATCACGGCGGGCGCTCCGCTGCAACGGCTCCTCGACGAGGTGGCCCAGCACAGCGCCTGCCCGGTCGTCGTCACCAACCTCGCGCACCGCGTCCTCGCCACGGCGGGGGAGCGGCCGGCCGTGGACGACGTGCTGCGCGACTGGGAGCGCATCTCCCGGCAGGCCGGCGGCAGCGAGGGCGACGGCTGGATCCGCGCCGAGCTCGGCGGGCGCGGCGAGCGCTGGGGCCAGATCGTGCTGTGCGGCTACCGCGGCGACACCGCCACCGGACGCCTCCTCGCCGACCGGGCCGCCGAGGCCCTCGTCCTGCACCGCATGCTCGGCGGCAACTCGGCGCACACCTGGGAGGAGCAGTCGGCGCAGAGCCTGCTGACCGACCTGGTCAGCGGTGTCGTACCGGCAAGGCAGCTGCTGCCACGCGCGCGTGCCGCCGGGCTGCCCGTGAACCGGCGCACCTTCGTGCCGCTGGTCGTGCGGGACGGCGACCTCGCCCAACTCGACCGCGTCCTGCGGATGTTGGGGCTGTCCGGCCTTGTCGCCGAGCTCGCCGACGAGGCGACCGCGGTTCTCCTCAGCCTCGCCCGCGACCAGGACGCCGAGGCGCTCACCGCGCACTTCGCGGCCAGGCTGCGTACGGAATCGGGGTCCACCAAGGCGGTCGTGGCGGCTGCCGATCCACGCATCGCCTGGGACGACGTGCCCGCCGGACTGCGCGAGGCGCAGCATGTGGCCGATGCCGTGGCGGACTCCTCGGCCGCCCTCGACCTCCCGGCCGTCGTACGCCTCAGGGACGTACATCTGCGGGGGCTGATCCGGCTGCTGCGGGACGATCCGCATGTGCAGTCGTTTGCGGAGCGGGAGCTGGACGGGCTGCTGTGCTCGGCCGACGACGACCTGCTGTCCGTGCTGCGGACCTATCTCGCGACCGGCCGCAACAAGTCCCGCACGGCCCAGCTCCACCATGTCTCCCGGCCCGCGCTCTATCGCCGGCTGGAAGCCATACAGGGCCGGCTGGGTGTCGACCTCGACGACTTCGAGCAGGCGGCGTCGGTGCACATCGCGCTCCTCGCGCACGACGCGCAACAGGGGTGAAACATGCCACGACCTGGGAAAACGGCGGTGAAACATGGGCCCACAAGAGGGTGACACCGTGGCACGCCGCACGCCCGCAGACGTGACACCGTGCAACTCATGGCCGGTTTTCGGACTTCCTAGTCTTCTCGCACACCGAGCGACCGGAGGTCCCGATGAGCAGAGTGATTCGTGCCGCCCTCTTCCAGACCGCGTGGACGGGCGACAAGGAGTCGATGATCCAGGTACACGAGCAGGCGGCCCGCGACGCGGCCGCGCAGGGTGCTCAGGTCCTGTGCTTCCAGGAGCTGTTCTACGGGCCCTACTTCTGCCAGGTCCAGGACAAGGCGTTCTACGAGTACGCCGAGCAGATCCCGGACGGCCCGATCGTCAAGCGCTTCCAGGCGCTGGCCAAGGAGCTGGGCCTCGTCCTGATCCTGCCGATGTACGAGGAGGAGCAGCCCGGCGTCCTCTACAACACCGCGGCCGTGATCGACGCCGACGGCTCGTACCTCGGCAAGTACCGCAAGCACCACATTCCCCAAGTGCCGGGATTCTGGGAGAAGTTCTACTTCCGCCCCGGCAACGTCGGCTGGCCGGTCTTCAACACCGCCGTCGGGAAGATCGGCGTCTACATCTGCTACGACCGCCACTTCCCGGAGGGCTGGCGGGCGTTGGGCCTCGAGGGCGCGGAGATCGTCTTCAACCCGTCGGCCACCTCGCGCGGACTCTCCCGCTACCTCTGGCAGTTGGAGCAGCCGGCAGCGGCCGTCGCCAACGAGTACTTCATCGGCGCGATCAACCGGGTCGGGGTCGAGGACCTGGGCGACAACGACTTCTACGGGACCTCGTACTTCGTGGACCCGGAGGCCCAGTTCGTCGGCGAGGTGGCGAGCGACAAGGAGACCGAACTCGTCGTCCGCGACCTGGACCTGAACAAGCTGCGCGAGGTGCGCGACCGCTGGCAGTTCTTCCGCGACCGCCGTCCCGACGCGTACTCCCCGCTGACCGCTCCCTGACCGGCGTCGCGCACTCCCGCAGGTCCGGTGCACGGGGATCGGGCCTGCGGGGCCTGAGGAGCTTCGAGCAACGTCCGTCATAAGGAGAGGGAGAATGAGCAGCCGTACCGTCATCCGTGGTGGCCTCGTCATCACCGCGTCCGACGAACTCCACGCCGACGTCCTGATCGAGGACGGCCGTATCGCCGCCCTCGCCGCGTCCGGCACCCCGGCCGCCGAGGCCTGGACGGCCGAGCGCACCATCGACGCCAGCGGCAAGTACGTGATCCCGGGCGGCGTCGACGTCCACACCCACATGGAGCTGCCGTTCGGCGGCACCTTCGCCTCCGACACCTTCGAGACCGGCACCCGGGCCGCCGCCTGGGGCGGTACGACGACGATCGTCGACTTCGCCGTGCAGAGCGTCGGCCACTCCCTGCGCGAGGGCCTGGACGCCTGGCACGCGAAGGCCGAGGGCAACTGCGCGATCGACTACGGCTTCCACATGATCGTCTCCGATGTGAACCAGGAGACGCTCAAGGAGATGGACCTGCTGGTCGAGGAGGGTGTGACCTCCTTCAAGCAGTTCATGGCCTACCCGGGCGTCTTCTACTCCGACGACGGCCAGATCCTGCGCGCCATGCAGCGCTCCGCCGAGAACGGCGGCCTGATCATGATGCATGCGGAGAACGGCATCGCGATCGACGTGCTGGTGGAGCAGGCGCTGGCCCGCGGTGAGACCGACCCGCGCTACCACGGTGAAGTGCGCAAGGCGCTCCTTGAGGCCGAGGCCACCCACCGCGCCATCAAGCTCGCCCAGGTCGCGGGCGCCCCGTTGTACGTCGTGCACGTCTCGGCGATGGAGGCGGTCGCCGAGCTGACCCGGGCGCGCGACGAGGGCCTGAACGTCTTCGGCGAGACCTGCCCGCAGTACCTCTTCCTGTCGACGGACAACCTCGCCGAGCCCGACTTCGAGGGCTCGAAGTACGTGTGCAGCACGCCGCTCAGGCCGAAGGAGCACCAGGCCCAACTGTGGAAGGGCCTGCGCACCAACGACCTCCAGGTCGTCTCCACCGACCACTGCCCCTTCTGCTTCGTGGGCCAGAAGGAACTCGGCCGCGGGGACTTCTCGAAGATCCCCAACGGCCTCCCGGGCGTCGAGAACCGTATGGACCTGCTCCACCAGGCCGTCGTCGAGGGCCACATCTCGCGCCGCCGCTGGATCGAGATCGCCTGCGCCACCCCGGCCCGCATGTTCGGCATGTACCCGAAGAAGGGCACCATCGCCCCGGGCGCCGACGCCGACGTCGTCATCTACGACCCGAACGCCGAGCAGGTCATGTCCGCCGAGACGCACCACATGAACGTCGACTACTCGGCCTACGAGGGCAAGAGCACCACCGGCCGGGTCGAGACGGTCCTCTCGCGCGGCGAAGTCGTCATCAACGAGCGGGAGTACACCGGACGCGCAGGACACGGCGTCTACACCCCGCGCTCCACCTGTCAGTACCTCAACTAGGAGTGGCGCAAATGGACTTCGGACTCGTCCTGCAGACCGACCCGCCGGCCTCGAAGGTCGTCAGCCTGATGAAGCGCGCCGAGCGCAACGGCTTCACCTACGGCTGGACCTTCGACTCGGCCGTGCTGTGGCAGGAACCGTTCGTGATCTACAGTCAGATCCTCGCCAACACCACGAAGTTGACGGTCGGCCCCATGGTCACCAACCCGGGCACCCGCACCTGGGAGGTCACCGCCTCCACCTTCGCCACCCTCAACGACATGTTCGGCAACCGCACCGTCTGCGGCATCGGCCGCGGCGACTCCGCGATGCGCGTCGCCGGCCGCACCCCGAACACCCTGGCCCGGATCAGCGAGGCCATGAAGGTCATCAGGGCGCTGGGCTCCGGCAAGGAGGCGGACCTCGGGGGTACGGTCATCAAGTTCCCCTGGATCAAGGAGGACGCCGAACTCCCCGTCTGGATGGCCGCGTACGGCCCCAAGGCCCTGAAGATGACGGGCGAGGAGGCCGACGGCTTCATCCTCCAGCTCTCCGACCTGTACCTCACCGAGTACATGGTGAAGGCGGTCAAGGACGCGGCCGTCGCCGCCGGACGCGACCCGTCCGAGGTGAAGATCTGCGTCGCCGCGCCCGCGTACGTCACCGAGGACGACTCGCCCGAGGCCCTCGCCCACGCCCGCGAGCAGTGCCGCTGGTTCGGCGGGATGGTCGGCAACCACGTCGCCGACCTGGTCTCCAAGTACGGGGAGCACTCCGCCGCCGTACCCGACGAACTCACGGACTACATCAAGGCCCGTGAGGGGTACGACTACTCCCACCACGGGCGCGCCGACAACCCCGACACCGCCTTCGTGCCCGACGAGATCGTCGACCGGTTCTGCATCATCGGGCCGCCCGAGAAGCACATCGAGAAGCTGAACGCGCTGCGCGAGCTGGGCGTCGACCAGTTCGCCGTCTACGACATGCACGACGCGCAGGAGGCCACCATCGACGCTTACGGCTCGACGGTGATCCCGGCCGTCAACGGCTGACCGCAGTCCTCCCCGACAACCGCTCAACTCCCCATCCCCCCACTCCTGTTCTCCCCTCCCTCGCCGTCCCGAGGGAGGGGACCGGAGACCCGCACGGCCTTTCCGGACCCACCCCTGATTGATTGGCCTGCCCATGACCGACACCGCTCCCACGGCCATACCGCCGACCGCTCAAGTCACCCTCGACGACGGGCGCGTGGAGATCGCGCCGGGGTCCTCGATGCCCAGCGGTCCGTACGCGAACGAGGACCTGCTGCCGGTCCCCGTCGAGAAGCGCACCTGGACCACGTACAACTTCTCCGCCCTGTGGGTCGGCATGGCCCACAACACGGCCTCCTGGACCCTGGCCTCCGGTCTGATCGCCGTCGGCATGGACTGGAAGCAGGCGGTGCTCACCATCGCCCTGGCCAACGTGATCGTGCTGATCCCGATGCTGCTCACCGGGCACGCGGGACCGAAGTACGGCATCCCCTTCCCGGTCTTCGCGCGGGCCAGCTTCGGCATCCGCGGCGCCAACCTCCCCGCCGTCGTACGGGCGTTGGTGGCATGCGGCTGGTTCGGGATCCAGACCTGGATCGGCGGTGAGGCGATCTACTTCCTCGCCGGGAAGCTGATCGGCAACGGCTGGTCCGACGCCGGGAAGGTCGGCGGTTACGCGTGGACGATGTGGCTGTCGTTCGCGATCTTCTGGGTCATCCAGGTCGCCATCATCTACCGGGGCATGGAGACGATCCGCCGCTTCGAGAACTGGGCCGCGCCGTTCGTCATCGTCGGCGCGATCGTGATGCTGATCTGGATGAGCAACAAGGCCGGCGGCTTCGGCCCGCTGCTCGACCAGCCCTCCAAGCTCGGCTGGGGCGGGGACTTCTGGAAGCTGTTCTGGCCGTCCCTCATGGGCATGATCGGCTTCTGGTCCACGCTGTCGCTGAACATCCCGGACTTCACCCGCTACGGCAAGAGCCAGAAGGCGCAGACATGGGGCCAGGCGCTCGGTCTGCCCACCACGATGACGCTCTTCGCGTTCCTCTCCGTGCTGGTCACCTCCGGTTCGCAGGCCGTGTACGGCGAGACGATCTGGGACCCGGTACAGCTCGCCGCCAAGACGGACAACGTCTTCGGTCTGCTGTTCGCGCTGGTGACCGTGCTGGTGGCGACCCTGTCCGTGAACATCGCGGCCAACCTGGTCTCGCCGGCCTTCGACTTCTCCAACATCGCGCCCAGGAAGGTCAGTTTCCGGGCCGGCGCCCTCGCCACCTGCGTCATCGGTGTGCTGATCTTCCCGTGGAAGCTGTACTCCGACCCGCAGGGCTACATCTTCACCTGGCTCGGCCTGGTCGGCGGTCTGCTCGGCACGGTCGCCGGCATCCTCATCGCCGACTACTGGATCCTGCGCCGTGGCAAGCTCGACCTCGTCGACCTGTACCGCTCCGGCGGCCGCTACTGGTACGAGGGCGGCTGGAACTGGCGGGCCGTCGTCGCCTTCGTGGTCGGCGGTGTCCTCGCCGTCGGCGGCGCCAGCTTCAAGCCGCTGATCGACGGCCGGCCCATCCCGGCCCTGGAGCCGCTCGCCAACTACGGCTGGGCGGTGGGCCTCGGCACCTCGATGGTGCTGTACGTGGTGCTGATGCTGCTGCGCGGAAAGGACCGCCTGGAGGCCTGAGCCTGCGGCATTCGAAGGGCAGCCGGTTCTACTGGCTGCCCTTCAGTGCTGTCACGGCGTCCTTCGCGGCCTTGATGGCGCCCTTGTTGATCTCGTCCGTGCTGGGCGCCTTCTTGTTCTCGAAGTCGCTGCCGTTGTAGGTGGTGACCACCAGGACGTTGGACACGCGGGCGACGACCTCGCCCTCGCGGGTCTGCTGCTTGTCCTCGGTGGTGAGGTTCACGACGGAATAACCCGAGTCACCCAGACCCGGAACATCCCCTCCGCCGCTCTTCTCCGCAAGGCGATCCTTGTACGCCTTCTGTGCCGCTTCGTCCGAGTCCATGACCTCGAAGGAGACGTCGAGCCAGCGGTAGTCGTACCCCTTGAGCGCGTTCCAGGAGCAGGTGCGGCGCAGCTTGGAGTCGGTCGACTGGATCTCCTTGCCGGCCGTCTTGGCGCCCGGGACGAGCGACTTGATCGTCTTCGCGGCCACGCTGCCGCAGGGTGCGGGAGCGGCGTCGTACGACTTGGACACGGCCGTCGTCGACGGAGCGGAGGGCGATGAAGTGCCCGTTTTGTGACCCTCGTTGTGTGCGTCGGCCGGTGTCGCGGGACCGGACGACAGCGCCCAGCCCGCCGCGGCGAGTACGACGACGGGGGAAAGTCGCGCGGTCAGGGCGAGCGGCAGAGGAAAATCGCGCACGGGCACACTTCTCGGTGGGGGACGGTGTGCGGAGGGGTCCGCACTGCGGACGGGGCGCCAGTTTCACATGACTCCCTGTGAGACGGAAGCGGAAACTCGCTCCGTGCCCGCGCGGTCACTGAGGCTCACGAACAGGTGCCCCAAGGGTGAGCGCCGTCTCGATGCGGTCGACGGCGGCAAAGGCCCCGTACGCGACAAGGCGGACCAATTGCTCGTCGTTGTGCCACGGCATGTGCCAGGCGGCCACGTCCTCGTCCGTGATGCGGTACGGCGCGAGCGCGGCCAGCAGTGCCAGGCGCGCGCCGGGCCGCTCCCGCCGGTTCGGGAAGCCGCGCAGCACGGCCGACGGGTGCGTCCCGTCCCACTCCTGCAGGGTGTGCCGTACGAGGACCCGCTCGCCGGGGTCGAGGAGGTCGGCGCCCGCCTGGGCGGCCTCGCGCAGGGCCGCGTAGGCGGGGCTGACGGGAGTGCCGGTCGCCCAATCCGGGCCCGGGCCGAGGGTGTCGAGCAGGGGCAGGGACGCTCCGGGCTCGGCGCTGCGGCGCACGGTGCGGCCCAGCGCGCGTCCGGCGAGGCTGCGCACGGCCCGGAATCGCTGGGCGCCGCCCGGCAGGAGCTGTTCGTTCAGCAGGGCCGAGGCGATGCGGTTGATGAAGTGGAAGGCGAGCGCGGTGCCGAGGTAGGCGGGGGCGTGCTCCTCGGGGAAGGGGTACGGCCGCAGGTCGGCGCCCGGGGTCCGGGTGGCGAGGCCCCAGTCGAGCACCCGCGTGTGCTCCTCGCTCTGCGGATCCTCGCCGCGGGCCAGCTGCTCGGCGAGGGCGTGGTCGCCGGTGGCGTGCAGCAGGACGGTGTGCGCGTCCACGCAGAACGGGCACCGGTTGGCGAGGGACACCCCGAGGGCGGCCAGCTCCTTGCCGGTGCGGCTGCCGGTGCCGGCGATGAGCGACTCGCGCATCAACGCCCAGGCGGGTGCGAGGAGTTCGGGCGCGGAGGACAGGACGACGAAGGTGGCGGGCCGGTCGATGCCGAAGTCGACGGCGATCTGCTCGTAGACCTCGGCGACCCTGCCGGCGGCCGACTTGGGCGCCGGCGGCTGTGTGAAACGGAACTGTGTGGACATGGCGGCAGCATGCGCGGTGGGGGCGACCGAAAGCGTCGTACGGGCGGAGGCAGTCGGGAGTACGACGGCGGGGCCGGCGACCCCGTGAAGTACTGCGCCGGGAGTAGTCGGGGAGCCGTCCACAGGTCTGACGCCGTTGTCGGTGCGGCCGTCTACTGTGCGTGCATGAGCGGGTACTCGGTCACACGCAAGGGGCTCGCCGACGCGGCTCTGGCGGTCGTCGTCGGCGCGATCGCCGTGACCGTGGCCGCCTTCGACGCGGACACGACGCCCGTCGACTACGTGTTCCTTGTGCTGTCCTCGGCGGCCCTGGCGTTGTACCGAGTGGCCCCGCGCGCGGTGCTCGTGATCGCCACGGTGGGCGGTGCGGCCTACGTGCTGCATGCGCACCCGGGCCCGGCATCCGCACTGACCGTCTTCGTCGCCGTGGCTACGGCGGCCAGTGCGGGACACCGGGGCTGGGCCGCCGCGGCGAGCGGCGTGTTCCTGGCGGCGTACCTCGCGACGGGCCCGACGACCCATGACGTGGTCGAGCGGACCGCGCTGCTCGCGGGCTGGTTCCTGTGCGCCGTGGTCGTGGGGCAGGCCGACCGCAACTGGCAGGCGTATCTGCGCCAGACCGAGCAGCGCGCGCTGGAGGCGGAGCGGACCAAGGAGGAGGCGGCCCTGCGCCGCGCGGGCGAGGAACGGCTGCGCATAGCGAGGGAGTTGCACGACTCGCTCACCCACAGCATCTCCATCGTCAAGCTCCAGGCGGGAGTCGCGGTGCACCTCGCCCGCAAGCGCGGCGAGGAGATACCGCCCGCGCTGCTCGCCATCCAGGACGCGAGCGGCGAGGCGATGCGCGAACTGCGCTCCACTCTGGAGATCCTGCGCACCGACGAGCCGACCGGCACGCCCGCGCTGTTGGTGGAACGGGCCTGCGCGGCGGGCCTTGCCGTCGACCTCACGGTGAGCGGCGACGAGCGGCCCCTGCCGGCGACGGTCGACCGGGCGGTGTACCGCATCGTCCAGGAGGCCCTGACCAACGCGGCCCGGCACGCGGGAGCCGCCAAGATCGCCGTCCGACTCGCCTACAGCGAGGACGACTTGACGATACGGGTCGAGGACGACGGGACCGCCGACCCGTCCCGCCCGCCTGCCCCGGGGGTGGGCCTCACTGGCATGCGCGAACGCGTCGCGGCCCTCGGCGGCACCCTGGACGCCGCCCCGCGCGACGAAGGCGGCTTCGCGGTGCGGGCTCGGCTGCCGTTGCGGGAGGCGGGATGACCAGGGGCGCGGGGGAGAGGTCATGACCAGGGTCGCGCTCGTCGACGACCAGGCACTGATGCGCGCAGGTTTCCGGGCGCTGCTGGAGGCCGAGGACGGCATCGAGGTGGTCGGTGAGGCGGCGGACGGCGAACAGGGCCTGGCGCTCGTCCGCGCGCAGGTGCCGGACATCGCCCTGATCGACGTACAGATGCCGGTGATGACGGGCATCGAGGCCACGCGCCGGATCGCCGCCGACCCGGCCCTCGTGGCCGTGCGCGTGGTGATCCTCACCAACTACGGCTTCGACGAGTACGTCTTCGAGGCGCTGCGGGCGGGCGCGAGCGGCTTCCTGCTGAAGGACACCGAACCGGCCGACCTCCTCCAGGCCATCGACGTCGTGGCCCGCGGCGAGGCCCTGCTCTCCCCGTCGGTCACCCGCACCCTCATCGGCGAGTTCGTCTCCCGGCCGCCCGACCGGGCGACGGCTCCCGGCCTGGACTGCCTGACACGCCGCGAACTCGAGGTCACGGCGCTGGCCGCCCGCGGTCTGAGCAACGAGGAGATCGCCGCGCACATGGTCATCAGCCCGTTCACGGCGAAGACGCACATCAGCCGGGCGATGACGAAGCTGGGTGCGCGGGACCGGGCCCAACTGGTCGTGTTCGCCTATGAGTCGGGGCTGGTGACCCCGCGCGGCACTTAACCCGTTGTGCGCCGTGCGCGGAGATCAGCAACCTGGGGTGATGACAGAGACGACACGCGCGCAGGGCCCGGCCGTCCACGAGGCGATCCTCGACTACTACAACCAGGGCAAGGAGGACGCCCGCCTCAGACCGGGCGGCGCCCCCGCCGGGCGGCTGGAGTTGTGGCGCACCCAGGACGTGCTGCGGCGGATCCTGCCCACGGCACCCGCGCGCGTGCTCGACGTCGGCGGCGGCAGCGGCGTGCACGCGGAGTGGCTCGCCCGGGACGGGTACGAGGTCGAACTCGTCGACCCCGTAGCGCTGCACGTCGAGCAGGCCTCCCGGCTGCCCGGCGTGACCGCGCGCTTCGGGGACGCCCGCTCCCTGGAGGCGGAGGAGGCCGCGTACGACGCGGTGCTGCTGCTCGGCCCGCTGTACCACCTGCCCGAACGCGCCGACCGGGTACGGGCGTTGGCCGAGGCGCACCGAGTCGTCCGGCCCGGTGGACCGGTGGTCGCGGCCACCATCAACCGGTACGCGGGCCTGCACGACCTGCTCCGGGAGGAGCGCTACTTCGACCCCGCGCAGCGCGCCCGCACCGACGCGGTCAGTGGCCACGGCCGGCACGGCACGGAGAGCGGCCTGTTCACCGTCGCCTACTTCGCCCAACCCGCCGAGGTTCCGGGCGAGTTCACCGACGCCGGGCTCGCACCGGAGGGCCAGTACGGCCTGGAGGGCCTCGCCTGGCTGATGGGCGGCGTCGAGGACTGGCTCGACGACCCGGAGCGGCGGGAGGTCGTCCTGGCCGCGACCCGACGCATCGAGTCGGAGCCCACGCTCCTCGGCGCGAGCGGCCACCTGCTCACGGTGGGCAGACGGCAGCCGTGAGCAGGCGTCCTCGGTGTCGCTATGCGGCCGTACCGCCCGCGTAGTCGCTATTGAAGGTGGTCTCGATGGTCGTGGCCACGGACTGGGCCACCCCGGTGCCCGTGAGGATGATGCCCAACTCCCGGTTGTTGGAAAGGGAGTTGCTGCTGATGTTCATGGAGCCGGCCTCCACCTCCTGGGTGGACAGCCCGTAGTCCGCGACCATGGCCTTGGCATGGATGTAGAAGCCGTCGGGGTCGGAGTAGCCGACGACGGTGCCGCCGGCCGCCTCGACGGCGGAGACCTGGCTGGAGTAGCTGGACGGGCTCTCCAGCACCACCCGCACGGCCACGCCCGCCTTCGCTCTCGCCACGATCGCGTTGACCACCGTGCTGTCGCTGAACTCCAGTTCCTCGACGTCGAGCGTCTTGGTCGCGGCGTTGATCACGGACAGCAGGCGGCTGCGGGAGTCGGTGGGGGACCACAGGAGGTGGTCGCCGTCGGTGGGGGTGATCGAGGTGCCCGCGTAGTCCGCGTTGAAGACCTTCTCGATCGCGGCGACATCACGGGTGTCGTCGGTGAAGACGCCGTAGTCGCGGCCCGTCGCGTAGTACTGCGAGGTGAGATTGCCGGTCAGGATCAGGGACTTGGTGCCGTCCACCGTGATCGTCTTCTGGTGGGTGTAGGTGAAGGTCGACGGCGACCAGACCACCCCCACGCCCGCGTTCGTCAGGGCGGTGTACGCCGAGCTGTTGGCGGACTGGTGCTGGCGGTCCAGGACCACCCGCACCGTGACGCCCTTGTTCTTCAGGGCTATGAGGTCGTTGACGGCCGTGGTGTCCTCGAGCTCGTACATCGTCATGTCGAGCGACGTGGTGGCCGAGTTGATGAAGTCGTAGATCGTGGGCTCGCTGCTGCTGAGCGAGAAGGCGAAGGCGGAGTAGCTCGCGGCGTTCGCGGGGACGGCGGTGGCGAGCACGGCGGCACCGGCCGCCAGGGCGACACCCGCGCGGCCGAGGACCTTCCACAACATGCGTGACTCCTAGTCGAGTTGATGCCCACGTGGGGGGTGGTGAGCGTGGGCATGACACCACGCGCGTAGAACGCGGAGGAAGGGAAGGTGGGTGAACTCGGTATTACCGAGCGGCCATACAGCTGGACAAAGGGGACTTCACGCAGGTGGAAGGCGGTTCATGCACTGCCCGCGGGATCGCAAAATCTTCGTAGGCCCCTCTCTTCGCGGGCCCCGGAGCGTGGAATGAAATGCTCGGCAGGCGTGATCGCTTCGGACCGTCCGGGGCACCCGACCAGCGAGGTGAGAGATGCAGTTCACCACCCGGCCCACCCTCCAGGGCACCTTCGGCATGGTGTCCTCCACCCACTGGCTGGCCTCGCAGTCGGCGATGGCCGTGCTGGAGGACGGCGGCAACGCGTACGACGCCGCCGTGGCGGGCGCGTTCGTGCTGCACGTCGTCGAGCCGCACCTCAACGGGCCCGCCGGCGAGGTGCCGATCCTGCTCGCCCCGGCGGGCGGCGAGGTGCGGGTGCTGTGCGGACAGGGCGTCGCGCCCGCCGGAGCGACGGTCGCGCACTACCGGGCGCTCGGCCTGGACCTCGTCCCCGGCACCGGACCGCTCGCCGCCGCCGTGCCCGGCGCCTTCGACGCCTGGATGCTCCTGCTGCGCGACCACGGCACCAAGCCCCTCGCCGACGTCCTGAAGTACACCATCGGATACGCCGAACACGGGCACGCACCCGTGGAGAACGTCGGCGCGACCGTCGAATCGGTACGGAAGCTGTTCGAGACGGAGTGGACATCGTCGGCGGAGGTGTACCTGCCGGGCGGCAAGGCACCGCGCCCCGGCGAGCTGCTGCGCAACCCCGCCCTCGCCGCCACCTGGAAGCGGCTGCTCACCGAGGTCGCCGGGGCCGGGGACCGGATCGCCGAGATCGAGGCCGCGCGCGAGGTGTGGCGCTCCGGTTTCATCGCCGAGGCGCTGATACGGCACTCCCGGCGCCCCACACTGGACACCAGCGGCGAGCGCCACACCGGCACGCTCACGGCCGCCGACCTCGCCGGCTGGTCCGCGACCTACGAGACTGCGGCGACGTACGACTGGAACGGCTGGACCCTGTGCAAGGCCCGCCCCTGGAGCCAGGGCCCGGTGCTCCTCCAGCAGCTCGCGCTGCTCCCGCCCGAGCTGCCCGAGTACGGGTCCGCCGACTACGTCCACCTGCTGATCGAGGGCTGCAAGCTCGCCATGGCCGACCGGGAGGCCTGGTACGGGGACGCCGCCGACGTGCCGATGGACGAGCTGCTCTCGGCCGACTACAACGCGGCCCGGCGCGACCTCGTCGGCGGCATGGCCTCGTACGAACTGCGTCCCGGCAGCCCCGGCGGGCGCGCCCCGCGGCTCAGCGGCCACGCGCACGTGGTCGTCACCGACGACCCGGGGTTCGACCCGATGGGCGCCGGTGAGCCGACGGTCGCCAAACCGCCGACGTCCCCGGTGCCCGGCGAGCCACGCGCGCGTGCCGGAGAACCGGAGGTGCGCGCCGACGGCACCACCCGCGGCGACACCTGCCACCTCGACGTCGTCGACCGCTGGGGCAACATGGTCGCGGCCACGCCCAGCGGCGGCTGGCTGCAGTCCAACCCCGTCGTGCCCGAACTGGGCTTCCCGCTCGGCACCCGGCTGCAGATGACCTGGCTGGAGGAGGGCCTGCCGAACTCACTGACGCCCGGCCGCCGCCCCCGCACCACCCTCACGCCCTCCATCGCCCTGCGCGACGGCGTGCCGGTCATGGCCTTCGGCACACCCGGCGGGGACCAGCAGGACCAGTGGCAGCTGCACTTCTTCCTCGCCGTCGCCCTGCGCGGGCAGGTCCGCGGCGGCCTCGACCTGCAGGGCGCGATCGACGCCCCGAACTGGCACAACGACAGCTTCCCGGGCTCGTTCTACCCGCGCGGCATGCGGCCGGGGAGCGTGACCGTGGAGTCCCGCATGGACGCCGGTGTCGTCGAGGAGCTACGCCGCCGCGGTCACCACGTCACCGTCGGTGACCCCTGGTCCGAGGGACGGCTGTGCGTGGTCGCGCGGGACCCGGAGACGGGCGTCCTCTCGGCGGCCGCGAACCCTCGGGGCATGCAGGGGTACGCCGTCGGCCGCTGACTTCGCGGCCCCGCCGCCGACATCGCACCCCTGGTGTTCGCGCCGATTCCACCGGGCGTCCACCGGGGGGCTGGGGTTTGTCAGTGGCGCGTGCTCTCATGGAGCCATGATCGAAGACAAGGAAACCATCGACGAGTTTCTCGCCCGGCACTCGGCCGACGTGGAGGAGGCGGTCCGCAAGGCCGCCGCGGCCGAGATCATGCCGCGCTTCCGACAGCTGGCGGCGCACGAGGTGGACCAGAAGAGCGGACCGCACGACCTGGTGACCGACGCCGACCGCCTGGCCGAGCAGTACCTCACCGAGACCCTCCGCGTGCTCCTGCCCGGCTCGGTCGTCGTCGGCGAGGAAGCGGTCCACGCCAACCCGGCGACGTACGAGGCGATACGGGCCGAGGCCCCGGTCTGGATAGTCGACCCGGTCGACGGCACACGCCAGTTCGTGCGCGGCGAGACCGGATTCTGCACGCTGGTCGCGCTCGCGCACCGCGGAGTCCTGCTCGCCTCCTGGACGTACGCACCGGCCCGGGACCAACTCGCCGTCGCCATAAGGGGCCAGGGCGCCTTCCTCGACGGCGAGCGGCTCTACGCCGGCCCGGCCGCCCCCGGCCGGGACCTCCAAGTGGCCACCTCCCACCCGGACTACACGACGGACGAGCAGAAGCGCGCCCTGCTCGGCCTGTGGACCGACGGTGTCGCACCCCGTGCCTGCGGTTCGGCGGGCCTGGAGTATCTCGCCATCGCCCGTGGGGAGTTGGACGCAACCGCCTTCTCCTGGGAGGCCGCCTGGGACCACGCGGCCGGCATCCTGCTGGTCGAGGAGGCGGGCGGTGCCCACCTGACGATCGCCGACGAACCGTTCCGCATTACGGGCGGCAACGCACTGCCGTTCACGGCCGCACGCGACGCGGCCACTGCCCGCCGGGTGCAGCGGCTCCTGTCGGGCACGGCCTGAGTCAGGGGACTGTTGAGGAAGGAACCACCCGCCGCCGGTGACTGTCAGTGCCCCGGCATATCCTGATCCTCAGTGGCCATCGGCTGACGAAGGGGTCCGAAGGTGCCGTCGATGCTCGATGCTGTCGTGGTGGGTGCGGGGCCGAACGGACTGACGGCCGCCGTGGAGCTGGCCCGTCGCGGCTTCTCCGTGGCCGTATTCGAGGCCCGCGACACCGTCGGCGGGGGAGCCCGCACCGAAGAGCTCACCCTCCCCGGCTTCCGGCACGACCCGTGCTCCGCGGCCCACCCGCTCGGCATCAACTCCCCGGCGTTCCGCGCCCTGCCCCTGGAGCGGTACGGCCTCGAGTGGCTGCACGCCGAGCTGCCCATGGCGCACCCCTTCACCGACGGCAGCGCGGCCGTGCTCTCTCGCTCGGTCGCCGAGACGGCCGCCTCCTTCGGCCCGCGCGACGCGGGCGCGTACCGCAGGCTGGTCGAGCCGTTCCTGCCCAAGTGGGACACCCTGGCCCGCGACTTCATGTCCCTGCCCCTGACCGCCCTCCCGCGCGACCCGGTGACCCTCGCCCGCTTCGGCCTGGTGGGCCTGCCGCCGTCGACCTGGCTGACCCGCCGCTTCCACGACGAGCGGGCCAAGACCCTGTTCGCGGGCCTCGTGGCACATGTGATGGCCCCGCTCACCGGCTTCGCGACGGGCGCCATCGGCCTGGTCTTCGCCCTGGCCGCCCACGCGCGCGGCTGGCCGGTCGCCCGAGGCGGCTCCCAGTCCATCTCGGACGCGCTCACCGCCTATCTGAAGGACCTGGGCGGCCTGGTCCACACGGACTACGAGGTCAAGCGCCTCGACGACCTGCCGCCCGCGCGCGCGTACGTCTTCGACACCTCGCCCACCGCCCTGGCCCGTATCGCGGGCTTCGGCCGCTACTACGAGGGCTACAAGTACGGCCCCGGGGTCTTCAAGGTCGACTACGCGCTGGACGGCCCGGTGCCGTGGACCGCCGAGGAGGCCCGCGTCGCCGGCACCGTGCAGATCGGCGCGGACAGCGCGGAGATCGGCGCCGCCCTGCGTGCGGCCTCCCGGGAGAACCGGGCACCCGAGCGGCCGTTCATGATCACGGTCCAGCCGAGCGTCGCCGACCCCACCCGTGCACCCGAGGGCAAGCAGGTCTTCTGGGCCTACGGCCATGTCCCGAGCGGCTGGACCGGAGACCTCACGGACGCCATGGAGCGCCAACTGGAGCGCTTCGCCCCGGGGTTCCGCGACCGGGTTCTCGCCCGCGCGACGGCCGGCCCGCCCGAACTCGCCGCCCGCAACGCCAACTACATCGGTGGCGACATCGCCTCCGGCGCGGTGAGCGGACTCCAGATCCTCCTGCGCCCCAGACTCTCCCTGTCGCCGTACACCACCCCGCACCCGGCCGTGTTCATCTGCTCGTCGGCCACCCCGCCGGGCCCCGGGGTACACGGCATGTCGGGACACAACGCGGCCAAGGCCGTCTGGAGGAGGCTGAGACAGACATGACGCCCACCATCACGCTCGCCAAGGGCGACATCACCCGCGAGAGCGCGGACGCGATCGTCAACGCCGCGAACTCCTCCCTGCTCGGCGGCGGAGGAGTCGACGGCGCCATCCACCGCCGCGGCGGCCCGGCCATCCTCGAGGACTGCCGCAAACTCCGCGCCTCCCACTACGGCAAGGGCCTGCCCACGGGCCAGGCGGTCGCCACCACCGCCGGCAACCTGGACGCACGCTGGGTGATCCACACGGTAGGCCCGGTCTGGTCGGCCTCCGAGGACCGCTCCGAGCTGCTCGCCTCCTGCTACCGGGAGTCACTGCGCATCGCCGACGAGCTCGGCGCCCGTACGGTGGCCTTCCCCGCCATCTCCACCGGCATCTACGGCTGGCCGATCGACGACGGCGCCCGGATCGCGGTGGAGACCGCGCGGGCGGCGGAGACGGCGGTGGAGGAGGTCAGGTTCGTGCTGTTCGACGAGAAGGCGTACGAGGCGTTCGCCCGGCAGGTGGGGTGACCGCAGCTAGGTGCCGTCACCCAGACGGACTCCGTCGACGGCGGTGTCGAAGACCTGCCGGTACTCGTGCCACTGGGCGTCCGGTGCCGACAGGTAGATCACGTACTGGGTGCCGTCGGCACCGGCGAAGGCCAGTTCTGCCGCGCGGAACTTGCGTGCCCTGCCGTCGAAGGTGAACTCCCAGTACCCGGCGGGCCGTTCGCGGAAGGTGGTTTCGGCCATCCGCACCCGTTCATAGCCGGGGTTGTCGCGACGGGTCTGGTCCTCTTCCGTCTCCCGCCAGTGCCGCAGCGGATCGGCGCCCCCGAACTGGACGACGTTGACTCTGAGGCCCACCAGACCGGACGGATCGATGTAGGCGACCTCACCGCCGGGCAGCGTCTTGCGGGTCCAGCCGTCCCGTACGGGCACGGAGACGCCGCCGTCCGCCTTTGCGAGGTGGTATCCGGCGGGCGGCGCCGACACGGTGGGGCTTGCACTCGCGGAGGGGGCGGCGGCGGCCCCGGACGGGTGGCCGTGCCGCCCGAAGGGGTTGCCCTCGAGCCACCACAGGGCGCCGCCTGCCACACAGGCGGCGAGTGCCAGCGCCGAGACCGACAGCAGCACCGTACGGCGGCGGTTCCCGCCGCCCTTGCGTCCGGGAGGCGCGAGGTCGGGGACCCGGTCCGTCCGGGTGGGCGGATCGAGGGGAGCGGTCCGTGTGCCGGTCGCATCGGCCAGGTGGCGTTCGACCTCGTGCACGTCCATGCGCCGGTCCGGGTCCTTGACGAGCAGCCCCTCGATGACCGGGGTCAGGTGCCCGGCGTTGCGCGGGGCCTCGTACGGGTCGGTGGCGATGGCGTACGCGGTCTCGATCGGGGTGTCGCGGCGGAAGGGGGGCCGCCCCTCGACCGCCTGGTACAGCGTTGCCCCAAGGGCCCACAGATCGCTGGCGGGACCGGGCTCGGTGTGCGTGCTCCGGAGACGCTCGGGCGCCAGGTAGCGGATGGAGCCGATCAGCTCGCCGGACTTGGTCAGCGAGGACGTTCCCGACTCCATGGCGATCCCGAAGTCGGTCAGGACGATCCGCCCGTCGTTGCCGAGGAGAACGTTTGCGGGTTTGACGTCCCGGTGCAGGACCCCGGCGTCGTGCGCGGCTCGCAGCGCGGCGGCCATGGCACGGCCGATCCGGGCGGCTTCGTCGGGTGGCAGTGCGCCGCGTTGCTTCAGGACGTCACTCAGCGTGCGGGACGGGATGTACTCCATGACGATGCAGGGCAGGCCCTCGTCATCGACGACGTCGTACACCACGATCACGTTGGGGTGGGTGATCCGGGCCGCGCTGCGGGCCTCGCGGCGGGTGCGCTCGTAGAGCCGGTGGACCTCGTCCTCGTGGAGGTGCGGCGGGATGCGCAGCTTCTTCACCGCGACATGGCGGCCGAGCAGCCTGTCCTCGGCGCGCCACACGGTGCCCATGCCGCCGCTGCCCACCCGCTCCACCAGCTGGTACCGGTCGGCGACGAGCCGTCCAAGATCGGACACCGCGAGATCGTCCACTTCTCCGCTTCCCATTCGCGAACAGTCGAGGCCGACGAGGCACGATAACCCATTCGGTCGATTGCCCTGAACGAAGACGAGGCTCGTCCCGTCCTCGTTCCCGGAGTTCGCCGCAAGGGTCGGCCGACGGCCTAGGCCACGGTGAGCACGAGCGCCCCGGAATGGCTGCTGCCCGGCGTGAGCGCAGTGGCCGTACCGTCCACGGCCAGGCTGAGGCTCTTGCCGGGCGGTGCCTGCACCGTGGCGTCCGCGTCGACGACCAGCTTCGTCAGGCACGACGTGCCGGCGACCGTCCAGACCGAGCCCGCGCCCAGCTTCACGATCACACCGTTGTTGATCGCGGGCCGCGCGGTGTTGGTGACGTGGTTGGAGATGGCGTGCCGTGACGTCGAGGCGGAGATGACGCCCTCGATGCGGCCGCGGCGAGCAGCGCGCACCCCGGATCGGCAGGCCCACGAGGCGTTCGCCGCGCAGGCCTGCCGAGGGAGCCTCGGTCGCCGGGAACCGGCCCGGTCAGCCGTCGATGCGGTGCGTGCTCCAGAAGGAGGCCAGGTCCGTGGTCGTCGCGGCCTGCGCGGCCGCCTTGAACTCGGCCGTGGTCGAGACGCCGTACCAGTGCGAAGTGGCGTAGTCCTTCAGCAACTTGGTCATCGCCGTGTCGCCGATCAGCCGGCGCAGGTCGTGCAAAGCGCACTTGCCGTAGCCGTAGACGACGGTGGAGTAGCGGGAGGAGTGGGCGTCCCAGTAGGCCATCGAGTTGGTGATCTTCTCCGCCGACGATGCCCACGAGACGCTGTTCCAGCAGTTGGTGCCGGTCTTGCCCAGGGCGAGATCGGTGGAGTAGTCGGTGAACGACTCGTCCAGCCAAGGGCTGTTGTACTCGTCGTCGCCGACGATGCCGTACCACCACTGGTGGCCGATCTCGTGCGTGAGCGCGGTGGTGCTGACGAGGTCCAGGACGAAGCCCGGGTACTCCATGCCGCCGAACCAGTAGTTGTTGTCGATGACGGCGTCCAACTCGCCGTACGGATAGGCGCCGAAGCGCGATGCGTGCGCGTCCACGGCCGTCTTCGCCGTGCTGAGCATCGACTGGGCGTCGGAGGAGCTGATGCCCGAGACGGAGTAGACGTTGATGGCCGTTCCGGCGGTCGAGGTGCCCGAGATCTTGGTGAACGGGCCCGCCGCCCAGGCGAAGTCACGCACCTTGGAGGCGGTGGCGGTGGTGACCGTGCGGCCGCTGGAGCCGGGCGTGTCGGTCGAGGTGCCGCTGGCGGGTACCAGCAGTGAACTCGGGTGGTCGAGGGTCACCTTGAAGTCGGCGGCCAGGGAGTAGAACGACTCGCCGTTGTTGGTGTACGGGTCCAGGTGCCAGCCCGAGCCGTCCTTGACCGCGAGGACCGGCAGCGCGTTGCCGATGAAGCTGAACGCCCCGTCGTGGCCGAACCGGTCGGCACCGCTGGGCACGGTGATGCCCAGGTCGAAGCCGATGGTGGCGGACTGTCCCTGCGCCAGGGGTGTGGGGAGGCTGATCTGCAGGGCCGTGCAGGCGACCGACAGGGAACCCGCGGTGCCACCGGTGACATTGCTGACCGTGATCGGCATCGACGAGCAGGTGCCGTGGTAGTTGTCCCAGAGCCTCAGGTACACCTCGCTGAGCGCGGTCGAGGAGGCGTTGGTGAACGTCGCGCTCTCGTGGCCGGTCCAGACGGTACCGCTGGTGTTGCTGGTCAGGTTCACGGTGTACGAGGGGGCGGCCGGCGTCCGTGTCGAGTCCGCCGGCGGGGCGGAGTCGCCGGAGGTGTCGAGGGCGATGTCGTCGAGGACGAAGCTGCTCTGGAGGCTGGAGTCCTCGGTGCCGGTGAACGCAAGGCTCACGGTTTGACCGGCGAACGCCGACACGTCCAGGGACTTCTTCACGTACCCGGTGTTCTTGTCGAGGTTCGAATACGTCGCCAGGGTCGTGCCGCCGATCTTCGCCGTCAGCTTGTCGTAGGCGATGGACGAGGTCGTCTCGGCGGTGTCGATGTGCAGCCAGAAGGACAGGGTGGCGGTGCTGCAGCCGGACGGGATCGTGACGCTCTGGGAGAGGGTGTCGGTGTGCGTGCCGCCCGTGCCGTCCAGCCAGGCGAAGCTGGTGCCGCCGTGGGCGCTCTGGCCGGAGCGGCTGGTGATCACGCTCGTGGACGACTGGGTCCAGGGCGAAGTGCCACTTTCGAAGCCGCCGTTGGCGACCACCTGGGTCGGGGTGCAGGCCGCGGCCGCCGACGAGGCGGTGGGCGGTGCGGCTGCCGCCGGGGCGACGGGAAGCGAGACGGCGGCGAGCGCGGCGACGGCGAGTGCGCGCGCGGCGATGGATCTGTGGGGGGTCGTTCTCACACGAAACTCCTTTGCGGCGGCCGGGATTCCGGCCTGCTCGGCGACTGTCCGGTCGGCTGGGGTGCGCCGGGGGCGGTCGTGGGCTGCGTGTTCTTGTTGACCGGAGCATGCCACAGGGTTCAGCGAGATGTGCGGACTTCGAATCCGCAGGATCGCACAGAGTCCGACAGGATCATTGCTTCGGTTCTGTTCGGGACCTAGGGTGCAGCTGTTTGTGTAGTCCCTGTGTCACCGTCAGCTGTCAACTGACCCGGTATCAACTTCCGTATCCCACAGGATCCAACAAGATCTGACGCACCCTCAGTACGCGCACCCGCACTGTCGTCCCGAGGAAGGCCACGATCATGCCGCACCCCCACGTGCACCCGCCCCTCGCCGACCGGCTCGTCAGCCGCCGCCGTCTTCTCGAAAGCGGGGCTGCCCTCCTCGGCGCACTCGCCCTGTCCGGGCCGTCGGCCACCGCACACGCCGCCGATCCGGACGCGACGGCGGACGGCACACCCGAGTGGAACGGCAACATCGCCGTCTTCCAGCTGGGCACCGAGCCGCCGCACACCACCCTCATGCCGTACGCGACCCTCGGGCAGGCGCTCGCCGCCGACCGCACGCGCTCGCCGTACCGTCTGAGCCTCGACGGGAAGTGGAAGTTCGCGCACGCCGACCGCCCCGACGACCGGGACGTCGACTTCCACCGCACCGATCTCGACGACAGCGGCTGGGACACGATCCCGGTGCCCTCCGCATGGCAGCTGCACGGCTACGACCGCCCGATCTACATCAACATCACCTACCCGTGGTGGGGCCCCAACGGCCTCGGCGAGGACGCGCAACCGCCGGCCGCCCCCACCCGCTACAACCCCGTGGGCCAGTACCGCCGCACCTTCACGGTCCCGCGCGGCTGGGCGGGGCGGCGGACCTTCCTGCACTTCGAAGGCGTCAAGTCCGCCCACTACGTATGGATCAACGGCGAGCTGGTCGGCTACCACGAGGACTCCTACGACCCCGCCGAATACGACATCACCCCACACCTGAAGGCAGGTACCAACCAGATCGCGGTCGAGGTCTACCGCTACTCCGACGGCGACTGGCTGGAAGACCAGGACATGATCCGGCTGAGCGGCATCTTCCGCTCCGTCTACCTCTACTCCACGCCGGCCGTGCACCTGCGCGACTTCAGACTCGACACCCCGCTGAGCGACGACCACACGGCGGCCGAACTGTCGGTCACCGCGAGCGTGCGCGACTACGGCGGACAGGGCGCGGGCAGCTACTCCGTCGAGACCCAGCTCTACGACGCCGGCGGGCACCCGGTGTGGCCCAGACCCCTGCAACAGGCCGTCGAACTCGACTCCGGCGCGGAGAGCACCGTACAGGCCGCGAAGGCCGTGCCCGCACCGCGTCTGTGGTCGGCCGAGGACCCGTACCTCTACACGGCCGTGCTCCGCCTGCGCGACCCGGCCGGCCGGGTGGTCGAGACCCTGTCCCACCGGGTCGGTCTGCGTGAATTCGCCCTCAAGGACGGGCTGATGCGCATCAACGGCCAACCGGTCTCCTTCCGCGGCACCAACCGGCACGAGATGCACCCGGTCCGCGGCTCGGCCCTCACCCGCGAGGACCTGGTCGAGGACATCGGCATCATCAAGCGCCTGAACATCAACAGCGTCCGCACCTCGCACTACCCCAACAACCCGCTGTGGCTGGAGCTCGCCGACGAGTACGGCCTCTACCTCGTGGACGAGACCAACCTCGAGACCCACGGCATCCGGAGCGAGTACCCCGGAAACCACGCGGAGTGGACGCAGGCGTGCGTGGCGCGCGCCCGGAACATGGTCCACCGGGACAAGAACCACGCCTCGGTCGTCATCTGGTCGCTCGGCAACGAGGCTGGCGGCGGCAGCACCTTCACCGCCATGCACGACTGGATCCGCTCCTACGACACCACCCGCGTCATCCAGTACGAGGGCGACGACCGCCCGGGCATCAGCGACATCCGCTCCGAGATGTACGACAGCCCCTCCCGTGTCGAGTCACGGGCGAAGGACACCGCCGACACCCGGCCGTACGTGATGATCGAGTACTCCCATGCGATGGGGAACTCCAGCGGCAACTTCAGGAAGTACTGGGACCTGATCCGCCGTCATGACGTGCTGCAGGGCGGCTGGATCTGGGACTTCGTCGACCAGGCCCTCGCCTGGCCCACCCCGACGCGCAAGCATTTCACCGAGTCCGGCCCGATCGCACTGAGCGGCGAGACCGTCGCCCCCGCCGGCACGTTCACCCGCGACAAGGGCGTCTCCGGCGGCACCGTCTTCGCCCGCGACCCGCGCCTCGATCTCACCGGCTCGCTGACCCTGGAAGCCTGGTTCACCCCCCATGTCACCGGCTACCACCAGCCGATCCTCGCCAAGGGCGACACCCAGTACGCCCTCAAGCAGACGAACCGCACCCTCGAGTTCTTCATCTACGGCAGCGGCCAGTGGATCACCGCGAGTTGGGCGCTCCCCGACGACTGGACCGGCAGCGAACACCATGTCGCGGGTGTCTACGACGCCGAGGCCGGCACCCTGGCCCTGCACGTCGACGGCACGGTCCGGGCCACCCGCACCACCACCGTGCGCCCCGCCGTCAACACCGCGCCCCTGTCCCTGGCCACCGACGTCGACAACCCCACCCGGGAGTTCAGCGGCACCATCCGGCGGGCCCGCGTCTACGCCCGCGCGCTGAGCGCCGCCGAGCTGGCCTCCGGCAGCCGCGGGCCGGGCGACGCCGGTGTACGGTTCTGGTTCGACGCCGCCACCGTCGGCTTCACCGAGAAACGGTCCCGCGACAAGACCTTCTACGCCTATGGCGGCGACTGGGGCGACAACCCCAACGACGGTGCCTTCTCCGGGGACGGCATCGTCACCGCCGACCGCGGACTCACCGGCAAGTCGGCCGAGGTCAAGCGGATCTACCAGGCCGTCCAGGTCACTTCGGGCAGCGCGCCGGGCCAGGTCACGCTCACCAACGAGTACCTGTTCACCAACCTCTCGGCCTTCGACGGCCGTTGGTCGCTGGTTGCAGACGGAAAGACCGTCCAGCGCGGCAAGTTGACGCGCAGTCAGCTGGACGTTGCACCGCTGTCCGGCAAGGACATCAGCGTCCCGCTCCGGCTGCCCGCCGCCCCCGCGCCCGGCGCCGAGTACTTCCTCGAACTCGCCTTCACCCTCAAGGAGTCCACGCCCTGGGCCGACGCGGGCTTCGAGATCGCCCGGCAGCAACTCCCGCTCGACGCGGGCAGCCCGCCCGTGACCCCCGTGCCCCTCGGAGAGATCCCGGCCCTCTCCCACGAGGACGGCGACACCACCGTGACCGTCGCCGGCGAGGACTTCACCGTCACCGTGGACAAGCGCACCGGCGTCATCACCTCCTACCGCTCCGGCCGGACGGAACTGATCGCCTCCGGCCCCGCGCCCAACTTCTGGCGGGCCCCCACCGACAACGACCGGGGCAACGGCCAGCACACCCGCAACCAGACCTGGCGCGACGTCGGCGCGAACCGCAAGGTGACCGAGGTCGGCGTGCGGGCGCTGCGCGACCGGGCCGTCGAGATCAAGGTCACCGGCACCCTGCCCACGACCACCGAGTCGACGTACACCACCACCTACACCGTCTTCGGAAACGGTGAGATCAAGGTCGACAACACCCTGCACCCGGGCGCCTCGAACCTGCCGTACCTCCCGGAGGTGGGCACGCTGCTGACCCTGCCGGCGCGGCTGGAACACCTGCACTACTACGGCCGCGGCCCCGAGGAGAACCACTGGGACCGCAACGACGCCACCGACGTGGGCCTGTACTCCGGCACCGTCACCGGACAGCGGACCTCCTACCTGCGCCCACAGGAGAGCGGCAACAAGACCGACGTCCGCTGGATCGCCCTCACCGACCGCGACGGCGTCGGGCTGCTCGTCTCCGGTGAGCCACTCCTGGAGGTCAACGCCTCGCACCTCACGCCCGAGGACCTCTCGACCGGCGTCCGCCACGACTACCAGCTCACCCCGCGCAAGGAGGTCGTCCTGCGCCTCAACCACCGCCAGATGGGCGTCGGCGGCGACAACAGCTGGGGCGCGCACACCCACGACGAGTACAAGCTGTTCGCCGACCGCGACTACGCCTACACCTACCGGCTGCGGCCGCTGACCGACGTGGACGAGGCGATGGCGGCCTCGCGCAGGCCGACGGCGAGCGAGTTCTCCCAGTAGCGCGTCCCTGTGCTCAGCGCTCTCCCTGGGCGACCTCGATGCCCGCGTGCAGATCGGTGGCCGCGTCCGTCGCCGCGGTCGCCGATACGGCCACGCAGGTCAGGAGCAGACCGGCCAGGGCGCGGGGGAGCAGGCGGGTGGCGGGCGCGCTCGGGTTCAGCAGGGCGGTGACGCGGCGGGGGACCGGGCCCGCCGTGGCCGTGAGGGACAGCCGGGGGCGGGGGCCCGCCGCACGGGCGGCGAGGGCGGCGCGGCCGACGGCGCGGGCGGTGAGCGCGCGATCGCCCGTCGCCCGCGCGGCGGACTCGTCGGCCCAGCGCTCCAAGGCGTACGACAGCGGGGCGCGCAGCCCGCGCAGGGCCGGATGCAGGGCTACGGCGAACTCGGCCGCCGCGAGGAAGAGATGATGCCGGCCGGCGAGATGGGCGCGCTCGTGGGCGAACAGCACCTCACGCTCCTGCGCGCCGAGGGCACGCAGCATCCCGGTGGTGACGACGATACGGCCGGGCCGCCCGGGCAGGGCGTACGCGTCCGGCCGGTCGTCGTGCCGTACGCAGAGGTCACCGGCGCTCGACGCGCTCGCCAACTGCCGCTGGGCGGTGCGCAGTTCGCGGAGATGGCGCCGGGTCCGGTGGAAGAGCCCGAGGCCGAGTGCCGCCAGCACGAGGGTGGCCAGGACCGCGGCCGGCACGGTGGCGGGCGAGCCGTCCCCCAGCAGGCGCGGGGAGAGGTGGGCGAGCGCCGCGACGAACGGCAGCCGCAGGGCACCGGCGAGGGCGAGCAGCGCCAGCGCGGCCGTGCTGGAGACGGCCAGGACCAGCGCGAGGGCGGTCAGCGCCCAGGCGGCCGTCCGCGGCGAGACCTGCTCGGCACCGCGGCGCGCCACGGGCACGGTGAGCAGTGGCACCAGCAACGGCACGACCAGCGGAAGCCACACGGCGTAGATCACGGGGCGTCTCCCGCGGTCCCGTCCCCGCCGTCCAGGAGGGTGCGCAGCAGCTGCTCGTCCTCGGGGCTCAGATCGGAGACGAAGCGGGCGAGCACGGTGCCGCGGTCCTCGTCCTTGTCGAGTTCGGCGTGCATACGGCGGGCGGTGAGACCGGGGGAGTCCTGGACCGGGGCGTAGGCGTAGCCGCGGCCCGAGCGTGCGCGGGTGACCGCACCTTTGGCGTGCAGACGCGTGAGGATCGTGGTCACGGTGGTGCGGGCGAGGCCGCCGCCGAGCTCCAGCTGCACGGCACCGGGCGTGAGCGGCCCGTCGGCGGCCCACAGCGCGGCCAGCACGCTCGCCTCCAGCTCGCCGGCCGGCCGCCGGTCCGCCCGCCCTCCGACCGGCTCGTCCTGCTGCCCTTCGGGCATGGAAGCGCTCCTCGGCTCTCATCGGTCCACAGCTCACAGTCCCATGGACCCGTCTACGTGACTGTAGTCGCTCGGTGGCCCGTGCTCTCTCCCTGCCGCTCGGTTTTCGGCGGACCCGGCGCGCCGTAACGTAGTGGTCATGGCAGGCGCGACCCCTCGCGGCAGGGCCGAGCGGCGCAACCCGGGAGAGCTGGAGAGCGCGGTCCTCGCCACCCTGTGGGCGACGGACCGGCCCCTCACCCCGGCCGAGATCCAGTCCGGACTCGACGGCGACCTCGCCTACAACACCGTGCACACCATCCTGAGACGCCTGCACGACAAGGGCCTGGTCCTGCGCGACGCGGACGGACGGCGCGGTGCCTACCGCCCGGTGAAGAACGAGGCACAGATGACCGCGGAGGCCATGCACCGGGCACTGGCCCGCAACCCGGACCCGACCGCGGCCCTCCAGCAGTTCGTGACGGGGCTGGGCCCGGAGGAGGAGACGGCTCTGCGCAAGGCGCTCGGGGAGAGGGAGGGGTGAGGGGGCGGGCTCGGCACCGGAGGCAAGCGGGGCGGCTCAGCGGAAGCAGGATGGGTGGCTCACCGCCGCCGGGCGGGGCGGGTCGGCTCACGGGTGACAGAAGGTCGGGCTCAGCGGAAGCGGGGCGGGCGGGTCACCGGCGGCAGACGGGTCGGCTCACGGGTGGCAGCAGGTCGGCTCGGCGGAAGCAGGACGGGCGGGCGGCTCACCAGCGGCAGGCGGGTGCTCGGCGGTGGCAGGCGGGCGGGCTCAGCGATGACGGGCGAGCTGGTGTGCAGACAGCAAGCGGGGCTCGCCGAGGCGGATCCGCCGCCTCACGGGCTGCTCCGGTCGCCGCCCTGACGAGCCCCGGCCACCCCTCGCCGCACCCCCGCCACAACCCCCACCGCCCCGCACCCCAACACCACCGCCAGCGCCCCGAATCCGTACGTCAGCGTCGCCGCCGTCGCGACCGCGGCCACCAGCAACGGACCGCCCGCATCGCCCAGTTCGCGTCCTAGTTCCGCCGCGCCCATGGTCTGACCGAGCCGTTCCGGCGGGGTCGTCGACGCGAGGGTCGCGAAGCCGAGCGGGGTGATCAGGCCCGTGCCGGTGCCGATGAGGGCGGCGGCGAGGAGGACGCCGGCCAGGCCGGGCAGCATCGCGCAGGCCAGGCCGGCCGCCGCGAGCAGCAGCCCGGCGGTGAGCCCGGCGCGCGCGGAGAGCCGCCCCGCGTCCAGCGCCCGCCCCGCACGCGGCTGTACGACCGCCGCGCAGGCGGCCAACACCGATACCGCGGCGCCCGTCGCCACCGTCCCGAGCCCCGCCGCCGCACCGGACACCGGCAGGAACCCCACCCCGACCGACAGCGCGGCGGTCGCCCCCGCGAGCGCGGTCGTCGGCACCAGGAACGCCGCCTCCGTCAGCCGCCGCGCCAGGTCCAGGACGGTCTGCCGGGCACGGGGGAGAGGCGCTACGACAGGCACGGCGACCAGTGCCCACACCGCGACGGCGGCGCCGAGCACCGCCAGCACGGTGAACAGCAGCCGCAGTCCGCCCGCCCACACGAGCAGCCCGCCCAGCAGGGGGCCCAGTGTGTAGCCGACGGACTTGCAGAAGCCGTAACTCCCAAAGGCCCGCCCGTGTTTGGCCGCCGGATTGAGCCGGGCCACCAGCGCGGACGCGGCCGGCGAGAACGCCGAGGCCGCCGCCCCCTGCCCCAGCCGCGCGGCCCACAGCCACCCCGGACTGTCCGCGAGGACGTACAGCGCGGACGCGACGGCGAACGCCACCAGCCCGCCGAGCAGCACCGGCCGCGCCCCGACCCGGTCGGCCACCGTGCCGAACACGGGCTTCAGCAGCACCTCCGCCCCGTCGTAGAGCGCGAGCAGCCCGCCCAGGACGAGCAGCGAGGTGACCGCGCCCTCCCCGGCACCCCCGAGGTTCGCGGCGATACCGTGCGCCCCGAAGGCGGTGGTGAACCCGGCCGCGTACAGCGGCCACATCGACCGCTGCCGTTCATGCGCCATGGGCGGCAGCGTACCCACCACACACGCACATATGAATGACTGCTCAGGTATACGGAACCGCTGGTGATCCGGACCGCCCCAGCACACACCACCTTGATGTCGGATTCTCGCCAGCCCCGTACCGCCTCCATCGCCGATGCTGGACGCATGCAGAACGGGATGCACACCGACCGAGAGCGCTGCGTACGTGCCGTCCAGTCCAAGGACGCCCGCTTCGACGGATGGTTCTTCACGGCGGTCCTGACCACCCGGATCTACTGCCGGGCCAGCTGCCCGGTCGTACCGCCCAAGCCGGAGAACATGACCTTCTACCCGAGCGCGGCCGCCTGCCAGCAGGCCGGCTTCCGGGCCTGCAAGCGCTGCCGCCCCGACACCAGCCCCGGCTCCCCGGAGTGGAACCAGCGCGCCGACCTCGTGGCCCGCGCGATGCGTCTGATCGCCGACGGCGTCGTGGACCGCGACGGCGTACCCGGCCTCGCCGCCCGCCTCGGCTACAGCACCCGCCAGATCGAACGCCAGCTGCTCGCCGAACTCGGCGCCGGCCCCCTGGCCCTGGCCCGAGCCCAACGCGCCCAGACAGCACGCCTGTTGATCGAGACGACGCTCCTCCCGATGGCGGAGATCGCCTTCGCCGCCGGCTTCTCCTCGATCCGCACCTTCAACGACACGGTCCGCGAGGTCTTCGCCCTCTCCCCGTCCGAACTGCGTGCCCGCCTGCCGAAGAAGAACGCCCCGACGGCGCCCGGCGTCCTCACCCTCCGCCTCCCGTTCCGCGCCCCCCTCAACCCCGACAACCTCTTCGGCCACCTCGCCGCCACGGCCGTACCCGGCGTCGAGGAGTGGCGCGACGGCGCCTACCGCCGCACCCTCCGCCTCCCGTACGGCCACGGCATCGCGACCCTGACCCCGAAAGCCGACCACGTCGCCTGCCGCCTCACCCTCAGCGACCTGCGCGATCTGCCCGTCGCCATCAGCCGCTGCCGCCGCATGCTCGACCTGGACGCCGACCCGGTCGCGATCGACGACCAGCTCCGCACGGACCCGCTGCTGGCCCCGCTGGTCGACAAGGCACCCGGCCGCCGCGTACCGCGCACGGTCGACGAGGCGGAGTTCGCCGTAAGAGCGGTCCTCGGCCAGCAGGTCTCCACGGCCGCGGCCCGCACGCATGCGGCCCGCCTGGTCACGGCGTACGGCGACCCGGTGGACGATCCCGAAGGCGGCTTGACGCACCTCTTCCCGACTCCCGATTCCCTGGCCGCGGTGAACCCGGAGTCCCTGGCGATGCCCCGCACCCGCCGCACCACGTTCACCACGCTGGTCCGCCAACTGGCCGACGGCGAGGTCAACTTGGGCGTCGACAGCGACTGGACGGAAACCCGCGACCGCCTCCTCTCCCTCCCCGGCTTCGGCCCCTGGACGGTCGACGTCATCGCCATGCGCGCCCTGGGCGACCCCGACGCCTTCCTCCCCACCGACCTCGGAATCCGCCGCGCCGCCCAGGAGTTGGGCCTCCCGTCCACCCCGGCGGCCCTCACCGCCCGCGCGGCGGCCTGGCGCCCCTGGCGGGCGTACGCGGTCCAGTACCTGTGGGCGACGGACAGCCACCCGATCAACTTCCTCCCGGTATAAGGACGTTCGAAAAACCCATGACGAAGCAGCACACGATCATCCCCAGCCCCTACGGCCCCCTCACCCTCGTAGCCGACGACGGTGTCCTGTGCGGCCTCTACATGACCGACCAACGCCACCGTCCATCGGAGGAGACCTTCGGCCTCCCGGACGGCACCCCCTTCGCCGAGGCCGAGCAACAACTGAAGGCCTACTTCGCAGGCGAGTTGAAGGAGTTCACCCTCGAACTCCGCCTGCACGGAACACCATTCCAACGCTCCGTCTGGGACCAGCTCCGCAAGATCCCCTACGGCGAAACCCGCTCCTACGGCGACCTGGCCGACGCCCTGGGTAACCCTTCCGCGTCCCGCGCGGTAGGTCTCGCCAACGGCAGGAACCCGATCGGCATCATCGTCCCCTGCCACCGAGTGGTCGGCGCGAACGGCAGCCTCACGGGCTACGGCGGCGGCCTGGACCGCAAACAACGCCTGCTGGACTTCGAGAGCGGAAGGGCGCTGTTCTAGCCGGTCGGCGTGCAGCAGTGTGCCGGGGCGCTCGGCCTGCGTCGCGGGGAAAATGAACCATGAGGTTCCTGAAGCGGTCGAGCTCCCGAGCGAGGCACGCCAACTACATCCCGGTCGAAGACGATGAGGACGACGAAGAATCCGCCCGCGGCGGCTACGTGATCAGGGCCGAGGCGGAGGCACAGCCGATGACGCTCACCGAGCCGATCCAGACCGTGCGGTCGGATGAGTTCTCGGTCTCCGCCCCTTCGCAAGCGCTCAAGCCGGGCGTGCACTGTCTTCTCGGCGGCCCGGGCGAGCCGACCTGCGAGGTGGTCCAGGTCGTAATGGACGAGCCGCGGCGCATTCGGCGAGGCATGTTCGGGACCATCGCCTCTCCTCATCCAGCGGGCACCGTGGTCACCTTGGTGACCGCCGAACGCATCGAGGACTGGTCGCAGTGGCCGTGATCGGACCACCAGCCATGACCTGTATGGCGCACCCCGGTCTTCCTCCCGAGTGACCCCGGTGGCGCGAGTCCCCGGATCGCTGGTGTCTGTACGAAGGAGGACCGGGCAGAAAGCGGGAGACCATGGAGCGAAAGCACGAGCGCCTCGCGACCCCCTGGGCCGCCGGCGTGGCCGGAGTGGTGTTCGCGGTCCTGATGGCTGCCGCGATCATCCTGATGCGCATCGCTCTGCCCGACGGGGGCGACGCAACCGTCGATGCCGCACAGCGGAGCGCCGTGCGGACGGCGCTGGAGCTGCTGCCGTTCGCCGGGATCGCCTTCCTGTGGTTCATGGGCGCCCTGCGCGAGCAGGCCGGCGAGGGCGAGGACCAGTTCTTCTCCACCGTTTTCCTGGGCAGCGGCCTGGTCTTCGTCGCCACCCTGTTCGGCGCTGCCGCGGCGGCCGGAACCGTGCTCGACGAGGGTCAGCAGAACCCTCCTTTCGGCCGGGGCTTCGCCTACGCCCTGCTGACCACGTACGCCATGCGCATGGCGGCGGTGTTCATCATCACCACCTCGACCATCGGCCGCCGCCGCGGTGCCCTCCCGCGCCCGCTCGTCGCCCTCGGCTACCTGGCGGGCCTCACGCTGCTCGTGGTGGGGTCGAGCGTGCCCTGGTCCGAACTGGTCTTCCCGGCCTGGGCGTTGCTCCTCAGCCTGAACATCCTGCGGGGCCGGCGTCCCGCCCCGCCACAGCCGGCCACATCGACCTGAGCCGACCGCACCACTCACTCGAACGGCCTCCTCCTCGTCGCCGCATCCCGTCCGGCCACCGAGGGTGGTCGCAGGGGGCCGACCGGGCCGTTGGAGAGGACCGATCCCGTGGTGAGGATTGCCGTCGACCTGAACCGCTGTCAGGGGTATGCGCAGTGCGCGTTCCTCGCCCCCGAGATCTTCGCCATGCACGGCGAGGAGGCGCTGCTGTACGACCCGGAGGCCGACGAGGCACAGCGCGCGAAGCTGGCCCAGGCCGCCGCGGCCTGCCCGGTCCAGGCCATCCTCGTCGATGCGGTGGACGTACCGGCCGAGGCGGTGTCCGGTGCTCGGTGACGGATCCCTGGAACGGCTCAAACGCGAGGGCCGCATCGTCGTCGTAGGTGCCTCGCTGGCCGGCCTGCGCGCTGCCGAAACCCTGCGGGCCGAGGGCTTCGCGGGCTCCCTGACCATGATCGGCGACGAGCCTTACGAGCCGTACGACCGGCCCCCGCTCTCCAAGCAGGTACTGCTGGGCAGGGCGGCCGCCGACCACACCGCGCTGCCCAGGCTCCGCTCGGTCGACGCGACCTGGCGGCTGGGTGTCCCGGCCACCGGCCTGGACATGGCCGCACGGCGGGTGCGGCTGGCCGACGGCGACGAGGTCCCGTACGACCGGCTGCTGATCGCCACCGGGGTCCGGGCGCGGCCGTGGCCGCGCGAGGCCGAGGCGGAACTCGACGGCGTCTTCGTCCTGCGGACGCGCGACGACAGTGCCGCGTTCGCCCGGCGGCTGGACGCAGGACCCAAGCGGGTCCTCGTCATCGGGGCCGGGTTCACCGGCTCGGAGATCGCCTCCGCCTGCCGCGAACGCGGCCTTGCCGTCACCGTCGCCGAGCGCGGCTCGGCGCCCCTGGTCGGCGCGCTCGGTGGGGTGGTCGGCGCGGTCGCCGCCGAGATGCACCGCGAGCACGGTGTGGACCTGCGGTGCGGGGTCATGGTGACCGCGCTGGAGGGCGATGCCTCGGGACGGGTGCGCGCCGCGCATCTGTCCGACGGCTCCACCGTGGAGACCGACGTGGTGATCGTCTCGCTCGGCGCCACCCGCAACACCGAATGGCTCGCCGGATCCGGACTCGGAGCAGGCCCCCGAGGCATCGCCTGCGACGCCGGCTGCCGCGCCTTCGACATCCGCGGAATCGTCACCGACGACATCTACGCGGCGGGCGACGTCGCACGCTGCCCGCACCCCCTGTTCGGCTACCAGTTCCTGTCCCTGGAGCACTGGGGCAACGCCGTCACCCAGGCCCGGATCGCGGCGCACAACATGATCAGCGAGAGCTCCGACCGCATCCCGCACATGGAGGTGCCGGCCTTCTGGTCCTCGCAGTTCGGAGTGAACATCAAGTCGGTCGGGGTGCCGTCGCTGGGGACGGAGATCCTCATCTCGCAGGGCTCGCTCAAGGACCACCGGTTCGTCGGCGTCTACGGGTACCAGGGCCGCGTCATCGGCGCGGTCACCTTCGACCAGGGCCGATGGCTGCCGTTCTACCAGGAGCTGATCGAGACCACCGCGCCGTTCCCGCCGCCCTTCCCCACGGTCGACCGGCGCTCGGACGGACAGCGCCCGCTCGACGCGGACTTCCCCGACCCGTCGGTGCCCACCCACGGCCCCACCGTGACCCTCGGCGGATACTCGCCGGCCGACCGCCGGATGACGTTCACCCCAGCGCACTGACCCGTACGGCCACGAGGACCCGCCATGACGCAATCCTTGCTGCACCAGATCCTGGACTACGCCAACCGCGCCAACCCGTACCCGATCTACGAAGAGCTACGGAAGACGCCGGTGCACCACGAAGCCGGCGGGCCGTACGTCATCAGCACCTACCACGAGATCCGCAGCCTCCTGCACGATCCCCGGATCAGCTCCGACGCCCGCAACCTGTCCTCGACCACTCGCGACCCGCTGGCCGAGCCGGCCCAGGAGGAGAGCGCCCTGCCGCCCGGGTTCCTGCGGCTCGACCCGCCGGAACACGACCGGATGCGCCGCATGACGAACCGGCCCTTCGGCCCACCGCACTCCCCGCGCCGCGTCGACGGGATGCGCCCAGAGCTCCACGACATCGTCTCCGGCCTCATCGACGGCATCGCCGACCCGAGCCGGATCGACCTGGTGGAGCAGTTCTCGTACCCCTTCCCGGTGACCGTGATCTGCCGGCTGCTCGGCGTACCGCGCGAGGACGAGGCCCGCTTCCACACCTGGGCGGACACCCTCGCCGCGAGCCTGGACCCCGACCCGGACGCGGATCCCACCGAGCGGGGCAAGGGCGCGCACGACGCCCGTATGCAGTTGGGCATGTACCTGGCCGGCCTGATCGAGGAACGCCGCAAGAACCCCGGCGACGACATGCTGTCCCAACTGGCCACGGCCAAGGGCGAGGACGGCCCGATGACGACGATGGAGCTGCTCAGCACCGCGGCACTGCTGCTGATCGCGGGACACGAGACCACCGTCAACCTCATCACCAACGGAATGCTGACCCTGCTACGCCATCCCGAAGTCCTCGAGCGACTGCGTACGGATCCGCAACTGGCCGTGCCCATCGTTGAGGAACTGCTGCGCTTCGAGCCACCGGTGCAACTGGTGCCCCAGCGCACCACCCTCGCCGACATCGAGATCCGCGGCGTCACCATCCCCAAGGGCGCTTCCCTCTGGCTGGTCCTGGCATCCGGCAACCGCGACCCCCAGCGCTTCGAGGACCCGGACCGCTTCGACCCGGACCGGCGGGACATCCAGCACCTCGGCCTGGGCAGCGGCATCCACAGCTGCTTCGGCGCACCACTCGCCCGACTGGAGACCCAACTCGCCCTGTCGGAACTGGCCCGGAGACTGGAAAACCCACGCCTGCTGGAGGACCCGCCCCCGTACCGCCAGAACGCCGTGCTGCGTGGACCGCGACACCTGCCCATCGCGTGCGACGGGATCCGCCCCTAGCGCCGCATCAGGCAGCATTCGCCCTGTTGAGCAACCAAGCCAGTACAGCCACGCCGAGGGGTGCCGCGGCAAGAACGCCGACAAGGAGACCGACGCCTGGGTCAGCCGGCGCCGGAAAGGCCCAGTTCACTGCTGCAGCCACGAGCAGTGTCACCGTTGCCAGCGCCAGGAGAGCGACTACCACAGCAAGCCGGCGCGGCGGCCCGGCGCGGTACAACTCAGCCGCAGGCCAGACCGCGAACATGCCCGTCATGAAGGCGACGAGAGCGGGGTCGGGCAGCCACCCGAACGGCCACGCCAACAGGGCGACGATCCCTGAGAAACCGAGGCCAACCATTTCCAGGACCACGGTGGACACCACCGGGTCCCACGGACCGCTCCGGCTCGTGCCCTTCCCGCGGTCCTTCTCATCGGCCACATCGTCAGAGTAAGCGTCAGCAGGGCGAGGGTTGCCTGATGCGGCACTAGCTGTCGTGCTGGATCGGCCCGAGTTGACGCAGCAGCTTCGGCAGCGCGGTGCCGATGGGTTCGCGGACGACTTCGTCGGCCAGTTCGTCGTACGGCGTCGCCTCGGCGTTGACGATGACGAGCCGCGCCCCGTGATCCGCGGCGACACCGGCAAGCCCGGCGGCCGGCTGCACCTGAAGACTGCTCCCTACGGCGATGAACACCTGACACGCCTTGGTGATCGCGACGGCCTCACCCAGCACCACCGGATCGAGCCGCTCCCCGAACATCACGGTCGCCGACTTGAGGATCCCTCCGCATTCCAGGCACGGCGGATCGTCTTCCCCGGCCTCGACCCGGGCGAGGGCGTCCTCCATGGGCCCGCGCGCGTGGCACCCGGTGCACACGAAGCTCCGCGCGGAGCCGTGCAGTTCGAGCACCTTGCGGGCGGGCATCCCGGCGAGCTGGTGCAGCCCGTCGACGTTCTGCGTGATGACCCGCACCGGCACCCCGGCCTGCTCGAGCTCGGCCACGGCGCGGTGCGCGGCATTGGGCTCGGCCTTCAGCGTCCGGTTCTTGCGCCGCATCTGCCAGGACCGCCGCCGGATCTCCGGATCGCGCATGTAGTACTCGTACGTCACGAGCTTCTCGGCCTCGGGATCCTTCCGCCACAGGCCGTTGGGGCCGCGGTAGTCCGGGATGCCGGAGTCGGTCGAGATACCGGCGCCGCTCAGAATGGCGACGAGGGGCTTGGTCATGTCACCGAGGGTAGGTCGGGCGCTCCGGGAGCGGCCAACGGATATCGCCGGGGGTGGTGGGCTGCTAGCGTCCCGTCATGGCCAAGGTCACCGTCTCGCTCGACGCCGAACTCGTCGTGGAAGTCATGGTGCTCGCCGGCGTGAGCAGCCCCCAGGACGCCGTCGAGCTCGTCGTCCGCGACTACGTCGAACGCGGCCACCGGACCGAGGCCCGGGTCGCCGCGCGGGACGAGGCGCTGCGCGAGGTGGACGTGAAGCCCAGGGACGTCGAGGGCTGAGCCCGGCAGCAGGCTCTGATCCAGGCGGTCGAGGCTGATCCCGGTCGGCTGGGACAGGATCCGGTCGGCCGCCGAGGCCGAATCCGGCGGACCGCCGAGGCCGAATCCCGCCAACCGCGTGTGATGACCCGTCGCCGTCAGTCGCCCCAGTGGCCGTCAGCTGACCCAGTGGCCGTCAGTTGACCCGATGGCCCTCAGCCGACCCGATGCCCGTTCTCCAGCTCCGCCGTCCCCGCCCCCTCCGCCAGCACATCCAGCGCAGCCAGAACGCGGCGCCCCAGCGCCCCCGGCAGATATTCGGCCAGCTCCCCGCGCTCCACCAGCCGCCACGACAGCAGCTCCTCCTCCTGCAACCGGATCGCTTTGAAGTCGTCCTCGGCGAGGACCCCGCCGTCGTAGAGGTAGGCCACCAGCGGCGGCCAGGTCGGCCGGTACACCCAGTCCACCGCGAGCAGTCGGCCGAGTTCGCGGTCGAGGCCGATCTCCTCGAGGGTCTCGCGGCGCGCGCCCTGGCGTGGGGTCTCGCCGTCGTCGGACTCGATCGTGCCGCCCGGAAGCGCCCAGCCCTCACGGTAGTTGGGCTCGACGAGCAGCACCCGGCCCTCGGCGTCGCGGAAGAGGGCGGCGGCGCCGGAGAGGACGCGGGGGAGTCCCGCGATGTACGCGGCGAAATCTTCAGAGCTGGTCATTCAGGAAGAGTAACCAGCTTGCGCAAACGCCTCTCGTCCTCGCTGCCCGGCGCGGGGAAGTGACAGATCAGGCTCAGCCAGGGCGCCTCCGCCGGCGCCATGCGTACGTACGACACCTCGAAGGCGCCCACGTCCGGGTGACGGTAGCGGCGGACCGAGGACCGGAACTCGACGACGTCGTGCTCCGGCCACAGCGCCGCGAACTCGGGGCTGGTGGCGAGGAGTTCGTCGATCAGCTCCGTGAAGCGGGGGTTGTCGAGCTCGTAAGCCGCCTGCTGGCGCAGCAGCCCGGTCAGCCAGCGCGCCTCCGCCTCCCACTCGGGCATCAGCGTCCGCAGCAGGGGCTCGCGGAACAGCATCCAGACGCTGTTCAGCTCGCCGGGCGCGCGGTCGCGCAGGGTGCTGCCGAGGATCTGCTCCTGCGCCCGGTTCCAGGCCAGGACGTCGAAGCAGCGGTCGATCACGAACGCCGGGTTGGGCATCAGCGTGTCCAGGAACGTGCGGACCGCGTCCGGGACGTCGCGGGAACGCTCGGCCGGTTCCGGGACGGGCAGGCCCGACAGGCGGAACAGGTGGGTGCGCTCCACCTCGTCCAGCTGCAGCGCCCGGGAGAGGGCCAGCAGGATCTGCGGGGAGACGTTGATGTCCCGGCCCTGTTCGAGCCAGGTGTACCAGGTCAGGCTCACACCGGAGAGCAGCGAGACCTCCTCGCGGCGCAGCCCCGGCGTCCGGCGCCGGCCACCTGGCGGCAGCCCGGTCCCCGCGGGGTCGGCGCGCTCGCGGCGTGAACGCAGGAAGGCGCCGAGCGCCTTGCGGCCGTGGTCCCGCCCTGCCGGTACTGGTGTCGCTGCCACCAGTAAATTCTGCACTCTTCAACCGGCCCGCGGTCCGGCGGAGGGTGGGAGGGACAGCGAAATCCCACGTCACGAACTCCCTTGTGAAAGGCGGCCCTTGTGGCTGAGCTGACCCCTCCCCGAACCGTCCTCGTCACCGGCGCCACCGGCGGCGTCGGCTCCGCCGTGGCCCGCAGGCTGCACGCCGACGGCTGGATCGTGTACGCCGCCCACCGCAGGCCCGCGGACGCGACCGCGCTGCGGGACGCCGGCCTCGAGCCCGTCCGGCTGGACGTCACCGACGAGGAGTCCGTCCACGCCGCCGCAGAAGCGGTCGGGCCACGCCTGGACGGGCTCGTCAACAGCGCCGCCATCATGGGTCAGGGTCCCGTCGAGCTGACGCCGGCCGAGGCGTGGCGGCGCCAGTTCGAGATCAACGTCATCGGGCAGGCCGCCGTGATCCGGGCCTTCCTGCCCGCTCTACGGACGACTGGCGGCCGGATCGTGAACATCGGCGCCGTCTCCGCCCGCGTCCCGCCGCCCTTCTTCGGCCCGATCGCCGCCTCCAAGGCGGCCCTGTCGGCACTCACCCAGTCCCTGCGCGCGGAAGTGCACCACCAGGGCGTCAAGGTCTCCCTCGTCGAACCCGGCGCCATGGACACCGCCATCTTCGCAACGGCCGACAAGGCGAGCGCGGAGCTCGGGTGGGTGGGATCGACCGAGACCCAGCGGTATTACGCCGCCGCCCTGGACGCCGTACGAGCCACCGCCGCACGTCAGACACTGGGGCCCGTCGAGCCCGCCGTGAACGCCGTCGTCCGCGCCCTGACCGCGCGCCGCCCCGCCACCCTGTACACCACCGGTCGCGACGGCCGCGCGCTCGCCCTGCTGCGGTTCCTGCCGGACGGACTGCGCGACCGCCTGGTGCTGCGGGCGATGGGACTGACGGCCGGGGCGTTCGCGGAAGCGCCAGTCCCGGCGCACGCGCGCCCCGGTCTCTAGGGTTCGGCCTCCGCCAGCTGCACCGTCCGCTCCGCCAGCTCACTGATCCGCACCCCGTCGAACCCGAACACCGCACTGCGGACCGTGTCCTCCAGCGGCTCCTTCCACTGCGTCGGGATCGCGTCCGCCCCGGTCAGTACCCCGGCCACCGAGCCCGCCGTCGCTCCGTTGGAGTCGGTGTCCAGGCCGCCGCGGACGGTGAGGGTGATGGTGCGGGTGAAGTCGCCGTCGCCGTACAGAAGGCCCGCGGTGAGTACGGCCGCGTTCGGGATGGTGTGGATCCAGCCGAGCCCGGCGGTCTCCTCCGCGACCGTCGTCAGCGTGTCCTCCCAGGTCATCCGGGTGTCGTGGAGCGAGACGACCCGGCGGACCGTACGGGCGAGGCGGCTGCTCGCCGGGATCACGGCGAGGGCCTGGTCCACCGCGTGCCGGACCGTGGGTGCCGTGAACGCCGCAGAGATCAGTGCCGCCGCCCACATCGCGCCGTACACGCCGTTGCCGGTGTGCGACAGCACCGCGTCCCGGCGCGCCAGGGAGGCGGCGCGGCGCGGGACGCCGGGGCAGGTCCAGCCGTAGATGTCGGCGCGGATCAGGGCGCCGATCCACTCCTGGTACGGGTTGTCGTAGGTGGCCGTGAGCGGCGGCTTCAGGCCGTTCGCGAGGTTGCGGTACGTGGCCCGCTCCGCCGTGAAGGTCTGCAGATACGGCAGCCGCAGCAGCCACAGCTCGCCGACCTGCTCGGTGCTGAAGCCGAAGCCGTGGGTCTCCAGGAGGTCGAGGCCGAGGATCGCGTAGTCGACGTCGTCGTCCCGGCAGCTGCCGTGGATGCGGCCGCGCACGCACTGGCGCCACTCGGGGCGCAGCTCGAAGCCGTCGCTCTCGTCGGCGGGCTCGGGGAGGTAGTCGGTCAGGGGCAGGGCGGCGGCCTGCCGCAAGTAGCGGTCGATACGGTCCCGCGTCCACAGGTCGCCCTGCTCGACCGGCTTGCCGAGCATGTTGCCCGCGATCCGGCCCAGCCAGCCCCCGAGGATGCGGTCGGTGAGCTCTGGCTCAGTGCCCACAGGGGTCATAGGACCGGTTTACCCAATTCCGGCGCCGGCTGCGCGGGGTTCGGCAAGGGCGCACAGCGGGCTCCCAGCGGCGTCCCAGGCTCCGGTCGGTGCATGACGGCGGGGGCGCTCTCCGGTTAAGGTCGCAGCGGCGCGACTGGCCTTGACATGCGTGAGGCCCGGAGAGCAAGGGGAAGACAAGGTGGCGGACGCTGCAGGCATCGGTGCCCAGAGGGTGCTCATCGCCGCGGACAAGTTCAAGGGGTCGCTGACGGCGGTGCAGGTCGCCGAACGGGTGATGGCCGGGCTGCGCAAGGTCGTACCGGACCTCCAGGTGGAGGCGCTGCCCGTGGCCGACGGCGGCGACGGAACCGTGGACGCGGCGGTCGCGGCCGGTTTCGAGCGCCGCGAGGTGCGCGTCGCGGGACCGCTCGGACACGAGGTGACGGCGGCCTTCGCACTGCGCGCGGGCACGGCGGTCGTGGAGATGGCGGAGGCGAGCGGCCTGCAGCGGCTGCCGGCCGGCGTGTTCGCACCGCTCACGGCGTCCACGTACGGCTCCGGAGAACTGCTGCGGGCCGCGCTCGACGCGGGCGCGCGGACGATCGTGTTCGGCGTCGGCGGCAGCGCGACCACTGACGGCGGCGCCGGAATGCTGTCCGCACTGGGCGCGCGGTTCCTGGACGCGGACGGCGAGCCGGTCCCGCCGGGTGGCGGTGGCCTGAGCGAGCTCGCCTCCGCCGACCTGTCGGACCTGGACCCCCGACTCGCCTCGGTCCAACTGGTCCTGGCGAGCGACGTCGACAATCCGCTGACCGGCCCGAAGGGCGCCCCCGCCGTCTACGGCCCCCAGAAGGGCGCCTCCCCGGACGACGTGGAGACCCTGGACACCGCCCTCGCGCACTACGCCAAGGTGCTGGAGGAGGCGGTCGGCGCGAAGGCCGCGGAGCACGCCGCCTCCCCGGGCGCGGGCGCCGCCGGCGGCATCGGCTACGGCGCCCTCCTGCTCGGCGCCCGCTTCCGCCCCGGCATCGAGGTGATGCTCGAGGTGCTCGGCTTCGCACCCGCACTGGAGTGGGCCGACCTCGTGATCACGGGCGAGGGCTCCCTGGACGAACAGACCCTGCACGGCAAGGCCCCGGCGGGCGTCGCCGCCGCCGCACGCGCCGCCGACAAGGAGGTCATCGCAGTCTGCGGGCGCCTCGTGCTGCAGCCGGAGGCGCTGGGCCGGGCGGGGATCCGACGGGCGTACCCGCTCACGTCCGTCGAGCCGGACGTGGCGAAGTGCATCGCGGATGCCGGGCCGATCCTGGAGCGGGTGGCGGAGCAGATCGGCCGGGACTTCCTGAGCTGAGGAGCCGCCTCACGGAACGACGAAGGGCCCCGAGCCGAGTGGCTCGGGGCCCTTCACCGTCGTAGAACCGCTACGGCTTCAAACCGCTACGGCAGCTGTGCCCGTGCCTCGCGCCGGTTGTCCCGGAAGTTGTTCACCCGGCGGGCCGTGGCGAACAGCGGGATCACCGCGCCGGTGACCAGCTGGAGCGCGCAGCCCGTCTGGAGGAGCAGCTGACCGCTCGGGGCGTCGAAGGCCCAGGCCGCCAGCAGACCCATCGAGACGACGATCCAGGACAGCATCGCCACGGCGAGGCGGCCGCGCGGCTTCGGGTACTCGACCCGGCTCACCATCAGCCAGGCCGTGCCCAGGATCGCCAGGAGCGTGGCCACGAAGGGCAGCTCCAGGAGCACGATCGAGACCACCGTCAGGGCGCCGAACGGGGAGGGCATGCCCTGGAACATGCCGTTCGGGACCGTCACGCACGAGAACCGCGCCAGACGCAGTACGACGGCCAGGAGCACCACGATTGCCCCGACCGCAGCCACTCTCTGGTGCGCGTCGTCCGCGACCATGCCGTAGACGAGGACGAAGTACGCCGGCGCCAGACCGAAGCTGATCAGGTCCGAGAGGTTGTCCAGCTCCGCACCCATCGGCGAGGAGCGCAGCTTGCGCGCGACCAGGCCGTCGAACAGGTCGAAGACCGCCGCGCACAGCATCAGGATGACCGCGGTGGCCGCACTGTGGCGGGCCATGCCGGTCTCCTGGTCACCGGTGAGGTGCGGGATCAGGATGCCGGTGGTCGTGAAGTACACCGCCATGAAGCCGCACGTCGCGTTGCCGAGGGTGAGGGTGTCCGCTATTGAGAGGCGGAGAGAGAGGGGCATCTCCTCCTCTTCGTCCACCTCGTCGGCCTCGGGCACCCAGCCCGCCTGGGTATCAGGATCAATCACGGTCAATGCGAGTCACCCCAGCCACGGTCTTCTGACCGACCTCGACCGCGACCTCCACGCCCTCGGGCAGGTAGATGTCGACGCGCGAGCCGAAGCGGATCAGACCGATACGGTCGCCCTGCTCGACCTTCGTGCCCTGCGGGATGTAGGGGACGATGCGACGGGCCACCGCGCCGGCGATCTGGATCATTTCGATGTCGCCGAGTTCGGTGTCGAAGTGCCAGACTACGCGCTCGTTGTTCTCGCTCTCCTTGTTGAACGCCGGAACGAACCCACCCGGGATGTGCTCGACCGACGTCACCGTGCCGGAGAGCGGCGCCCGGTTGACGTGGACGTTGAGCGGGCTCATGAAGATCGCGACGCGGGTGCGGCCGTCCTTCCACGGCATGATGCTCTGCACCACACCGTCGGCGGGCGAGATGACCCGGCCCGGGGCGATCTCACGCTCGGGGTCGCGGAAGAACCACAGCATGCCCGCCGCGAGTGCGGTGGCGGGCACGGCCACGGCCTTGGCGGCGCCGGAGCGGCGCGCACGGGCCAGGCTGAGGGCTGCGGTGGCGACGGTCGGGAGAAGCCACGGCGATGCTCCGCGCGCAAGACGTACGCCTGCCAGGCTGTCGCGTGGTGCAGAGGTTTGGCTGTGGGGCATGGATGACCTTCGTAGCGGATGATGCCGCGCTGTAACGGGGGACGGCGGCTTTCCCGGGATCGTACCGGTCGCGGGCCGCAACTGGGCAAGCCAGGAAGCCGAGTCGGCGGCCGAAGAGAGCTGACGGGGTGTGATCTTCTTCTCCAAGAAAACACCCCGTATCCGGACATCTAGCCCTGGAACCGATACTCTTCGAGCAGCCTGCGACCGATGATCATTTTCTGGATTTCGGCGGTACCTTCACCGATCAGCAGCATCGGGGCCTCGCGGTAGAGGCGCTCGATCTCGTACTCCTTGGAGAAGCCGTAGCCGCCGTGGATCCGGAAGGCGTCCTCCACGACCTCCTTGCAGTACTCGGAGGCGAGGTACTTCGCCATCCCAGCCTCAAGGTCGTTTCGTTCACCGGAGTCCTTTTTGCGTGCCGCGTTCACCATCATCGCATGGGCGGCCTCGACCTTGGTAGCCATCTCGGCCAGCTTGAACTGGATGGCCTGGTGCTGGGCGATCGGCTTGCCGAAGGTGTGGCGCTGCTGGGCGTACGAGACGCCCAGTTCGAACGCACGCTGAGCGACGCCGCAGCCACGCGCCGCGACGTTGACGCGGCCGACCTCGACTCCGTCCATCATTTGGTAAAAACCTCGGCCGGTCTCGCCGCCGAGCACACGGTTGGCCGGAATCCGCAGGCCGTCCATGATCAGCTCGGTGGTGTCGACGCCCTTGTAGCCCATCTTGTCGATCTTCCCGGGGATGGTGAGGCCGGGGCGGACCTCTCCGAAGCCGGGCTCCTTCTCGACCAGGAAGGTCGTCATCGACTTGTGGGGCGCGGTGCCCTCGGGGTGTCCTTCATCACTTCGGACGAGTACGGCGACCAGACTTGACGTTCCGCCGTTCGTCAGCCACATCTTCTGGCCGTTGAGGACGTATTCGTCGCCGTCCTTGACCGCCTTGGAGGTGATGGCGGACACGTCCGAGCCGAGGGCCGGCTCCGACATCGAGAAGGCGCCGCGGATGTCGCCGGCCGCCATGCGCGGCAGGAAGTGGTCCTTCTGCTCCTGCGTGCCGTGCTGCTTGAGCATGTACGCCACGATGAAGTGGGTGTTGATGATGCCGGAGACCGACATCCAGCCGCGGGCGATCTCCTCGACGCACAGGGCGTAGGTGAGGAGCGACTCGCCCAGACCCCCGTACTCCTCGGGGATCATCAGGCCGAACAGGCCGAGTTCCTTGAGGCCGTCGACGATCTGCTGCGGGTACTCGTCGCGGTGCTCCAGCTCGGTCGCGACCGGGATGATCTCCTTGTCCACGAAGTCGCGGACGGTGGAGAGGATCTCCTGCTGGATGTCGGTCAGACCGGCGGTCTGGGCGAGACGGGCCATGGCTTACTTCTCCTGCTGCTTGAGCTCGGGGCGGCCCGGCTGCTCGCCGCCGCGCTCCTTGATGTACGTCTCGGTCGGCACCATCACCTTGCGGCGGAACACGCAGACCAGCGTGCCGTCCTGCTTGTAGCCCTTGGTCTCGACATAGACGATGCCGCGGTCGTTCTTCGACTTGGACGGCCACTTGTCGAGCACGGTCGTCTGGCCGTAGATCGTGTCGCCGTGGAAGGTCGGCGCCACGTGCTTGAGCGACTCGATCTCCAGGTTGGCGATCGCCTTGCCGGAGATGTCCGGCACGCTCATGCCGAGCAGCAGCGAGTAGATGTAGTTGCCGACGACGACGTTCTTGCCGAAGTCCGTCGTCTTCTCCGCATAGTTGGTGTCCATGTGGAGCGGGTGGTGGTTCATGGTGAGGAGACAGAACAGGTGGTCGTCGTACTCCGTGACCGTCTTGCCCGGCCAGTGCTTGTACGTCGCCCCGACCTCGAACTCCTCGTAGGTGCGTCCGAACTGCATCGCGCTCAGGCCTCCGGGATCTCGAACTTGCTGGTGCGCTGCATGCCGGCGGCGCGGCCCTTGCCGGAGATGACCAGCGCCATCTTGCGGCTGGCCTCGTCGATCATCTCGTCGCCGAGCATCGCGGAGCCCTTCTTGCCGCCCGCCTCGGACGTGTAGTAGTCGTACGCGTCCAGGATCAGCTCGGCGTGGTCGTAGTCCTCCTGCGAGGGCGAGAAGATCTCGTTGGACGCCTCGACCTGGCCCGGGTGCAGCACCCACTTGCCGTCGAAACCGAGGGCGGCGGCGCGCTGGGCGACCTCGCGGTAGCCGTCGATGTTGCGGATCTGCAGGTAGGGGCCGTCGATCGCCTGGAGGTTGTTGGCGCGGGCGGCCATCAGGATCTTCATCAGGATGTAGTGGTAGGCGTCCGCCGGGTAGCCGGGCGGCTGCTCACCGACGACGAGCGACTTCATGTTGATCGACGCCATGAAGTCGGCCGGGCCGAAGATGATCGTCTCGACGCGCTGGGAGGCCGTCGCGATCTCGTTGACGTTGTTGAGGCCCTGGGCGTTCTCGATCTGTGCCTCGATGCCGATCTTGCCGACCTCGAAGCCCATCGTCTTCTCGATCTGGGTCAGCAGGAGGTCGAGGGCGACGACCTGCTGGGCCGTCTGCACCTTCGGCAGCATGATGCAGTCGAGGTTCTGTCCGGCACCCTCGACGACGGTGACGACGTCGCGGTACGTCCACTCGGTCGTCCAGTCGTTGACGCGCACGACCCTCGTCTTGCCGGTCCAGTCACCCTCGTTGAGGAACTTGACGATCGTGTGCCGCGCCTCGGGCTTGGCGAGCGGCGCGCACGCGTCCTCCAGGTCGAGGAAGACCTGGTCGGCCGGGAGGCCCTGCGCCTTCTCCAGGAAGCGGGGGTTGCTTCCGGGGACCGCGAGGCAGGAGCGTCGCGGACGCAGACGGTTGACGGGCGTGGTCATGCGGGGACCTCCAGGGGGTCGAGCTTGTTCGCTTTCCGGATCTCGTCGACGATGCGGCCGATGATGCCGGTGATGTCGAAGTCCTTCGGGGTGAAGACGGCGGCCACTCCGGCGGCCCTGAGCTGCTCGGCGTCACCATTCGGGATGATGCCACCGGCGATCACCGGTATATCTGTGGCACCGGCCACACGGAGCCGTTCCAGGACGTCCGGCACCAGCTGGGCGTGCGATCCGGACAGGATCGACAGGCCGACCGCGTGCACGTCCTCGGCGAGGGCCGCGTCCACGATCTGCTCGGGCGTCAGACGGATGCCCTGGTAGACCACCTCGAAGCCGGCGTCACGGGCCCGCACGGCGATCTGCTCGGCGCCGTTGGAGTGCCCGTCCAGCCCGGGCTTGCCGACCAGGAAGCGCAGCTTGCCGACGTCGAGGTCCTTCGCCGTCAGGTCGACCTTGCGGCGGACCTCGGACATGGCCGAGCCCTCCTCGGCGGCGATCGCCACCGGCGCGGACGAGACGCCGGTCGGGGCGCGGAACTCGCCGAACACCTCGCGCAGGGCGCCGGCCCACTCGCCGGTCGTGGCCCCGGCGCGGGCGCACTCCAGGGTGGCCTCCATGAGGTTGCCGGTGCCCTTGGCGGCCTCCTTCAGCTTCTCCAGCGCCTTGCACGGGCGCGGGTGGTTGAAGGGCGGCTGGTAGCGGGTGTCGCGCCAGTTCTGCAGTGATGCGATGACGCGAGCCTCGACAGCTGGATCGACTGTCTGGATCGCTGTATCGAGATCCGCAGTCAATGGATTCGGCTCGGTCGTCTCGAAGATGTTGACGCCGACGATCTTCTCTTGACCGGACTCAATACGAGCCCTGCGCTCGGCGTGCGAGGAGACGAGCTGCGACTTGAGGTAGCCCGACTCGACGGCGGCCATCGCGCCGCCCATCTCCTGGATCCGCTCGATCTCCGCGAGGGACTCCTCGACGAGCTTCGCGACCTTCGCCTCGATGACGTGCGAGCCCTCGAAGATGTCCTCGTACTCCAGCAGGTCGCTCTCGTGCGCCAGCACCTGCTGGATGCGCAGCGACCACTGCTGGTCCCAGGGGCGGGGCAGGCCCAACGCCTCGTTCCAGGCCGGGAGTTGGACGGCACGCGCGCGTGCGTCCTTGGAGAGGGTCACGGCCAGCATCTCCAGCACGATCCGCTGGACGTTGTTCTCCGGCTGCGCCTCGGTCAGACCCAGGGAGTTGACCTGGACGCCGTACCGGAAACGGCGCTGCTTGGCGTTCTCGATGCCGTAGCGCTCGCGCGTGACCTTGTCCCAGATGCGGCCGAAGGCGCGCATCTTGCACATCTCCTCGACGAAGCGGACGCCCGCGTTCACGAAGAAGGAGATACGGGCGACCACGTCACCGAACTTCTCGGCCGGGACCTGACCGCTGTCCCGGACGGCGTCGAGGACCGCGATGGCGGTGGACATCGCGTACGCGATCTCCTGGACCGGCGTGGCGCCCGCCTCCTGCAGGTGGTAGCTGCAGATGTTGATCGGGTTCCACTTCGGGATGTGGGAGACCGTGTACGCGATCATGTCCGTCGTCAGACGGAGGCTCGGCCCCGGCGGGAACACGTGTGTGCCGCGGGACAGGTACTCCTTGACGATGTCGTTCTGGGTCGTGCCCTGGAGCTTGGTGATGTCCGCACCCTGCTCCTCGGCGACGACCTGGTAGAGCGCCAGCAGCCACATGGCGGTGGCGTTGATCGTCATCGAGGTGTTCATCTGCTCCAGGGGGATGTCCTGGAACAGCCGGCGCATGTCACCGAGGTGCGCGACCGGCACGCCGACCCGGCCGACCTCGCCGCGGGCGAGGATGTGGTCGGAGTCGTAGCCGGTCTGCGTCGGCAGGTCGAACGCGACCGACAGGCCGGTCTGGCCCTTGGCGAGGTTGCGCCGGTACAGCTCGTTGGACGCCTCGGCCGTGGAGTGACCGGCGTACGTGCGCATGAGCCACGGCCGGTCCTTCTCCCGCTTGCCTTCGGCGGGCTGACGCTCAGTCATCTATGACCCCGGGTGTCTCAGATGTTGCGGAAGCGGTTGATGGCGTCGATGTGCTTGGCGCGCATCTCCTCGTCGCGCACGCCGAGACCCTCCTCGGGGGCCAGGCACAGCACGCCGACCTTGCCCTGGTGGAGGTTGCGGTGCACGTCGTACGCCGCCTGGCCGGTCTCCTCCAGGGAGTAGACCTTCGACAGGGTCGGGTGGATCTTGCCCTTCGCGATCAGCCGGTTGGCCTCCCAGGCCTCGCGGTAGTTGGCGAAGTGCGAGCCGATGATCCGCTTCAGGGACATCCACAGGTAGCGGTTGTCGTACTCGTGGTTGTAGCCCGAGGTCGAGGCGCAGGTGACGATGGTGCCGCCCTTGCGCGTGACGTACACGGAGGCGCCGAAGGTCTCGCGGCCGGGGTGCTCGAAGACGATGTCGACGTCCTCGCCGCCGGTGAGCTCGCGGATGCGCTTGCCGAAGCGCTTCCACTCCCGCGGGTCCTGCTCGTGCTCGTTCTTCCAGAACTTGTAGCCCTCGGCGTTGCGGTCGATGATCGCCTCGGCGCCCATCGCGCGGCAGATGTCCGCCTTCTGCGGCGAGGACACGACACAGATGGGGTTGGCGCCGCCGGCCAGCGCGAACTGCGTGGCGTACGAGCCGAGGCCGCCGCTCGCGCCCCAGATCAGGACGTTGTCGCCCTGCTTCATGCCGGCGCCGTTGCGGGAGACCAGCTGGCGGTAGGCGGTGGAGTTGACCAGACCGGGAGCGGCGGCCTCCTCCCAGCTGAGGTGGTCCGGCTTCGGCATCAGCTGGTTGGACTTGACGAGCGCGATCTCGGCGAGGCCGCCGAAGTTGGTCTCGAAGCCCCAGATGCGCTGCTCGGGGTCGAGCATCGTGTCGTTGTGGCCGTCGCTGGACTCCAGCTCGACCGACAGACAGTGCGCGACGACCTCGTCACCGGGCTTCCAGGCGTTGACACCCGGACCGGTGCGCAGGACGACGCCCGCGAGGTCGGAGCCGATGATGTGGTACGGCAGGTCGTGCCGCTTGGTCAGCTCGCTGAGGCGGCCGTAGCGCTCCAGGAAGCCGAAGGTGGACAGCGGCTCGAAGATCGAGGTCCACACGGAGTTGTAGTTGACCGAGGAGGCCATCACGGCCACCAGGGCCTCGCCCGGGCCGAGCTCGGGCAGGGCCACCTCGTCGAGGTGGATCGACTTGCGCGGGTCCTTGTCGCGGGTCTCCAGGCCCGCGAACATCTCCGTCTCGTCCTTGTGCACGGTGATCGCGCGGTACGACTCGGGGAGCGGCAGAGCGGCGAAGTCGGCCGGCGTCGAGTCCGGCGACTGGATCGCGTCCAGGATGTCCTTCACGGTCACGGTGTTGCCTCCGGCGATACGCACCCTGAGGGAGGGGTGCTGAGGGTTACGTCGGTGTGCTGCTGAGGGTTTTGGGAAGTGCCGTCGGTTCGGCGGTGGTGCTGTTCGGCAGCGCTTTGTGGCGCGGGAGGTTGCCTGTGACGCAGGCGTCCGGGCGCGCAAGCCATTGGCTTGAGGGGACAGCCGGCGTGCGTATGGTCTCTGCACGCCGGCCGCCCGGACTCCTTCAACGTATGACACCGCGTGTCACCCCGCAAGGCACTGAGTGCCAGAGATTGCCCTCAGGTGAAATCTTTACGTAACAAATGAGCGATGATCGATCGAACGCGCGCTGAAAGGTGCCTGAAAAGGGCCCCTGACATGCCAAAACGGCCACCCGGGTGGGTGGCCGTCATCACAGGCGCGGAGTGTCCCAGGACACCCTCGCGAAGGGGCTCAGCGGTCCTTCAGTGCCTCCTCGATGGTCCGCATGACCTCGTCCAGCGGCGCGTCGGTGCGAGCGACGGTGACCAGGACCTCGCCCTGGGTGGAGACCGTCGCGGGAGCCGGCGGCTTCGGTGGCGTCGTGCGGCCCGCCCCGATGCCCGACCCGAACGTCTTGCGCACGATCGCGAAGGCGTGGTCCAGCTGCGCCTCCACGTCGCCCTGGCCGCCGGCCCGCAGCCAGCGTCTGAGGACGTGGTTGTGGGCGGTGACGACCGCTGACGCGGCGACCTCCGCCAGCAGCGGGTCGTCGTTGGCGTCGTCGTCGTGCGCGTGCTCGTCGAAGTGGCCGAGGAGGTAGCGGGTGAAGAGGCGCTCGTAGCGGGCCACCGACGCGATCTCCGCCTCGCGCAGGGTGGGCACCTCGCGGGTGAGCTTGTAGCGGGCGACCGAGATCTCCGGCCGGGCCGCGTACATCCGCATGACTTCCTTGATGCCGCGGCACACCGTGTCGAGCGGGTGCTCGTGCGGGGGAGCCGCATTGAGCACGGCCTCCGCACGGATCAACGTGTCGTCGTGGTCGGGGAAGATCGCCTCTTCCTTGGAGCGGAAGTGGCGGAAGAAGGTGCGGCGCGCGACCCCGGCCGCGGCCGCGATCTCGTCGACGGTGGTCGCCTCGTACCCCTTGGTCGCGAACAGCTCCATCGCCGCGGCCGCCAGTTCGCGGCGCATCTTGAGCCGCTGGGCGGCCGCGCGACTGCCTGCGGCACTCTCCGGCGCGTCGGGCGTAGCTGGTGTACGTGAGGACTTGGCGGGCTGGGACATGACCCGAACGTACTGCATGTGCGCAGCTTGTTGCGCATGTACCGGGGTTCCCCCGCCCGGTGTGGGCGGGGGTGTACCGGGCCCGGCGGACACGGGGTGACTGCCCGGCTCGAGCAGCCCGCCCCAGTCCGTCTCGCCTCTGAACCAGTCGCCGGCGCCGTCAGCGGCGGGCATATTCGCGGAAGCCACGGCCCGTCTTCCGGCCGAGGCAGCCCGCGGCCACCAGATGCTCCAGGAGCGGCGCCGGGGCCAGGCCCGGGTCGCGGAACTCGCGGTGCAGGACCTTCTCGATCGCAAGGGAGACATCGAGCCCGACGACGTCCAGCAGCTCGAATGGGCCCATCGGGTAGCCGCCGCCCAGCTTCATCGCCGCGTCAATGTCGTCAAGAGATGCATAGTGTTCCTGCACCATCTTGATCGCGTTGTTGAGGTACGGGAAAAGCAGTGCATTCACGATGAAGCCTGCACGGTCCCCACAGTCGACCGCGTGCTTCTTGATCCTGCCGCAGACCTCGCGAACCGTTGAGTGGACGTCCTCGGCCGTCAGGACCGTACGGACGACCTCGACCAGCTTCATCGCCGGCGCCGGGTTGAAGAAGTGCATGCCGATCACGTCCTGCGAACGCGAGGTGGCACGGGCACAGGCGACGACCGGCAGCGACGAGGTCGTGGTGGCCAGGACCGCGCCCGGCTTGCAGACCTTGTCCAGCGTCGCGAACAGCTGCTGCTTGATCTCCAGGTCCTCGGCGACCGCCTCGACGGCCAGGTCGACCTCGGCGAAGGACTCGTACGAACCCGCAGCGGTGATCCGGTCCAGGGTCTGCGCCGCGGCCTCGGCGGTCATCCGTCCCTTGTCGACGGAGCGCGAAAGCGACTTGCCGATACGGGCCTTGGCGGTCTGCGCCTTCTCCTCGCTGCGGGCGGCGAGCACGACCTCGTAGCCGGCCTTGGCGAAGACCTCGGCGATGCCGGACGCCATGGTGCCGGAGCCGGCGACACCGACGGAGCGCACCTCGCGGCCCGGGGTCAGGGCGGCGCCGTCCAGCGGCGTCAGCGCGTCCCGCACGACGGTGGCGCTGCCCGGCGCCTCGTAGGTGTAGAAGCCGCGGCCCGACTTACGGCCGGTCAGGCCCGCCTCGCTGAGCTGCTTGAGGATCGGGGCGGGGGCGTGCAGCCGGTCGTGGGACTCGGCGTACATGGCCTCCAGGACCGTACGGGCCGTGTCGACGCCGATCAGGTCGAGCAGCGCGAGCGGGCCCATCGGCAGCCCGCAGCCGAGCCGCATCGCGGCGTCGATGTCCTCGCGGGAGGCGTACTTGGCCTCGTACATCGCGGCGGCCTGGTTGAGGTAGCCGAACAGCAGCCCGTCGGCGACGAATCCGGGCCGGTCACCGACCGCGACGGGCTCCTTGCCGAGGTCGAGGGCGAGGTTGGTGACGGCGGTGACGGCCGTCGGCGCGGTGAGGACCGAGGAGACGACCTCGACCAGCTTCATGGCCGGCGCCGGGTTGAAGAAGTGCAGGCCGAGCACGCGCTCCGGGCGGGCCGAGTCGGCGGCCAGGCGGGTCACTGACAGGGCGTTGGTGCCGGTCGCCAGGATCGTCTCGGGGCGGACGATGCCGTCGAGTTCGCGGAAGATCTGGTGCTTGATCTCGTACGACTCCGGAGCCACCTCGATGACGAGATCGGCGTCGGCGGCGGCCTGCAGGTCGGTGGAGGTGCGGACACGCGCGAGGACGTCCGCGCGCTCCTGCTCGGTCAGCCGGCCCCGCTCCACGGCACGGGCGGTGGCGGCCTCCAGGGCGGCGACGGCCTTGGCGGTCGCGGCCTCGCTGATGTCGATGCCGACGACCTCGCGGCCGGCCTTGGCGAGGACCTCGGTGATACCGATGCCCATGGTGCCGAGGCCGACGACGGCAATGGTCGTGAGCGGAGACGAAGGGGTCTGGGACAGGGGAGTGGCCATCGCGGGACTCCAGGAATGAGGGTGACGACTGGGAGCGCGCCCGGGTGCGCCGAGTCAGGCCCGACCGGAGTCGAAGCCATGGCGCACCGGGTGCGTGAAAGGAATGCGGGTGTTGCCGGGCTGCAAGCGCACACGCCCGGTGCCTGCCGTCGCCGTGGGCGCGCACACGCCTGGAGCGAACGGTGGTGATTCGACCGGCCCTGTCCCGAGGCCGGGTCGTGCTGCGGTACTCGATGTACCGAACCGACTGCTCTCACGACGGCTGCGTCACCAGGCCGCCGCAAGCAGGTGCGAGTGGGTAACTCGCTCGTCTGAGCTTAACCGGCGGGTAACGAGCGCGCTAGTCCCCGTGTTTGTGATGTGCGTCCCGAGAGATCGAAGTCCCCTCTAATCTTCGGTGTCATGGACGAAGAGTTGCGATCACTCACGGAGCGTTTACGGGCGGAGTCGGGAGGGTCCGCCGCCTACGACCGTCTCGTGGCGACCGAGGACCCCGACGAGCTGGCGCGGGTGCTCACCGAGACCGGGCAGCCGCTGTGGGCCAGGGAGCTGGCCGCGTTCCGGCTGGGGCTCGCGGGCGACCGGCGCGCCTTCGAGGCCCTCGTCCTGTTCCTGAACCACCGTGATCCGCAGCGCTGTGCCTCCGCCGCGTACGCGCTCGCCCGCCTCGGCGACCCCCGCACCGCGCGCGCGGCGGCCGCCCTCGCCACCAACGAGCTGCGCGTCGCCTACGCCCTGCACCCGGTCCGGCTGCTGGCCGAGCTGCGCGCCCCGGAGTCCGTGCCGGCGCTGATCACCACCCTGGAGCGGAGGCTGCGCCCGCACGACCCGTACCGGCGCGTGGCCCTCGCCTGCGTGGAGGGGCTGGGCAGCCTGGAGGACGCCCGCGCCCGGCCCGTACTGAACGAGGCCCTCGCGCATCCGGTGCTGGCGGAGGCGGCGGTGCAGGCACTGGCGCGGATCCCGAAGCAGAGGTGACGCCGAGTCAGCCGGTGAGGTCCCTGACGTACCGCACCTCGGGCACCGCGACGCCGTCCACCTCGAAGGGTTCCTTCGTGCCGTCCGCGCGGAAGCCCGACCGCTCGTAGAAGCGCCGGGCGCGCGCGTTCTCCTCGAGGACCCACAGGTACATGCGGGGGTGCCCGGCGGCCGTGCACCGTCGCACCGACTGCGCGATCAGGGCCCGCCCGGCCCCGGCGCCGAACCGGTCAGGGTCCACGTAGATCGCGTACAACTCGGCGTCCCCGGTGCGAACTTCGCCGTCCCGGTACGGGCCGTGGCAGGCCCAGCCGACGATCTCGCCGGCCGTCTCGGCGATCAGGTTCACGACTGTGCCGTCGCTCCGCAGGCTCTCCTCGAAGCGGGCGCGGCGGCGCTCGGCGTCCTCCGCCACGCTCATCGCGTCGAGGTACGACTGCGGGATGATCCCCCGGTACGCGGTCTGCCAGCCGCCGACGCGGATCTCGGCCACGCGGTCGCAGTCGGCCAGTGTCATCTCCCGGATCCGGAGACCGCTCACTCGCCCACCACCGCGAACGCCTCGATCTCCATCAGGAACTCGGGCCGGACCAGCGCGACCACCTGCACCGCGGAGGCGGCCGGGAGGCGGTCGTCGGGTATGTGCTCGGCGCGGGCCGTGCGGATCGCGGGCATGTGCGCCATGTCCGTGACGAAATAGGTGAGTTTGACGACGTCGTCGAAGGTCGCGCCGGCGGCCGCCAGACAGCGGCGCAGGTTCTCGAAGACCTGGTGGGCCTGGGCCTCGGGGTCGCCCTCGCCGACGGGCTTGCCGTCCTCGTCCAGGGCGAGCTGGCCGGCGATCGCCACGAAACGGCCGGTGCCCATGACGACATGGCTGTACTGGGTGGCGGGGAAGACCCCGTCGGGGGCGGGAATCCGGGTCGGCTGACTCATGCGTCCATCGTGGACCATGGGTCTGACAACGCCCCCGACGGGACCTCGACTCGGCTCTGCGTCAGCCGCGGAAGCCCAGCATTCCGTGCAGCGCGGAGCCGCCGGCGGACGTCGACGCCGCCTTCGTCGTGCTCAGCGGCTTGGGGTCGGGCAGCTTGGCGCACACCGCGTCGACCGGGCCGCCGCTGCGTGGCACCGTTCCGTCGGTCAGATACGCCGCAAGGTACTTGTCCAGGCAGGCGTTCCCGCTCAGCGTGATGCCGTGGTTCCCGCCGCCCTGCTCGACCACGAAGCTCGAGCCGGCCAGCAGACGGTGGACCGTGGCGCCGCCCTCGTACGGGGTGGCCGCGTCGTTGGTCGCCTGGAACAGCAGCGTCGGCGGCAGCTTGTCGTTGGCGATGTGCACCGGCTTCAGCGAGTCCGTCGGCCAGAAGGCGCACGGCGCGTTGTACCAGGCGTTGTTCCACGCCATGAACGGCGCCTTGTCGTACACCGCCCAGTTGTCCTTGCGCCACTGGTTCCAGTCGCGCGGCCAGGAGGCGTCACGGCACTGCACCGAGGTGTAGATGCTGTAGCCGTTGTCCCCGGACGCGTCCACGGCGGCGAAGTTCTCGTACGCCTCGACCAGCGGGTCGGCGTTCTTGTCGTTCACGTACGCCGCGAACGCCTCGGCCAGATAGGGCCAGTAGCCGTTGTAGTAACCGCCGGGGATGAAGGTGTCCTCCAGCTCGGAGGCCCCCACCTTGCCGCCGGCCGGCTTCTTCGCGAGCGCCCCCCGCATCGCGTACCACTTGGCCTCGATCTTGGTCGGGTCGGTGCCCAGCTTGTACGTCGAGTTGTACTTGGCGATCCAGGCCATCAGGGCCTTCTGGCGGGCGTCGAAGGCGTAGTCCTGCGAGATGTTGTCGTCGTACCAGACACCGGTCGGGTCGACGATCGAGTCCAGGACCAGACGCTTCACACGCTGCGGGAAGAGCTTGGCGTACACCGCGCCGAGATAAGTGCCGTACGAGTAACCGAAGTAACTGGTCTTCTTGGCGCCCGTTGCCGCACGGATCGAGTCCATGTCCTGCACGGCCTGGATGGTGTTGATGTACGGCAGCACGCCCGCGTACTTCTTGCCGCAGGCCGCGGCGAAGGACTTGGCACGGTCGAGGTTGGCCTTCTCGATGGCCGGCGTGCTCGGCACGGAGTCCGGCCGCACCGGGTTGAAGTAGCCGGGCTTGCAGTTGAGGGCGGGCGTGCTCTTGCCCACCCCGCGCGGGTCGAAGCCGATGACGTCGTATTGGGCCGCGACCGCCTTGGGCAGCGAGGACGCGACGAATCCGGCGAGCGAGAGGCCGCTGCCGCCGGGGCCACCGGGGTTGACCAGCAGCGGGCCCTGGCTCTTCTTCGCGGTGTGCTTCACGCGCGAGAGCGCGAGCGTGATCTGCTTGCCGTACGGGTGGCGGTGGTCGAGCGGCACCTTGAGGGACGCGCATTGGAGCGTCGGATAGTCGGTGGTGCCGCAGTTCTTCCAGGTGAGTTTCGCGGCTTGAGCGGTTTCCGGGGGCTGCGAGGTGCTCGCGTCGGCGGGGAGAGCGGTGAAGCTCCCGGCCACGACGACGGCGACACCGCTCAGCACGACTGCGCGTTTTCTCATGGAGTCCTCCCAGGACGGAGGGATTTGGACCGCGAGTCTCACGGTCTTCGCCGCATCGTCCCGGAAAGCAGTCCCGGAAGAACTCGTTCTGACAAGACTTGACCCAATCAGGTCGCGGGATGCGCTCGTACGATCTCAAATAAGCGAAAGTTGGGTCGGTTCGGACATCTCCGGCTCCGGCGGCTCCGGTGGCCTGATCCGTCGCGGCATCTCCGCGCGCGTGGGGCCGATCCCGTACTCCTGGGCCAGGTCGTGGACCTGACGGGTGATCCGGCGCTGGTACCACTTCGGGGCGTAGGCGCCGTCCGCGTACAGGCGCTCGTAGCGGCGCACCAGGTACGGGTGGTGTTGGGCCAGCCAGGCCATGAACCACTCGCGGGCGCCGGGCCGCAGGTGCAGCACCAGAGGGGTGACGGAGGTGGCCCCGGCGGCCGCGATCGCCCGTACGGTGGCGCGCAGTTGGGCCGGCTGGTCGCTCAGGAACGGGATCACGGGGGCCATCAGGACACCGCACCCGATACCGTGCTCGGCGAGCGTGCGCACGACGTCCAGGCGGCGCTCCGGGGCGGGTGTGCCCGGCTCCACGGTGCGCCACAGCTCGGGGTCGGTGAAGCCGACCGACACGGAGATGCCGACGTCCGTCACCTGCGCCGACTGCACCAGCAGGTCGAGGTCGCGCAGGATGAGCGTGCCCTTCGTCAGGATCGAGAAGGGGTTGGCGTGGTCGCGAAGGGCGGCCAGGATGCCCGGCATCAGGCGGTAGCGGCCCTCCGCGCGCTGGTAGCAGTCGACGTTGGTGCCCATCGCGATGTGCTCGCCCTGCCAGCGGCGCGAGCCGAGCTGGCGGCGCAGCAGCTCCGGGGCGTTGACCTTGACCACGATCTGGGAGTCGAAGTCGATCCCCGAGTCGAGGTCCAGATAGGTGTGCGTCTTGCGGGCGAAGCAGTACACGCACGCGTGCGAGCAGCCCCGGTAGGGGTTGACCGTCCACTCGAAGGGCATCCGCGAGGCCCCCGGCACCCGGTTGATGATCGAGCGGGCCCGCACCTCGTGGAACGTGATCCCTCTGAACTCGGGCGTGTCGAACTGGCGGCTGACCACGGCTTCCGCGCCGAACAGTGCGGTGTCGGCAGCCCGGCTGTGGCCGCCGGCTTCCACGGTGAGGTTCTCCCAGCGCATGACGCCTCCTTGGTGCCGCTGCCCCCAGAGTGAAACACGTGTTCGAATTACGGGGCAAGGCCTATTCCCGATCGCCTCGGGTGCCCGGGGGTACCCCGATTTGGGCGGCCGTGGGCGGGGGTGGTTGGCTTGCCCCAACCCCGAGAGAAGCAAGTCCTGGAGGAACGCAATGGCGCAGGTCGAGGCCACTACTGAGCGGGTCGTCGCGGCGGACGCGGAGAAGGTGTTCGACGCCCTCGCCGACTACAGCGGCACGCGCGCGAAGCTGCTGCCCGAGCACTTCAGCGAGTACGAGGTGCGCGAGGGCGGCGACGGCGAGGGCACCCTCGTCCACTGGAAGCTCCAGGCCACCAGCAAGCGCGTCCGCGACTGCCTCCTGGAGGTCGGCGAGCCCACCGACGGACAGCTCGTCGAGAAGGACCGCAACTCCTCGATGGTCACGACCTGGACGGTCACCCCGGCCGGTGAGGGCAGGTCCCGAGTCGTCGTCACCACCGTCTGGAACGGCGCCGGCGGTATCGGCGGCTTCTTCGAGAAGACCTTCGCGCCCAAGGGCCTCGGCCGGATCTACGACGCCGTGCTCGAGAAGCTCGCCACCGAGGTCGAGAAGTAAGTCCCGCGCGCCCGGCGGTCGTTGACCTCCCTCACCGGTTCGAGTGGATCTCTGTGCACTGCACCGATCCGCCGTAACTCGCTGCGCCTGCTCGTAGTTGTCGCCTCAAGCGGGAATCCGCGCGGCGGCGCGACGAGGGGAGCGGTACGTGGGCGGGACCACGCTGGTGCAGGACGAACTGCGGGGCGAGGCGGCCGCGGCGCCCCCGCAGGAACCCACTGCCGCACCCGCCGGGCCGGCCGAACTGAGCCCGCGTCGGGTGCGGTTGGTGTTTCTGGGGTTGATGCTGGCGCTGTTGCTGGCCGCCCTGGAACAGATGATCGTCGCCACCGCGCTCCCGAAGATCGTCGGCGAGCTGCACGGCCTGGACAAGATGTCCTGGGCGATCACCGCCTATCTGCTGACGGCCACGGTGGGACTTCCGGTCTACGGCAAGCTCGGCGACCTGCTCGGCCGCAAGGGCGTCTTCCAGTTCGCCATCGTCGTCTTCGTGATCGGCTCCGCCCTCGCGGGCCGCGCGCACTCCATGGACCAGCTGATTGCCTTCCGCGCGGTCCAGGGCGTCGGCGCGGGCGGGCTCATGATCGGCGTGCAGGCGATCATCGCCGACATCGTGCCGCCCCGGCAGCGCGGCCGCTTCATGGGCCTGATCGGCGCCGCCTTCGGCCTCGCCTCCGTCGCCGGACCTCTGCTGGGCGGCTACTTCACGGATCACCTCTCCTGGCGGTGGTGCTTCTACTTCAACGTCCCCTTCGGCCTCGTCACCCTGGCCGTCGTCACCGTCGTACTGAAACTCCCGAAACCACAGGTCAAGCCCCGGTTCGACGTCCTGGGCGCCCTGCTGCTGGCCGCCGCCTCCACCTGCCTTGTGCTGCTGACCAGTTGGGGCGGCACCGAATACGCGTGGGACTCGCGCGTCATCCTCGGTCTCGGCGCCGGAGCAGCGGCCGCCGCCGTGCTCTTCGTCGTCACCGAGCACTTCGCCGCCGAACCCCTCATCCCGCTGCGGCTGTTCAGGGACTCCGTCTTCAACGTCACCAGCCTGGTGGGACTCGTGATCGGCGTCGCCCTGTTCGGTGCCGCCAGCTACCTGCCGACCTTCCTGCAGATGGTCGACGGGGCGAGCGCCACCGAGTCCGGCCTGTTGATGCTGCCGATGATGGGGGGCATCGTCGGGGCGTCGATCGTCTCGGGCCAACTCATCAGCCACACCGGGCGCTACAAGATCTACCCCGTCCTCGGCAGCGCCGTGTCTGTCGTCGGCATGTGGCTGCTGTCCCGCCTCGAGGTCGACACGCCGCGGCTGCAGTACAGCATCTGGATGGCGGTCCTGGGCGCCGGGATCGGCATGGTGATGCCGGTCCTGATCCTCGCCGTGCAGAACTCCGTGCGCCCCGCCGACCTCGGCACCGCCACCAGTGCCAACAATTACTTCCGGCAGATCGGCGGCAGTGTCGGCGCCGCGATCTTCGGGACCCTCTTTGCCGACCGGCTCGCCGACGCCCTCGCGAAACGGCTCCCCACGCGCGCGGGTGCCCGGCTCCCCGACCCGGAGTCGATCACTCCGCAGCTCGTCCACGCGCTGCCCGCGCCGCTGCGTGACGGCTACATCCGGGCGTACGCCGACGCGATGCCCCGGATCTTCCTCTACCTCGTGCCGGTGCTCGCCCTCGGCCTGCTCATCGCGTTCTTCCTCAAGGAGAAACCACTGGTGTCCCACAACACCGCCGAAACGGAACCCGCGACCCTCAACGCCCAGGTCCCTCAGGCCCGTTCGCCGTATGCCGCCGGAATCCCGGTCTGCGGCACGGTGCAGCACCCCGACGGCACCGTCGTCCCGCGCGCGGCGCTCACCCTCATCGACGTGGCCGGACAGCAGATCGGGCGCGGCGCGAGCGGCGAGGACGGGCGGTACGCGCTGGCCACGCCCGGCTCCGGGGCGTACATCCTGATCGCCGCCGCGGGCGGCCACCAGCCGCAGGCCGTCTCCGTCACCGTCGGCGAGCGCCCCGTCGAGCTGGACGTCGTCCTCGGCGGCGCCGGACGTCTGTGCGGCAGCGTGCTCACCGCGGACGGCACCCCCGTGCGGGACGCCACCGTCACGCTCACCAACGTGCACGGCGAGGTCGTCGCCACCACCCGCAGCGGACGCGAGGGCGGCTACGTCATCACCGAGTTGGTGGCCGGCGAGTACACCCTCGCCGCCGGCGCGCCCGCGTTCCGCCCGGCCGCGCTCCCCGTCACCGTCCAGGCCGCCCGGGACACCCGCCAGGACATCGAACTCGCCGGCGGCGCCGTACTGCGCGGCACCGTACGGGCGAGCGGCGGACGGCTGGTCGAGGACGCGCGCGTGACGCTGCTCGACGCGGCGGGCAACGTCGTCGACTCGCTCACCACCGGGCTCGACGGAACGTTCCGGTTCGTCGACCTGTCCTCCGGCGAGTACACCGTCATCGCCGCCGGTTATCCGCCGGTCGCCACAGTGCTCCAGGTGGCGGGCGGCGGACGCACCGAACGCGACCTGCAACTCGGGCACGAGGACTGAGCAGTTGAGGCACGCGCGGTCGGGTCACCACCGGCGCGCGCCCCGCGCGCGGAGGCTCCGCCGCCGCATCAATTCCCGCATTGCCGCACATCACCACCGGCCGGAGCCGTACGGTGGAGTAGGCGGCCACAGATCTTGCGGAGCCGTGGGGAGAGAGGGCCTGGGCCATGGAAAATGGCACCGACCGTGGCACCGAGAGGGACGCGCCTGCGGGCCGGGGAGCCGGGAACGGCGCGGTGGCCGACCCTGCCACGGCCGGCCGTATCCCGCTGGCCGTGGTCGTCGTGGACCGCGACGGCCTCGTGTCCCACTGGAGCACCGGCGCACGCCGCCTGTTCGGCGTCCCCAAGGAGGACGCGTTAGGGTGCTCGGCCGTCGACCTGCTGCCCGTCTCCGGCGCCCTGCCCGACGACGAGGAGACCACACCGTACGGGGCCTACGGGACGTACGACGGACTCGGCCCCGACCTCGAATCCTCCCTCGACGGCAGGCTCTCCTACCCGGCCGCGGGCCGCGCCCGCCTGACCGTCCCCGAGCACGACCACGATGACGGCCGTATCGACGTGCTGTGGTGGGCGTACCCCCTGGTGGGCCCCGGGCACGAGCGGCTGCTCGTCCTCGCCGCCGACACCGCGGGCATGCGCCAGGACGAACCCGACGGTCTCGACGGCGACCTGGCGTTCGAGCGGATCGCCCCCGGCTTCGCCCTGCACACCGACTTCCCCGGCGCCGAGGAACTGGCCCGGAGGCTGCCCGAGATCCTGCCCAGCATGAGCGTCGACGAGAGCGCCCGCATCGTCTCGCAGGTCCTCGAACTGGGCTATCCCGTCCTGGAGTTCAGCCAGAACGACCGGGTGCCCGTCACCCCCGACTGGGGCGTGCCCCGGCGCGCCGAGCGCAAGGCACGCCGCGAGCGGGCCGCCCGGGCGGCGGCCCAAGGGCTGCCGGTGCCGCAGGAACTCGCCGACGAGGCCGAGGACCTGGAGTACGCCGCAGTACGCGAGCACCTGGAGTTCCTGAACGAGGTCAGCGGCCGCATCGGCACCTCGCTGGACCTGGCGCAGACCATCATCGAGGTCAGCAAGGCCGTCGTCCCGCGCTTCACCGACGTCGCCGGCACCTATCTGCGCGAACAGGTCGTCGCCGGCGAGGGATTCCCCGACGGCGTGCCGGACACGACCACCATGTGGCACCGGGTCGCCGTCGAGCACACCGACGAACCCGGCCGCTGGGACGACGTCGTGCCGGTCGGCGAGGCCATGCCGTTCCCGGCGCACACGCCGTTCTTCCAGTGCATGACCAGCGGCCAGCCCGTCCTGGTGCCGCGCATCAGCGAGGAGATGGGCCACGCCATCGCCTCCCAGTTCGAGAAGCGGGACATCCGGCCGCTGATCACCCACCGCTCCATGCTGGTCGTACCGCTCAAGGCCCGGAACGTGGTGCTCGGGTTCATGATCCTGCTGCGCCACCCGGAGCGGCCCCTCTTCAACGACATGGACCGCGTCACCGGCGCCGAACTCGCCGCCCGCGCGGGCCTCGTGCTCGACAACGCGCGCATGTACACCTACCAGGAGAGCGTCGCCGAGACCCTCCAGGACAGCATGCTGCCGCACATCCCGCCGCACATGGCGGGCTGCGACATCGCCACCCGCTATCTGCCCGGCACTCTCCTGGGACGCGTCGGCGGCGACTGGTTCGACTCCGTCAAACTGCCCGGCGCCCGCACCGCCCTCGTCGTCGGCGACGTCATGGGCCACGGCCTCAACTCGGCCGCCATGATGGGCCAGTTGCGTACGGCCGTACAGACCATGGCGGCCCTGGACCTGCCGCCCGCCCAGCTGCTGCGCAACCTCGACGACCTCGCCCAGCGCCTCGGCGACACCTACCTCGCGACCTGTCTGTACGCCGTCTACGACCCGATCGCGAGCGAGGTGCACATCGCCAACGCGGGCCACATCCCGCCCGTGCTGGTCCGCGCCGAGGACGGCCGCAGCGAACTGCTCGACCTGCCCACGGGCGCGCCCATCGGCGTCGGCGGGGTGCCCTTCGAGGCGGTACGCGTGCGCGTGGAGCCCGGCGACCGGATCGTGATGTGCACCGACGGCCTCGTCGAGGTGCGCGGCGAGCACATCGACGTGGGCCTGGCCACGCTCTGCGAGTCCGCGGCCCACCCGGCCGCCTCCATGGACGACGCCTGCGACACGATCATCCGTGCCCTCAACACCCGCGGCGGCCGCAAGGACGACGTGGCCCTGCTGATGGCCCGCCTCAACGGCATCGAGGCGGACGACGTCGCCGAGTGGCGCTTCGCCCTCGACCCGATCGAGGTCGGCCGCGCGCGTGCCGTCGTCGGCGAACAGCTCCACGGCTGGGGGCTCGCGAAACTCGCCCACAACGCCGAGCTGTTGGTCAGCGAACTCGTCACGAACGCCGTACGGCACTCGCACAGCCGGCCCGTCGAACTGCGCCTCATCCGCGGGGACACCCTGTTGTGCGAGGTGGACGACGACGACCACGAGCTGCCGACCCTGTGCAGCGCCGGGCCGGCCGACGAGTTCGGGCGCGGTCTTCGCGTGGTGAGCACGCTCGCCCGGGAGTGGGGCACGAGCCGTACGAAGGCCGGCAAGACCGTCTGGTTCGAGCTGACCCTGCCGCGCCGCTGACCGTACGTCAGGGGCGCGAGAGGCGCATGGGGGCGTACGCGTATCGAATGCGGCGTGAAGGTATGCGCGACGCGCTTGTGGCCGTAACCGGTGCGCGATAGACCGTACTGGCCCGTCACCGGAGACGGGCCGGTGTCGCACCCTGGGGAGTCGGTCATGAGCGTGACGAGTCGGTACCGGGAAGCCTGGGAGGGCTTCTGGCGTGAGGCCCCCGAGGAACAGGGGGCCGTGTTCTGGGACGCGGAGCCGGTCCTGACCGTCGGCATCCACCTTGCCCTGTTCGAGCCGCATCTCGCCGACCCGGGCCTGGCGATGGTGGACCTCGGCTGCGGCAACGGCACCCAGACCCGTTTCCTCGCCGACCGCTTCCCGCACGTCGTCGGCGCCGACCTGTCCGCCGCCGCGCTCGACCACGCCCGGCACGCCGACCCCGCCGGACAGGCGACGTACCGCGTGCTGGACGCCGTCGAGAAGGGCGAGACGGAGACGCTGCACGCCGAACTCGGCGACGCCAACGTCTACATGCGCGGCGTGCTCCACCAGGTCGAACCCGACGACCGGCAGCCCATGGTGGACGGGATCGCCACGCTCGTCGGCGACCGCGGCCGCGCCTTCCTCGTGGAACTCTCCGAGGCCGCCAAGCCCGTCCTGATGGGCCTGGCGCAGAGCCCCGCGGGGCCGCCGCCCAAGCTCGCACCGATCTTCCGGCACGGCATCGCGCCCGGTGAGGTGGCCGACGACGCCGTGCCCGAGTATCTGCGCGCGGCCGGCCTCACCGTCCTGGCGAGCGGCGAACTCCCGCTCACCACCACGGAGTTCACGCCGGACGGCACGCGTATCGAGCTGCCGTCGAAGTGGCTGGTGGTGGGGCGCACGGTGTGACAGGGGCGGCAGTCGGGGTTCAGGGAACCCTCGGTGGCGCTGGTTCGTTGTCAACTCGCCGAATTGTCAGCGTAGTTGTTGCAGCAGTTGTCAACGAAACCGATGCCATGGAGGCCCCCGCTCATGACCCCGACCCATCCCCGTCCGACCCGACGCACGGTGCTGGGTGGTGCCGCGCTGGCCGCCCTCGCGGTGACGGCCGGCGCCGGTACCGCGAACGCGACCTCGAGTACCACGTGGCCCACCGAGTTCCCGCTCCCCGACGGCTGGCTGCCCGAGGGCATCACCATCGGCAGCAAGCCGTACGCCTACATGGGCTCGCGCGCCAACGGCGGCATCTACCGCACCGACCTGCGCACCGGCGAGGGCAAGGTGCTCTACGCGGGCGCGACCGGCCAGGTGGCCGTCGGCCTGAAGCTGGACCGCGACGGCCTGCTCTACGTCGCGGGCAGCACCGGAGTCGCCCGGGTCCACGACTCCCGCACCGGCGAGGTCCTGACCACGTTCCAACTCACCGAGGCGACCGGTCACTTCATCAACGACGTCACCCTGCTCGGCGACCGCGCCTGGTTCACCGACTCGCGCGCAGCCGCCCTGTACGGCGTGCCGCGCGGCCGTGACGGCGAGGTGCGTACCCTGCCGCTGACCGGCGACTGGGTGCAGACGCCCGACGTCAACAGCGCCAACGGCATCGTCTCCACTCCCGACGGCCGCGGCCTGATCGTCGTCAGCAGCACACCCGGCAAGCTCTACAACGTCAGCCTCAAGACCGGGTACGCCACCGAGATGGCCCTGGTCGGCACGGACACCGTGGTCAACGGCGACGGCCTGTGGCGCACAGGCCGCACGCTCTACGTCGTACAGAACCGTCTGAACCTGATCAGCGTGTTCGACCTCGACGCGAAGGTCACCACGGCCACCCTGCGCCGCACGATCACCGACCCGCGCCTCGACGTCCCCACGACGGCCGCGCAGTTCCGCGACCGCCTGTACCTGGTCAACGCCCGCTTCACCAGCCCGCAGACGCCGGAGACGACGTTCAACGCGGTCGCCGTCTCACTCTGACGCCAGCGACGCGAAGGCCTCGTCCAGCAGGCCGACCAGGTTCAGGTCGCCGTCGGAGGCCAGCCAGTGGTCCAGGGCGACGTTGAGGCAGTCCAGGGCGGCGGCCGCGCGGACCGACTGGGCGAGGGTCGGGCGGTCGGCGCCGGCGCGTTCGGCGAGGGCCTCGGTCAGGGCCGGGCGCCAGCTGTACTGCTTCTCCAGGTGCCGGGCGCACAGCGCCGGGGTGTCGCGGACCAGCCGGGTCGTCTCCAGGGACCCGGCCGGATCCACGTGGTACCGCTCGATCACCGTGTCCAGGGCGCGCCGCAGCGCCGTCCACTCGTCCTCGCCGGCCGGGCGGGCGCGCAACGCGTCGGCGACCCGCCGGTCATGCCCGTCGAGGGCGCCGAGGACGGCGTCCTCCTTGGTGCCGAAGTAGCGCAGGAAGGTGCTGCGGGACACCCCCGCGGCCGCCGCGAGGTCGTCGAGGGTGACCTTGTCGAAGCCCTCGCGACGGAACAACTCGAAGGCCACCTGGGCGAGTTCGGCCCTTACGGCGGCCCTGGCGATGTCCCTCGTGTTCGTACGCGCTGCTCCGGTCACGCCCCGATCCTAACGTCCGGCCGACCCTGGCTTGCAGTGTCGAAACTCAGTGGCTAGCGTGACACTCAGTTTCACATACGACGCGGAGGTGCGCCACAGTGACCAAAACCCTCGGGATCATCGGCAGCGGCATGATCGGCAGCGCGCTGGCCCGCCTCGCGGTGGCCGTCGGCCTGGACGTGGTGGTGAGCAACTCCCGCGGACCCGAGACCCTCGCCGACCTCGTCACGGAACTCGGCGACCGGGCGCGCGCCGCCACGCCCGCCGAGGCCGCGCACGCCGGTGACCTGGTGGTCGCCACGGTCCCGCTGCACGCCTACGACCGGCTGCCCGCGGCCGACCTGGCGGGCAAGACGGTGATCGACACGATGAATTACTACCCGGATCGCGACGGCCGCATCGCCGAGCTGGACTCGGGTGAGCTGACCTCCAGCGCCCTGGTGCAGCGGCGGCTGTCCGACGCCCGTGTGGTCAAGGCGTTCAACAACATCGACTTCCGCCGCCTGTTCACCAGCGCCCGCCCGGCCGGTGCCCCCGACCGCAGCGCCCTGCCGATCGCGGGCGACGACGCGACCGCCAAGGCGCAGGTGACCGAGCTGCTGGACGTCCTCGGCTACGACGCGGTGGACATCGGCACGCTCGCCGACAGCTGGCGGAGCCAGCCGGACACCCCGGTCTACGTACAGCCGTACATGGCGGAGCGGCCGGAAGGGCTGAGCCAGGAGGAGGGACACCGCTGGTTCTTCGAGACGCCGGGCGTGCCGGTTCCCGCCGCCCGTGTGAAGGAACTGACCGACGCCGCGACCCGAGAGAACCGAGAGACGACCCGATGACCGCCGTACAGGGCACCCCCGTCGACATCACCACCCCCGACGGAATCGCAGACGCCTACCTCGCCCACCCCGACGACAACGCCGCACACCCCGCCGTGCTGCTCTACATGGACGCCTTCGGTCTGCGCCCGCACCTGAAGTCGATGGCCGACCGGCTCGCCGGGGCCGGTTACACGGTGTTGGTCCCCAACGTCTTCTACCGCTCCGGCCGGGCACCCCTCGTCGAGCTCCCGGGGTTCATCAACCCCGCCGAACGCCCGGAGATCATCCAGCAGTTGGGCCCGCACGCGCGCACCCTCACCTCCGAGGCGGCCATGCGGGACGCCGCCGCATACCTGGACTGGCTGGCCGCCTCCCCGCTGACGACCGACGGTCCGGCGGGCATCACCGGCTACTGCATGGGCGCAGGCCTGACCCTGCGCACCGCCGGCGCCTACCCCGACCGGGTCGCCGCCGCGGCCGGCTTCCACGGCGCGTACCTCGCCACCGACGCCCTGGACAGCCCCCACCTGCTCGCCGACCGCATCACGGCCGAGCTCTATTTCGGCCACGCGGACCAGGACGCCACCAACCCCGCGGAACAGATCGACCGCCTGGACAAGGCGCTGACCGCGGCCGGCGTCCGGCATCGGGCCGAGGTCTACGCAGGTGCCCACCACGGCTTCACGCAGGCCGACACGGCGATGTACAGCGCGGAGGCCACGGAACGCCACTGGACGGCGGTGCTGGACCTGTTCGGCCGCGCGCTCTGACTTCTTCGCTTCCTGGCCCGTTCCCCCTGCGGCGCGTAACGTGACGCACCATGAAGATCCTGATCAGCGCCGACATGGAGGGTGCCACGGGAGTGACCTGGCCGGCCGATGTGCTGCCCGGGACGCCGCAGTGGGAGCGGTGCCGCTCGATGTTCACCTCGGACGTCAACGCCGCCGTGCTGGGGTTCTTCGACGGCGGTGCCGACGAGGTGCTCGTCAACGAGGCCCACTGGACCATGCGCAACCTGCTGCTCGAGCGGCTCGACGAGCGGACGCAGATGCTCACCGGGCGGCACAAGTCCCTGTCCATGGTGGAGGGCGTGCAACACGGTGACGTGGACGGGATCGCCTTCGTCGGGTATCACGCCGGCGCGGGGATGGAGGGGGTGCTCGCGCACACGTACCTCGCCAACTCCATCACCGGGGTGTGGCTGAACGACGTACGGGCGAGCGAGGGGCTGCTCAACGCGCGCGTCGTCGCCGAGTACGGGGTACCCGTCGTCCTTGTGACCGGTGACGACGTGGCGTGCGAGGACGCCCTCGGGTATGCGCCCGAGGCGCTGAAGGTCGCGGTCAAGGACCATGTCTCGCGGTACGCGGCCGTGTGCCGTACGCCGGCCAGGACCGCCGCCGACATCCGGGCCGCGGCCAAGGAGGCCGCCCGGCTGGCGGTCCGTCAGGAACCGCTCCACGCAGGGCCGTTCACCGTGGCGCTCGAGTTCGACGCCGAGCATCTCGCCATGGCCGCCACCGTCGTGCCCGGCGTGGACCGCATCGGTGAGCGGAAGGTGGCGTACACCAGCGAGACGATGTACGAGGGGATCCGTACCTTCAAGGCGGTCACCACGATCGTCTCGGCCGCCGTGGAGGAGCAGTATGGCTGACGAGCAGGCACTCGACGAGGTCGTCCGGTTCACCTCCGACCTCATCCGCATCGACACCACCAACCGCGGGGGCGGGGACTGTCAGGAGCGGCCCGCCGCCGAGTACGCGGCCGAGCAGCTGGCCGGGGCGGGCCTGGAGCCCGTGCTGCTGGAACGCACCCCGGGGCGTACGAATGTCGTCGCCCGGATCGAGGGCACCGATCCGTCGGCCGACGCGCTGCTCGTGCACGGTCATCTGGATGTCGTGCCCGCCCAGGCCGACGACTGGAGCGTGCATCCCTTCTCCGGGGAGATTCGCGACGGGGTCGTCTGGGGGCGGGGCGCCGTCGACATGAAGAACATGGACGCGATGATCCTTGCCGTCGTGCGCAGTTGGGCGCGGGAGGGGGTGCGGCCCCGGCGGGACGTCGTGATCGCGTTCACCGCGGACGAGGAGGCCAGCGCCGAGGACGGGTCCGGATTTCTCGCCGATGAGCACGGGGCGCTGTTCGAGGGGTGCACCGAGGGCATCAGCGAGTCGGGTGCCTTCACCTTTCATGACGGGGGCGGGCGGCAGCTCTACCCCATCGCGGCGGGTGAGCGCGGTACCGGCTGGCTGAAGCTCACCGCGCGTGGGCGGGCCGGGCACGGCTCCAAGGTCAACCGGGAGAACGCGGTCACGCGTCTCGCCGCGGCGATCACGCGGATCGGCGAGTACGAGTGGCCGCTGCGGCTGACCCCGACGGTCCGCGCCGCGCTCACCGAACTCGCCGCGCTCTACGGCATCGAGACCGATCTGCACGACGTGGACCGGCTGCTGGAGAAGCTCGGTCCGGCCGCCAAGCTGGTCGACGCGACCGTGCGCAACAGCGCCAACCCGACCATGCTGGACGCCGGTTACAAGATCAACGTGATTCCGGGGGAGGCCGTCGCGTACGTCGACGGGCGCTGTCTCCCGGGCGGCGAGGACGAGTTCCGCACGACCCTCGACCGGCTCACCGGACCCGACGTGGAGTGGGAGTACCACCACCGCGAGGTTGCCCTCCAGGCGCCGGTGGACTCGCCGACGTACGCGAAAATGCGGGCCGCCGTCGAGGAGTTCGCACCCGAGGGACATGTGGTGCCGTACTGCATGTCGGGCGGCACGGACGCCAAGCAGTTCTCGCGGCTCGGCATCACCGGCTACGGCTTCGCGCCGCTGAAGCTCCCGGAGGGCTTCGACTACCAGGCCCTCTTCCACGGGGTCGACGAGCGCGTCCCGGTCGAGGCGCTCCACTTCGGAGTCCGCGTCCTGGACCGCTTTCTGCGGACCGCCTAGGCAAGTTGGGGGAGAACGTGCAGACCCTGCCGTACGGTTCCTGGCCCTCGCCCATCGACGCGGCGCTCGCCGCCGCGCACGACGGGCACCCCGAGTACGTCGGCTTCGTCGGCGACGAGGCCTGGTGGACCGAGCCCCGGCCCGCCGAGGGCGGCAGACGCACCCTGGTGCGACGCCGCACCGACGGCCGCGAGGAGTCGGTGCTGCCCGCACCGTGGAACGTCCGCAGCCGTGTCATCGAGTACGGCGGACAGCCCTGGGCCGGCGCCCTGGTCGAGGGTCAGCCGCTGGTCGTCTTCGTGAACTTCGCCGACCAGCGGCTCTACCGCTACGAACCGGGGAGCGACCCGCAGCCCCTCACCCCCGTCTCCCTCGTCGGCGGCGGACTGCGCTGGGCGGACCCGCAGTTGCTGCTCGACCGCGGTGAAGTCTGGTGCGTGCTCGAGGAGTTCACCGGCGACGGGCCCACCGATGTGCGCCGGGTCCTGGCCGCGGTGCCGCTGGACGGCTCGGCCGCCCAGGACCGGGACGCCGTCCGCGAACTCACCGACGACCGGCACCGGTTCGTCACCGGCCCCCGTGTCTCACCCGACGGGTGCAGCGCGGTCTGGCTCGCCTGGGACCACCCGCGGATGCCGTGGGACGGCACGGAACTGGTCCTCGCCGGGGTCGCCGAGGACGGCACCCTGAGGCAGGCGCGCACGGTCGCGGGCGGCCCGGACGAGTCGATCGCCCAGGCGGACTGGGCCTCCGACGGCTCCCTCCTCCACGCGAGCGACCGCACCGGCTGGTGGAACCTCTACCGCGACGGCGTACCGCTGTGCCCGCGCGAGGAGGAGTTCGCCGGGCCGCTGTGGAAGCTCGGGCAGCGCTGGTTCGCCCCGCTGGACAGCGGTCTGATCGCCGTGGTGCACGGCCGCGGCGCCGCCGGTCTCGGGATCCTGGACCCCGAGACCGGCGAGGTCGTCGACGCGGCCGGTCCCTGGACCGAGTTCGGGCCCGCGCTCGCGGTGCACGGCGAGCGGGTCGTCGCCGTCGGAGCCAGCCCGCGCAGCGCCCACGAGGTCGTCGAGCTCGACAGCCGCACCGGCCGGGCCCGCGTGATCGGCGCCGAGCACGACGACTCGGTCGATCCCGCGCACTACCCCGAGCCCCAGATCCGCACCTTCACCGGCCCCGCCGGACGTGACATCCACGCGCACATCTACCCGCCGCACAACCCCCGCTGTGTGCCGCCGGGCGACGAGCTGCCGCCGTACGTCGTCTGGGTGCACGGGGGACCCACCGGCCGGGCGCCCCTCGTGCTCGACCTGGAGATCGCCTACTTCACCTCCCGGGGCATCGGTGTCGCCGAGGTCAACTACGGGGGCTCGACCGGGTACGGGCGCGAGTACCGGGACCGGCTGCGCGAGCAGTGGGGCGTGGTCGACGTCGAGGACTGCGCGGCCGTCGCGCTCGCCCTCGCCGACGAGGGCACCGCCGACCGCGACCGGCTCGCCATCCGCGGCGGCAGCGCGGGCGGCTGGACCACGGCCGCCTCGCTCGCCGCCACCGACGTCTACGCCTGCGGCACGATCATCTACCCCATTCTCGACCTCGCCGGCTGGGGCTCGGGGGAGACCCACGACTTCGAGTCGCAGTACCTGGAGACGCTGGTCGGGCCGCTCGCCGAAGTGCCCGGACGGTACGCGGAGCGCTCGCCCGCCGAGCACGCCGACCGCATCACCGCGCCCTTCCTGCTGCTGCAGGGCCTGGATGACGTGATCTGCCCGCCCGCCCAGTGCGAACGGTTCCTGGAGCGCATGGAGGGGCGGCGCGTGCCGCACGCGTACATCGCCTTCGAGGGGGAGGGGCACGGATTCCGGCGCGCGGAGACCATGATCCGCGTCCTGGAGTCCGAACTCTCCCTCTACGCCCAGGTCTTCGGGCTGAACCCGCGCGGCATCCCGACCCTGGAACTGTCCAAGTGAGAGAGCACGTGAACGAACTCCTGCGACCGTCCCGACTCACCCCCGGCGCCCGTGTCGCCGTCGTGGCCCCCAGCGGTCCGGTGCCCGAGGAACGGCTGCAGGCCGGGCTCGACGTGCTCCGCGGCTGGGACCTCGACCCGGTGGTGGCACCCCATGTGCTCGGCAGACACGGCGAGTTGGACTACCTGGCGGGCACGGACGCGGACCGGGCGGCCGACCTCCAACGCGCGTGGTGCGATCCGTCGGTGGCCGCGGTGCTGTGCGCGCGGGGCGGGTACGGGGCGCAGCGGATGGTCGACCTGCTCGACTGGGAGGCGATGCGCGCCGCCGGGCCGAAGGTGTTCGTCGGCTTCAGCGACGTCACGGTGCTGCACCAGGCGTTCGCCACCCGGCTGGGCCTGGTCACGCTGTACGGACCGGCCGCCGCGGGCGTCGACTTCATCAAGAGCGCACGGGCGCAGGAGCAGTTGCGGGCCACGCTCTTCGCCCCGGAGTCCGTGCGCACCCTCACCTCCGCCGGCACCACCCTCGTCCCGGGCCGGGCCCGCGGAGTCACGCTGGGCGGCTGTCTGAGCCTGCTGGCCTCCGATCTCGGTACGCCGCACGCCCTGCCCGGCGCCCGGGACGGACTGCTGCTGATCGAGGACGTCGGCGAGCAGCCGTACCGCATCGACAGGATGCTCACCCAGCTGCTGCGCGCCGGATGGCTCGACGGCGTCGGCGGGGTCGTGCTCGGTTCGTGGGCCGGATGCGGGCCGTACGACGCGTTGCGCGCGGTCTTCGTCGACCGGCTGGGCGGCCTCGGCGTGCCCGTCGTCGAGGAGTTCGGTTTTGGCCACTGCGCGGAGGCGTCGACCGTGCCCTTCGGCGTCATGGCGGAACTCGACGCCGACGCGGGCACGTTGACGCTCGACGAGCCCGCCCTCCGCTGAATCGCCCTAACTGAATTCCTGTCAAGAAACACTCGTCCGGGCGATTGACCTCCTCTGACACGTGTCACACCATGTCACCGGCCGGTATTACTGGCCGGTAAGCAAGGCTGCTCCGAGTGTGTGCTACGAGTGTGGAGGTCTCCGTGTCCCGACGTGTGCCCAGATCCCGAGCGCCGCTCGCTCTCGCCCTAGGCGCCGCGCTAACCGCCCCCCTCACACTCTCCGCTCCCGCGAGCACGGTCGGCCAGTACACCGTCTCCGCGCTGAAGTTCACCGTCCAGGCGGGTGGCCGGACCTGCACGGTCGACGCCGACCTCTACCGCCCCGCGGGCGTGGACCGGGCGCATCCCGCACCGGCCGTGATCTCCACCAACGGCTTCGGCGGCAGCAAGTCCGACGGCTCGACCGACGCCATCGGCAAGGCCTTCGCCGCGCGCGGCTATGTGTCCCTGATCTACTCCGGGCTCGGCTTCGGCGCGTCCGGCTGTCTGATCTCGCTCGACGACCCGCGCATCGACGGCGAGGCCGCCTCCCGGCTGATCGACTTCCTCGGCGGCAAGCGGGCCGCCGACAACGGCACCATGGCCGACTTCGTCACCCTCGACGGCCCCGGCGACCCTCGGGTCGGCATGGTCGGCGGCTCCTACGGAGGGGCCATCCAGCTGGCGACGGCCGCCGTCGACCACCGTGTCGACGCGCTCGTCCCCCTGATCACCTGGAACGACCTCGCCTACTCGCTGGCCCCGAACAACACCGCCGCCGGCAGGGGCATCCCCGGCGCCTTCAAGTGGCTATGGACCAACGGCTTCTACCTGATCGGCGAGGGCCAGCCGCTGACGGCGCCGAACCTCGACCCGTCCCGGATCAACTCCGTCGCTTGTCTCCACTTCGTCTCCCGGGCCTGCGACACCGTCCGCACGCTCAACTCCGGCAGCTATCCGCCCGACGCGACCACCGAGTTGCTCGGCTACGCCCGCAGCGTCTCGCCGGCGTCGTACCTGAGCCGGGTGGAGGCGCCCACGCTGCTGGTGCAGGGACAGGCCGACAGCCTCTTCAACCTCAACGAGGCGACGGCGACGTACAAGACGCTCAGGGCCCAGGGCACCACCACCAAGATGATCTGGCAGTCGTGGGGGCACAGCGGTGGGATGACCTCGCCGGCCGCCGGTGAACTCAACCTCAGCCAGGGCAACTTGGAGACCAGCTACGTCGGAAGGCGGATCCTGTCCTGGTTCGACCGCTACCTGCGCAAGAGGAACATCGACACCGGGCCCGCCTTCGCCTACTACCGCGACTGGATCTCCGACACCCGGCACACCTACGGCACGTCCGACCGGCTCCCCGTCCTCAGCCAGAGGCTGTATCTCTCCGGCGACGGCAAGCTCGTCGACGACCGCAGAAAGGTCGCCCGCGGCATCCGTACGTACACCAACGGGCTCACCCCCACGAGCCACTCGGAGAACTCGCTGGCGGAGACCGCCGGGGTGCCGGACCCGGCGCCGTACGACACCAAGGGCACCTACCTGGGCTGGACCAGCGCGCCGCTCGCCCGCACCACCGACCTCGTGGGCGCACCGCGGGCCACGCTACGGGTCGTCTCACCCGAGGCGCAGCGGACGCAGAACTCGGGCAACGCCGCCGACAAGCTGGTCCTCTTCGCGAAGCTGTACGACGTCGCGCCCGACGGGAGCAAGACGCTGGTGCACCGGCTGGTCGCGCCGGTCCGGGTGGCCGATGTGACCAAGGGCTTCACCGTGACCCTGCCGGGGATCGTGCACCGGTACCAGAAGGGGCACCGGCTGCAGTTCGTGATCGCGGCGAGCGACGACGCGTACTTCGGGAACCGGGGGATCAAGCCGGTGACGGTGGTCAGCGCCACCCGGGACACCGGGGTGCTGGAGCTGCCCGTGCTCGGCGGCTGAGTCACCCGGAGGGCAGGGTTCACCGCGCGTGACGAGGTCTTCGGGCTCAGGCTGGTCGTATGAGTCCGAAGACCTCCGGGAGCGGTACGAAGAGTGGCGGCCGGGGCGGGACGGTGACGCCCGGCCGGGTCGCCGTACTGCTGCTCGCCGTCCTCGCCCTGACCTTCATCTTCGAGAACACCCGCGCCACCGAGATCCGCCTCCTGGTCTCCGAGGTCACGATGCCGCTGTGGACGGCGCTGCTCGCCACGGCGCTGATCGGCTCGCTGTGCGGGGCGTATTTCATGAGGCGACGCGGCTAGCCTCAAATCCCCGAGAGGGCTGGGCCGAACGGCCGTAGGGTGGCGGGATGCCGCACACCGCATCCCGGTATCTCGCCGAAGGCCCTCGCGTGGGCATACGTCACTTCACCTACGAGGACGGAGCCGAGTTCGCCGCCCGTGCGCGCGAGAGCAAGGATCTGCACCACCCGTGGCTGTTCCCGCCGGACAGTTCTGATGCGTACACCGCCTACGCGGGCCGGCTGATCGAGGACCCGACCAAGGCCGGGTTCCTCGTGTGCGAGAAGGACGGCGAGCTCGGTGACGGGGCCATCGCCGGGTTCATCAACATCAACAACATCGTCCAGGGCGGCTTCCTGTGCGGCGCACTCGGCTACGGCGCCTTCGCGCACGCCGCCGGGCGCGGGCTGATGCGGGAAGGGCTGGACCTGGTGGTCGGCCACGCCTTCGGCCCGATGCGCCTGCACCGCCTGGAGATCAACGCACAGCCCCAGAACACCGCGTCGATCGCCCTGGCCCGTGCCTGCGGCTTCCGCCTCGAGGGCTTCTCCCCGAAGATGATCTACATCGACGGGGCGTGGCGGGACCACGAACGGTGGGCGATCACCGCCGAGATGCGGGCTTGAAGTTGATCTTCATCGTGTCGAGGTCCGTGACGGTGCACTTGAGGTCGCGGAAGCCGTAGCCGAGGCCGCGGAGCGTGGTCTCCGCCCGGTCCTCCGCGAGCGCACCCGCCATCTCCTCGCCGTCCGCCGCTTCCGACACGACCACGTACCGCATGGAGAAATGCTTGAGCGGCGCCGGCTCGTACGACAGCGAGCCCTCCTCGGTGAACCGCATGCTCGTCAGGCCGTGATCGGAGGCCTCCGCCAGCAGCCGCTGCCGGGCCTCGTCGGTCAGCCCGTCCCACGTGCCCCGGACGATCACCCGGTACGTGTGCTGCTCGCCCATCCGCCTGCTCCCGCGTCGATTTCCGTTGAAGGCCCGACTGTACGTCGACGAGGATGAACCGCATGCGGAATTTCGTGGTGCTCGACGCTCCCTCCAACCTGGGTCTGCGGCCGCCCGCCCCCGGCACGGTGCCCGGCTGCTACAAGCTCGCCGGGGCCCTGCGCGAGCAGCGGATCGTGCAGCGGTTGCGGGCGCTGGAGGGCGGGGTGGTGGTGCCGCCGCGGTACGACCGGGGGGAGTGGCAGGAGGGGGACGGTGTGTTCAATGCAGCCGCCCTTGCCACGTACACGCGGAAGCTGGCCGATCGCATCGAGCGGCATGTGCGTGCCGGGGAGTTCCCCGTGGTTCTCGGTGGTGACTGTTCCATTCAGCTCGGTGCCTCGCTCGCGCTGCGGCGCATCGGGCGGTACGGGCTGGTCTCCCTCGACGCCTCGCCGGACTTCCGGCACCCCGGCAACTCGGACCGGATCGGCGCGGCGGGCGGGGAGGAGGTCGCCCTTGCCACCGGGCGCGGGCAGGAGGACCTTACGAACCTGGAGGGGCTGAAGCCGTATCTGCGGGACGAGGACGTCCGCTACTTCGGCATCCGGGACTACTTCGAGGAGGAGCGGGCCGAGCTCGCCGCGCTCAAGATCCCGGTGGTGACGGTCGGGGACGTGCGGGAGTGGGGCGCGGATGGCCTCGCGCGGGCCACCGCGCAGGCCTTCGAGGTGCCCCAACTGGACGGCTTCTGGCTGCACTTGGACGCCGACGTCCTCGACCCGTCGGTGATGCCGGCCGTCGACAGTCCCGATCCGGAGGGGCTGCTGCCCGAGGAGCTCGTCGCTCTGCTGCGGCCGCTGCTCGCATCGCCGCACTGCGTCGGTCTCAACGTCACCATCTACGACCCCGACCTGGACCCCGAGGGGACGGCGGGCGCCCTGCTCACCGACACCGTCGTGTCCGCCTTTGCGGAATCCTGACCGGTAGCTCCCCTGGTCAGCTCACCGGCGAGCGGCTTCCATGGTGATCGTGACGACCATCCGACGTGAGGCACTGACGTTGCCCGCCGCGGAGTTGGGGCCGGACAATCCACTGCCCCCGCTGCGGCTGCTGCACGAGGTCCACCGCATCGAGGACCGGGATCGGGACGAACTGCCGCGCGACATGGCCCGGCAGGCGGGCTACGAGCCGCTGCGCAGTCTGCTGCCCGTGCGCGTCCGGGACGGGTACGACAGGTCGCGCGAGCCCCGTGACATCGACGCCCTGGTGATCGAGAACGACCGCCTGCGCGCCACTGTCCTCCCCGGCCTCGGCGGCCGTGTCGCCTCCCTCCTCCACAAGCCCACAGGCCGCGAACTCCTCTACCGCAACCCGGTGTTCCAGCCCGCCAACTTCGCCCTCAACGGCGCCTGGTTCTCCGGCGGCATCGAGTGGAACATCGGCGCCACCGGTCACACCACCCTCTCCTGTTCCCCACTGCACGCCGCCCGCGTCCCCGCCCCCGACGGCGGCGACATGCTCCGCCTGTGGGAGTGGGAACGCCTGCGCGACCTGCCCTTCCAGATAGACCTCTGGCTGCCGGAGGGATCCGACTTCCTCTACGTCGCCGTCCGCATCCGCAATCCGCACGAGCGGCCGGTGCCCACCTACTGGTGGTCCAACATCGCCGTACCCGAGGAGCGCCGGGTGCTCGTGCCGGCGGACGAGGCCTATCACTTCGGGTACGAGCGACGGCTGCAGAGGGTGCCCACACCCTCGTACGAGGAAATCCGGCAACTCCCTTGCGCGGCCGACTACTTCTACGACCTGCCCGACGGGCGGCGGCGCTGGATCGCCGCCCTCGACGAGGACGGGCACGGGCTGGTGCAGACCTCCACCGACGTGCTGCGCGGACGCAAGCTCTTCGTCTGGGGCAAGGGGCCCGGCGGGCGGCGCTGGCAGCAGTGGCTCACCGAGCCCGGCACGGGCGGCTACTGCGAGATCCAGGCCGGACTCGCCCGCACCCAGCTGGAGCACGTACGGCTGGATGCGGAGAGCGAGATGTCGTGGCTGGAGGCGTACGGTCCGCTGAGCTCCGAGGGGGCCGTCGGCGAGGTGGAAGCGCGCCTCGAAGCCGTGCTGCCCCGCGCCGAAGTCGACGCCGCCTACGCCGCATGGAAGCCGCACGCCGACGCCGAACCCGGCGAGATCCTGGCCACCGGCTCCGGCTGGGGCGCGCTCGAAGTGCTGCGCGCCGACTGGAAGTTGCCGGGCACGCCCTTCGACGAGAGCACGCTCGGCGAGGCACAGGAGCCCTGGCTGCAGCTGCTGCGCGCCGGGGCACTGCCCGATCCGCGCCGCGTGCGGCCGCCCGGCGAGACACTGGTCGCCCCGCACTGGCGGGACATGCTGGAGACCGCGCCCGCGACCCCGCTCACCGAGTACCACCTGGGCGTCGCCCAGTGGCACGCCGGTGATCTGGCACAGGCGGTGCGCAGCTGGGAGCGGGCCCTCGAACTCGCCCCGTCCCTCTGGCCGTTGCTGCGCTGTCTCGCCCTCGCCGACCGGGAGAGCGGCAACCCCGAGCGGGCCGCGGACCGGTACGCCGAGGCCTTCGACGACCTGTGCCACGAGCGGCGCGACAACGGCGCGCCCTGGACGGCGGCCACAGCCGCGCTGGGCCGCGAGGCGATCGAGGCGCTGCTCGCCGTAGGCCGCACGGCGCACGCCCGTGCCGTCTGGGAGCGGCTGCATCCCGCGACCCGGGCGCGCGGCCGGTACCGGCTGATCGAGGCCGGGCTGCTGCTCGCGGAGAAGCGGCGGGAGGAGGCGCTGGACGTCTTCCGTGCGGGCTTCGAGGTCGCCGATCTGCGGGAGGGCGCGGAGGCTGTCGGCCGCCTGTGGTCGAGGCTGACCGACGAACCGCTCCCGGCGCACTACGACTTCCGCATGCGGCCGCCGGAGGCGTGAGGGCCTATGGGTTGCGGTCCACGTACTCGTAGATCGCGCCGTCCGGGTGCATCGCGATCAGGTTGCGGCCCACCGGGGTCGCCACCGGGCCGGCGATGATGTGGGCCCCGAGCTCGGTGAGCACCCGGTGGGCCTCCTCGACGTCCTTCACGGCGATCGTCGCGGCGACCTTGCGCAGCACCTCCAGCTCGGCCTCGGGGCCGCTCATCAGCAGGAAGCAGCCGACCGCGGCCACCTGGACGCCGCCGCGTTCGAAGCGGAGGGCTCTGCCGCCCGCCAGCCGTTCGTAGAAGGGGACCGCGGTCTCCAGGTCGTCGACGCAGATGCGCAGCGTGGCTCCCAGAATGTCCATGCGGACGAGCCTAGTTGGGGCGGCCGGGTGAGGAGATCCACTTCGCCCGATCGTTTCTGGAGATCCGGGGATCCGGGGATCCGGGGATCGTCCTTGTCCCGGCCGCCCCCGGGCGATGGGCTGACACACCGCCCTCCGGTCGTCACGGACCGCGTTATGCGTACGCCTGTACGGGTACCCGGCGGGCATGGAAGGCCTGGATCATCTGGAGCACCTGGACAAGCATCTGGTCGACGAGCTGGCGCAGGTGGCGCGCGAGACCGTGCGCGACGAACTGCGCGAACAGACTCGCAAGCAGCGCCGTACCGCCATGCTGTACGCCGCGTCCGGCGCCGTCGCCCTCTACGCGGGCGCGGCCGTCGCGCTCACCGTGGGCCTGGCCCTGGCGATCGGTCTGCCCGACTGGGCCGCCGCGCTGATCACCGCGGTGATCCTCGGCGTCGTCGCCTACGCCCTGCGCAGTGCGGCGCGGCCTCACGCGACCCGGCCCACGCCCGAGCGCGAGGCGGAACTGGCCGCCGCGGGCCAGGGTGACCGTGTCATCGGCGGCCGGGCACCCGCCGCACCGCCGAGCGGCCTCGGCACGCCTTATCCGCCGATGCCGCCGGTGGCACCCGGCGCCGCGGGCGTGCCGGCTCCCGGGACGGGCGCACCGGCACCCGGTGCAGTCGGGCCGACGGCACCGGGCTCCGAGGAGAACGACCCCGAGCAGCCGCACCACCGGGCGTGATGCGCAGCCCGCGGCGACCGGGGTGCAGCGCGCCGGCGTACGGTGCGAGGCCGGACGGAAGCTGATCCGGCTCGCCCGCCGCTAGGCGACCCGGTACTCCTCCACCTCGTCCGTCAGCAGTGTCAGCCCGTGGCCCACCCCGGCCAGCGGCCGCACCGCACCCCCTGTCGGATCCAGCGCCCCGTCGAAGAACATGTCCTCGATGCGGACGTGGTCGTGGAACCACTCCATGTGGCGGAGGTTGGGGAGCGAGGCTGCTGCCGCGGCGTGGGCGTGCGGGGCGCAGTGGGTGGAGACTTCGAGGCCGTGGGCCTGGGCGAGGGCGGCGGCGCGGACGAACTCCGTGATGCCGCCGCAGCGTGTCGCGTCGATCTGCAGGCAGTCGACCGCGCCGGCGCTGATCATGCGGGCGAAGTACGGGAGGTCGTAGCCGTATTCGCCGGCCGTCACGTCGCACACCAGGGCGTCGCGGACCAGCCGCAGGCCCTTCAGGTCGTCGGAGGAGACCGGCTCCTCGAACCAGCCGACGCCGTGCTCGGCGAGGGCGCGGCCGACCCGTACGGCCTGCTTGCGGGTGTAGGCGCCGTTCGCGTCGACGTACAACTCGGCCTCGGAGCCGATCACTTGGCGTGCCGCCTGGACGCGGGCCAGGTCGCGGGGGACCGCCCGGCCCCAGCTCTCGCCGATCTTCATCTTGACGCGCGGGATGTGCTGCCCGTGCACCCAGCCGTTCAACTGCGCGGCCAGATGCGTGTCGTGGTACGTCGTGAAACCGCCACTGCCGTACACGGGAACTCGTTCGCGGCAGACGCCGAGCAGGCGGGCCAGGGGAAGTTCGAGGAGACGGGCCTTGAGGTCCCACAGGGCGATGTCCACCGCGGAGATCGCGCAGGCTGCGATACCGGGACGGCCCGCGTTGCGGACGGAGCGGCACATCGCGTCGTGCGCGGCGGGGATGTCGAGGGCGTCGCGGCCCTCGAGCATGGGCGCGAGGTGGTCGCGTACGAAGTCGCCGACCGCTTCCGGGCCGTACGTCCATCCGGTGCCGGTCTCGTCGCCCGTCGTCACCTCGGCGATCACGATCGTCGTGGACTCCCAGGCCAGCGTGCCGTCGGCCTCGGGAGCATCGGTCGGCACCGTGTACACCGACACGAGCGGGCGGTGGAGTTCCATGGCTGTTCCCTGCCGTTCCCTCAGGAGGGGCGCCGTCCGGGTACCCGGCGCCCGGAGCGGAAACCGGTGGACGTTTGGGGGCCCTGACCAGGGGGACGCGGAAGGCTCCGTACGACGTCCGCGACAGCGCCGGAGGCCAACCGTGAGTCGACCCCGCATCGTGATCGTCGGTGCCGGATTCGCCGGGTACCAGACGTCCCGCACCCTGACCCGGCTGGTGCGGCACCAGGCCGACGTCACCCTGCTGAACCCGACCGACTACTTCCTGTACCTGCCCCTGCTGCCCCAGGTCGCCGCCGGAATCCTGGAGCCCCGACGGGTGACCGTCTCGCTCTCCGGCACCCTGCCGCACGTCCGGCTGGTGCTCGGCGAGGCCGACTCCGTCGACATGGACGGGCAGACAGTGCACTACACGGACCCGGAGGGCGGGGGCGGCAGCCTCGCGTACGACCGGCTCGTGCTCGCCGTCGGCAGCGTCAACAAGCTGCTGCCCATTCCCGGGGTCGCCGAGCACGCGCACGGCTTCCGGGGGCTGCCCGAGGCGCTGTACCTGCGCGACCACGTCACCCGGCAGGTGGAACTCGCCGCCGCGGACGACCCGAAGAGCTGCGCCGCGCGGTGCACCTTCGTGGTGGTCGGCGCCGGATACACCGGCACGGAGGTCGCCGCGCACGGGCAGATGTACACCGAGGCGCAGGTGCGCAGGCATCCGCTCCGGCAGGGGATACGCCCGCGCTGGATGCTGCTGGACATCGCGCCGCGCGTCCTGCCCGAGATGGACGAACGGCTCTCGCGCACCGCCGACGGGGTGCTGCGGCAACGGGGCGTCGAGGTGCGCATGGGGACCTCCGTGAAGGAGGCCACGCCGGGCGGGGTCCTGCTGAGCGACGGCGAGTTCGTCGACACCCGCACACTGGTGTGGTGCGTCGGCGTACGGCCCGATCCGCTCGTCGAGTCCACCGGGCAGCCACTGGAACGCGGCCGGCTCCTCGTCGACCCGCACCTCCAAGTGCCGGGCCGCCCCGAGGTGTTCGCCTGCGGTGACGCCGCCGCGGTGCCGGATCTGAACAACCCCGGCAAGTACACGGCGATGACCGCGCAGCACGCCTGGCGGCACGGCAAGGCCGTAGCGCAGAACGTCGCAGCGTCCCTCGGCATCGGCGAACGGCGCGCCTACCGCCACCGCGACCTGGGGTTCGTGGTCGACCTGGGCGGCACGAAGGCCGCCGCGAATCCGCTCGGCATCCACCTGCCCGGCCCGCTGGCGGGCGCGGTCACCCGCGGCTACCACCTCGCGGCGATGCCCGGCAACCGCGTCCGCGTCGCCGCGGACTGGCTCCTGGACGCCGTACTGCCGCGCCAGGCCGTCCAGTTGGGACTCGTACGGTCGTGGTCGGTACCGCTGGACACCTCGTCGCCGGAACTGGCACGGGTGCCGGGTCGGCCGGAGCCCCGGGAGACGGCAACGGAGACGGAGACGGCCGATTCGGGACCGGGGGCGGCCACGGCGGCGGACACGGGCGCGGGAGGCCCGTCGGCGCCGGAGCGCCCTGCCGAACCCGCGAAGAACCAGCCGGGCCCCGAGCCCGCGAAAGACCAAGCCGCCGAGGCCCAGCCCGGCGGCGAACCTCCCGACCCCGTCAAACGAAGCCCCGACTCTCCCGCGGAAGGAGACTCATGAACACCGCCGAACTCGTCGAGCTCGCCCAGCAGTTGCGCGTGGACAGTGTGCGCGCGGCCGATGCCGCGGGGTCCGGGCATCCGACGTCCTCGATGTCCGCCGCGGACCTGATGGCCGTACTGCTCGCCAACCACCTCCGCTACGACTTCGACCGGCCCGCGCACCCCGGCAACGACCGCTTCGTCCTCTCCAAGGGCCACGCCTCGCCCCTCCTCTACTCCGCCTACAAGGCGGCCGGCGCCGTCGACGACGACGAACTGCTCAGTTTCCGCAAGCTGGGCAGCCGGCTGGAGGGGCATCCGACTCCGCGCAGGCTGCCGTGGGTCGAGACGGCCACCGGTTCCCTCGGCCAGGGGCTGCCCGTCGGCGTCGGCATCGCGCTGGCCGGCAAGCGGCTGGACCGCTCCGGCTACCGGGTGTGGGTGCTGTGCGGGGACAGCGAGCTGGCCGAGGGGTCGATCTGGGAGGCCGCCGAGCATGCGGCGTACGAGCATCTGGACAACCTCACGGCCATCGTCGACGTGAACCGGCTGGGGCAGCGCGGTCCCACCCGGCACGGACACGACCTCGACGCCTACGCCCGCCGCTTCCAGGCGTTCGGCTGGCACACCATCGAGGTCGACGGGCACGACGTGGACGCCGTCGACCGAGCTTACGGCGAGGCGATCTCGACCACCGGGCAGCCGACCGCGATCCTCGCCCGCACCCTCAAGGGCAAGGGCGTCGCGTCCGTCCAGGACCGCGAGGGACTGCACGGCAAACCGCTGCCCGAGGCGGACGAGGCGATCGCCGAGCTCGGCGGCCCCCGAGACATCCGCGTCCGGGTCCACGAGCCGCCCGCCGCCCGCATGCTGCACGCCGTACGCGCCGGCCACTACGAACTGCCCCGTTGGGACAAGGGAGACGAGGTCGCCACCCGCGACGCCTTCGGGCAGGCGCTGGCCGCGCTCGGCTCCGGGCGCAGCGACGTCGTGGCCCTCGACGGCGAGGTCGGGGACTCCACGCGCGCGGAGTTCTTCGCCAAGGAGCACCCCGACCGCTACTTCGAGTGCTACATCGCCGAGCAGGAGATGGTCGCCACCGCCGTCGGGCTGGCCGCGCGCGGCTGGGTGCCGTACGCCTCCACGTTCGCGGCGTTCCTGACGCGTGCGTACGACTTCGTGCGCATGGCCTCGGTCAGCGGTGCCGGCATCAACCTCGTCGGCTCGCACGCGGGCACCGCCATCGGCCAGGACGGGCCCTCCCAGATGGGTCTGGAGGACCTCGCGATGATGCGGGCGGTGCACGGCTCGACCGTGCTCTACCCCTGCGATGCCAACCAGACCGCGCAGCTCGTCGCCGCGATGGCGGGCCGCGAGGGCGTCCGGTACCTGCGCACCTCGCGCGGCGAGAGCAAGGTGATCTACGGCGCCGACGAGGAGTTCCCCATCGGCGGCAGCAAGGTGCTGCGCTCCTCTGACCACGACCGGCTGACCATCGTCGCCGCGGGCGTCACCGTGGCCGAGGCGCTGGCCGCCGCCGACGCGCTGGACCGGGACGGCATCAAGGTCCGGGTCGTCGACCTCTACTCGGTCAAGCCCGTCGACCGGCTCACCCTGCGCCGCGCCGCCGAGGACACCGGCTGCCTCATGACCGTGGAGGACCACCACGAGGAGGGCGGCCTCGGTGACGCCGTCCTGGACGCGTTCCTCGACGGGCGGCCCGTGCCGCGCCTGGTGCGTCTCGCCGTGCGCGCGATGCCGGGCTCGGCCTCCCCGGACGAGCAGCTGCACGCCGCGGGCATCGACGCCGAGTCGATCGCGGCGGCCGCGAAGCTGCTGGTGGAGGAGGCGGTCGTGCGGTGAGCCAAGACGTACGCACCGTGCGGGCCGGGCGCCGCACGGTGGAGGTCCACCGGGCCGGCAAGGTGCTCTTCCCCGGCGATGGCGACGCGAAGGAGTACACCAAGGGCGACCTCGTCGATTACTACCGGTCCGCCGCCCCGCTGATGCTGCCGCACCTGCGCGGCCGGCCGCTGATGCTGGAACGGCACCCGGACGGGCTGGACGGCCCGCGCTTCATGCAGAAGAACACCCCGGAGAACTACCCGGAGTGGATCACCCGCGTCGAGGAGGCCAAGCAGGGCGGCACCGTCTGCCACACCGTGTGCGACGACTCCGCCACCCTCGTGTACCTCGCCGACCAGGCGGCCGTGACCCTGCACCGCTGGCTGTCCAGGGTCGGGCACGAGGACCGGCCCGACCGGATGGTGTTCGACCTCGACCCTTCGTCCGGGGACGACTTCGCGGCGGTGCGCGAGGCGGCCCGGCTGCTCGGGGAACTCCTCGACGAGCTGAAGCTGCCCTCGGCGCTGATGACCACCGGCTCGCGCGGGCTGCACCTCGTCGTGCCGCTCAACGGCCGGCACGACTTCGACGAGGTCCGCGCCTTCGCCCGCGATGTCGCCGACACCCTCGCCGAGGCCCACCCGGACCGGCTCACCACCGCCGTACGCAAGAAGGAGCGCGGCGACCGCCTCTACCTCGACATCGGCCGCAACGCCTACGCACAGACCGCCGTCGCACCGCTCACCGTCCGTGCCCGGCCCGGCGCCCCCGTGGCCACCCCGATCGCCTGGGACCAGCTGGACGACCCGGCCCTGCACGCGCGCCGCTGGACCATCGCCGACGCCGTCGCACAGGCCCGCACCGACCCGTGGGGCGCCCTGGGCCGCGGCCGCGCCCTGGGACCGGCCCGGCGCAGGCTCGACGCGTTGTGGCGCCCAGGGGACGGCTGCTGAATTTCTGAATGGCGGCTTGTAGAGGTTTGGCCTGCGGCATTGCGGCCACCCGGGCCCGGAGGTGGCCATGGCGAACACAAAAGACACCCAAGACTCGCAACGTTCACAGAAATCCGACAAGCGATCCGACGGGGAAGACGTGACGGACAAGAAGCCGAGCCCGATGGAGCTGCTGAGCCAGGCGCGCACGCAGCTCGCGGAGCTGACCGGCATGGCCGCCGAGACCGTCTCGTCCTTCGAACAGACCGAGGACGGCTGGTCCCTGGAGGTCGAGGTCCTCGAGCTGGCCCGGGTCCCGGACACGATGAGCCTGATGGCGAGCTATCAGGTCGACCTCGACTCCGAGGGGCAGCTCACCGGCTACCGGCGCGTCCGCCGCTACGAACGCGGACGTTCCGACGCACACAGGCCCGGCGGCCGCTAGGCCGCATTTCCGTAACTCACACAGACAAGGAGGCGCGGTCGGCATGACCGTTGTCCCGGCACAGAGCGGCGGCGGAGGCGGCTCCAGCGGCCTCTACGACGTTCTGGAACTGGTCCTCGACAGAGGTCTCGTGATCGACGCGTTCGTACGTGTCTCCCTGGTCGGCATCGAGATCCTCAAGATCGACATACGTGTCGTCGTGGCCAGCGTCGACACCTATCTGCGCTTCGCCGAGGCGTGCAACCGCCTCGACCTGGAGGCAGGGGCGCGCAAGAGCCCGGGTCTGCCCGACATGGTCGGCGAGATCACCGAGTCCGGCGCGCGCGGCAAGTCCAAGGGCGCGCTCTCCGGAGCGGCCGAGACCATCTCCGACGCCTTCAAAGAGGCACGTGAGGAGGGTGGCCGCGAGCGCGAGACCGAGTCCCGCCCGCGCGCCCGCAAGGCGACGTCCTCGCGCAGGAAGGAGGAGCAGGAGTGAGTACGTACGTGTACGGCATCACCGCGAAATCGCATTCCGCGCTCCCCAAGGGCATGGGCGGTGTAGGCGACCCTCCCCTCCCGGTCCGCGTCCTCACGGCGGGCGACCTCGCCGCCGTGGTGAGCGACGCTCCCGAGGGGTTGCGGCCCAAGCGCAAGGACCTGCTCGCCCACCAGAACGTGCTGGCCGAGGCGGGCGCCGCGGGCGCCGTGCTGCCCATGCGGTTCGGCAGCGTCGCCCCGGACGACGACACGGTCACCAGTGTGCTCACCGAGCGCGCCGACCACTACAAGGAGCGGCTGCAGGCCCTGGACGGCAAGGTCGAGTACAACGTCAAGGCCACCCACCAGGAAGAGGCCGTACTGCACCGCGTGATGTCCGAGAACCCGGAGATCCGCGCCATGACGGAGGCCAACCGGCAGTCGGGCGGCGGCAGTTACGAGCAGCGGCTCCGGCTCGGCGAGATGGTCGTCGCCGCGGTCAAGGACCGGGAGACCGAGGACGCGGCCGAGGTGCAGAGCGCCCTGGAACCGGTCGCCACCGCCGTGAACGCGGGCCCCGAGTCCACCGGCTGGCTGGTCAACCTGTCCTTCCTGGTCGAGCGCGACGCCGCCGAGTCGTTCCTGGCCGAGGTGGAGCAGGTCCGCAAGGGCCACCCGCACATAGAGCTGCGCGTCAACGGCCCGCTGCCGCCGTACAGCTTCGTCGAGCCCGGCCCCGCCGAGCACGCGGGCAGCACCGCCGGCCCGGGAATCGCCCAGGAGTGACGCCGTGGGACTGATCAAGGAGCTGGTCCTGCTGCCCTTCGCCCCGGTGCGCGGAAGCGGGTGGGTGATCGGACAGGTGCTGCAGGAGGCGGAACGGATCTACTACGACCCGGCCACCATCAGGACCGAACTCGCCAGGCTCGAGCAGCAGTTGGAGGCGGGCGAGATCGACGAGGAGGAGTTCGACCGACAGGAGGACGAGCTTCTGGACCGGATGGAAATCGGCCTGCGCGGTCGCGCGGCCCCAGGGAACTGGACAACAGGATGAACCGAGTGGGACTGGGCCTCGCGATAGGGGCCGGCTACGTCCTCGGACGTACGAAGAAGATGAAACTGGCGTTCGCGGTCGGCACCATGGTGGCCGGCAAGCGGATGCATCTGAGCCCGCGGGCCCTCGCGGACCTGGCATCCCAGCAGCTGCAGAACAATCCGCAGTTCAAGGAGATCGGGGACCAGCTGCGCGAGGACCTGCGCGGTGTCGGCAAGGCTGCCTCGGGCGCGATGGTCGAGCGGCAGATGGATGCCCTCGCCGACCGCCTTCACGGACGCACCGCCCAGGTCCGCGACCAGCTCGAGGGCGTGACAGGGCAGGCGACGGACCTCCTCGAGGATGACGAGAGCGAGGAGCCGGAGGAGAGTGAGGGGGAGGAGCCCCGGGAGGAGCACGAGGACGACGAGCCCGAGGCCGAGGAGTCCGAGGCCGCGGAGAGTGAGAACGGCGAGCCGGAGGCCGAGGAGGAGTCTTCGGACGACGAGGACGATCGGGGCCCGGCGAAGACCGCCAAGAAGGCCGCGAAGAAGGCCCCGGCCAAGAAGTCGGCCGCGAAGCGCGCTCCGGCGAAGAAGGCCCCGGCCAAGAAGACCGCGACGAAGCAGACGGCGAAGAAGACCGCCACCAAGAGGACGGCCGCCCGCAAGACGGCCGCCGCCAGGGGCGGTGCCCGCTCCGCCCGGGCCCGCCTGCCGAAGGGAGGCGGTGAGCGATGACCGAGACGCTCGGATCCGCGACCTCAGCCGCGAGCGGCGCCAAAGGGGTGACCGGCCAGCTGACGGACATGGCCCACAGCGAGGCCGCCGACCGGCTCAAGGCCGAACTGCAGGAGTACCTGGCCGCACAGACCACGCGCATGATGATGGGCCTCGGCCGCAAACTCGGCGAGACCACCGTCAAGCTGAACGACATCGCCGAGGGCAACAGCCCGGGCTTCGCCAAGCTCGCGCTCGACGGCGGCCGCAAGCTCGCCGAGGGCAAGGGCCCCCTGCGCACCGCGCTGGGGGTCGGCGCCACCCGTGCCAAGGACAACGTCGTCCAGGCCTTCAAGGGCCTCGGCGGCAAGAGCAAGCGCAAGAAGGGCGCGGGCAAGAAGCCCACCGTCATCCTCGAGTACGTCGACATCGGCGTGCCGCTGCGCACGGCCTACGACCAGTGGACCCAGTACCAGGAGTTCAGCACCTTCGCGAAGGGCGTGAAGGGCGCCAACCGCTCCGACGACATCCAGTCGGACTGGCAGCTGAAGGTCTTCTGGTCCAGCCGCAGCTGGAAGGCGAAGACCACCGAGCAGGTGCCGGACGACCGGATCTCCTGGACCTCGGAGGGTGCCAAGGGCACCACGAAGGGTGTCGTCTCCTTCCACACGCTCGACGACAGCCTCACCCGCATCGTGCTGCTCATCGAGTACTACCCCAAGGGCCTGTTCGAGAAGACCGGCAACATCTGGCGAGCCCAGGGCCGCCGGGCCCGCCTCGACCTCAAGAACTTCGTCCGCTTCGTCACCCTCAAGGGAGAGGCGACGGACAGCTGGCGCGGCGAGATCCGCGACGGCGAGGTCGTCCAGAGCCACGAGGACGCCGTCGCCGAGGAGGAGGCCGCTCAGGAGGGCGAGGAGTCGTACGACGGCGAGGAGCCCGAGGGCGAATACGACGAGGAAGAGGAGCCCAGGGCGGAAGAGGAGGAAGAGGAGCCCGAGGAGGAAGCGGGCGAAGAGGAGGGCGAGGAGCCCGAGGGCGAGTACGAGGAGGAGTACGAAGAGGAAGGCGAGGAAGAGCCTGAGCCCGAGTACGAGTACGCCGACGGCGGGGGCCGTCGATGAGCATGGCCGGCCGGCTGCCCGAGCCCTATGGACAGGGGTCGGGCGCCAACCTTGCCGACATCCTGGAACGCGTCCTCGACAAGGGCATCGTGATCGCCGGTGACATCCGGATCAACCTGCTCGACATCGAACTCCTCACGATCAAACTCCGGCTGATCGTCGCTTCGGTGGACAAGGCGAAGGAGATGGGCATCGACTGGTGGGAGGACGACCCTGCGTTGTCCTCCGGCGCCCGCCGCAAGGAGCTCGCCCGGGAGAACGCCGAGTTGCGCGAGCGAGTCGCGCAACTGGAGAACGGCAGGGTGGAGCGAGAGGAGGAGGCCCCATGACCGGACTGCGGTACGTCTACGCCGTCTGCCGTCCCTTCGGCGCCCCGTTGCAGTCCCAGTTGAAGGGCGTGGCGGGTGATCCGCCCAGAGTGCTGACCCACCACGGTCTGATCGCTGTGGTCAGCCATGTGCCGGAGCGGGACTTCGCCGAGGAGCCGCTCCGCAGGCGTCTGGAGGACCTGGACTGGCTGACCGAGACGGCGCGGGCCCACCAGAGCGTGATCGACGCCCTCACCGTCGTCACCACTCCGCTGCCCCTGCGGCTGGCCACCGTCTTCCGGGACGACAGCGGTGTCCGCGTGATGATGGAGGCCCGCGAGGACGACTTCCGGCGCACCCTCGACCGGCTGGAGGGGCGGGTGGAATGGGGCGTCAAGGTCTACGCCGAAACCGAACCCGAGGAAAGCGACGCACCCGCGCAGAAGGCGGTGTCGGGCCGGGACTATCTGCGCCAACGGCGTAAGCGGGTGCGGGCGGACGAGGACATGTGGAAGCAGACCGAGGAGTTCGCCGACCATCTGCACGCCGCGCTTTCCGCGTACGCCGATGATTCCCGGTTGCACGCTCCGCAGAATCCCGCCCTGTCCGGAGTCTCCGGCCGGAATGTTCTCAACGCCGCCTATCTGGTGTCCCGCAATGACTCCGAGGAATTCGTGGAACTGGTGGACCGGAGCAAGGACGAAACAAAGCTGAACAGCCCCGCAATACGAGTCGAACTCACCGGCCCGTGGGCCGCCTATTCCTTCGCGGGGGAAGAGTCGTGACCGTCGTCGAACGCCGTGAGATCGCCCTCGTGGACCTGCTCGACCGGCTGCTCGCCGGCGGGGTCGTCATCACCGGTGACATCACCCTGCGCATCGCGGACGTCGACCTCGTCCGCATCGACCTGAACGCGCTGATCAGCTCGGTCAACGAGCAAGTTCCGTCACCTTGGGGGGAGTTGACATGACCCAGCGTCGAGACCGGCTGGACCTGGAACCCGACACCGTCGAACGCGACCTCGTCAAACTCGTCCTGACCGTCGTCGAACTGCTGCGCCAGCTCATGGAACGCCAGGCGCTGCGCCGCTTCGACACCGGTGACCTCAGCGAGGACCAGGAGGAGCGGATCGGGCTCACGCTCATGCTCCTCGACGACCGCATGACCGAACTGCGCGAGCGGTACGGGCTGCGGCCCGAGGACCTGAATCTGGACCTCGGGCCGCTCGGACCGTTGCTTCCCAGGAACTGACTACCAGCGGTACCAGCGCCCGCGGTGGCCGGCTGCGTTCGTGCCGCGCACCAGGAATCCCAGCAGCCACACCGCGAGAACTATCAGCGCAATCCACCACAGTGCCTTCAGGGCGAATCCCGCGCCGAAGAGAACCAGCGCCAGAAGCAATACGAGCAGGATCGCAACCATAATGTGAACCTCCTGCTCGTCGGGTATCCCGGAAAAGGAGATTCAGGCATCCTTTCGGCACAGAATCTCTCCGTGCAGCACGCTGAACCAGCCGTCCCCCCGCGCTCCCCACTCCCGCCAGGCGTCCGACACGGCCCGCAGTTGTGAAACCGTCGCGTGCCCGCCCTCCGTGGCCCGCTCCGCGTACGCCGACGCCAGCGTCCGGTCCGCCCACAGCCCGCTCCACCACGCCCGCTCCTCCGGCGTCGAGAAGGTCCAGGTGGCGGAGGTCGCCGTGATGTCGGTCAGCCCCGCCTGCAGCGCCCAGGACTTGAGCCGGCGTCCGGCGTCCGGCTCACCGCCGTTGGCGCGGGCCACCCGTCGGTACAGGTCCAGCCAGTCGTCCATGCCCTGGGACGCCGGATACCAGGTCATCGCCGCATAGTCCGAGTCGCGGACGGCGATGAACCCGTTCGGTCTGGCGACCCGCTTCATCTCCCGCAGCGCCTGCACCGGATCGCCGACGTGCTGCAGGACCTGGTGGGCGTGGACGACGCAGAACGTGTCGTCCGGGTAGTCCAGGGCGTGCACGTCGGCGACCGCGAACTCCACGTTCTTCAGGCCCCGTTCGGCGGCCGTGGCCCGGGCCTGCGCCAGGATTCCCGGCGCGTGGTCGACGCCGGTGACGTGCCCGTCGGGGACCAGTTCCGCCAGGTCGGCGGTGATGGTGCCCGGGCCGCAGCCGATGTCCAGGATCTTCATGTGGGGCTTCAGCGAGCCGAGCAGATAGGCCGCGGAGTTGGCGGCGGTCCGCCAGGTGTGCGAACGCAGCACCGACTCGTGGTGCCCGTGCGTGTAGACGGCCGTCTCCTGCGGTTTCGACATGGCTGAACTCCCCTGTTCGACGTGTCGCCGGTACGCATCACCGTACGCCCGCATGTCGAATGGTGAGACCTGCGTTTTGCGATGTGGACTGACTGGTCGTCAGGAAGCGGGCATCGGGCGGTACACCGTGAGTGCCTCGGGCAGCTTCTCCAGCGTGACCTCGCTGTCCACCTCGGTGACTTCGCCGTCGTAGGCGAGGAGCGTGCCCGGTTCGACACCGGTCAGGTGCAGTCGGTTCACCTGGACCGCGGCATGGGCGGGGGAGCGGGTCAGCGGTCCCGCGACGGCGGCGGCGAGCAGGCGCAACCCGGGCCGCCGGCCGCCGTGCACCACCCGTACGTCGAACTGGCCGTCCGCGAGGTCGAGTCGGCGGCCGGGCGCGAGACCCATGCGGTGGTAGGTGCCGTTGCCGACGAACAGCAGCCACAGCGGCCGGGCCTGCCCGCGGAACTCGGCCTCCAGCGGGTGCCGGTCGGCGCGCAGGACGCGCAGTGCCGCGAGCACCCCGGCCGGCCAGCCGCCGATCCGCTTCGACCAGCGGTCCCGCTCGAGCACCAGCTCCGGATAGGCGCCCAGGCTGCACGCGTTGAGGAAGACGCCCTGCTTGCCGTCGCAGGCGAAGCGGCCGACGTCGACCTTCACGCCCTCGCCCTGCTGGATCGCCCGGGTCAGATCGCGGGCGCCCTCCACGCCGAGGTCGTAGGCGAAGTGGTTGAGCGTGCCCCCGGGCAGGACCGCGAGGGGCACGTCGTGCCGCAGAGCGATCTCGGCGGCCGCGTTGACCGTGCCGTCGCCGCCGCACACGCCGAGCACCTGCGCGCGGGCGGCCGCCTTCTCCAACTCGGCCCGTACGTCGGCCGGTTCGCACTCGACGACCTCGGCCCCGGGCAGACCGTCCTGCAAGGCGCGCACCCGGTCGGCGGTCCCCGAGGCGGTGTTCGCCACGACGACCAGCCCCGCGCCGTCCGGCAGCGCCGGGACGTCCGCGCGGGGCCGGGCCGGCGGCACGATCTGGGCGCGCGTCGGCACCATGCCCCGTACGGCGAACGCGGCGCCCACGCCGAGGGCCGCGCCCGTGAGCACATCGCTCGGGAAGTGGACGCCGGTGTAGACGCGGGAGAGCGCGACCGACCAGGCGATGGGGGCGACCACCGCGCCCCAGGCAGGGGACTCCAGCGCCACACCGGCCGCGAACGCCGCCGCGGAGGCGGAGTGGCCGGACGGGAACGACGTGGTGATGGGCTGCCGCTTCAGCTGCCGCACCAGCGGCACCGGGTCCAGTACGGGCCTCGGGCGGCGCACCGAGCGCTTGCCGAGGGTGTTGATGGTCAGGGAGGCCAGGCTGAGGGAGGCGAGGCCGCGTGCGGCCGCCCGGCGGGCCCGCGGGGTGTGGCTCGCGGCCATCGCGGCCGCCACGGCGAACCACAGCACACCGTGGTTCGCGCTCCTGCTCAGCCGCGGCAGCACGGGCTCGGCGGCCGGCCAGTTCCGCTCGGCGGCGAACTCGAAGAGACGGCCGTCGAGCGCGAGCAGCCGATTGCGCAGCGGGTGGGGGCCGGGCTTCGGGAGAGTGAGGTCGACGTCTGGGCTCATACGGTGGCGGGTACCCTGAAGTGCCCGTTTCTTGTCGTGCGGGCCGTGATCGACACCCGGAGAGCCCTGTATGCGTCTGCTCCTCATACGCCACGGCCAGACCCCCTCGAACGTCGACTTCCTGCTCGACACCGCAATCCCGGGACCGGGCCTGACCGCACTGGGCGAGCAGCAGGCCGCCGCCCTCCCCGAGGCGCTCGCCGGCGAGGACATCGAGGCCCTGTACGCCTCCACCCTCGTGCGCACGCAGCTCACCGCCGCCCCGCTGGCCGCCGCCCGCGGCCTCGACGTCCTGGTTCGCGGCGGCATCCGCGAGCTCGAAGCGGGCGATCTGGAGATGCTGCCCGGGAACACCGAGCAGGGCGAGCTGTACATGAAGACGGTCTTCGCCTGGGCCGCCGGGGACACGGAGCTGAGGATGCCGGGCGGCGAGAGCGGCGCCGAGGCGCTCGCACGCTACGACGCCGTCGTCGCCGAGGCCGCGGGCAGCGGCGCCGGTACGGTCGCGATGGTCAGCCACGGCGCGGCGATCCGCATGTGGACGGCGGCCCGCGCCGACAACGTGGACGTTCCCTTCGCCGCCGCACGCCCCCTGGACAACACCGGCGTGGTGATCCTGGAGGGCTCGCCGACGGACGGCTGGAAGGCGATCACCTGGGCGGGCGCGACGGTGGCCCCGGCCGGCGAGGGCGGGCCCACCGGTCGCCCTCTCGACGAAGCGCGATAAGCGTTTGCCCGACCCCGCGGGGCACCCGCAGAATGCGGCCTCATGGGACATCTGGAAGCCGCACACCTCGAGTACTACCTCCCCGACGGGAGGGCGCTGCTCGGCGATGTGTCCTTCCGGGTGGGCGAAGGGGCCGCTGTGGCCCTCGTCGGGCCCAATGGCGCCGGCAAGACAACCCTGCTGCGACTGATCTCCGGCGAGCTGAAACCGCACGGGGGCACGGTCACCGTCAGTGGCGGCCTGGGTGTGATGCGGCAGTTCGTGGGGTCCGTACGGGACGAGACGACCGTACGGGACCTGCTGGTATCGGTCGCGCCACCCCGTATCCAGGAGGCCGCGAAGGCCGTCGACAAGGCCGAGCACGCCATCATGACCGTCGACGACGAGGCCGCCCAGCTGCAGTACGCGCAGGCCCTTTCCGACTGGGCCGAGGTGCGCGGGTACGAGGCGGAGACGCTGTGGGACATGTGCACCACGGCCGCGCTCGGGGTGCCGTACGAGAAGGCGCAGTTCCGGCAGGTGCGCACGCTGTCCGGCGGTGAGCAGAAGCGGCTGGTGCTGGAGGCGCTGCTGCGGGGCACCGACGAGGTGCTGCTGCTCGACGAGCCCGACAACTACCTCGACGTGCCCGGCAAGCGCTGGCTGGAGGAGCGGCTGAAGGAAACCCGCAAGACGGTCCTCTTCGTCTCCCACGACCGCGAACTCCTCGCCCGCGCCGCCGAGAAGATCGTCTCCGTGGAGCCCTCGCCCGCGGGCGCCGACGCCTGGGTGCACGGCGGCGGATTCGCCACGTACCACGATGCCCGGCGGGAACGCTTCGCCCGCTTCGAGGAGTTGCGCCGCCGCTGGGACGAGAAGCACGCGCAGCTGAAGAAGCTGGTACTGAACCTCCGTCAGGCGGCCTCCATCAGCCACGAGTTGGCGTCCCGCTACCAGGCCGCCCAGACCCGTCTGCGCAAGTTCGAGGAGGCGGGTCCGCCGCCGGAGCCGCCGCGCGAGCAGGACATCAAGATGCGGATCAAGGGCGGCCGTACCGGAGTAAGGGCCGTCACCTGCAAGGGACTTGAGCTCACCGGCCTGATGAAACCCTTCGACCTGGAGGTCTTCTACGGCGAACGGGTCGCGGTCCTCGGCTCCAACGGCTCCGGCAAGTCGCACTTCCTGCGGCTGCTGGCCGGTGAGGACGTGGCGCACAGCGGGGAGTGGAAGCTCGGCGCGCGGGTCGTGCCCGGGCACTTCGCGCAGACGCACGCGCACCCCGAGCTGCAGGGCCGCAAGCTTCTCGACATTCTGTGGCAGGAGCACTCCCAGGACCGGGGTGCGGCGATGTCCCGTCTGCGCCGCTACGAGCTGACGAACCAGGCCGAGCAGACCTTCGACCGGCTCTCCGGCGGCCAGCAGGCCCGCTTCCAGATCCTGCTGCTGGAGCTGGAGGGCGTCACCGCCCTGCTGCTCGACGAGCCGACCGACAACCTCGACCTGGAGTCCGCCGAGGCGCTCCAGGAGGGTCTTGAGGCCTTCGACGGCACGGTGCTCGCGGTCACGCACGACCGCTGGTTCGCCCGCTCCTTCGACCGGTACCTGGTCTTCGGCAGCGACGGCCGCGTCCGCGAGACCACCGTGCCGGTGTGGGACGAACGGCGCGTGGAGCGGGTGCGGTGACGACCGGCGGGCGAGGGCTCATGTACGGCCCGCCGGCCGCCGTCCATGGGGTCATGACCACCGCAGCAGGGCTCCCGGGCCGCCCTCCGGGAGCCGGCCGCCGGTCGCCTCGGCCGCCGGTGCCACCGACAGGGCCGGGGCGCCCGTGGTCACCGCGGAGCGGATGAGGGCATCGTCCGCGGGGGTCGGCCGGGACTGCTGTTCGCCGGGGATCTTCAGCAGACCGGGTCCTCCCCGGGCAAGCGTCACGGACGGGAGGTGCCGTTCGTGGGGCGTGTCCTCCGTGTGCCGGGAGGTCTCGACGTACACGGAGGCCCAGGACCCCGGATGTTCGTAGAGTGGAGGCAGAAAGGCGAGATCCATGGCTCCCTCCCGGACACCGTTGGGGGTAGTGCTGACCGGGCGGGTACCCGGACCGCATGGACGAACACGACGAGCGGGGCACCACCATGACCGGAGTCGACCCAAGCCGGCTGGACGACCAGCAGCTCATGAAGGAGCTGGAGACGATCCACCGCACGCGCCACGACACCTTGCTGTACGGCTCGACCGACGCGCTGCGGGCCCACAACGATCGCATGGCCCAGCTGGAGGGCGAGTACCTGCGCCGCAACCCGCGGCGCATGGTGTCCGCGGGCCGCACCCGCGAAGGCGCCCGGGACCGCCGGTGCGGGGAGTCGGCGACTCCCCGCACATGACGCGTTGCGCTCAGCGCCGCACCGGCGGGTCCCGGTGACGTGTCCGTCACCACGCCCCGCTCCGCCACCACACCCACGCCCGAGCCGGGCGCGCCCACCGGCGACGGGCGAGTCGCTTGCGCTCTGCCGGGGATCCCATCAGCCGGCCTCCTCGGAGAACACGTGCAGGAACGCGTCGCAGAACGCCTTCAGGTCCTTCGGCCTGCGGCTGGTGATCAGCTTGTTCGGGCCGTTTTCGTCGATCTTCACCTGCTCGTCCACCCAGGTGCCGCCCGCGTTGCGGATGTCGGTGCGCAGGCTCGGCCACGAGGTGAGGGTGCGGCCCCGCACGACATCCGCCTCGACCAGCGTCCACGGTGCGTGGCAGATCGCGGCCACCGGCCTGCCCTGGTCGAAGAAGTCCCGTACGAACGCCACCGCCTTCTCATCCATGCGGAGGAAGTCGGGGTTGGCCACGCCGCCCGGCAGGACCAGGCCGCCGAAGGAGCCGGCCGTGGCCTCGCCCACCACCTCGTCCACGGGGAAGGTGTCCGCCTTGTCGAGGTGGTCGAAGGCCTGGATCTCACCTGACTTGGTCGACACCAGCACGGGCTCGTGGCCGGCGGCCTTCACGGCCTGCCACGGCTCGGTGAGCTCGATCTGTTCCACGCCCTCGCGTGCGGTCAGGAATGCGATACGCATGATGGTTCAACGTCCTTTCGGCGCATGCCAGTTGGCCTCGTCGGCCGTGGAGTACTTGTTGCTGCGGCGGCGATGCCGGCGAGATGGCCGGGGGACGGCGGGCCGCGGTGCGAGACCGGGTACGAACCTGCTCGGCAGCAGCCTCTACGGGAGGTAGCGGGTGGTCATGTCGCCGACGTCGCCCCTGACGCCGGAGCCGATCTCGGCGGCCGCTCCCGGCTCATACGGCGCCCCGGCCGCCCGGCTCCGCCCGGCTGATCTCGGCGAGCGCCGAGTCCGGGTCCTGCGCCTCGGCCAGGTCGCCGAGGCTGACGATCCCGACCGGCAGCCCGTCCTCGACGACCGGCAGCCGGCGCACGGCATGCGCCCGCATCAGCGCGACGGCGGCCGAGACGGGGTCGTCCGGGGCGACGAGCACCGGATCCGGCGTGCACACGGACTGTGCGCTCACCGTCAGCGGATCGGCGCCCTCCGCCACCGCACGCACGGCGATGTCACGGTCGGTGAGCACCCCGACGACCTGCTGCCCGTCGGCCACCAGCACATCCCCGATGTCCTGCGCGCGCATCAGCTGCGCCGCCTCGACAAGTGACGCGTCCGGGCGGACGGCGACCACGCCCGGCGTCATGACCTCCCTGACGAAAGCAGCCGTCACAGTTGGCCTTCCTCCGTTCCTCGGCCGATGCCGACGATTGCCTACGGCCTTCGCTCCCGCCCGGCGCCCACCAGAGCCTCCGCCAGTTCCTGGACCGTGTGGTAGCGGGCCGTGCGGGGGAGGTGTTCCACCGGTTCCAGCAGGGCGTCCGGGGCGTAGGCGCGGCGCAGGGCGCGGGCCAGTTCGCGGGGCCCCGCGGGGAACGCGTGGCGGTTCAGGTGGCGGGCCAGTTCCGTGCGGATCGCCGCCACCGTGGCCCGGGAACGCCCGGGGGTGATCGGGCCGCCCGCGACCTCCGGGTCGTCGTCGGCGGTGGGTTCGGGATCGTGCCAGTCCTCGCTCCGCGTGGGGTGCCCGGACCGGAGCAGACCCTTCAGTTCGTGCTTCATCTCCTCGTCGCGGTGGACGCTCAGCCGGTCACTTCCTCGCTGCATGACTCCCTCCAGATCTTCGGGGGTGGGCACCGCGTACCCGAAGACCGGAGGCCGACACAGGGTTTGCACAGCGAACGACGGGAGACCCGAACTCCACCCCCAACGCACATCCAGGGGAGGGAACGGCCATGGCAGTGCTCGCTGTGCTCATCCCGCTCCTCATGCTCGGCGTAGTGCTGGCACTGGGCCGCTATGAGGAGCTGCTACTGCCCGCGAAGAAGGCCGACCCGAGCGAAGACGCCCTGGCCGGCCCGGCGACGGTGCCACTCACGATCCTGCGGAGCCCTGGCCCGGGCCCGGAAGGGTGACACCACCGTCGGCTGACGGCCACGGGACGGGGTGCCGAAGCCGGGCGTTCTCGGCTCGGCTACCCTCGGCCGGCGAACTGCATTCGAGTCGCCACGGGGGAGACGCCGACGCATGAATACGCCGCCATCGTCACCCGGAGCGGTGCGTACTGACGGATCAGCCGTCCGGATCGGCGTTCTCGTTCCGCTGACTCGGCCCGGCTGGGTCGACGCGGGCCGGCATCTGCTCGCCGGACTCGAGCTGGCCGTTCGCGAGGTCAATGACGCCGGCGGGATCGTCGGCAGGCCGCTCGAGCTGGTGGTCCGGGACACCGCGGCTGATCCACGGCGGGCCGCGGCGGCCGTGGACGAATTGGCTCACCTGGGCGTGGCCGCCCTGGCGGGGGAGTACCACAGCGTCGTCGCTCGCGCCGCGGCCGCCCGGGCCGACGCCCTCGGCCTGCCGTTCCTCTGCTCGTCAGCGGTTCTCGACGCGCTCACCGACGAGCCGACGGAATGGGTCGCGCGCCTTTCCCCGCCGCAGTCCCGCGGCTGGCGGATCTACGCGGACTTCCTCCTCGGCGCGGGCCACAGCCGAATCGCTGTGGCAGCCCAGCCGAGTGTCTACTGGGCAGCCGGGACCCGCATCCTGCGGGACCACCTCGCTCCACGCGGCGGCACCGTCATCGAGCTCGACATGAGCGCGCCCACCCCCGCGGCCGTGTGCGACCAACTCGTCGACCATCGCGCGACAGCCCTCCTGCTCCTGGTCGGCCACCCGGAACCCGCCGTGCCGATCGTCAAGTCCGTCCGCGGCGACCGGCGCCTCGCCGAGATCATGATCGGTGCTCCGGCCGGGCAGCCGGAGTTCGCCGAATGGGCGACGCTGCTGGGCGACGACGGCGCCGGGGTCCCGTTCCTGCGCTATCTGCCCGAGCGCCTCGGCCCGCTCGGTGCACGAGTCGAGGAGACCCTCCGCGAGCGGCTCGACGCAGCGCCCTCCTTCGTCGCCTTCGAGGGCTACGACACGGTCTCCGTCCTCGCCGAGCTGCTGCGTTCGCACGGCACGGACCGGGCGCGCATTGCCGAATCCTGGCCGCGCGTCGCCGTCGAAGGCACCCGCGGGCAGATCCAGTTCTCCCGCACGCCCGGCATCAGCGTCTGGCAATGGGCGGGCACACCCGTCCAAGTCGTCGATCGAGATCCGGCGGAACCCGATCGTTTCCGGATCCGCCACACCGGCTGAGGAGACGGATCAACAGCCGTACCGCACCGGCTACTTCTTCTCCCGCCCCGGCAGGAACTCCTGCACCTTCGCCTTCAGTCCCCGCTGCCGTCGGAAACATGGGCGGGTGTTTGCGGCGAGAGGTCCCGGGCAGGCGCAAGTCCAGTGCTTCGGACAGGAGGCACGTCCGTGGGAGCGGCCCTGTGCCGCCCCGGCCGCGCCTGTCCCGAACGCGCGGCCTCCCTCCCACGGTGACCGTCCAACCCAGAGCACCTTCAAGGGAGTTGCGACGCACCATGCCCACCACAGTGAGCGCGAAGCACCACCCGCACGACGACGCCCCCGACACCGCCGACGCCTTCCGCAAGCTCGCCGCCCTCCCCGACGGGCACCAGCGCGACACACTGCGCGAGCAGGTCGTCGAGGCCTGGCTGCCGATGGCCGACCGGCTCGCGGGACGCTTCCGCAGCCGCGGTGAGAGCTTCGAGGACCTGCGCCAGGTCGCGGCCCTCGGCCTGGTCAAGGCCGTCGACCGGTACGACCCCGCACGCGGCAACGCCTTCGAGAGCTACGCCGTGCCCACCATCACCGGCGAGATCAAGCGGCACTTCCGCGACCACATGTGGACCCTGCACGTGCCGCGCCGGGTCCAGGACCTGCGCAACCGCGTCCGGTTCGCCGGCCAGGACCTCTCCCAGACCATCCCGGGCCGCAGGCCCACCGTCGCGGAGATCGCCGAGCACGCGGGCATGAGCGAGGAGGACGTCCTGGTCGGCCTGGAGGCCCTGGAGAGCTTCACCGCCCTCTCGCTCGACGCCGAACTGCCCGGCAGCGAGGACGGCTACTCCCTCAGCGACGCCCTCGGCTCGGCCGACCCCGCGCTGGACACCGTCGTGGACCGCGAGGCCGTCAAGCCCCGGCTGGCCGCGCTGCCCGAGCGGGAGCGGGCCATCCTGTACATGCGGTTCTTCGGCGACATGACGCAGAGCCGGATCGCCGAGCAGCTCGGGATCTCCCAGATGCATGTGTCGCGGCTGATCAGCCGCTGCTGCACCCGGATGCGGGAGCAGGTCATGCAGGAGGTCGCATAGGGCCCATGGCCAGCGCGACATGGCGGGAGAGCATGTCCATCGCCTGCGCCTCGGCCATCGAGAACGCCAGGCGGGGTCCGCAGCGGAACAGCGTGAGCACCCCGTGAACGGCGCCCTCGGCCTGCAGAGGCACGCACAGCAGTGAGGTGACGTTCGCCTGTACCAGGACGGGGGCGCCCGTCGTGTCCCGGCCGAAGGCGTCCGGGTCCGGCGGGCGGATCTGCAGCACCGGAGATCCGGTCCGCGCCGTCTCGACGACGAGGGGGCACGCGGCCGGATCCTGCGTTTCGAGTACGGCCGCCTCCTTGTCCGAGGGGGCGAGCACTGCCGTACGGGACAGGCGTCCCGCTTCGCCTGCCGTTCCCGCGTCGGCGACCACCCAGTCGGCGAACCTGCCGTGCAGCACGCGTGCCGCGGCCTCCAGAGCGGTTTCGCGGTCCGCGTTCAGCAGGGTCGTGGTCATCGCATCCATCAGGTCCATCAGGGACGCGTGCCGGGTCGCCTCGGCGAGGTCCGGGGTCCGACCCGTCGGCGGGTCCGCCGGCGCGGGGCTGCCGAGACCGCCGGGCTGGAGGACCACCAGGACCGTGGCGCGCGGCTCGCCGCTCGGCTGCACGGCCGCCAGCGTGGCGTGCACCGGGACCGAAGGGCGTTGCTGGAGACGGACGGTGAGGCTGCGGTCGCCCTCGCCGCGGGCCACCGCCGCGGCCTGGGAGCGGAACGCCGCCCGGTCGGCGTGGGCGAGCAGACCGGTCAGCGGACGGCCCGTCGCATAGCCGGCCCGGACGCCGGTGAAGGCGCTCGCCGCGCCGTTCAGCCGCCGTACCACCGTCTCCTTGTCGACCAGTGCGACCGGGAGCGGCAGGCGCTGGAACACGGTGCGCAGCAGGTGCTGTTCCTGGCGGTCCGCGACGGCGCCGGCACGGGGTGTGCCGGATGCCGAGAGCCGCTCGTACCAGGGCAGCAACTGGCCCACCACATGGTCGAGTTCGAAGATCGCCGCATCCAGTACGGTGGGCAGCTCGCCGCCCGACACGCTTCGTGCGGCCTTGAGTTCAGCGATGCGGCGTTCGAAGTCCGCGAGTTCTTCACCGAATTCGTCCGTCTCGGTCATGCCAAGAACCTAGCGCCCCTCGCTCCGACGTCCGCTGTTTCCGGTCCGGGTCAGCGGGCAGGTGCGGGGAAGAGGAGGAGGGCTGCATGTCGGACACGGGGCGTCCCCGCCGCTGGGGAGCGGAGTCTGCCGAGTCCGCCCTTCCGGGGCGGAGACTGTCGGAACTGGCCGAACAGGCCGTGCGCTGCACGGCCGACTGCTGCGGTGCGAGCAGCATGGTCACCGACGAAGGGCCGGAGCGGCCCGCCGCCGTCACCCATCCCGACCTCGCAGCGCTCGTCGCCGTGCAGCTGCGCTCCGGCGACGGGCCCATCCCGACCGCCCTGGAGCGCGGCGAGCCCGCCCGCTCCCCGGACCTGCTGCGCGACGAACGCTGGCCGGAGTACCGCGCCCTGGCGCTCGACTCGGGGGTGCGCTCCAGCGTGACGCTGCCGTTCCGGCGCTCCGGGCTGACCGTCACCCTCAGCCTCTACGGCTTCCGGCCCGGCACTCTGCAGGACGTCCCGCACGGGCCCGCCCGGGCGCTCGGCGACTTCGCCGTGACCTGTCTTGTCCGCGACCGCTCCTACCGCGCCGCCCTCACCGAACTCGACCAGCTGGGCACCGCCCTGCGCTCCCGCCCCGTCGTCGACCAGGCCTGCGGCATCGTCATGCACGTCCTGGCCTGCGACGCGGACGCCGCCTTCGGCGTACTGCGCCGACTCTCCCAGGGCAGCAACCGCAAACTGTCCGACGTGGCGTCGGCGGTGGTGGAGCGGCGGGGGCGGGGGCTGGAGCGGGATCTGGCCGCGCTGAGGAACTGACGTCCGAACAACGGGTCGGGTGTGTCACCCGCTCGGCCGGTTCCGTCCCGCGAATGGGGTCCGGCCGCGCGCGCCGCGCCGCCGTGCGGGCTGTGATGGGCTATGGGGCACGACCTGAGTGCTCCTGAAGTCGCCGGTCGAAGGAGCCCTTCCCATGCGTCGCACCGCCAGTGTCCTGTCCGTCGCGGCTCTGGCCAGTGCCATGGCCGGCTTCGCCGCCTCGGCCGCCTTCGCGGACCCGGTCGCGGAGGTCAGCCCGAGCACGGGTTCCCCGGGCGGCAGCGTCACCGTCTCGGTCTCCTGCGAATCCACCGGCGGCAAGGCCCCCGACACCATCGACGCCACCTCGCAGGCCTTCGAGGAGGGCACCGTCCAGCTGCAACGGGTCCCCGGCAACGACGACAAGGCCTCCAGCACCGCGTACCGGGGCACCGCCCGTATCGCCTCCGCCACGGACCTCGAGGGAGCCGGCCCCGAGCACGTCGGCCCCGAGGTCGGGGGCTCCGAGAGCGGCGGCCTGGAGGACATCGGCCCCGAGCACGCCGGCGAGGGCGAAGCTCCTGAGGGCGTCGGCCCCGAGAGCGTCGGCCCCGAGAGCGTCGGTCCCGACGACATCGGCCCCGAGACCGTCCCCGACTACGGCGGCTCCGAGCACGGCGCCCCCCAGGACACGGGCCCCGCCGCGGCGGGCGGGAACTCCACGTGGACCGTCGAGGGCGACTGCCCGGCGGCGCACGGCGGGAAGGGCAAGCCGTGGAGCGCCACGTTCCACGTCGGCCGCGGCGACGGCGGCGGCAGCACCAAGCCGTGCGGCCAGTCGCACGCCGGCTCCTGCGACCACGACCGGCCCTGCACCGAGCAGCACGACGACTCCTGCGGCGGCGGTGCCGTCCAGCACGGGGTGGAGGCCGGAGCGGGCGGTGCCTTCACCGACTCCGTGCCCGCCCTGGTCGCCGGCGGTGCCCTGATCGCGGCCGCGCTGGGCGGCGCCGGGTACCGGCTGTGGCTCCGGCGCTCCGCCGCGGGCGGCCGTACCGCCGTGTGACGGGCGCAACCGAGCGGACGGCCATGGGGTGGCGGCACCCTGGGTACTCAGAGCCCGAGGGCACGCCCCGCACCGTACGAACCGACCGACACCACGCGCGGAACACGAACCCGCGACCGACGGAACACGGAGCACGGGCACGGCGGAAGACGACCAGGGTCCGACGGCGAGAGACAGGGCACCACGGACTGCGCGGAGGTACGTATGCGGACGGACCCGGAAGGCCATGGCCCGGTCCGCTACGGACCGCCGCTCCCCGAGGACGGGCTGCCCGTACTGCCCGAACTGACCGCCGTGCTCGCCGCCGCGGCGGTACGGTCCGACGGCGAACCCATCGGCGGCGGACCCGCACTGCTCGAGGCCGCGTCCGGCTACTGGGAGCGGCGCGGTCTGGCCGCCGGCCCCGACCGCCTGGTCGCCGGCCCCGGCGCCCCCGCCCTGCTGCTCGCACTGACCGCCGCGCTCGGCGGCGACGTCCTGGTGCCGAGGCCCTGCGCGGCCTGGTGGGCGCCGTACGCACGCCTGTTGGGAAGACCCGTCTTCCATGTCCCGACGCCGGCCGAGTGCGGCGGCGTCCCGGATCCGTACGCCCTCCTGGAGACCGTGCGGAGGGTGCGCGCCGAGGGCGGTGACCCGCGGCTGCTGGTGCTGTCCGTCGCCGACGACCCCACCGCGACCGTCGCCCCGCCCGAGGTGATGCACGAGTGCGTCGAGGCCGCCGCCGGCGAGGGACTGCACCTGGTCAGCGACGAGACCTGGCGCGACACCCTGCACGCCCCGCACGACACCGTGCTGCTCAGCCCCGCCGAGATGCTGCCCGACCGGGTCACCGTCGTCACCGACCTCGCGGGCGCGCTGCTGCCGCCCGGCTGGCCGGCCGCGATCGCCCGCTTCCCGGCCGGCGAGGACGGAACCGACCTCCACGCGCGCGTGCTCGACGTGCTCACCGCGCTCGGCGCCCGTATCGCCGGCCCGGTCGCCGCACCCGCCACGTACGCGCTGGACGAGCCCGAGCCGGTCACCGCGCGCGTGGCCGCCGCCGTAGGACTGCACGCGCGCGTGGCCGCCGCGCTGCACCGCGCCGTCGTCGCGGACGGCAGCCTCGCCCGGCCCCCGCAGGCCGGCCGCCACCTCTACGCCGACCTCGGACCGCTGCGCCCCGCGCTCACCGGGCACGGCGTCGGCGACGCGCAGGAACTGGAGGACTTCCTCGCCGCGCGGCTCGGCATGCCCGCACCCGGCGGCCACCGCTTCGGCGACGAACTCGGCGCGCTGCGCGTCCGCCTGTCCACCGGCCCGCTGCTGGGCCGTACGGATGAGGAACGTGCGGAATGCCTCACATCACCCACGCCGTTGGAACTGCCACATGTGCAACGCGCGTTGATCCATGTGAAGTCGGTCTTCGACGATCTCCGCGACGACGCTCAGCGATGGGAGCCTCCTCGATGACGCAGCAGTCCGAGTCGACCACCACCACGACCACCCGGGAAGCCGACGATCCGGCGTCCACGTCAGCCCTGTCCCCCCTCGCACCCCCCTACCCGCCGCTCGCCGAACCCCGCCCGCCGGGCGAGCCCCGGGTGTGGCCGCGGACCTTCCACGACCGCCTGACCGCCCCGCTGCCCGGCCTGAAGGCCATGGCCCGCTTCGCCCGCGAGGGCTCCATCCGGCCGGGACGCGAGGGGCTGGCCGACATCCCCCGGATCCCGTTCGACCCCGGACCGCTGCCCCGCGTCGACGCCCGCACCGTCGCCGTCTCCTGGGCGGGACACGCCAGTTGGGTCGTCCGGATCGGCGGCCTGACCGTCCTCACCGACCCCGTCTGGTCCCGCCGCATCCTCGGCACCCCCGCCCGCATCACACCCGTCGGCATTCCTTGGAACGCGCTGCGGCACGTCGACGCGGTCGTCATCAGCCACAACCACTACGACCACCTGGACGCCCCCACCCTGCGCCAACTCCCGCGCGACACCCCGGTGTTCGTGCCGGCAGGGCTCGGTGGCTGGTTCCGTCGCCGCCGGTTCACCACGATCACGGAACTGGACTGGTGGGAGGCGGCCGAACTGAACGGCGTCCGCTTCGACTTCGTCCCCGCCCACCACTGGTCCAAGCGCACCCTCACCGACACCTGCCACTCCCTGTGGGGCGGCTGGGTCCTGACCGGCCCGGACGGCCAACGGCTGTACTTCGCGGGCGACACGGGCTACGGCCACTGGTTCTCCCGCATCGGCGAGCGCTACCCCGGCATCGACCTCGCCCTCCTCCCCATCGGCGCCTACGACCCCCGCTGGTGGCTCAGCGACGTCCACTGCGACCCGGAGGAGGCGGTACGGGCGGCCCAGGACCTGGGGGCGCGGCGGATGGCGCCCATGCACTGGGGCACGTTCGTCCTCTCCGCCGAGCCGGTCCTTGAACCGCTCACGCGCGTGCGTGCGGCCTGGGAGAAGGCGGGCCTGGACCGCGAAAACCTGTGGGACCTGCCGGTGGGAGGCTCTCGAGTGCTCGACTAGGCAGTGGTCGTCCGGCGGATGCGCCGCCAGATGCCGGGGGTCGCGCTGATCAGCACGGTCAGCGCGACCGCCGCCACCACGCCCTCCCACGGCTCGTTGAACAGCGATCCGCCCAGGATTCCGATCACCTGGTACGTCGCCGCCCAGGCCAGACAGGCGGGCAGGTTCCCGCGGGCGAACCGCCGCAACGGCCAATCGGCCATCAGGCAGGCCAGCATCACCGGAATCCGCCCTGCCGGCACCAGCCGGGACAGCACCAGGACCGTCACCCCGTGCTCGGCCAACTTCTCCTGCGCCTGCGCCAACCGCTCCTCCGGCGCCCGCCCCCGAATCGCCTCCAGCCACCGCGACCCGTTCTTCGACCTCATCCCACGGCGCCCCAGCCAGTACAGCGCCGCATCCCCGAGGAACGCGGCCAGCGACGCCGTGACGAAGACCAGCGCCAGCGAGAAGGGCGCCGTCTGGTGAAAGGCCACCACGGCGGCCGAACTCACCAGCGCCCCCGTGGGAATCACCGGCACCAGCGCCCCGAACAGCACCAGCAGAAACAGCGACGGATACCCGAGCGCCTGCTGAGTGGACTCCGGCGGCACGGTCGTCGCCGTGGCGGCAAGCCACGTCACCGGGCGACCTCCAGCCGCACGCTCTCCCCGTGCCCGAGCCGGTGCACCGCCACGTCGGGCGCGCGCTCGGCCGCGAGGCGCACGAACTCGTCGCCGGGCGCGTGGAATTCGTGGGGGCGCACGGCGTCCATCCCGATCGGCCAGTACGTGCCGTAGTGCACCGGCACGGCACTGCGCGGCGCAAGACTGGCCAGCGCCTGGGCCGCCCGCCCGGCGTCCAGATGCCCGTCGCCGAGATACGGTCCCCAGCCGCCCACCGGCAGCAGCGCCACGTCGACCGGCCCGACCTCCTTCGCCATGTCGTCGAACAGCCCGGTGTCCCCGGCGAAGTACGTCCGTGCCTCGCCCTCGACGACGTAGCCGAGGGCGGGGGAGCGGTGCGGGCCGACCGGTAGCCGCCGCCCGTCGTGCCGCGCGTGCACGGCCCGTACGACCACGCCGCCGACCGTCACCTGCTCCCCGGGAGCCACCTCGGTCACCCTCAGATAGGTGAGCCGGCGCAGCCCCGGCACCGCCTGGCGCGCGCCCCGGGGCACCAGCAGGTGTGTGCCCTCGGCGAGCCGCTCCAGCGACGGGACGTGGAGGTGGTCGGCGTGCAGATGCGACACCAGCGCCACGTCCGCGCGCCAGGCGTCGGGCGGTGGCACCGCGCCCCGACGGCGGCGCAGATGGGCGAGGCGGCGTGCGAACAGAGGATCGGTGAGCACACGCATGTCCGAGTCCACCACCGTGCAGGTGGCGTGACCCCACCAGGTGATCTCCACCGGCACCTCTTTGCCTCCTTCGCGCGACTCCCCGAAGCCTACGGGCAGGAGTAGGGTCGGCGCCGAAACCCGGAGGTGAGGGGGACGCCATGGGACCGGTGCGCGTGCGTGTCACGGCGATCGCGAGTCTGACGCCGCTCGAGGAACTGGACGCCGACCCCTTTCTGGTGGATTCCCGCAGCCAGCACGCCATGTGCGCGCGCTGGGCGGCCGAGCGAGGCTACATCGTCAGCCGGGAACTCCTCGTACGGGGGCTGCGGGCCGACCACTGCGTGCTGTGGGACGGCGTCCGGCCGGGCGTCGACCTGTTCGTGGCGCCCAGCCGCCGGGTCCTGGAGAGCGCGCTGTCGTCCGTCGAGGAGTTCACCGCGGAGTGCGCGCGGCGCGGAGTGCGGGTGGAGACGGTGGGTTCCGCGGAGCCCCTCTACGACGCACAGATGAAGGCGCGGGTGCACCGACGGCTGTCGATGCCGACCGCCGGGTACGACGGGCGTTGACCCGCCCCTCGCCGCTGGTGACACAACGCGTTGTCCGACCCGTGTGACAGTCTGAGTGGACGCCCGCATCGACGACGGGCCGGGACGTGAGGTGGACTGGGCGTGCGTGGCGGACGTTGGCGGCGGGTCGCCAGCCAGGTGGGGCGGAGCATCACCGTGTGGGCGGTCTCCACGGTCACCATGCTCGTGCTCGCCGGGATCCTGCCCGACTTCCGGCTGCAGTCCGCGGACGGCGAGAGCGCCACCCACATCGCCGTGACCGCCGCGTTCGGCGCCGGTGCCTTCGGTGTGCTGTCGGCCCTGGTCTGGCCGCTGCTCGTACGGCTGCTGCTGCTCGTGCCCGCGCTCGTGCTGGGGCTGCTCGTCTTCGTCCTGAACGGGTCCCTGCTGCTGGTGGCCCTGCGACTCAACCCGTCCAGCAGCGCCGAGGCCGCGCCCGAGACGGCCGTCGTCGTCGCCGCCGTGATGTCCGCCGTCGCCTCCGCCACCGGCGGTGCCCTGGCCGTGCGCGACGACGACGCCTACCGGCGCCGGCTCTACCGCCTCGCCGACCGCCGCCGCAGACGTCTGCCGCCCAGCCCGTCCGCCCCGGGCACGGTCTTCCTGCAACTCGACGGCGTCGGCCACGACGTACTCCTCGCCGCGGTCGGAAAGGGCGTGATGCCCACCGTCGCCCAGTGGCTCGAGGAGGGCACCCACCGGCTCACCCCGTGGCGCACCGACTGGTCCAGCCAGACCGGCGCCAGCCAGCTCGGCATCCTGCACGGCACCAACCACGACGTGCCCGCCTTCCGCTGGTACGACAAGGACAGTCGCGAGGTGACGGTCTGCAACCGCCCGACCAGCGCCGCCGAACTCCAGCGCCGCGCCGTCGAGTTCACCGGCGACGGCGGCCTGCTCACCGTCGACGGCGCGAGCCGCGGCAACCTCTTCAGCGGCGGCGCCGACGAACAGGCCCTGGTGCTGTCCATCGCCACGCGCAGGCGCGGCCGCGAGAACCGCTCCCGGGCCGGCTACTTCGCCTACTTCTCCGATCCGGCGAACGCCGTGCGCACCGCCATGTCCTTCGTCGCCGAAGTCGGCCGCGAGATCGGGCAGTCCACCCGGGCCGTGATCGGGAAGCAGCGTCCGCGGGTCTCACGCGGCGGCCTCTACCCGTTCGTCCGCGCGTTCGCGACGGTCGTCGAACGGGACGTCGTCGTCGCCGCGGTTATGGGCGACATGCTCGCCGGGCGCACCGCCGTCTACGCCGACCTGGTGGCGTACGACGAAGTGGCGCACCACTCGGGGCCGATGAGCCGGGACACCGAGAAAGTCCTCGAACGCCTCGACCGTGCCCTCGCGCTCATCGCGAACGTCGCCGAGCACGCCCCGCGGCCGTACCGGATCGTCGTGCTGTCGGACCACGGACAGAGCCCCGGCGAGACCTTCCGCGCCCGCTACGGTCTCGGCCTCGGTGACCTGGTGCGGGCCGGCTGCGGGCTGCCCGTGCCGCGCAAGGCACAGCGCACCCACAGCGGTGCCGAGGCCCGCGCGGCCGTGCGCGCCGCGCTGCGCCGGCCCGTCGAGGAGGGCGGCGAGCGGCACCGCCCCGCCCGCCGCGCCACGGAGCCGCTGGTGCTGGCCTCCGGAAACCTCGGCCTGGTCTCCTTCCCGGACGTGCCGCACCGGATGAGCAAGGAGGAGATCGACGCCCGCCATCCCGCGCTGCTGACGACCCTCGCCAACCACCCCGGCATCGGCTTCCTCCTCGTACGCAGCGAGGAGCACGGCGGGGTGGTGCTCGGCGCGCACGGGGCGGAGATCCCGCTGGACCAACTCGACGACAAGCCGGGCCCGTTGGAGGCGTTCGGGCCCGGCGCCGCCGACGCCGTGCGGCGCACGCACTCCTTCCCGCACACCGCCGACATCATGGTCAACTCCTTCCACGACCCGGCCGACGGCGAGGTGCTCGCCTTCGAGGAACAGATCGGCTCGCACGGCGGGCTCGGCGGTGCCCAGGGCAGACCGTTCCTGCTGTCGCCCCTCGCCTTCTCGGCGCCGGTCGAGGACGGCGAGGAGCTGGTCGGCGCGGAGCACGTGCACCGCGTCCTGCGGCGCTGGCTGCGCGAGTCGAACGGTCCCCAGGTGCCGCTGACCAAGGAGGAGCAGGACCGGCGGGCCGCCTGAAAATCGGCTGCGCGGAAAGCGGTGTTTGCCCACACTGTTCGAGTCGAACCTTCCTCGAACACTTCTCAGGAGCCGCTGCCTTGCAGGCTGCCGTCACCGTCACTCCCGCCCGTATCCCCGAACTGCTTCTCGGCCTCGCCACCGTGCGGCCGGTCTTCATCTGGGGCGCGCCCGGCATCGGAAAGTCCTCCCTGGTAAGGGACTTCGCCGAGTCGCTGGGCCTGGAGTGCGTGAGCCTGCTCGGCACCCAGCTCGCGCCGGAGGACCTGATCGGCGTCCCGCAGATCCGCGACGGACGGTCCGTGTTCTGCCCGCCGGAGGCGATCGCCCGCGACGAGCCGTACTGCCTGTTCCTGGACGAGCTGAACGCGGCGACCCCGGACGTCCAGAAGGCGTTCTACTCCCTGATCCTCGACCGCCGTATCGGCAACTACGAGCTGCCGAAGGGCTCGATCGTCATCGGCGCCGGCAACCGCGCCACCGACAACGCGCTCGCCCGCCCCGTCGCCTCCGCCCTCGTCAACCGCCTCGCCCACGTCCATCTGGAGGCGTCCGCCAAGGACTGGCTGACCTGGGCCGCGAACAACGACATCCACCCGTGGATCCTCGACCACCTCACCGACCGGCCCGACCACCTGTGGTCCAAGCCGCCCAAGACCGAGGAGCCGTTCTCCACGCCCCGCTCCTGGCACATGCTCTCCGACACGCTGCACTCGTTCGGCCGGGACCTCGACGAGGAGACGCTGAAGGTCCTCGCGCACGGCACGCTGACGCCCGCGCACGCCACGGCCTTCTGCGGCTACGTCAAGATCGTGCGCAGCCAGTTCGGCATCGAGGCGATCATCAAGGGCGACGCCCGCTGGCCGAACCGCATCGAGGACCGCGACCTGCTCTACTACCTCGCCGAGTCCTTCCGCGGCCGCCTGATCAAGGAACTCCCGGTCAGCAAGGAGCACATGTCGGCGAACGGCCGGCAGACCGCGTACCGCGCCAAGTCGCTGCTGGTGCAGCTCGCGGAGATCTCCGTCGAGGTCGCCCAGACCGTCATCGCCTCCGACGCCGACGGCAACCCCGTCCTGCCCTCGTGGTTCCTCATCGAGGCAGCCCGCGACATGCCCCGGCTGGTGGAGGCCCGCCGGTGAGCCGTACCAAGGACAAGGGCCAGAAGAAACGGGACCTCGCGGCCGAGGCGTTCGCCGAGGGCATGCGCCTGGTCAAGGCCAACCCGGCCCTTGCGGCAGTGGAGTTCGACGTCTGCCGGCACGAGGAGTGCGAGGTCGCGCCCCGCGACGGCCTCGTGGTCGTCGACTCCGGCGCCCACCTGCACGTCCACCCGCAGCGCCGGGCCGAACCCGCCGCCTGGGCCTGGGCCCTCGCGCACGCCGTCCTGCACCTCGGCTTCGGACACGTCCCGGCGGCGAAGGGCGAGCGCACCCAGCCGGACCGCTACGACCTCGCCGCACGCTGTGTCGTCGTCAACCGCTTCCTGCTGAACTTCACCATCGGCGAGACCCCCGAGGCGCTCCCCGCCTCCTATCCCGACGGCGACGAGGAGCAACTCGCCGCGCGCTGGCGGCGGGACGGCCTCCCGGCCGCGTACGAGCGCTGCGGTACGGCGGGCGACGAGCCCGACCAGCGGCTCCTGACGTGGCACGGGTACTACGGCCGGCCCCCGGACCACCAGCTGGCGTTCGCGACCGCGCTGACCCGGACCGTGTCGGCGGCGATGGACATGGCGGGCGGCCGCCGCGACTCCCTCAGCGGGGAGCTCGCCCCGCAGCGCCCCTGGCAGAAGGCCCTGAGCTGGTTCATCTCCTCCTACCCGCTGCTCGGCGGCATCGCGGCCGGCATCAGACTCGTCGCCGACGCCGAACTCGCCCGCGCGCACGGCATCTCCGTGGCCGCGGTCAACGCGGAGGCGGGCGAGATCTACATCAACCCGCTCCGCCGATTCGACGACGAGGAGTGGCGTTTCATCCTCGCCCACGAGATGCTGCACGCCGCCCTGCGCCACGGCGACCGCTGCGGCACCCGCGACCACTACCTCTTCAACATCGCCTGCGACTACGTCATCAACGGCTGGCTGTGCGAGATGCAGGTCGGCACGATGCCCGAAGGGCTCCTGCACGACCCCGCGCTCACCGGCCTCTCCGCCGAGGAGGTCTACGACCGCATCGCTGGCGACCTGCGCCGCATGCGCCGCCTGGCCACCCTGCGCGGCAAGGGCGCCGGCGACATGCTCGGCGCCCCGCTGGGTGCGCCCGGCGACTACGTCGACCTCGACGAGTTCTACCGCCGGGGCCTGTGCCAGGGCCTGGACCTGCACCAGCAGCAGGAGCGCGGCTTCCTGCCGGCCGGCCTGGTCGAGGAGATCCGCACCCTCAGCCACCCGCCCCTGCCGTGGGACGCCCAACTGGCCCGCTGGTTCGACGAGTTCGTGCCCAGTCCGCAGCCCGTGCGGACGTACGCCCGCCCCTCGCGCCGTCAGTCCTCCACGCCCGACATCCCGCGCGCGGGCCGCTACTTCCCGCCCGAGGAGATCGCCCGCTGCACCTTCGGCGTCGTCCTCGACACCTCCGGCTCCATGGACCGCACCCTCCTGGGCAAGGCCCTGGGCGCCATCGCCTCCTACGCCGAGGCCCGCGACGTACCGGCCGCCCGCGTCGTCTTCTGCGACGCGGCCCCGCACGACGCGGGCTTTGTGCCGGTCACGGAGATCGCCGGCCGGGTACGGGTCCACGGCCGCGGCGGCACGGTCCTGCAGCCCGGCATCGACCTCCTGCACCGGGCGGACGACTTCCCGCCGGGCGCACCGGTCCTCGTCATCACGGACGGCTGGTGCGACGTGCTGCAGGTGCGGCGCGAGCACGCGTATCTGATCCCGCAGGGGGCACGGCTGCCGTTCACCGCTCGCGGGCCGGTGTTCCGGGTGCAGTGAGCCGGAATGTGATCGGATGGGATCCCAAAGAAACACCCGGAATTCGGAAGGATTCACCGTGGCAACCACGCGCTCCGCACACACCGTCTGGGAAGGCAATCTGATCGAGGGCAGCGGTGTCGTCAACTTCGACTCCTCCGGTGCCATCGCAGCGCAGCCGGTCACGTGGGCCTCGCGCTCCCAGGACGCGAACGGCAAGACCAGCCCCGAGGAGCTGATCGCCGCCGCGCACTCCAGCTGCTTCTCCATGGCGCTGTCGCACGCCCTGAACGGCGCCGGCACCCCGCCCACCAAGCTCGTCACCTCGGCCGACGTCAGCTTCCAGCCGGGAGAGGGCATCACCGGCATCCACCTCACCGTCGAGGGCACGGTCCCCGGCATCGACAACGAGACCTTCGTCGCCGCCGCCGAGGACGCCAAGAAGAACTGCCCGGTCAGCCAGGCCCTCACCGGCACGACCATCACGCTGTCGGCCAAGCTCGCCTGAACCGCAGCGGCACGGGTGCCGGGCGTCACTGCCCGGCACCCCGGCGTGCTGGACGCGGCGGCGGGACGCAGTACCGTGCCCTGCATGGGCGAGAAACGTTCCGAGGACCCGGAGCCGTCCGAGTCGCAGGGCGGACATGCCGCCGAGCGCCTGCGCCAGTTCCTGCACGCCCGGCAACCGGTTCAGGATGCGGATCCGGCCACCCCCGAAGAGGGCGCGGACGACGTTCCACCGGCGCACGAAAACGGGGCAGAGGAAGCCCAACCCCACCGGAACGACTCGTTGTTGGCACCACCCGACACCCCTGATCCCAGCGACACCGAGGCCGATTGACAGCGGTCGACGCCGGTGGGATGGATGAGGGGCGGAGCGCACGGGGGTCTCCCGTAAGCACGCACCACGCCGGCGGACCGGCAGATGCCGCGCCGGCATCGGGGGAGGTGCAGTCATGCGTGGGCCGAACGATCCCGAACCACATGAGCCCCAGGACGCAGAAGGCAGCACAGCCGAAGGCGGCTCCGCCGGACGACCGGGCCGCCCGCCCGGCGGCAAGGCACTCGCCCGGCTGGTGCAGGAACTGACCCGGGCCGGTCTCGCCGAACAGGCCGCCTCCCAGGTCGCACTCGCCGCGCCGCAGCTCGACGCCGACGGGACGAACGCCCTGATCGAACGCGCCGTCGGGCCTCGGGCCGAGCCCACCGCCCCGGAGCCGGGCGGCGTCGCGGCCGAGTACCAGCAGACGGCCGAGGCCCTCGCCGGGCCCGCCGCGGTCGGCCCGGCATGGCGTTCGCTCGGGCCGTGGACGGTGCCCGGCGGGCAGACGTACGGCGCGAGCCGCGTCAACGTCTCCGGCCGCGTCTCGGCCATCGCCACCGACCCCGGCAACGCCGCACATCTGCTGGTCGGCGCCGCGAACGGAGGCGTCTGGGAGAGCCACGACCGCGGGGCCTCCTGGGCGCCGCGCACCGACGACGCGGCCACCCTCACCGTCGGCGCGCTCGCCTTCGACCCGGCGAACGCCTCGACCGTCCTGGCGGGCACCGGCGAGGGCAACTGGTGGTCCTGGCTCGGCACCGGAGTACTGCGCTCCACCGACGGCGGCACCAAGTGGTCGCCGCTGGCCACCACCCCCTTCGTCGGGCAGGGCTTCTACGACCTGGCCTTCGACGCCTCACGCGGCGGCACGGTGCACGCGGCGACCACCGGCGGCCTGTACGTCTCGACGGACGGCGGCGCGACCTGGACCCGGCGCCGCTCCACCCGGACCTGGTCGCTGTCCGTCGCGGGCGGCGAGGCACTCGCGGCCTGCCAGGACGGACTGTTCCGCTCCACCGACGGCGGCACCACCTGGACCGCCGTCACACTGCCGGGCGCACCGGCCTCCTTCGACCGGCTCGCCACCGCGATCGCCCGTTCCGACACCACGGTGGCCTACGCCTGGGGCGCCACGGGCACCACCGCACGGCTGTGGCGGCGCGCCGGCGGCACCTGGTCGGCGGTGACACCTCCGCCCGGTGTCTCCACCGGGCAGGCCTGGTACGACTGGTTCCTCGCCGTCGCCCCCGACCGGGCGAGCCGGATCTACCTGGGCGCCATCGAGGCCTACCGGGGTGATCTGTCCGGCACGACCTGGACCTGGCAGACCATCTCCAACAAGGGCGCGACCGGCGACTCGATCCACCCGGACCAGCACGCCATCGCCTTCGAGAGCGGCAGCCCCGACGTGATCTACGTCGGCAACGACGGCGGCCTGTTCCGCAGCCCGGACCGGGGCGTCACCTGGCAGCACCTCAACAACGGGCTGACCATCACCGAGTTCGAGTACCTCGCCCAGGACTTCGGCTCCTCGCGCTGGGTGATCGGCGGCACCCAGGACAACGGCACCAACCGCTGGACCGGGTCGCCGGTGTGGACGCACTCCCAGGACGGCGACGGCGGCGACATCGCGGTGAACCGCAACGATCCGCGCACCGTGTTCCACACCTTCTTCGGCATGAGCCTCGAGAGGTCCGTGAGCCGGGGCGACCCGGGCAGCTGGACCAACGTGTCCCCGTCCGCCGGCGAGGGCTCGCTCTTCTACCCGCCGGTGGAGACCAGCGCCACCAACGGCACCACGGTCGCGCTGGGCGGCGGTGCGCTGTACGTGTCGCGGGACAACGCGGCCAACTGGACCCGCCTGGCCTTCCCGAGCGCGGCCACCGCAAGCGCCATGTACATCCCGACCGCCGACCACATCCTCGTCGGCACCACCGACGGCCGCCTCTACCGCACCACCTGGTCGGGCACCGCCTGGGGCGCCCTCGGCGCGCTGACCGCACCGCGCACCGGCGCCTGGATCAGCGACATCCACGCCGACCCCGCCGACACCAACCGTCTGTGGGTGACGCACGCATCCGTCGGCGGCGGCCGCGTCTGGCAGTCCACCGACGGCGGCAGCCACTGGACCGACCGCTCCACGACCGGGCTGCCCGGCCTGCCGCTCAACGCCGTCGAGGTCGATCCGCGCAACCGTGCCCGCATCTGGGTCGCCGCCGACCTGGGCGTGTACCAGAGCACCGACGAGGGGGCGAGCTGGCAGCAGTTCGGCACCGGGCTGCCCAACGCGTTCGTCGGCGACATCGTCCTGCACCCGCATGCGCGCGTGCTGCGTGCCGGCACCCGCAACCGGGGTGTGTGGGAGGTGCCCGTCGACGGCTGGATGACCCAGCCGGTGTGCGGCACCCAGTGGACCGGCACGCTGGCGGCGGGCGCCAGCCAGCGCTGGTTCACCTTCAACTGGCCCGCGACCTGGCACGTCCTGTGGACGGTCATGCCGGCCACCGTGCGCCCCGGCGCGCCCCAGATCAGCTGGACCACCCAGGTGGAGCGCGCCTCCAACGAGTACGTCACCTACTGGATCACCGTCAGGAACCTCACCCAGGAGCCGGTCTCCTTCGAGGGCCGCTACGAGATCCTCAGCCGCTACTGAGACCGCCGACGTCGAGATACGTCGAGAGGGGAACGGTCATGTGGACCAACACCCAGTTCACGGGCACCCTGTCGCCGGGCGCGACCCAGCGCTGGTTCACCTTCAACTGGCCCACGTCCTGGCACGTCGTCTGGTACATGGTGCCCACCTCACCGGCGCCCGGCGCCCCGCAGGTCGACTGGGACGTCGCCGTGGAGCGTGCCTCCGCCGACCGGGCCACCTACTGGATCACCGTCAAGAACCTCACCCAGAACACCGTCACGTTCGAGGGCCGGTACGCCGTCCTCAACTGACCCCGGCCGGCCACGGTCGGCGGAAGGCAGGACACCCATGCGCATCACCATCGAAACCGGCACACCCGAACAGCCCGTGTCGGTCTCCACGACGGACGAGACAACGCAGAGCGCCGTACCGGCAGTGGACGCGGGGCCGGCCCCCGTGGGCCTGACCGCGAGCGGCGGTCTGGTGCAGGAGCCGCCCGCCTTCACCGAGCTGCCCCGGCAGACGGACGCCGGCGGTGCGCTGTCGGCCGGAGCGGCGCCCGCCGAGGAAGAGGTCGGACCATGAGCAACGAGCTGTTCCCGATCGCGGCCGGTGTCGCCCTGGGCCTGTTCATCGCCCTGCTCCGTCCCGGGCTGCCCCGCTGGGCGGGGGCCGCGCTCGCCGTGGCGCTCGGCGTCGTCGCCACGGTGATCAGCGGGGAGTTCGAGATCGGCTGGGAGTTCCTGCTGATCGACATCCCGCTGGTCGCCGGCTCGGCCGTGGCCGCAGCCGTCCTCGTACGCCTCGTCAGGCGACGGACCGCCGGAACCTGACCCCTTCCGGCCACCGCGTCCCGGGGCCGCCCCATTGACAACAGCGCACTCAAGTTTTGTGCTGGAGTCTGAGATGTGCCCTGGCGGAAGGGGACGGAGATGGCACGTGCGGTCGGGATCGATCTCGGGACCACGAACTCCGTGGTGGCCGTCCTGGAAGGCGGTGAACCGACGGTCGTCGCCAATGCGGAGGGGGCCAGGACCACACCGTCGGTCGTGGCCTTCGCAAAGAACGGGGAGGTGCTCGTCGGCGAGGTCGCCAAGCGGCAGGCCGTGACGAACATTGAGCGCACCGCGCGCTCGGTGAAGCGGCACATGGGCGACGCGAGCTGGCGCTTCCCGGACCAGGGCGCCATCGACGGGACGCGCTACCGGGCGCAGGAGCTGTCCGCGCGGGTCCTGCAGAAGCTGAAACGGGACGCGGAGTCCTACCTCGGCGAGGACGTCACGGATGCGGTGATCACCGTACCGGCGTACTTCGACGACTCGCAGCGGCAGGCGACCAAGGAGGCCGGGGAGATCGCGGGCCTGAAGGTCCTGCGGATCATCAACGAGCCGACGGCCGCGGCCCTCGCCTATGGGCTCGACCGCGGCGAGGAGCAGACCGTGCTGGTCTTCGACCTCGGCGGCGGCACCTTCGACGTGTCGCTCCTCGAGATCGGGGACGGCGTCATCGAGGTCAAGGCCACCAACGGCGACACGCACCTGGGCGGCGACGACTGGGACCAGCGGGTCGTCGAGTTCCTGGTCAAGAAGTTCCAGGGGCAGTACGGCATCGACCTCGGCAAGGACAAGATGGCGCTGCAGCGGCTGCGCGAGGGCGCCGAGAAGGCCAAGATCGAGCTGTCGAGCTCGTCGGAGACGACGATCAACCTGCCCTACATCACCGCCTCCGCCGAGGGGCCGCTGCACCTCGACGAGAAGATGACCCGCGCCCAGTTCCAGGAGCTCACCGCCGACCTCCTCGACCGCTGCAAGACCCCCTTCCACCAGGCCGTCAAGGACGCCGGCATCAAGCTCGCCGCGGTCGACCACGTCATCCTCGTCGGCGGCTCGACCCGGATGCCCGCGGTCACCGACCTGGTCAAGGAGCTCACCGGCAAGGATCCGCACAAGGGCGTCAACCCCGACGAGGTCGTGGCCGTCGGCGCGACCCTCCAGGCCGGCGTCATCCGCGGCGACGTCAAGGACGTCCTGCTGCTCGACGTCACCCCGCTGTCCCTGGGCATCGAGACCAAGGGCGGCATCATGACGAAGCTCATCGAACGCAACACGACCATCCCGACCCGGCGTTCGGAGATCTTCACCACCGCCACCGACAACCAGCCCTCGGTGGGCATCCAGGTCTACCAGGGCGAGCGTGAAATCGCCGCGTACAACAAGAAGTTGGGCGTCTTCGACCTCACGGGTCTGCCCCCGGCCCCGCGCGGGGTGCCGCAGATCGAGGTCGCCTTCGACATCGACGCGAACGGCATCATGCACGTGTCGGCGAAGGACCTGGCGACCGGCCGCGAACAGAAGATGACCGTGACCGGCGGCTCGGCGCTCCCCAAGGACGACATCGACCGCATGATGCGGGAGGCCGAGCAGTACGCCGAGGAGGACCGGGCGCGCCGCGAGTCCGCCGAGACCCGCAACCAGGCCGAGCAACTCGTCTACCAGACCGAGAAGTTCATACGGGACAACGAGGACCGTATCCCGGCCGACACCAAGGCGGAGGTCCAGGAAGCGGCCACGGAACTCAAGGGGCTCCTGGAGCGCAACGCCGACACCAACGAACTCCGCACCGGCGTCGAGAAACTCGCCACCGTCAGCCAGAAGATGGGCCAGGCCATGTACTCCCAGGCCGAGCAGCCCCCGACCGACGGCGGCGGCACCGAGCAGCACACCTCACCGCAGGACGAGGAGGGCGTGGTCGACGCGGAGATCGTCGACGAGGACAAGGACGCGAAGGGCGGTGCCGCCTGAGGTCCGTCCGCCGCCCGGGGCCCGGCCTCGGGCGGCGGCCCGTCCCACGGCGGCTCAGACCAGACTCGTCAGGCTTCTGATGGCCTCCTGGGCCCACTCCTCCGCCCCCGCGGTCGCACCGGCCGCGGCACCGGCCGCGACGGGGGCCAGCGCTCCCCTCAGGCCGTTCAGCGCGCGGCGGAACCTGCCGGGTTCGGGAGCCTCACCGCCGGTGATCTCGTCGAGCACCTCCTGGGCCGCGGCCTCGGTGTCCTCGCGGTCCTGCGGCGCGAGGCCGGCCCGGGGCAGCTGCCGCAACAGGTCGCGAACCAGCGCCGCGAGCGCCTCGTACCCCGGGGCGACCGCGCTGTTGTTCTGCTGCTTCTGGTCGACCCTCTCGTTGTTCCAGGCGAACTGGGAGTTCGAGACGGCGCCGTGGATCACGGGTCCGTCGTAGTTGTTGACCTGATGCGGTTCGCTCATGCGTCGGCTCCGTCGGTATGGGTCTGCTGCTGGACGACGTTGGCGTTGTTCCATGCCAGGTTGGCATTCTGGACCGTGCCGTTGATGACCGGTCCGTTGAAGTTGTTGATCACTGTTGTCACCGGGGGAGGGGCCGGTTCGGTGGGCCGCTCGACGACCCGCCGCGAGGTGCGGAGCGAGACCAGTTCCACGAGACCGTTGTGCAGTACGGCCGCGTCCTGCTCCTCGCCCGTCACCGAACAGTCCACCAGCCGGCCGCCGGCCGAGCCCTCGAAGGACACACCGGTGGCGCAGTCGTGGAAGTGACTGTCGGCCACGTCCACATACACGGAGTCCCGGCAGCTGAGGCCGAGCCTCGCTGAGCCGGTGACGGTGAGGTTCCGCGCGATGAACGTCGCCTTGCCCGCGGCGACGGCCCCACTCTTGTTCATGGCTGTCGCGGTGCAGTCGTCCACCAGCAGCTGGGACTCCTCGACGGCGCCGAAGCCCACCGGCCCGCGCTCCGCCGAGACCCGCCTGAGCTTGACCCGGGACTTGCCGCCGGCGGCGACCGCCGTCATGTCGAAGTCGTGGATGCTCGAGTCGGTCAGCTCGGCCGTCGTGGCCGCATCGCCGAGTGTCTCCAGTCCCGCCGGGCAACCGGCGACGCGGATCTCCTCGAACACGGCGTTGGATCCGTCCCGGACCCGCAGGGCCAGGTTGGTCAGGCCCTGTACGTCGACCCGAGCGAAGTGACCCCGGGACTTCTCGATGACCGCGATGCCGACGTTGCCTCCCGAGATGCGGCAGCCGGTGACCCGCGGCGCACCGCCCTTGGACGACAGCACGGATACGACGCGCGCGTCACGGATCTCGCAGTTCTCGAAGGTGCCGAGGCCCGCGGAGTGGACGGTGATGCCCGTCTCGCGGCAGTCGGTGAACACACAGTCGCGCACCACGGGATCGGCACCGTTCGACACTGCGATCCCGTACTCCGCGTCGTTGACGCGCGTGCCGTGCACCGAGCCCCGCGACTGCTCGACGAACATGAGGCCGTCCTCGTGCACGCCGTTGATCGCGCAGTCCGTGACGGTGAGTTCCGCCCGCGCGTCCGCGCAGAGGGCGGCCTTCCGCGTGCCGGTGAGCTCGCACCGGGCGACGCGAGCCCATGCTCCACTGACCCGTACGCCGTGCAGCGCGCTGCCACCGATCCAGCTGTCCTGGACCGTCACCCGGGCACCCTCGATCACCGCCACCGCGTTGTCGACGGCGTCGACGAACCGGCACCGCTCGACGTTGCCGGAGGCACCGGCGAACAGGGTCCGGCCGTAATGGAACTGGCTGTCCGTCAAGTTCACGGTGGTGTTCCGCCTGGCGTGCAGACAGACACCGTCGTGGGCCCGGACCTCCACCCGGTCCAGAGTGAGGGTGCCCGTACGGCAGTCGACGGCGTCGGCGCCGCGGCCGACCAGCACCAGCCCCCGTACCGTCACCGAGCCGGAGGCGTCGAGCACCTTGCCGTGGGGTGGGCTCACCACCACGGTGCCCGGATCACCGCGCGCGACCAGCTCGACCGCGCCGCGCACCGCGAGCGTCTCCTCGTAGTGACCGGCCGTGATCTCGACTCGCGCCGATCTGCTGCCCTCCGCAGCACGCAGCGCGGACGTGATGTCGGGGTAGGTCCGCCAACCCCCGTGCTGCGAGACCACGTACCGCTTGGGCATGCCCGCTTTCCCCCGCCGCGCTCACCGGAAGCATCGATCGTTCGCAGCCGCGATGCTATCCGAGGCCTCAGCCGCGCAGCCGCTCCCAGCCCGGCCGCTCCGGCCGCGCCCCCAGCTGCTTCGGGTCGCGGCTGCGGTACACCACGTACGGGCGGAACAGGTACTGCACCGGTGCGCTGAACATGTGGACCAGGCGGGTGTACGGGACCAGGGCGATGAGGAGCATGCCGATCAGGGAGTGGACGTGGTAGAGGACCGGTGCGCCGTCCATCAGTTCCGTCTTCGGCTGGAGTGTGAACAGGCTGCGGGCCCAAGGGGCAATGGTGTCGCGGTAGTTGTAGCCGTCGCCGGAGGCGTGGGTGAGCTTGGCGACCATGCCCAGCACGATCGCGGCGAGCAGCACGACGTACATGAGCTTGTCGTTGGCCGTCGTCGCGCGGAAGACGGGCGCCCTGGTGCGGCGCCGGTAGATCAGGAGCAGGATGCCGGCGACCGTGAGGACGCCGGCCGCCGTGCCGCCGTAGAGCGAGAACAGGTGGTACGTGTGCTCGCTGATGCCGATCGAGTGGGTCCAGGACATCGGGACGAACAGGCCGACGAGGTGGCCGGCGAGGACGAACAGGATGCCGTAGTGGAAGGCGTTGGAGGCGATGTTGAGCAGTTTCGACTCGTAGACCTGCGAGGACCGGGTGGTCCAGCCGTACTTGTCGTAGCGGTAGCGCCAGATCAGGCCGGCGACCAGCAGGGCGAAGGCGACGTACGGCAGGACGCTCCAGAGGAGTGTGGTCATGTGCGCATCCCGGTGTGTGCGGTCGGCAGTGCGGCGCACACGGCGTCCAGGACGGATGCGTACGGCGTGCCGAAGTCGGTGAGCCGGGAACGGAGTTGCTCCAGGCCGTCGCGGTGTTCGGTGAGGAGGTCCGTGTTGCCGGTGCGGGCCGTGAACTCCAGGACCGCGGGCAGGAAGTCGGGCAGTTCCTCGCCGGTGAACTCCAGGCCGGCGGCGCGGTAGACCTCCTTGAAGCGCACCAGCGACATGCCGCGCCGCCGGGTGTCGCCGTCGCGCCACCAGCTCAGGTAGAGGCTGTGACGGTTCTTGAAGTCGAAGACCTGGACGTAGTGTGCGGCCAGCTCCTGGGGCGGGGTCACGGCCGCGTGGTCGACGAACTCCCGTAGTTGCGGGGCGGCTTCGCGCAACAGCGGCAGCCGGGCGCGGAAGTCCTCGTCGGGGTACGTCAGACAGAGCGCGGCCCCCTGGTACAGCACGGCGTCCGAGGGCATCAGGTCTCCTTCGCATCGTCCGTGGTCTGGCGTCTGCGCAGCGCGTGGAAGTTCTCCACCGACACCAGCGGCAGCTGCCGGCGCCCCGAGTCCTGGCCGAACGGTCCGTCGCCGCCCATGCCCGGCCCGCCGTCGTAGTCGAGGCTGCAGGCGTCCGGGAGAGCCGACTCCTCCAGCCGCCGTGCATCGCCGACGGCCGCCGTCGGAATCACGTACCGGTCCTCGTACTTGGCGATCGCCAGCAGCCGGTACATCGCCTCGATCTCTGCGGGCTTCATACCGACGGCGGAGGCGACCGCCTCGCCGGGTTCCTCGCCGAGGTTGATGGCCCGCATGTGGGCGCGCATCGCGGCGAGCTTCTCCAACGAGGCGCGCACCGGTCCCACGTCACCGGCCGTGAAGACCTCCGCCAGGTACTCCAGCGGGATGCGCAACGTGTCGATCGCGCCGAACAGGTTCTGCGCGTCCTCGCCGTCGTGCCCGGTCTCCGTCAGTGCGTCCACCACCGGCGACAGCGGCGGGATGTACCAGACCATCGGCATGGTGCGGTACTCGGGATGGAGCGGGAGCGCCACCTTGTACTTGCTGATCAGCGCGTGCACCGGGGAGCGGCGGGCCGCCTCCGTCCAGTCGTACGGGATCCCCGCCTCCTCGGCGGCCCGCTGCACCGCCGGGTCGTCCGGATCGAGAAACACGCCCAACTGGGCCTCGTACAGGTCCTTTTCCTCGCGCACGGAGGCCGCCGCCGTCACCTTGTCGGCGTCGTAGAGGACGACCCCGAGATAGCGCAGCCGGCCCACACACGTCTCCGAGCAGACCGTCGGCAGGCCGACCTCGACGCGCGGATAGCACAGCGTGCACTTCTCGGCCTTGCCGGTGCGGTGGTTGAAGTACACCTTCTTGTACGGGCATCCCGTCACGCACATCCGCCAGCCCCGGCAGTGGTCCTGGTCGACCAGGACGATGCCGTCCTCCGCCCGCTTGTACATCGCGCCGGACGGACAGGACGCCACGCAGGAGGGGTTCAGGCAGTGCTCGCAGATGCGCGGCAGATAGAACATGAAGGTCTGCTCGAACTCGAACTTCACCTTCTCCGCGGCCTGTTGACGGGTCCGCTCGACCATCGGGTCGAGGTCGCCGTAGGCGGGGGCGCCCGCGAGGTTGTCGTCCCAGTTCGACGACCACTCGATCTTCATCGGTTTGCCGTCGAGCTGGGAGACGGGCCGGGCGACGGGGTAGTCGTCGCCGAGCGGCGCGTCGGTGAGGTTCCTGTAGTCGTAGGTCCAGGGCTCGTAGTAGTCCTTGATCTCCGGGAGTCTGGGGTTGGAGAAGATCCCGGCGAGCTTGTGGAGGCGGCCGCCGGCCTTCGGCTTCAGCGCGCCGCGCCGGTTCAGCTCCCAGCCGCCGCGCCACTTCTCCTGGTCCTCGTAGCGGCGCGGATAGCCCTGGCCGGGCCGGGTCTCGACGTTGTTGAACCAGACGTACTCCATACCCTGCCGGTTGGTCCACGCCTGCTTGCAGGTGACCGAGCAGGTGTGGCAGCCGATGCACTTGTCGAGGTTCATGACCATCGCGATCTGGGCCATGGGACGCATCAGTACTCGACCTCCTGGCCGCGGCGGCGGATCACCGTCACCTCGTCGCGCTGGTTGCCCGTCGGGCCCAGGTAGTTGAAGGCCCAGCTCAACTGGGCGTAGCCGCCGATGAGATGGGACGGTTTGAGGATCAGGCGGGTGAGCGAGTTGTGGATGCCGCCGCGTTTGCCGGTGGTCTCCGTCCTGGGGACGTTCACCGTGCGCTCCTGCGCGTGGTGCAGGTAGACCGTGCCGGCCGGCATCCGGTGCGAGACGACCGCCCGGGCGCTGACCACGCCGTTGCGGTTGACCGCCTCGACCCAGTCGTTGTCCAGGACGCCGATCGCCTCGGCGTCCTGCGGGGACATCCAGATGCTCTGGCCGCCGCGGGAGAGGGCCAGCATGAACAGGTTGTCCTGGTACTCGGAGTGGATCGACCACTTGTTGTGCGGAGTGAGGTAACGGACCGTCACCTCCCGTTGCCCGTCCGGGCCGAGGGCCGGTTCGCCGAACAGCTTGTTCATGTCGAGCGGCGGCCGGTAGACGGGAAGCGCCTCGCCGAGTTCGTGGATCCAGTCGTGGTCGAGGAAGAAGTGCTGTCGGCCGGTGAGGGTGTGCCAGGGCTTGAGGTGCTCGGTGTTGAGCGTGAACGCCGTGTAGCGGCGGCCGCCGGACTCGCTGCCCGACCACTCCGGCGAGGTGATCACCGCAACCGGGGCCGCCTGGGTGTCGGCGTACGTGATCCGCTTGCCCTCGTGCTCGGCGGCGAGGTGGGCCATCTCCTGCCCGGTGCGCTCCTCCAGCGTGTGGAAGCCCTGGGTGGCGAGCCGTCCGTTGGTCGTGCCTGACAGGGCGAGGATGGTGTTCGCGGCCTTCACCGCCGTATCGAGGGAGGGGCGGCCCTGGTATCCGGTGCCGTTCAACTCCCGCAGATGCCCGACCTCCTCGTCGGGCTTCAGGGCGATTCCCTTGGCGGGGAGGCCGAGTTGTTCGACCAGTGGCCCAAGTGCCGTGAACTTGGCGCCGATTGCGGTGTAGTCCCGCTCGACGACCGCAAGGTTGGGCATCGTCCTGCCGGGTACGGGTTCACACTCGCCGCGCTTCCAGTCCAGGACGACCCCGCCCGGCTGGGCGAGCTCACCGGGGGTGTCGTGCTGGAGCGGTGAGGCCACCAGGTCCTTGCGCACGCCCAGATGGTCGACGGCCAGTTCACTCAGCTTCTGCGCCAGCGCCTTGAACGTGTCGAAGTCGGTGCGCGCCTGCCACGGCGGGTCCACGGCCGGGGTGAAGGAGTGCACGTAGGGGTGCATGTCGGTGGACGACAGGTCGTGCTTCTCGTACCAGGTCGCGGCGGGCAGTACGACGTCCGACAGCAGCGTGGACGAGGTCTGCCGGAAGTCCAGTGACAGCAGCAGGTCGAGCTTGCCCTCGGGCGCCTCCTCCCGCCAGGTCACGTCCCGCGGCCGCTCGTCGGGCTCGGCCTCCTGCGCGGTCAACGACGAGTGTGTGCCCAGCAGATGCTTCGTGAAGTACTCGGCGCCCTTCGCGGACGAACCGAGCAGGTTGGCGCGCCACAGCGTCAGCACGCGCGGCCAGTTCTCCGGGGCGTCGGGGTCCTCGCACGCGAACTTCAGGGTCCCGGCGCGCAGTTCGGCCACTGCGTTCGCCACCGGGTCGCCGAAGACCTCGCCGAGCTCCAGCGGATTGCGGTCGAAGGTCGGGTACGACGGCATACAGCCCGAACGCGCCGACAGCGCAAGGCAGTCCGCGCCCGTCATCCCCTTGAACCGACCCTCGCCGAGGGGCGACGCCAGCACCTCGGCAGTGAACCGGTCATAGCGCCACTGATCGGTGTTCAGGAACCAGTACGCGGTGCCGATCATCTGGCGCGGCGGCCGCGACCAGTCCGACCCGGCGGCCAGCGTCGCCCACCCGGTGACCGGGCGGCACTTCTCCTGGCCGACGTAGTGCGCCCAGCCGCCACCGTTGCGGCCCTGGCAGCCGGTCAGCTGGAGCAGGGCGAGGAAGGCGCGGTAGATCGTCTCGGAGTGGAACCAGTGGTTGGTGCCCGCGCCCATCAGGATCATGCAGCGGCCCTTGGACCGCTCGGCGGTCCGCGCGAACTCCCTGGCGATCTTTGTGCACTTGGCCGCCGGGACCGACGTGTGCACCTCCTGCCAGGCGGGCGTGCCGGGCGCCTCCGCGTCCTCGTAGGAGGCGGGCCAGCTGCCCGGGAGGCCGGTGCGGTGGACGCCGTACTGCGCGAGCAACAGATCGTAGACCGTCGTCACCAGCGGTCCGCCCTCGCCGCCCAGCCGGGTCGCCGGAACACCGCGCCTTACGACGGCTCCGCGGCCCTGGCCGTGTGTGCCGCCCTCGGTGTCGAAGCGGGGGAGCAGCACCTCCACGTTCCCGGAGGCCTCATGGCCGTAGAGGGTCAACTCCGGTTGGATCGGCCCGAGTTCGAGGTTCCAGCGGCCCTTGCCGGAGTCGGTCCAGCGGAAGCCCAGGGAGCCATTGGGGACGACCGCGCGGCCGCTCGCCCCGTCCAGGACGACCGTCTTCCACTCGGCGCCCTCGCCGCTGTCCCCGAGCTCGGTCGCGCGCAGGAACTTCGACGGGACGTGGGCGCCGTCCTTCTCGGTCAGCGTGACCAGGAAGGGCAGGTCGGTGAACTTCCGTACGTAGTCCGCGAAGAACGGCGTCTCGCGGTCGACGAAGAACTCCTTGAGGATGACGTGCCCCATCGCGAGGGCCAGCGCGCCGTCCGTGCCGGGGTGCGGGTGCAGCCACTCGTCGGCGAACTTGGCGTTGTCCGCGTAGTCCGGCGCGACCACCACGACCTTCTGGCCGCGGTAGCGGGCCTCCGCCATCCAGTGGGCGTCCGGCGTGCGGGTCACCGGGACGTTCGAGCCCCACATCATCAGATACGCCGCGTCCCACCAGTCGCCCGACTCCGGTACGTCGGTCTGGTCGCCGAAGACCTGCGGGGAGGCGACGGGGAGGTCGGCGTACCAGTCGTAGAACGAGAGCATCGGGGCGCCGATGAGCGAGTGGAAACGGGCCCCTGCAGCGTGCGACACCATCGACATCGCCGGGATGGGGGAGAAGCCGGCGATGCGGTCGGGGCCGTACGTCCTGATCGTGTGGACGTGTGCGGCGGCGACGATCTCGACCGCCTCGTCCCAACTCGCCCGCACCAGGCCGCCCTTGCCGCGGGCCTGCTGGTAGCGGCGGCGGCGCTCGGGGTCGTTCTGGATGTCGGCCCAGGCGAGGACCGGGTCCGACAGACGTTGCCTGGCCTCCCGGTACAGCTCCAGCAGTACGCCCCTGATGTACGGGTAGCGCACGCGGGTCGGGGAGTACGTGTACCAGGAGAACGCGGCGCCGCGGGGGCAGCCGCGGGGCTCGTACTCGGGGCGGTCGGGGCCCACCGACGGGTAGTCCGTCTGCTGGGTCTCCCACGTGATGATGCCGTCCTTGACGTACACCTTCCAGCGGCAGGAGCCGGTGCAGTTCACGCCGTGCGTGGAGTTCACGACCTTGTCGTGGCTCCAGCGGTCCCGGTAGAAGGCGTCCGCCTCGCGTCCGCCCACCATCCCGATGCTGTGCAGGTCCGGCGCCGGGGTGCCGGGGCGGAAGAACCTCGCGGCGCGCAGCAGCGCTGCTCCCGGCTCGGTGGGCGGTATTCGCGTGTCGGTCACGTGCGTCGCTCCCTAGGGCCTGTGCTTCGACGCTAGGGGCGAGCAGGGGAACGCACCTGTTCATGGCAGCCGTACGGGTGCCGGGGTGAGGCGGGGCAGTGCTATGTCACATGCCACTCAGCAGTGCCATGCGACATGCCACTCGACGTCAGCGCTTGACGGCGACCCCCGCGTACACGGGCACGATCCCCTCCGCCTGGGCCGCCACGTCCTCGGCCTCCGGGCGCCATCCGGTCACCGGGATCACCCCGGGGCCGAGCAGCTCCAGCCCCTCGAAGAAGCGCTGGAACTCGGTGATCGGGCGGGGGTAGAAGGGCGTGCCGCTGGCCCGGAAGGCGCCGGCCGCCTTCGCGATGGCCTCCGGGTTCAGGTCGGGGGTGACCTGCGACAGGATCAGATAGCTGCCGGGGACGAGTGCCGCGACGTACTTCTGCAGCAGGCCGTGGACGTCGTCGCCGTCCGCCTCGTCGCCCAGGTAGTGGGTCAGCGCGACCAGTGACAACGCGATCGGCTGCGAGAAGTCGAGCGACTCGGCGGCCCGCTCCAGCAGGGTGTCGATGTCCCGCACGTCCGCGTGCACGTACTCCGTGCTGCCCTCGGCCGAGCCGTGCAGCAGCGCCTGGGCGTGCCGCAGCACGATCGGGTCGTTGTCCGCGTACACGACCCTGGAATCCGGTGCCACGCCCTGCGCCACCTGGTGGAGGTTGGGCTCGGTGGGGATGCCCGTGCCGATGTCCAGGAACTGGCGGATCCCCGCCTCGGCGACGGCGCGGACGGCCCGGTGCATGAACCTCCGGTTGGCCCGCGCCCCGCGCACCGCCGTCTTGTCCAGGGAGAGGATCTTCCGGGCCAGCTCCTCGTCCACCGGGTAGTTGTCCTTGCCGCCCAGCCACCAGTCGTAGACGCGGGCGGGGTGCGGGCGACTGGTGTCTATCTCCACGGGTGCGGCGTCGGATCCGGTCATGCGGTGTCTCCCCCTCGGAGCGGTCAAGGTGCGGTGCGTGACTCGAAGGTGCTGTGGTTCGAAAGTGCTCTAGAAGTCCTCGCGGTACTCCCGCAGGATCTTCTTCGTGCGCTGGGCCGAGGCGGCCCGCGCCGTCATGTGGTCGAGAACCTCCAGGTGCGCGGAGACCTCCTTGCGCGAGTCCAGATACAGGGCGCCGGTCAGGTACTCGGTGAAGACCATGTCCGGCAGCTCGGGCTCGCCGAAACGGAACAGCGTGAAGGGCGCGTATGTCCCCGGGTGCGGGCCGTCCTTGAACTCGGCGACCTGGATCGTGACCCCGTCCCGCTCCGCGAACTCCAGCAGCTTGTCCAGCTGTTCGCGCATCACCTCGCCGCGGATGCTGACCGGCCGCTTCAGCACCGTCTCGTCCATGATCACCCACAGGTGGGGCGGGTCAGGGCGCTCCAGCAGTCGCTGCCGGGCCATGCGCAGGGACACATGCCGCTCGATGGCCTCCGGCCCGGTCTGGCCGATCGTTCCTGCTTCCATGACCGCGCGGGCGTAGGCCTCGGTCTGCAGCAGCCCGGGGACGAAGTGCGGCTCGTAGGACCGGACGATGACGGCGGCGCCCTCGAGGCTCACGTACAGGCTGAACCAGTCCGGCAGCACATCGTGGAAGCGCTGCCACCAGCCCGGCTGGTTCGCCTCCTCGGCCAGCGCGACGAAGGCGGCCGCCTCGTCGTCCGCGACGCCGTACGTGGTCAGCAGCACCTGGACGTACGGGATCTTCAGCGCGACCTCGGCCATTTCCATCCGCCGTACGGTCGCGGGGGCCACCCGCAGGACGCGTGCGGCCTCCTCGCGTTTGAGCCCGGCCGCCTCCCGCAGTTCCTGCAGGCGCTTTCCCAGCACGACCTGACCCACGGTGGGCGCGGGACGACGCTCACTCACGCCACGCCTCCCCTGGGGTCTGTCCGGCGGATCATGCACCCACGCGCCGAAGTATGCGCGAAGCAGTGTGTCATGTTCCGCCGTCAGTCTCACGGGATCGGCGGTGAGGCGCTTGCCACGTGTGCCGGTCGGCGGGGGCGCGGATCCCCATTACCCCACGGGTAATCGACCGCCGCGGCGGCGCGCGGGATGGTGGTGGCACCGGGTTCCGGGGCGGCGCACTCCGGTCCGGAACCCGGGTTCCCGCTGCTGCAACGCGACCTCGACGGAGGGTGATTCGCCATGTCCGCGACCCAGTTCACCGCACTCGCCCGCACCTCGGACCCGCACACCGCGCTGCGTCGTTTCCTCGCCCTGGACGCGGTGGTGACGGGCGCCAACGGGCTCGCCTATCTCGCCGCCTCCGAGCCGCTCGGCCGGTTTCTCGGGGTCGGCTCGGGCCTTCTGCTCGCGCTCGGCGTGGTCCTCGCGGTGTACGGGGCGGCGGTGGGCCTGCTCGCCTTCCGGGCCCGGCCCGCCGCGCTGCCGGTACGGGCGGTGATCGAGACCAACGTCACCTGGACGGTGCTGAGTTGCGTCGCCCTGGCCGTGTGGCTGTCGCCGTCCGCAGCCGGTGCGGTGTGGACCCTGCTGCAGGCGCTGGTCGTCGCCGCCTTCGCGGCGCTGCAGTACATGGCGTTGAAAGCGCGTCAGGACACCAGCGACTGAAGGTACTTGACCGTCGCCGGGTCGGCCGGGAGCAGCGTCTCGATGGCCAGCTCGGCGACCGTCACGTCCATGGGGGTGTTGAAGGTGGAGATGGAGGAGATGAAGGACAGGGTCCGGCCGTCGTGCTCGATCTGCATCGGGAGGGCGAAGTACGGGACGGGCTCGTCCGGTTCGTGGCCGTGCTCCGGCTCCGGTACCGGGTAGGCCGCGACCTCCTCGTACAGCTCGCGCAGTGGTGCCGAGCGGTGCAGGGCGATCTCCCGTTCCATCTGCGCGAGCAGGTGTCCGCGCCACTCGCGCAGGTTGCGGATACGCGGTGCGAGACCGTCCGGGTGGAGCGTCAACCGCATGGCGTTGAGCGGAGGTTGGAGCAGGGAATCCGCGACGCCCTCCATGAGCATCATGACGCCGCGGTTGGCCGCGACGACGTTGTACACCGAGTCGACCACGAGCGCCGGATAGGGCTCGTAGCACTGGATGAGGCGCTCCATGCCCTGCCGGAGGGCGTCCAGCGCGGGGGAGTCCAGCGGGGTCTCCGGGTAGTGCGGGGCGTAACCGGCCGCCAGCAGCAGGGCGTTGCGCTCGCGCACCGGGACGTCCAGGTGCTCGGCGAGCCTGAGCACCATCTCCTCGCTCGGCCGCGAACGTCCCGTCTCGATGAAGCTGATGTGCCGTGCCGAGGAGTCGGCCCGCAGCGCCAGCTCCAGCTGACTCACCCGCCGCCGCTCCCGCCAGGCCCGCAGCAGGGGCCCGACGCCCTTGTCGGCGGGGGCGGTGGCCGAGGCGCCGGTTCCGGTCGGGACAATGGTCATACGTACGACCGTAGTCGAGGAGCGCAGCAGATGACCTGGCCGTCGCAGCCGATCCTGGAGACCGCCGCGGTGTACCGCGCCCGAGTGCGTGGCTGCCTCCTCGGAGGGGCGGTCGGCGACGCCCTCGGCTACCCCGTCGAGTTCGCCACCCTCGACCGGATCCGCGCGGCCCACGGCGAGCGCGGGGTGACCGGGTTCGTACCTGGCGCGCACGGGGTCACCGGCCTGATCAGCGACGACACCCAGATGACCCTGTTCACCGTCGAGGCCCTGATCCAGGCGCACGCCCGGGAACGGGAGAAGGGGATCGGCGGCGCGTGGGCGCTACTGCTGCGCCATGCCTACGAACGCTGGCTGGAGACCCAGTCGAAGCCGGGTCCGGAGCAGGGCGGCGCTGCGACGGGCGGTCTGATCGGCGAGGCCTGGCTGTACGCCCGCCGCGCCCCGGGCAACGCCTGCCTCTCCGGGATCGCCCAGATGTACGCCCCTGACCCGTGGCTCGAGCTGGACGGCAAGCCGGGGCAGGTCAACCCCGAGTCCAAGGGTTGCGGCACCGTGATGCGCTCGGCCCCCTTCGGCCTGGTCAACCCCGCCGACGCGGCCTTCGCGATGGCCGCCCGCGGCGCCCAGATCACCCACGGCCACCCCACCGGCTACTACGCCTCGGGCGCGCTGGCCGCGATCGTGTCCCACGTCGTGGACGGAGAGTCCCTGGAAGGCGCGGTCCTGCGCACCCTGCGGCTGCTCGCCCGCCACCCGGGTCACGAGGAGACGTCGGCCGCCCTCGAAGAGGCCCTCGACCTGGCCGCAGAGGGATCGCCGACCGCGGAGAAGGTCGAATCCCTCGGGGCCGGATGGGTCGCCGAGGAGGCCCTCGCCATCGGCGTCTACTGCGCGCTGGCCGAGTCGCGCGGGCGGGACGCCCTGCTCCTGTCCGTCAACCACTCCGGCGACAGCGACTCCACCGGCTCCATCTGCGGCAACCTGCTCGGCACGCTGCACGGCGACGTCGGCCTGCCGCACGCCTGGGTCCAGCAGGTCGAGGGCCGGTCCCGGATCGCCGCGCTGGCGGACGACCTGGCGGCCGAAAAGGCCCGCGGCTGACCTCCCGGGACCCATTCTGACCAGGGCCTCGGCGGCACAGCTGTGGCACGCTGAAAAGGAACCCGGCCCCTCGGAAGGAGCGAGCCATGCCCGTGGAACCGCTGTCGCAGAAGGAGATCGAGGACCGGCTGGCCGAGCTGCCGGGCTGGTCGGTCGAGGACGACCGGCTCACCCGCTCCTACCGGCTCGGCTCGCACTTCGCGGCCACCGCGATGGTCATCCACATCGCCCAGGTCCAGGACGAGCTCGACCACCACTCCGACCTCACCCTCGGCTACAACACCGTGTCCGTGTCCGTGAACACGCACAGCGTGGGCGGGGCCGTCACCGAGCTGGACTTCGGGCTCGCACGCAGGGTCGAGGATCTGGCACCGGGACACGGGGCACACTGACCCGTGTGCTCGACTACGACAAGGAAGCCGCAGCGTACGACGCCACACGCGGCGGCGAGCCCCGGGCCGAGGCCGCCGCGGACGCCGTACTGGGCCTGATCCCCGCCGGCGCCGAGCGGCTCCTGGACGTCGCCTGCGGCACCGGCATCGTCACCAGACGGCTCGCGTCCGCGCGGCCCGCGACCCGGGTGACGGGCGCCGACCTGACGTACGGCATGGCCCGGATGGCCGCCGCCCGGCTGCCCGGCTCGGTGCTGCTGGCCGACAGCCGCCGACTGCCGTTCCGCGACGGGACGTTCGACGCCGTCACCAGCGTCTGGCTGCTGCACCTCCTCGACGAACCCGAGGACGTCCGGGCGGTCGTCGCCGAGTGCGCCCGGGTGCTGCGGCCCGGCGGCGTGTATGTCACCACGGTCGACAAGGCCGCCGCGCACGACGTCGGCAGCGACATCGACGCAGTCCTCGCCGCACGGCCGCGCCGCCCGGCCCGGGACGCCGGGCGACTCGTGGAGTCGTACGCCGCCGCACACCGCCTCTTCCCGGCCGGGCAGGCCTCCTTCCCGGGCCGCGGTCAGGGCCGCAGCCCCCGCAGGACCGTGGCCGACCTGCGCCGCGGCTGGTTCACGGTGCTGCCGCCCGGCGACCCGGTCACCGAGCGGTTCGCCACCCGGGTGGCGGCCCTGCCCGACCAGGACCGCCCACGCCCCGACCCGGAGTTCACCCTCTGCGCGTTCAGGAAGCCGCCGGTCGACTAGGCGGCCTTCGGGCGGCTGAAGTCCATGGTCCAGTTGGCCAGCCAGGTCTCCCCGCCGTCGAGGGAGAAGGCCTGCTCCCAATGGGCGGAGTCGGGCGACACGTCCGCCCACACGAACCGCACGCGCACGTCCTTCCCGTCGTGCGTGTCGTCGCCGTAGAACTCGCCGCGGTCGCCGTCGAAGCGGCCGACGACCGGCGGGAACAGCTTGCCGCTGCGACTGGCGGCCCAGTTCAGCGACCACTGTCCGGTCTCCCGGTCGTAGAGCCGCAGCGTCGCCCCCTTCGCCGCCAGGTACGGCATGTCGATCTCGTCGACGTTCGCGGCCCCGTCGAACAGCGGCCAGCAGCGGTTCGTGGCCGGGAACTCGACCCAGTCGCTGTCCGGGTCGAGGAAGTCGGTGCGGCGGCGGTTCACGACCGCCCACTCGCCGTGGAAGAAGTCGAAGTCGTGCGGGCTGCTCATGAGCGGTCTCCAGTGGTTCCTGCGGGCAGGGAGTCGGCCAAGTAGGCGTCCAGGTCGGGGACTTCGGGCACGAGCATGTGCCGTACCCAGGCGTCCCGTTCGTGCTGGATCGGCGGGAGTTCGAAGACGCAGCCGATCCAGGGCAGTTCGGGCCTGATGAAGTGGGTCGGGTCATGGTCCGGGCAGCCGGTCATCGGCTGGCCCGCCGCCGCGTTCGCGTAGTGCAGGACGTTGTCCCACACCCAGCTGTACGCGTTGATGTAGGCGCCGTCGTCGTTGCCCCGGTGCACCACGACGAAGGTCACCGGCGGAGTGCCGTCCGCCTCCGGCAGCAGCTCCGGGAGGATCGCGTACGCCGCCTTCTCCACGTCCGGCGCGATACCGGCCGGGTCGGCGGTGACGTGGTAGCGCTTGATGTGCCGCCCCGCCACCTCGATCGGCGGCGGCACGGTCAGGAGTTTTTCCTCGAAGGCCATGGACAGGACGCTAGGTCCGCTTCACTGACACCATCTGTCAGTGAAGTCTGGGAACCTGAGGAGGTGAAGTCCAGCCGCCTCGTCTCGATCCTGCTCCTCCTCCAGACCCGCGGCCGCATGACCGCCGCCCAGCTCGCCGAGGAGCTGGAGGTCTCGGTACGCACGGTCTACCGGGATGTCGAGGCGCTGAGCGCGGCGGGCGTCCCGCTCTACGGCGACGCGGGCCACGCCGGCGGCTACCGCCTGCTCGACGGCTACCGCACCCGTCTGACCGGCCTCACCGCCGGCGAGGCCGAGGCCCTCTTCCTCGCGGGCGCTCCCGGCCCGGCCGCCGAGCTCGGTCTCGGCTCCGTCCTGGCCGCCGCCCAGCTCAAGGTCCGTGCCGCGCTGCCGCCGGAGCTGCGCGCGGGCGCCGACCGGATCGCCGGCCGCTTCCACCTCGACGCACCCGGCTGGTACGCGGACGCGGAGGAGACGCCGTATCTGCCGGCGGTGGCCGACGCGGTGTGGAACTGCCGGGTGCTCAACGTCCTGTACCGCCGCTGGGCCGAACCCACCGACGTGGAACGCCGCCTGGAGCCGTACGGACTGGTGCTGAAGGCGGGGCGCTGGTACGTCGTCGCGGGCCCCGGCCCGCGCACCTTCCGCGTCGACCAGATCCTCGAACTCGCCACCTCCGACGAGGAGTTCACCCGCCCCGACGACTTCGACCTGGCCGCGTACTGGACGGCGTACCAGCGCGACTTCCACAACCGGCTGTACCGCGGCGAGGCGCTGGTCCGCCTGGCACCGGGCACACAGCTGCAGAGGGCGGTCAACTGCCGTACGGACAAGGATGGTTGGACCATCGCCACCGTCCCCATCGAGTCCGTCGAGCACGCCCACGGGGAGTTTCTGCGGCTGGGCGCGGACATCGAGGTGCTGGAGCCGGCCGAGCTGCGCGAGCGCATCGCCCGGACCGTCGCCGAACTGGCCGAAAGGTACGCCAAGTTGGCGTAAAGGCAGGGCAACGCGGAGGCAAGCGGCGGCGACCGAGTGTGCGGAACCCGTCCGTCCTCTCTGGAGGTTCGTCCCGTGCAGCACCCGCACAAGCACCGCAGACGCCGCGTCCTCCTCTCGGCGGTGACCGGCGCCGCGGCCCTCGTGGCCGCAGGGCTCACCGCGCTCAACGCCGGCACAGCCCAGGCCGCCACCGCACGGCAGGTCGAGAAGCTCGACCGGGGTGTGGTCAGCGTGCACACCGACAGCGGCAACCTGGTCAGCTGGCGCTGGCTCGGCACCGACCCGAACGATGTCACCTTCAACGTCTACCGGGCCGGTACGAAGGTGAACTCGGCCCCGATCACCGGCTCCACGAACTTCTTCCACTCCGGCGCGCCCGCCCAGGCCGACTACACCGTCCGGGCGATCGTGGGCGGCGTCGAGCAGGGCGACTCCGTCCATGCGGTCCAGTTCCGCACCGGCTACAAGGATGTGCCGATCAGCCCGCCCGCGGGCGGCACCACGCCCGACGGGGTCGCCTACACCTACGAGGCGAACGACGCCTCCGTCGGAGACCTCGACGGCGACGGTCAGTTGGACTTCGTCCTGAAGTGGCAGCCGACCAACGCCAAGGACAACTCCCAGTCCGGCTACACCGGCAACACGATCGTCGACGGCATCAAGCTCGACGGCACCCGCCTGTGGCGCATCGACCTGGGCCGCAACATCCGCTCCGGCGCGCACTACACGCAGTTCCAGGTGTACGACTACGACGGCGACGGCAAGGCCGAGATCGCCATGAAGACGGCCGACGGCACGGTCGACGGGACGGGGACCGTCATCGGCAGCTCCTCTGCCGATTACCGGAACTCCAGCGGGTACGTGCTCTCCGGACCCGAGTACCTGACCATGTTCAACGGGCAGACCGGCAAGGCGATGCAGAGCGTCGACTACGTCCCGGCCCGCGGCACGGTGTCGTCGTGGGGCGACTCGTACGGCAACCGAGTGGACCGGTTCCTCGCGGGGACGGCGTACCTGGACGGTTCACGACCGTCGCTGATCATGGCGCGCGGCTACTACACGCGTACGGTCCTCGCCGCCTGGGACTGGCGGAACGGCTCCTTCACCCGCCGCTGGACCTTCGACACCAACTCGTCGACCAACACCGGCAAGGGGTACGACGGTCAGGGCTCGCACAGCCTGTCGGTCGGGGACGTCGACAACGACGGCAAGGACGAGATCGTCTACGGCGCGATGGCCGTCGACGACAACGGCAACGGCCTGTGGACCACCAAGACCGGGCACGGCGACGCCCAGCACCTCGGTGACCTCGACCCCTCGCACACGGGCCTGGAGTACTTCAAGGTCTCCGAATCCAGCTCCCAGCCCGCCGAGCTGTACATCAACCCGGCCAACGGGACGGTCGATTGGAAGCTCGACCCCTGCTGCGACAACGGCCGGGGCGTGGCCGGTGACATCTACGCCGGCAACGACGGAGCGGAGGTCTGGTCGGCGTCGGACTCGTCCATCCGCGACGAGGCCGGCGCCACCAAGGGCCGCGAACCGTCCTCCGTGAACTTCCTGTCCTGGTGGGACGGGGACACCACACGTGAACTGCTGGACGGCACCCACATCGACAAGTACGGCACGTCAGGAGACACCCGTCTGCTGACGGGCTCCGGTGTCCACTCCAACAACAGCACCAAGGCGACGCCGTCGCTGTCCGGCGACATCCTCGGCGACTGGCGCGAGGAGGTCGTCTGGCCGACCAGCGACAACACGGCCCTGCGGATCTACTCCACGCCGTATGAGACAAGCACGAGGATCACGACCCTGCTGCACGACACGATGTACCGCACGGGCATCGCCTGGCAGAACACCGCCTACAACCAGCCGCCGCACCCGAGCTTCTTCATCGGCAGCGGCATGGCGACGGCACCGAGGCCGACGGTCTACACCCCGTGACACGGAGGCGGTCGCCCGCCGGTTGCGGGCGACCGCCTCATCGCGTCGGTTCAGCCGCCGCCGAGGCCGCCCAGCAGACCGCCCAGGAGCCCGGTGACGAGGCCCAGGAGGCTGCCCAGGGGATCGTCGTCGCCCTTGTCGCCCTTGTCCCCCTTGGAGGAGGTCTCGTCGTCCGAGGGCGTGAGACATGCCTCGTGGCCCAGGAGGGACACATGGGTTGTCCCCTCGCACTTGGCGGGGGTGTCGGCCGCAGAGGCGCACGGCGCCAGCAGGGTCACGGTGAGTACGGGCGCGGCGAGGACCGCCGCCATGCGGGCGCGAGTCGTCTTGCGTGTGCGCTGCGACATATCTGTCCCTTTCGACAGGTATGGGAATACTTCCTTGATCAGGCTCACGTGATCCGCTGCGCTCCGCAACTCGAACAACACTCACCGTGACCGCCTGCTCGGGTCAGGCGACCGTGCAGCTCTGATCGCCCAGCTTGAACGACGTCGGTTTCGTGTTCGACCCCGCCCAGCTCCCCGTGAACCCGAAGCCCACGGACGCGCCCGCCGCCACATTGCCGTTCCAGTTCAGGTTCTTCGCGGTCACCGCCGCACCCGACTGGGTGTGGTCGGCGTTCCACAGCTGCGAGATCTGCTGACCGTCCGCGAAGGACCACCCAAGTGACCAGCCGCTCCAGGCAGTTGAGCCGGTGTTGCTCAGCTGCACGTCGGCCTGGAAGCCGCCCGACCACTGATTGGTGATCTTGTACGTCACCGTGCAGGCGCCGGTGGGCGTCGGTGTCGGGTCCGTGCCCCCGCCGCCGTCACCGCCACCGGTGTCCGACGTGTCGCCATAGATGACGCCGCGCCCGTTCGTCGAGACGTACACCCGCCCGTAGACCCGTGGGTCACCGGTGATCGCCGCACCCGTCCAACCCCACTGGTGGGCATCGTCGTTGATACGGGTCCAGCTCGCGCCCTTGTCGGTCGAGCGGAAGATGCCGCGTACGCCGCCGATCTTCGCGCTGGTGTACAGCGTCTGGTACGAGGCTCCCGTCGCCGCCTTGCCGAAGCCGACCGTGTCGGCCTGCTCGACGTTCGACAGCTTGGTGAAGCTCGCCCCGCCGTCCGTGGAGTGCCACAGACCGTACGCCCCGTTCGAAGCGCCGCCCGCGAGCCAGACATCGCCCTTCGTGCCGGGCAGCGCCTTGAAGCGCACGCTGTCGCCGCTCGGGAGGCCGCTCGCCGGCGAGGCCGTGAAGGTCGCGCCGCCGTCCGAACTGACGTAGAACTTCCCGGACTTGAAGCCGTAGAAGGTCTTCGCGTCGACCCGGTCCGACTCGACGATCGCGCCGGAGGGTATCCCGCTCGACGCCGACCAGGACGAGCCGAAGCCGGTCGTGTACTGCACGCCCGCTCCCGCCGGGCTCCACACGAACCGGCTGCCGTCGGAGGCCGCGGCCGCCGTCCCGCCACCGCTCACGCCCGAAGGGTCCGTCCCCGCAAACCAGTTGGCGCCGTTGTCCGTCGAGAACGCGATGTGCGGCCCGGAGTCGAGGTTGCCGACGCGGACGACCGTGTTCGGGTTCGTCTCCGCGAAGTCCAGGCTGGTCGTCGTCGTGAAGGTCGGCGAAGTGAACATCATCGACGGGACCTTGGTCGGATCGGTGTGCCGGAAGCCGCCGATGTCACCGAGGGCGCTGAACAGCTGGGCGCCGCCCGACGGGGGAGCGGCGAGGTCGTTCACCGCCGTCTCCTCCAGACCCTGCACCATGGGCCTGACGGTGAACCGGCCCCCGCTGTCCCACTGCGTCAGATTCTCGCTGCCGTAGATCGTGGCGCCCGTCCCGTACATCATCCGGTCGGAGTTGAACGGGTCGATCTCCAGCGCCTCCGTCATCCAGCCCAGTTTCGGGGTCTGTTCGGGCGGGGACGGGTTCGCGCCGAAGGTCAGCCAGGGGGAGGACGAGACGTCCATCGTGTAGCGGTTCGAGCGGTTGGGGTACGACGTGTAGTCCCACGCCTTCGTCCAGGTGCCGCCGCTGTCCGTGGAACGGAAGATCTGGGTGTCCGGCCACCAGGAGCTGTAGGCCGTCGCCATGACCGTGCCCGGGTGCTGACGGTCGACCGTCAGGCCGCTGAAGCCGTAGTACGTGTCGGCCTCCGCCACCGGGCTGATGTTCGTCCAGGTGCCGGTCGCCGTCGCATAGCGCCACAGTTGACCCTTGCCGCCGTCGTACGGGCCGCCCTTGTCGCTGTAGGCGAGGTAGAGGTAGCCGTTCTTGGCGTCGAGGACGCCCTTGTGGGCCAGGTAGCCGGTCGGCTGCCCGGCCAGTCGCGTCCAGGTCGTGCCGGCGTCCGTAGACCGATACACGGCGTTGTCCTTGTCGGCGACCCCGACATAGATGGTCCTGGTGGCGCTTCCCGAGCTGCCGGTGGACTCGTCGAAGGTGACCCAGACGATGCCCTGGTTGTCGCTCGCGTACCCGCTCGTGTCGCTCGAATCCTGTACGTAGTTACCGACGTTGGGGAAGTTCGTCACCTGCGACCAGGTCACGCCGGAGTCCGTCGACCGCCACAGGCCCTTGCCGCTGGGTGCGCCCAGGTACAGCACGCTGTCCTTGTTCGGGTCGATCGCGAGCCGCTCGCCCATGCCGCGGCCGGGCATGTTGCCGCCGAGCTTGAAGGGCAGGCCGGTCTTCTGCCAGCTGCCGCCGCGGTCGGAGGACCTGAGCACGGCTCCGTTCCCCGGGTCCCAGCTGTTGGTGTACGTCCCTACGGCCGCGTACACCTTGTTCGGGTCGACGGAGTCGGAGGCGAGGCTCACCACGCCGGTGTGCCCCCAGTCGTCCCAGCCGATCGAGTCCGTCAGAGGCGTCCAGGTCTTCGTCGCCTCCTGCCAGCGGTAGGCGCCGCCGATGTCGGTGCGGGCGTAGGCCAGGTTCTTCTCGCTGCGGTTGAAGACGATCCCGGGGACGAAGCCACCGCCGTCGATCCGGGCGTTCTTCCAGGTGTAGGTGTCGGCGGCGAGTTTCGCTCTCGGGGTGCTGTCGGCGGCGAGCGCGGGCGGGGAGCCCGCCAGTAAGCCGGCCGCGAGGGCCAGCACGGCCGTGAGGACGCGGGTTCTTCGCACGGCGGTTCCTTTCGGGGTGGGGGTGCGAAAGGTGTGCGGGTGGTACTGGTGGTAAGCGCTTTCTCCGTGATGCGTGAGTGCCGGGCGGCCCCCAGTGCGGGTGGGGGCCGCCCGGCGGTTGGCCCCGACGTCAGGTGTCAGGACCGTGCACGCGGAGCGTCAGCGGGACTATTCGAGTAGCTCCGCGTACGAGCCCATGGCCAGGGCGATGTCCGCCTGGGCCCAGAAACGGTGGTACGTGAACGAGGGCGCGGCCCCGCCCGCCAGATACGCCTCGATCTTCGACCAGGCCGGGTCGTTCTTGTAGAAGGACCTGAGCGAGGCGAACGTCGACGAGGAGTTGATCACGTCGCCGTTCGGCATCTTGCCGCTCCAGCCGCTCGGGACGTACACGCTGTCGTCGAAGCGGTTGTAGTCGGCGCGGGTCTCCGGCACGGCGATGCCCAGGCTGTCCTGGTAGTTGCTCCACATGCCGTCCAGCAGCGCCTTCGCCGTCGTCTTCGCCTCCGTGTCACCGGACTTGGCGGCGTAGTACGTCAGGGTCTTGGCGTACGCGGCCGCCACACCGACGTCATTCGTGTAGTCGGCGACCGTGACGTGAAGTCCGCTGTTGGAACCGGGACTTGACGCGTTCCAGGTGTCCGGCCGGCCCGACCACTGGAGTGTCGACGGGATCAGATAGGTGCCGTCCGGGTTGATCGTGGTCTTGGACAGCGCCCAGTCGACCCACTTGTCGAGAACCGCCTTGGCCTGCGCGTTCCCCGTCTGCTGGTAGTACTCGGCGACCCGCTCCATCGACCACGCCTGGAAGCCGAACCACTGGTTGGACGGCGGGTCGTGATAGACCGGCTGCTGGTCGTAGTACATGCCGTAGAAGGTCGACGTACCTGACGGCGGCGTCGCGTAACGGCCCGCCCAACTGTTCGTCGCACCACCCGCGATGGCGCCCTCGTCGGACTGCAGCCAGCGGTAGAACTCCAGCTGCCGGGTGAGCGAGGTGCCCCAATCGGCGGCCCCCGTCGAGGACTTGGGCTTCAGATCGGCGTACGAGCTGAGCGCGTACGCGGCCAGCGGGTTCTGGTAGCCGCCGTGGACGTGGCTCGAGCCGATGCGCCAGGCCCAGCCCGCGCTGGTGTCGGTCGCGCCGCCCCATGCGTAGTACCAGGACAGCAGATAGGACGAGGCGTCCTTGCCGGTGCCGGCCGCGCAGGTGGACGGCCCGACGCAGTTGCCGATCTTCTTGAAGTACTTGTCGTACATGGCGTAGCGCAGATAGTCGCCCATCTTCGCCGCCTTGCCGACGGTGGCCGACACATCGCTGCCCTTGCCCTGTCCCTTGGCCCAGACATCGGCCCAGTACGCGGCCTGCACCGCACGCGCGTCGGCGTCCGGGGCGTCCGTGTACTTCCACTGCTTGGCGTAGGACGAGTCGCCGGTGAACAGGTCCAGGTACCCGTTCGTTCCGCCGTACTTGAAGGCGTCGCAGGTCGGCTGCGGCACCGTCTCCCACACCGACTCCTGCGCGCCGCGCTGGAAGGTGTTGATGTACGACGGTCCGGTGGCCGTCGGTCCGGCCTCGCACTTGCCGGGCTCGTTGCCGTAGCCGTAGACGTTGTCGACGTCCTGCAGCCAGTGCATGCCGTACACGTCGTCCGTGCCGTATGCGCTCTTCAGCTCGCCCGCGATCGGGTCGGACCCGACCGGGACCGACGTGTCGAGCTTCGCCGGGTACTCGTTCGGCGTATCCAGCTCGGGCGCGTACGTCGCCGGCTTCGAGGCGTTGTAGAAGGAGTTGGTGGGCTGGTCGGCGTGGGTGGGGATCATGTACTTCTCCATGAGATCCCAGGCGCCGTTGAACTTGGTCCAGTCACCGGTGACCTTGCCGTACATGGCCTGCAGCCAGAGCAGGTAGCTGTAGGCCTCCGACGTGGTCTCGTGGCCCTGGTCCGGCGCCTCCACGATCAGCGTCTCGACCGAGTGGTAGGGGATGCCCTCGGGCGAGAAGTAGCCGTTCGCCGGGTTGGTGATCTTCCCGTAGAGGTCCAGGAAACGGGCGTCGTACGCCTTCGAGGCCGCCAGCTGGGTCACCGTGACCGTCGCCTTGGAGTGCCCGGTCGCGGTCGACTCGAAGGACGCCGAACCGGTGCCGGAGGAGTCGGCGGTGATGGTCACCTTCTGCGCGGTGCTCCAGTTGGAGGGCGTGAAGGTGAGCGTCCCGCCGCCGGTGACGGACAGGCCGCTGTTGCCGCTCGCGCGGGCCGTCGTCACGGTCACGTTCGCCGAAGGCTGCGTGGACAGCTTCACGTCGTACGTGCCCGTCTTGCCCTGCTGGACGCCCAGTTGGGCGGGGGAGGCGACCACCGCGGGGCCGGAGGCGACCGTGATGCCGACCGGCGTGGACTCCGCGGACGCGCCCAGGCTGTCGTACGCCTTCGCCAGCAGTGAATGACTGCCCACGGTCAACCCAGAGGCCGAATACGTGAACGGCGCGCTGGTGTCCGTGCCCAGCAGGGTCGTGTCGTCGTAGAACTCGACCTTGCTGATCGTCGCGTTGTCGGCCGCGGCGGCGGTGGCCGCGAGCGGGACGGCGTCGCCCTGCGTGTAGACCGCGCCGGCCGTGGGGCTGGTCAGCACGGTGACCGGCGGCTGATGGGCCCCCGCGCAGGTGGTGCCGTTGATGGCGAAGCTCGTGGGGGCGGTGTTGGTGCCGCTGTAGGTGAACTGCGCGCCGGTCGAGACGGCCGCGCCCGCGGCGATCTTCCCGTTGTACCCGGCGTCCTTCACGGTGATCGCCGTGCCGGACTGGGACCAGGTGCCGTTCCAGCCGTTGGACAGCTTCTGGTTGCCCGAGTAGCCGTACGTCAGCGTCCAGCCGTCGATGGCGTCCGTGCCGCGGTTGGTGATGGTCAGGTCCGCGGTGAAGCCGGAGCCCCAGTCGTTCGTCCTGTAGTCGACGCTGCACTGAACTGCCGCCGCCTGGGCGGGAGTTGTGCCGGTGCCGAGCATGGTGAGCGGAAGAGCGAGAGCAGCCACGACGGCAGTCCACAACCGCCGCGCGGCGCGGCGTCTCCTTCTGGGATGCATGTGCTGGTTCCTCCTTGCGGCTCGGGACAAGAAGTGGGGGGAGGGGAGGAGCAACAAGCCTTGAACCAGTGGGAGCGCTCCCATAGTGGGGACGGGGGTGGGGGCGGTCAAGGTGCTTGAAGAGTCGAAAAGATTCGACGGGTTTCAGCTGAGGGAAAGTCAGGAAACTCTGTGACTCCCCTGTCCTTTGCCGTCACTTGGCGCTAGCTTCATCGACACCAGTGGGAGCGATTCCATCAGTCGACGCGTCCGTCACGACGCGCCCGATCTGCAAGGAGTCGCTCATGCGACACCCCCCGCGTTCAGGTCTTTTAGCCGTTACCGCTGCCGTGGCCCTGGTGGGCACGGTGGTCGCACCGGTCGTCACGGCGCACGGCGCCACGCCCGCCTGCTCGGTGGAGTACTCCGTCACCAGCCAGTGGGACACCGGCTTCCAGGGTGCCGTGAAGATCACCAACAACTCTGCGGCCGTGAGCAGTTGGAGCCTCGCCTTCGACTTCGGAGACGGCCAGAAGGTCACTCAGGGCTGGAACGCCAAGTGGTCCCAGTCCGGTACGACGGTGACCGCGGCCAACGAGAGCTACAACGGCTCGCTGGCCACGGGCGCGAGCGTCAGCGCCGGGTTCATCGCCTCCTGGTCGGGGTCGGGGACCAATGCCGTACCGGCGTCGTTCAAGCTCAACGGGACGACGTGCAACGTCGATTCGGAGCCGTCGCCGACTCCGACCGATCCGCCCGCGACAGGTACGGCGCCCGCGCTGCACGTCTCCGGGAACAAGCTCGTGGACGCATCGGGCGCGACGCGCCGGCTGCTCGGTGTGAACCGGTCCGGCGGCGAGTTCATGTGCGTGCAGGGCCGCGGCGTCTTCGACGGCCCGGTCGACGATGCGGCGATCAAGGCGATCGCCGACTGGAAGGCGAACACGGTCCGCATTCCGCTCAACGAGGAGTGCTGGCTGGGACTTTCCAACATCCAGTCCGCGTACGGCGGCGCCAACTACATCAACGCCGTCAAGGACCTGGTGGCCCGCGTCGAGGCGCACGGCATGACGCCGGTCGTCGAACTCCACTGGACCTACGGCCAGTACACCGGCAACTCCTCCGGCTGCTCCGACGTGCACGCCGGCTGCCAGAAGCCGATGCCGGACATGCAGTACACGCCGTCGTTCTGGTCGTCGGTGGCCAACACCTTCAAGGGCGACCAGGCCGTCGCCTTCGACCTGTTCAACGAGCCCTACCCGGACCGCGCGACTTCCACGACCACCCAGGCGTGGCAGTGCTGGCGGGACGGCGGCACCTGCCCCGGCATCGGGTACGAGGTCGCCGGTGTGCAGGACCTGGTCGACGCGGTGCGCGGCACCGGCGCCAAGAACGTCGTCATGGCCGGCGGACTGGCGTACTCGAACGACCTGAGCCAGTGGCTGACGTACAGGCCCAGCGATCCCACGGGCAATCTCGTCGCCGCGTACCACGTCTACAACTTCAACACCTGCGCGAACGAGAGCTGCTGGAACTCGACGCTCGCCCCGGTCGCGGCCCAAGTGCCGCTGGTGGCCGGGGAGATCGGCGAGAACACCTGCTCGCACGGGTTCGTCGACCAGGTCATGAAGTGGTTCGACGACCGGGGGCTCTCCTACCTCGGCTGGACCTGGAACACCTGGGACTGCTCCTCCGGACCGTCCCTGATCTCCAACTACGACGGGACCCCCACGTCGTACGGCATCGGGCTGCGTGACCATCTGCGCGCCATCAACCCCTGACCACCGTATCGGAGAAGGAAACCCGCACTCATGAGCCGTACCAGAACAGCGTTACTCGCCGCCCTGGCGCTGGTCGCCACAACCGCCGGGACCGCTACGGCCGTCGTCCCCGCGGACGTCGGAGTGGAAGCCGTTCCCTGCACCGTCGACTACAAGGTGCAGAACCAGTGGGACACCGGTTTCACCGCCGCCGTGACGGTCACCAACAACAGTGCCGCCAAGAGCAGTTGGGCGGTGAAGTGGTCGTACGCAGGCAACCAGAAGGTCACCAGCTACTGGAACGCGAAGATCAGCCAGAGCGGTGCAGATGTCACCGCCGCCAACGAGACCTACAACGGCACGCTCGCCACCGGTGGTTCGGTGAGCTTCGGCTTCAACGGGTCCTACAGCGGCACCAACGCGCTGCCGACCACCTTCACCCTCGACGGCGTGACCTGCAACGTCGACGACGGAGGCAGTGGTGGCGGCGGTGGCGGTACCGGCAGCCGCGTCGACAACCCGTACACCGGCGCCAAGGTGTACGTGAACCCCGAGTGGTCCGCGAAGGCCGCCGCAGAGACGGGCGGCAGCCGGATCTCCAACCAGCCCACCGGCGTCTGGCTCGACCGCATCGCCGCGATCAACGGCGTGGGCGGCGGCATGGGTCTGCGCGACCATCTCGACGCCGCCCTCGCGCAGAAGGGCAGCGGGGAAGAGGTCGTCCAGCTGGTCGTCTACGACCTTCCCGGACGTGACTGCGCGGCCCTCGCCTCCAACGGCGAGCTCGGGCCGACGGAGATCGACAAGTACAAGACGCAGTTCATCGACCCGATCGCGGCGATCCTCGCCGACAGCAAGTACAGCTCGCTGCGGATCGTCACCACCATCGAGATCGACTCGCTGCCCAACCTGGTCACCAACACCGGCAGCCGCGCCACCGCGACCCCGCAGTGCGACACGATGCTCGCCAACGGCAACTATGTGAAGGGCGTGGGCTACGCGCTCGCCAAGCTCGGCGCGATCCCCAACGTCTACAACTACATCGACGCCGGCCACCACGGCTGGCTCGGCTGGGACGACAACTTCGCCCCCTCCGCCACCCTGTTCAAGCAGGCGGCGACCAGCGAGGGCGCGACCGTCGACGACGTGCACGGCTTCATCACCAACACGGCGAACTACAGCGCCCTGAAGGAGAACAACTTCACCATCAACGACACGGTGAACGGCACCTCCGTGCGCCAGTCGAAGTGGGTGGACTGGAACCGGTACGTGGACGAGCTGTCGTACGCGCAGGCCTTCCGTAGTCAGCTGGTCTCGGTGGGCTTCAACTCGGGGATCGGCATGCTGATCGACACGTCGAGGAACGGCTGGGGCGGCACCGCCCGGCCCACCGGACCGGGTGCCACGACCAGCGTGGACACATACGTCGACGGCGGGCGCTACGACCGGCGCATCCACGTCGGGAACTGGTGCAACCAGTCCGGGGCCGGACTCGGCGAGCGGCCGCAGGCCAACCCGGCGACCGGGATCGACGCGTATGTGTGGATGAAGCCGCCGGGGGAGTCCGACGGGTCCAGCTCCGCCATTCCGAATGACGAGGGCAAGGGGTTCGACCGGATGTGTGACCCGACGTACACGGGTAATGCGCGCAACGGGAACAACATGTCGGGTGCGCTGCCGAACGCTCCGCTGTCGGGGCACTGGTTCTCGGCGCAGTTCCAGCAGTTGATGACGAACGCGTACCCGCCGCTGTCGTGAACCGAGGTGATCCGCCGGGGTCAGCCCTCCCGGGCCAGGCCCCGGCGGATCGCGAACTCGACCGCCGAGTAGTCGCCGTCGGGGCGGTCCAGTTCGTAGGGGACAGCCGACATGAGCGGCGGCTGGGCCATGAAGCGCGGCCGGGTGCCGTGGTGCGGCTGGGCCGCGTGGACCAGGAACGGGTGGCAGAGGTAGACGTCGCCGGGGCGGCCGGTGGCGTACGCGAGCGGGCGGTCGGCCGAGGCCGCCGCGACCTTCGGGCCGAGCTCCATGAAGGAGGCGCCCTCCTCGCCGTACGGCTCCAGGACCGCAGGCACGTCAAGGTGTGAGCCGACGCGGATGCGGGTCGGGGCGTCGGCCTCGGTGACCTCGCTGAACAGGAACAGCATCAGCAGGGCGCGCTCGCGCGAGCGTAGGTTCGTGTGCCACAGGGTGGCGCCCTCGGGGAGATAGCTGCCCTCGATGTGCCAGCCCGCGTCGTCGGGCTCCTCCTCGTGCGGGAACCGCAGCGGGAAGCTTCCCAGCGAGTAGCGCGGCATCCAGCGACGCTCACCGACCAGCAGGTCGAACGCCTCATGCAGGACAGGGGAGTTGGCGGCCGCCGCGAACGGGCCCTGCGCCATCCCGGCCACCCAGACCACGGGGTCCTTCCAGGTGCCCGGGTCTTCGGGGTCGTACCCCGTCTCCTTCCACAGCAGCCGGGTGCAGCTCTCCGCGACCCGCGGCGGAAACGCCCCCTCGATCTTCACGAACCCGTCCTTGAGGAAGCTCTCCACCAGTGCGTCGTCCATCGGGCCATCGTCGGTGAGCCGTCCGGCATCGTGCACCTCATTTTTTGCCGCCACTTTTTGCCGTCACGGCAACAGCACTGGCCGCGATGCGGTGCGTCGGCGCACCCTGGCCGCACCCGGAGGAGAGGCTGACCACCATGGCGCACGGACACCACCACGATCACGGAAACTCCCACAACCACCACCACGACCACACCGACATCGACTGGGCCGAGATGGCACCGCTGCTCGAATCGCAGGCGGAGCTGTTCACGCCCCTGTACGAGCGGGCCATGTCCTGGCTGACCGACAAGCAGACCGAACCGGGGCTGATCGTCGACGCGGGCAGCGGACCCGGCGTCGTCGCCTGTCTGCTGGCCGAGGCCTTCCCCGGGGCGCGGGTCGTCGCGGTCGACGGCTCCGCGCCGCTGCTCGAACGGGCCCGGGCCCGGGCCGACCGGCTCGGCGTCGGCGACCGCTTCGGCACCCTCGCCGGTGAACTCCCGGACGTCCTGGGCGAGTTGGACTACCCGGCCGATCTGCTGTGGGCCAGCCGCAGCCTGCACCACCTCGGCGACCAGCGGGCCGCCCTCGCCGCCTTCGCCGCGCGGCTCGCCCCCGGCGGCACGCTGGCGATCATGGAGGGCGGTCTGCCTGCCCGGTTCCTGCCGCGCGACATCGGCATCGGCCGCCCCGGACTGCAGGCCCGCCTCGACGCGGTGGAGGAGGAGTGGTTCGCCGAGATGCGGGCGGGTCTGCCCGGCGCGGTCGCCGAGGCCGAGGACTGGCCGGCGCTGATGACCGCCGCCGGACTCAGGCCCACCGGCACCCGCACCTTCCTGCTCGACCTGCCCGCACCGGCCAAGGACCGTGCCCGCGCCTACGTCGCCGCGTCCCTCTCCCGCATCCGCGACGCGCTCGGCGACCACCTCGACGCCGATGACCGTGCCACCCTCGACCGGCTCCTCGACCCCGACGACAAGGCGAGCGTGCACCACCGGCCGGACGTGTTCGTCCTGGCAGCCCACACGGTGCACACGGCCGTCCACGCCATGTGAGGTGCACGGCCTTGACTTCGAGAATGCTCCAACTGATTCACTCCCTCCCGTACGCACGAACCCGTGCGTACGACCACAGGGGGTAACCATGTCCACCAGCACCGGATCTCCCGTCGCGCTGATCACCGGCGGCGGCACCGGCATCGGAGCCGCCGCGGCGCGGCTGCTGCTCGACGCCGGGCACCGGGTGGCCGTCACCGGGCGCCGGGAGGAGCGGCTGAGCGCCTTCGCCGACGAACTCGGCAATCCCGAGGGGCTGTTGACGATCGTCGGCAACGCGGCCGAGTACGCGGACGTGCAGTCGGCGGTCGACAGCACGCTGAAGGCGTTCGGCCGACTGGACACGGTCGTCGCCAACGCCGGCTTCGCCACCCACGACTCCGTCGCCGACGGAGACCCGGCGGGCTGGACGGAGATGGTGCTGACCAACGTCCTCGGCCCGGCCCTGCTCATCCGCGCCTCCGTCGACGCGCTCAAGGAGACCCGCGGTCGGATCGTCCTGGTCGGCAGCGTCGCCGGGTTCGTGAACACACCGGGCAACATCTATGGGGCGACGAAGTGGGCGGTGACCGGACTCGCCGAGAACACCCGCCGCCAGGTGACGGAGTTCGGCATCGGCGTCACGCTGATCGCGCCGGGCCGGGTGGAGACCCCGTTCTGGGACGGCAACGGCCTGCCGCCCGGCCACCTCCTGACGGCCGATCAGCTCGCCGAGTCGATCGTCTGGTCGATCCGTCAGCCCGAGGGTGTCGACGTCAACACCGTGGTCGTACGACCGATCGGGCAGCCCAACTGACCCCCGCACGAAGCCTGTTGGGCTGCCCGGCCGGGGCTCAGTTGTTCTGCAGGAACTGCTTCGCCAACTTGTCCCCCAGCGTGACCGCCGCGCTGTGGCTCTCGATGGGGGACACCTGCGAGTTCTTGAACAGGATGTAGGTCACGCCCGAGTCGGTGCCGCCGGTCTCGGGGTTGGAGTCGATACGGAGGGCCTGGGCGGTGGCGTAGGACGCCTCACCGATGATCTTCGTGGGGCCGGTGTCGCCGACGACGGCGTACTCGACCTTGTTGTTGTAGATCACCGCGACCACGCCACCGCCCTTGATGCCGGCGCTGGAGTACTTCCAGATGCTGCTGGAGCTGGGCACGACCACGTAGGGCAGTGAATCCGCCTTCAGCGGCTTGCCGTTGGACTGGTGGAACGCCGTGTCGTCCTGGTACCAGGGGTCGGTGTCCTCGTTGCACTTCGACGTGCGCTGTCCGTCGCAGTCGATGTCCATGTCGGCCTTCCAGAACACGGCGCCGTTCTTGCCGCACACCGGGATCGTGGCCGAGGTCTCGTCGTCGGTCTTGTATTTGCCGTTGGAGATCTGGGAACAGGACGTCACCTTGGCGAGCAGGTCGGCCGCGCTGACCGAGCCCTCCTGGGTGGACGCCGGTCCCGAGGTGCCGGAAGCGTTCGCGGGGAGTACTCCGGCAGAGAGCAGTGCGGCCCCGGAGGCCGCAGCGAGGGTCAGTGTTCGTATGCGCACTGTGGGGGACCCTTCTGTTAGGAAAGTTTCCTGACCGGGTTGGCGTACAAGGTGCCCCGTCGACATGGCCGCGTCAACCCCCCGCGGCGAGCCTGTCGAGTCGGCGTCCTGATTGCAGCGGTCTGTCCGCAGGAGAACACTGGCGATATCGAACATTCCGGAAATTCGGCCGGGAGGCGAGGCGTCATGTTCGTTCGCACCGTGTACGCGACCGGTGATCCCGCGAGGATCGACACAGCCATCAGGGCGTTGAACTCGCAGGGGCGGGAGCTGCTCGAGGAACGTCCGGGGTACCGCGGGGCGGGCATCTTCGTGGACCGGGCACTCGGCAAGCTGCTGGCGGTGAGCTGGTGGGAGTCCGAGGAGGCCCGGCGCAACAGCGACGAGGTCATGCGCGAGCGGCGTGGGGTGCTGCTGGATCCGTTCGCCGCGACGACCTCGGTCGAGAACTACGAGGCGACCGTGTTCCATCCGGTACGGAAGCCGGAGGCGGGCGGCGGACTGCGGGTCACCAGGCTGGAGTTCGACCCCGCCGACGCCGATCTGCTGACCGACACCTTCCGGGCCTCGGTCGTCCCCCGGCTGGAGAGCCTGCCCGGACTGGCCAGGACCTCCCTGCTCATCGACCGGGAGCGAGGCCGCGGTATGGTCGGCGCCCTGTTCGTCGACCGCGAGTCGCTGGCGGCCTCCCGCGGTGTCCAGGCGGCGGCCCGGCACGAGGGCGCGGCCAAGGCCCATGTGACGGTGGTCGGACTTGAGGAGTTCGAGGTCGTCTTCACGGACGTGCGGGGCGACTGAGGTCTCCCGTACGGGAGTTGGCCGAAGTGCACGGGAGCCGGTCGAGGTTCCGGCTCCACGCATGCGTCGGCCCCCGCCGCACGGCGGGGGCCGACGTCCGTGACGAAGCGGCCGTCAGGCCATGTTGAAGCTCGACGGGTCCGGGCCCAGGCGCCGGTCCTCGTTCAACGCGCTGATCGCCGCCAGGTCCTCGGTGTCCAGGCTGAAGTCGAAGACCTCGATGTTCTCCTTGATCCGGGACGGGGTCACGGACTTGGGGATCACGACGTTGCCGAGCTGGAGGTGCCAGCGCAGCACGATCTGGGCCGGGGTGCGGCCGTGCTTCTGGGCGATGGCGACGATCGCCGGGACCTCCAGGAGGCCCTTGCCCTGGCCGAGCGGCGACCAGGCCTCGGTGGCGATGCCCTGCTCCGCGTGGTACTCGCGGGCGGCGCGCTGCTGCAGGTGCGGGTGCAGCTCGATCTGGTCGACCGCCGGGACGACCGAGGTCTCGGCGATCAGCCGCTGCAGGTGGTCCGGCTCGAAGTTGGAGACGCCGATCGCACGGACGCGGCCGTCGGCGAGCAGCTTCTCGAACGCCTTGTACGTGTCGACGTACTTGTCGCGCGCCGGCGTGGGCCAGTGGATCAGGTACAGGTCGATGTACTCCAGGCCGAGCTTCTGCAGCGACGTGTCGAAAGCGCGCAGCGTGGCGTCGTACCCCTGGTCGCTGTTCCAGAGCTTGGTGGTGAGGAAGATTTCCTCGCGCGGGATGCCGGAGGCGGCGATGGCCTTGCCGGTGCCCTCTTCGTTGCCGTAGATCGCCGCTGTGTCGATGCTGCGGTACCCGGCCTCCAACGCGGTGGCGACCGCCCGCTCCGCCTCGTCGTCCGGCACCTGCCAGACGCCGAAGCCCAGCTGGGGCATCTCGACGCCGTTGTTGAGGATGATCGGGGGGACCTTGCTGCTCACGAGCTCTTGATCCTTACGGTTGTCGTCAGGTGGTACCCCCATCGTCAACGATCACGGGCCGTGATGCATTCCTGACCGGAAAATCCGTCCGAACTGACCGGTGAGTCAGTCCGGGTACCCGAGATTGGCCGGAAATGCATCCGACGTCTTCGGTCCGGACCATTGACCGCGGCCCGTCATCCCGCAACTCTGGATCGCGCCACCGAACGAGTTCATGAACTTGGTGCATGCATGTGAACACCTCGCGCCTGTCTGGGCAATCTGAGACCCCCCACCCCTCAGGAAAGCAGGTACAGCCGCATGAACGAGACGCTCCTTCACGCCCTCCGGACGGAACAGCCCCTCCAGGAGGTGCAGGAGACATCGGATGAAAAGGTCTGGCAAAGCCCTGGTTATGCGGTCGTGGAGACCGCCCTCGAGGTGACCGCCTACGCCCTCGGCGACCGCTGACCGGCCGTACGGCGACCGCGTCATGACCGCGACACCCCTCCGAGTCGACGGCGCCGCCGCCCGGGGAACCGCCGGGTTCACCGCGCGGCTGCGTGCCGTCGCCGCGGAGCGCTACCACGACCGCCACCCCTTCAACCTGCGCATGCACCGCGGCGAGTTGAGCCCGGCGGAGCTGCGCCGCTGGATCGCCAACCGCTTCCACTACCAGCGCCACATCCCCGTCAAGGACGCCCTGATCCTCGCCAAGCTGGACCGGCCCGAGCTGCGCAGGTCCTGGCTGCGCCGCATCCAGGACCATGACGGCACGGCCGACGGGGAGGGCGGGATCGAGCGCTGGCTGCGGCTCGGCGAGGCGGCCGGCCTGCACCGCGACGAGCTGTGGGACGGCTCCCGGGTGCTGCCCGGCGTGCGCCTGGCGGTCGACGGATACGTCAACTTCTGCCGCCTGCGTCCGGCCCTGGACGCGATCGCCGCCTCCCTGACGGAGCTGTCCGCACCCGGCCTGATGCGCACCCGCATCGCCGCCTTCGAGCGCCACTACCCGTGGATCGACCCCGCCGGCCTCGCCTACTTCCGCACCCGTATCGACCAGGGCGGCCGCGACGGAGCCGAGGCCCTGGCGCTGGTCCTCGACCTCGCGCGCACCCCCGAGGAGCAGCAACGCGCCCTGTCCGCACTGGAGTTCAAGTGCGAGGTGCTGTGGTCGCTGCTGGACTCGGTGGACCGGGCGGGAGCGGTGGACGGAGGCCGGCCATGACCTGGCGTCCGACTCTCTCCCGCGGAGTCGTCCTGCGCCACGACCGCGTGCGCGACACCGAGCTGTTGCTGCTCCCCGAGCGCGTGGTCGTGCTGCAGGGCAGCGCCGGCCCCGTCGTCCGGCTCTGCGACGGCACACGCGGGGTCGAGGACATCGTCACCGAGCTCGGCGGACGGTACCCGGGCGCGCCCGTCGCCGGTGAAGTCCCCGAGTTCCTCGCCGCGTTGCGAAAGGAGGGCTGGCTCACATGACCGTGGACGCCCCCTGGGCGCTGCTGGCCGAGCTCACCCACGGCTGTCCGCTGCGCTGCGGGTACTGCTCCAACCCGATCGAACTGGTCGGTCGGTCAAGGGAGTTGGACGCCGAGCAGTGGTCCGACGTGTTCCGGCAGGCTGCCGGCCTCGGTGTCGTACAGACCCACCTGTCCGGCGGTGAACCCCTGCTCAGACGCGACCTGCCCCGTATCGTCGCGGCCGCGGACACCGCGGGCCTGTACACCCAGCTGGTCACCAGCGGGGTCGGCCTCAGCGAACGGCGCACGGCGGAACTCGTCGGAGCCGGACTGCGCAGCGTCCAGCTCTCCGTGCAGCACGCCGACCCGCGCGCCTCCGAACGCATCGCGGGCGCGCGCTCCTTCGCGGCGAAAGAGCGCGCCGCCCGGCTGATCCGCGCCTCGGGCCTCCCCTTCGGTCTCAACGTCGTGCTGCACCGCGCCAATCTCGACGCCCTCGACGACCTGATCGCCCTCGGCCTGAGCTGGGGCGCCGACCGCATCGAGCTCGCGCACACCCAGTTCCACGGCTGGGCCCTGCGCAACCGCGCGGCCCTGCTGCCCACCCGCGAACAGGTCGAACAGGCCCGCGCCTCGGTGACTCGCTGGCGTGAACTCCTCGACGGAACCATGGAGTTGGTGTGGGTCGCCGCAGACTGGGTGGACGCCACCGCCAAACCCTGCATGGGCGGCTGGGGCAAGGTCTCGCTCACCGTCGCCCCGGACGGCACGGTCCTGCCGTGCCCGGCCGCGGCCGCCCTGCCGGACCTCGACCCGCCGAACGTCCGCGAGCACCGACTCACCTGGATCTGGCAGGAGTCGAAGGCGTTCAACGCCTACCGCGGCGAGTCCTGGATGCCGGATCCCTGCCGCGGCTGCGCCCTGCGCACCACCGACCACGGCGGCTGCCGCTGCCAGGCGTACGCGCTCACCGGCGACGCCGGCCGCACCGACCCGGCCTGCCGGCACGCCCCCGACCACCACCTCGTACGCGATCTCGTGCAGGGGCCGCGCAAGAACCTCGCGTACGCCTACCGAAAGGGAGGAACATGAGACCCGGACGTCTGCGGACGGCACTCGCGACCCTCGCCCTCGTCACCGCCGGCCTGGTCACGCTGCCGGCCGCCGCACCTCCGCCAACTGCGGCCATTCCCACACCCGTTCACCGTCCCAAGGCCGCCCCCGACTGGTCCGTGGCCATGGTCGACTCCACCATGGCCCGCTACACCCCGAGCACCATCGGCGGCTGGTCCTACCCCGTCGGCCTCTACCTCTACGGCCAGTACCTCACGTACAAGCGCACACACGACGCCCGCTACCTCACGTACATCAAGAACTACGTCGACCGCTTCGTGAAGAGCGACGGCTCCATCAGCCAGTCCTTCAACAGCCTGGACAGCATGCAGGCCGGCCGGCTCCTGGTGATCCTGCACCACGAGACGGGCCAGGACCGCTACCGCAAGGCGGCCAAGAAGATCCGCGACCGTCTCAACACCTACCCGCGCACCGCCGACGGCGGCTTCTGGCACGCCGACACCTCCAGCCGCGCCCACCAACTCTGGGCGGACGGCGTCTACATGGTGAACCCGTTCCTCGTCGAGTACGGCAAGGAGTTCGGCGACAGCGCGTACACCGACGACGAGGCGACGAAGCAGCTCTACGTCTACGGCAGCCATCTGCAGGTCGCGAACGGGCTCCTCAAGCACGCCTACGACGAGTCCAAGAGCGTCAGTTGGGCCGATCCGCAGACCGGGCTCGCCCCCGAGCACTGGTGCCGCGCGGTCGGCTGGTACTCCATGGCGATCGTCAACGTACTGGACGCGATCCCGGCGAACCATCCGCGCAGGGCTCAACTCCTCGAAATCTTCCGGAAGTTGGCAGCAGGTCTGGAGAAGTACCAGGACCCGGCGACCGGACGCTGGTTCCAGGTGATCGACAAGGGCGGCCGGAGCGACAACTGGACCGAGACGTCCTGCTCCAGCATGTTCACCTACGCCCTCTCGCGCGGTGCCCAACAGCACTACCTCGACCCGCACTTCACGGCCGTCGCCCGCCGCGGCTACCAGGGCGTCCTCGCGAAGCTCTCGGTCGGCACCGACGGCCGGACCAACCTGGCCGACATCTCCATCGGCACCAACGTGGGCGACTACGCGTACTACGTCGCCCGCACCCGGGCCACCAACGACTTCCACGGCCTGGGTGCCTTCCTGATCATGAACGAACAACTGCGAGGTGATTAGTGTCATGAGCACGTCCAGAAGGGCTCTGCTGGGAGCCGCGCTCGGCGGTGCGGCCGGAGCCGCGGTCGGACTGCCGGCCACCACCGCCCACGCCGCCTCCTGGCAGCAGAAGTGGGCCCCGTCCGCGAGCGGCGACGGGCTCGGCGCCTTCGAGACGATCGAGGACGACCGCGCCGACTCGCACCCCGCCGGGCATCCGCACATCTACGCCACCGGCAACAACTGGCGCTTCAACATGCACACCGTCGACCGCGACACCTCGACCGACCGCCAGCGCCAGGAGGTCACCGGCCTGCGCAACGGCAGCGGCAGCAACTTCCTGAAGTGGACCCAGGGCCAGACCTGGCGGCTCACGTACTCGATGTACATCCCGAGCTCGCTGAAGGCGACCACCACCTTCACGCACATCATGCAGATGAAGCAGCCCGGCAACGGCACCTCGCCGATCGTCGTGCAGTCGCTGCGCCGGGTGAACGGCAAGCAGACCATCGAGCTGAAGCTCGCCATCGACGACATCCTCGTCGGCCGCACCGACCTGGACCCGCTGCACGACAAGTGGACCGACGTCGACTTCCAGATCAAGGTCGGCAACGGCTCGGCGGGCTCGGTCCGCTGGATCCTCAAGTCCGGCGGCTCGACCGTGATCGACGCGTCGAAGACCGGCGTCGACACCTTCCTCGCCGACCGGGTGCGCCCGAAGTGGGGCATCTACCGCTCCCTCGGCGACACCTCCGGGTCCCTGCAGGACACGTACCTCCTGCTGACCGATCTCCGCGGCTACCAGCTCGTGTGAGGAGCAGTCCGCATGAAACCCCCCACTGTTCCACCGCGCAGAGCGGCAGCCGTCGTTCTCTTCGTCCTGGCCGTCGTCCTCGGCCTCACTCATCCCGCCGCCCTCGCGGCCCCGCAGCACGCCCAACGGGCCGCCGCGGTCTACGACGTCCGTGACTACGGAGCCAAGGGCGACGGCTCCGCCAACGACACCCCGGCCATCAACAAGGCGATCACGGCGGCGAATTCGGCCGGCGGCGGCACGGTCCGCTTTCCGTCCGGCAAGTACAAGTCCAAAAACACCATCCACATGAAGAGCAACGTGACGCTCCAGGTCGACACGGGCACCACGATCCAGGGTTCGTCGGCGGACACGTACGACGCACCCGAGTCCAACCCCTACGACCGGTACCAGGACTACGGGCACAGCCACTTCCACAACGCGATGATCTACGGCGACCGGCTGACGAACATCGGCTTCGTCGGCGGCGGTGTCATCGACGGACTCGGCAACCTGATCACGGGCAACCCGAAGTCCGGCGAGGCCGACAAGATCATCTCGCTCACGCGCTGCGACGGCCTCCGCATCGGCGACGGCCTCACGCTGCGCCGCGGCGGCCACTTCGCCGCGCTGATCAACGGCTGCAAGAACGTCGTCTCGGACCGGCTGACCATCGACACCGCGAGCGACCGCGACGGCTGGAACATCATCTCGACGACGAACGTCACGGTGACGAACGCCAACATCAAGGCCAACGACGACGCGCTCGTCTTCAAGAGCGACTACGCCCTCGGCGCCAAGCTGCCCAACGGCCACGTCCGCGTCAACGACTCGTATCTGTCGGCCCGTTGCTGCAACGCGCTGATGTTCGGCTCCGAGACGTGTGGCGACTTCTCGGACTACCGGTTCGAGAACATCCGCATCGACGGCGCCGACAAGTCCGGCCTCGGCATGGTGTCGATGGACGGCGCGAAGATCTCCGACGTCCACTACCGCGACATCACGATGACGAACGTCCACTCGCCGATCATGCAGAAGATCGGCACGCGGAAACGGTGCGGGAACAGCCCGGGCATCGGATCGATCAGCGACATCACTTACGACAACATCACGGCGACCGGCAACAGCCCGTCCTTCAGCCCGACCCTCTGGGGCGAGACCGGCCACCGCATCAACGGCGTCACCTTCAACAACGTCAACATCACGGTCCCCGGCGGCAACGGCACCATGTCCACCGGAGTGCCGAGCAACGACCCTAACGACTACAACCCGAAGGCCATCGGCACGCGTCCGGCGTACGGCTGGTACCTCCACAACGCAGACAACGTCCAATTCACCGACAGCTCGGTGAAGTTCGCCGCGAACGACGGCCGCCCCGCGGTCATCGCCAACGCGGCGAGCGACATCCGCTTCACCGGCTTCACCGCCCAGCGCGGCTCGAACTCGCCGTACGACATGGGCTTCCAGGACGTCGACGGGTACTGCCTGACCGGCGTGACGCTACGGGTGTCGAGCAGCGGGTCCACCGAGGGCTGCACCAGTGCCGTGCGGCCCCTCGACCTGGAGAACCCCCGCCAGGACTTCCTGCGCAGCTCCGTCGGTGGACTCTTCCTGCACTGGGGCCTGCGTACCGCGCCCGCCCACACCAGCTGCACCGCCTGGGAGAACGACGTCACCGGCGGTGGCTGGACGCCGGACTACTGGGTGAAGGAGGCGCAGAAGCTGCACACCCAGTACCTCGTCCTGGCCACCTTCCACAGCCGCCTCGGCTACGCCCGCCCCTGGCCGTCGAAGATCCCCGGATCCTGCGCCACCAAGCGGGACTTCCTGGGCGAGCTGATCACCGCGGCGAGGGCCAAGGGCCTCAAGGTCATCCTCTACATGACCGACGACCCGCAGTGGCACGACGAGGGTGGCCACGAGTGGCTCGACTCGGCCGCCTACTCCGCCTACAAGGGCAAGAACGTCGACCTGACCACCCGCGACGGCTTCGGGCAGTTCAGCTACGACAACTTCTTCGAGGTCATGGACCGCTACCCGGACCTCGGCGGCTTCTGGATCGACAACGACAACGCGTACTGGGAGAGCCACAACCTCTACCAGCAGATCTACCAGAAGCGCCCCAATTACACGCTCAGCAACAACAACGAAGACACGCCGATCATGGACATGATCAGCAATGAGCAGAAGACGGGGATGACCCCGTCGTACGACTACCCGCAGGCCGTCTACACGGCCCAACCCCGCCTGACCGAGGCCGACTTCAAGCTGCCCTCGACCGGGGCGTGGTGGTACGACGGCTCCAACCCGGCCGTCGACAAGAAGCTCACCCTCGGCCGCCTGATCACCAACGCCGGCTCCTCGGTGAAGGCGCTGATGGCCGAAACCGCCCAGGTCAACGGGAAGTTCCCGGCCAACCAGGCGGCCTTCAACACCTTCGCCGACTCCTACCTGGACCCCATCTGGGTGTCCCTGCACGGCACCGAGGGCGGCGGCTACATGTACGGCGGCCTCAAGCCCGGCTTCTGGAACGACGGCGCCCACGGCGTCACGACCATCGCCAAGGACGACCCGAACCGGCAGTACGTCCACGTCCTGACCCCGCCCAGCACCAGCACCCTGCGCATCCGCGACAACGGCTACCGCATCGCCACCGTCACCAACCTCCGTACGGGCAAGGCGGTTTCGTGGTCGCAGTCCGGCGGAGTGCTGACCCTGACCGGGCTCGGCGACTGGGACCCGTACGACACCGTCTTCAAGGTCACCACGGCCGGTCGCCAGGGCATCCTCACCGGCGTCAAGGCGATCGCGAGCGCCTCCGCGAGCGGCCATGCCGGCTCGGCCGCCGGTGACGGCGACTACCTCACCTACTGGGACAACAACAAGACCCTGCCCGTGAACCTCACCTTCGACCTCGGCTCGGCGAAGAAGGTGCAGTACATCGGCCTCAACCAGCGCGAGGACTCCGTCGCCTACGCCCGCTCCGCCACCGAGCAGTCGGCGCGGATCAAGGACTACAAGGTGTTCCTCAGCAACGACGGCACGAACTGGGGGAGCGCGGTCAAGACCGGGCAGCTCCCAAGTCGCCGTGGAATCCAGGGCATTGACCTGACCGCGGCCAACGCCCGCTATGTGCGCCTGGAGGTCGACACGACCTGGGCCGCCTCCACCGACACGACACGTTACAAGCGGCTGCGCGTCGACGAGGCGTGGATCGGCACGTCCTACGCGACGCCCGCGAACGGGGGACAGTCATGAACCGGTTCAGATCACTCACGGCCGCGGTGGCCGGCCTGCTCGTTGCCGCGGCGGTGCCGCTCGTGGGCACCGCCCACCCCGCGGCCGCATCGGACAACGGCCAGTCCGTCCGGCCCGCCATGGGCTGGAGCAGCTGGAGCTTCGTGCGCCGGCAGCCGACCGAGGCGAAGATCAAGGCGCAGGCCGACGCGCTCGTCGCCGGCGGCCTGAAGGACCACGGCTTCGTCTACGTCAACCTCGACGACTTCTGGCAGAAGTGCGACTCCAACGGCTTCGCCGTCGACTCCTACGGGCGGTGGGCCGTCGACACGGCCAAATTCCCGTCCGGCATCAAGGCGCTCGCCGACTACGTCCACTCCAAGGGCCTGAAGTTCGGCTTCTACGTCACGCCGGGCATCGCGAAGAACGCGGTGCTGAAGAACACGCCGATCGAAGGGACCTCGTATCACGCGAAGGACATCGCGGACACCTCGAAGACCGAGAAGAACTACAACTGCAAGAACATGTACTACATCGACTACTCCAAGCCGGGCGCGCAGGAGTTCGTGAACTCGTGGGCCAAGCAGTTCGCGTCCTGGGGAGTCGACTACTTGAAGATCGACGGTGTGGGCAGCCAGGACGTCCCCGACGTCCAGGCCTGGGACAAGGCGCTGCGGGCGAGCGGACGGCCCATCAACTTCGCGCTCTCCAACAACCTCCCGATCGCCGACGGCTCCACCTGGCGCAAGCTGGCGAACAGTTGGCGCACCCAAGGTGATGTGGAGTGCTACTGCGGCCCGGGCAGCAACGGCAGCGGTTATCCGCTCACCGACTGGTCCCACGTCTCCAAGCGGTTCGACTCCGCGGCCTCCTGGCAGCAGTACGCCGGCCCCGGCGGCTGGAACGACCTGGACTCCCTGGAGATCGGCAACGGCGACCAGGCGGGCCTGACGGCCGACCAGCGGCGCTCGCACTTCACCCTGTGGGCGATGGCAGCCTCGCCGCTGCTGCTCGGCACCGACCTCACCCACCTCGACTCCGTCGACAAGGCGATGCTCACCAACGACCGGCTGATCGGCGTGGACCAGGACGGGGTCGCGGCGAAACGGGTTGTGAACAGTGGTGTCAAGCAGGTCTGGAGCAAACGCGAAAACAGCGGCGCCTATGTGGTCGCGCTGTTCAACACCGGTACGTCCGGCAGCACGTCGGTGAGCGTGAACTGGTCGCAGGTGGGTTTCACCGGCTCCGGTGATGTCACGGACCTCTGGTCCGGCTCGCACAAGGGCGTGATCGCGGACTCGTACAGCGCGACGCTGCGGCCGGGCGAAACACGGCTGATCCGTGTGAACCCGGTCAACGCCCTCAGGACGGCCGCCGCCTCACCGGGCTTCGCCGTCGCCCCCTACGAGTACCTCGGCTGGGGCAACCCGCCCAGCCCCACCTCGGTGATGTCGGCGACCGGCGTCAAGTGGTTCACGATGGCGTTCATCCTCTCCGACGGCACCTGCAACCCCAAGTGGGACGGCTCGCGCCCGCTGACCGGCGGCAACGACCAGTCCAAGATCAACGCGATCAGAGGGGCCGGCGGTGACGTGATCGTCTCCGTCGGCGGCTGGAGCGGGGCCAAGCTCGGCGAGAAGTGCACCAGCGCCTCCGCGCTGGCGGGGGCCTACCAGAAGGTGATCAACGCCTACAAGCTGAAGGCCCTCGACATCGACATCGAGAACACCGAGTGGTCGAACGCCACCGTGCGGCAGCGCGTCGTCGACGCGCTGAAGAAGGTGAAGGCCGACAACCCCGGCCTCAAGACCGTCATCACCTTCGGCACGACGACGTCCGGCCCCGACTCCACCGGCGTCGACATGATCAAGCGGGCCGCGAACTCCGGCCTGGCGAACGACGTCTGGTGCATCATGCCGTTCGACTTCGGCGGCGGCTCCACCAACATGGGCACCCTGACCACCCAGGCCATGGAGGGCCTCAAGGCACGGGTCAAGTCCGCGTACGGCTACAACGACGCCACCGCGTACGCCCACATCGGCCTGTCGTCCATGAACGGCAAGACCGACGACTCCGGTGAGCGCGTCCGCGTCGCCGACTTCAAGACCATGCTCGCCTACGCCCAGCAGCACCACATCGGGCGCCTCACCTACTGGTCCGTGAACCGCGACCGGCCCTGCGGCTCGGGCACCGACGGCGACTCGTGCAGCGGTGTGTCGCAGCAGCCGTACGACTACCTCAAGGTCTTCGCCCAGTACACGGGCTGAGGGGAACATCCATGAATCTCAAGAGAGTTCTGCCGTACGGCCTCACCGTGGCCCTCGCGCTGCCCCTCGCCGGCCTGAGCCAGGGCACCGCGCTCGCCGCCACCGACTACCAGGCCGAGGACGCGACCGTCGCACAGGGCACCGTGGCCACCAACCACACCGGCTACACGGGCACCGGCTTCGTCGACTACACCAACGTCAAGGGCTCCTATGTGGAGTTCACGGTCAGCGCGGCCTCCGCGGGCACCGCCTCGGTCACCCTGCGGTACGCCAACGGCACCGCCACCGACCGCCCGATGGACATCTCCGTCGGCGGCACGGTGGTCGCCTCCGGCGTCTCCTTCCCGGCCACCGCCGACTGGAACACCTGGGCCACCAAGAGCGTCAACGTCCCGCTGGCCGCGGGCACCAACAAGATCCGCGCCACCGCCACCACCGCCAACGGCGGCCCCAACCTCGACCGCATCAGCGTCGGCACGGCGGCCGACACCCAGGCCCCCACCCGCCCCGGACAGCCCAGCTGCTCCGACATCGGCGAGGACGGCCTCACCCTGGCCTGGGGCGCCTCCACCGACAACGTGAGCGTGACGGCGTACGACCTCTACGAGCACGGCAACAAGATCGGTGAGGCGCCCGGCAGTTCGACGAGCAAGGCACTCACCGGCCTTGCGCCCAACACCACTTACAACCTCACCGTCATCGCCCGCGACGCGGCCGGAAACACCTCCTCGGCCAGCCCGGTCGTCGACTGCACCACCAAGCCCAGCTCCGACACCTCCCCGCCGACGAAGCCGGGCACCCTCTCGGCCGCCAACGTGACCGCGAACAGCGCCGAGTTGACCTGGGGCGCCTCGACGGACGACCGGGCGGTCGTCGCGTACGACGTGCGCAGTGACACCACCGTCTACAAGTCCGTCACGAGCGGAACGTCGACCACGCTCACCGGGCTCGCCTGCAACAGCCCCTACTCCCTGAACGTCGTCGCCCGTGACGCGGCCGGCAATGTCTCCCCGGAGAGCAACACGGTCACCTTCACCACCAAGGCCTGCGCCACCGACGGCGGTGTCCCGTCCTCCATCTCCACGCTCTCCACGGGCTGGACGATCCCCTGGGGCACGTACTGGATGCCCGACGGCCAGACCGCGCTGGTCACCGAGCGGGACGACTTCCGCGTCTGGAAGGTCACCAAGGCGGGGGCGAGGACGCAGGTCGGCACCGTGCCCAACGCGGTGACCACCAACGGCGAGGGCGGTCTCCTGGGCGTCGCCGTCGACCCCAAGTGGGAGACCAACCACTACGTCTACTTCATGCACACCGCGTCCGAGGGCAACCGCGTGGTCCGTATGACATACGACGGAACGACGCTCAGCGACTACAAGGTCCTCCTCCAGGGCATCAAGAAGAACCGCTACCACAACGGCGGCCGCCTCGCCTTCGGCCCCGACGGCTACCTCTACGTCTCCACCGGCGAGGCCCAGACGCCCGCCCTCGCGCAGGACAAGAACTCCCTCAACGGCAAGATCCTGCGCATGACGACGGACGGGAAACCGGCCCCCGGCAACCCGTTCGGCAACTACGTCTACAGCCTCGGCCACCGCAACCCGCAGGGCCTCGCCTTCGACCGCAACGGCCGCCTGTGGGAAGCGGAGTTCGGCAACAGCTCCAAGGACGAACTCAACCTCATCAAGCCGGGCGCCAACTACGGCTGGCCCATCTGCGAGGGCAACTGCAGCACCGCCGGGATGACCAACCCGAAGGCCACCTGGAACGTCTCGGAGGCCTCGCCCAGCGGTATCGCCATCGTCCGCAACGTCGTCTACATGGCGTCCCTGCGCGGCGAGCGGCTGTGGCGGATCCCGATCAACGGTGACAACGAGAGCGTCGGAACGCCGACTGCGTACTACGTCGGGACGTACGGCCGCTTGAGGACCGTGACCAAGGTGCCCGGCGCCGACCAGCTGTGGCTGTCCACCACCAACTGCGACAACAACGGGAACCAGCCGGACGGATCGGACAAGCTCTTCCGCATCAACATCAGTTGATGGACCGTCAGGCCCGGTACAGTGCCTCGACCTCGTTGGCGTAGGCGTTCTCGATCGCCTTGCGCTTCAGCTTCAACGACGGGGTCAGCAGGCCGTGTTCCTCGGTGAACGGCTGGGCCAGTATGCGGAAGGTGCGAATCGACTCGGCCTGTGAGACGAGGGTGTTGGCGGCGACCACCGCGCGCCGTACCTCCGTCTCCAGGTCGGCGTCGCGCACCAGCTCGGCCGGGGACATCTGCGGCTTGCCGCGCATGGTCAGCCAGTGCTCGACGGCCTCCTGGTCGAGGGTGACCAGGGCGGCGATGTAGGGGCGGTCGTTGCCGACGACGATGCACTGGTTGACCAGCGGATGGTCGCGGACGCGCTCCTCCAGCACGCCGGGGGAGACACTCTTGCCGCCGGAGGTCACCAGGATCTCCTTCTTGCGGCCGGTGATGGTGAGATAGCCGTCCTCGTCCAGGGAGCCCAGGTCGCCGGTGGCGAGCCAGCCGTCGTGCAGGGTCTCGTCGGTGGCCTTCTGGTTGTTGAGGTAGCCCTCGAAGATGTTGGGGCCGTGCAGCCAGATCTCGCCGTCGTCCGCGATGTGCACGGTGACGCCCGGGATGGCCTGGCCGACGGTGCCGTAACGGGTGCGCTCGGGCGGGTTGGCGGTCGCGGCCGCCGTCGACTCGGTGAGGCCGTAGCCCTCGTAGATCTGCACGCCCGCGCCCGCGAAGAACAGGCCGAGCCGGCGGTCCATCGCCGAGCCGCCCGACATGGCGTTGCGGATGCGGCCGCCCATCGCGGCCCGCACCTTGGAGTAGACGAGCTTGTCGAACAGCTGGTGCTGCACGCGCAGTCCGGCGGAGGGGCCGGGGCCGATGCCCCAGGCCTTCGCCTCGACGGCGTCCGCGTACTTCACGGCGATCTCGACGGCCTTCTCGAACGGCCCCGCCTTGCCGTCCTTCTCGGCCTTGCGGCGGGAGGCGTTGAAGACCTTCTCGAAGATGTACGGCACCGCGAGGATGAACGTCGGCTTGAACGCCTGCAGATCGGGCAGCAGGGCGGCCGCGTTCAGCTGTGGCTGGTGGCCGAAGCGGACCCCGCCGCGGATCGCGGCGACCTCCACCATCCGCCCGAAGACGTGCGCGAGCGGCAGGAACAGCAGCGTCGACGCCTCGTCGCCCTTCTTGGAGTGGAACACCGACTCCCAGCCGTCGATCATCGTGTCCGCCTCGTACATGAAGCTGCCGTGCGAGATGACACAGCCCTTGGGGCGGCCCGTGGTGCCCGAGGTGTAGATGATCGTCGCCGTCGAGTCGGGCGTGACCGCCTGCCGGTGGCGGTGCACCACCTCGTCGTCGAGGTGGGCGCCCGCGTCGTACAGCTCCTGCACGGCGTTGGAGTCGAGCTGCCACAGCTGGTGCAGGTGCGGCAGCCGGTCGATGACGGTGGCGATCGTCATCGCGTGGTCCTCGTGCTCGACGATCGCCGCCGAACACTCGGCGTCGTACAGCGCCCAGAAACACTGCTCGGCCGAGGAGGTGGGATAGATCGGCACCACCTGGGCGCCGATCGTCCACAGCGCGAAGTCGAACAGCGTCCACTCGTAGCGGGTGCGGGACATGATCGCGACCCGGTCGCCGAACCGGATGCCCCGGGCGAGCAGCCCCTTGGCGAGGGCCAGCACCTCGTCCCGGAACTCGGCCGAGGTCACATCACGCCACTGTCCGAACTCGTCCTTGCGGCCGAGGGCGATGTGCAGCGGGTCGTCGTGGGCACGCTCGAAGACCACGTCGGCCAGACCGCCCACCGGCGGCGACAACGTCAACGGAGGGTTGGTGAACTCGCGCAAACCCCGCTCCCCGCTCCTCAGCGCCCGATTTGAGTGCTACTCCGCACAGGGCGTGAAAGCTACCCCACCCGGGGACAGGGCGGGAGGGGGGCCGAATCCGAGCAGTGCTCAGGTACGCGCTGGTCACGGCCGGAAAATACGCTCACATCCGGAAGGGTCGGACAGAAAACTGACGGTTGAGTAAGTTTCGGTCCCGTAATCTCCACCGAATCTGTACGACCTGGATCCGGCCCCCGACCCACGTCAGCGGCCTCGTCCGCGAGGTGCCGTCGCCTCCTCTGTCAGCGCCGGAGCAGAGGATTCCGTTACTCCCGCCCGGCTCGCGCGCACCGGCCTGACCAGGGCGACCACCAGAGCTCCCGCGGCCGTCGCGGTCAGGCCCGCGACCACCGCCGCCGTGTTGAGCCCCGAGGCGAACGCGGCCCGCAGAGCATGGTCGGAGAAGGCGCCACGCAGCGCCCCGGCCGCACCGCCCGCCAGGGCGTGGGCCGCGTCGTGCGGCAGCGTGTCCTGCATCCGCGAGGTCAGCACGGTGCCGTATACGGCGATGCCGAGCGCAAGGCCGAGCTGCCGGAAGGTGTTGACCGCGCCGCCCGCCATCCCGGCCCGCTCCGGCGGTACGGCGGCCAGCGCCGCACCGGCGATGCCGGGTGCGACCAGCCCCGTGCCGACACCGACCAGCACCAGCCCCGGCGCCAGCACGGACGCCGTCGACCCCGTGTCCAGCACCGTCATGCAGAACTGCCCCGAGCCGACCAGCAGCAGACCGCCGCCGACGGTGATCCGCGCCGGCACCCCGTGCAGCAGCCGACCGCCGACCGCCGCCACCACGAATGCCGACAGCGACATCCACAGGAAGACCAGCCCGCCGCGCACCGGGCTCAGCCCGAGCATCGACTGCATCCATATGGAGTCGTACGCCATGAGGCCGAACGCCCCCGCGCTGAAGGCGAGCGCGCCCAGCATCACGACGGAGAAGCGGGGGTTGAGGAACAGCCGCGGATCCAGCAGCGGATCGGTGCCGCGCTGCTCCACGGCGACGAAGCAGACCAGCGCCGCGGCGGCCGCCGCGAACGCGACGAGGGTGCCCGTCTCGCCCCAGCCGCGCTCCCCGGCCCGCACCGCCCCGTACGTCAGCCCGCCGGCGAAGGCCGCGAACGTCACCGTGCCCGCCCAGTCGATGCGCCGGTCGCGCGAGCCGTGCGACTCCGGCACGACCTTCAGCGTCAGCCACACCGCGACCACGCTGACCGGCAGGTTGACGTAGAAGATCCACCGCCAGCCCGGCCCGTCCGTCAGCACACCGCCGAGCACCGGCCCCACCGCGGCCGCCGCGCCGCTGACCGCGCCCCACACGCCGAGCGCCACGGAACGCCGTTTGCCCTGGTAGACGGAGCCCAGCAGCGGCAGTGTGGTCGCGAGCATCGCCGCCCCACCGAGACCCTGCAGGCAGCGCGAGGCGATCAGCATCCCCGGCCCGCTCGCCAGCCCGCACAGCAGCGAGGCCGTCGCGAACACCACGACACCCACGACGTGCACCCGCCGCCGCCCCACTATGTCGGCCGCGGCGCCCGTGCCCAGCAGTAGCGCGGCCAGCGCCAGCGCGTAAGTGTCCATCACCCACTGCAGATCGCTCAGCGACGCGTGCAGCGATCCGGCCATGTCCGGCAGTGCGACCACCGCGATGGTCACGTCCAGCAACAACATGAACGTGCTCAGGCACACGGCCGTGAGCGGCCCCCATGTGCGCATGTCCTCAACTCCTGTGCTTCGTGTACGTCGGATGCGTATCTCTCCGTACGATGGACGGTGAGCGGCAGATCGCAACGGAAGTCAGGCACCTGGCGACGGAATCCGACGGGAGTGGCCGGAATGGAGATGGAATCCGATGTCTTCGACAAGCTCGACCTGCAACTGCTGAGCGCGCTGGAGGTCAACGGCAGGGCCTCCTTCAGCCGGATCGGCGCCGTGCTCGGCGTCTCCGACCAGACCGTCGCCCGCCGCTACCGGCGGCTGTGCGCCGAGGGCGGCCTGCGCGTCGTCGCGGTCCTGGACAGCGACGCGCTCGACCTGGACCACTGGACGCTGCGGCTGCGCTGCGTGCCCGACAGCGCCCAGACCATCGCGGAGGCGCTCGCCAAACGGCCCGACACCAGCTGGATCGGGCTCGCCTCCGGCGGCACCGAGATCGTGCTCGGCACCCGGCCGCGCAACGCCGGCGACCGCGACGACCTGCTGCTGGGCAAACTCCCGCGCACCCCGCGCCTGCTGGAGATCCGCGCCTACCAGAAGCTGCACCGCTTCTACGGCGGCCCGCAGGGCTGGCTGCAGAAGTTCTCGGCGCTCGCCCCGGACCAGATCGACGCCCTCCTCCCCGACCCCCTGCCCGACCCCGGCCCCGCCCGCATCGACCCGGAGGACGAGCCGCTGCTCGCCGTCCTCGAACGCGACGGCCGTGCCACCTACCCCGAACTCCAGCGCGCCACCGGCCGCTCGGAATCCGCCGTCAAACGACGCCTGGCCACCCTGATCGCCTCCGGCGCGATCTACCTCGACTGCGAGTACAACGCCGAGATCGTCGGCCATCCCCTGTTCGCGGCCCTCTGGCTCACCGTCGCCCCCGCGGCCCTCCACTCGGTCGGCGAGGCCCTCGCCGCCCACGCCCCGATCGCCCACGTCTCCGCGACCGCGGGCCCCACCAACCTCACCGCGACGGCCGTCGTCAGGAACACCTCCGACCTGTACGCGTACATCAGCGGCCCCCTCGGCCACCTGGACGGCGTCCAGCACGTGGAGGCGACGCCGTTCCTGCGCAGCGTCAAACAGCTGACGTACCGGCCACGGCCTCGCTAGGCACTCCGCCCGCGCTGCAGCCGGTCCCCGCCCGCCAGGATCGTCGCCGCCAGGGCGTCCGCCGCGCTCTGGGACGAGGTGGGGCGGCGGCCGTGGATCAGGACGAAGTCGACGCGGCCGAGTTCGGGGAGGCCGAAGCGGTCGGGGACGCGGACCAGGCCGGGCGGGACGAGGCCGCGGGAGTGGGCCATCACGCCGAGGCCCGCGCGGGCCGCCGCGATCAGGGCGCTGAGGCTGCCGCTGGTGCAGGCGATGCGCCAGGACCGGCCCTGCCGTTCCAGGGACTCGAAGGCCAGGGCCCGGGTGATGCCGGGCGGCGGGAAGACGATCAGCGGGACCGGGCGGTCGGGGTCCACGCGCAGCCGCTCCGCACCGATCCACACCAGCTCGTCGTGCCAGACCAGCTCGCCGCGCGGGTCCTCGGGGCGCCGTTTGGCCAGCACCAGGTCCAGTTTCCCGGCCGCGAGCTGCTCGTGGAGCGTGCCGGACAGCTCGACCGTCAGCTCCAGGTCGACCTCGGGATGGTCGTAGCGGAAGCCCTCCAGGATCTCCGGCAGCCGGGTCAGCACGAAGTCCTCCGAGGCGCCGAAGCGCAGCCGGCCGCGCAGCCGGGTACCCGTGAAGAACGCCGTCGCCTGCTCGTGCACCTCCAGGATCCGGCGCGCGAAGCCGAGCATCGCCTCGCCGTCCTCCGTCAGCTCCACGGAGTGGGTGTCCCGGGAGAACAGCTGCCGCCCGGTCGCGTCCTCCAGCCGCCGCACGTGCTGGCTGACCGTCGACTGCCGCAGCCCGAGCCGCCGCGCGGCCTGCGTGAAACTCAGCGTCTGGGCGACCGCCAGGAAGGTACGCAGGTGAGAGGGGTCGTACATACGGACAACGGTAGCCGGTTATCGCGTATCGCGATGGCAGTCAGAGCGGTATGACGGATTCCCGATCGAGCGCCGGAAGAGGACGATGGACGGGGGTCCTCCGGGCCCGGACCGATCCCAGACCGCCGACGACCGCAACAAGCAAGTGGAGCACCGTGAAACGCCTGCAATGGCCGAGTTGGATGCCGATCGACCCGTACATCCTGCTGCTGCTCGGGACGGTCGGCCTCGCGGCGCTCTTCCCGGCGCGCGGGGCGGCGGCCGATGTGGCCTCGGGTGCCTCCACGGCCGCGATCGCCTTCCTCTTCTTCCTGTACGGCGCCCGGCTCTCCACCCGTGAGGCGCTGGACGGGCTCAAGCACTGGCGGCTCCATGTCACGGTCCTGGCCTGTACGTTCGTGATCTTCCCGCTGCTGGGCCTGGCCGCCCGCGGCCTCGTCCCGGTCTTCCTCACGCACCCGCTCTACCAGGGGCTGCTCTTCCTCACGCTCGTCCCGTCGACCATCCAGTCGTCGATAGCCTTCACGTCGATCGCCCGGGGAAACGTCCCGGCGGCGATCTGCGCGGGCTCCTTCTCCTCCCTCGTCGGCATCGTCATCACACCGCTGCTCGCCGCGGCCGTGCTGGGCAGCAGCGCCGGCGGGTTCTCGGCCGACTCGCTCGTCCAGATCGTGCTGCAGCTGCTGGTGCCGTTCCTGGCCGGGCAGGTGCTGCGCCGCTGGATCGGCGGCTTCGTCGCCCGGCACAAGAAGGTCCTCGGCCTGGTCGACCGCGGCTCGATCCTGCTCGTCGTCTACACCGCGTTCAGCGAGGGCATGGTCCAGGGCATCTGGCACCAGGTGAGCCCGCTGCGGCTGGGCGGCCTGCTGGTCGTGGAGGCCGTGCTGCTCGCGGTGATGCTCGTCCTGACCTGGTACGGCGGCAAGGCGCTGCGCTTCAACCGCGAGGACCGCATCGCCATCCAGTTCGCGGGCTCGAAGAAGTCCCTCGCCTCCGGACTGCCCATGGCGAGCGTCCTGTTCGGCGCGCACGCCTCGCTGGCCGTGCTGCCGCTGATGCTCTTCCACCAGATGCAGCTGATGGTGTGCGCGGTGATCGCCAAGCGCCGCTCGCACGACCCGCGCCCGGAAGTCGGGGAAGCCGCCGAGGTCACCGCGTCCGCGCCAGCCGCACCGTCACGAACCGCGGTCGGTACAGCGTCACGTCCGCGTTGATGCTCGCCGAAGCCCCGGTCGTCTCCAGCCAGTTGACGTCGTAGCTCAGCACCAGCCGCCCGTCGCCGCTCAGCTCGGGATGCACCTGCGGGTTGTAAGCGGCGACGCCCGCGCTCGGCAGCGAAGGGCTGAAGTGGCGCGTCGGCCCGTGCCACGGCCCGGTGGGGGAGCAGGCCCAGTAGGAGGTCACGGTGGTCAGTCCCTCCGCCCCCGCGGCCATCGTGAACAGCACATACGTCCCGTCCACCCGCGCCACCGAGAACGCGCTGCCCACCTTCGCCCCGCGCACCGGTTTCGGTGCGGCGCCCCACCGCGACCCGTTCCAGTACTGCCAGGCGGCCGGCTCCCCGAGCCGGCCCTCCGGCACGCGCGCGACATACGCCGACGAGGCCGGCCGGGACGCGGCCTGCCCGTCGTCACCGCCGTACACATACGTCCAGCCGTCCTTCTCGACCAGCGTCGTACCGAACAGCACCCGCTGCGACGGATCGGGCACCAGGCTCTGGTCGAGCACCTTCACCACCGACTCGACCTTCAGATCGGGCAGGGAGAGCGTGGCCACCTCGGTGGCGGTCGGCACTCCGTAGATCCACGGCGACTGCCCGGCCGTCCGCACCCACAGCAGCACCCGTACGACCTTCTCGGACGAACCGGGGGAGCGGGGCTCGACCCGGGCCGCGACCGGCCAGCGCCACTGGTTCGGGGCCGGGTCGGCGAAGAGCGGGGCGGGGAGGGTGCTCTCCAGGCGGCCGCCGCGCATCACCACGGCCGAGTTCCGCACCAGCGGGGCCGTCGTGTCCCGCCACGCGACCGACTCGCCGACCGGGTTGGGCGGGCCGTGCACCTGGCCGAGATAGGTGTCCGAGAACAGCCACAGCACCCGGCCGTCCGGCAGCCGCACCGAGTGGGTGCCGTCGCCGCCGGTCCAGTCGTCGGTGCGGGTCGCGTCGTCGCCGTAGCGGGCGAACTCGCCGGTGAGACGGTCGTCCTTCGTCCACGCGGCAACCGTGCGTGGCGCACAGCCGCCGCCCTCCCGTCCGTCGTCGTCCGGGAGGGCGGTGAGCAGCACGGCACCGAGAACCAGCGTCAGCAGCAGGCCGAGGCCGGTTCCCGTCCGCTGTCGTGCTCGTGTGTCGGCGGGCACCCACGGGACGTTAGTGGCTGCCGCTCACATGGTCCATGGGCAGCCACAGGACGGTGTCCCTCGCCGATGCGCCACCCGCGGTGATCTCCTCGTCGCTCAGCGCGCGGTCCCACACATGCACGTCGTCGATCGCCCCGGTGAAGAACGCCCGGCTGTCCATGCGCTGCCCGACGTGCACACCGAAGGGGGAGTTACGGCTCACCGAACCCGGCACGTCGGCCGTGCTCAGCTGCGTACCGTCGATGAACAGCGTCAGCCGTCCGCCGCCGCGGCGCAGGGCGAGGTGGTGCCACTGCCCGTCGTTGTACGCGCCGCTCGTGCGCACGGCCGCCGACTGCGGGGCCGTCGCACCGTTCCGCACCGTGATCAGCCCCTGGATGCGGTTGCTCGCGGGCTCGCCGCGCAGCCACACCTGCGGCTGACCGGTGCCGATCCCGCCCATCCACAACAGCGGCTGCTCGCCGGTCGTGGCCGAGTACCGGAACCACAGCGACGCCGTGTAGTCCTTCGTCCCGAGCGGCAGTCCATCCCGATACGGCAGCCGTACGGCATCGTCGGCGCCGTCGAACTCCAGCGCCCCGCCGTCCACGCCCTCCGTCTCCTGCGCCCCGCCCAGCACGGCCGCGGGCCTGGCGTACGGCGCCCGGTCGACGGTGGTCGGGTCCGGGCCGCGGCGCGGCCGCAGCCAGTCCTCGGTGAAGCGGGCGAAGCGGATCTCGTCGCGCGCGTCGACGGCACCACCCTCGTACAGCAGCCCCACGGTGTCGTGGTCGATCCGCGCCATGTCGGAGTAGCCCGACCAGTCCGTGGTGACCACCGTGCCGCGGTCCACGCTGTCCCAGGTGCGCCCGCCGTCGTAGGAGGAGCGGACCATCATGGTCCTGCGACGGTCGGGGTCGCCGGGGCAGGCCAGCAGGATGCGGTCGCCCAGCCGCAGCATCGAGCCCTGCACCTGGGGCGTGTAGAGGTCGGGCAGGTCGCGGAACGGGCCGACGAAGCTGCTGCCGCCGTCGCGACTGACCGCCTGGGTGCGATGACCGAGGTCCGTACCGTCCTGCTCACGGCCGCTGACCAGGACCGAGCCGTCGGTGCGCTCGGTGAGCGTGAGCTCGGACGGCTTCTGCCGGAAGGTGCCGTCGTCCGCGATCGGCCAGGAGTCCGTGGCACCGATCCGCCAGTGGTCGCCGGCGTCGTCGCTCACGATCAGCGCGGCGTGGTTGGCGGTGACCCGACTCCCGTCCCAGGTCTCGGTGTTGACGCCGAAGACCAGCCGCCCGGCATGCCTGCCGCGGGTCAGCTGGATGCCGTGCACGGGACCGGTGGCGTACCAGGAGTTCCAGTCGGCCGGAAGGATCTCCCCACTCAGGTCGCGCGGCGCGGACCACGTCACCCCGTCGTCGTCGCTGTACTGCAGATGCGGGGTGCGATCGCACGGAACCGAGCAACTGGAGCCGTCCGCACGGCCCGTGTTGTATGTCTCGGCCAGCAGGATGCGGCCCGTCTCGCGGTCCACGATCGGCGCCGGGTTGCCGTGCGTGTCGCCGCCGCCCTCGTTGACGACCTGGAGCGGGCCCCAGGTGCGGCCGCCGTCCGTGGACCGCTTGAGGACGATGTCTATGTCGGCGGCGTCCCCGCAGTTGAGGACCCGGCCTTCGGCGAACGCCAGCAGCGTGCCGTCCGTGGTCCGCACGATCGCCGGGATGCGGAAGCAGGCGTAGCCGGGATCCCGGGAGGCCTTGAACAGGACCTGCTGCTCGAACCCGCCGGTGGGCGCGGGTGATTGGGCGTGCGCGGGACTCGGCAGCGCGAGCAGTGCGGCCGTGGTGAACACGGCGGTGAGCGTTGATCTCAGACGTGCGCGAAGACGTGACGGCATGGTGCGAACCTGCCCTTCAGAGGTCTGGACATCTGGACATCCCACGTCCAACGTCCGTGTCACAGAGGCTAGTTGCGGTCTCCGGGGCCTCACAAGAACCGTGCGCCTACTCGCCGGGTTCCCGGCGGCGCAGGGCCGGTAGGACGGGAAGTATCGCTGCCGGTCCGGGACTTGGCGCCGGCGCGGGCGCCGCGCCCGCCTTGCGGCAGACCAGGGCGTCCGGGTCGTCGGCCGGGACCTGGAGCGTGTAGCCGTCGGGGCAGGCGGGGCCGGGGTCTCCCTTGGGGCCCGGATCCCCCTTGTCGCCCTTCGGGCCCTGTGCGCCCTGGGCACCCTGGGTGCCGTTGAGGCCCGAGCGCCCCTCGGTGCCGTTGGTTCCGTCGGCTCCCGCGGGCCCGGGTTCGCCCGGCGGTCCGGACGGGCCGGGGGAGCCCTCCGGTCCCTCGGGCCCCGGCGGTCCGGACGGTCCGGGCTCGCCACGCGCCCCGCTCGCGCCATTGGCGCCGGTGGCGCCCGGTGCTCCGCTCGCACCGGCGGCCCCGGGCTCGCCCTTCGCGCCGCGCGCACCCGACTGGGCAACGGGCACCCGGATCCGGTCCAGCAGGTCGTCGACCGCCTCGGACGGGTCGGGTGCCGCCGGGGTGCCGCCGCCCGCCCGGACCTGGGCGCGCAGCGCACGCACGTCCTGCGCCAGCGTGGACACGGCCTGGCCGCGCCGGTCGGCCTCCTCCTGCATCTGGTCGGCGCGGCGGTCGCCGGCGTTGATGCGCGCCCAGAGGATCACCGCGACACCGGAGAGCGCGATCAGCACGCAGACGAGGAAGACGCTGCGCCAGCGCGGGGCCAGCAACCGCTCGAAACGGGACCTCACGGCGCACCTCCGAGGCGGTGGATGTCGAGCCTGAGTCGCGCGATCTCCGACTGGTCGGCCGCGTGCAGGGTGGACAACTCGGTGATCCGCGTGTCCCGCTCGGCAACCTGGCGTTCCAGGCGGTCGCGCTCGGACTGGAGCTTCTCGGTCAGGCTGGAGTAGCCGCTCAACGCGTTCTCCCCGCGTTTGCCCAGATATGCCACGGCGGCTGCGCCCAGCACGCCCGAGGCCGCCAGTAACGAACCGAGCAGCGTGGTGCCGGCATCCAAGTGACTGCCTCCTACTTGGACGACGGATCGCACACGCGACCCGTTGAACTCAGCAAAAGTAACGAGCCACCTGCCGGTGGGGTGTGCCGCCACGGAGGACTACGCCGGACGGGTGGTGACGGAGCGTCAGGGCTGACGCATAGATGCAGATTTCAAGGGCGCAGGACCACTTTGCCCCGATTCCTCCGTGACTCGATCACCGCGTGCGCCTTCGCCGCGTCCTCCAGTCCGAACTCCCCGTGCACGGCGGGCTTCAGCACCCCCTCCGCGAACAACCGCCACAGCTCCCGCCGCCACCGCTCGTACAACTCCGGCTCCCCGCGGGCGATCCGCGCCATCTGGAACCCGACCACGGACTTGGCGCCCACGAGCAGGTCGTACGCCTGGATCGTCCCGCCGCCCGAGCTGTACGCCACCAGCCGCCCGCCGGGCGCGAGCGCGGCGACCGCCGGGGTGAGCAGTTCGCCGCCCACCGCGTCGAGTACGTAGTCGGCGGGGTCGCCCCAGCTCTCGTCGTCGTACGCGATCACATGGTCGGCGCCGAGGGAGCGTACGAAATCGGCCTTTCCCGGATCGGATACGGCGCCCACCACCCGGGCGGCGCCGCCCTGCACCCTCGCCAACTGCACGGCCAGATGGCCGACCCCGCTCGCGGCGGCCGTGACAAGTGCCGCCTCGCCGGGCCCGGGGCGCGCCGCCTCCAGGGCGCCGAGCGCGACCAGCCCGCTGCGGACGAGGGCGACCGCGTCGACGGCGGTCGCGGTGTCCGGGACGGGAGAGGTCATGGCCTCGTGCAGGAGGGCGAAGTCGGCGTAACCGTGCCCGAAGCAAAGGCCGGTCACGCGGTCGCCCGCGCGGTAGCGGGTGACGCCCTCGCCGACTGTCACCACCTCCCCGGCGAGCTCGCCGCCGAGCGGGACGGGTTCGGCGGCCTCGGTGACCTTGCGGACGACGGGGAGAGTGACGCCGACGGCCTCGCAGTGGACGAGGAGTTCACCGGGGCCGGGTTCCGGGGCCGGGGTCTCCTCCAGGAGCAGGGGGCCGCCGGGGCGTTCGTACCGGATACGGCGCATCGCACCTCCAGGCATCGTTGGGGCTCCCAACGAATTCATTGGGAGCCCCAACGGTATTCGTCATTCATTGGGAAGTCCAACGATCTGTCGGTAGGCTGCACGCATGCCCGAAGCCCCGCTCGCCGCGATCCGCTCCCTCCCCAGCTGGCTGCTCGGCCGGGCCGCCGCCCGCGGCCGGGCGCTGGTGGCCGAGGCGTTGGCCGCGGAGGGGCTGAAGATGTGGCACCACGTGGTCCTCTCCGCCGTACGCGATCTCGCCCCCGTCGCCCAGGCCGACCTGGGCCGCAGTGTGCAGCTCGACCCCAAGGACCTGGTCGGCGTCCTCAATGACCTGCAGGCCGCGGGTCATGTCGTGCGCGAACCGGACCCGAAGGACCGGCGCAAGAACGCGGTGTCGCTCACCGAGGGGGGCGCGCGGCTGCTGAAACGCTGCGAGAAGGCGGCGCGCGCGGCGAACGAGGAGCTGCTCGCTCCGCTCTCGGCGGCCGAACGCGACCGGTTCATGGGCCTGTTGATCCGGATTTCCGGCACGGAAGGCTGATACGGAGGGCTGCTGACGGATAACGTTCCGTCATGACCGCACCCCTCGCCCTCGATCCCGCGCGCAGCGCCCTCGTCCTCGTCGATCTGATGGACCGGATCGTCGCGCTGCCTCTGGAGCCCCGCAAAGGGACTGAAGTCCTGTCCGCCGCCGAGGAGTTGACCACCGCCTTCCGCTCGGCCGGTGCGACCGTCGTCCTCATCCGGGTCGAACGCACCGGCGTCGCCGAACAGCCGCCCGGCAGCGGCCTGGTGGCGGGCCTGGCCCGGGAGGGCGACATCGAGATCGTGAAGCGGACGATCGGCGGCTTCCAGGGCACGGGCCTGGACGAGCAGCTGCGCGAACGCGGCGTCCGCACCCTCGTGTTCGGCGGTATCGCCACCAACCTCGGCGTCGAGTCCACCGCCCGCGCCGCCGGCGACCTCGGCTACGACCTGGTCTTCGTCGAGGACGCGATGTCCGCGTTCACGGCCGCCGAGCACGAGGCGTCGGTACGGCTGGACTTCCCGCGGCTGGGGACGGTGGTGACGGCGGCGGAGGTACGGTTCGCGGCCTGAGCCCCGGCCCGGCGTTCCGCAGAGCCTCAGACCAGCGTTCCGCCGCCGTCCACGGTGACGACCGAGCCGGTGCTGTAGCCGCCGCGCATCAGGTACAGGTACGCCTCGGCGACATCCGACGGCTCGCCCACCCGCCCGACCGGGAGCGATCCGGCGGCGGACGCGTACAGGCCCTCGCGCTCCGTCTCGGTCAGGTCCCGCCACAGCTCGGTGCGGACCACGCCCGGCGAGACCACGTTGACGCGGACCGGGGCGAGCTCCAGGGCCAGTGCGCGGGTGAGCGACTCCATCGCCCCGCACAGGCTCGCCGCGACGGTCGTGCCCGGCATGGGGCGGCGGGCCGCGGTGCCCGTTGTCAGGACGACGGAGCCGCCGGGGCGGATCGAGGCGGCACCGTGTTTGACGGCCGTGTACGCGCCCCACAGCCGTGTGTCCAGGAAGCTCCGGGCCCGGCCCAGGTCCGACTCGGCGAGGCTCTCCATCAGGATGGACTCGCCGGCCGTGTAGACGAGGTGGTCGAAGCCGCCGATCCGTCCGAAGAAGCCGCGTACGGCCTCCTCGTCGGTCGCGTCCAGGACGTGCCCCTCGGCGCGGCCGTCCGGCAGCCGCTTCAGCGCGGCGTCCACGCTTTCCTGCCGACGCGAGGCGATCACGACCTCGGCGCCCTCCTCGGCGGCGGCCTCCGCGACCGCCAGCCCGATGCCCGCGGTGCCGCCGATGACGACGATGCGCTGTCCTTGCAGGCTCATGCCGTTCTCCTGATTCGTCTTGTGGTTGTCCGGCGCCATCCAGCCTGCGGTCGCCCCCGATCCGCCGTCCAAGACCTCTTTCGGCGGTGGCGATACCCTGAAGGCATCGCCGACGGAAGGGGCGGCCGTGGACCTCGACCTGCGGAAAGTGCGCTACTTCGTGGCGGTGGCCGAGCTGCTGCACTTCGGGCGCGCGGCCGAGCGGCTGCACATCGCGCAGCCGGTACTGAGCCGTCAGATCCGCGCGCTGGAGAAGGACTTGGGCGCCGAGCTGTTCGTACGGGACAGCCACGGGGTGACGTTGACCGCGGCCGGACGCCAACTCCTGGACGACGCACAGCAGTTGCTCGCCGCCGCCGACGCGACCCGTCGCCGGGTGCACCGGGCTGCGCGCGGTCCGCGCCGGTTCGTCGTCGGCTTCCGGGCGGGCGTCGTCGTCACTCCCGCACTGCGCGCCTTCGGCGCAGCCCACCCCGACGTCGATGTGAAGGCCAGCCGCGTCGAGTGGGACGACCAGGAGCGGCTGATCCTCGACGGGACCGTCGACCTCGCCTACGTCCGCAGGCCGATCGACGAGCGCGGACTCGAACTGTTGCCGCTGTTCACGGAGACGCGGGTGGCGATGCTCCCGGCGGACCACCGGCTCGCCGGCAAGCAGGAGCTGGCCCTGTCGGACCTGTCCGGCGAGACCTGGCTGCGCTACTCGGACCCGGGGCCCGACGACGTGCCGATCCGCACGGTCGAGGAGAAGTTCGAGCGGGTGGCGGCGGGCACGGGGATCACGCTGGTGCCGACGTCCATCGCCGAGCAGTACTCCCGCCCGGACATCACCTATGTGCCCGTACCGGACGCCGAACCCGACCAGGTGTACCTGGCCTGGGAGGCGGACCGCCGGTCGCCCCTGATCGCCGCCTTCGTCGAGACGGTGCGGTCCCAGGTCTGAAGCGGGGCCCCGCGGCGCAGGGGGCGCTCCCCGCCGGTCGGGGCCCCGCCGCCGTGTCGCGGGGAGCCGGTCAGCTCTGGGCGGCCGCGGTCCGTAGAGCGATGCGGTCTTCGCCCGCGTACACGTTCATGGAGGCGCCCCGCAGGAAGCCCACGAGGGTCAGGCCGGTCTCCGCGGCCAGGTCCACCGCCAGGGAGGAGGGGGCCGAGACGGCCGCCAGGACCGGGATGCCGGCCATCACGGCCTTCTGGGCCAGCTCGAAGGACGCCCGGCCCGAGACCAGGAGGATGGTGCGGGACAGCGGCAGGTCGCCGTTCTGCAGGGCGCGGCCGACCAGCTTGTCCACGGCGTTGTGGCGGCCCACGTCCTCCCGTATGTCGAGGAGCTCGCCGTCTTCGGTGAACAGGGCCGCCGCGTGCAGACCCCCGGTCCGGTCGAAGACCCGCTGGGCCGCGCGGAGCCGGTCGGGGAGGCTCGCGAGGAGTTCGGGTTCGACACGGACCGGGGGAGTGTCGGCTATCGGCCAGCGGGCCGTCGTACGCACCGCGTCCAGGCTCGCCTTGCCGCACAGTCCGCAGGACGAGGTGGTGTAGACGTTCCGCTCGAGGGTGATGTCGGGGATGGTCACGCCCGGCGCGGTCCTCACGTCCACCACGTTGTACGTGTTGGAGCCGTCGACCGTGGCGCCCGCGCAGTACACGATGTTCTGCAGGTCGGACTGCTCGGCGAGCACGCCCTCGCTGACCAGGAAGCCCGCGGCCAGCGCGAAGTCGTCGCCCGGGGTGCGCATGGTGATCGCGAGCGGCTTGCCGTTCAGCCGGATCTCCAGCGGTTCCTCGGCGACGAGGGTGTCCGGGCGGGTGGAGACCGCCCCGTCCCGGATGCGGATCACCTTGCGTCGTTCCGTGACTCGTCCCATGTGTGCCTCAGTCCCGGTTCTGTACGTGCTGGTAGCCGAAGCGGCCCTTGATGCAGAGGTTGCCGTGGGTCACCGGGTTGTCGTGCGGGGAGGTGACCTTCACGATCTCATTGTCCTGCACGTGGAGAGTGAGGTTGCAGCCCACTCCGCAGTAGGCGCACACGGTGGTCGTCTCGGTCTGCTCGGTCTCGTCCCACGTACCCGCCGCCCGCATGTCGAACTCCGACTTGAACGACAGCGCCCCGGTCGGGCACACCTCGATGCAGTTGCCGCAGTACACGCACGCCGAGTCGGTCAGCGGGGCGTCGTGCTCGACCGCGATCCGTGCGTCGAATCCGCGGCCGGAGACCGAGATCGCGAAGGTGTTCTGCCACTGGTCACCGCACGCGTCCACGCACTTGTAGCAGAGGATGCACTTGTCGTAGTCGCGCACATACAGATCGTTGTCGACCTTGGGTTCCTCGTTGAGGCGGGCCGCGTCCGGGCCGAAGCGGTCCGGCTTCGCCTCGTACTCCTTGATCCATTCAGCGACTTGTGGAGTCGTCGACAAGTCGACCGAGGAGGCGAGCAGTTCGAGGACGATCTTGCGGCTGTGCCGGGCCCGCTCGGTGTCGGTCCGCACCTCCATGCCGGGCTCGGCCTTGCGGGAGCAGGCCGGCACGAGGGTCCGGGAGCCCTCGACCTCGACCACGCACACCCGGCAGGCGTTCTTCGGCCGCAGGGTGTCGCCCTCGCACAGCGTCGGCACGTCCTTCCCGGCGGCCCGGCAGGCGTCGAGGATCGTCGATCCCTCGGGCGCCCGGACGGCCTTCCCGTCGATCGTGAACTCCAGCAGCCGGCGCGGGATCCCCAGCGGTGTCACGGTCATTCGTACGCCCCCAGACGGTCGATGGCGGATTCCACGGCGTTCCACGCGGTCTGCCCCAGACCGCAGATCGAGGCGTCCCGCATCGCGCGGCCGACCTCCCTGAGCAGGGCGATGTCGTCGGCGGCCGCCGCACCCGTGCACTCCACGATCCGGTGCAGCGCCTCCTCCTGCCGCACCGTCCCGACCCGGCACGGCACGCACTGCCCGCACGACTCGTCCCGGAAGAACTCGGCGATCCGCAGCAGCAGCCGGGGGAGCGGCACGGTGTCGTCGAAGGCCATGACGACCCCCGAGCCGAGCGTCGTGCCCGCCTCCCGCGTGCCTTCGAAGGTGAGCGGGATGTCCAGTTCGTCCGGCTGTACGAAGCCGCCCGCCGCGCCGCCGAGCAGCACCGCCCGCAGACGGTCGCGTACGCCTGCCTTCGCCAGCAGGTCGCCGAGCGTGGCACCGAACGGCAGCTCGTAGATGCCGGGCCGCTCCACGCTCCCGGACACGCAGAACAGCTTCGGGCCGGTGGACCGATCCGTCCCGATCGCCGCGTACGCCGGGGCACCCATGGTCAGGATCGGCAGCACGTTGATCAGTGTCTCGACGTTGTTCTCGACCGTCGGCTTGCCGAACAGCCCCTTCTCCACCGGGAACGGCGGCTTCGAGCGCGGTTCGCCCCGATAGCCCTCGATGGAGTTGAACAGGGCCGTCTCCTCGCCGCAGATGTAGGCGCCCGCACCGCGCCGGATCTCGAGGTCGAAGGCGTAGCCGTGGCCGAGGACGTTCTCGCCGAGGAAGCCACGCGCGCGTGCCTGGTCGATGGCGTGCTGGACACGCCTCAGCGCCCGTGGGTACTCGCCGCGCAGGTACACGTACCCCTTGTGCGCACCGGTCGCGTACGCCGCGATGGTCATCGCCTCGACCAGCGCGTACGGGTCGCCCTCCATGATCACGCGGTCCTTGAAGGTGCCCGGTTCGGACTCGTCGGCGTTGCAGACCAGGTAGTGGGGGTGGTCGGGCTGGGACGCCGTGGCCTGCCATTTGCGGCCGGTGGGGAAGGCGGCGCCGCCGCGCCCGACCAGGCCGGAGTCGGTGACCTCGCGGATGACTCCGGCGGGACCGAGCTCGAAGGCCCGGCGCAGGGCGGTGTAGCCGCCGTTCGCTCGGTAGTCGTCCAGCGAAGACGGGTCCACGACCCCGACGCGCTTCAGCAGGACGAGGCCGTCCTGCCCCGCCTGCGGTACGGCCGTCGCGGCCGGCGGCTCCTGCGCCGCCGAGTCCGGGGCGTCGGCGGCGAGGACTGCCTCGTGGACGGTCGCCGGCGCCGACACCGCCGTACGCACCGGGTCGCCCGCCTTGATCGCGAGCGCCGCCGGAGCCCGCTCGCACAGGCCGAGGCAGGGGCTGCGCTCCACGTGCACGCCACTCCCGAGCCCCAGCCGCGACTCGACCCCGGCGCACAGCTCGGACGCCCCGGCCGCCGCGCACGCGAGGTCCGTGCAGACGTGGAGCACGGTGGCGGGGCGCGGCCTGACCGAGAACATGGCGTAGAAGGTCGCGACGCCGTACGCCTCCGCCGGTGGCACGGTCAGCCGCCGGCACAGGTAGTCGAGGGCGCCCTCGCTGATCCAGCCGATCCGGTCGTTGATCGCGTGCAGCCCCGGCAGCAGCAGGTCGCGGCGGTCCCGGGCCGCGCGGCCGCCGTGCGCCCACCTCAGGTCGGCGTCGGAACGGTCCGCGCCCTCCCAGGACGACTCCGGAGGGCCCAACAGGGCGTCCACGGCAGCCCGTTCGTCGTCCGTCGGCTTGCTGTCGCCGAAGTGCAGGTCCACTTACGTCACCTCACGATGGTCGCGACGGGTAGCTTCTCGATCCGGATCGCCGACGCCTTGAACTCCGCCGTCCCCGCGATCGGGCAATTCGCCTCGATCGTCAGCTGGTTGGTGTCCACCTCGTCGGGAAAGTGCATGGTCATGAAGGCCAGCCCGGGCCTGAGGGCCGGATCGACCCACACCGGCGCCACCACCGCGCCGCGCCGCGAGGACACCTGCACCTCCTCGCCGACCACGACCCCGTACCGCTCGGCGTCCTCCGGGCACAGCTCGATGTACTCGCCGCGCCGCAGCGGCGAGGCGAAACTCCCGCTCTGCACACCGGTGTTGTACGAGTCGAGCCGCCGCCCGGTCGTCAGCCGGATCGGGAACTGCTCGTCCGTGAGATCGACCGGCGGATCGTGCTGGACGATCCCGAAGGGCGCCGGCATCCCGCGCCTGACGGGGTCCTTCTCCCACAACCGGCCGTGCAGATACGTCGGTTCGAGCTCCTCCGTGCTGGGGCACGGCCACTGGATGCCCTGGTGCTCCTCCAGGCGTTCGTACGTCATCCCGTAGTGGTCCGGCGAGACGGACCTGAGCTCGTTCCACACGGCCTCGGAGTCGGCGTACTTCCACTCGTGGCCGAGGCGTGCCGCAAGGTCGCAGATGATGTCGATGTCCTCGCGGGCCTCGCCGGGCGGGGTGACCGCACGCCGTACCCGCTGAACTCGCCGCTCGCTGTTGGTGGTTGTGCCGTCGGTCTCCGCCCAGCCGGCGGTGGCCGGGAGGATCACGTCCGCGAGCTCGGCCGTCTTCGTGAGGAAGATGTCCTGCACGACCAGGAAGTCCAGCTGCTGCATACGCCGTACGGCCTGCTCGCTGTCGGCCTCCGACTGCGCCGGGTTCTCGCCGATGCAGTAGACGGCCTTCAGGGTGCCCTCCTCCATCGCCTCGAACATCTCGGTGAGGTTCAGCCCGTAGTGCGGCTGGATGACGGTGTCCCAGGCCGACTCGAACTTCAGACGCGAGTCCGGGTCGAGGATGTCCTGGAAGCCGGGCAGGCGGTTGGGGATCGCGCCCATGTCGCCGCCGCCCTGCACGTTGTTCTGGCCGCGCAGGGGCTGCAACCCGGCGCCGTACCGGCCGACTTGGCCGGTCAGCAGCGACAGGTTGATCAGCGCACGGACGTTGTCGGTGCCGTTGTGGTGCTCGGTGATGCCGAGGGTCCAGCACAGCTGGGCGCGCTCGGCGCGGGCGTACGCGTGCGCCAACTCCCTTATGGCGCGGGCCGGTACGCCCGTCACCTTCTCGGCCAGGGAGAGGGTCCAGGGCTCGACGAGCTTCTTGTACTCCTCGAAGCCGGAGGTGGCCCGCTCGATGAACGCCTCGTTGGCCAGGCCCGCGTGGATGATCTCGCGGCCGATCGCGTGCGCCATCGGGATATCGGTGCCGACGTTGAGGCCGAGCCAGCTCTCCGCCCACTCGGCGGTCGACGTACGGCGCGGGTCCACGGCGTACATCCGGGCGCCGTTCCTGATCCCCTTCAGGACGTGCTGGAAGAAGATCGGGTGCGCGAAGCGGGCGTTGGAGCCCCACATCACGATGACGTCCGTGTGCTCGATCTCCTCGTACGACGAGGTGCCGCCGCCCGAGCCGAACGCGGCCGAGAGGCCGGCGACGCTCGGGGCGTGGCACGTGCGGTTGCAGGAGTCGACGTTGTTGGTGCCCATGACGACGCGGGCGAACTTCTGCGCCACGTAGTTCATCTCGTTGGTCGCGCGGGCGCAGGAGAACATGCCGAACGCGTCGCGGTTGCGCTGCAGACCGCGTGCCGCGCGGTCCAGGGCCTCCTCCCAACTCGCCGGTCGAAAGGGCTCGTTGCGGGAGTCGCGGACGAGCGGGTGGGTGAGCCGGGTGTAGGTCTTCGGGGTCCGGTTCCTCTTGCTCATGCGGCAGTCCTCTTGTCGCTCATGCGGCAGTCCTCAGTGCGAGCAGGTCCGAGATGGCGTGCACGGTGCGCAGGGTGGGCACCTCGACGCCGGTGATCTCCGCCAACTCGACGACGGCGGCGAGGAGTACGTCGAGCTCGAGCGGTTTGCCGCGCTCCAGGTCCTGGAGCGTGGAGGTGCGGTGGTCGCCGACGCGTTCGGCGCCGGCCAGGCGGCGTTCGATGGAGACGCCGACCTCGCAGCCGAGGGCCTCGGCGACGGCGAGTGTCTCGGCCATCATCGTCTCGATGACCTTGCGGGTGCCGCCGTGCAGACACATCTGCCGCATGGTGGCGCGGGCCAGCGCGCTGATCGGGTTGAACGAGATGTTGCCGAGCAGCTTGAGCCAGATGTCGTTGCGAAGATGCGGCTCCACCGGGCATTTCAGGCCACCGGCGATCATGGCCTCGCTGAAGCTCAGGCAGCGCTTGGAGACGCTGCGGTCGGGCTCGCCGACGGAGAACCGGGTGCCTTCCAAGTGCCGTACGACTCCCGGTCCTTCGAGCTCGGTGGCCGCGTAGACGACACACCCGATGGCCCTCTGGGGCGCGAGCACCGCACTGACCGCGCCGTTCGGGTCCACGCTCTCGACGCGGTGGCCGTCGTGGGGGCCGCCGTGCCGGTGGAAGTACCACCAGGGGATGCCGTTCTGGGCGGCGATCACCGCCGTGGTGTCGTGCAGAAGGGGCTCGATCAGCGGCCCGCACGCCGCGTACGAGTTGGCCTTCAGGCCCAGGAAGACGTAGTCGACCGGGCCGATCTCGGCCGGGTCGTCGGTGGCGTGGGCGCGCGCGGTGAAGTCGCCGCGCGGGCTCAGCACCCGTACTCCGTGCTGCCTCATGGCCGCCAAGTGCGGTCCACGGGCCACGAGATGGACGTCGGCACCGGCGCGGTGGAGCGCGGCTCCGACATAGGCGCCGATCGCACCGGCGCCCAGGACTGCGACTTTCATGACGAGGGAGCTCCGTTCGGTCGAGGGATACCGCGGAGATGGCGCACTGTCGAACTCTGTCGACTGAATATTGTCTACAGTATGGGGATGGGGGCGACAAGACTTCGCGCACGGTTCGGAAAACCGGGCGGTACGACCGTTCGGCGCGCCCTGCATACCGCTCATCGCATACGGTCGACGCGCCGCCTTCTCAACTCCCTTGCCGCTGCCTACGGTTCGGGATCATGAGTCCCCCTGTCGCGCCGGCCGGTTGGAGCCGCTGGCTCGTACCCCCCGCCGCCCTCTCCGTCCATCTCTCCATCGGCCAGGCCTACGCCTGGAGCGTGTTCAAGCCGCCCCTGGAGTCCTCGCTGGGCCTCAGCGGCACACAGAGCGCGTTGCCGTTCCAGCTCGCCATCGTGATGCTCGGCCTGTCCGCCGCGTTCGGCGGCACGCTGGTCGAACGCAACGGGCCGCGCTGGGCGATGACCGTCGCCCTGGTCTGTTTCTCGTCCGGCTTCCTGATCTCCGCGCTCGGTGCGTCCACCGAGCAGTACTGGCTGATCGTCCTCGGCTACGGCTTCGTCGGCGGCATCGGCCTGGGCATCGGCTACATCTCGCCCGTCTCCACATTGATCAAGTGGTTCCCGGATCGCCCCGGAATGGCCACGGGCATCGCCATCATGGGCTTCGGCGGCGGCGCGCTCATCGCCTCGCCCTGGTCGACGCAGATGCTGGAGTCGTTCGGCAGCGACAGCTCCGGGATCGCGCTCGCGTTCCTCGTGCACGGGCTGTCGTACGCCGTCTTCATGTCGCTCGGCGTGCTGCTGGTGCGGGTGCCGCGCGGCGAGAAGCCGGTGGAGGGCGCGCCGAGCGTTCTCCAGGGGCCGCAGGTCTCCGCCAACAGTGCCATCCGCACACCGCAGTTCTGGTGTCTGTGGGTCGTGCTCTGTATGAACGTGACCGCTGGCATCGGCATCCTGGAGAAGGCCGCCCCGATGATCCAGGACTTCTTCAAGGACACCTCCACCCCGGTCTCGGTGTCGGCCTCGGCGGGCTTCGTGGCGCTGCTCTCCGCCGCCAACATGGCGGGCCGGATCGGCTGGTCGTCCACCTCCGACCTGATCGGACGCAAGAACATCTACCGCGTCTATCTGGGCTTCGGCGCGGTGATGTACGGCCTGATCGCGCTGTTCGGCGACTCGTCGAAGCCGCTGTTCGTGCTGTGCGCGATGGTGATCCTGTCCTTCTACGGCGGTGGGTTCGCGACCATCCCGGCCTACCTGAAGGACCTCTTTGGAACGTATCAAGTCGGTGCCATCCACGGCCGGTTGCTCACCGCATGGTCCCTGGCGGGCGTCCTCGGACCGCTGATCGTGAACTGGATCGCCGACCACCAGAAGGACGCCGGCAAGAGCGGCGCGTCCCTGTACGGACTCTCCTTCATCATCATGATCGGCCTGCTCGTCGTCGGCTTCGTCGCCAACGAACTGGTCCGGCCCGTCAATGCCCGCCACCACATTCCCGCCCCGAGGGAGGAGACCGTCGATGTCGAACGACAACAGCCAGAGTCCGCCTGACCGTCGCCCACTGATCGCCTTCGCCTGGCTGTGGGTGGGGGCGCCGCTCGCGTACGGGGTGTACGAGCTCGTACAGAAGGCGACGAAGCTGTTCACCGGGTGACGGAACCGGTTCACCCGGTGACGGTCCGGTTCACCGGGTGACTGTTCGGTAGGTGCTCGGGCGTCCGAGAGTCTGACAGAAGCTGACAACGAGGGCGCCCGAATCCTGTCGTCTTGGCTGCCGCCGTACCCGTGAGTCACTGATCAGACTGGTGGATCCCGCTACCCAAGGCAACGAGGGGGACCACCCAATGAACGGCTCGCGCATCGCCGCCGTCGGCCACTACCAGCCCGCCAAGGTACTCACCAACGAGGACCTGGCGGGCCTGGTCGACACCAGTGACGAGTGGATCACCAGCCGGGTGGGCATCCGCACGCGCCACATCGCGGGCCCCGACGAGCCCGTCGACGAGCTGGCCGCGCACGCCGCCGCCAAGGCGCTCGCCGCGGCCGGGCTCACGCCCGAGGACATCGACCTCGTGCTGGTCGCCACGTCCACCGCCATAAACCGATCGCCCAACATGGCCGCCCGGGTCGCCGCCCGGCTCGGCATCCCCTCGCCCGCCGCGATGGACGTCAACGTCGTGTGCGCCGGGTTCACGCATGCGCTGGCGACGGCCGACCATGCGGTCCGTGCGGGCGCCTCCACCCGTGCCCTGGTCATCGGCGCCGACAAGATGTCCGACGTGACCGACTGGAGCGACCGCACCACCTGCGTGCTCGTCGGCGACGGGGCGGGGGCCGCCGTGGTCGAGGCGTGCGCTGCCGGAGAGGAGTCCGGCATCGGGCCCGTGCTGTGGGGGTCGGTGCCCGAGATGGGGCACGCGGTACGGATCGAGGGCACGCCCGCGCGGTTCGCGCAGGAGGGGCAGAGCGTCTACCGCTGGGCCACCACGCAGCTGCCGCCCATCGCACGCAAGGCCTGCGAGCGCGCCGGGCTCGCGCCCGAGGACCTCGCCGGAGTCGTCCTGCACCAGGCCAACCTGCGCATCATCGAGCCGCTCGCCGAGAAGCTCGGCGCCGTCAACGCCGTCGTCGCACGGGACGTCGCCGAGTCCGGGAACACCTCGGCGGCCAGCATCCCGCTCGCGTTCTCCAAGCTCGTCGAACAGGGCGCCGTCTCGGCCGGGGACCCGGTGCTGCTGTTCGGCTTCGGCGGGAACCTGTCGTACGCCGGACAGGTCGTCCGCTGCCCGTGACCTGCGTGTACGGCCCGGTGTGACGCAGTAGACCACCCGACCCCCTGGCCTTTGTGCGCCGTAGACTGTAGACGAAAGACAATTCATACTGGCTTTCCGTCTGCAGTTGCTCCGCGCTGCTCAGGAGGGGGACCGACCGATGTTGTCGACAGGACTGCCGCAGGGCGCGGTACCCAAGCTCGAACGGCCCGGCCCGCTGCGCGACCGCGTCTACGAGGCGCTGCTCGAACTCATCACCACGCGCGCCCTGCAGCCCGGCCAGCACCTCGTCGAGAGCGAACTCGCAGGCCATCTCGGTGTGTCGCGCCAGCCCGTGCGCGAGGCGCTGCAGCGGCTGAACACCGAGGGGTGGGTCGATCTGCGGCCCGCGCAGGGCGCGTTCGTGCACGAGCCGACGGAGGAGGAGGCCGACCAACTCCTCACCGTACGCACGCTGTTGGAGGCCGAGGCCGCCCGGCTCGCCGCCGCCAACGCGGGCAGTGCCGGCATCTCGGTGCTGCAGGAGCTGTGCGCCGAGGGCGAGAAGGCCGTCGCCGCCGACGACGTGGACGGCGCGGTCACGATGAACGCCCGCTTCCACGCGAAGATCATGGAACTGGCGGGCAACGCGGTCCTCGCCGAACTCGCGGCCCAGGTCGACCGCCGCGTGCGCTGGTACTACACACCCATCGCCCGCCAGCGCGGACAGCAGTCCTGGACCGAGCACCGGGAGCTGATCGCCGCGATCTCCGACCGTGACGAGCAGCGGGCGACGCAGCTGATGCGGGAGCACACCGAGCACACTCGGCGGTCGTATCACGATCGGGCCAAGTCGTAGGGGCAGTTGGGTGGGGGCCTGTTCGGTGCGGGCCCGCGCGGTTCGGGCGGTGCGGCGGGAGGCTTGCCCTGCGTGGGGCCGACGCGCGACCTTCTTTGTCCTGTCAGTGGAGAAAGTCGGCGGTAATTCGTGCACAGCTTCTTCCCAGGTTCGGTGCTCGCTGCTACGTTCCCCTCGAAAGCCCGAACAAAGGTGGCCGATTGAGGCGGGGAGGGGCCAGTGAGACGCATGACGGCACGACCCGCGAACGCTCATCAGGCCAAGCTGCTCAAGCTGTTGCGTGACGGCGGGCCCAACTCCCGTGCGCAGCTGGGCGATCAGGTCGACCTGTCGCGGTCAAAGCTGGCCGTGGAGGTGGACCGGCTGCTGGACACGGGCCTGGTCGTGGCCGACGGCCTCGCCGCCTCGCGCGGCGGGCGCCGCTCGCACAACGTCCGGCTCAACCCGGAACTGCGCTTCCTCGGCGTGGACATCGGCGCGACCTCCGTCGACGTCGCCGTCACCAACGCCGAACTGGAGATCCTCGGACACCTCAACCAGCCCATGGACGTGCGTGAGGGCCCCGTCGCGGTCTTCGAGCAAGTCCTGTCCATGGCAGCGAAGTTGAGGGCCTCGGGGCTCGCGGAGGGTTTCGACGGCGCCGGCCTCGGCGTCCCGGGACCGGTCCGCTTCCCCGAGGGCGTGCCGGTGGCTCCGCCGATCATGCCGGGCTGGGACGGCTTCCCCGTACGGGAGGCGCTCAGCCAGGATCTCGGCTGCCCGGTCATGGTCGACAACGACGTGAACCTGATGGCGATGGGGGAGATGCACGCGGGCGTCGCACGCTCCGTGGGCGACTTCCTCTGCGTCAAGATCGGCACCGGTATCGGCTGCGGCATCGTCGCCGGCGGTGAGGTCCACCGCGGCGTGACGGGCAGTGCCGGCGACATCGGGCACATCCAGGCCGTGCCCGACGGACGGCCGTGCGCCTGCGGCAACCGGGGCTGCCTGGAAGCCCACTTCAGCGGGGCGGCCCTCGCCCGCGACGCCGTGGAGGCGGCCGAGCAGGGGCGTTCCGACGAACTCGCCACGCGGCTGGCGGAGAACGGCACGCTCACCGCCGTCGACGTCGCCGCCGCGGCCGCCGCCGGTGACGCCACCGCCCTCGACCTGATCCGCGAGGGCGGCAACCGCACCGGCCAGGTCATCGCCGGCCTGGTCTCCTTCTTCAACCCCGGCCTGGTGGTGATCGGCGGCGGGGTGACCGGCCTCGGCCACACCCTGCTCGCCGCGATCCGCACCCAGGTCTACCGCCAGTCGCTGCCCCTCGCGACGGGCAACCTGCCCATCGTGCTGGGGGAGTTGGGCCCCACCTCCGGAGTCATCGGCGCGGCCCGCCTCATCAGCGACCACCTGTTCTCGCCTGCGTAGTCCAACCCGCTCCTGAACATCACCAGTACGGCGTCCTGCTTCGCCCTGCCCTGAACACGCCTGCCCGAAAACGCCCTGAAACCGGCCCGCACGCCCGCCAAGGGGACCTCATGGCACCAGAACCACCCCTGCTCAGCATGTCCGGCATCACCAAGTCGTTCCCCGGAGTCCGGGCCCTCGACGGCGTCGACCTCGACGTCCAGGCCGGTGAAGTGCACTGTCTGCTCGGCCAGAACGGTGCCGGCAAATCCACCCTCATCAAGGTGCTGGCCGGCGCCCACCAGCCCGACACCGGCACCATCCGCTGGCGCGGCGAGGAGGTCACCCTCCGCTCGCCGATCGCGGCCATGCGCCTCGGTATCGCCACCATCTACCAGGAACTCGACCTGGTGGAACACCTGTCGGTGGCCGAGAACGTCCACCTCGGTCATGAACCCACGGCCGCCGGTTTCGTCGTACGGCGAAAGACCGCTCGGGCGTCAACGCGGCAGCTCCTCAAGCGGCTTGGGCATCAGGAGATCGACCCGGCGCGGCTCGTCGGGGAGTTGTCGGCGGCCCAGCAGCAGATCGTGTCGATGGCCCGGGCGCTCTCCCACGACGTACGGCTCATCGTGATGGACGAGCCGTCCGCCGCCCTCGACCCGGACGAGGTCGACAACCTCTTCCGCATCGTCGGCGACCTGACCGCCGAGGGTGTCGCCGTCGTCTACATCTCCCACCGCCTGGAGGAGATCCGCCGCATCGGCGACCGGGTGACCGTGCTGAAGGACGGCCGCGCGGTGGCAGGGGGACTGCCCGCGAAGTCGACCCCGACCCGTGAGGTGGTCGCGCTGATGACGGGTCGCAATGTCGAGTACGTCTTTCCGGAGCGGCCGGCCTCGGGCGCGGACGGCGCGCCCGTGCTGGAGGTCCGAGGGCTCGCCCGCGATGGGGAGTTCGCACCGTTCGACCTGGAGGTGCGGCCCGGCGAGATCGTCGGTCTCGCCGGTCTGGTCGGCTCGGGACGCTCCGAGATCCTTGAGACGATCTACGGCGCGCGCAAGCCCACCGCCGGCCAAGTCCGTGTCGACGGCCGGGTGTTGCGGCCGGGGAGCGTACGGGCCGCCGTCCGCGCCGGGCTCGGACTCGCCCCCGAGGAACGCAAGGCGCAGGCCCTGCTGATGCTGGAGTCGGTCACCCGCAATGTCTCGGTCTCCTCCATGTCCCGCTTCTCGCGCGGCGGTTGGATCGACCGGGGCGCCGAGAAGGGTGCGGCGCGGGCGGCGACGCGCGAACTGTCGCTCCGCCCCGACAACCCGTCCGTGCCGGTCCGCACCCTCTCCGGCGGCAACCAGCAGAAGGCCGTCCTGGCCCGCTGGCTGCTGCGCGGCTGCCGCGTCCTGCTGCTCGACGAGCCCACCCGAGGCGTCGACGTCGGCGCTCGCGCCGAGCTCTACGCGGTCATCCGCCGCCTGGCCGACGAGGGCCTGGCCGTACTGCTGGTCTCCAGCGAGGTCCCGGAGGTGCTCGGCCTCGCCGACCGCGTCCTGGTGCTCCGCGAGGGCCGCGTCGTCCACACGGCGCCCGCCCGCGAGCTCGACGAACACCGCGTACTCGACCTGGTCATGGAAGGAAGCCCGGCGTCATGACGCAGCACGCCTCCCCGCCCCGGGACAACACCGACAAGGTGCCGTCGGTCCAACTCCCGCCCTGGCGCGGCCTGTTGGCCCGCGCCGACGTCCGCACCCTCTCCCTGCTCGGCGTGCTCGCCGCGCTGGTCCTCATCGGCGGCATCACCAAGCCCGACGAGTTCCTCGACACCCGCAACCTCCAACTCGTCCTCACCCAGGCCTCGGTGATCGGTGTCGTCACCGTCGGCATGACCTTCGTCATCACCTCCGGCGGCATCGACCTGTCGGTCGGCGCGATCGTCGCCCTCTCCTCGGTGTGGGCGACGACGGTGGCCACGCAGGAGTACGGCTTCGCCGGCATCCTCTTCACCGCGGTGATCGTCGGCGTCGGCTGCGGTCTGGTCAACGGACTGCTCATCGCGTACGGCGGGATGGTCCCGTTCATCGCCACGCTCGCCATGCTGGCCTCGGCGCGCGGCCTCGCCCTGCAGATCACCGACGGCAAGACACAGATCGTCACCGTCTCCAGCATCCTCGACCTCGGCGAACGCGACGCGTATGTGCTCGGCATACCGCCGCTCGTCATCGTCTTCGCGGTCGTCACCATCCTCGGGTGGCTGATCCTCAACCGCACCACCTTCGGCCGCCGCACGGTCGCCGTCGGCGGCAACGCGGAGGCCGCCCGGCTCGCCGGCATCGACGTACGCCGCCAACGCCTCTACCTCTACCTGCTGTCCGGACTGTGCTGCGGAATCGCCGCCTTCCTGCTGATCATCCTGTCCGGCTCCGGCCAGAACACCAACGGAAACCTGTACGAGCTGGACGCGATCGCCGCCGCGATCATCGGCGGCACACTGCTCAGCGGGGGACGCGGCACGATCACCGGGTCCGTGCTCGGTGTCCTGATCTTCACCACGATCACCAACATCTTCGCCCTGAACAACCTGCAGAGCGACGTCCAGCAGATCGCCAAGGGCGCGATCATCGTCGCCGCCGTGCTGGTCCAGCGCCGTACCGCGAGCACGACCTGAGGAGGGTTCAGCAATATGTCACATTCCACCAGTGCTGTATCACATTCCACCAGTCGCAGAGGGCTGCTCTTCGGAGCCGCCGCCGTATCCACCGGCGCCCTCCTCGCAGGTTGCACGAGTAACGATTCCAAGGACGAGAAGCCCGCGGCGAACGACCAGTCGGCCGCCGACGACAAGCCCGGCAAGCACGTCACCATCGGCTTCGCCGGCCCGCAGGCCGACCACGGCTGGCTCAACGCCATCAATGACAACGCCAAGAACCGCGCCAAGAAGTACTCCGACGTCAGTCTGGAGATCACCGAGGGCTCGAACGACACCGCCGCGCAGATCGGCCAGATCGAGACCCTGATCAACAAGAAGGTCGACGTGCTGGTCGTACTGCCGGCCGACGGCAAGGCCCTCACCCAGGTCGGGCTCAAGGCGATGCGCGCGGGCATCCCCGTCGTCAACCTCGACCGGATCTTCAACTCCCCGCAGGCGTACCGCTGTTGGATCGGCGGCGACAACTACGGCATGGGTCTCAACGCCGGTACGTACATCGGCGAGAAGCTCAAGGACAAGAAGGGCGCCAAGGTCATCGAACTGGCCGGCCTGGACAACCTGGAGCTGACCAAGCAGCGCACCCAGGGCTTCGACGACGCCCTGAAGAACTACCCGAACATCAAGAAGGTGGCCCGTCAGGCCGCCGAGTTCACGGTGGAGTCCGGGCAGGCCAAGATGGCCCAACTCCTGCAGGCCCAGCCCAAGTTCGACGCCCTGTGGAACCACGACGACGACCAGGGCGTGGGCGCGCTGCGCGCCATCGAGCAGGCCGGGCGCGAGGACTTCCTGATGGTCGGCGGCGCGGGTGCGCTGTCCGCCTTCCAGGCCATCAAGCAGGACAACGGCGTACTGAAGGCGACCGTCCTGTACCCGCCGACGATGGCCGCGTCCGCGATCGACCTCGCCCGGGCGCTCGGCCAGGGCAAGGGCGTCAGCGGTCTCGCCGAGTTCGAGATCCCGGCCTCGCTGACGCTCTACTCGGCCGTCGTCGACAAGGACAACGTCGACCAGTACATGCCCACCGGCTTCCGCTGACGCATCCCGCCCCGCACCCCCCACGGCGCAATCACGACGAGGACGAGGAGGACATCCGTATGGGACAGCCCCAGCAGTCGGACGGATCGGAGGCCGCGAAGCCGCCCCTGCGCGTCGGCATGGTCGGCTACGCCTTCATGGGCGCCGCCCACTCCCAGGGCTGGCGCACCGTGGGCCGCGTCTTCGACCTGCCCCGCCGCCCGGTCCTGACCGCGATCTGCGGACGCGACGCGGCCGCCGTGCGAGCGGCCGCGGACCGGCACGGCTGGGCGTCGGCCGAAACCGACTGGCGGGCCCTGGTCGAACGGGACGACATCGACCTCGTCGACATCTGCACCCCCGGCGACAGCCACGCCGAGATTGCCCTCGCCGCCCTCGCCGCAGGCAAGCACGTGCTGTGCGAGAAGCCCCTCGCCAACACGGTGGAGGAGGCCTCGGCGATGGTCGCGGCGGCCGAAGAGGCCTCCGGGCGCGGCCAGTTGGCGATGGTCGGCTTCAACTACCGCCGGGTGCCCGCCACCGCGTTCGCCCGGAGCATGGTCGCCGAGGGCAGGCTCGGGAAGCTGCGGCACGTCCGGGTGACGTACCTTCAGGACTGGCTCGTGGACCCGGAGTTCCCGCTCACCTGGCGGCTGCGCAAGGAACTGGCCGGTTCCGGCGCCCTCGGCGACCTGGGCGCACACATCGTCGACCTCGCGCAGTACCTGGCAGGGGAGCAGCTGGCGGGCGTCTCCGCCCTGAAGGAAACCTTCGTACGGGAGCGGCCGTTGCCCGTCGGGGCCAGCAGCGGCCTGTCCTCGGTCGCCTCCGCCGGGACCGGACAGGTCACCGTCGACGACGCCGCCCTGTTCACCGGGCGCTTCACCTCCGGCGCCCTCGCCTCCTTCGAGGCCACCCGGTACGCCACCGGTCGCAAGAACGCCCTGCGCATCGAACTCAACGGCGAGAAGGGGTCGTTGGCCTTCGACCTGGAGCGTCTCAACGAGCTGTCGTACCACGACGGTACGGAGCCAGCCGCGCAGGCCGGCTTCCGCCGCATCCTCGTCACCGAACCCGACCACCCCTACCTGGACGCCTGGTGGCCGCCGGGCCACGGCCTCGGCTACGAGCACACCTTCGTCCACCAGGCCCGCGACCTCGTCCACGCGATCGCCGAGGGGCGGCAACCCGAACCCTCCTTCGCCGACGGGCTGCAGGTGCAGCGGGTGCTGGCGGCGGTGGAGGAGAGCGCCGAGAAGAACTCCGTCTACACGACCGTCGCCGTCTGAATCGCCGTCCGAGGAGGGTTCGGAGAAATGCCGCGTCAGTTCACGCTGTTCACCGGCCAGTGGGCCGATCTACCGCTCGAGGAAGTCTGTCGCCTCGCCCGCGACTTCGGCTACGACGGCCTGGAACTCGCCTGCTGGGGTGACCATTTCGAGGTCGACAAGGCACTGGCGGACCCCGGCTACATCAAGTCCCGGCACCAGCTGCTGGAGAAGTACGGCCTGAAGTGCTGGGCCGTCTCCAACCACCTGGTCGGCCAGGCCGTCTGCGACGCCATCATCGACGAACGCCATCAGGCCATCCTGCCGGGTGAGGTGTGGGGCGACGGCGACCCGGAAGGGGTACGGCGGCGGGCCGCGGACCGCATCAAGGACACCGCGCGTGCCGCGGCCGCCTTCGGCGTCGACACCGTCATCGGCTTCACCGGCTCCGCCATCTGGCACCTGGTCGCGATGTTCCCGCCCGCGCCGGAGTCGATGATCGAGCGCGGCTACGAGGACTTCGCCGAGCGCTGGAACCCGATTCTCGACGTCTTCGACGAGGAGGGGGTCCGCTTCGCACACGAGGTCCACCCGAGCGAGATCGCCTACGACTACTGGACAACTCAGCGCGCCCTGGAGGCCGTTGGCGGACGCCCGGCCTTCGGCCTGAACTTCGACCCCTCGCACTTCGTGTGGCAGGACCTCGACCCGGTCGGCTTCCTGTGGGACTTCCGCGACCGGATCTACCACGTCGACTGCAAGGAGGCCCGCAAACGCCTCGACGGCCGCAACGGCCGCCTCGGCTCCCACCTGCCCTGGGGCGACCCGCGCCGCGGCTGGGACTTCGTGTCCGCCGGCCACGGTGACGTGCCCTGGGAGGACGTCTTCCGGATGCTGCGCTCCATCGACTACCGGGGCCCGATCTCGGTCGAGTGGGAGGACGCCGGCATGGACCGGCTCCAGGGCGCGCCCGAGGCGCTGACCCGTCTGAAGGCGTACGACTTCGAGCCGCCGTCGGCCTCATTCGACGCGGCGTTCGGCAACTGACCGACCCATCTCGCATCTCCGGGATGACGGCGCATCCCGGCGTTCTGCACCCGCCCGTACAACCAGCCCCACTCTGGAGGCATTCGTGCACGGGAACGACCGCACCACCAGCACCGACAGAATCGAGACCCACAGACGACGCTTCCGCAGAGCCGTCGCCGTGCTCGGCGCCGGGCTCCTCGCAGGCGCATCGCTCACTCTCACCACTCCCCAGGCCGGCGCAGCCGTCGCCGACCCGGGAGCCGCCCCCGCGGCAGCCGCTGCGGAGGACTTCCAGCAGGTCACCCTCGCCAAGGGCGAGGCGGAGGTCGGCGAGCCCATGTCGCTCGCCGTCCTCCCGGACCGCTCGGTCCTGCACACCTCACGCGACGGCGAACTCCGGCTCACGGACGCCGCAGGCAACACGCGGTTGATCGGCAAGCTCAACGTCTACTCCCACGACGAGGAAGGCCTCCAAGGCGTCGGCGTGGACCCGGACTTCGCGACCAACCGCGCCATCTACCTCTACTACGCGCCCCCGTTGAACACCCCGGCAGGAGACGCCCCTGAGACCGGCACCGCCGCCGACTTCGCCCCCTTCGACGGCGTCAACCGCCTCTCCCGCTTCGTCCTGAACGCGGACGGCACCCTCGACACCGCGAGCGAGAAGAAGGTCATCGACATTCCGGCCTCCCGCGGCCTGTGCTGCCACGTCGGCGGCGACATCGACTTCGACGCGGCGGGCAACCTGTATCTGTCGACGGGCGACGACACCAACCCGTTCCAGTCCGACGGTTACAGCCCGCTCGACGAGCGCGCCGACCGCAACCCGGCCTTCGACGCCCAGCGTTCGGCGGGCAACACCAACGACCTGCGCGGCAAGATCCTGCGCATCAAGGTGAACGCCGACGGCTCGTACACGGTCCCCGACGGCAACCTCTTCGCGCCCGGCACGGACAAGACGCGGCCCGAGATCTACGCGATGGGCTTCCGCAACCCGTTCCGCTTCAGCGTCGACAAGAAGACCGGCATCCTCTACGTCGGCGACTACGGCCCCGACGCGGGCGCCGCCGACCCGGCCCGCGGCCCCGCCGGCCAGGTCGAGTTCGCCCGGGTGACCGGCCCCGGCAACTTCGGCTGGCCGTACTGCACCGGCGCCAACGACGCCTACGTGGACTACGACTTCGCGACGAAGACGTCCGGTGCGTCCTTCGACTGCAGCGCACCGAAGAACAACTCCCCGCACAACACCGGACTCACGGACCTGCCCCCGGCCCAGCCCGCCTGGATCCCGTACAACGGCCCGTCCGTACCGGAGTTCGGCGACGGCTCCGAGTCCCCGATGGGCGGCCCGGTCTACCACTACGACGCCTCGCTCGACTCGCCCGTGAAGTTCCCCGAGGCGTACGACGGGAACTTCTTCGCCGGGGAGTTCGGCCGCCGTTGGATCAAGCGGATCGTGAGCGACGCCGGCGGAACCGTGCAGTCGATCAACGCCGTCCCGTGGACCGGCACCCAGGTGATGGACATGGCCTTCGGCCCCGACGGAGCGCTGTACGTCCTCGACTACGGCACCGCGTGGTTCGGCGGCGACGACAACTCGGGCCTGTACCGCATCGAGAATGCGACCGACGGCCACTCCCCGGTGGCGCAGGCGGCGGCGAGCAGGACGTCGGGTCAGGCGCCGCTCAGGGTGCAGTTCTCCTCCGAGGGCACGTCCGACCAGGACGGTGACGCGGTGACGTACAGCTGGGACTTCGGCGACGGCGGCAAGTCGACGGCGGCGAACCCTGCGTACAAGTACAAGAAGAACGGCACCTACACCGCCACGCTGACCGCCAAGGACCCGAGCGGTCGCACCGGCAGCGCGAGCGTGCAGATCGTCGTCGGCAACACGGCGCCCAAGGTGACGGTTGAACTCCCGCGTGACGGGCAGCTGTTCAGCTTCGGCGACGCCATCCCGTTCAAGGTGAAGGTCACCGACCCGGAGGACGGCACGGCGATCGACTGCTCCAAGGTCAAGGTCACCTTCGTCCTCGGCCATGACACCCACGGCCACCCGATCACCTCGGCCACCGGCTGCACCGGCACCCTCCAGACGTCCGCCGACGGCGGCCACGACGAGGACGCCAACATCTTCGGGGTGCTCAACGCCGAGTACACCGACAACGGCGGCGGCGGCCAGGCCCCGCTCACCTCGCACGACCAGAACGTCCTGCAGCCGCGGCACCGCCAGGCCGAGCACTTCGGCAACGCCTCCGGTGTCTCGGTCATCACCAAGGCCGCGGCGCACGGCGGCAAGACGGTCGGCGACATCGACAACGGTGACTGGATCTCGTTCACGCCGTACGTGTTGAGCAACGCCAAGAAGATCACGGCACGTGTCTCCTCCGGCGGCGCGGGCGGCACGCTCGAGGTCCGCGCGGGCTCGTCCACCGGCACGCTGCTCGGCAAGGCGACGGTCCCGGTGACCGGCGGCTGGGAGACCTTCCAGGACGTCAGCGCCGACCTGTCCCGCGCACCGAGGGGCACGACCACGCTCTACCTGGTCTTCAAGGGCGGCTCGGGCGCGCTGTTCGACGTGGACGACTTCACCTTCACAACAGGCTGAGAGGAGGTGCCATGCGCTCAACTGGTCGCATCATGACGGGTGTTGCGGGCGCCGCCCTGCTCCTGGGGTGTGTCTCCGGACCGGCCGCCTCTCATCCCGACGAAGGCAAAAGGGTGCTGGTCTTCTCCAAGACGGCCGGCTTCCGGCACGACTCCATCCCGGCGGGCGTGGAGGCGGTGAAGCAGCTCGGCTCCGGCGGCGGCTTCACGGTCGACGCGACCGAGGACGCGGGCGCGTTCACGGCGCAGAACCTGCGGCGCTACGACGCGGTCGTGTTCCTGTCGACGACGGGTGACGTCCTCGACGAGGCCCAACAGGCCGCGTTCGAGGGCTACATCCGGCACGGCGGCGGCTACGTCGGCATCCACGCCGCCGCCGACACCGAGTACGACTGGGCGTTCTACGGCGGCCTCGCCGGCGCGTACTTCCAGTCGCACCCGGCGATCCAGTCGGCGACGGTGAACGTCGAGGACCGTGCCCACCCGGCGACATCGGGCCTGGAACGCACCTGGACCCGAACCGACGAGTGGTACAACTACCGCTCGAACCCCCGGGATCAGGTCCACGTCCTCGCCTCGCTGGACGAGTCGTCGTACACCGGCGGCACCATGAACGGCGACCACCCCATCGCCTGGTGCCAGAACTACCAGGGCGGCCGCGCCTTCTACACCGGCCTCGGCCACACCAAGGAGTCGTATGCCGAACCCGCCTACCGACAGCACCTGTTGGGCGGGATCCGGTGGGCCATCGGCGACGCACAGGCCGACTGCCGACCGGAGAACGGCTACCGTGCCCTGTTCGACGGCGGCTCCCTGGACGGCTGGAAGCAGGCAGGCCCGGGCTCCTTCACCCTCGACGACGACGGCACACTGACGTCGTCGGGCGGCATGGGCCTGCTCTGGTACGAGGCGTCGGAACTCGCCTCGTACTCGCTCAAGCTGGACTGGAAGATGGCCGGCGCGGACGGGGACGACAACTCCGGTGTGTTCGTGGGCTTCCCGCCCTCGGACGACCCGTGGTCGGCCGTGAACAACGGCTACGAGATCCAGATCGACGCCACGGACGTACCCGAGAAGACAACAGGGTCCGTCTACGGCTTCCGGTCCGCCGACCTGAAGAAGCGCGACCGTGCGCTGAACCCGCCGGGGGAGTGGAACACGTACGAGATCCGCGTGGAGGGCGAACACCTCCGCGTCTGGCTCAACGGCGTGAAGATCAACGATTTCACCAACACCGATCCGGCCCGGAGCCTCGTCGACGGACACATCGGCATCCAGAACCACGGAGCCGACGACCAGGTGTCCTTCCGCGACATCCGGATCAAGGAACTGCCCGGTAAGGGCAATTGAGCGGCGGCGGGCGGAGGACGCCGGACCTCCGCCCGCCGTCTCCCCCTCTCGGCCAGGGGCTCATCCACGACGCGCTCGACAAGGAGGCTGCCCATGTCCGCGTCCGACTCCGCTTCCGTTCCCGTCTCCCGACAGCGCATCGGCGTATGGCTGATCGGGGCACGCGGCTCCGTCGCGACGACGGCCGTCGCGGGCTGCGCCGCCATGACCGCCGGCCTGCATCCGCCGACCGGCCTGGTCACCGGGACCGCCGCGTTCGCGGACACCGGACTGCCGCCCCTGACCTCGCTCGTCTTCGGCGGCCACGACACGCTGGACTGTCCCCTGCCCAAGCGCGCCGAGGCCCTGGCAGCAGGCGGCGTCCTGCCACCCGGCCTCCCCGCGGCGGTCTCGGCCGAACTCACCGCCGCCGACCGTGAGATCAGACCGGGCGGCCCGGTACCGGGAGACACCCGGACCGAGGAAGAACTGATCGCCACCTTCGCCGCGGACATGACCGACTTCATACGGCGGTGCGGTCTGACCCGGGCGGTGGTGGTGAACGTTGCCTCCACCGAGCCCCCGGCCACGGGACGAGCCCTGCCGCCCAGCTCCCTGTACGCGGCGGCGGCCCTGCGCGCGGGCTGCCCGTACGTCAACTTCACCCCGTCGACGGGTCTGCACCACCCGGCGCTGGAGGACGTCGCCCAATCGAGCGGCCTGCCGTACGCGGGCCGCGACGGCAAGACGGGCCAGACACTGCTGCGCTCCGTCCTGGGCCCGATGTTCACACAGCGCGCGCTGGCGGTCCGCGCCTGGTCAGGCACCAACCTCCTCGGCGGAGGCGACGGTGCCGCCCTCGCCGACCCGGCCGCCGCGGCCGCCAAGAACGCCGGCAAGGAACGGGTCCTGGCGGACACCCTCGCCACCACCCCCGAGGGCGAGGTCCACATCGACGACGTCCCCGCCCTCGGAGACTGGAAGACCGCCTGGGACCACATCGCCTTCGACGGTTTCCTCGGCACCCGCATGATCCTCCAGACCACATGGCAGGGCTGCGACTCGGCCTTGGCGGCCCCCCTCGTCCTGGACCTGGCGCGCTTGGCGGCCCGGTCCCACGAGGCGGGCCTGTCCGGCCCGCTGGGCGAACTCGGCTTCTACTTCAAGGATCCGGTGGGGGAGGGCCCTGCTGCCTTGGCGGAGCAGTATGCGGCCTTGGTCGGGTTCGCGGAGCGGTTGGGGGGAGCGCGGGGTGACGGTTCCGGCGGGGTGAGCGGCTCCGGTCGGCCGGGGTGGAGTGAGGATTCTGGCGGTGCGGGTGGTTCCGGTCGGCCGGGGCTGGGGGAGGATCCGGGCGGTCCCGGTGGGCTGGGGTGGCCTGGGGATTCCGGCCGTCCGGGTGGTTCCGGTCGGCTTGAGCGGAGCGAGGGTTCCGGTGGTGCGAGTCGTTCCGACCGGCCGGATCGGGGTGACGTTTCCGGCGGTGCCGGGCGTACCGGTCGACTGGGGGAGTTGTGGTGAGCCGGGGCGGCGTGACGGCGCGCCTCGGCGAGGTGCGTGGCGCGACCGTGGCGAACCGGGCTCCGGCCCCGGAGCGGTGCAGCGCCGCCCGCTCGAACCACTGGCTCGCCTGGGCCGAACTGCTCCGCCTCCCGGCCCTGTTCACGGTCCCCGGTGACGCCCTCGCCGGCGCAGCCGCGACCGCCGCCGCCCCGAACCCACGCACCCTGCTCGCCATCGGCTCCTCCCTCTGCCTCTACGAGGCCGGCATGGCCCTCAACGACTGGGCGGACCGCGCGGAGGACGCCGCAGAACGCCCCCACCGCCCCCTCCCTTCCGGTCGCATCCACCAGGCCGCCGCTCTGTCGACGGCCTGCGCCCTCACCGGCGCCGGACTCGCCCTCGCGGCCCGCGCCGGCCGCCCCGCCCTCGCGATCGCCGTCCCCCTCGCGACCACCGTCTGGGCATACGACCTCGCCCTGAAGCACACCCCGGCCGGACCGGTGGCCATGGCCGCGGCCCGCGGCCTGGACCTCCTCCTCGGCGCGGCGGCCACGACGGGCCGAACCCGCGAAGCGCTCCCCTCCGCAGCGCTACTCGGCACGCACACACTCGCCGTGACCGCAGTGTCCCGCCAGGAGACAACAGGCGGTTCACCCGTACCCCCCTTGGCGGCGCTGGCCACCACCGCGCTGCTGACCCGGCTGGTCACCGGCGGGTCACCCCGACCCCCGGGAGGCCGACGGGAAGCGGCCGCCCAAGGCCTGCCGGGCACCCGGGCGGCCCTCATGGCCTCCGGCAGGGCTCACCACCGTCGGCCGAGGCGCGCCTCCACGACGCCAGTCGCCGCTGCCCTCCGCCTGGCCCTCGGCGCCGCCTACACCGCCACCGCCGCCCGCCCGTATCTGCACGCCACCCTCAACCCCTCACCCCCACTCACCCAACGCGCCGTCACCGGCGGCATCCGCGCCACGATCCCCCTCCAGGCAGCGCTCACCGCCCGCTCCGGAGCCGCGCCCACCGCCCTGCTGATCGCGGCTCTCGCCCCACTCGGCAGGAGGTTCGCGAGGAAGGTGAGCGTCACATGAGCCGCCAGACCCCGCGCCCGGCCAATGCGATGGCGACCGTCCGCGGCGACCGCCACGAGTGCTTGGGGCCGGGCGACCAGCGCCCGGCACCTCCTTCGCAGAGCGAACCGGCGCCGTACGCCTGGCAGTTGGAAGCCGGGGCGATCGGTCGTCGTCCGGTACCGCCGTCGCGGAGCGGAGGGGCGTCCTCTGCACTCCAGGGAGACGCCGAGGCAGGGGAGGAGGCCAAGGCAAGCGATCGCCGTCAGCTGCTCCCTTCGCAGAACTCCCTGGCGCCCTCCCCCCGCCTGGGGGCACCCGAGGAGAGCGGTCGCCCCCGTCCCGACACCGGCCCCACCCGAACTTCCGCCACCAACACCCCGCTCCGCTTCGGCTACGGCACCAACGGTCTCGCCGACCTCCGTCTCGACGACGCCCTCGCCCTCCTCGCCGACCTCGGCTACGACGGCGTCGGACTGACCCTCGACCACATGCACCTCGACCCCCTGGCGCCGGACCTCGCCGCCCGCACCCACCGCCTCGCCGGGCGACTGGACGCGCTCGGCCTGGACGTCACCGTGGAGACAGGCGCCCGCTATGTACTCGACCCGCGCCGCAAGCACGGCCCCTCTCTGCTGGACCCCGACGCGGACGACCGCGCCCGCCGCGTCGGCCTGCTGATCCGCGCGGTCCAGGTCGCCGCGGACCTCGGCGCCCACGCCGTGCACTGCTTCAGTGGGATCACCCCGGCAGGGACGGACACGGACACGGCGTGGAAGCGCCTGGCCGAGGCACTTGCCCCCGTCCTGGACGCCGCCGCGACCGCCGGCGTCCCCCTCGCCGTCGAGCCCGAACCGGGCCACCTCCTCGCCACCCTCGCCGACTTCCACAGACTCCGCCGCGCCCTCGACGACCCGGAGCAGCTCGGCCTGACCCTCGACATAGGCCACTGCCAGTGCCTCGAACCCCTCTCTCCCGCCGACTGCGTACGCGCCGCCGCCCCCTGGCTGCGGCACGTTCAGATCGAGGACATGCGCCGCGGCATCCATGAACACCTCCCTCTCGGAGACGGCGAGATCGACTTCCCGCCCGTCCTCTCCGCCCTCGCCGCATCCGGCTACCAGGGCCTGACCGTCGTCGAACTCCCCCGCCACTCCCACGCGGGCCCCCAATTCGCCGAACACTCCCTCCCGTTCCTCCACCACGCGGCCGCCACGACCGCCCCAATGCCCCAACCAGCCCAACCTCACGGCGATCCCTCCGCCACCCCCGAAGGGAGCACCACCTCATGACACAGCGCCACACCACCTGGGACACCCCCACGGCAGACACCAGGACCACCGGCACCGCTCCCGTCCCTACGACAGGCACCGGAAACACCGGTCCCGCCTCCACGCCTGCGGTGGGCACCGGAGACACCGGTCCCGCCTCCACCCTTGCGGTGGGCACCGGAGACTCCGGCTCTGCTCGCACTTCTGCGGCAGACATCCAGGGCACCGGCTCGGGCGCCGCACCCGCGGCGGCGGTCCAGGGCGGGGGCTCCGCCCCCGAGCCTGCAGCAAGCGTCAGGGACACGGGCCCCGCTCCTACCTCTGCGGCAGGCATGGGAGATACCGGCTCGGCCCCCACCCCTGTGGCTGCCACCCGAGACACCGGCTCCGACCCCGACCCCGCGGCAGGCACCAGGGCCACCGGCACCGCTCCCGTCCCTACGACAGGCATCGGAGACTCCGGTTCCGTCTCCACCCCTGCGGTGGGCACCGGAGACTCCGGCTCTGCTGGCACTTCCGCGGCAGACATCCAGGGCACCGGCTCGGGCGCCGCACCCGCGGCGGCGGTCCAGGGCGCGGGCTCCGCCCCCGACCCGGCGGCAAGCGCCAGGGACACGGGCCCTGCCCCTACCTCTGCGGCAGGCATGGGAGATAACAGCTCGGCCCCCACCCCCGTGGCTGCCACCCGAGACACCGGCTCCGACCTCGCGGCAGGCACCAGGGACATCGACCCCGCCCCCACCTCCGCGGCGGACATCCGAGACACCGGCCTCGCCCTCACCCCACCCGAGGACCTGCACCGCCAACTCTCCGCCCGCCTCGGCGGCCCCGCCCGCGCATGGTTCGACCAGGCCCTTGACGAGGCGGCCGCCCAGCCCGGCATCCATGGGCCCATCTCCGTGTGGGAGCTGCGCCTCGCCGAGGCCGGGCGACGGTGCGGGCCCGAGCACGCCGACACCGCGCGTGTCCTGATCCTGCACGCCGCCCACGCAGGCCCGGACGCCCTCACCCGTGTCTACTCCCAGGGCACCGCCGCCGAACGCCGCGCCGTACTGCACGCCCTGCCCCACCTCGTCGACGGGCCCGACGCCCTCCCGCTCGTCGAGGACGCCCTGCGCACCAACGACACCCGGCTCCTCGCCGCCGCAGTCGGCCCCTACGCCGCCCGGCACCTCCCTGCCCATCCCTGGCGCCACGCCGTCCTGAAGTGCCTGTTCACCGGTGTGCCCGTCGACGACGTCGCCGACCTGGGTCGCCGCGCCCACGCCGACGCGGAACTCGCCCGCATGCTCGGCGACTACGCCGCCGAACGCACCGCCGCGGGCCGTCCCGTGCCCGAAGACCTGCACCGCGTCCTGACCCTGACCGACCCCACGGCCACCCCACCCGCGCCGGCCGCCGCACACGGCCCGCGCGGCACCGACGGCAAGGAGTCCTGATGCGCATCTTCGACCCCCACATCCACATGACCTCCCGCACCACCGACGACTACGCCGCCATGTACGCCGCAGGCGTCCGAGCCGTCGTCGAACCCTCCTTCTGGCTCGGCCAGCCCCGCACCTCTCCCGCCTCCTTCTTCGACTACTTCGACTCCCTCCTGGGCTGGGAACCCTTCCGCGCCGCCCAGTACGGCATTGCCCACCACTGCACGCTCGCCCTCAACCCCAAGGAGGCGAACGACCCGCGCTGCACTCCCGTCCTCGACGAACTGCCCCGCTATCTCGTCAAGGACCAGGTCGTCGCCGTCGGTGAGATCGGCTACGACTCGATGACCCCCGCCGAGGACACGGCCCTCGCAGCCCAGCTCCAACTCGCCGACGACCACGGCCTGCCCGCGCTCGTCCACACCCCACACCGCGACAAGCTCGCCGGCCTGCGCCGCACCCTCGACGTCGTACGCGAGTCCGCGCTCGCTCCGGACCGGGTCCTGGTCGACCACCTCAACGAGACCACCGTCAAGGAGGCCAAGGACAGCGGCAGTTGGCTCGGCTTCTCCGTCTATCCCGACACCAAGATGGACGAGGAGCGGATGGTCGCGATCCTGAGCACGTACGGGCCCGAGCAGGTACTCGTGAACTCCGCCGCCGACTGGGGAAAGAGCGACCCCCTCAAGACCCGCAGGGTCGGCGACCTCATGCTGGCCGAGGGTTTCTCGGAGGACGACGTCGACCGGGTGCTGTGGCGCAATCCCGTCGCCTTCTACGGACTCAGCGGCCGGCTCGACCTCGACATCGCGGCCACGGACGCCACCCACGAGGGCAACTCGATCCTCCGCGGCGGGGCGTGAGCCATGCGCTTCCGCCACCCTGACGGCTCCACCGTCCACCTCGCCTACTGCACCAACGTCCACCCCGCCGAAACCCTCGACGGCGTCCTCGCCCAGCTCCGCGACCACTGCGAACCCGTCCGCCGCCGTCTCGGCCGCGACCGCCTCGGCATCGGGCTGTGGCTGGCCAAGGACGCCGCGCACGCCCTCGTCACCGACCCGTCCGCCCTGCGCGGCCTGCGCACCGAGCTCGACCGGCGCGGCCTCGAGGTCGTCACCCTCAATGGCTTCCCGTACGAAGGCTTCGGTGCCGAGGAGGTCAAATACCGCGTCTACAAGCCGGACTGGGCCGACCCCGAACGCCTCGACCACACCACCGCCCTGGCCCGCGTCCTCGCCGGACTCCTCCCCGACGACGTCACCGAGGGCACCATCTCGACCCTGCCGCTCGCCTGGCGCACCGCCTACGACGAAGACCGTGCCGAGAAGGCTCGCACCGCCCTGCTCACTCTCGCCGAACGCCTCGACGCCCTCGACGAGTTGACCGGCCGCTCCATCCGCATCGGCCTGGAACCCGAACCCGGCTGCGTCGTCGAGACCACCGGCGACGCGATCGCCCCGCTCACCGCGATCGCGCACGACCGCATCGGTATCTGCGTCGACACCTGCCACCTCGCCACCTCCTTCGAAGACCCGCACACCGCCCTGGACGCGCTCACCGAAGCCCGCGTCCCCGTCGTCAAGTCACAGCTCTCAGCCGCCCTGCACGCCGAACACCCCCATCTCCCCGAGGTCCGCGAAGCCCTCGCCGCCTTCGACGAACCCCGCTTCCTGCACCAGACCCGCACAGCCACCGCCGTCGGCCTGCGTGGCACCGACGACCTCGGCCAGGCCCTCGCGCCCGACGCCCTGCCCGACGCGGCCCCCTGGCGAGCCCACTTCCACGTCCCGCTGCACGCGGCCCCCGCCGCGCCCCTCACCTCCACGCTCTCCGTCCTGCAGACCGCCCTGACCCGGCTCGTCGGCGGCCCGCACCCGCTCACCCGCCACCTCGAGGTGGAGACCTACACCTGGCAGGCACTCCCGCCCGACCTACGACCCCGAGGCCGCGCCCAGCTCGCCGACGGCATAGCCGCCGAACTCACCCTCGCCCGCGACCTGTTGACCGACCTCGGCCTGAAGGAACTCCCATGAGCGCCCACCGGGCCGACCCAGGCCACCCCACCCCGCTACTCGTCCTCGACGTCGTCGGCCTCACCCCTCGTCTCCTCGACCACATGCCCCACCTCAAGTCGCTCGCCCAGTCCGGCTCCCGCGCCGCGCTCGGCACCGTCCTGCCCGCCGTCACCTGCGCCGCCCAGTCCACCTTTCTCACCGGCACCCACCCGTCCGAGCACGGCATCGTCGGCAACGGCTGGTACTTCCGTGAGCTCGGTGACGTACTCCTGTGGCGGCAGCACAACGGCCTGGTCGCCGGAGACAAACTCTGGGACGCCGCCCGCCGCGCCCACCCCGGCTACACGGTCGCCAATATCTGCTGGTGGTACGCCATGGGCGCCGACACCGACATCACCGTCACCCCCCGTCCGATCTACTACTCCGACGGCCGCAAGGAACCCGACTGCTACACCCGGCCCCCGGCCCTGCACGACGAACTCACCGAAGAACTCGGCACTTTCCCGTTGTTCCACTTCTGGGGCCCTGGCGCGGACCTGGTCTCCAGCCGGTGGATCATCGATGCCACCCGCCACATCATGCGCACCCGGCGCCCCGACCTGACGCTCTGCTACCTCCCTCACCTCGACTACGACCTGCAGCGCTTCGGCCCCGACGACCCGCGCTCGCTGAAGGCGGCCGCCGACCTGGACGCCGCCATGGCTCCGCTCCTGGACGACGCCCGCGCCGAGGGCCGTACCGTCGTCGCGCTGTCCGAGTACGGGATCACGCGAGCCGACCGGCCCGTCGACATCAACCGGGCGCTGCGCCGCGCCGGACTGCTCGAAGTGCACACGCAGGACGGTATGGAGTACCTCGACCCGATGGCGTCCCGTGCCTTCGCCGTCGCCGACCACCAGATCGCCCACGTCTACGTGCGCCGCCCCGAGGACCTCGACGCCACCCGGGCAGCCCTGGCCGACCTGCCCGGCATCGACCAACTCCTCGACGACGAGGGCAAGAAGACCCACCACCTCGACCACCCGCGCTCGGGCGAACTCGTCGCCGTGGCGGAGCCGGACGCCTGGTTCACGTACTACTACTGGCTCGACGACGCCCGCGCGCCCGACTTCGCGCAGCTCGTCGAGATCCACCGCAAACCCGGCTACGACCCTGTCGAGTTGTTCATGGATCCGCTCGACCCGTACGTCAAGGTCAAGGCGGCAACGGCGCTTGCCCGCAAGAAGCTCGGCATGCGCTACCGGATGGCGGTCGTGCCCCTCGACCCGTCACCTATTCGAGGCAGCCACGGCCGCCTCCCTGTGAGCGACGACGACGGTCCGCTCCTCATCTGCTCCACCCCCCGCGCTGTCGGCGACCGCCTCGCGGCCACCGATGTGAAGTCACTGCTGCTCCAACTCGCCGGTCTCGCCTGACGGACCGGCCCTCAGCGACCCGTCCGATCCCAGTGATCCGACTGGTCCCAAGTGAAGCACTCACCACTGACAACGCCCTCCGAAACCGAGGAGTTCCAGGCATGAGCCGCATCTCCCAGACGGATCCCGAACTCACCCACCGCCTCACCAGACGAGGCATGCTCGGCGTGGCCGCGGGCGCCACAGCCGCCGCACTGCTCGGCGCCGCGGCGAGCCCCGCCACCGCCGCCACGGACACCGCGTCCGGAGCCGCAGGCCGGGGCCGCCCCGTCCTGCCGCCCGGCCGCCTCGGCATCCAGCTCTACAGCCTCCGCGACAAGGTCTCCACGCTCGGCTTCGCCCCCGTCTTCGCAGAGTTGGAGAAGTACGGATACGACGAGGTCGAGTTCGCGGGCTACACCCAGGGCTCCGCGGGCCCCATCACCCTCGCCCAGCTGAAGCGGCTGGCGAGGAACCACAGCCTGACCCCGATCGGCAGCCACGTCGGCTACTACTCCAGCGACCCGAACGCGTACACCTTCGCCCAGAACCTCACCAAGGTCCTCGACGAGGCCCAGGCCCTCGGCCTCAAGCACATCGGCACCGCCTCCGGGCCGAACCGCTACGGAAACACCGTCGACGCCTGGAAGCGCGCCGCCGAGGAGTTCAACACCTACGGCGCGGCGGCGAAGGCGCGCGGCATGAAGTTCTACCAGCACAACCACTCCGACGAGTTCTCCTTCGCCACCGACAATCCCAAGGTCCGCCTCTACGACGTGCTGCTCGCCGAGACCGACCCCGACCTGGTGTTCCTGGAGATGGACATCTTCTGGGCCTACGCCGGCCAGTTCCGCTTCTCGAAGCGGCCCGACGGCAGCGCCGCCCCCTTCGAACCCCTCGACTACGTCCTCAAGCAGCCCCACCGCTACCCGCTCTTCCATGTCAAGGACGGAGTGAGCGACCCCTCCAACCAGTTCGGCTACCGCATGGTCGACGTCGGCGACGGCGACATCGACTACCAGCGCTTCATCTCCGCGGTGACCCGGCTGCGCGGCGAGCGCCTCGCCCACCACTGGCAGACCGAACACGACCAGCCGACCGAGTCGTTCACGTTCGCGCGCCGCTCCAGCGAGTACCTGCACTCGCTGCGCGAGAAGTGCTGACGACCCCATAGGGGCCCGCACATGAGGAGGGCCTCCCCGCACCCGGGGAGGCCTTCCTCACGCGCGCGTGCCGTCACCCCGCGGGCTGCGGCTGTGGAGTCAGTGCATCCGAGCTGCTGCGCCCGGGCTGCCGCAGCAGCAGGGCGATCGCCGCCGCGACCATGGAGACGCCGCCGGCCAGGGCGTACGCCCCGTTGTAGCCCCAGGCCGCGACCACCATGGAGCCGAGGCCGCCGCCGAACAGACCGCTGACCAGCTTGCCGCTGTACACCAGGCCGTAGTTGGTGGCGTTGTAGTTCTCCCCGAAGTAGTCCGGGGTCAGCGCCGCGAACATCGGGTAGAAGGCGCCGCCGCCGAATCCGGAGAGGAAGGCGAAGAACAGGAAGAGCCACTCGCTCTTCATCTCGCCGGCCAGGATCACGCCGAACTGCGCGAGCCCCAGGACGACGATGACGAACACCAGGGTCGACTTGCGGCCCCACTTGTCGGACAGCCAGCCCACGACACCGCGCCCGATGCCGTTGATGACCGCCATGACACCCATCGAGGACGCCGCCACCAGGGGACCGAAGCCGACGTCCTTGGCGTAGTCGACCTGGAAGGAGATCCCGAAGATCGACACACCCGCGGTCATCACGATGGAGATCCACATCAGAGGCAGCATGCCGGTCCTGATGGCCTCCTTGGGCGTGTACTGCTTCACCGCCGGAGGGTTCTTGGCGAGGCTCTGCGCGTTCTTCTGGTTGCCGGAGAACGTCAGCGGGTCGATGTCCGCGGGCCACCAGTTCTTCGGCGGGTCCTTGAAGAAGAACGCGCACCCGAAGACCACGATCATGATGTAGCAGCCGATCAGGTCCAGTACGCGGTGGTAGTTCCCGGTGTCGAAGGCGTAGTTGAAGATGAAGATGAACGGCAGCGACCCGTACGCGAAGCCGCCGTTGACGAAGCCGGTGCGGGCGCCGCGGCGCTCGGGGAACCACTTGCCGACCATGTTGATGCAGGTCGCGTAGACCAGGCCGGCGCCGATGCCGCCGATGACTCCGAAGCCCAGGATCGCCAGCAGGACGTTGCTCAGGTGCGACAGGGCGAAGAACCCGACCAGACACATGACCGAGCCGACGTACATGGCCTTGCGGGCCGTCAGGATGCCCTTCTCGCGCATCCAGCCCGCCGGGAAGGCGATGCCGGCCTGGAAGAACACCCAGATACTGAGGATCCAGAAGGTGTTGGACTGCGTCCAGCCGTGCGCGTGGGACAGGGTGTCCTCCGCGGAGCCGTACGCGTACTCGAAGACGCTGATGGCCATCATGGCGATCCACGGGAGATACACCATGAGCTTGCGGGAGTGGCCGAGGATGTCGCGGTCGGTCTCGCCGATGCGGTAGACGCGGCCCCGGGAGTCGGTCACTTCGCGGTAGGGACGGTGTGCGGCTGCCGGATCGGCCGAGAGCGGATCTGCTGTCATGCTTATGCCATCTCCTCGCCGAGCGGTTGCGGGTTGGGGACGATGCGCCGGGCCTTCGGCCTGCCCGGGGACTTCAGGAAGAGCGCCAGCACCGCGGAGGCCAGGCCGATGGAGCCCGCCAGCACGAACGCGCCGTGGTAGTCCCAGGCGCCGACGACGACCGCGCCCAGGCCGGAGCCGACGAGCCCGGAGATCAGCTTCGAGCTGTAGACCATGCCGTAGTTGGTGGCGTTGTTGTTCTCGCCGAAGTAGTCCGCCGTCATGGCCGCGAACAGCGGGAAGATCGCCCCGCCGCCGAATCCGGAGACCATGGAGCAGAACAGGAAGAACGGCATGCTGCCCATCTGTCCGGAGATCAGCACGCCGAACTGGGCCGTACCGAGCACGATGCAGACGATGATCAGGGTGTTACGGCGCCCGGAGCGGTCGGAGATCCAGCCGATGACACCGCGCCCGGTGCCGTTGACGATCGCCTTCAGGGACATCGCGGTGGCCACGATCCCGCCCGCGAACCCCATGTCCTTGCCGAACGGCACCTGGAAGGCGATGCCGAAGATGTTGATGCCGGCCGTGCACAGCAGACAGAACCACATCATCCACAGGACGGGCGTACGGGCGGCCTCCTTTGGGGTGTACTGCTTGACCGCCGGCGGATTCTTCTCCAGAGCCCGGCGGATCTTCGGGTCGTCGGTGAGCTTCAGCGGATCTACGTGCGTGGGCCACCAGTTCTTCGGCGGGTCCTTGAAGAACCAGCCCGCCGAGGCCACCACCAGGCACAGCCCGATGCCCACGCAGGCAAGCACGGTCTGGTAGTTGCTCAGGTCCATGTACGAGGTGAACAGGAAGACGAAGGGCACGGACCCGTAGGCGAAACCGCCGTTGACGAAGCCCGTCTTGCCGCCCTTGCGCTCCGGATACCACTTGCCGACCATGTTCACGCAGGTCGCGTAGACGAGACCGGCGCCGATGCCGCTGAACATTCCGAAGCCGATGTAGGCGACGGTGACGTGCGGCGCGTACGCCAGCGACAGATAGCCGAGCATCGTGCCGACGGCGCCGATCATCATCGCCGTACGGGCGGGCAGTTTGCCGCTCTCCCGCAGCTGTCCGGCGGGGAAGGCCACGGCCGCCTGGAAGAAGATCCAGACGCCCATCAGCCAGAAGATGTGTCCGCTGCTCCACAGATGCGCCTCGTGGAGCGTGTCCTCCGCCGAAGTGAACGCGTACTCGGCGGAGCTGATGCCCATCATGCCCACCCAGGGCAGGATGACCATCCACTTGCGTGTGCGGCCCATGATGTCGACGTCTGATTCGCCGATCCGGTACACGCGGCCGTTGCGGTCCGTCACCTCCCTGTAGGGGACGGACGCCGAATAGTCGGTGGTTGTCATCGTTCAGTGCCCCTTGCGTCGAAAGCTCTGGCCAGCGCCCCCTGTCCAATGCCTTTCGTGTGCGCACGGGTCCCGGGGCCGGCCGACCGCACTGTCGGCCGACCCCGCGTCCACTCACGTCATGAACCGCCCCCCAACAGCCCTGCCGCCCGCGCCCACCGGTACTTCGCGCCGAGCACCGCCACGGGCTTCTCGGTCGTGTACGGGTACGCCACGACCCCTCGCTCGTAGAGGTACTGGCAGGCCTCCTCGACCTCGACATCGCCCGCGAGCGAGGCCACCACGGGCTTCTCGATGCCGCGTTCGCGGAATTCCGCCACCACGCGCGCGGTGAGCTCCGCGAAGACCATCGGGGGAGTGACGATGGTGTGCCAGTAACCGAGGACGAGCGCGTGGATGCGCGGGTCCTCGAGACCGAGCCGGATCGTCGCCTCGTACGTCGACGGCGGCTCGCCCCCGGTGATGTCGACGGGGTTGCCCGCGGCCCCGAAGGGCGGGATGAACTTCCGGAAGGCCTCGTCCAGGTCCGGCGGGATCTCCATCAGGGACAGCCCGTTGTCGGTCACCGCGTCGGACAGCAGTACGCCACTGCCGCCGGCCCCGGTGATGATCACGACGTTGTCGCCCTGGGGAGTGGGAAGCACCGGCAACGCGCGCGCGTACTCGAGCATTTCGTTGAGCCCGGGCGCCCGGATCACACCGGCCTGCCTGAGGATGTCGTCGTACACGGCGTCGTCGCCCGCGAGCGCCCCGGTGTGCGAGCCGGCGGCCTTCGCGCCCGCCGCCGTACGGCCCGCCTTGAGTACGACGACCGGCTTCTTCGGGACGGTCGCCCGCGCGGCTTCCACGAAAGCGCGCCCGTCCTTGAGGTCCTCCAGGTGCATGGCGATGCACTCGGTGTGCGGGTCCTCGCCGAACCAGGTCAGCAGGTCGTCCTCGTCCAGGTCCGACTTGTTGCCGAGGCCGACGATCGCCGACACGCCCGTCTTCGTGGTCCGCGCAAAGCCCAGGATGGCCATCCCGATGCCGCCGGACTGCGAGGTCAGCGCGACACCGCCCTTGACGTCGTACGGCGTGCAGAACGTGGCGCACAGGTCCTGCCACGTCGAGTAGTAGCCGTAGATGTTAGGTCCGAGGAGGCGGATGCCGTGCCGCTCGGCGATCGCGACGATCTCCGCCTGGAGTTCGTGCTCGCCGGTCTCCGCGAACCCGGAGGGGATCAGCACGGCATTGGGGATGTTCTTGCGTCCCACCTCCTCCAGCGCCGAGGCCACGAACTTGGCGGGGATCGCGAAGACCGCCACATCCACCTCACCGGGAACGTCCGTGACACTCTTGTACGCCTTGCGGCCCAGAATGTCATCGGCCTTGGGGTTCACCGGATGGATCTCTCCGGCGAAGCCGCCGTCGATGAGGTTGCGCATGACCGAATTGCCGATCTTGCCCGGCTCGTTGGAGGCGCCGATCACGGCGACCGAGGAGGGCTGCATCAGACGGCGCATCGAGGCGAGGATCTCCTCGCGCGTGTACTTGCGACGAGGCGGCGGCTGTTTCTCGGCGAGGATCACCCGGATGTCCGCCGCGACCGCACCCTCCGGGGTCGCGATCACCGGGTTGAGGTCGACCTCCGCGATCTCCGGGAAGTCGGCGACCAGTTGGGACACCCGCCGGATCTGCTCGGCGATCGCCCACCGGTCCACGGCCGCGGCGCCGCGCACGCCGTGCAGGATCTCCGCCGACCTGATCGAGTCCAGCATGGACAGCGCCTCGTCGGCGCTCACGGGCGCCAGCCGGAACGTGACGTCCTTGAGGACCTCGACGAGCACTCCGCCGAGCCCGAAGGCGACGACCTTCCCGAAGGTCGGATCCGTCACCGCGCCGACGATGACCTCCTGCCCCTGGGGCAGCAACTCCTGGACCTGTACGCCCTCGATGCGCGCAGATGCGTTGTACGCGCGCGCGTTCTCGATGATTTTGTGGAACGCCGCCCGTACGTCCGCTGCGCCCTCGACGCCGACGATCACGCCGCCGGCGTCGGTCTTGTGCAGGATGTCCGGGGAGACGATCTTCATCACCACGGGTCCGCCGAAGCGCGCCGCGAACGAGACGGCCTCGTCGACGTCGGTCGCCAACTCCTCACCCGGTACGGCGATCCCGTACGCGTCGGCGATCACCTTGCCCTCGGGTGCGGTGAGCGCGGTCCGCCCCTCGGCCCGCACGGCGTCGAGAAGCGACCGCACCCTCAGCACCCGGTCTTCGGCCATCACGTCAGATCACTCCGTTCGACTTGAGCAGGCGCAGCTCCTCGTCGCCGAGGCCGAGCTCGCCGATGTAGACCTCTTCGTTGTGCTCGCCGAGCAGCGGTGAACTGGTCACCTCGACGGGGGAGTCGGAGAGCTTGAGCGGGCTGCCGACGGTGGTGAACTCGCCGCGCTCGGGGTGCGGGACGGTGACGACCATCTCGTTGGCGACCAGCGAGTCGTCCTCGATGATCTCCTTGGTGGACAGGATCGGCCCGCACGGGATGTTGTGGGCGTTCAGCCGCTCCAGCACCTCCCACTTGAGCAGCGTCGAGGACCACTCCTCGATCAGCTGGAACATCTTGTTGAGCTTGGGCAGCCGGGACTCCGGCGTCGCCCACTCGGGGTCCTTCGCCAGCTCCGGCCGGCCGATGAGCTCGCTGAGCGGCTTCCAGCCGACGGGCTGCACGATGACGTACACGTAGTCGTTCGGGCCGCCCGGCGCGCACTTGACCGCCCAGCCGGGCTGGCCGCCGCCGGACGCGTTTCCGGACCTGGGAACTTCCGTGCCGAAGTCCTCGTTCGGATATTCAGCGAGCGGGCCGTGGGCCAGGCGCTGCTGATCGCGCAGCTTCACCCGGCAGAGGTTGAGCACAGCGTGCTGCATGGCCACGTTCACCCGCTGACCGCGCCCGGTGTGCTCGCGCTGGAACAGCGCCGCGAGTATCCCCGCCACGGCGTGGACGCCCGTGCCCGAGTCCCCGATCTGGGCCCCCGTCGCCAGCGGCGGCCCGTCCTCGAAACCGGTGGTCGACATCGACCCGCCCATGGCCTGCGCGACGACCTCGTACGCCTTGAAGTTGGTGTACGGGCCCTCGCCGAACCCCTTGATGGAGGCATAGACGATACGCGGATTGATCTCCTGGATGCGGTCCCAGGTGAAGCCCATGCGGTCGACCGCGCCCGGTCCGAAGTTCTCGACCATGACGTCCGAGCGCCGGATCAGCTCGGTCAGGATCTCCTTGCCGCGCTCGGTCTTGGTGTTGAGGGTGATGCTCCGCTTGTTGCAGTTGAGCATCGTGAAGTAGAGGGAGTCCACGTCCGGGAGATCGCGCAACTGCTTGCGCGTGATGTCACCGGTCGGCGCCTCCAGCTTGACGACGTCGGCGCCGAGCCAGGCCAGCAGCTGGGTCGCGGAGGGCCCGGACTGGACGTGGGTCATGTCGAGGACGCGGATGCCTGCGAGCGCCTTGGCCGCCTGCGAGGTCGAGATGGTCTCGGTGGTCACCAGGTCACCTCACTTGTACATGGTCTGGTTCATGGTTCCGGGGGCGTACGCGTCCGGGTCGACCCAGACGTTGATCAGCGACGGCTTGCCCGATTCACGGGCGCGGCGCAGGGCGGGGCCGATGTCGGCGGGGTCGCGGACCTCCTCGCCGTAACCGCCCAGCATCTGCGCGAACTTGTCGTAGTGGACGTCGCCGAGGGTGTTGCCGACCCGCTCGCGCTCCAGGCCGTACTTCTGGGCCTGGCCGTAGCGGATCTGGTTCATGGAGGAGTTGTTGCCGACGATGCCGACGAAGGGGAGGTCGTAGCGGACGAGGGTCTCGAAGTCCCAGCCGGTGAGGGAGAAGGCGCCGTCACCGAAGAGGGCCACCACTTCCTTGTCGGGCCGCGCCTGCTTGGCCGCGAGCACGAAGGGGACGCCCACGCCGAGGGTGCCGAGCGGGCCCGGGTCCATCCAGTGCCCGGGCGACTTGGGCTGGACGACCTGCCCGGAGAAGGTGACGATGTCGCCGCCGTCGCCGATGTAGATGGAGTCCTCGGTGAGGAAGTCGTTGATCTCGCTGACCAGGCGGTACGGATGGATCGGTGAGGCGTCCGACTTCAGGCTCGGCAGCCGCTTCTCGATGGCGGTCTGCTCGGCGGCGCGCAGCTCGTCGAGCCACTCCTTGCGCTGGGCGGCCCCGCCGTTGATGCGCCCGGAGGCGGCCTCGGTGACCGACTTAAGCACGAGCCCCGCGTCGCCGACGATCCCGAGGTCGATGTCGCGGTTCTTGCCGACCGTGCGGTAGTCGAGGTCGATCTGGACGACGGTCGCGTCCGGGGACAGCCGCTTGCCGTAGCCCATGCGGAAGTCGAAGGGCGTGCCGACGATCACGATGACGTCGGCGTTGGAGAAGGCGTACCGGCGCGACAGCTGGAAGTGGTGCGGGTCGCCCGGCGGGAGGGTCCCGCGGCCGGCGCCGTTCATGTACGCGGGGATGTTGAGGGTGCGCACGAGCTCGATGGCCGCCTCGGTGCCGCGTGTCGTCCAGACCTGGCTGCCCAGCAGGATGGCCGGCTTCTCGGCGTGCACCAGCAGGTCGGCGAGCTTCTCGATCGCCTCGGGGTCGCCGGCCGAGCGGGTCGAGGCGCGATAGGCGCCCTGTTTCGGCACGCGTGCCTTGCTGACCGGGACCTTGGCGTCGAGGACGTCGCGTGGGATCTCCAGGAAGGAGGGCCCGGGCGCGCCGTGGTAGCACTCGCGGAAGGCCATGGACACCATGTCCGCCGCGCGGGCCGTGTCCGGCACGGCCGCCGCGAACTTGGTGATCGGCGTCATCATGTCGACGTGCGGCAGGTCCTGCAGGGACCCCATCTTGTGCTGGGTGAGGGCCCCCTGGCCGCCGATGAGCAGCATCGGGGACTCCGCGCGGAAGGCGTTGGCGACACCGGTGACGGCGTCGGTCGTCCCCGGACCTGCGGTGACGACCGCGCAACCGGGCTTGCCGGTGAGGCGCGCGTAACCGTCGGCGGCGTGGGCGGCGACCTGTTCGTGGCGTACGTCGACGACCTCGATGCCCTCGTCGACGCAGCCGTCGTAGATGTCGATGATGTGGCCGCCGCACAACGTGTAGATGCGGTCGACCCCTTCGGCCTTCAGAGCCTTGGCGACGAGGTGACCGCCGGAAATCACGTCCTGGGTGTCGTCGGGCATGGCGAAGTCCTGTCCCTTCGTAGGGGGTTGGAACGCTCTCGCAGTACATTGCATACAGTCGACGAATACTGTATGAAGCTTGTTATCCCGCATCCGATGGGTGGTGTCCAGGGGGCGTGCGGCACTTTTCAGTCATCGGAGTTCGGCCTCGCGATGACTTCGCAGACAGGAGCCGAGATGGACCTGTACGAACATCAGGCAAGGGAACTCTTCGAGGAACACGGCATCTTGGTGCCGAGGGCCGAGGTCACCGACTCGCCCAAGGAGGCCCGCGAGATCGCGCGCAGGCTCGGCGGCCGCGTCGTGGTCAAGGCGCAGGTGAAGACCGGCGGGCGAGGCAAGGCGGGCGGCGTGAAACTCGCCGCGGACCCGGCCGCCGCGGAGCTCACCGCACGCCAGATCCTCGGCATGGACATCAAGGGCCACACGGTCGGCAGGGTGATGCTGGCCCAACCCGTGGACATCGAGACCGAGTTCTACGTCTCCTATGTACTGGACCGCGCGGCGGGCACCTTCCTCGCGATCGCCTCCGCCGAGGGCGGCATGGAGATCGAGGAGGTCGCAGCCACCCGCCCCGAGGCCGTGGCCCGCATCCACATCGACCCGGCCGAGGGCGTCACCTCGGCGAAGGCGGGCGAGATCGCCGAGGCGGCCGGGCTTCCGCCGCAGACCGTCGACGTTCTCGTACGACTGTGGGAGGTGCTCGTCCGCGAGGACGCGCTGCTCGTCGAGGTGAACCCGCTCGTGCGGACCAAGCAGGGCCAGATCCTCGCCCTCGACGGCAAGGTCACTCGCGACGACAACGCCCGCTTCCGCCAGGCTCGTTGGGGAGCGGAGGAGGTCGAGCACGACGACGCGCTGGAGGCGGCGGCCGCGGCCAAGGGCCTCAACTACGTGAAGCTGGACGGCCAGGTCGGCATCATCGGCAACGGCGCGGGGCTCGTCATGTCGACCCTCGACGTGGTCGCCGGCTGCGGCGCACGCCCCGCCAACTTCCTCGACATCGGGGGCGGAGCCTCCGCCCAGATCATGGCCGACGGGCTGTCCGTCATCCTCTCCGACCCCGCAGTGAAGTCGGTCTTCGTCAATGTCTTCGGCGGCATCACGGCGTGCGACGCGGTCGCCGACGGCATCGTGCAGGCGCTGGACAGCGTGCAGTTGACCAAGCCGCTGGTCGTCCGCCTCGATGGCAACAACGCCGCCCGCGGCCGCGCCATCCTCGACGGCCGCGCACACCCCCTGGTCCAGCAGGCCACCACCATGGACGGCGCCGCCCGCTGTGCCGCCCAACTCGCCACCGCCGGCTGAAGGAGCCCGACATGGCCATCTACCTCACCAAGGAGAGCAAGGTCCTCGTCCAGGGCATGACCGGCGGCGAGGGCATGAAGCACACCCGGCGCATGCTCGCGGCCGGCACGAACGTCGTCGGCGGCGTCAACCCGCGCAAGGCGGGCCACACCGTCGACTTCGACGACCGCGCCGTGCCCGTCTTCGGCTCGGTCGCCGAGGGCATCCGCGCGACCGGTGCCGACGCCACCGTCGTATTCGTCCCGCCTGCTTTCGCGAAGGCCGCAGTCATCGAGGCGGCCGACGCCGGCATCGGCCTCGCGGTCGTCATCACCGAGGGCATCCCGGTCCACGACTCCGTCGCCTTCCATGCGTACGCGAAGGAGAAGGGCACCCGCATCATCGGCCCCAACTGCCCGGGCCTGATCACCCCCGGCCAGTCCAATGCGGGCATCATCCCGTCCGACATCACCAAGCCCGGCCGCATCGGCCTGGTCTCCAAGTCGGGCACGCTCACCTACCAACTCATGTACGAGCTCCGGGACATCGGCTTCTCGACCTGCGTCGGCATCGGCGGCGACCCAGTCGTCGGCACCACGCACATCGACTGCCTCGCCGCCTTCCAGGACGACCCCGACACCGAACTGATCGTCCTCATCGGGGAGATCGGCGGAGACGCGGAGGAGCGTGCGGCCGCGTACATCCGCGAGCACGTCACCAAGCCCGTCGTCGGTTACATCGCCGGTTTCACCGCGCCCGAGGGCAAGACGATGGGGCACGCGGGCGCGATCGTGTCCGGTTCCTCGGGCACCGCGCAGGCGAAGAAGGAGGCGCTGGAGGCGGTCGGGGTGAGTGTGGGAAGCACACCGACCGAGACGGCGAAACTTGTGCTCGCCCGTCTCGAAGCCGCGCCCGCCGTCACTCATAGTTGACGTGAGCCATGCAATCCCCGCCCCCGACTGTGCACCGAGAGCGGAGCAACTCAATGGCAACCACCCTCACCTCGGAGAACACCCCTACCCTCACCCTCAAATCAGGTACGTCCTGGGCAGACGCCTGGCAGCGCTGCCTCGCCGTCGCCCCTGAGGCCTTCCGGGGCGACCGCGTCCTCAACCTCTGGAACTCCGCCTGGCAGGCCGACGGCCGGGCGTTGCCCGCCACCAGCCCCGTCGACGGCAGTCCCATCGCCGGCCCGCCCCGCCTGGACCGGGACACCGCCCACCAGGCCGTCCGCGCCTCGCTCGACCAGCACCGCGCCTGGCGGTACGTCCCGCTCGAGGAGCGCCGCGCACGCGTCGCGGCCACCCTCGACGCCCTCACCGAACACCGCGAACTGCTCGCCCTGTTGCTCGTGTGGGAGATCGGCAAGCCCTGGCGGCTCGCGCAGGCCGACGTCGACCGGGCCATCGACGGCGTGCGCTGGTACGTCGACGGCATCGACCCGATGCTCGCCGGCCGGGTCCCGCTGGACGGCCCGGTGTCCAACATCGCGAGCTGGAACTATCCGATGAGCGTGCTCGTTCACGCAATGCTGGTACAGGCACTGGCAGGCAACGCGGTGATCGCCAAGACCCCGACCGACGGCGGCCTCGCGTGTCTGACCCTGGCCTGTGCGCTCGCCGCCCGCGAGGGGATTCCCGCCACCCTCGTCAGCGGCAGCGGAGGCGAGCTGTCGGAGGCGCTGGTGCGGGCGCCCGAGATCGGCTGCGTCTCCTTCGTGGGCGGCCGCGACACCGGCGCCGCGGTGGCCACGGCCGTCGCCGACCTCGGCAAGCGACATGTACTCGAACAGGAAGGACTCAACACCTGGGGCATCTGGAACCACTCGGACTGGGACGCGCTCACGGCGGTGATCCCCAAGCTCTTCGACTACGGCAAGCAGCGCTGCACGGCATACCCGCGCTTCGTCGTCCAACGGCAGCTGTTCGACGAGTTCCTGGCGGCGTACCTCCCGGCGGTGCGCACGCTCAGGGTGGGCCACCCGCTCGCCGTCGAGCACCCCGACGACCCCTTCCCGCAGCTGGACTTCGGGCCGGTCATCAACGCCGCCAAGGCCAAGGAACTGCGCGACCAGGTCGCCGAGGCCATCGACCGCGGCGCCGTCCCGCTGCACCGCAGCAGTGAGACCGACGCCCGTTTCCTGCCCGGCCAGGACACGTCGGCGTACGTCCAACCGGTCACACTCCTCAACCCGCCCCCATCCTCCCCGCTGCACCACGCGGAGCCCTTCGGCCCGGTCGACACCATCGTCCTGGTCGACACGGAGGCGGAGCTGCTGGCCGCGATGAACGCCTCCAACGGTGCGCTGGTGGCCACGCTGTCCACGGACGACAGGGCCACCTTCGACCGACTGGCCCCGCAGATCCGCGCGTTCAAGGTCGGCCACGGCAAACCGCGCTCCCGCGGAGACCGCGACGAACTGTTCGGCGGCTTCGGGGCGTCCTGGCGCGGCGCGTTCGTCGGCGGCGAGCTGCTTGTGCGCGCCGTGACACAAGGTCCGGCGGCGGAGCGGTTGCCCGGGAACTTCCCGGACTACCACCTCATGCCGTGACACGGACCGTCGTCGCTGTCATGGCGTGAGGCGGTCATTCGTAGGTCTCATGCCGTGACGGACGGCCGGGTGGCGTCCCTCTGTGTCCGTGTCCCATGGGCGCCACCCGGCGATCACCTCGTCCGCCAACCACCGCACCACCCCTTGCGGATAGGGACGCGGCAGGCTCAGTACGACATGGTTCACCCCGGCGTCGACCAGCGCGGCCACCGTCGCCCGCGTCGCCGCCGGGTCGTCGTACGACACCAGTACCTGCACGGACCGCGTGATCTCACCCGGGTCGCGCCCCAGTTCGGCGCAGTGCGCATCCAGCACCCGTGCGCGCTCGGCGACGAACTCCACGCTGTTGTGCGGGGGACCGGGGACGTTCCAGATGTCGGCGTGCTCGGCGACCAGGCGCAGCAGCCGCGCCCCCCAGCCGCCGATCAGCAGCGGGGGCCCGGGGCGCTGCACGGGCTTGGGCTCGTTCCGGGTGCCCTTGAGCCGGTAGTAGTGGCCCTCGAAGTCGAAGACCTCCTCCGTCCACATCCGCTTCAGGATCTCGACGGTCTCCGCCAGCCGGGCCACTCCCTCGGCCGGCGGGACCAGCGTCAGCCCGTACGCCTCGTACTCGGCGATCGCCGGATTCGCCCCGGCGATCCCGCCCGCGCCCGGCGGCTGATGCGTCCCCCCGACCCCGAGCCCCATCACCAGCCGCCCGCCCGAGACCAGGTCCACCGTGGTCGCCATCTTGCCCAGCAGGGCGGGCGGACGGATCCGGTTGCTGGTCACGAGCAGCCCGAGCCGCAGCCGCTCGGTCTGCGCGGCGAGCGCGCTGAGCAGGGTCCAGCCCTCGTGTATCTGCCCGTCCTTGGGGCCCGCGACCGGCAACAGGTGGTCCCACAGCCAGGCGTCCTCGATCTCCGGCACGGCGTCGGCCTCCAGCCAGACCCGGCGGATGTCCTCGTACGGCACGTGCATCGGGGTGGTCTTGATGCCGAAGCGCACAGTCGTCATGTTCGTCAGCCTACTAAATCATCAGTCCTGCTGACGATCAGTCGCCATTACAGTCGGGGGCATGGCAGCAGACGACGCGAGACCCGCCCCCCTCGAATCCCGGCTCGGCTACCTCCTCAAGCACGCCCAGGCCAAGCTGGCCAGGGCGTCCGCCGAGGCGCTCGCGCCCTACGGCGTGGACGGTCATGAGCTGGCCGTGCTCGTGGTGCTGTCGAGCGACGAGCCCCTGTCGCAGGTCGAGGCGGCCGGACGGCTCGGCGTCGACCGCACCACGATGGTGTCGCTGATCGACGGCCTCGAGGACCAAGGCCTCGTACGGCGCCGGCGCAGCCCGCAGGACCGGCGGAAGAACATGGTCGAGCTGACGCCTGCCGGCGAGGAATGCCTGCGGCAGGGGGAGAAGGCGCGTCGGTCCGCCGAGCGCCGTTTCCTCGCCCGGCTGGACGAGGAAACGGCGGCCACACTCGTACACGCCCTGCAGATGCTGCTGGCGGACGAGCGGGTCACGGAGTGACCGTGTAGGTCTGCACGTCGAAGGTGTGCCCGAGAGAGTCGGTCGGCGCGACGGTGACGGACGTGCCGTCGACGGTCACCTTCAGGAAGTGGTAGACCTGCGCGTCGTCCGTGGGCACGGCGGCGGCTCCGCAGGCCGAGCCGCGGTCACGGCTGTAGGACCAGCCGATGCCGTACGCGTCCGTCGCCGAGCAGCCGTTCTCGCCGACGGAGTGCACGTCCGCGCCGCCGCCCCCGGTGACGTACGAGGCGATCCGGCCGGGCCCCGCGGTGTTGCGCTGATAGAGGTGCGAGTGACCGTTGAACACAAGGTCCACGCCACCGGTCACCAGAGTCTGCTCGACGTTCGCGAGGAAGGTGTCACTCGGCTCGCTCGCGCTGTCGGAGCGCAGTGGGAAATGGAAGAAGGCGAACTTGGGCACGCCGGGATGCGCGGCGAGGTCGGCCTTGAGCCATTCGTACTCGGCGGATCCGTCCTGCCAGTGGGCGTGCGCGTCCTGCTCGTAGATCGCACAGTGCGAGCCGCACGAACCACCCGTGGCATCACCGGTGTTGGAGTTTCCCCACGCCGTGTCGAGCAGGTAGAAGCGGACCCCGCCGGTGGTGAAGGCGTAGTACGTCGTCGGATAGCTGATCGCGCTGGAGCCCAGGTACGACGGATAGTCGACCAGCGCCCACACCCCGCCGGACGCCGCCGCCAGCGCCGACTGCCTCCACACCTGCAGATACGTGTTCGTCATGCTGTGGTTGCCGACGGTGCCGATGAGCGGGATGCGCATGCCCGGCTGGGTCCAGTACGACGGCCCGAACCACGAACTCACGTCCGGGCCCGTCTGGTTGAGGTCGCCGTACTGGGTCTGCGAGGTGCCCGGATGCGTGTTGTCGCCCGTCTGCACGACGAACCGCGCACCGCTCGACGCGATACGGCTCATCACGTTGGCCTGGTTCACGTTCACCGAGCCGTCGTCGACCCCGGCGTTCGTGGTTTCGCCGGTGTCCCCGAGGACGTCGAAGGTGAACGGCGCCGTGGACCCCGCGGATTCGGGCGTGGTGAAGCTCGGGGTCGGCAGGGTGCCCAGCAGGTCGGTGCCGGATGCCGTGTAGACGCGGTAACAGTAGGTCGTGCTCGCGTTCAGCCCCGTCAGGGTCACCGAGTTGGCGTACTCGCGGGTCGAGCCGACGGTGATCGGACTGCCCAGCGTTGCCGAAGTCGCGGTGTTCGCCGAGCAGTTGCCGGGCGGGCCGTAGCGCACCGAGCCGCGGCTCTGGGTCGTGGTCGCCCAGCTCACCTGGACGGAGGTCGTCGTGGCGTCCGAGAGATAGGGGGCGCGCGTCAACTGCGCGTCCGCGCCGGGCAGATCGGCGTGCGCCGTCGGGGCGAACGACAGCGCCGTGCCCGCCCCCAGTACGAGGGCGAACACGGCGCTGCGGGCGATGCGGAAAGAGAGTCTGCCGTGCGGGGAGGAGAGTCTCGTGGTCATGTTCTTCCTTCCTTTCTCATCCTGATCCCGCGCAGCCGGGCCAGGGCCGCGACCACGCCCACCAGCAGCAGCGCGCTGCCGGTGATGCGCAGCAGGCCCGGCCAGTAGCCGAGCGGGTCATGACGGGCGGCTCCGGAGGAGGGTGCCGACGGCGAGGCCGACTCGGGCACGTCGCGCAACTCCCGTAGCACGTCAAGGGCTTGCGTGCCCTGCCGGACCGACGGCTCCACGTGGGAGTTCTCGCTGAACTCGTTCCAGCTGATCAGCCCGAGCACGTCCGGGTCCGAGGCCATGGCGGCGGCGTACTCGGTGCGCAGCGTCCGGCCGCCGTCCCGCGGCACCGACTTCGTGCCGCCCACCAGCCTGGCATCGAAGCCGGGCGCGAAGGGCGCCATCCAGTAGCCGTGCGCCCGGTGCGCGGCGTCGGCCATCTCGCGCAGTTTGGTTTTGTGCCGGTCGTTGGTGCCGGGGTTGACCGATGACCAGTAGTAGGCGTCACCATCGGTGACGTGCGCCAGCCTGCGGATGCCCGCCGCGTTCTTCTCGGTGCCGAGCACCAGCATCCGGCTGCGCACCGGACCGGTGATCCGCGCGATGTCGGCGGTCGAGTACTCCCAGGTGCCGCTGAACACCGTCAGCGGCCTGCCGCCGAGCCGGAAGAAGGCCGGGTCGCGTGCGTAGCGGGCGGACAGCAGACGGAAGTCGGCGGCGACCCGGTCCGTCGCGAGGGGGCGACGGTGGAAGTCGAGCCCCTGGTAGATGACCGCCACCTTGAAGTCGCGCGTGCGCGCGACGTCCAACAGCAGCCGCAGACGGCGGTTGTTGGCGGCCGAGGACTTCCAGCTCACCACGAAGCCGTCGATGCCCGCCGACCGCGCCCAGTCGACATGCGTACGGATCACGGAGGCGTCGTCGCTCGAATAGTGGCCGAGGCGGGGGTAGTCGGTCTTCGCCCGCTGCCACGACGACGGCTCGAACCACTGGTAGTAGTACGCCAGCAGCGGCACCCGGCGCCCCTCGACGGAGCTCGCGGACGCCGGGAACAACGCCGCCAGCACCAGCGCCAGTACAGCCGGCAGACCCGCTCTTCTCACCCGCGCTCACCACCCCGCCGTCCGCGCATCCGCCGCCCGATCAGCAGCAGCCCGGCCGCCAGCACGCCCACCGTGCCGGCCGCCAGCGCCAGATCCGCCCGGCTGACCACCCGGACCCGCACGCTCTGCGTCCGCGACAACCGGACCTGCTGCACGGCCCGCAGCCCCTCGCCGCCGGTCACCTCCACCTCGTACTGCCCGTGCGGAAGATCCCGCAGTGTCGCCGCCCGGCCCGTGCCGAACGGCACCTCGCGCACCGACCCGTCCGGCAGCGTGACCCGAGCGGCCCGCCCGGCCCCCGAGCCGAACACCGCGTCCCGTGCCGAGACCGTCAGATCGTGGAACGGCGTCCTGAAGACGACCTCCTGATCCGACGCCGGTTTGAACCGCTGCCGCCCGGCGTCCACCGTGTTCGTCCCGTACGCGTCCGCCGACAGCAGCGCGTAACCGACGGTCCGTGACGTCAGCACGCTCTTGCGGTACACGGGCAACAGCCCGTCCAGCCACACCGGTTGACCCACGGGCAGCCGCCGGGTGTGCCCGGTGTCGCTGCGCACGGTGACATACGGCACCCGTCCGCGGGGTACGGCGCGACCGTCCTGGTCGACGCAGCGCACCGTCACCCGGAAGCGAGCCGTGAACGCCGCCGTGACCGTGTAGTCCCGGCGCAGCGGCAGCCCCTGGACCGTACGCCGGAACGCCTGGTCCGGATCGCGCTGGCCCGCCCATCGCGCGAACATGAACTGACGCCCGTTCAGAGCGAGTTCACGCTCGTCGACGGCCAGCGTGTGCCCGGCGAAGTCGTGCGCGCCGGTGAAGCGGGCCGTCCCGTCGGCCCCGGTGACCGCCGCCTGCCCGTCGAACACGAAGCGCACCCCGGCGAGTTGGGGAGTCGTTCGCACGGTCACGGTCACCGCGGTGGCCGCGACGGCCGAAGTCGGTGCCAGCCCCACGAGCACAACCCCGACGAGCACCAACCACCTCACGACGTACGCCATTTCGGCCGCACCGCCCCCCACAGCAATCCCGCCACCAGCACCGACGCTGCGCCGTACACCGCGTACACGGGCACCGGCGACGGCCGCCGTGCCACCGGAAGCGCCGCCTGCCGGGCCTGAGCGGGGATCAGTTCGGCCCGCCGGGGCGGCGCCGAGAAGTCGAAGGCGTCAAAGAGGCTGCGCGCCTCGTCGGTACGACCGCCCAGCGGCCGCAGCCCCCAGTTGTCCACCACGAACCGCAGCGCACTGGCCGCCTCGAACCGCCCGTGCTGCACCTTCCCGCGCGCCACGTAGGGACTGACCAGCAGCGCCGGCACCCGCAGCCCGCGTCCCGCCGGCGGCTTCACGTGGTCGTACCAGCCCCCCGAGCCGTCGTACGACCACAACAGTGCCGACGACGACCAGTACTGACTGACCATCAACTGTGAGCTGAGCGCCCGTACCAGCCGCTGCCCGGCCGGTACGGAGCGTGCCGAGCGTTCACCCGAGCCCGAGGACGCGACGAACGCCACCGAGGGCAGCGTGCCGCGCTCCAAGTCCCGGTAGTACTCGCTGAGATCGACGATGTGTGCACTCATCCTGCGGTCGTCGACGAAGCGCGGGATGTCGAGGAGCGGGACGCGCACGGTCTGGGTGGTCAGGTCGTCCGAGGAGCGGTAGGTCTCCTTCGGGTCGTAGTTCTGCACGTAGAACTTCCAGCTCACGCCCGCCTGTTGCAGCCGGTCGAAGACGGTGGCGCCCTTCAGGTCCGCCGTGCCCGTGACCCAGTGGGCGCGGTTGGCGCGGGTGCCGTCGAGCGAGGACGCGAAGAAGTGGTCGAAGAGCTCGTAGTGGTCTGCGGCGTTCCAGTAGAACGGCAGGTCACGGCGGTCGTAGTGGCCCATCGCCACGCGCCCGTCCCGGCCCTGCCGTTCGAAGGCGGAGACGAAGGAGTCCATCCGCCCGCCGTCGTACTGCTGCCGTACCAGGCGCGGCCCGGCGCCGGGGGAGAGGGGCGGCGAGCCGTGCAGCGAGTACGGCGCCACCTGGCCCGCGTTCGGATGCGCCGGGTCGATCGCCTGCCGCATCCCCGCGGTCAGGCCGTCGGCTCCCGGATACGTGCCGAAGTAGTGGTCGAAGGTGCGGTCGCCCTGCATGAGATAGACGAAGTGCTCGATCGGTGTGTGGGTACGAGGAGTTGAGGCCGTCGCCGTGCCGCTGCCCGTCAGCAGGAGGAGCAGCGTCACCAGCAGCACCCTCATGACGCCCTCACCCGGTAGATCACGACCACCTTCACCCCGCCCCCGTTGCGTGCCGTGAACACCGCGGTCCCGTGGTAACGCCCCACCAGGCCCTCCAACCTGCCGGTGAAGAACGGCGTACGCCGAGCCGTGTACGCGTCCCACACCAGGTACTGGAAGTCGCCGTCGCGCAGGGCCCGGTCCGGGTTGGGGACCGCCCGGTAGCTGGGATTGCGGCGCGCCGGGTCGGGCGAGACGGACAGGGCGGAGACCGGACAGAACCCGTAGTACTGCACGACGTTGGCCATCGACGGGCCGATGGCCAGCAGCCGCGAGCCCTCCGGCGCGTGCTCGCGCACCCACAGCCCCGCCTCCCTCCCGCCGGGCAGCCCGCCGGTCCCGGCCAGGAACCGGGTGCTCGTCTGCGGCTGGATGCGCAGCCAGGACGGCGCCGCGAGCGAGGCCACGACCAGCCAGATCGCCGCGGCCGCCGCGACCTGCCGCCGACGTCCCCACCGGGAGAACGAGGTGAGCGTCCGCCCGGCCAGCACCGCGAACACCGGTGCCACGGGCAGCAGATACTGGAACCCCTTGACCGGCCAGACCGTGAAGAACAGCGCGGGCACCACGACCCAGCACACCAGCAGCCGCTCCCGCCAGGTGTTCTCACGCCGCAGCCACACCAGCCCCGCGACAGCCGCGACGACCACCAACGGGCCCACGGCCCACGGGACTTCACGGCCGTAGAAGGAATACGGGTGGTTGGCGCGCCGGAACATCTGCCACAGCAGGTAGTTCCCGCCCGCCCGCGCGTGCCCGGCCAGCAGCTGCGACAGCGGATGGGCCACCGCCACCACCCCGATCACACCCAGCGCCGGCAGCAGGTGCCGCCAGCGGGTGCGTACGGCCGGGGTCAGCGCGAAGAACGCGTACAGCGAACCCAGGAAGACGATCGACGTCTCCTTCGCGAGCACCGTGAAGCCGAGCATGCCCCCGGCCGCCAACAGCCAGCGCGGGGACGGCGATTCGGCGTAACGCACCACGCAGTAGAGCGCCCCCGTCGCGCACAACGTCATCGGCGCGTCCAGCAGCACCTGGCGGCTGACCACGACGTGGTAGGGCATCACCGCCAGCAGCAGCGCCCCGACGAGCGCGGCCCGCCGCCCGTACAGCCGTCGCCCCAGCCCGTACGTCACCGCCACCGTCGCCACCCCGAGCAGGGCCGGCACCGCACGCGCCGAGAAGTCGCTCTCGTGGACGCGCAGTGCGAGCGACACCAGCGACTGGAAGAGCACCGGATGTGCCCTGAACACCGGGAAGAGCGAACCGAGTCGACCGTCGCCGGCGAGCGAGGCCGCCGTCCCCGTGTACACCGCCTCGTCGCTGTTGAAGCCGGTCGCGGTCAGGTGCCACAGCCGCAGGAAGGCCGCAAGGAGCAGGACGGCGGCCAGGGGCGTGGCAGCCCGCACCCCGGCGCCGGAAGGGGCCGGCGCCGGGGCGGTGCGGGATGCTCGCTGGGTGACGGTCATGCGGCCGGGCTGCGCCTGGGCTGAAGCCCCCACCGGGGCCAGGCCTCGGCGGCACGCACGGTCACCTGCCGCTCCTCTCCGGCCAGCAGCCGAGGTATCTCGTCGGCCCACCCGAAGCAGTCCGAGGCGAGCACCCTGGTACGCACGCCGGACAGGAACCCGGTGAGGATCTCCCGTTCCCGGGCCCGCAGTTCGGCATGGTCCAGACCGTCGATGCGCAGCGCGGGCGCGAGATAGCGGTAGGGCGGGAAGCCGTACGCGTCCTCGGTGTTGACCAGCATCCGCTCCAGCGCCACGTCGCCGTCGAGGTCGTACAGGTCGGGCGCACCGCGCTCGATGATGAACAGGTCCCGCACCTCGGTGCTGGACCCCAGCCGGCAGGGCACCAGCCGGTCGACGCTGTACTTCGGCGGCGGCACCAGGATCTGGGTGATCGCGTTGATGCCCATGATGGGCAGGTTGAAGCGGGACAGCATCAGGGCGATGGACCGCCCGCCCTTGGAGTGCAGCCGCGACTGGAGGTTCAGCCGCCGCCACTCCTTGCGCGTCAGGTCCTCGGCCTGCACGGCGCGCAGCGTGTGCGCGCTGATGGTGAGCGGCTTCGGGAAGCACACGGCCCCTCCGGCCGCGTCCACGACGGTCATGTCGTCGGACAGGAACCGCCCGCCGTGCTCCCGCAGCAGTCGCAGCACGGTCGCGGTCTTGCCGGTGTCGGTCAGCGCCGACAGCATCACCCCGCGCCCGTCGAGCTCCACGCACGCGGAGTGCAGCAGCATCCGCCCGCGCGAGATCAGCACGAAGCGCAGCAGCGCCTCGACGACGTTCGTGTACACGACATGCGGTGAGCGGGCCAGCAGCGGACCGACCTCGACCGTGATCGGCGGACCCAGCCGTACCCGGAAGTTCGCTCCGAACCGGCCCAGATGCTCCTCGTAGCGCAGCGCCGCCGTGTCGCTGTGGTCCTCGGTCAGCGCGGCCCGCCCGCGCGGCCTGCGCCGGCCGACGTCTCCGACGCGCACGGCGATGTCGACGTCGCCGTCCGGAATCCACTGCGCCCGGAAGAACTCCAGCTCCGGCAGCCGGATCTGGGAGCCGATGGTGACCGTGCCGGCGACGTCGTAGCGGTACGGCAGGTACACGGATCGCTTCCTGCTCGCCGGCGCGGTCGGAGCGTCGGCGTCGACGAGCATCTTCACGGGATCGCGCCGCTGGACCTTCTTCTCGCCACCGCTGTAGATCATGCGGTCGCTGATCAGGAAACGCAGGACGAAGAGCAGGACGAGCGTGAGCGCGTTCGCGGTGAGTACACCCACACCGGCCACGACGAGCCACTGCAGCAGTGGAAGCCGGGCGATCAGCAGCAGGTTGTTCATCGCGAAAAAGCGGCCCGCCCGTCCGTACCAGGTGCCCTTGCGCTGCCCGTGCCGGTAGACGGCGGCATCGGTGAGGAGGAAGTTCCAGGCGGTGGAGAACTGCGTCGCCAGCGCCGCACCCAGCAGGTGGTGCACGCCGAGCACGTCGAAGAACAGCCACAGCGCGGCCGTGTTGACCGCGACACCGGACAGTCCGACCAGCCCGAAGGCGACCATCCGCATCAACTGCCGTTGTCCGCCCGCCACTCCGCGCCGCAGTCGCGCGACATGCCGCACGAAGGCGAGCCCCTCCCGCAGAGAGGCCTTGGACCGGCCTGCCTCGCGGGGCGCGAAGGTGTACGCCACCTCGGCGACCCGGGCGGCAGGATGCCGTACCAGGATCTCCAGAAGGATCTTGAAGCCGACCGGCCGCAGCCGCTCGGTGTCGATCGCGTCCCGGCGGAACGCGAACAGTCCGCTGAGCGGATCGCTCACGGTGGCCAGCCGGCGCGGGAAGGCGGCCTTGACCAGCCGGGTCGCGGACGACGAGGTCGCCTGCCGCCCGGCGCCCGCGAGTCCCTCGGACTGTCCGGCACCGGCGTACCGGGTGCCGACGGCGATGTCGACGCCCTCCCGCATCGCCGTCCTGGCCAGCAGCGCGGCCGCCTGCGGCGGATGCTGCAGATCCGCGTCCATGACCAGCACCCAGGTGCCGCGCGCGGCCCGGATCCCGGCCACCACGGCTCCTGACAGACCGCCCGCACGCAGGCCGGGCGGCCGGTGCAGGACCAGGACCGGGACGGGGCAGCCCGGCGCGAGCGCCGCCATCTCCTCGACGGTCCCGTCGTCGCTGTCGTCCACGAAGAGGATCTCGGCCCCGAGCGGGGCGAGGGCCGGCCCGAGCCGGGCCAGTAGCAGCGGAACGCTCTCCTGTTCATCGCGGGTGGGTACGAGCACGGTCAGCCGGGGCGCGGCGCCGTCGCCGTCACCCCCGCCGCCGAGTTCCCGGACACCCGTCGGCACCCCGTTGTGGGCAGCCGAAAGGGAATCGATCGCGTGCGCCATGGAGCCCCCCTGAACGCGTGCCGTCGGCCGAGCGGCGCGACGGACACCGACGACCGCCCGCGGACACGGACGGAAGGAAACGAACGGTGACCCTCGCGGGCGTACGGTCTCGACGCGACGCGGGGAGGTGCGGGACGTGCCGGAGGTACGCGGCGGAAAGCGAACGCGCACCGGGCTCCACGGTCAGGAGCGGATGCCAGAGGCTAGCAGCGGGCTCGGGCCATTCGCCGGGGATTCGGCCTGTATCCGCCGGTAGTTAGTCCGTTGTTTACTTGACTTGGTCGCATGAGGGACCAGGTGTGCACTGTCACCTCATCTGTCACGGTCAAACGCAGTCAATGTGCGCCTTGATTACGCCTGGGTGAAAGTCACCTCATTCTTCCCAGACCCTCTGCTGAACCTGTGATTCCGCGACAACCATGGCGCCCATGTCTCACGACGGAGCCCACGGCTCTGCTGCTGCCCGAGAGGACCGGGACCACACCGCGACCCTCAGGGAAGCGATGCGTGCGGTCCTTGACCTGATCGACGACGTGGAGGCGCTCAGAACCGAGAACCGTCAGCTCAGAGAGGCCCTGGAGGGGCGCGCCCTGATCGAGCGCGCCAAGGGCATGCTCATGGCCCGCAGCGGCTGCGACGAGGCCACCGCCTTCGAGATGCTCGTCGACCTCTCGCGCAAGCAGCAGCGCAAGGTGCGGGCGGTGGCGGCGGACTTCGCGGACAACACGGGGATCCAGCCACTCGCGTGACGCGCCGACGGGCGGAATCCTCGGGCGCCGTAGTCGCGTCATCACCTTCGGTAACGCATCCTGCTGCCCGGCACCGGCCCTCGTGGGTGGTGCTTCCGGGGGTGGATATGCAGGTGAAGGGCACTCCGAAAGCTTGGTATTGTTGTCCATGTCGCCGCGGGGAACACTCCCGGCCAGGCGGCAGACACCTGGTCCGGGTGGCGGAATGGCAGACGCGCTAGCTTGAGGTGCTAGTGCCCTTTATCGGGCGTGGGGGTTCAAGTCCCCCCTCGGACACCAGCCAGGACCCCTGTTTATCAGGGGTCTTTCGCGTTTCTGAGGCGGGGCGCGTCAGTCGGTACGTCGACGCAGGCCTCCGTAGAAGGTGGCCGAGGCCATGAGCAGGGCGAGGCCCGCGCTGATCGCCACCGTGATCTCGGTGGTGTTCTGCTGGTCCGGGCTGTCGGGCAGCCGCGGGTCCAGCAGGCCCAGCGGGTCCTTGCGGATCTCGACGTGGTCGCCGGCCTTGGCCTGGCCGAAGCAGTTCTCCTGCTGGGAGACCTCGTAGGTGCGGTGTGTGCCGCCGGTCTCCCGGACGGTGCAGTACATGTCCGGGCCGCGCCGGCTGTGGCGGTCGGTCACCTGGGTCACCACGGCGTCGACCGGTTCACCCAGCGTCTTCATGTAGACCTCGTAGACCGCGGGTCCGGCGAACAGCATCAGCGCGAAGCCGGCGGCCGAGGCCAGTGCGGCGGCTCCGGCGCGGTGCCAGAAGCCGCCGATCAGGCAGGCGGTGACGGCGATCGCGGCCATCATGAGGATCACGCCGACCCACGTCAGCCACTGGCCGAGTACGGCACCGACGATCACCGAGCCGGGCAACAGCACGGCCCAGGCAAGGGAGTTGACCGTCTTCCGGCCTACCGGGCGCTGCGGACGCGGCTCATGCGCCGGCCCTCCGACGATTCCGCCGGGCGCCACGCCCGACCCGTGCCCGCTCATGTTGCCCGTCGCCCTCGTCCCCGTAACCCACCTTGTCGGTGATCGACACCACCGTATCCGGTCCTCGAACAGGACCGGACGGGACGGTAGTTGTCCGGGTGGCGGTCAGGCCGTCTGTGGCTGCAGGAAACGGGACAGCAGGACGTCGATCGCGTACGAGACCGTGGTGTCCTCACCCAACTCCGGTACCGGACGCGCCAGGTCGTGGGCGCGGACGAGCAGGCGGGTGCGGTCGCTGTCGGCCGCCACGCGCAGGATCTCGTCGATGCCGGCGGTGCCGTCCACCGAGGTGATCCGGGCGGCCGGGACCCGCAGATCGCGCACCGGCATCTCGGGCTCGGTCAGCGAGCGGACGACAACCCCGGTGACCCGATCCGAGTCCCCTGCTCACCATGCTCGCGTGGCCCGCGAGCCGGTCCGGGTGGTGCGACGGGTCGGAACGCCCACCCCATTCCCGGCTCCACGACGAAGCGGAAGATCCGCCGGACGGGCGGTGTGCACAGAACCGTCACGATCGCGGTCGCGGCAAGGGTGACGGTGATCTCACCGAGCGGCTCGTGGATCCAACCGGGGGAGTACCAGCCCCAGTACTTGGACCCCTGGGCGACGAAGCCGTGCAGCAGATAGCCGTACAGGGTGCCCGTGCCGAGCGCCGTGAACCACATCCGGCGTCCCGGCACCCAGGCGAGGAAGCAGGCGACCAGGACCATCGAGCAGCCGAAGCCGGCCAGCGTCATCACGGGCCCGTACCAGGCGGGCGCGCCCAGCTCCTCGGCGCTGTCCCGGTGGAAGAACCAGGCGCCGGTCATCCGCGGCACCGCCCAGTACGAGGCGGCGAGCGCACAGAGGGACACGGGCACGGCCAGCAGGCGCACCTTCCAGCGGCGCACCAGGCTGAAGTGCTCCGGCCGCAGACACAGGCCGAGCACGAAGTACGGCAGGAACTGCAGCACCCGCTGCAGGTCGAGGTCGTTGCCGATGGACGGGGCCACGGTCGCCAGCATCGCGAGGACGAGCGCCACCGGCAGCGGCCACCGCACGTGCTTCCAGAGCGGGGTCGTCAGCCGCCAGACGAACAGTGCGATCAGGAACCACGTCAGGTACAGCGGGTCCAGGACGGTGATCGGCCGGTCCGCGACCCCGTCGGTCCAGCGGGTGAAGAGGGTGTACGCCGTCTCGAAGACGACGTACGGGACGGCGACGCCGGTGACCAGACGCCTGATCTTCTGCGGGCTGGCGTCGAAACCGCGGGAGAAGTAGCCGGAGACGACGATGAACGCCGGCATGTGGAAGGCGTAGACGAAGTTGTAGAGCGCGGTGACGGTCCGGCTGCCGTCCCGCAGTGGTTCCCACGCATGACCCATCGCCACCAGCACGATCGCCAGGTACTTCGCGTTGTCGAAGTAGGCGTCGCGCTGTCTCGCCCGTCCGGCCCGCCCATCACGTGGGGAACCCGCACCTTCCGGTGCGGGTCCGTCTGCGGTGCCTTTCGATGCCGGTCTTACTGGAGTGACGGCTGTGGTCTGGGGGTGGCACATTCCACGCGCCTGACCAGTTCGTGGCGAGGTAAACCACCGGGGCGGACCCCGATGGGGTGATCAGCGGGTCAGAGGTCGAACTCGTGGGGCGGCAGGTCCAGGGTGAAGCACGCCTCTCGTACGACGGCCTGTTCCGTCTTGTCGAAGTCGCCGTCGGCGCCGCCGATGACGATGCCGATCTGGATGACGGCACGCGCCTCGGCCGGCTTCTTCTTCGCCTTGGCGATCTCCTGCAACACGCTCACCTTGCCGAAGGCGAAGTCGGTCGTCAGCTTGTTCAGGTTCTCCTCGAAGCGGCGGCGCAGGTCGTCGGCGGGGAAGTTCTGCAGCACCTCGTTGGTGGCGATCAGCTGGGCGACGCGCTGCCGCTCGGACGGGTCGATGGTGCCGTCGGCGGCTGCCACCAGGGCGCACATGGCCATGCTGGCGTCGCGGAAGGCGCCGCTCTTCAGGTCGTTCTTCTTCGCCACGAGCTGGGTCTGCATCGTCGACGCGTTTTCCTTGATGCGGTCCCACAGGGCCATGAGAACTCCAGACGTTCGGGTCGAGGGCTCGGCCCGCCCGGGTGGCGGCGCGATGCCTCATCGGTATCCACAGCAACCTGGAAACTCATGGCCCGGGGGATAAGTTCCGGACGTTCCGAGGAAGTTCACCAAGGTCACACGGGGAGAAAAAATCCGGTGCCCCGCCCCGTCCGGATTCCCTACACTCGCCACGCATCGTGCGTCGCCGTGACGCGCGGGACGAGTGACGAGGGGAGCCCGGCCGTGCAGTACCGCACCGCTGTCGTCGTTCCCCGAGCCCAGTACGAGGTGATCCTCGTGTCCTCGTCCGCCCGGTGCCCGCTGCGCGGCCGGTACCGGATGCCCGTGACGAGCATCTGAGCAAGCCAACCCCTGTCGTACGCCCTGTTGACGGGCCGTCAGGCCGTGTCCCTCATGCATGTGCTCGCCGGGAATCGCGCTGCCCTGTTCCGATCTTCGGAGATCACCAGAAAGGCCAACGGGCCGTGCGCACCAACCTCAACACCCTCGCCGTCGTCCGCAACCTCGGCATCCTCGCCCACGTCGACGCCGGCAAGACCACCGTCACCGAGCGGATCCTGTACGCCACCGGCACCATCCACCGGCGCGGCGAGGTCCACGACGGCACCACCATCACCGACTTCGACCCGCAGGAACGCGACCGCGGCATCACCATCTTCGCCGCTGCCGTGAGCTGCGCCTGGGACGGTCACCGCATCAACCTCATCGACACTCCGGGGCACGTGGACTTCGCCGACGAGGTGGAGCGCTCGCTCAGGGTGCTCGACGGCGCGGTCGCGGTGTTCGACGCCGTCGCGGGCGTAGAGCCGCAGAGCGAGTCGGTGTGGCGGCAGGCCGACCGGCACGGGGTGCCCAGGATCGCGTTCGTGAACAAGCTGGACCGCGCGGGCGCCGACCTCGACACCGCCGTCGCCTCCATCCGGGAACGGCTGCATCCGGCACCGCTGGTGGTGCAGCTGCCGATCGGTACCGAGGGCGGCTTCCGCGGGGTCGTCGATCTCGTCCGCATGCGGGCTCTGGTCTGGGCCGACGGCGCCGACACGGCCGTGGAAGGTCCGGTGCCGGAGGAACTGCGTCAGGAGGCCGAGCGGCGGCGGCGCCTGCTGGCGGAGGCGGTGGCCGAACTGCACGCCGGGGCGCTGGAGGAGTTCTGCGTGCAGGCGACCCTCTCGCCGCAGACCCTGGCCGCAGCCTTGCGCGACCTGACCCGCAGCGGCGACGGCATCGTCGTGCTGTGCGGCTCGGCCTACCGCAACCGCGGGATCGAGCCGCTGCTCGACGCCGTGGTGTCCTATCTGCCCTCGCCGCTCGACGTGCCCGCAGTACGAGGCACGCACGACGGTACGGAGCAGGAGCGGGCGGCCGATCCGGCGGCGCCGTTCGCGGCGCTGGCGTTCAAGGTGAACGCCACGCCGACCGGGCGGTTGACGTACATGCGGGTGTATTCGGGAACGGTCGAGAAGGGAGATGCCGTGTGGGACACGGGCGCGCGCCGCACCGAGCGCATCGGGCGGATCCTGCGAGTCCAGGCCGACCGGCACGCGCAGGTGGACCGGGCGGTCGCCGGGGACATCGTCGCCGTGGCCGGGCTGAAGTCCGCCCACGCCGGCACGACCCTGTGCGCCCCCGACGCCCCGCTCGTGCTGGAACCGCCCGGCGTCGCCGAACCGGTGGTCTCCGTCGCCGTCGAGGCCCGCAGGTCCACCGACGCGGACAAGCTCGCCTCCGCGCTCGCGCGGCTGGCCGAGGAGGACCCCTCGCTGGTCGTACGGACGGATCCGGAGACCGGCCAGACGGTGCTGTCCGGCATGGGCGAACTGCACCTCGAGGTCGCCGCGGAGAAGCTCCGGATCGGCCACGGGCTGGAGGTCAACGTCGGTCGGCCAAGGGTGAGTTACCGCGAGACGGTCGGGCGCGGGGTGTCGGGTCTGGTCTTCCGGCACGTCAAACAGGACGGCGGAGCAGGGCAGTTCGCCCATGTCGTCCTCGATGTCGAGCCGCTGGACGAGGGTTTCGAGTTCCGCTCGGCCGTGGTCGGCGGACGGGTGCCGCAGGAGTACGTGCGCGCGGTCGAGGCCGGCTGCCGGGACGCCCTCGCCGAGGGCCCGCTCGGCGGTCACCCGGTGACCGGGCTGCGGGTGACGCTCACCGACGGCTCGACCCATGTGAAGGACTCCTCGGACACCGCCTTCCGTACCGCGGGCAGGCTGGGTCTCCGCGAGGCCCTGCGCGCCTGCGCGATGGTCCTGCTGGAACCGGTCGTCGAGGTCACGGTCACCGTGCCCGAGGGCGCCGTCGGCGGCGTGCTCGGCGACCTCGCCGCACGGCGCGGCCGGGTCTCCGGCTCGACCGCACGCGGCGGCTCGGCGGTCCTGACGGCCACCGTGCCGCTGGCCGAACTCTTCGGCTACGCAACCCGGTTGCGCAGTCGGACCCAGGGCCGCGGCACGTTCACCGCCCGGCCCGCCGGCTACGCACCGGCGCCGGCGGTGACGCCGGTCCGGTGACCGAGACGGCGGCCCCTCCCGTAGGCGGGCGGGGCCGCCCCCGGTTCACGGATACGACACCACCGTGGACGGCACGGTCGAGGTGCCCGATGTCGGCGCACCGGTCTCGTTGATGACATGCTCGTACTGGCCGTTGCCGCCCAGCGACACCACGAGCACGTCGTGGAAGCGCACCCCCGGCCGGTTCGGGGCGGCGAAGCCGTTGTGCTGCACGATCGTCGGGTCGACGTTGTAGTAGCAGTAACTGCCCAGGCCCCAGCCCTCGTGCGCGGTCACGTCGTCGCCGACCTTGTAGGCGGCGTAGCCCTTCACCGGGCCGTTCTGGATCGCCGCCTGGTTCGGGGCGTCGTACGCCTTCTCGTTCTGGAAGAAGATCGTGCGGCCCCGCTGCCCGTTCCACTGCACGTCGTACTTGTTGAAGTGCTCCACGAACAGGCCGGTGCACAGCACGTCGTCGCCGTTCACGACGACCCCGTAGTCGGCGCGGTTGGTGTCCCAGCCGACGCCGGTGCCGTGGTCGGCGCGCCAGACCCAGGTGTGGTCGACGATGGTGTGCCGGCTGTTGATGACCATGCTGGTGGTCGCCTTGCCCGCGCCCGCGCCGCCGATGCGGACGAAGACGTCCTGGACGGTGGTGGGGTTGGCGGAGTGGTCCCGGGATGCGCCTCGGGGCCCGACCTCCAGCAGGGTGGGGGAGTCGACCGGTCCCGCGTCGATGAGGAGGCCCGCCAGCCGTACGCCGTCGACGTCGGCCACGCGCAGGGCCGTAACTCCGTTGTCGGGTACGAGAGTTGCGTAACCCAGGCCCAGGACGACGGTGTTGGCGCGGTCCACCAGGATCGGCCGGTCGAGGTGGTAGATGCCGGGTGTCAGCAGCAGGTGAAGTCCTTGCGCAAGTGCCTGGTTGAGGGTCGCCGCGGAAACGCCCGGCTTGGCGACGTAGAACCGCGACAGGGGGAGCGAGGTGCCGCGAGGGGTGCCGTTGCCCCAGGTGACGCCGCGGGCGTTGGTGCGCTTCGCGGGCAGGAAGACGCGGAATTCAGAGGTGCCGCTGACGTACAGGAAGGGCTTCTCGCGCGAGACCGGTGTCGTGTCGAGCGTGGTGTACGGCGGGTTCGGGAAGCTCTGCGCCGGGGCGCCCTCGACGCCCGAGAACACCATGTTCCAGACGCCGTTGAGCCAGCTGCCGATCGCACTGTCGCGGGTGTACCACTGCTGCTGCGAGTACGGGCCGACCTGGCCGTCGATGCGGCTGTCGGCGATGTAGCCGCCGCTCGCCCAACCGTAGCCCGTGGGCGAGAGGTTGAGGCCGCCGCGCACGTGCATACGGCGGAAGGGCGCGGCCTGCGCGACGGCCCAGCGGTTGGTGCCGTTCGCCGGGACGAGGGCCAGGTTCTCCGCCGAACGCCAGAAGTTCTGCGTCGCGTTGCCGTTGAACCAGCCCGCGTCGACCGTGACGTCTCCGTTGATGGTCGTGTCGTCGGGGGAGAGGCCGAGGCCCGCGATGGAGGTGTAGAAGCCGAGTTGGGCGTTGAGACCGTTGTAGGCGCCCGGCTTGAAGAGCAACGCGTAGCGGCCGGTGCCGAATTGGGCCGACTCCTGCTGCTTGAACACCTCGTCCAGCTTGGCCTGGATGCCGGGCGTGGACGGGTCGAAGACGAGGACGTTCGGGCCGAGGTCGCCGCCGCCGGGGAGGGCGCGTGGCTTCCTGGCGGAGGGTGTGGCGGAGGCGCGGGCGGACAGGCCGAGCACCGCGGGGGCGGTGGCGGCAGCGGCGCCCAGCACGGTTCTGCGGCCCACGGCGGGTCTACGGCTGCTGGCAGGCAGGGACATGGGGCGGCTCTCCTGTTCAGGAAGTGAACGGGGTGGGGTTTGGGAGCGCTCTCTCGCCGGTGAATGCTTCAACTGCCCGAACGAGCGCGTCAAGAGGTGCGACCGGAGTTCTCCAAGGGTTGCCGCACCCCTTGACGAGCCCATCTCTTGAGGTTTAACTCACGTCCTAAATTAAGCCATGAGTGCAATCCCTGAAGGGACACCGGGAGCCATGCGCAGCATCCGAGCCGCGGCCGTAGGCGCCGTCACCGTGTCACTCGCCCTTGCCGCCTCGGCCTGCGGGGGCGGTTCGTCCAGCGGCGGCGGGTCGAACGACTCGCCCAAGACGCTCACGTACTGGGCCTCCAACCAGGGCGCCAGCATCGCCGTCGACAAGAAGGTCCTGCAGCCCGAGCTCGACAAGTTCGAGAAGCAGACGGGGATCAAGGTGAAGCTGGAGGTGGTCCCCTGGTCGGATCTGCTCAACCGGATCCTCACCGCGACCACTTCGGGCCAGGGCCCCGACGTCCTGAACATCGGCAACACCTGGAGCGCCTCCCTGCAGGCCACCGGCGCGCTGCTGCCCTGGGACGCCAAGAACTTCGCCAAGATCGGCGGCAAGGAGCGCTTCGTCGACTCGGCGCTCGGCTCGACGGGTGCCGAGGGCAAGGACCCGGCCGCGGTACCGCTGTACTCGATGGCCTACGCCCTCTACTACAACAAGGAGATCTTCGCCGACGCCGGCATCACCAAGCCCCCGGCCACCTGGGACGAACTGATAGCCGACGGCAAGAAGATCAAGGCGAAGGGCAAGTCGCCGCTCGGCGCCGAGGGTTCGAACCTGGCGGAGAACATCCACCACGTCTTCGTCTTCGCCAAGCAGCACGGCGCCGACTTCTTCACCCCGGACGGCAAGGCCGACTTCACCGCCGACGGTGTGGTCGCGGCGGTCAAGCAGTACGTCGACCTGATGGCCAAGGACAAGGTCATCCCGACCGGCGACGCCGAGTACGCGCAGAACCAGTCCGTGAGCGACTTCGCCAAGGGCAAGCAGGCGATGCTGCTGTGGCAGTCGGCGTCCGCCAATCTCAAGTCGCAGGGCATGAGCGAGAGTTCGTACGGCATCGCGCCCGTCCCCGTGCAGTCCGGCACCCCGGGCACCGGCACCCAGATCAACTCGATGGTCGCCGGCATCAACCTCGCCGTCTTCAAGAACACCGACAACCTCGACGGCGCCACGAAGTTCGTGAAGTTCATGACCAGCGACGCGGAGCAGAACATCCTCAACACGGCATACAGCTCGATCCCGCCGGTCAAGGCCGCGCAGGGAGAGGCGGCCTTCAACTCCCCCTCGAACTCCGTCCTCAAGGACACCCTCGCCAAGAGCGCCGCCGCGCTGCCGCAGGTCGCCGACGAGTCGCAGTTCGAGACGGCGGTCGGTACGGCGGTCAAGGACCTGTTCGCCGACGCGGCGGCCGGGCGCGCGGTCACCACCGAGTCGGTGAAGGCGAAGCTCGAGAAGGCCCAGCAGCAGATGCCGGCGAAGTGAGCCCGATGACGACCACCGCCCTCAAGGAGCCTTCGGTGCGGGGGAGTTCGTCCGGGGCGGCGGCACGCGAACCGCGTCGCCGTCGCCCGGGCCGGATCCGCCGTATCGGACTCCCGTACCTGCTCCTCCTGCCCGCCCTCCTCCTCGAACTCCTCGTCCACCTGGTGCCGATGGTCATCGGCATCGTGATGAGCTTCAAGGAGCTCACGCAGTTCTACATCCGCGACTGGGGCACCGCGCCCTGGTCCGGCCTCGGCAACTACAAAGTGTCCGTGGACTTCGACGCCCCGGTCGGCGAGGCCCTGCTGCACTCCTTCTTCGTCACCGTCGGCTTCACGCTTCTGTCCGTCGGCCTGTGCTGGCTGATCGGCACGGCGGCCGCGATCTACATGCAGGACACCTTCGCCGGCCGCGGTCTGCTGCGGGCGCTGTTCCTGGTGCCGTACGCACTGCCGGTCTACGCGGCCGTCATCACCTGGGTGTTCATGTTCCAGCACGACAACGGCCTGGTGAACCACGTCCTGCACGACCAGCTCCACCTCACCGACAAGCCGTCGTTCTGGCTCATCGGCGACAACAGCTTCTATGCGCTGCTCGTCGTATCGGTGTGGAAGGGCTGGCCGTTCGCGTTCCTGATCGTCATGGCGGGGCTGCAGAACATCCCGCGCGAGCTGTACGAGGCGGCGGCGCTGGACGGTGCGGGGATGTGGCAGCAGATCCGCAGGATCACCCTGCCGTCGCTGCGTGCCGTCAACCAGGTCCTGGTCCTGGTCCTGTTCTTGTGGACCTTCAACGACTTCAACACGCCGTACGTCCTGTTCGGCAAGGCCGCCCCCGAGGCCGCGGACCTCATCTCGGTGCACATCTACCAGGCGTCCTTCGTGACGTGGAACTTCGGCACCGGCTCCGCGATGTCCGTACTCCTGCTGCTGTTCCTGCTGGTGGTGACTGGCGTGTATCTGGTGCTCACCTCGAGGGGATCACGCGGACGGAGGGCCGCCGATGCCTAAGTCGCCGATGGCGCCGCCCAGTTCCTTCCTCTGGTCGCGGCGGGTCTTCCTGACTCTGCTCACGGGCTTCGTGCTGGTGCCGGTGTACGTCATGGTCTCCAGCTCACTGAAACCGCTCGCGGACGTGACGGGCGAGTTCCGCTGGCTGCCCAGTGGTTTGACGATCCGCCCGTATATCGACATCTGGTCGACGGTCCCACTCGCCCGCTACTTCGTGAACTCGCTGATCGTGGCGGGTGCGGCGACCATCTGCTCGGTGGTGATCGCGGTGTTCGCCGCGTACGCCGTCAGCCGCTACAACTTCCGAGGCAAGCGGGTCTTCACGGTCACCGTCCTGTCGACGCAGATGTTCCCGGGCATCCTCTTCCTGCTCCCGCTGTTCCTCATCTACGTCAACATCGGCAACGCCACGGGTATCGCTCTGTTCGGCTCGCGCGGCGGCCTGATCCTGACGTATCTCACCTTCTCGCTGCCGTTCTCGATCTGGATGCTGATCGGCTACTTCGACTCGGTGCCACGGGATCTGGACGAGGCGGCACTGGTGGACGGCTGCGGACCGCTCGGGGCCCTCTTCCGTGTCGTCGTCCCGGCGGCGATCCCCGGCATCGTCGCCGTCGCCGTCTACGCCTTCATGACCGCCTGGGGCGAGGTGCTGTTCGCGTCCGTCATGACCAACGACACCACCCGCACGCTCGCCGTCGGCCTCCAGGGCTACTCCACGCTCAACGACGTGTACTGGAACCAGATCATGGCCGCCTCGCTGGTCGTCAGCGTGCCTGTGGTGGCCGGGTTCCTGCTGCTGCAGCGCTATCTGGTCGCCGGGCTGACGGCAGGGGCCGTGAAGTGACCAACTCGTCCGAATCCGAAGGGACTTACGTGTCCGACCGCATCGACCTCTCCGCCCTCCCGCACGACTTCCTGTGGGGCACGGCCACATCGGCGTACCAGATCGAGGGAGCCGTCGCGGAGGACGGCCGCACGCCGTCGATCTGGGACACCTTCTCGCACACCCCCGGCAAGGTGGCGGGCAATGACCACGGCGACGTGGCCTGCGACCACTACCACCGCTGGCGCGAGGACATCGGCCTGATGCGCCGACTGGGCACGAACGCCTACCGGTTGTCGATCGCCTGGCCGAGGGTGATGCCGGGCGGGGAGGGGCCGGTGAACCCCAAGGGCCTTGCTTTCTATGACAAGTTGATCGACGGTCTGCTGGAGGCGGGCATCACCCCGTCCGTCACGCTCTACCACTGGGACCTCCCGCAGGTGCTGCAGGACCAGGGCGGGTGGCCGGAGCGGGACACCGCGTTCGCGTTCGCCGAGTACGCGGCGGTCGTGGCCGAACGCCTGGGGGACCGTGTCAGCCACTGGGCCACCCTCAACGAGCCTCTCTGCTCGGCCTGGATCGGTCACCTGGAAGGCAGGATGGCCCCTGGCCTGACGGACCTGACGGCAGCCGTCCGCGCGTCCTACCACCTGCTGCTGGGCCACGGCCTCGCTGTCGAGGCGATCCGCGCCGCGGCCCCGTCCGCGCAGGTCGGCCTCGTCACCAACCTCTCCACGGTGCACGCCGCCACCGACCGTGACGAGGACGTGCAGGCCGCCCGGCGCCAGGACGGCCACGTCAACCGCTGGTGGCTGGACCCGGTGCACGGCCGCGGTTTCCCGGCCGACATGCGGGAGGTGTACGGCGTCGAACTCCCCGAACAGGAAGGCGACTTGGCGACGATCGCCGCCCCGCTCGACTGGCTCGGCCTGAACTACTACATGCCGGCCACCGTCGCCGACGACCCCACCGGCCCCGCGCCCCGGGCTCGCTCGGTGCGCCGCCCCGGCGTCCAGCGCACCGGCATGGACTGGGAGATCGACGCGAGTGGCATCGAGACGCTCCTGCTCCGCCTCACCGAGGAGTACGGCGCGCGTCGGCTGTACGTCACGGAGAACGGCTCGGCCTACCCGGATGTCGTACGCCCGGACGGGACGGTGGACGACCCCGAGCGCCAGGACTACCTGGAACGCCACCTCGCCGCCTGCGCCTCGGCCGCCCGCAAGGGAGCGCCGCTGGCCGGGTACTTCGCGTGGTCGCTGCTGGACAACTTCGAGTGGGCGTACGGCTATGAGAAGCGGTTCGGGCTGGTGCATGTGGACTATCGGACGCAGGTGCGGACTATCAAGGGGAGTGGGTATCGGTACGCGGACATCATCCGGAGGCACCGAGGCCGGGCGTCCAAGGCTGCCTGAGCAGTGCCGACCTGACCCACGAGCCAGCGTGCTGAGGGCCCCGGGTGTCGATGAATACGACATCGGCTTCGCCGGTCCGTGCTGCTGGCGCCGTGTTGTCCGGGTCGCGGCCGTGGACGACCGTGCTGTGGCCCTTGGGGCGCCTGTCGTGGTCACCAGGAGGACGGAGGTGAGGTGCGGGTGACCACGGCAGGAAGCTGCCCGTTCTCGATCACCTGCCGTGGTAGTGACAGCCCGAAATGCTCACCGACGACCTTCAACACCCGGCGCTTCTCTTCGGCGGACGACAGCTCCTCGTCCGCGCCCAGCAGGTCATCGATGTCGTCTTCCGGTGGGATGACTCCGGCCGCCTCCAGCGCCGGGCGCAGGAGGTCGGGCTGGGCTCCGGCGGGGTCGTGGCCGAAGCCCAACTCGAAGTGCAGCTGTACCTCGCCATCGGCGAGGTACGTGAAGAAGGAGGGCGGATCGTCCGGCCGTGGGTCGAAGATCAGCACCTCGGCGCCGCGGGACACCGCCGGGTCCAGGGCCCAGCGTTCGCTGCCCACACACTCCACGATGAACGACCACTCGCCGCTGTGGCCGATGCGGCCGACGCAGTAGATCTGCGCGAGGTCGACCATGCGGTGTGCTTCCTGGATGGTGAGGGCGGGCCCGATCTCGACAGGCTCATGGTCGGCCATGTGTTCGGCCAGCTCCTGAGGGCTGAGGCCGCGGGCGCAGGCGATGTACAGGTCGGTGACGCTCGGGCTCGTGCCGCGCCAGGCATCGGCGATCCATGCCAGATTTTCAGGCATGCGGTTCACTCCTTCCGTGCACGACGTGGGGCCGGTGGGGCACAGCGAGAACAAGTGCTGTGCCCCACCAACGGTCAGAAGACTGTCACTGCTTGGGAACCGTGCAGGTCACGGTCGCCTTGGATGCGTCGCGGTGCGCGGGCCCGGCTGTTCGCTCTGTCGTCGCTGCTGGTGGTGACCGTCCAGTTGCCGGTCACCCGCTGGGCGGCAGCGCGCCTCACGCTGCGCTGCTCGATGGCTTCCGGGCTGCTGCTGATCGCGGTCGGCTTCACGGTCGTGGCAGCCGCCGGGCCCGGCACGGCGGGGCTGCTGCCCGCCGGTTTCGTCGTCCTCGGTCTGTACAACGGCGCGCTGTCCTCGGTCTCCGGGCTGATCGTGCTGGTCGGCAGCTCGGTGACGGGGATGCTGCTGGATGCCGGGTTGCCGTCGGCGGTTCGGTGGCTGGTGCCGGCTGTCGTACCGGCTGTGGCAGTCGGGCCGTTGCCGCGTCGATAGGGTCGCCGTCATGAAGATCGAGGTGGAGATCGCCCGGGAAGCGGACCAGGAACTCGTCGACGCCTTCGGCCGGCTGTTGCCGCAGCTGTCACGGTCCGCGAAGCCGCTCGACGCCGAAGCGGTCGGCCGGATCCTGGCCTGCGACGCCAGCACAGTGCTCGTCGCCCGGGCCGACCGCGAGATCGTCGGCACTCTGACCTTGGTCATGTTCCCACTGCCGTCCGGGCTGCGGGCCCGCATCGAGGACGTGGTCGTGGACGGGGCGGCGCGCGGTCACGGGATCGCCGGCCTGCTGATGGAGGAGGCCCTGCGGATCGCCCGGGAGGCCGGGGCGCGGACCGTGGACCTCACGTCCCGACCGGACCGGGAGGCGGCGAACCGGCTGTACGAGCGGCTGGGGTTCCGGGCGAGAGAGTCGAAGGTGTACCGGTTTCCGCTCGACGGGTGACCGGTGTTCTGGGCGCCGCCGTGTCCCGCTGTGGGCGTGGTGCGCGGTCGCGGGTGGCCGGGCGGCTCACACGGGAGGCTTTGCAGGTCCCGGGATGTCGGCGAGCGATCGTTGACCTCATCTCCCGGCGTGATCGGGAGGCGGCGAACCGGCTGTACGAGCGGCTGGGGTTCCGGGCGAGGGAGCCGAGGGCATCCCGGTTTCCGCTCGACGGGTGACCGGTGTTCTGGAGCCCAGCGCGTCCCGCAGCATGGGTGACCGTGAGTTCCGGACGCCCCCGTTTTCCGCTACAGCGTGACCGTCCGTTCCGGAAGCCACCGTCCCCCCGCCGACGTGACCGTCCGTTCCGGAAGCCACCGTCCCCCCGCCGCCGCGATCGCCGCTCAGGAAGCCACCGCTTCCCTCTCCGCCGCCAGCTCCAGCATCTCCTCGACCTCCTCGTCCCGGACCCGCGATGTCCGCCGCAGCCACAGGACGTCCCGGCCGAACGACCAGGTCAGTGAGGCCAGGGCCACCACGACGACGGCGAAGGACGCCAGGTGGGGGAGGTAGCCCGAGGCCGCCAGGAGGAGGCAGATGCCCTGCATTGCGGCCACCGTCTTGCGGGCCATGCTGGGCGGGAGCTCGGCGTTGAGCCAGGGGTAGACGCGGGCCGCCGCCACGAAGGCGTAGCGCATGGCTCCGATCAGCAGGACCCAGGGGCCGAACTCCATGGAGACGTACACGCTGAGCACCAGGATCAGGAACGCGTCGACCTCCATGTCGAAGCGCGCGCCCAGGGGGGTGGACGTGCCGGTGGCCCGGGCCACCTTGCCGTCCACGCCGTCCAGGATCAGGGCCACGGCCGTCAGGCCGACGAAGACGGTGACCGGGGGTGAGCTCTCGAAGGAGTCCGCGACCAGGGCCGTCACACCGCCCACCAGGGTCGCCCGGCCGAGGGTCACCCGGTTGGCCGGGCCGAAGGAGCGTGGCCGGGTCCGGTGCAGTGCCCGCGAGAGCACCGCCCAGGTGGCGACGGCGAAGGCGAGGCCGGTCAGCCAGCCCGCCGGCCCCAAGCCGATCGCCGTGCCGAGCAGGGCCAGCAACAGGATCTGAACGCCCGCTCCCACAGCGGTCTCCTGCTGGACCAGCCTTGCTTCGTAAGTGTTGTTCAGGGCCACCGCACACCCTCCGGCCGTATGACAGAGTCGATCAACGCCGCGCTCTGTGCGCAGCCTGTGCACACCTCGGTACGTGAACAACTTCCAGATGGTTCAGGAGGAGGCCAGATGAACCACATCGCACGCGCGTTCTGGCTCAGTCGTCCGGGTCTGGGCGAGATCCGTGACGCCCAGCTGCCGGAACCCGCCGAGGGCGAGGTACTGGTGCGCTCGCTCTTCTCCGGAGTGAGCCGGGGCACCGAGACGCTCGTCTTCCGGGGCGGGGTGCCCGAGAGCCAGCACGCGGCCATGCGGGCGCCCTACCAGGAGGGCGAGTTCCCCGCGCCCGTGAAGTACGGCTACCTCAATGTCGGGGTGGTGGAGGAGGGGCCCGAGGAGCTGGTGGGGCGCACGGTTTTCTGTCTGTATCCGCATCAGACGCGGTACGTCGTCCCGGCCTCCGCCGTCACGGTCGTACCGGACACCATCCCCGCCGAGCGGGCCATTCTCGCCGGCACCGTCGAGACCGCCGTCAACGCCCTGTGGGATGCCGCGCCGCTGGTCGGCGACCGGATCGCCGTCGTCGGCGGCGGCATGGTCGGCTGCTCGGTGGCCGCGCTGCTGGCCCGCTTTCCGGGCGTACGTGTCCAGTTGGTGGACGCCGATCCCGGCCGGGCCAAGGTCGCCCAGGCCCTCGGCGTCGACTTCGCGCTGCCCGAGGACGCCCTCGGCGAGCGCGACCTCGTCGTGCACGCCAGCGCCACCGAGCAGGGCCTCGCCCGGTCCCTGGAGCTGCTCACCGCCGAGGGCACCGTCCTCGAACTGAGCTGGTACGGCGACCGCAAGGTCAGCCTCCCGCTCGGCGAGGCCTTCCACTCCCGGCGGCTGGTCATCCGCTCCAGCCAGGTCGGCACCGTCTCCCCGGCCCGCCGCTCCAGCCGTACGTACGCCGACCGGCTCGCCCTCGCCCTCGACCTGCTCGCCGACCCGGCCCTCGACGCCCTCGTCACCGGCGAGTGCGCCTTCGACGAACTGCCGGACGTCATGCCGCGCCTGGCCTCGGGGGAGATTCCGGCGCTGTGCCACCGGGTCCGGTACGCGGACACAGACTGACGGAGTCGTTCAATTGGGGACGACTTTCGGGAGGGCAAGGCCGCCTGACCTGAGAAAAGAGTGAGACTCGGTTGAACGCGGGGAACCGAGCAGCCGTATTACAAGGGCATCCCCCGGCGGCCAACGGCCGGGGGACCAGACGCGCCGCACCTGGAGGGTCGTCCGTTGTTCAGTGTCACCGTCCGCGATCACATCATGATCGCCCACAGCTTCCGCGGCGAGGTCTTCGGACCCGCGCAGCGCCTGCACGGAGCGACGTTCCTGGTGGACGCCACCTTCCGGCGCGAGCAGCTGGACGACGACAACATCGTCGTCGACATCGGACTGGCCACCCAGGAACTCGGCGCCGTCGTCAGCGAGCTGAACTACAGAAACCTCGACAGCGAGCCCGACTTCGCCGGAATCAACACCTCCACGGAGTTCCTGGCCAAGGTCATCGCCGACCGGCTCGCCGAGCGGATCGAGAAGGGCGCGATGGGCGAGGGCGCCAAGGGCATCGCGGGGATCTCCGTGACCCTGCACGAGTCGCACGTCGCCTGGGCGAGTTACGAGCGTGCCCTGTGACCGACGTGACCTTGGAGAAGGTGAACCAGCCGCTGGGGAAGGCGGAGCGCCCCTCGCTCGGGTACGTGCCCGTGCAGAACTCAGCCCTGAAGAACGCCGAGATCATTCCCATGTCCCTGCGCTCCGTGCACTTCGTGATGCCGGGCGGTGTCGACGACCCGGCCGCGCCGAGCGGCGGCAACGCCTATGACCGGCGCGTGAGTCTGGATCTGCCCGGCTTCGGCTGGCAGGTCCACAAGCACGCCGTGGCCGGCGAGTGGCCCCGGCCGGGGGTCGCCGCCCGCGCGGAACTCGCCCGTACGCTGCGGGAGTTCCCGGACGGGACGGTCGTCCTGCTGGACGGGATCGTCGCCTGCGGCGTCCCCGAGATCGTCGTCCCGGAGACGGAACGGCTGAACCTCGCCGTTCTCGTGCACCTTCCGCTGGGCGACGAGACGGGTCTCGAGCCCGCGGTGGCCGCCGAGTTGGACGCCAAGGAGCGCGAGACACTGCGGGCCGTGCCCGCGGTCATCGCCACCAGCGACTGGGCGGTACGACGCCTCGTCGCACACCACGGCCTCGCGCCCGAGCGGGTCCATGTCGCCGCCCCCGGCGCCGACATCGCGCCCCTCGCCTCCGGCACCGACGGTGTCTCCCGGTTGCTGTGCGTGGCCGCGGTGACCCCGCGCAAGGGCCAGCACCGGCTGGTGCAGGCGCTGGCCGCGGCGGCCGACCTGCGGTGGAGCTGCGTGTGCGTCGGCGGCCTCACGCAGGACCCCGAGTACGTCGCCCATCTGCGGCTGCTGATCGCGGAGCACGGCCTCGAGGACCGCATCCACCTCGCGGGCCCCCAGGCCGGCGCCGAACTCGACTCCAGCTACAACGCCGCCGACCTGATGGTCCTCACCTCGTACGCGGAGACGTACGGCATGGCGGTCACGGAGGCCCTCGCGCGCGGCATTCCGGTGCTCGCGACCGACGTCGGCGGGCTGCCCGAGGCGGTCGGACGCGCCCCCGACGGTGGCGTCCCCGGCATCCTCGTCCCGCCGGAGGACCCCGCCGCCCTCGCCGCCGAACTGCGCGGCTGGTTCGGCGAGGCCGACGTACGACGCCGGCTCAAGGCAGCCGCCCGGGGCCGACGGGCCGCCCTGGACGGCTGGGCGACCACGGCCCGAAGCCTCGCCGGAGTACTGGGCCGGCTGCCGAGCGAACCCAGGAGGGCGGCATGAACAGGACGGCACAGATCGACGGGAAGATCCCGGCGCAGCCCGGGCCGAGGGACGAGTCCGAGGCGATGGACTCCGTGATCCCCGGCGCGGGCCCCGCCTCCCGCCCCGGCGAGCGCGCCACCGTACGGCTGCGGGAGGACGGGCCGGACGAGCCGCCCCGTTACGCACCCGAGTGGCTGGAGCTGCGCGAGCCCGCCGACGCGGCGGCGCGGGCGCACGACCTGCTCGACCCGCTGCGGATCCGGCTGGCGAACCTGCCGGGCAAGGCCGGCCTGGTCATCCACGACCTGGGCTGCGGCACCGGCTCGATGGGCCGCTGGCTGGCCCCCCGGCTGGACGGCCCCCAGCACTGGATCCTGCACGACCGCGACCCGTACCTGCTGCACTTCGCGGCCGTCGCCTCCCCGCGCTCCGCCGCCGACGGCAGCCGGGTCACCGTCGAGACGCGGCGCGGCGACGTCGCCCGGCTCACCCCGGACGCCCTCGCCGGCGCCTCGCTGGTCACGGCCTCCGCGCTGCTCGACGTGCTCACTCGCGAGGAGATCGACACCCTCGCCGCCGCCTGCACCGGAGCCGGCTGCCCGGCGCTGCTGACGCTCTCGGTGGCCGGACGCGTCGAGCTCACCCCGTCCGATCCGATGGACGAGGAGATCGCCGAGGCGTTCAACGAGCACCAGCGCCGCGGCGGCCTGCTCGGCCCGGACTCGATCACGGTCGCCTGCGAGGCCTTCTCCGAGCGCGGCGCGACTGTACGGGTCAACCCGAGCGCCTGGCGGCTCGGCCCCGGCGAGTCCGCGCTGACGGCCCAGTGGCTGCGCGGCTGGGTCGGCGCGGCCGTCGAACAGCGCCCCGAGGTCAAGCAGCGTGCAGAACGGTATCTGCAGGACCGCCTGGCCGCCTGCGAGGCCGGCGAGCTGCACGCCGTGATCCACCACAGCGACCTGCTGGCGCTGTCCCGGCCGACGGGCGGGGCGTCATGAGCGTGGAGACGGTGGGGGCGGTCGTGGTGCGTGCCGACCGGCGCGGCGCTGTGCAGGCCGGGCGGGGTGTGGACGTCGTGTCCCGGACGTCGGCGGGCGTCGGCGCCGAGGAGCGACCCGAAGGCGCGGTCCGCCCGGTACCGGCGGGTGCGGCCGTCGGCCCCGCTTCGGTCGTGGTCGAGGTATGGACGGACGGGTCGGCCTGCCTCGCGACGAGGGAGACGGCTCTGCGGGCGCGGACCGGCCTCCTCGATGCCGCCGTCTCCCAGGACCGTATCGGCGTGATCGTCTCCTCCGCGCGGTCCGCGGCCGGTGCCCCCTGGTGGCGCCGGGTCCTGACGCGCCTCAACTCCCGTGCCGTACGCACCCACTTCGGCACGGTCGCCGGTGTCGTCATCCTCGGTGCGCTGCTGTGGCGGCTCGGCACCGGCGTACTCCTCGACGGGCTGCGGCGGATCGACGCCACGACCCTGCTGGTGGCTCTCCTGATCGGGGTCGCCACCACCGTGCTCAGCGCCTGGCGCTGGGCTCTGGTGGCCCGCGGACTGAAGATCCGGCTGCCGCTGGGCGCCGCCGTCGCCGACTACTACCGGGCGCTGTTCCTCAACGCCGCCCTGCCCGGCGGCGTCCTCGGCGATGTGCACCGGGCGGTACGGCACGGGCAGAGCGCCGGTGACATGGGCCGCGGGGTGCGCTCGGTGGTGCTCGAACGGGTCGCCGGGCAGATCGCGTTGACGGTCGTGGGCGCGGCCGTGCTGCTGACCATGCCGTCGCCGGTGCTGAGCGAGGTCCGGCACTTCGCCCCGCTGGTCGCGCTCGCCGCGGTGGGCGCGTTCGCCGTCGTCGTGGCGCTGCGGATGAACCGGTCGGCGCCGTCCCGTCGCGGGCAGGCCCTGCGCGCGACGCTCGCCGAGGCCCGCGAGGGGCTGCTCTCGCGCCGCAACTGGCCGGGCGTCACCCTCTCGTCCCTGCTCATCCTCGCCGGTCACATCGGGATGTTCGTGCTCGCCGCCCGGGTCGCGGGCTCGGGCGCCTCCGTCGCCGTACTGGTGCCGCTGTCGGTGCTGGCGCTGGTCGCCATGGGGCTGCCGCTGAACGTCGGCGGCTTCGGGCCCCGGGAGGGCGTCGCCGCCTGGGCGTTCGGGGCAGCCGGCCTGGGGGCGGACAGCGGGGTGGCGGTCGCCGTCGTGTACGGCGTGCTCAGCTTCGTGGCCGCCCTGCCGGGCGCCGTGGTCCTGGTCGCCCGCTGGTACACCGGTCTGCGCTCCGGTTCCGGGACGGCCGAAGCGGCCCCGGAACCGGGCGCCGACTATGCGCGTCCGTCAGTTGAGGTGAGCAGCGAGAAATACGCTCCGAAGGAATCCGCCAGGCTCGCGAGCAGTTCCTTCCCCTTTTCCGCGGAGCCCAGCGAAGGGCGTCCGATGACGCCCGAATCGGTATAGCCGGACATACCGAGGGTGAGCAGATGACGCCGGTCGTCCGCGACAAAATCGGAGGTCTCATAACCGGGCCGGAGAAATTCGGGGTGAGCGTGCAGAAGGATGGAGGTCTCGATTTCTCCCGCGTGCATGTCGGTCAGCAGCGAGGTGGCCACCCCCGCCCGCCGCAGGGCCTCCTCCCAGTCCTCCACGGCCGGGAACAGCGCCATTCGCTCGCCGCGGGCGGAGGATTCCTGAACGACGTTGCCCAGTACGTAGTTTCCGCCGTGTCCGTTGACCACCACCAGGGCGTCGACGCCGGAGCGGCGGAGCGAGGCCGCGATGTCCGACACCACCGCATGAAGGGTCACCGAGGAGATGCTGACGGTACCGGCCCAGGCCGCGTGCTCGTGCGAGCAGGAGATCGTCACCGGCGGAAGGAGATGCACCGGGTACGCCGCGGCGATCTCCCGGGCCACGGCACAGGCGACGAGCGTGTCGGTCGCCAGCGGAAGGAACGGACCGTGTTGTTCGAAGCTCCCCACCGGAAGGACGGCGACCTGCGTTGAGACACCCGCCGCCCTGGTCCGTACCTCTTCCGTAGTGTCCGTCGGCACCAGCCCGCCTGCCGCCGTACGCGCGCCCGAACCACTCATTTCTTCACGGCCTTTCGTCTCTGCTTAGGAACCAGATCATGACAGAAAAAATTGGTGTACTCGGCAAGAAGTCCCCGCAGCGCACGGGTGTGGAACGGATCGTGAATGCCCCGCTGCCCACGGTGTACGGGCAATTCCGGGCGGTGGGCTATATGGATCACGACCGCGGGGATGAACAAGTGGCCCTGGTCCACGGCGAGATCGGCACGGACGATGTCCTGACCCGGCTGCATTCCGAGTGCCTGACCGGTGACGCGTTCGGCTCCCAGCACTGCGAGTGCGGCGACCAGCTCGCCTCCGCGCTGAAGGCCGTCGTCGCCGAAGGCAGCGGCATAGTCGTCTACTTGAGGGGCCACGAGGGGCGCGGCATCGGTCTGCTCGCCAAGCTGCGGGCGATGGCGCTGCAGGCGGAGGGCCTGGACACCGTGGAGGCGAACCTCGCGCTCGGGCTGCCGGTGGACGCCCGCGACTACGGTGTCGCCGCCAAGATCCTCCAGGACCTGGGCGTGAACTCGGTGCGGCTGATGTCCAACAACCCGCGCAAGCGTGAGGCGTTGGTACGGCACGGCATCCAAGTCGCCGAGACGGTGCCGCTGCTGATCCCGCCGTGCGAGAGCAACATCACCTACCTGCGCACCAAGCGGGAGCGCCTCGACCACGTCCTGCCGCACCTGGACGCGGTGGCGCACCTGTCCTGAGCACGGGACGGGCGGGGGCCGGCCGTCGGCGAGGTGATCCGCGACCCGTGCCCGGGCCGCGTACCCTTCGTGGACGTCAGCCCCATGAACGCCGGCCGCCCCGCGGCCGGCGTCCGCGCCCCGGAGGCCCACCCCGTATGACAGAGCTCCACCTGTGGCTGCGCCACGAGGTCCGCAGCACCGAACGCCGCACGCCGATCGTGCCGTCCGACGCCCGGCGGCTCGTCGACGGCGGGGTCACGCTGACCGTGGAGGAGTCCCCGCAGCGGATCTTCCCGATCGAGGAGTACGAGGCGGCAGGCTGCGGCGTCGCGCCCGCGGGCTCCTGGGTGTCGGCCCCCGAGGACGCCGTAGTCCTCGGCCTGAAGGAACTCCCGGACGGGCCGGGCGAGCTGACGCACCGGCACATCTTCTTCGGGCACGCCTACAAGCAGCAGCCGGGAGCGGAGGCCCTGCTGCGGCGCTTCGCCGCCGGGGGAGGGACGCTGCTCGACCTGGAGTACCTGGTCGACGACCACGGCCGCCGGCTCGCCGCGTTCGGGTTCTGGGCCGGCTACCTGGGCGCGGCCCTGGCCGTGCTCCAGCAGCGCGGCAGGCTCGTAGCGCCATTGACGCCGACGTCGAAGGAAGAGCTCGACGTCACGCTCCAACCCGCCGCCGGGGACGAGGAGTTCACCGCCCTGGTGATCGGCGCCCTGGGCCGCAGCGGCCGGGGAGCGCGTGTCGCCTTCCACACCGCCGGCATCGAGCCGACCTGCTGGGACCTCGCCGAGACCCGCGACCTGGACCGCCCGGCCCTGCTCGCCCACGACGCGATGGTCAACGCCGTCCTCGCCACCACACCGGTCCCGCCCTTCGTCCGCGAAGAGGACCTCGACGACCCCGCCCGTCGTCTGCGCACCCTCTGCGACGTCACCTGCGACGTCGGCTCGCCCCTCAACGTCCTGCCGGTCTACGACCGCACGACCGACTGGACGGACCCGGTGCGCCGCCTGCGCAAGGAACCCCCACTGGACCTCATCGCGATCGACAACCTGCCGTCCCTGCTGCCGGCCGAGTCCAGCACCGACTTCTCGGCGGCACTGGTGCCGCAGCTGCTGGAGTTCGGTGTCGGCGGCCCGTGGGGGCGCTGTCTCGACCGGTTCCACCAGGCCTGCCGTGAACTCGGCATCGAAGACGGGGAGTTCCGCGATGTCTGACGGCGTCGACAGGGTTTCGGCGAGCGGCACCGTCCACTGGATCGGCGCCGGACTGTCCACGGGCAGCGGTCTGACCCGACTGTGCGAGACCGCCGGACACGTACGGCTGTGGCACCGCACCGAGGAGCGCGCCGCCGACGCCCTCGACCGGCTGGGCCTCACCGGACGCGCCGAGCCCCGCGCCTACACGCTCCCCGCGCTCACCGCCGAACTGGCCCCCGGGGACGTCGTCGTGTCGATGCTGCCCGCACCCGAGCACGCCGGAATCCTGGCCGCCTGTGTCGCGGCCGGCGCCCACTTCGCCTGCTCCAGCTATGTCTCGGACGCCGTGCTCGAGCAGGTGCCGCAGGCCGTCAAGGCCGGCGTGGTCGTTCTCACGGAGGCCGGACTGGACCCCGGCATCGACCACCTCTTCGCCCACAGCCTCGTCGCCCGCGCACGGGCGGCGCTCGGCGACGGCACGGCGGCCTCGTACACCTTCACCTCGTACTGCGGCGGCATCCCCGCCGTCCCGAACGACTTCAGGTACCGCTTCAGCTGGGCACCGGCCGGTGTCCTGGGCGCCCTGCGCTCGCCCGCCCGTTACATCGAGGACAGCGCCGAGACCACCGCGGAGCGGCCCTGGGAGGTCACCCGGCCGCACGTCCTGGACGGCGAGACCTTCGAGGTCTACCCGAACCGCGACAGCGTGCCCTTCGTCGAGCAGTACGGGCTGCCGGCGGCCTGGCAGGCACGGTCCTTCGTGCGCGGCACCCTGCGACTGGAGGGCTGGTTGCAGGCCTGGGACGCCGTGTTCGAGGAGCTCAAGGGCGGCGACGACGCCCGGATCGCCGCCCTGGCCCAGGAGTTGGCGGCCCGCTATCCGACCACGGACGCCGACCGCGACCGCGTCGTCCTCGCCGTCTCGCTGGACGTGCGCGGCGAGGAGGGGCAGAGCTGGTCGGGGAGTTACCTCCTGGACCTGGTGGGTGACGCGGAGGAGAGCGCGATGGCCCGTCTCGTCTCGCGCCCGCTCGCCCTCGGCATCCGGCACATCCTGGACGGCTCCCTGCCGGCGGGCCTGAACCGGGCCGCCGAGACGGCGGCCCGCTCCGAGGAGTGGCTGGGCGAACTGGCCGACGAGGGAGTGGACTTCACCCTGACCGTCGCCCCGTAGCCCTCAGTCCGTGATCGCCTCCTGGACCAGCCGCCTGAGGTCCGGGAACAGCTTGAAGGTCTGCGGCCGCACCTGCGTCATGAACTGGACGGTCAGGTCGCGGCCGGGATCCACCCAGAAGGTCGTCGTCGCCGCCCCGCTCCAGCCGTACGTGCCGAGGCCGGACGGGGCCAGGGTGCGCTCCGGGTCGACGACGACCGAGACGCCGAGGCCGAAGCCGACGCCGTCGTTGCCGGGCTGGTCGTGGGCCGGGCGGCTGCCGAAGGTCCGCAGGTCCACGCCGCCCGGGAGGTGGTTGCGGGTCATCAGGTCCACCGTCTCGGGGGCGAGCAGGCGGACACCGTCGAGTTCGCCGCGGCGGCGCAGCAGCTCCATGAAGCGGTGCACGTCGTGCGCGGAGGCCACCATGCCGCCGCTGCCGGACAGGAAGCGGGGCCGGCCCCGCAGCGGCAGCCCGGGGACCGGCTGGATGCGGCCGTCGTCCTTCTCGCCGTACAACTCCGAGAGTCTGGGCGCCTGTTCGTCCGTGATGCAGAAGCCGGCGTCGGTCATGCCGAGCGGGCCGAGTATCCGCTCGGCGAAGAACGCGTCGAGCGGCTGCCCGGACACGACCTCGATCACCCGGCCGAGCACATTGGTGGCCACCGAGTAGTTCCACTGTGTGCCCGGTTCGAACTGCAGCGGCAGGCTCGCGTACACGTCGACCGTCTCGGCAAGGTTCGAGCCCGGCAGTACCGCCGACTCCAGGCCGGCCTCGCGGTAGAGGGCGTCGACGGGGTGGGAGTGGTAGAAGGCGAAGGTCAGGCCCGCGGTGTGGGTCAACAGGTGCCGGATCAGGAGGGGTTGGACAGCCGGGCGGGTCCTGATCCCGGCGCCGGAGCCGCTCTCGTACACCTGCGGGTCGGCGAAGGCCGGCAGATGGGCGGCGACCGGGTCGTCCAGCGACAGCCGGCCCTCCTCGACCAGCATCAGTGCGGCGACCGAGGTGACGGGTTTGGTCATGGAGTAGATCCGCCACAGGGTGTCGGCCTCGACGGGCTGCCCGGCCGCGACGTCCCGCATGCCGTGCGTGGTGAGGTGGGCGACGCGTCCGCCGCGGGCCACGGCCACCAGGAAGCCCGGCAGGCGTCCCTCGTCGACGTAGTGGGCGTAGTGCTGGTCGAGGCGGTCCAGCGCCTTCACGTCCAGCCCGGCCTCGCCCGGGTCGACCTCTTGTCGCAGCTGTGCCATCGCTCTCCTCCGAATGCGCTCGTCGAGGTGCGGTCCGGCAAATACCCCGCCACACCGGCCTCAGACCTCATCGTCGCTCAGGAACCCGTTCGAGGTCCCCCGCTCGACCAGGATTGATCGTTGCGGCGGAACGTTTCGGCAGTGCGCGGCCCGCCACCGCCCCGACCGCGGCCACGGCGGCGAGGACGAGCAGCGGCAGCCCGTGCCCGTGGCCCAGCCCCAGAAGTGCGGTCGCGGCGGCCACGCCCAGCACCGGCCCGACGTTCAGCGCGGTCTGCTGCAGCCCGCCCGCCACCCCCGCCGACTCCACGGCGGCCTGCCGTACGACGACATGCGTCGCCGCCACCATCACCGTGCCGAAACCGGCCCCCAGCAGCGCGAACCCGGTGCACAGCGCGAGCGTGCCCGAGGCCCGGGCGAGCAGCAGGATCCCGGCGGCGAGGACGCCCATCGCCACCACGGTCGTACGGCGGGCCCCGGCCCGGCGCAGCAGCAGTGCGCACACCGGCGCGGCGGTGATCATCAGCGCCGCCAGCGGCAGGCTGAGCAGGGCCATGCGCAGTGGATCGAGGCCGAGCGTGTCCTGCAGCAGGAAGGTGGCGACGAACAGGGTGCCGTGCAGGGCCGCCGACGCGGCCACCAGCATGCCGAGCGCCGAGCCCACGGCCGCCGAGCCGACGACGTCCGACGGCACCAGCGGGCTCGCGGTACGCCGCTCGTGCCGTACGAAGGCGACACCTGCGACGGCCACCACCGCCAGGCCGGCCGTGCTCGCCGCCGTCCATCCGCTGTCGGGCAGCGCCACGAGGGTGTGGACCAGGCAGGCGAGGGTCACGGCGAGGAGGAGCGCGCCGGGCAGGTCGAGGCGGGCGGGGGAGGGCTGCCGGGGGACGTCGCGCGCGGTGAGGGCGAGAACGCCGAAGACGAGCGCCGGTACGACGTTGAGGAAGAAGACGGCCCGCCAGCCCGGCCCGGACACCAGCGCCCCGCCCAGCACCGGCCCGGCCGCGGCCGCCACCCCGATCGCACTCGTCCGCACGGCGATCGGCATCCGCAGCCGGTCCGGCGGGAACGCCGCCCGCAGCATCCCGAGCGTGGCCGGCTGCAACAACGCCCCGAACACCCCCTGGACGACCCGCAGTCCGATCACCCAGCCGATATCGGGCGCGAGCCCGATGCCCGCCGACGCGGCCCCGAAGCCCAACATGCCGACGCCGAAGACCCGTTGATGCCCGAACCGGTCGCCGAGCCGCCCGGAGAACACCAACAGGCCCGCCACCGCGATGAGATAGCCGGTGCTGGTCCACTGGACCTGTGCGAAGGAGGCGCCCAGGTCCCGTTGCAGGGTGGGCTGCGCGACGGTGAGGACCGTGCCGTCCAGCGCGACGATCACGGCACCGACCACGCTGCTCGCCAGCGTCAGGGCACGGTGGCGGTTCATGCGCCGTCCCCCAGGTGCGCGTCGAGGGCCGACCGCAGCAGGGGTACGAAGTCGTCGGCGCCCGTGGCGAGTTGGAGACTGCCCCAGCCCCACAGCTGGGCGATGCCGTGCAGGTTCGCCCACAGCGCGCCCGCGACGAGCCGGGCATCGACGTCGGGCCGGATCCGGCCGACCAGCTCCACCAGGCGGCCGAACAGCGGCAGACTGGTGTCCCGCAGTCCCAAGTGGCCGCTCTCCAGCAGGTCGTGACGGAACATCAGCTCGTACATGCCGCGGTTGGTGAGGGCGAAGTCCAGGTAGACGCGCGCCAGTGCCTCCACCTGTTCTCGCGGGTCCGCCGTCCCGTCCCCGGCCGTCGCCGTCGTGTGTGCGGCCAGGTCGGTGAAGCCGCGCCGGGCGATGGCGGACAGCAGCTCGAGATGGGTGGGGAAGTGGCGGCGGGGCGCCCCGTGCGAGACGCCCGCCCGGCGTGCGATCTCCCGCAGGGTCAGTGCCTGGACCCCCTCCCGGGCGACCAGCTCCACGCCGACCTCGACCAGCCGGTCCCGTAGACCTCTCTCCGACGCATCCATGGTCATAGACACTGTCTACCAGTCTCCGTAGACAGTGTCTACTCGGCTGCGGAGAGTCGCAGGGTGCGGGAATGCGGAGATCGCCCCGATGAGTTGAACCGGATATGACCCAGGACACACTGCTCGAACTGCTCTCCGAGGACCGCAGCGGGGTGCTGGTCACCCTCAAACGCGACGGCCGGCCCCAGCTGTCGAACGTCAGCCACCACTACTACCCGGACGAGGGCGTCGTCCGGATCTCCGTCACGGACGACCGGGCCAAGACCCGTAACCTGCGCCGCGACCCGAGGGCCTCGTATCACGTGTCGACCCCCGACCGCCGGGCCTACACGGTCGTCGAGGGCACCGCCGAGCTCACGCCCGTCGCGAAGGACCAGCACGACGACACGGTCGAGGAACTGATCCGCCTCTACCGCGACGTCCTGGGCGAACACCCCGACTGGGACGACTACCGCGCCGCGATGGTCCGCGACCGCCGCCTGGTCGTACGGCTGAAGGTGGACCGGGCGTACGGGATTCCCAAGGGGGCCAACCGCGGGTGAATCACTGATTGACGCACTGTCACCTTCCCGTCCGGTCGTGCACCGCTGCCACAAGTGATCGAGTTGCCTTGCTCGGGGAATCTTGAAGAATTGCTGAGAGAGGCATCTCGCGCCGCATCCCGAATTCGGGTGAGGAACTCGTTCACGAGGGCGTGCCGTCATGGCAGACGAGCAGCAGGCGGGCCAGGTCGATGGGCTGGGTCTCGCGGAGATGGTTGCCGCACTGCGCAGTGAGCTGCAGGTCGCACAGCGCAGCGCTGAGCGAGAAGAACTGCGGTTCGGTATCGCCGACGTCGAAGTGGAAGCCACCGTCCAGATCACCCGGAGCGCCGCGGGCAAGGCAGGTGTGCAGTTCTGGGTGGTTCAGGCGGGCGGCGAGCTCGCGCGTGGCAATGCCACGACTCACCGGATAAAACTGAGTCTCACCGTGCCCCCGTCCACTCTCATCGCTGACGAGGGAGACGGGGCGCAATGACCGGACTGGACGCCGAGCGCCTGGTGTCGCTTTCCGTCGACGGAAAGCGGGGCTCGGGATATCTGCTGGCTCCCGACACCGTCCTCACGGCCGGTCACTGTGTCGGCTCGAAGGGCTCTGATGTCGCGGTCCGCAAATACACCCGCTGCAAAAGGAGTTACGCACTCTCGGACGAGCAGCGAACCTTCCGGGTCGAGGTCAAGGGAAACGGTGGGCTCGATTTCGCGCTTCTGAAATCCACCGAGGACGACCCGTTCGGGACGGGGCAGGACCGGCGGAGCGACGAAGTGCGGTTGGGGCGCCTGGTCGGCGAGGAGGCCGTTTTGGCGCAGGCGCTGGGCTTTCCCAGGTCGGGGGTGGAGCAAGCCGGCCCGAGGCGGTGGGTGAACGTCGAGGACGTCAGGGGATCCGTGCTGCCGCTCACGGGATCGCGGCGCGAAGCGAGACGGCTGAACTTCCAGATCCGGACGGGAACTTCACCCGTCGTCCAGGGCTCGTCCCTGTGGAGCGGCATGTCGGGTGCGGCTCTGTTCAGCGGGGAACACCTGGTGGGTGTGATCACCGAGGACCGCGCCACGATCCAGGGCCGGCTGATGGCGCTGCCGGTCGACGCGATCTGCGGCGAGGACGGCGTCGTGGAGGCGGACGATCTCCTGCTGAGGGGGAATGGGGAGCAGGCCCCGGCGCGGGTCTCCCTGGACCCGGTATGGGCGGGCGGCGAAATCCTGGCCTCCGCGTACAGCCCGCTGCCCCCGCGCGAACAGTGGTCCGAGGGGGACCTGCTCGAGTCCCGCCACGGCGTCGTGCCTTTCCGCGGCCGTGCCGAGCAACTGGACGCGCTGGTCGACTGGTGCGAACGGGGTGCCGGACAGCGCCTTCGGCTGCTCACCGGCGGCGGCACCGTCGGAAAGTCCCGTCTCGCCCGCGAGTTGTGCCGCACGATGTCCGGGAGGGGCTGGGTCGCCGGGGTCGTCGACCCGCTGCACGTGGAGTTCGCAGGTGTCTGCGCCCTGACGGAGAGACGCCTGCTGATCGTCGACGACGCCGATGCCCACGCCGGTCAGCTGGACGTCCTCCTCACCGAGGCGGCCTGCCATCACCCCCATCACCCGTTGCGGGTCCTGGCCGTCGCCCAGAGCAGCGGACCGTGGTGGCAGGCGATCAGACGGCGGTACGAGTCTTTGGTCGACGAGGACGATCCCCCGCCGCTTCCGCCACTGCACGAGGCCGACCGCGAAGACGCCTACCGTGCGGCGTTCGCCGCTTTCAGGACCTGGTACGAGCAGAGCGACGAGACCGCCCCCGTGGCGGAGCAGGGTGACGCCCCGCCGAACGGTGAGGCCGGGGCGGACGGGGTGCCGGCTGCCGAACCGGGCGTGCCCGGCCTCGAAGGGCCCGACTTCGGCAGCTACTTGCTCATACTGATCCAGGCGCTGGTGGACGCACGCACCGGTTTCGGCAAGATGCCCTCCACCGCGGCCGGCCCGCCTTCGCGGTCACGCGCCAACGCGTTGCTGGACTACGCCATCGACGTGGAACGCCAAAGGTGGCAGGCGTCCGCGATGAGGCAGAAACTTCCGCACGACCCGGTTCTGCTCGAGCGGATCGTCGCCGTGTGCAGCCTGGCCGTGGCCGACGGGGAGACGGACGGGGAGCGGGAGACCGAGGCGGCGCGTCGGCTCCGGCTCGTTCCCGACCTCGCGGATGAACCGGAGTGGCTCACGCGCGCGTTCGCCCGCTGGCAGCACGCGGAGTTCACCGGTGACGGCTACCTGCGGTCGCTGGAACCGCTCAGGCTCGCCGAGCGGCTCGGTGCCCAAGTGATCGTGACGTTCCCGGAGTTGGCGGGGAAGCTGCTCGATGTGGGGGCCGGCGGACCGGGGATACCGAAGGACCCGGCCGACCAGGCCCGCCAGATACTCAACGTGCTCCACGTCCTGCAGCTCACCGCGGGCTCCGAGGCCGGCCGATGCGCCGACCCGAACGCAACCGGGCACGGCATCGAGGATCCGGTCGCGAACGGCATGAGCGAGCCGTCGGCCCAACAGCAGGCCCGAGCGGCGCTGGAGCGGGCACTGCGGAACCACGCCGGCCCGGTCGTCAGGCTGGTCAAGCAGGTCGCCGTCACCGAGCAGGACCGGTTCGCGAGCGCCATCGGGACGTCGCTGGCAGCCACGCTCAACTCCACGCTGCACAAGGAGTCGGCGCAGGAGGTCGCCGCCCAGGTCCTGCGCGAGTTCGACGTGCCCTGCCCCGATGCGCTGCTGGAGCTGGCCACGGCCGTCGCGGAACACGCGGTGCAGTACCACCGGCGGACCGACGGGCCGCCCACCCGGGACAACCGAAGGGAACTGGCTCAGGCACTGCAACGCTGGTCGCTGTACCTGGCCAGCTCCGGACTGCGCATCCGGGCGCACGAGGCCGCCGGGCAGGCGGTCGACACCTACCACGCGCTGCAGCAGCTCAGCCCGTCCGACGAGCACGAGTTCTGCCTCGCCGAGGCGCTCAAGGACCTGGCGGACCGGCTCGTCGACGTCGGGCGGTTCGAGCATGCGGACGGCTGCGCCGGTGACGCCATCCGGCGCCTGGAGGCGCTGTACCGGCGCGACCCCACCCGCAGGCACGCCTTCGGCCTGGTGAAGGCCCTGTGCACGCAGGCCACGGCGGCCCACCGCATCGGCCGCCAGCGCGAAGCGCTGCAAGCGGCCAACGAGGCATGCGACCTGATCGAGCAGTTGCCGGCAGCGGGTGAGGGCGACGAGCACGAGCCGCACGAGATCCAGAGCATGAAGGCGTTCGCCCTGCGCGGTCTCGCCTGGCAACTCGGCGCGAGCGGACACGTCGATCAGGCGGTGGCGAAGGCCACCGAGAGCGTCGAGACGTACGAGGTCCTGCGCCGAAGGTGCCCCGGCCTCTGGCGGCGGGACATCGCCGAAGCCCTGTCGGTGCTGGGCGTCCAGCACGGTGCCCAGGGGGACTGGGACCTGTGCATCGCCCGGCACAGCGAGGCCGTGGACGGTCACTACAACGCCCTGGAACGGGAGTATCGCGAAGCCGTACGGCCGCAACACGCCCTCGCGCTGGGCCGGTTGGCGGACGCCTACCTGGGCAGGGCGCATTCCCGGCCGTCGCAGGAGCGGCACGAGGACCTGCAGCGGGCGCTGCGTCACGCCGAGGAGGCGCTGGAACAGTACGAGAGGATGCGCCCGGAGGACAGATGGGCCAATCGTGTCCATGAGGCGTGGACGAGCTGCCTGGAGGCAGAAGTCCTGCTCGCGCTCGGTGCCGTGGACCGGCAGCACCGCGTCACGGCCACCACACGACAGAGTTCGGGGCGGGCCGAGGCCGCTGCCCGGCGGGCGCTGTCGCTGTACGACGAGATCGATGTGCGCGCCTGGCAACTCAGGTTCGCCCGAGCCCATGCCCAAGCGGTCCTTGCCACCTCGTACGGGGGCCGCGGCCGCCCCCGGGGCAAGGTCCTGCGTGCGCACGAACAGGCCAAGCACGCGTTCGCCCGGCTCGACGCCGAGGAGCCGGGGCGGGCCGAGGACGAGATGCGCAGGATCGAGGAGACGATCCAGAGCCTCAAACAGACGGGCCCGCCCGTGGAACCCCGTGCGCAGGCTGCGGTGAACCGGTCGGGCAAGCGGCGTAGGCGGCATCGGCCAGGGCCCCGCCTCCGGAGCCGTCATGCTGCGCATGTGCGTCGGAGGCACCGGTAGCAAGGACGCCCCCGCGCGCCCGGGACCTGGGCGTTCGCCGGCGGTGACGACGGCCTTCGGGGATCCGCCGTGTACGTGCGCGGGCGCACCGGGCTCCACATCCCAAAGCCGTGCGCAGGCACCGGCACCGCAGGGATCCGCAACAGGCGCGGCCACGGTGTCGCATGCCGCAGCCCGGCGCCGAGAGGACGGTGATCCGACATGGGAGCGACCGACAGGTTCCGTGAGGAGCGGGAGCGCCAGATCACGGCGGCCGCCGCACGATACGAAGAGACCAGTGACCAACGGCAGGAGGTCGAGCGCAAGCAGGACGACGGGGTCAGCTTCCCGGATTCGCCGGAGGCACTCGCGGCGCGCGCGACCCGTCTGCTCGACCGGCAGGCTGTGCCCGCTGCCCTGGCGGTGGAGGCCATCCGGGCGGAGCCGCTGGCCGCGTCCGCCGCGTACGAGCGCATCCTCGGCGTGTCCAAGGATCTGCAGGCATGGAGCTTCCTGCCGCGCGGCGCCCGGGCGGCCCGCACCGTCGCCCGGATCTCGGTGCGGGAGAACGGCCGCGAACTGCCGCTGGGCACCGGTTTCCTCGTGTCGCCGAGCCTGCTGATGACCAACCACCACGTGCTCACCGACGCGGACGCCGCCCGGCAGTGCTTCGTCGAGTTCGAGGCCCAGGTCACCGTCGACAACACACCGCAGACGCCGACGCGACTGGAAATCGACCCCGACGGGTTCTTCCTGGCGGACGAGCGCCTCGACTTCGCCCTGGTGCAGGTCGCCCCCGGACCGGAGCGGCGGCCTCCGGGGGAGGCGTTCGGCTGGAACCGGCTCAGCGCCCAGCCGGGGAAGCTGGTGATCGGCGAGCCGGTCAACGTCATCGGCCACCCGATGGGACGCCTCAAGGAGATCGCCCTGCGCGACAACAGGCTCCTGGTACGCCTCGACGACTTCCTGCACTACTTGACCGACACCGAGCCCGGCAACTCCGGATCCCCGGTCTTCAACGACCAGTGGGAGGTCGTCGCGCTCCACCACAGCGGTGTGCCCAGGAAGGACGACCAGGGCCGCGTCCTGCGCCGTGACGGACAGGTCTGGCGCCCCGGTGACGGCGACGACGCCATCGACTGGGTGGCCAACGAGGGCGTACGCATCAGCTCCATCCTGAAACACCTCGCCGCACTGCCGCTTGCCGTCCGGCAGCGGGCACTGCTGGCCGAGATGGGCCCGGAGTCCGGACTGCAGGCCGTCCAGACCGCCACTGCCGGCCCTGTCACGGCTCCCGTTCCCGTCGTCGCCGCGCCGGGTCCGGCCATCGAGCGGACCACGGCACACACCGGACTGCGAGGCCGGGACGGCGCGTTCGGCGGCAACCGGCATCTGGTCTTCGTGCACGGCCGCTCCCAGGAAGGCAAGGACCCCGAGAAGCTGCGCCGTGAATGGGCGGCCGGACTCAACCAGGGACTCGTCCGCGCCGGGCTCGCTCCGGTCGACCCGGCGAACATCTGGTTCCCCTACTACGGCGACCGGCTGGCAGCGGCCCTCACCGCACACGAGGCGGTCCCGCGCATGGTCGAGGCAACGGCCGCCACGGTGGCGGACGCAGTCGCGCCCGTCTCGCCGAGCGCTCGCGCGGTGTACGAGGAGATCATCAACGAGGCGGCAGACAAGTGGGACGTGCCGCAGGAGAGGCAACTGGCCACCGAGCGGTTCGGCTGGGGCGACGTGGTCGGCGCCCTGCAGCGGCAGCTGAGCTGGCTGGCCGCCAGGAGCGACCTGGACGAGTGGGCCATCGCCCTGATCTTCCGTGACGTGGCCGCGTACCTCGACAAAGGGGCCATCCGGGACGAGATCCTGGACTGCGTGCTCGAAACCGTCCCGGACCAGGGAGAAGTGGTCCTGGTCAGCCACAGCCTCGGCACGGTGGTGGGCATGGACCTCATCACAAGGCTGTCTCCGGGAGTGAGCCGCGTACACCTGACCACCGCGGGGAGCCCGCTCGGCATGGACAGCGTGTACAGCAGGCTGCTGGTCGGAAGGCCGAAGCGTCCGGACACGGTGGCCGACTGGCTCAACGCGTGGTGCCCGACCGACGCGGTGGCCATCGGATGCCCGCTCGGCGACGACTGGGCGGACGGAGTGAACGACCTCGCCGTCGTCAATGCCCGCGATCGCGCGCACAGCATCGTCGAATACCTCTCCCACGCCGAGGTCGCACGGTCGATCGGCGGCCACCTGGTCGGCTGAGCGCCCTCTCCTGCAATCGGGAAACCCCGGTCCGCGCGCCCCGGCCGCCCCTGAATCCGGCCGGAGCGCGCGGCGTCCCCCATGGTTACCGCAGAGCGCGCAGGGCCTCAACAGCGCCTTTCGCGCTGAGGTTCACGAAGGCCGGAGTGACGGTGAGCGGGGTGGCGTACGCCTTGAGGGTCTTGGGGCCCTTGATCGTCGTACCGTGACTGACGTCGTACCACTTGCCGGGCGGCAGATGGATGTCCCGGTCCGGGGCCGACGTCAGGTTCGGGGCCGCGAGGACCGCCGGGCCGAGGAGCCACTCGTCGGCGACGGTGTAACTCGCCCTGTCCTGCGGGAAGTCGAAGAACAGCGGCCGGACGATCGGGTCGCCGGTCCTGAGTGCGTTCTGCACCTGGTCCCAGATGTACGGCGCGAGCCGCTCGTGGCGGGCGATCGCCTCGCGGTACAGGTCGACGGTCTGCTGGTCGTAGTCCACCTTCTGGCCCGTCGTCCAGTCCGTGGTCTCCACGGGCGAGGTGGAGGCGTACATCAGCGGCATGTACGACGCCGACTGAGCCCAGCGGACCAGGACCTCCTTGGTGGGTGCGGGCTGCCCGCTGGAGCCGCCGATCATGTCGGTCTCGACGAACGGGTAACCGATCGTGGACAGGGCGAGGTTCTGGGAGACGGACGCCTGCAGGGAGTTCCAGCCGGTCCCCTTGTCGATCTGGCGGATGACGAAGCCGGACTCGTGTGCGGCCTTGCCCCAGTGGACGCGGATGCCGGCGCCCTGGAGGTCGTAGGCGTCGGCGAGTTCGGAGCCCAGGCGCTGGTAGTCGGTGCGGGTGTTGCCGTCGCGGCCGGCGCAGTGGTCGTCGAAGAAGCGGGTGTCGAACTTCAGGCCGTCGACGTCGTAGGTGTCCATCAACTTCTTCAGGTTGCCCTGGTACCAGGCCTTCGCCTCGGGGTTGGCGAGGTCGACGATGCCGGCGGTGCCGTTCCACCAGGTGACCGTGCAGGGCTTGGTGGGGTCGGCGGCGTCGTGCAGCAGGTAGTCGTGGTCGGCCGCGTACTGGTAGTTGGCCGAGTCGAGGTTGATCCAGAGGGTGACCCAGAGGCCGAAGTCGTAGCCCAGGGCGTGGATCCGGTCCGACATCGCCTTCGGGTCGGGATACGCCTTCGGGTCGAAGGTCATGTTCCCGTAATTCGACTCCCACTTGTCGTCGAGCTGGATGGTGTGACCGTCAAGTCCGTTGTCGTGCAGCTTGGTTGCGTAGTCCAGGAGCCTCTCTTGGTCGACGTTCGTGTAGAACTGCGCCCAGGAGTTCCACAGCGGCTTCTTGTACTGCTCGTACGTCGCGTCGCTCTGGCGCGGCTTGCCGACGATGCCGATGTAGTCGCGGTAGACGGCGCGGGGCGTCGACTCGACGAACACCGTGGCCTTGTACGTGCCCCCGGACTCGACCGTGAAGTGCCCGAGCCCGTCCCCGCCGCCGTTGAGGGACACGTCCATCGTGTCGCCCGTGTCGACGTACAGCCCGGCCGAACTCTCCGTGTACCAGAAGGGATCCACCATCTGGTACGAGGCCGCGCTGAAGTCCTCCTGCTCGACCCGCCCGGCGTCCAGCGGCCAGGGCTGGTCGGTGTACGGGCCGCCGGCGGGGGTGCTGGTCTCGCCGTGGCCGTACCAGTGGCCGGAGGCGGAGAGGTCGTAGGCGAGGTCGAGGGAGGTGGCCTGAACTCCCTTGACGTTCCAGGTGAGTTGATAGCGGTCCGCAGTCGGGGTCAGGCGGGCCTCGACGCGGGTTCCGGCGAGGGTCGTGTCCGCGGTCAGGGTGAGGACGCCGCCGCGCCGGCTCCAGCCGGTGAGCGTGGTGGCGTGCTGCCAGGTGCCGCCGGACCGGAAGCGCAGGGCGTCGGCCCCGGTGGCGAGGACCGTGTGGCCCGATCTTCTTGTGATGAGGGCGAGTTGACCGCTCGTCGGCACGGAGACCGAGTAGCCGGGGGAGTCGTGCCCGGGCGGCACGTCGAGGGTGACGGCACCGGCGCTCTGCGAGACGCGCGGCCCCTGCGCGGTGGAACCGTGGGCCGCCGTCGAGGGGAGGAAGGTCACCGTCAGGGCGGCGGCGAGGAGACAGCCGAATTTGCGGGAAAAGATGCGCACCACTCATGTCCTTCTGCGTAAGACGGGAGAGCCATGGGGTTGCCGTGCCGCAGCGGTGTTCTTTTCTGCTCGTTTCGGCCGATGTTCTTGCTGAAAACGTCATCTGTCAACGGGGGAGGGGTGGTTGACGGGGGCCTAGGTCCCGGGGCGCAGGGCGGACGACCGATGGTCCGGCGATCACGGACTGCCTAGGCTGCGGGAGAAGACTCCGCAGCTCAGGAAGAGGTCACGATGCCCGTGAACGGCCGTAGCCACATCCGCCTCGCCCGCCCGTCCAGGGACCTCGCCGCCGCCGAGCGGTTCTGGGCGCGGGGGCTCGGGTTGAGCGTGGTGTGGCGGACCGAGGGCGGGTCCGAACCCGGCGAGCACGACCTCCTCATGCTCGGCTGGCCGGACGCCGGCTGGCACCTCGAACTCGTGCACGAGCCCGACCACCCCGTCGAGCCCCGCCCCACCGAGGAGGACCTGCTCGTCGTCTACGTCGACGGGCCGGTACCGGAGGACCTGGTCGCCCGCCTGGAGGAGCACGGCGGCAAGCGGGTGCCCTCGCCCAACCCCTACTGGAACCGCTGGGGCGTCACGGTCGAGGACCCGGACGGGTACCGGCTCGTCCTGTGCGAGCGGGGTTGGTCCAACTCCTGACACGGTTCCGGCGGCGGCCCGGCCGTCAGTGACGCGCAGTCTGCCCGACGACGACTCGGCGGACGACGGCGCCTGGCTCTGCGATCCCGACGGTGTCGGCCCCCGGCTGTCCATCCTGAAGGTCCCTGAACCCAAGACGGTGAAGAACCGGCTCCACATCGACGTCCGTGTGTCCGGACACGGCAGCCCCGACGAGCGCTGGGCGCGCATCCGGGCGGAGTCCGAGCGCCTGGTGAAGGCGGGCGGGAACGTTCTGGAGGAGTTCGACGGGCACCACGTCGTGATGGCCGACCCCGAGGGCAACGAGTTCTGTGTGGCCGCGGCCTCCGCCTGACGCGCCGCGTGCCGCTCTTGCCGTGGGCCCGGTCGCGCGCCTAGCCTCCGCGCGTGATCAATGGTGCACATGTGGTGATCTACAGCCGCGACGCCGAGGCGGACCGCGCCTTCCTGCGGGACGTCCTCGGCTGGACGCACGTCGACGCCGGCCACGGCTGGCTCATCTTCAAGGCGCCGCCCACGGAGGTCGCCTTCCATCCGACCGACGGTGAGGCGTCGCACGAGCTGATGCTGATGTGCGACGACCTCGACGGGACCATCGCCGAACTCGCCGGAAAGGGCGTGGAGTTCACCGGCGAAGTGCAGGAGGCACGCTGGGGCCGGATGACCGCCTTCCGGCTCCCGGGCGGCGGCGAGGTCGGCCTCTACGAGCCGCGCCATCCGACAGCGCACACCTGACGTCCGCCCGCCGCACGCACGAACCCCCGGGTTCCGGAGCCTGTGGCGTCCGGAACCCGGGGGTGCTTGGGGTGGCGGGCCGTCAGGCCGTGACCGTCTCCGGCTGTGACGCCTCCTGCGCGGTGCGCTCGCCCAGGTGCTCCGTCGGGACCTTGTGGGTCTCGCGGGCCGAGAAGGCGGCGATCACCGGCGGGACGCACAGGGCCGCGGTGAACAGGGCCACCGAGGACCAGTCGGTGCCGTCCGGGCCCGCGATCTGCGCGGCGAAGGTGACCGCGAAGCCCGCCACGGCGAAGCCGATCTGCGTGCCGATCGCCATGCCGGACAGCCGGACGCGGGTGGAGAACATCTCGCCGTAGAAGGAGGGCCACACGCCGTTCGCGGCGCTGTAGACGACACCGAAGGTGACGATGCCCAGGAACAGGATCAGCGGGTAGTTGCCGGTGGAGATGGCCCAGAGGTACAGGAACATCATGATCGCGCTGCCGACGGCGCCGATCAGGAACACGGGCCGGCGGCCGATCCGGTCCGAGAGCGAGGCCCACAGCGGGATCGCGCCGAGCGCCACCAGGTTGGCGAGCGCGCCCACCCAGAGCATCGAGGAGCGGGACATGCCGACCGAGTCGCTGGTGGCGTAGGCGAGGGCCCAGACCGTGAAGATCGTGGAGACCGAGGCGATCAGCGCGCCCCCGATCACCCGCAGTACGTCCACCCAGTGCTCGCGCAGGAGTATGGCGAGCGGCAGCTTCGGCACGCCCTCGGTGGCCGCCTGCTTCGCGAAGGCCGGCGTCTCCTCCAGCTTGCGGCGGATGACGTAGCCGACGACGGCGACCGCGACGCTCGCCCAGAACGGGACCCGCCAGCCCCACGACAGCAGCTGGTCCTCGGGCAGCGCGGCGACCGGGATGAAGACCAGGGTGGCGATGAGCTGGCCGCCCTGGGTGCCGCTGAGCGTGAAGCTGGTGAAGAAGCCGCGCCGGTTCGGTGGCGCGTGTTCCAGGGTCATCGAATTGGCGCTGGCCTGCTCACCGGCCGCCGAGATGCCCTGCAGGACACGGCAGGCGACCAGCAGGACCGGGGCGAGGGTGCCGACCTGGTGGCGGGTGGGCAGACAGCCGATCAGGAAGGTCGACAGACCCATCAGGATCAGCGTGAAGACCATGATCTTCTTACGGCCGACGCGGTCGCCGAAGTGGCCGAGGAAGAGCGCGCCGACCGGGCGGGCCGCGTAGGCGACACCGAACGTGGCCAGCGACAGCAGGGTCGCGGTGGCGGGGTCGGACTCGTCGAAGAAGACCTTCGGGAAGATCAGCGCGGCCGCGCTGCCGTAGATGAAGAAGTCGTAGTACTCCAGGGCGCTGCCGATCCAGGCGGCAGTTGCCGCCTTTTTCGGCTGCCCGGCGGCTTCGGCGGGGACGGACGACACGGCGTTGCTCCTTCGAGGGAACTCCAGCGTAGGTGGAGTGTACGGAGAGGGGAGGTGCCGGAACCCTGGGATGGCGGGACGGCCGTGCCGGGTGCTACCCGGCTAATTAACGCACTGGATAGTTAGTAGCGGTTGTCCAGGGATGTTGCGCTCACGTTTCCCGGGTGTCAAGAGGTGGCGCCGAAGGATCTTGCCGTCGGTCAGTCGTCGGTGCGGTCCGCCGTCAGGTACGCGATCACCATGTCGCCCAGCATGTTCCGGTAGTGCTCGCGCTGGGACGGGTCCACCAGGTCGCGGCCGAACAGGGCGCCGAAGGTGTGCCGGTTCGCGACCCGGAAGAAGCAGAAGGAGCTGATCATCGCGTGCAGGTCGACGGCGTCGACGTCGGCCGTGAACAGCCCGGACTCGCGTCCGGACTTCAGGATCCGGCGGATCACGTCCAGGGCCGGCGAACCCATCTTGCCGAGCTTCTCCGAGGCCACGATGTGCTCGGCCTCGTGGATGTTCTCGATGCTGACCAGGCGGATGAAGTCCGGGTGCTGCTCGTGGTGGTCGAAGGTGACCTCGGCCAGCCGCCGGATGGCCGCGACCGGGTCCAGGTGGTCGACGTCCAGCTCCTGCTCGGCCTCGCGGATCACGCCGTAGGCCCGCTCCAGGACGGCCGTGAACAGCTGCTCCTTGCCGCCGAAGTAGTAATAGATCATCCGCTTGGTGGTGCGGGTGCGGGCGGCGATCTCGTCCACCCGGGCCCCGGCGAAGCCTGCGCGGGCGAACTCGTGCGTCGCGACGTCGAGGATCTCGGCCTTGGTGCGGACGGCGTCACGAATGCGTCCGTTGGGGCGTGCCGGTTCGTCGACGCTGGTCATCGGGTTCCTTACGGCGTAGGGCCAGTGCCGCAGATTGTAGAAGCCGGCGCCCGGCGGGGTCTTCCCATGCTCCGCATCCGCCTGCTATGACTAACGTACTAGTTCGTACATTAGTGAGCCGCTCAGGAGGGCCCGTGGCCAAGGACTCGTATCTCGTCGGACTGATCGGTTCCGGCATCGGCCCGTCGCTCAGCCCGGCGCTGCACGAGCGGGAGGCGGACCGGCAGGGCCTGCGCTACCTGTACCGGCTCATCGACATCGACACGCTCGGCGTCCCGCCGGAGGCCGTGGGCGACCTGGTGCGGGCCGCGCGGGATCTCGGCTTTGACGGGCTGAACATCACGCACCCGTGCAAGCAGCTGGTCATCGAGCACCTGGACGCGCTCGCCCCGCAGGCCGAGGCGCTCGGCGCGGTCAACACCGTCGTCTTCGAGGACGGGTGTGCGGTCGGGCACAACACGGACGTCACCGGGTTCGCCGCGTCGTTCGCGCGCGGGCTGCCGGATGTGCCGTTGGAGCGGGTGGTGCAGCTGGGGGCGGGCGGTGCGGGGGCGGCCGTGGCGCATGCGACGCTCACGCTGGGCGCCGAGCGGGTCACCGTGGTCGACGCGCTGGCCGATCGGGCGGCGGACCTCGCGGGGGCGCTGAACCGGCACTTCGGCGTGGGCCGGGCGGCGGCCGCCACACCGGACCAGTTGCCGCAGCTGCTGTCCGCCGCCGACGGTGTCGTGCACGCGACCCCGACCGGCATGGCCGCCCACCCCGGCCTGCCCTTCCCCGCCGAGCTCCTGCACCCCGGTCTGTGGGTCGCCGAGGTCGTCTACCGCCCGCTGGAGACCGAGCTGCTGACCACTGCTCGCGCGCTGGGCTGCGCCACCCTCGACGGCGGCGGCATGGCTGTCTTCCAGGCGATGGACGCGTTCCGCCTGTTCACCGGGCGGGAACCCGACGCGGCGCGGATGCTCGCCGACATCGCCGAGTTGGCCGGTGCCGTGGGGGCCCAGAAGTAGTCCCGGGCGTCTCGGAGGAAGAGGTACCGACATGCGTACGTCCATTGCCACCGTCTCCCTGAGCGGATCCCTCACCGAGAAGCTCACCGCCGCCTCCCGGGCCGGGTTCGACGGGGTCGAGATCTTCGAGAACGATCTGCTCGCGAGTCCCCTCACTCCCGAGGAGATCCGCGCCCGCTGCGCCGACCTCGGACTCACCATCGATCTCTACCAGCCGATGCGGGACATCGAGGCCGTGCCGGAGGAGGAGTTCGCGCGCAACCTGCGTCGCGCCAGGCACAAGTTCGAGCTCATGCGGCGGCTCGGGACCGACACGGTTCTCGTCTGTTCCAGCGTCTCGCCGCTCGCGGTCGACGACGACGCTCTCGCCGCCGAGCAGCTGAGCCGGCTGGCCGACCTGGCGCAGGAGTTCGGGACCCGCGTCGCCTACGAGGCGCTCGCCTGGGGCCGGCACGTCAGTACGTACGACCACGCCTGGCACATCGTCGAGACCGCCGGCCACCCGGCGCTCGGCACCTGCCTGGACAGCTTCCATATCCTCTCCCGCGGGTCCGATCCCAAGGGCATCGAGGACATCCCCGGCGAGAAGATCTTCTTCCTCCAGCTCGCGGACGCCCCGCTGCTCGCGATGGACGTCCTGCAGTGGAGCCGGCACTACCGCTGCTTCCCGGGGCAGGGCGGGTTCGACGTCGCCGGGCTGGTGCAGCATGTGCTGCGCACGGGGTACGCCGGTCCGCTCTCCCTCGAGGTCTTCAACGACGTCTTCCGGCAGGCCGAGGCGGGTCCTACCGCCGTGGACGCCCATCGCTCCCTCCTGGTCCTCCAGGAACAGGTCGGCCTGGCCGATCTGCCCGCCCCCGTCGTCCCCACGGGCGTCGCCTTCGCCGAGCTGGTCACGCCTGACGCCGAGCCGGTGTCGACGGTCCTGGCCGCGCTGGGGTTCGCCCGCACCGCGCGGCACCGCAGCAAGCCGGTGGATCTGTGGCAGCAGGGCGAGGCGCGCGTCCTGGTCAACACCGGGCCGGCCGCCCGCCGTGACGGCACCGGGCTCGCCGCGATCGGTCTGGAGTCCCCGGACCCGGCCGGCGCCGCCCGCCGTGCCGAGGCCCTGCTCGCGCCGGTGCTGCCGCGCCGTCGCGCGCCGGAGGACGCACCGCTGGACGCGGTGGCCGCCCCCGACGGCACGGAACTGTTCTTCTGCGCCACGGAGCGGCCCGAACTGCCCGACTGGCGCGACGACTTCGAGGACACCGGGCACGGGGTGAAGGGGGCGGGCGTGACCCGGATCGACCACCTCGCCCTCGTCCAGCCCTGGCACCACTTCGACGAGGCCACCCTCTTCCACCGCAGCGTGCTCGGCCTGAGCGCGCAGGAGAGCGTGGACGTCGCCGACCCGTACGGCCTGCTGCGCAGCCGTGCGGTGACCAACGCCGACGGCGACGTCCGTATCGCCCTGTCCGTCGGCGCGGCGCCCGCCGACGACACGGTCCACGCCCAGCACCTCGCCCTGGCCACGGAGGACGTGGTGGCTGCGGCCCAGCGCTTCCGGGCGGCGGGCGGGCTGCTGCTGGCGATGCCCGCGAACTACTACGACGACCTGGCCGCCCGGTTCGAGTTCGCCGAGGGGGAGCTGGAGACGTATCGGGAGCTCGGGATTCTCTACGACAGGGATGCGTACGGGGAGTTCCGGCACTGCTACACGCGGACCGTCGGCCGCGTCTTCTTCGAACTCGTCCAGCGGGACGGGGAGTACCGGGGTTACGGCGCCCAGAACGCACCCGTCCGCCTGGCGGCCCAGCACGCCGTGCGGCGGCTCACTGGCGGCTGACGGTTCTGGTCACGCCGGTCACGACCGTCGTGGCCAGGATCCAGCCGGTGATGATCAGGGCGTAGGCGAGGTACTGATAGCAGCCGTCCGGCGCGAACGCCTCCTCCTGGCCGAAGGAGATCACCGGGAGCAGCAGGTCGAGGGTGTAGAAGACCGGGTTGAAGTGCGGGGCCTCCGACGCCTTGAGCGCGTGGGGGTGGTGCACGGCGTACGTGATCGAGCCGATCGCGAGCAGGGACAGCAGCCAGACGGCCGCCCGCAGCGGGCGGAAGCCGTAGCCGACGGTGGCGTCCTGGACGTAGCCCCACAGGCGGCCGTACCAGGCGCGGGTGGAGCGGAGGCGGCGCTGCTTGGCGAGCTGGACCATGCGGGCGGCGTGGTCGTCGCCGATACGGCGGTAGGCCGCGGTCAGCTGCTCGTAGGCGTGGGGTTCGTACGCGACGTCCCGGTCGAGCATGGGCAGGCGGCGCTCGGCGGACTGGTGCGGGGTGAGAGTGGTGTAGGTCAGGTCGCTGAGCAGGACCTTGGCCGGCACCGTCTCCGGGTCCAGGTACAGGACTTCGATGTGCGCGCGGCGCAGATTGAGGATGCCCTCGATGCCGCCATGGAGCAGCCACAGTTCCCCGAGCGTGCAACTGCTCACGCGCAACGCCGTGGCGTCGGGATTCGACAGCTGCGCCCGGGTCAGGTCGAAGCGGCCGGGCACGCGGGAGCCCCGGAAGTCGACACGACCGCGGACCCGCACGAATCTCATCCGCATGTCGGAGCCCGTGTCGAAGTTCAGGGCGCTGATGGCGGTGGCCCCGGGATGGTGGAACTCCGCGCCCTCCAGGTTCACCGCTCCGGTGACGGCTGCCCCGTCGAGCCGCACCTGGCCGTGGGTCCGCATATCCGGCGCCCACAAGTCGTCGCCGATCTCGGCATGGTTGAGCTGCAGCACCGGCTCCTCGTCGTCGTCCGCCGAGAAGTGCGCCCGTTCCATGAACAGCGCCCCCGAGATCTGCGCCCCGCCGAGCCGCACCGGCCCCCGGATCCGGCAGCCCGTCAGCCGCAGCACACCCTCCAGGCGTACGGTGGCCGCGATGAGGCCCGGCAGTACCGAGTTGCTCAGGTTGAGCTGGCGGAACCGGGCGCCGTACAGCATCGGCACCTCGTCGAAGTGGCAGTGGCTCAGCCGCACGGCGTGCTCGCTCGTGCCGTACCGGAGATCGAACACGCCCGTGATCCGCGCCCCGTTCAGCTTGAGCGCGGCTATCTCCCCCTGCTCCTGGGGCCCGTTGAGCAGAAGGGCGCGCAACACGGTTGCCCGAACGGTCCGTTCGGGTCCCCAGTGCGCGCCCTCCGCCGTGTCCTCGTCGGCCTCCTCCTGGAAGTCGACCGCCGTCCCCGTCGCGAACGCCCGCCACACTCGCTGTTCGGCCGGCGTCAGATCGTTGATCTCCACACTGCGGGACTCTAATCCCACAGCTCCGCGTGCCGCCGGTGCCTGTCCGTCAGCCCGTTCACGAAGAACCGCTCGTAGTACTCCCGTTCCACGTGATGGGCCTGCAGCCAGATTCCCGGCACGTGGATCGCGTCCGTGTGCGCCGGGAAGCGGCGGTGGGTGCGGATGATGTACTCGCAGATGTCGCGGGCGCAGTCGATCACCCGCTCCTCGTACTCGCTGGCCTCCGCGAGATAGCGCTGCCCGTAGTCCTCCTTGTAGATACGGGTGAAGACATCCTTGTCGGTGTAGATCCCGCCGGTGCCGAACTTCGAGCGGATCACCGAATCCACAGCGTCCGCCATGGACTTGTGGGCCGGTGGACACGCGGCGGCGATGAGCGTCTCGCCCTCTTTGGACGTCAGCCCCACCGGGTGCGAGCGCAGGTTCGCGTACTTCGGCAGCGGGACGTGCCAGCGCCACAGGTCCGCCAGGCGCCAGCGCGGGGTGACGAAGGTGAAGCCGAGCATTCTGCCGTACGCCCGGGAGAACTTCGGGTCTCCCAGCGCGATTTGGGGGTTGATCGACGCGTGGATCCAGGCGCCGAGTCCCATCGCCTCCGCCGTCAGCATCAGGTTCTGGAGGAGCAGGTCGGCCTCGATCTGCGTGCGCATGGGGCCCAGGGCGCCGAGCGGGAGCTTCAGGTCGGCGTTCAGGAAACCGTTCTCGACCCACTTCTTCACCCCGGCCGGGCGGTAGAAGTTGCGGTCGTCCACGAGGGTCGGACGGGCCCCGTCCGGCTGCGTCAGCAGGTACATCAGCGCGTTGATGTACTGGTGGGAGAGGTCGACCACCGGGAGGAACACCGTCGTTCCGGCGAGGTTGGACAGGAAGCGGTTCGAGTCCAGGTACGCCGGGAAGTCCCGCCTGTTCTGCGGTACGTCGAGCCGGTGGTCCAGGACCTTCACCTTGGACTGTGCCGCCCGGGCCGCCAACGTCTCGGCGTCGAACGGCTCTTGAGGAGCGGGCGGCAGCTTGCGCAGGTAGTACGTGCCCGTGTCGTTGATCATGAAGAAGTGGGTGCCCTGCGCGTTGTCCGGGCTGCCCGCGGTCCGGCCGGCCATGGTCAGGTTGGGCTTGGCCATGATGGGTTTGCCGTCGCGCGGGTCCTCGAAGGGGCGGTCCGGCATGGTGAGGCCGGTGCAGCCGGTGATCGCGATCAGCACCGCCTCCTCCAGCTCCGACAGCGGCTGCTGGGTGTGCGTGGAGCGGTAGCTCATCGACCCGGCCGGCACCGAGGCCCCGCGGCTGACGCGGTGGGTGCGCCGGTGCCAGACCGTGTCCAGCAGGGGCCGGCCGAGGAGGTCGGCCAGCCCCGGGTGGCCGTCGACTGTCGTCATTCACGGCCCCGTTCGTGCTCGCCGTCCAGGTCGCCGTCGCTCGTCGGCCGCACCGTCCGCCACGGCGCGAACGCGCTCGCCCCACGCGGCAGCAGCGCCGTCAGCTCCGGGCAGTGCCGCTGGATCACGGAGTCCATGCCGCCCCGCTCCACCCAGTCGATACCGAGCGGGGTGTAGACCTCGGGCCGGTAGTCGACGTTGAGGAAGCGGTCGGACTGCAGGCGCCGGGTCGCCATCAGGATGAAGATGCGGAAGGCCGTGTCGCTGAAACCGAAGCCGGTCGGCGGGTTCTCCCCGAACAGGCCCACCACCGTGTCGATCTCGTCGACCGAGCGGTAGACGTCCTTCAGCCGGGCCAGCGTCTCGGCGTGCTCCGTGAGCTCCTCGAAGGAGCGGATGCGCGGCTTGTGCAGGCCCTCGCGGAAGTCGTTGTAGCGCGGGACGCCACGCCGACGGGTCCGTACGAGGTCCACCACCGACAGGTCGATGATCTCCCCGTCCCGCTCGAACTGCTGCAGCGCACGAGGGTAGTTGTGCAGCGTGATCGCACCCGGGTGGGCGATGCCGAACGAGTACAGGGTGTTCGCCAGGCCCGTCTTGCGGATCTGCGACTCGGCGGCGCCGCCCTGGATGTCCAGGAAGCCCACCGTCTCCAGACGCTGCCCGAAGTGGTGCTCGCGCAGCTCGAAGTCGTCCGGGACCAGCGGGTGCATGCGGTAGACGGTGACGAAGTCCTCCGTCAGCGAGTACGGCGCGGCGTGGTGGTCCGGCAGGGTCTTGGGGATGCCCGTCAGCGAGTGCGCCTCGAACAGCCACAGGCCCAGCTGGTTGAGCCAATTCTGCGGCGGGCCCTGCCAGTTGGTCTTCAGTCCGATGTCGATCGCCTGCGTCGCGAGGATCGCCGGCGTCCACTCCACCGTGTGGATCTTCGCGATCAGCGCGGAGACCACGAGCCGGGCCGTCTGGTAGATCCGCTCCTCGTTCATCGAGGGGTACTCGGCGCGCAGCGCGGCGCACACCGCGTTGTGCTCGCGGGCGAACAGGGTGTGCATGGCGCTCAGGCCCATCCACCAGCTCTCGTTGAAGCCGGTGAGCGGGATGTGGCCGTTGCTGCCGCCGGGCAAGTGGCCGTCCTCCAGGCGGAGTTCGGCACGGCCGTCGGCCTCGCGCAGGAAGCGGGCGGTCTGTTCGTCCTCGCCGTACACCTCGGAGCCGTCCCACCAGTGGGAGGCGTTGTTGGCGAACAGGATCGGCGGGCGGCCCGGCACCTCGATGCCCTCGTTCTCCGCGAACCGCATCACGTTCTCGCCCGGCCCGCCGGGCGTGTTGTGCCAGGGCCCGCTGCCGGGCGGCAGCGGCACCTCGACGCTGCGCTCGCCGGGCTTGTAGCGGCGGTGGTTGACCCAGTCGTGCACCTGGAACTGGATCCAGGCGGCGGCAAGGATGTTGAGGGAGGTCGCCGGCACGAAGCTCTCGCGGTACAGGAGTTGGCGGCTGACCGTGACCGGGTTCGGGGTGTCGAAGAGGTCGGGCCGGTAGTCCGGCTTCAGGTTGCGTCCGAAGGCCGCGCCGACCGCGCCCATCTTCGGGTCCGACAGATCGTTGTACGTCCCGTCGTACGACCGCTCGCCGCGCAGCCGCTCCGGGATCGGCGCCGGCACCCGCTGGGCCTTCGGCGGTGCCTCGCGCGGCTCGGTGTCGATCAGGTTGAGGCGGCGCAGCACCTTGCGCAGGAACACCAGGTTCAACAGGCTCAGCTGCAACGGCAGCCGGTGCCAGGGGACATACCGGTTCAGCAGCGCGAACGCCGCCTCCGTGGGGCGGCCGAGGATCCGGTTGCGCAAGGGCTCCTCGGTGACGAACTTCAACCCCAGCCGGTGCGCGCTCGCCGACTGATAGGCGGCCTTGCGAGCCCGGTTGATGTTGCCGAGCGGGCGGAACTCGTCCGTGGTGTACCAGGGGTTGAAGGCGAGGTCCTCGATGCGGCGGACGGTCGCGCGGGCCTCCGCGGTGTTCAGGTCCTGACTGGGAATGGTGAGCCGGGCCACGGCGATCGCGGGCGCGACGGCGTCCTTCCACTCCACCGAGGCGTCCTCGACCGGTGTGCGCTGCTCGTCCACGAACCGCTGCACGCACAGGTCGTAGCTGACGTCGTGCTGCGCCAGCCGGCGCGTGAACTCGCGGTGCAGCAGGTCGGGGTCGCGGCGGTCCGGCGCGGGCGCCGCCGGGCTGCCGGGTGCGGGCCGGAACAGGAACCGCACCGGTCCCGCCTCGCCCCACAGGATCGCCCCGCGGCTCCAGAAGGTCTCGCCGGCAAGGGAGTTGACGGTGTGCCGGGTGGCCGCGCGCACATTGCGGCGCATCCGGTTCGCGGTGCCGAGGCCCACGGCCAGCGGCAGCTTCACGAACAGCCCGAACGCCTTCTGCACCGGACTCCGTGCCCCCGCCATCGCCTTCGCGAAGGCCACGAACTCCCGCGCGTTGCGGGCGTGCGAGACGGGATAGCTCGTCGCCAGCAGGTCGTGGCTCTCCTCGTCCGACACCTGCACACGTACGGCCGCCCCGCGCAGGTCGGGCGAGCCGTCGCCCTGCCGGATGCCGCTCGCGTTGGACAGCCGTACCGTCGCCGGATACTCGGCGCCCGGCTGGGCGAACCCCATCCTGAGCGCCGCCGGCAGATCGTCGTGGAAGCGCAGCCGCGCATTGTCCACGGCCACCGGCGCCTTGGCATGGAAGGTCCGGGCGATCCCGCCGCCTCCCGCCCGCCGGTTCCTGACCTGCACCTTCATCAACTCGGCGGCCAGCTGCGCGAACACCAGCCGTTCCGCCTCGGGACTACCGCCTTCGTACCGCTCATACTGCGGTTCTTGCCGCCCGGTCTCGGCCATCGGTCGTTTCCTTACGTACGGATACGTACGGGACAGGGGCCTGCACGCTACCGGTGCCCCGGAGCGCTCGCAGCGATGGTTCGCGCCGATCTGCGCCACCTTGCGCCCCATGCGAACAATTGCATGCCGAGCGGCATTTGCGCACGTCAGCCGAGCGTGTGAGGGGGCCGTAACGTGCCGTGCCCGCACCGGGGGCGTCACCGCTTCCCAGCAACCCCATCCGCCGCCCCCGCCGTGGCCGGGGAACGACTCCTTCTCGGTTGACGGCTCAGGGCACCGGTGGTGTGCTCACCACCCGCAGACGACCGGGGGAGGTCCCACATGCGGGACACATACGTCAAAGGGCCCAGCTACACCGCGCTGCGCCCCTGCAAACCCGAGACCGATCCGAGCAGCTTCCCGGTCTACCCCGACCTGGTGGAGCGGCTCGTCGAGGACAAGCACCAGCCCGACGTGGACGGAGTCGTCCCGCACGTGCTCGCGACCTGCGCGGCCTACTCGTACGCCGGATTCGAGCAGCACAGCGACGTGCAGACCCTCTCCATGATCATGACCCGGCTCGGCCTGGAGGAGAACGACTGCCGGGCCTTCGAGCAGCGCGTGGACGCCATGTACATCGCCTCCGCCGCCTATCTCGTCCAGGACAAGGACCGCAGGGTCGCGATCCTCTGCTACCGCGGCACCCAGCCCGAGGACATCATCAGCATCCTGACCGACGCCGACGTACGCCCGGAGATGCTCGCCGTCGAACTGGAGGGCCGGAAGTACGAGGTCCACGCCGGCTTCTACCGCAACGTCCGGGCCACCCGGCATCTGGTCATCGAGGCCCTGGACCGCGCCGTGCGCGGCGAGTCCTTGGACCCCGGCAGGCAGGGCACCCGGGGCGGCGGCCTGGAGGCCCTCTACATCACCGGGCACAGCCTCGGCGCCGCCATGGCCGCGATCATGGCAATCACGCTCGTCCACGAGCCGCGCTACTGGCACATCGCCGAGAAGCTCAAGGGCGTCTACACCTTCGGCCAGCCCATGGTCGGCGGGCCCGACCTGGCCCGCGCCTGCGAGGAGATGCCCGGCCCGCACGACACGTACGTACTGCGCGACCGGCTGATCCGCTACATCTTCGACCGGGACGTCGTCCCCGCCCTGCCGCCCAGGCCGGTCGGCCCGTACGCCCAGTTCGGCCGCGAGTTCCACTACCGCAGGCGGCACGGGCCTGTCGACGCCGCGCTCACCTTCGCCGCCGAGTCGGCGATCGACGGCCTGACCCTGCCGAGCGACGTGCTGCGCACGGCCGTCGAACGGGACTGGGGAGGGCTGCTGGTACGCGTCACCGAAGGGGTGCGGCGGTCCGTACGCCCCCTGCTGCATGCCGGCGGGGAGGGCTGGACGGAGGTCACCGAACCGGGCCTGCACTACCCCCAGATGGACAGCCTGGCGGGTCTCGCCGTCGTGGCGCCGCTGGCGTTCTTCGCCACCCGTCTGGCTCTGACCCGCACGATCCCCTTCAAGTACTCCTTCGACGACCACGGCCCGGGCCACTACGTCAACGCGCTTGCCCCACCTGGGGTGTTGAGCGAGTTCGGAGACGTGCTGTAGCCCGGGCCAGGAGAGTTCGTCGGCTACGGCCGGCTGTTCCACTCGGCGATCACCGGGCGGTCGTGCTCGGTCGACAGACGGCTGACCGTGCCCGTCGCCAGCTGGAAGAGCCGTCCGTCCGCGGGCGGCAGACCCAGCCGACGGGCCGTCAGGACCCGTAGGAAATGGGCGTGCGCCACCAGGATCACGTCGCCGTCGGGCAGTGCCGCGGCCACCCGGGACAGCACGCGGTCGGCGCGCAGGCCGATCTGCTCGGGCGTCTCGCCGGGGTGTCCGTCCGGGCCGGGCGGTACGCCGTCGGTCCACAGGTCCCAGTCGGCGCGGGTGCGGTGGATCTCGACGGTGGTGATGCCCTCGTAGGCGCCGTAGTCCCACTCGTGCAGGTCGGGTTCGACGAACGTCCCGGTGATGCCCGCGAGTTCGGCGGTGCGTATGGCGCGGCCGAGCGGGCTGGTCAGGGCGAGTGCGTAGGTCCGCTGCGAGAGGAGTGGAGCGAGGGACTTGGCCTGCTCCTCACCGTGCTGGGTGAGGGGCAGGTCGGTCCAGCTGGTGTGCTGGCCCGACACGCTCCACTCCGTCTCGCCGTGGCGGACCAGGAGAAGGTCCCCCACGACGCGCCTACTTCGATTCGACGGCGTGCCCGCCGAACTGGTTGCGCAGGGCCGCGATCATCTTCATCTGCGGCGAGTCGTCCTGGCGGGAGGAGAACCGCGCGAAGAGGGAGGCGGTGATCGTGGGCAGCGGGACCGCGTTGTCGATGGCCGCCTCGACGGTCCAGCGGCCCTCACCCGAGTCCTGCGCGAAGCCCTTCAGCTTGTCCAGGTGCTCGTCCTCGTCCAGTGCGTTGACGGCCAGGTCCAGCAGCCAGGAGCGGATGACCGTGCCGTCCTGCCAGGAGCGGAAGACCTCGCGGACGCTGTCCACCGAGTCGATCTTCTCCAGCAGCTCCCAGCCCTCGGCGTAGGCCTGCATCATGGCGTACTCGATGCCGTTGTGGACCATCTTGGAGAAGTGCCCGGCGCCGACCTTGCCCGCGTGGACATAGCCGTACGGGCCCTCCGGCTTGAGCGCCTCGAAGATCGGCTGGAGCCGCTCGACGTGCTCCTTGTCGCCGCCGACCATCAGCGCGTAGCCGTTCTGCAGGCCCCACACACCGCCGGAGACACCGGCGTCGACGAAGCCGATGCCCTTGGCGCCCAGCTCCTCGGCGTGCTTCTCGTCGTCCGTCCAGCGGGAGTTGCCGCCGTCGACGACCGTGTCGCCGGGGGAGAGGAGGCCGCCGAGCTCGTCGACGACGGACTGGGTGGCGGCGCCGGCCGGGACCATCACCCAGACCACGCGCGGGGCTTCGAGTTTGTCGACCAGTTCGGCGAGGCTCGCCGCGTCGGAGAGGTCGGGGTTGCGGTCGTAGCCGATGACGGTGTGGCCGGCGCGGCGGAGCCGCTCGCGCATGTTGCCGCCCATCTTGCCGAGCCCGATGAGTCCGATCTGCATGGTCAGTTCACTTCCTTGAGCTCGCGGTACGCGGCCACGAGAGCGGTGGTGGAGGGGTCGAGGCCGGGGACTTCCGCGCCTTCGGTGAGTGCGGGTTCGACGCGCTTGGCGAGCACCTTGCCGAGCTCGACGCCCCACTGGTCGAAGGAGTCGATGTTCCACACGGCGCCCTGGACGAACACCTTGTGCTCGTAGAGAGCGATGAGCTGGCCGAGCACCGACGGGGTCAGCTCGCGCGCCAGGATCGTTGTCGTCGGGTGGTTGCCCAGGAAGGTGCGGTGCGGCACCTGTGCCTCGGGAACGCCCTCCGCGCGCACCTCCTCGGCGGTCTTGCCGAAGGCCAGCGCCTGGCCCTGCGCGAACAGGTTGGCCATCAACAGGTCGTGCTGGGTCTTGAGTTCGTCGCTCAGCTCGGCCGCCGGACGCGCGAACCCGATCAGGTCCGCGGGGATCAGCCGGGTGCCCTGGTGGATCAACTGGTAGTAGGCGTGCTGCCCGTTGGTGCCGGGCGTGCCCCACACCACCGGACCGGTCTCCCACCCGACCACATGGCCGTCGCGGTCCACGGACTTGCCGTTGGACTCCATGTCCAGCTGCTGCAGATACGCCGTGAACTTCGACAGGTAGTGGCTGTACGGCAGCACCGCATGGGACTCGGCGTGGAAGAAGTTGCCGTACCAGATGCCCAACAGGCCAAGGATCAGCGGGGCGTTGGCCTCCGCGGGTGCGGTCCTGAAGTGCTCGTCGACGATGCGGAAGCCGTCGAGCATCTCCCGGAAGCGGTCCGGGCCGATCGCGATCATCAGGGACAGACCGATCGCGGAGTCGTAGGAGTAGCGGCCGCCGACCCAGTCCCAGAACTCGAACATGTTGTCCGGGTCGATGCCGAACTCGGTGACCTTCCCGGCGTTCGTCGACAGCGCCACGAAGTGCTTGGCGACCGCCTTGTCCTTGCCGAGACCGCCCGGGCCGTGCAGCAGCCAGGTGCGGGCCGACGTGGCGTTGGTGATCGTCTCGATCGTGGTGAACGTCTTGGACGCGACGATGAACAGCGTCTCCGCCGGGTCCAGGTCCCGCACCGCCTCATGGAGGTCCGAGCCGTCGACGTTCGAGACGAAACGGAACGTCAACTCCCGTGCCGTGAAGGTGCGCAGGGCCTCGTACGCCATCGCCGGACCGAGATCCGAGCCGCCGATGCCGATGTTGACGACGTTCTTGATGCGCTTGCCGGTGTGGCCGGTCCAGGCGCCGGAGCGGACGCGCTCGGCGAAGTCGCTCATCTTGTCCAGCACGGCGTGGACCCCGGGCACGACGTTCTCGCCGTCGACCTCGATCACCGCGTCCCGGGGCGCCCGCAGCGCGGTGTGCAGCACGGCCCGGTCCTCGGTGACGTTGATCCGCTCGCCGCGGAACATGGCGTCGCGCAGCCCGAACACGTCGGTGGCGGCGGCCAGTTCCTGCAGCAGGGCGAGGGTCTCGTCGTCGATGAGGTGCTTGGAGTAGTCGATGCGCAGGTCACCGACGCGCACGACGTACCGCTCGGCGCGGGAGGGATCCGCCGCGAACAGCTCGCGCAGCCGCGGGCGTTGCAGCGCGTCCGCACGGTGGTCCTCCAGGGCGGTCCACTCGGGGCGCCGGGTGAGCCTGGGGGAGTCGGACGAAGAGTCAGACATGAGAGGCGGTCTCCTTGGTGGCCTCGCCCCGCAGGGCGACGGCGTACATCTCGTCCGCGTCGAGGCGGCGAAGCTCCTCGGCGATGAGTTCGGAGGTGGTGCGGACCTTGAGCGCGAGGGTGCGCGAGGGCTGGCCCGGCAGGGTCAGCGTGGCCAGCGGGCCCTCGGGACGGTCGATGACGATCTCGCCGTTCTGGGTGCCCAGGCGGACCGCGGTGACGACCGGGCCGGCGGTCACGACACGGTCGATCTTCACGTGCAGCCGCGCCTCCAGCCAGCGCGCCAGCAGCTCGGCGGCCGGGTTCTCGGCCTCGGCCTCCACGGCCCCGGAGACGATCCTCGTGCGGGCCTGGTCGAGGGCCGCGGCCAGCATCGAGCGCCACGGCGTCAGCCGGGTCCAGGCGAGGTCGGTGTCGCCGGGCGAGTAGGAGCGGGCCCGCTGCTCCAGCGCCGCGAGCGGGTTCTCGACCGCGTACAGGTCGGTGATCCTGCGCTGCGCGAGGGCGCCGAGCGGGTCCTTGGCGGGCACCTCCGGGGCGTCCACCGGCCACCACACGACGACCGGCGCGTCCGGCAGCAGCAGCGGCAGCACGACCGAGTCGGCGTGGTCGGAGACCTCGCCGTAGGTGCGCAGGATGACCGTCTCGCCGGTACCGGCGTCGGCACCCACCCGCACCTCGGCGTCCAGCTTGGACGCCATGCGGTCGCGCGGGGTGCGGGCGTGCCGCTTGATGACGACCAGGGTGCGCGAGGGGTGCTCGTGCGAGGCCTCCTCGGCCGCCTTGATCGCGTCGTAGGCGTTCTCCTCGTCCGTGACGATCACCATCGTCAGGACCATGCCCACGGCGGGCGTCCCGATGGCGCGGCGGCCCTGCACCAGCGCCTTGTTGATCTTGCTTGCCGTGGTGTCGGTCAGGTCGATCTTCATGGCCTGCGCCAGCTCCGTCCGTCTCGTGCGAGCATCTCGTCGGCTTCCTCGGGTCCCCAGCTGCCCGAGGGGTACTGCGCCGGCTTGCCGTGCCGCGCCCAGTACTCCTCGATCGGGTCGAGGATCTTCCAGGACTCTTCCACTTCCTGGTGACGGGGGAACAGGTTGGCGTCGCCGAGCAGCACATCCAGGATGAGCCGCTCGTACGCCTCCGGGCTGGACTCCGTGAACGACTCGCCGTAGGCGAAGTCCATGGACACGTCCCGGATCTCCATCGAGGTGCCCGGCACCTTGGAGCCGAACCGGACGGTCATGCCCTCGTCCGGCTGGACGCGGATGACGATCGCGTTCTGGCCGAGCTCCTCCGTGGCGCTGGAGTCGAAGGGGGAGTGCGGCGCCCGCTTGAAGACGACCGCGATCTCGGTGACCCGGCGGCCCAGGCGCTTGCCGGTGCGCAGGTAGAAGGGGATGCCCGCCCAGCGGCGGTTGTCCACCTCGAGCTTGATGGCCGCGTAGGTGTCGGTCTTCGAGTTCGGGTCGATGCCCTCTTCCTCGAGGTAGCCGGCGACCTTCGCACCGCCCTGCCAGCCCTCCGCGTACTGCGCCAGAACCGTGTGCTCGCCCAGGTTCTCCGGCAGCCGCACCGACTTCAGCACCTTGAGCTTCTCGGTGAGCAGCGACTCGGCGTCGAAGGCGATGGGCTCCTCCATGGCGGTGAGCGCCATCAGCTGGAGCAGGTGGTTCTGGATGACGTCACGGGCGGCGCCGATGCCGTCGTAGTAGCCGGCCCGGCCGCCGATGCCGATGTCCTCGGCCATGGTGATCTGGATGTGGTCGACGTACGACCGGTTCCAGATGGGCTCGTACATCTGGTTGGCGAAGCGGAGCGCCAGGATGTTCTGGACGGTCTCCTTGCCCAGGTAGTGGTCGATGCGGAACACCTGGTCCGGCTCGAACACGTCGTGCACGAGCGCGTTCAGCTCGCGGGCCGTCCCGAGGTCGCGCCCGAAGGGCTTCTCGATGACCGCGCGCCGCCAGGAACCCTCGGGCGCGTCCGCGAGACCGTGCTTCTTCAGCTGCTGGACGACCTTCGGGAAGAACTTCGGCGGTACGGAGAGGTAGAAGGCGTAGTTGCCGCTGGTACCGCGGGCCTTGTCCAGGTCGTCGACGGTCCGGCGCAGCTGGTCGAAGGCCGTGTCGTCGTCGAAGTCGCCGGGGATGAACCGCATGCCCTCGGCGAGCTGCTGCCAGACCTCCTCGCGGAACTCGGTGCGGGCGTGCTCACGGACGGAGTCGTGCACGACCTGCGCGAAGTCCTGGTCCTCCCAGTCCCGGCGGGCGAACCCGACGAGCGAGAAACCCGGCGGCAGCATGCCGCGGTTGGCGAGGTCGTAGACGGCCGGCATCAGCTTCTTGCGGGACAGGTCGCCGGTGACACCGAAGATGACGAGGCCGGACGGGCCCGCGATGCGGGGGAGACGGCGGTCGCGCTCGTCGCGCAGGGGGTTGGTCCAGTCGAGGGCCGACTCGACCGCGACTTGCTCGGTCATTCCGTCTCAACTCCCTTGCTGTCCAGGGACTTGGTGACGGCGTTCAGCAGGTCCTGCCAGGCCACCTCGAACTTGGCGACGCCCTCGTCCTCGAGCTGCTGCACGACCTCGTCGTAGGAGATCCCGAGCGTTTCCACGGCGGCGATGTCGGCGCGGGCCTGTGCGTATCCGCCGGTCACCGTGTCGCCGGTGATCACGCCGTGGTCGGCGGTGGCGTTGAGAGTGGCCTCCGGCATCGTGTTGACGGTGCCGGGAGCGACCAGCTCGTCGACGTACAGGGTGTCCTTGTACGCCGGGTCCTTCACGCCGGTCGAGGCCCACAGGGGGCGCTGCTTGTTGGCCTTGGCGCCGGCCAGGGCGGTCCAGCGCTCACCCGAGAAGACGTCCTCGTAGGCCTCGTAGGCGAGCCGGGCGTTCGCGAGGGCGGCCTTGCCCTTGAGCGCGAGGGCCGCGTCCGTGCCCAGCACCGTCAGGCGCTTGTCGATCTCGGAGTCGACGCGGGAGACGAAGAAGGAGGCCACGGAGTGGATCGTGGAGAGGTCCAGGCCCTTCTTGGCGGCCTTCTCCAGGCCCGCCAGATAGGCGTCCATGACCTCGCGGTAGCGCTCCAGCGAGAAGATCAGCGTGACGTTGACGCTGATGCCGAGGCCGATGACCTCGGTGATCGCCGGGAGGCCCGCCTTGGTCGCCGGGATCTTGATCATGACGTTCGGGCGGTCGACCAGCCAGGCGAGCTGCTTGGCCTCGGCGATCGTCGCCTTGGTGTTGTGGGCGAGACGGGGGTCGACCTCGATGGAGACCCGGCCGTCGCGGCCGTCGGTGGCGTCGTACACGGGCCGCAGGATGTCGGCGGCGGCACGGACGTCGGCGGTGGTCGTCATCCGCACGGCCTCGTCGACCGTGACGCCGCGGACGGCCAGGTCGGCGAGCTGCTCCTCGTAGCCCTCGCCGGAGCCGATGGCGGCCTGGAAGATGGACGGGTTGGTGGTCACGCCCACCACGTTGCTGTTCTCGACGAGCTCGGCGAGGTTGCCGGACTCGATCCGCCGGCGCGACAGGTCGTCCAGCCAGATGGAGACGCCTTCGTCGCTGAGGCGCTTCAGGGCTCCCGCAGTGGCGGTTGCTTCGGTCACTTTGATCATCTTCTTTCTGGCGATCGGATCAACCGCGGGCGGCGGCCAGGGATTCCCTGGCTGCGGCGGCGACGTTCTCGGGGGTGAAGCCGAACTCGGCGAACAGGGTCTTGGCGTCAGCGGAGGCGCCGAAGTGCTCGAGGGAGACGATGCGTCCTGCGTCACCTGTGAACCGGTACCACGTCAGACCGATGCCGGCCTCGACGGCGACGCGGGCTCGCACGGACGGCGGAAGGACCTGCTCGCGGTACTCGCGCGGCTGCTCCTCGAACCACTCCACGGACGGCATCGACACGACACGCGTACCGATCCCCTCGGCCTCCAGCTGCTCGCGCGCGGCGACGGCGAGCTGGACCTCGGAGCCGGTGGCGATGAGGACGACGTCCGGGGTCTCCTTCGAGGACTCCTCGAGGACGTAACCGCCCTTGGCCGCATCGGGGTTGGGCGCGTAGGTCGGCACGCCCTGACGGGTGAGCGCGAGGCCGTGCGGGGCCGGGTTCGTCGCGTGCCGCTTGAGGATCTCGGCCCAGGCGATGGCGGTCTCGTTGGCGTCGGCCGGGCGGACGATGTTCAGGCCCGGGATGGCGCGCAGCGAGGCAAGGTGCTCGACCGGCTGGTGGGTCGGGCCGTCCTCGCCGAGACCGATGGAGTCATGGGTCCAGACGTATGTCACCGGGAGCTGCATGAGGGCCGACATCCGCACCGCGTTGCGCATGTAGTCGGAGAACACCAGGAAGGTGCCGCCGTAGATGCGGGTGTTGCCGTGCAGGGCGATGCCGTTCATCTCCGCGGCCATCGAGAACTCGCGGATGCCGAAGTGGACGGTACGGCCGTACGGGTCGGCCTCGGGCAGCGGGTTTCCCTCCGGCAGGAAGGACGACGTCTTGTCGATGGTGGTGTTGTTCGAGCCGGCCAGGTCGGCGGAGCCGCCCCACAGCTCGGGGAGCACGGCACCGAGCGCCTGCAGCACCTTGCCGGAGGCGGCGCGGGTGGCGACCGACTTGCCCTCCTCGAAGACCGGCACGGCGTCCTCCCAGCCCTCGGGGAGCTGACCGGCGACGATCCGGTCGAAGAGGCGTGCGCGCGCGGGCTGGTCCCAGCGCCACTGTTCGAGGTGCTTGTCCCAGAGGGAGTGCGCCTGGGCACCGCGGTCGAGGGCCTCGCGTGTGTGGGCCAGAACATCGGCGTCGACCTGGAAGGACTGCTCGGGGTCGAAGCCGAGGATGCGCTTGGTGGCGGCGATCTCCTCGGCGCCGAGCGCGGAGCCGTGGGAGGCCTCGGTGTTCTGCGCGTTCGGGGCGGGCCAGGCGATGATCGTGCGCATCGCGACGATGGACGGCCGCTCGGTCTCGGCCTGCGCGGCCTTCAGCGCCGTGTACAGGGCCGGTACGTCGATGTCGCCGCCGAGTGCGGGCTCGACGCGCTGCACGTGCCAGCCGTAGGCCTCGTAGCGCTTCAGTACGTCCTCGGAGAACGCGGTCGCGGTGTCGCCCTCGATGGAGATGTGGTTGTCGTCGTAGAGGAAGACCAGGTTGCCGAGCTTCTGGTGGCCGGCGAGCGAGGAGGCCTCGGCGGAGACGCCCTCCTCCAGGTCGCCGTCGGAGACGATCGCCCAGATGGTGTGGTCGAACGGGGACTCGCCCTCGGCCGTCTCCGGGTCGAACAGACCGCGCTCGTAACGGGCGGCCATCGCCATGCCGACCGCGTTCGCGACACCCTGGCCGAGCGGCCCGGTGGTGGTCTCGACGCCGGCGGTGTGCCCGTACTCGGGGTGGCCGGGCGTCTTGGAGCCGTGGGTCCGGAAGGCCTTCAGGTCGTCCAGCTCGACCTCGTACCCGGAGAGGAACAGCTGGGTGTAGAGGGTCAGCGAGGTGTGGCCGGGGGAGAGAACGAAACGATCCCGGCCGGTCCACTCGGGGTCGGCGGGATCGTGACGCATCAACTTCTGAAAGATCGTGTACGCGGCCGGGGCGAGGCTCATCGCGGTGCCCGGGTGGCCGTTGCCGACCTTCTGTACCGCGTCAGCCGCCAGCAGACGGGCGGTGTCGACGGCGCGCCGGTCGAGTTCGGTCCATTCGAAGCTGTCCGGTGTCTGCGTACTCATCTTCAAGAAGTCCTCGATCGAAGAGGGGATTCGGCTCGGTTGCGTTCAAACTTAAAAGTCTGACTTTTAAGGGGGAAGGTCGCCGTGTGTCAGCCTGTGGTGAAAGTGGGACACGGAGGGCTTCGGCCGGGCGGCGTGAGAAGGACATGGCGGACAGAACCATCCAAGGTGGAGACGGTGACGGAGGGGTGGACGGCATTCGAACGTTCCCTTTCCCGGTTGAGCTGAGCGTGGGCGGAGTCGGCATGCACGTCGGCCCGATGGGGCTCGACCGCCCCTGGCACGCCGAGGGGGCACCGCTGGAGCGCGTGCACCGCATCGACTTCCATGTGGTGATGCTCTTCGACGGCGCCCCCGTCCGCCACATGATCGACTTCGCCGAGTACCAGGCGGCGGCCGGCGACCTGCTGTGGATCCGCCCCGGCCAGGTCCACCGCTTCTCGCGCACGAGCGAGTACCGCGGAACCGTCCTGACCATGCAGCCCGGCTTCCTGCCCCGCGCCACGGTGGAGGCCACCGGCCTCTACCGCTACGACCTGCCGCCGCTGCTCCACCCCGACGGGCCGCAACTGACCGCTCTGCAGTCGGCGCTCGCCCAGCTCCGACGCGAGTACGAGGACACCACGACCCTGCCGCTGAGCCTGCACACCGCGGTGCTGCGCCACTCCCTGACGGCGTTCCTGCTGCGCCTCGCCCACCTGGCCGCCAGCTCCGCGGAGGCGGTCCGCCGCCAGTCGGACACGACGTTCACCCTCTTCCGCGACGCCGTGGAGAAGAACTTCGCCACCAACCACAGCGTCAGCGCCTACGCCGACTCCCTCGGCTACTCCCGCCGCACCCTCGTGCGCGCGGTCCGCGCCGCCACCGGCGAGACCCCCAAGGGCTTCATCGACAAGCGGGTGGTCCTCGAGGCCAAGCGCCTCCTTGCCCACACGGACATACCGATCGGCCGTGTCGGCGCGGCGGTCGGCTTCCCGGACGCGGCGAACTTCTCCAAGTTCTTCCACCAGCACACGGAGATGACGCCGGCCGCGTTCCGGGCGGAGCTGCGCTGACGGAACGGGCAGGCGCGGACGGGGAGTTGGCGCCTGCTTGACCCGGGCTTTGCTGTGCGTTGCCTGTGCGTGGCGTGATCTTTGCCCGGCGGGTCCCACGGTTCTTCTGGCCTTCACTCAGTTCCGGCACAGGACCTCTAGCGTTACGGCGCCTCCCCCCGCGCGTCCGTCACTTCTGTCCGGAGGACAGTCATGACCGCCGTCAAGGCACCCAAGCGCAACCGCCGTTCCCTCACCGCTCTCGCCGGGGCCGTCGCCCTCACCGCCACCTCGATCGGGCTGTGGGCCGTCACGGCCTCCACCGCTCAGGCCGCCGCTCTTCCGACCCCCGACCACGTGGTGGTCGTGGTGATGGAGAACCACGCCTACTCCCAGGTGATCGGCAGCTCCAGCGCCCCGTACATCAACAACACCCTCAAGGCGGGTGGCGCCAACCTCACCCAGTCCTACGGCCTCACCCACCCCAGCGAGCCGAACTACTACATGCTGTTCTCGGGCTCCAACCAGGGCCGCACCGACGACAGTTGTGTCAGCGTCGGGTCCATCTCCGCACCCAACCTGGCGTCCGAGCTGATCGCCGCCGGAAAGACCTGGAAGAGCTACAACGAGTCGCTGCCCAGCCAGGGTTCGACGACCTGCAGCAGTGGCAACTACGCGCAGAAGCACAACCCCTGGTTCGGCTTCTCCAACGTGCCGACCAACACCGCGATGACGTTCGCGCAGTTCCCGACCGACTACACGACCCTGCCCAAGGTCTCGTTCGTCACCCCGAACCTGTGCAGTGACATGCACGACTGCTCGGTCTCCACGGGCGACACCTGGATCAAGAACAACCTGGGCGCGTACGCCACCTGGGCCAAGACGCACAACAGCATCCTCGCCGTCACCTTCGACGAGGACAACAAGCAGTCCGGCAACCGCATCCCCACCGTCTTCTACGGACAGCACGTCACTCCCGGGAGCTCCAGCTCGACCACCTACAACCACTACAACGTCCTGCGGACCGTGGAGGACCTGGCCGGTCTGAGCGCGCACGCGGGCAACGCCGCCTCGGCCTCCGACATCACCGGCATCTGGAACTGACGCCCGTGTATCTCGCGGACTCCCGCAGCACCAAGGCCGCCGTCGTCCCGGACTCCCGTCCGGGGCGGCGGTCGGCCGCCGTGCCCGGCACCGTGCTGGCCCTGGGTGCGGTCAGCCTCATCACGGACATCTCCTCGGAGATGATCACGGCAGTCCTGCCGCTCTACGTGGTCGCGGGCCTGGGCCTCTCGCCCCTCGGTTTCGGGTTCCTCGACGGCATCAACAACGGCGTCGGGGCCCTGGTCCGGCTGGCTGGCGGCCATCTCGCCGACCGGGGAGGCCGGCGGCACAAGGTCGTGGCGGGCCTCGGCTACGGCCTGTCGGCACTGTGCAAGCCGTTCCTGCTGCTCGCCCACACCCTCCCCGTGCTCAGCGCCGTACTCGCGGCCGACCGCACCGGCAAGGGCCTGCGCACGGCCCCCCGGGACGCGATGATCTCGCTGGCCACCGAACCCGAGCACCGGGGACGGGCGTTCGGGGTGCACCGCGCCATGGACACCACCGGCGCACTGCTCGGCCCCCTCGTCGCCTTCGCGGTACTGCGGGCCACCGTCGACGGCTATGACGCGGTCTTCGCGGTCAGCGGCTGCGTCGCCGCACTCGGCGTCCTGGTCCTGGTGCTCTTCGTGCCCCGCCGCATCGCCGCCCCCGCCGATGCCGTACGACCGCCCGAACCGGCCCGGCCCGCGCTGCGGGACGCGATCGGGCTGCTGCGCCGTCCGGAACTGCGCCGGCTCACCGTGTGCGCGGCCCTGCTCGGCCTGACCACCGTCAGCGACTCCTTCCTGTATCTGCTGCTCCAGCGCGAAGGGGACCTGCCCGCCCACCTGTTCCCGCTGCTGCCGCTGGGCACCGCCGCCTTCTTCCTGCTGCTCGCGGTCCCGCTCGGCGCCCTCGCCGACCGCGTCAGCCGCCGCCGGCTCTTCCTGGCCGGCCACGGCGTCCTGCTGCTCGGCTACGGCCTGGTGCTCTCCCCGTGGCACGGGATCCCGGCCGTGGTCGCCGTCCTCGTGCTGCACGGCACCTTCTACGCATCCACCGACGGCGTGCTCGCAGCCGCCACCGCGGGAGCTGTTCCGGCACAACACCAGGGCGCCGGGCAGGCGTTGGTGGGCACCGGGCAGGCGCTGGCCCGGTTCGCCTGCTCGCTCGCCTTCGGTGCGGCCTGGAGCCTGTGGGGCGGGCGGACCGCGCTCGCCGTCACCGCCGCCGCGCTGGCCGTCAGCGCCGTCGTGGCCTCGTTCGTCCTCCGTACCGCCGACGAGGCGCCCGCAACCGCCGATGAGGTGTCCGCATGACCCGAACAACCCGCCTGGTGATCCTGCTGGTCGCCGTCGTCCTGCTCGGCGCGGTCGGCACCGGGTCGGTGCTGTACGCCGCCCACCGGTCGGGCATGAAGGACCAGCAGCAGGCGGACGGTCCGACGGTGAAGACCGGCACCGTCTCGCTCCGGCCGGCCACCCAACGGCGACTGCTGGTGCGCAACCTGGCCTGGGGCCCGCACCGCGACGAGATCGCCACCGTGCCCGCCGACGATCCGCAGGGCCCGCGCACCGTGTCCGGCGTGAAGTGCCTGCGTTTCCACGCGGCGGCCGGTACCGGCATCTGCCTGCAGGCCGTGCACGGCCCGCTGACGGACACCTACCGAGCGGTGGTGCTCGACGCGCACCTGCACCAGCGGCACAGCTTCTCGGCGGCCGGCATCCCCACCCGGGCCCGGGTCTCACCCTCCGGCCACATGGTCGCCTGGACGGTCTTCGTCAGCGGAGACTCCTACGCCGGCACCGACTTCTCCACCCGCACCGCCGTCGTCGACACCCGCACCTGGGCGATCGACGACAACCTGGAGACCTTCCGCGTCGTCAAGGACGGCCGGTCCTACCATGCCGCGGACATCAACATCTGGGGCGTCACCTTCGCCGACGACAACCGCTTCTACGCCACGCTGGCGACCGGCGGCCGGACCTACCTCGTCCGGGGCGACGTCACCGCACGCACCCTCACCACCCTGCACGGCAACGTCGAATGCCCCTCCCTCTCACCCGACGGCACCCGCATCGCCTACAAGAAACGCGTCAAGGGCGCCTCCCCCGACGCCCCTTGGCGGCTGTACGTCCTGAACCTGCGCACCATGAAGGAGACGGCGACCGCCGAGTCGCGCAACATCGACGACCAGGCTCTGTGGGCCGACGACTCCACCCTCGTCTACTCCCTCCCCGGCGACTACGGCTCGGACCTGTGGACCGTCCCCGCCGACGGCACCGGCACGGCGCGCCGCCTGATGACCTCCGCCCTCGCCCCCGCCTATCTGGGGTGAGGGGCCGATGCCCCGCGAAGCCGCACCGGCCTCGCGGGGCATCGTCGACACACCGCTCAGTGCCCGAAGTCGAACCAGTTCACGTTCACGAAGTCCGCCGACTGGCCGCTGCTGAAGGTCAGATACACGTCGTGCGTGCCCGTCACCGAGCTGATGTTGGCCGGGACCGTCTGCCAGGTCTGCCAGCCGCCCGTGTTGGCGATCGAGAAGCTGCCGATGGGGGTGCTCGTGGCGCTGTCGAGGCGCACCTGGACCAGGCCGCTCACCCCGCTCGCCGCGCCGCTCGCCACCCGGGCGTAGAACTGGGTGGCCGCCGTGGAGCCGAAGTTGACGCCCTTGTAGAGGGCCCAGTCGCCGTTCGCGATGTAGCCGACGTCCGAGCCGCCGCCGGTGTCGGAGGTGGTCTCCGTGCTGATGCCGGACTGGCTGTCGTACGACTCGGCCTGGATGGCGCTGTAGGCGTCACGGTTGCCGGACGGCGGGGTCGTGCTGCCGCTCCCGCTCGCCGAGAGCACCTGGACGTAGTCGACGACCATGGGCACACCGGACTGTGTGTCGCCGTCCAGGCCGCCGCCGAGGGCGTCCGGGAAGGCGCCGCCCATCGCCACGTTCAGGATCAGGAAGAAGCCGTGGTTGGTGGCGTTGGCCCAGGTGGTGGCATCCACCTGACTGGCCGTCACGGTGTGGTAGTTGACGCCGTCGACGTAGAAGCGGATCGCCTCGGGGCTCACCGAGCGGTCCCACTCCATGGTGTAGGTGTGGAAGCCCGACTGGCAGGTGGTGTTCGGGCAGGCGGTCGAATTGCCGATGCCCGTCGTCTCGTTGCACGGCCCGCCCGGGTTCGTGCCGCAGTGCATCGTCGCCCAGACCTTGTTCATGCCCTGGACGTTCTCCATGATGTCCAGCTCGCCGACGCTCGGCCAGTTCTGGTAGTTGCCGCGGTAGGGGGCGCCCAGCGCCCAGAACGCCGGCCAGTAGCCCTCGGCCGCGGTCCCGGTGACGTTGGGCATCTGGATCCGGGCCTCGACGCGCAGCTTGCCGCCGGCCGGGGGCTGGAAGTCGGTGCGCTGGGTCTCGATACGGCCCGAGGTCCAGTTTCCGGCCGAGTTGCGGATCGGGGTGATCTTCAGGTTGCCGTTGCCGTCGAGCGCGACGTTGCTGGTGCTGTTCGTCATCGTCTCGACCTCGCCGGTGCCCCAGTTGGCGGGGCCGCCGGGATACGAAGTCCCGGTGTCGTACTGCCAGTTGGAGGTGTTGACGCCGGTACCGGCGGAGCCGTTGAAGTCGTCGAGGAAGACCTGTGACCAGCCCGCCGGGGGAGTGGGCGCGGAGGCGTCGGCGGACTGGGTGGCGGCCGTGGCGAGCGCGGCCGCCAGTCCGATCGTGCTGAGTACGGCGATGAGTGAGCGTCGCCGTCTGGGTATGCCGGAGGTTGCACTCATGGGGGTGCCTCCCGGGTACGGGGTGATGGCTGCGGGTGGCTTTGAGAGCGCTCTCAAAGTGGGCCCAATGTGCTCCTGGCCATCTCCACCGTCAAGAGTTAAAGCAAGGAAAGTCCTTCCCTCGCAGGTGAGTTCACCCCATGAATGGTGTTTCTGCGGGTATGCGTCAGACCGCGCTCCCCGCCTTCCACTCGGCCCACGACAGGTTCCAGCCGTTCAGGCCGTTGGCCGGATCCACCGTCTTCTCGCCAGAGTTCTTGACGATGACGACGTCGCCGAGCATCGAGGAGTTGTAGAACTTGTAGCCCGCCACCGAGCTGTCGTTCGCGCCCTTGGCGTCGTGCAGGCCCACGCAGCCGTGGCTGGTGTTCTGGTGACCGAACACCGAGGTGGACGCCCAGTAGTTGCCGTGCACGAAGGTTCCGGAGGTGGTCAGGCGCTGGGCGTGCGGGACGTCGGAGATGTCGTACTCGTCGCCGAGCCCGACCGTCGAGGACTCCATACGGGTCTGCTTGAACCGCTCGCTGATCACCATGATCCCGGACCAGGTGGTGTGCTGGGCGTTGCCGCCGCTGACCGGGTAGGTGGCGATCGTGCTGCCGTCCCGCTCGACCACCATCTCCTTGGCGGACAGGTCGACCGTGCTGATCTGCGCGCGGCCGATGTGGAAGGTGACGTCCTTCTGCTGGACGCCGTAGACGCCGTCCGAGCCTTCGATGTCCTTCAGTTGCAGGCCGAGGGTGATTTTCGTGCCGGCCGCCCAGTACGTCTCCGGGCGGAAGTCGAGCCGGGTGTCGCTGAACCAGTGGCCGACGACCTCGACCGCGGGTTCGGCGGTCACCGTGATCGCCTTCTGGACGGCGGCCCGGTCCTTCACGGCGTGCGTGAAGTTGATCGAGACGGGCATGCCGACGCCGGACGTCGAGTTCGCCTCGGGCGTGAAGTAGCCGACGAAGGTCTCACCGGGCGACCTGGTGGTGAAGGTCGCGGTCTGCGCCGAGGCGCCCTCCGGTGTGGCCGAGACCGTGTACTTCGTGCCCGAGTACGGGTTCTTCGCCGAAGTCCACCTGGTCTTCGCGTCGTTGAAGGAACCGGCCAGCGTGGAGCCGTCGTTGCCGGTGACCTTCACCGAAGCGAGGGTGCCGTCGGTCACGGTGACCTGGACGGGGCTGGAGAACGCGGCCTTCTTGGTGCCGTCGGCGGGTGTGACCGAGACGGTGGGCTTCTTCGCGGCGGCCTTCGCGGACGTGTCCGACTTCGGCGTCCCCTCCGAGGCGCCCGCCGAACTGCTGCATCCGGTCAGTGCGGCGGCGGCCGGTGCGATGCCGAGCACCGCGAGCAGCCCGCGCCGGGACCACTTCTCCGACTGCTGCTCGGACCGGTTCGATATGTGCGAGACGCCCACGGCAGGCCTTTCTGGGATGTCCACCTTTTCCGGGTGCATCCTGCGCCGCGTAGATTTGTTGATCCTTTGAATTTCCGGGCCGATTCCTGAGATTCCTGTGAGGAGTCGCCCTGAGAAGGCCCGAAACCACGGTTGTCTCAGCCCTCGGGATTGTGAACAGAGTATGAGCGGCCCGACCGGGGCTGAGTATCGGGTGAGGTACGTGCCACGTGTATGGCTTTCCCATCTTCCCGGTCGGAATAGTGGGGAACGAGCAACGACCGACCACCGCCGGAGGTATACGTGACCGAAGTCCGCGAGCCGCACACCGTGGCCGTCGTCGGAGCGGGCGCGGCGGGCACGCTGACCGCCGTCCAGCTCTGCGAGACGGCCACGCGCCGCCGGACACCGCTCGAGCTGGTCCTGATCGACCCGGCACCGGAGGCGGGCCGCGGCACCGCGTACGCCACGCGCGACCCACGGCACCGCCTCAACGTGCCCGCGGGCGGGATGAGTTGCTACCCGGACGAGCCGGACCACTTCACCCGCTGGCTGTGCCGGCACGGCGAACCCGCGGTCACCGGCGCGGACTTCGCCACCCGCTACCGCTTCGGCGCCTACCTCGCCGACACCCTCGCGCAGGCCGTCGTCCGGGCCCAGGGGACGGTTCGTGTACGACGGCTGCGCACCCGGGCCGAGAGCTGTGCCGGCACGCCCGACGGCCGGGTGGACCTCCGTCTCGCCGACGGGGGGCACCTCACCGCCGACAGCGCGGTCCTGGCCACCGGGCCGGCGGCTCCCTCCGCGACCTGGGCCCCGCCCGCCCTGCGCGCCGCCGCCCGCTTCGTCGCCGCACCCTGGACCATCGGCGCCTTGGACGGCCCCCTCGCCGACACCGCCGACGTCCTCCTCGTCGGCACCGGCCTCACGGCCGTCGACCTCGCCCTGACCCTCGACCGCCCCGGCCGTACGATGCATGCCCTGTCCCGCAGCGGCCTGCTGCCCCAGCCGCACGCGCTCACCCCGGCCGGCCCGATGAGCCCGCCGGAGGACCTCGACGACATCTCCCTGGGCCGCCTGCGCCGCAGCGTCTACCGCCACATCAGCCGCTCCGTGCGCACCCACGGCGACTGGCGGCCCGCTCTCGACAGCCTGCGCCCGCACACCGCCCGCCTGTGGCACAGCCTCACCCCCGAGGACCGCGCCGAATTCCTCGCCCGCGAGGGCACGTTGTGGAACACCCACCGCCACCGCATGGCGCCCGCGACCGCCGAGTGGGTCTCCCGGGCCCGCACGGCACGACGGCTCGGCGTGCACACGGGCACGGTGACGGATGCGGTGGAACACGACGGCTCGCTCGTGGTCACCCTCTCCAACGGCCGTACGCTGCATGTCGGTTGGGTGATCGATTGCACGGGGCCGGGACGGCACCTCGACGACCCCCTGTGGGGTTCGCTGTTCGCGTCCGGCGCCGCGGTCGCCGGCCCGCTCGGCATGGGCGTGGCCACCCGCGACGGGCGGCTGCTGGACGCCGAGGGCCGCGCCGAGCGCCCGCTGTTCACCCTGGGCGCCCCGCGTCGTGGCGAGCTGTGGGAGACGACGGCGATCCCCGAGATCCGGGTCCAAGCCGCCGCACTGGCAGGGCAGTTGCTCGCCCCGCCGACTCGCAGGCAGCGCCCCTCCCGCCGTCCCGTCGACGGCCACGGCCTCGCGCTCTCCACCCACGCCGAGGCGGCCGCGGCCTACCGCAGCGGCCTGAACCGGGTCCTGAAGGTCCGCACGGGCGCCGAGGACGCCTTCGCCCGTGCGGTCGCCCTCGACCCCGGGTTCGCCCTCGGCCATGCGGCGCTCGCCCTGCTCGGCCACGAGTGCGGTGCCGCCGTCGACGTACCCCGAGCCCTGGCCGAGGCGCAGCGCAGCGCGCGGGAACGAGCCGACGAGCGGGAGCGCTCCTTCGTGGACGTGATCACCCGCCGGGTGCACGACGACGCGGGGGACGAGGCGCTCGTACGACATCTGGACGCGCACCCGGCCGACGCGCTGGCGCTCGCGGCGGCCGTGCCCACCATCGCCTTCTCCGGCGTCACCGACCTCGACGGCGACCAGGCCCTGACACTGGTCGAGCGGACGTCTCCCGCCTACGACGGGCACTGGTTCCACACCTCGCTGCTCGCCTTCCTCCGCCAGGAGCAGGGCCGGCTGCACGAGGCCGGCGAACTCGCGCACCGGGCCCTGGCCCTGGAGCCCTCCTCGGGACATGCCGTGCACGCGCTCGCGCACGTCCACTACGAGTCCGGCGCGCACGAGGCGGGCCGCGACTGGCTGGATGCGTGGGTGTCCGGGCAGGGGCGCGGCGCGGTCCACCGGGCGCACTTCTCCTGGCACATCGCCCTGCACGAACTCGCCCTGGACGACCCGGCGGCGGTGCGCAGGCGCTGGTTCGCGCAGCTCGCGCCGGGCCGGGTGGTGACCGGGGTGCGGGCGCTGGTCGACTCGGGGTCGCTGCTGTGGCGGGCCCGGCTGAGCGACAGCTGGCGGGGCGAACTGCCCGCCGCGGACGTGCTGGACACGGTCGCGCGGGACGTCCTGGAGCGTCCGGCGACCGCCTTCACCGCCCTGCACGCAGCCGTCGCGCTCGCCGCCGCGGGGGACCTGCCGGCCCTGCACCGACTGCGCGACCATGCCGCCGGGGCCGACGAGGTGCAGCGCGAGGTCATCGCCCCGCTCTGCGAGGCCTTCGCCGCACTCGTCGAGGAGCGCTTCCACGAGGCGGCCCACGGCCTCGACGCACTGCTGCCGGTCCTGCGCCGGGTCGGCGGCAGCGCGGCCCAGCGTGAGGTCGTCGAGGAGACGTTGCTGTACGCCCTGGTCGCGGCGGGCAGGTGCGACGCGGCACGGCGACTGCTGGACATCCGCCTGGACCGCAAGGAGGCCCCACGGGACCGCCGCCTTCGGGCGGGCCTGCCGGCCTGAGCAACACGCGACAGAGCGCCGCGGTGCGTCCCTCACCCCCGTCGGGGGACGCACCGCGGCCATCCGGTGAGCGGTCAGCTGTGCGTCAACTCCGGCTGTTCCGCGGGCTCTTCACGCAATCCGAACCGGTCGTGCGCCCGCCGCAGCGGCTTCGGTGCCCACCACGCCCGCCGCCCCAGCAGCGTCATCGTCGCCGGAACCAGCAGCATCCGTACGACCGTTGCGTCGATCAGCACTGCGAGGGTGAGCCCGAGGCCGATCTGGAGGATCGGGGAGAACCCGCCCGTCATGAAGGCGCCGAAGACGACCGCGAGGAGCAGCGCGGCGCAGGTGACCACGCGGCCCGAGCGGCGCAGGCCCTCGACCACGGCTTCCTGGTCGTCGCCCGTCAGCCGCCTCGCCTCACGCATCCGGGCCAGGATGAACAGCTCGTAGTCCATGGCCAGTCCGAAGGCGATCGCGACGATCAGCGGCGGCGCGGTCAGGCTCAGCGCGCCCAGTCCCTCGGCGCCCAGCAGGCCCGCCAGGTGGCCGTCCTGGAAGACCCACACCACCACGCCGAGCGCGGCGCCCAGGCTGAGCAGTGTGGTCAGGACCGTGCGCAGCGGGATCAGCAGCGAGCCCGTGAACGCGAACAGGAGGACGAGGATGCCCGCGAGGACGGTCACGGCGGCCCAGGGCGCCCGGTCGGAGAGCATCGCCCGGAAGTCGACCAGACGGGCGGCCGGGCCGGTGACCTGGACCGGTTCGGCGCCTCGGACGTCGCGTACCTGCTCGACCAGGTCGGTGGCCTCCTTGCCGTCCACCCGGCCCGAGGGCTGCAGCTGAACGACCGTGGTGCCGCCCGGCAGTTCACGGGACCGGGCCGTGGGGGACAGGGCGCTGATCCGGCCGGCCGTCGCCGGATCGGTGCCCGGCTTGACGACGACCGTGACCGGGGAGACGCCGGTGCCCGGCGGGAAGTGCGCGTCGACCGTGTCGTACAACTGCCGTGCCTCGGTGCTGGAGGGCAGTTGCGTCGCGTCGCCGATCTCGATCTTCAGGCCGGTGACGGGCAGGGCGAGGACGAGCAGGGCCGGTACGACGGTGGCGAGTACGGCGATACGGCGGCGGGCCGCGAAGCGGGCGACGCGGGCGAAGAAGCGGCCCTCCTCGCCCTCCGGCCTGGTCCTCGCCGGGGCGATCTTCGCACCGAACCTCGCGAGCAGCGCCGGCAGCAGTGTCAGCGCGGCCAGCATGTCGATGACCACGACCGCCGCCACGGCCAGGCCCATGCTGCGCAGGAACACGCTGGGGAAGACCAGCAGTCCGGTCAGGCTGACGGCCACCGTCAGCCCGGAGAACAGCACGGTCCGCCCGGCCGCGGCGACCGTCCGGTGCACGGCCTCGGTGACGTCCGCGGTGTGCCGCCGTTCCTCGCGGAAGCGCACCAGCATCAACAGGGCGTAGTCCACGGCCAGTCCGAGCCCCAGCATGGTGGTGACCTGGATCGCGTACACCGAGATGTCGGTGACCTGGCTGAACCCGAACAGCGCCAGGAACGCGCCCGCGATCCCGCTGACCGCGATCACCAGCGGCAGCGCTGCCGCGCGCAGCCCGCCGAACACGACGAGCAGCAGGGCGAGTACGACGGGCAGGGAGATCAACTCGGCGTTCTTCACGTCCTCCTGGGCCCGCTCGCCGAGCTGCTTGCCCAGCAACGGGCCGCCGCTGACGTGGACTTCGGGTGCGTCGATCTGCTTGATGCGGTCCGCGGCCGCGTCCACGGCCTTTTCCTCGGCGTCGTCGTCGAGGCCCCCCTTGAGGGTGACCGGGACGATCAACGCCCGTCCGTCCTCGGCGGTCAGGCCGCGGGTCTTGTACGGGTCCGGCACGGCGGCGACCCCGGCGATACGGCGTACGTCGGCAACCGCCTTCTCCACCTGGCCGCGCAGCCCGGGGTCGGAGACGGCGACGCCCTCGACGACGGCGGTGATCGACTCGCCCGTCGGGTCGACGCGGTCCAGGTACTCGGCGGCGTGCTCCGACTCGGTGCCGGGGACCTCGGGCACGTTGTCGGAGAGCCGCCCGAAGACGCCCGTACCCAGCCCGAAGCCGAGCAGCAGGAAGAGCACCCACAGAAGGATGACGGTCAGCGGGCGGCGGGTCGCCGTCCGGGCGAGTGAGGAGAGCACGGTGCCTCCCGGCGAGTCGTCGGTTCTCAACGCCCTCAGACTCGTGCCGGGGAGGGTGCCGCCGGATCGCCGGAAGGAGCGGTTTCCAGGCCTCGGTCGTGCGGGGGAGGCGGCGGCTCGGCTCACTCCTGAGAGGGAGGCGGCGGGAATCCTGCGAGCCATTGCCGGGTTGACCGAGCAAGGAAGCCGTGATCATGGAGGAGCCCGTATGTCCGAGGAACCCGCTGTCCGCGAACTCCGTCTCGTCGTCACGGCGCCCGACTACGACGAGGCCCTGCGCTTCTACCGCGACGTCCTCGGCCTGCCCGAGCGCGCCGCGTTCTCCTCGCCCGACGGCCGCGTCACCATCCTGGAGGCGGGCCGGGCCACCCTGGAGCTCACCGACCCGAACCACGCCGCCTTCATCGACGAGGTCGAGGTGGGCCACCGGGTGGCCGGACACATCCGGGTCGCCTTCCAGGTCGCCGACTCCACCGACGCCACGGCCCGCCTCGCCGCCGCCGGGGCCGAGGTCCTCGCCGAGCCGACGCGCACCCCGTGGAGCTCCCTGAACTCCCGCCTGGAGGCCCCGGGAGCCCTCCAGCTGACCCTCTTCGAGGAACTCGGCGGCTAGGAGGTACCGGGCGTCACGAGCCCCGTCTCGTACGCGCAGATCACCGCCTGCACCCGGTCCCTCAGGCCCAGCTTGCTCAGCACGTTGCTGACATGCGTCTTGACGGTGTGCTCGCTCACGAAGAGCGTCGTGGCGATCTCGGCGTTCGACAGCCCGCGGGCCAGCATCCGCAGGGTCTCCACCTCGCGCGCGGTCAGGGCGTCCAGCCGCTCGGGGGTCACTTCGGTGGTGGCCTCCTCCCGGCGGCGCTTCACGATGTCCGCGACCAGCCGCCGGGTCACCGTCGGCGCGAGCAGGGAGTCGCCGGCCGCGACGACCCGTACGGCGTGCACGAGGTCGTCGCGGCGCACGTCCTTCAGCAGGAAGCCGCTCGCGCCCGCGTACAGCGCTTCGTAGACGTACTCGTCCAGGTCGAACGTCGTCAGCATGACGACCTTGCAGCAGGACTGCGCACACACCCGCCGGGCCGCCTCCAGCCCGTCCATCACCGGCATACGGATGTCGAGCAACAGCACGTCGGGCGTGTGCTGTTGGACGGCGGCGACCGCTTCGGCGCCGTCCCCGGCCTCGGCGACCACCTCGATGTCCTGCTGCGCCTCGAGGATCATGCTGAAGCCGCTGCGGACCAGTTCCTGGTCGTCGGCGACGACCACCCGGATGCTCACCCCAGCGCCGCCTGCCGATCGGACACCGCGGGCAGGCGTACGAGGACACGGAAGCCGCCGTCCGGTCCGCGCCCGGCCTCCGCGCTGCCCCCGCACGCGGCGGCCCGCTCCCGGATGCCGATCAGCCCGTGCCCGCCGCCCGGTGCCGTAGGGCCCCGTCCGTCGTCCGTCACCGTCAGGGTCAATTGGTCCTCATCCCAGTCGAGTTCGACGGTCGCGCAGGAAGCGTACGCATGCTTCACGGTGTTGGTCAGGGCCTCCTGCACCACACGGTAGGCGGCGATCTCGGCGTCCGCGGGCAGGGGGCGCGGCTCGCCCGTCGTACGCAACTCCACGCGCAGACCGGTGGATTCGGCGACCTGGCGCACCAGAACAGGCAGCGCCGCCACGCCCGGCTGCGGTGAAGTCCCGTTGCGCTGCTCCTCCTTGAGGACGCCGAGGATGCGCCGCAGTTGCGCCATCGCGTCGCGCCCGGCCGCCGCGATCGCGTCGAACGAGGCCTCCGCGCGCTCCGGATCACTGCGCACGACCACGGGACCGGCCTCCGCCTGGACGACCATGAGGCTCACCGCGTGCGCCAGGATGTCGTGCATGTCCCGGGCGATCCGGGCGCGTTCCTGGACGATGGCCCGCGCCGTGTCCGCGGCCCGCTCCCGCTCCAGGCGCCGGGCCCGGTCCTCCAACTCCGCGGTGTAGGCCCGCTGGACGCGGGCGAGCCATCCGAGTGCGTAGGCGCAGGCGATGCACAGCAGATGGAAGGCGTACTCGAAGGGCCTGGCGTGCTCCTTGTGCTGCATGGTGACGGAGACCCCGATCACCCACCCGACCAGCATCATGCGCCGCTGCCAGGGCAGGCCGCGGGCGGCCATGGTGTAGAGGACGACCAGCCCGCCGTACATCACGTCGGGTGGCGGCGCGTGGTAGACGGCCATGGCGGGCGTGGCCGCCGACACGGTGTAAGCGGTCGCGAGCGGCGCCCGCCGCCGCCACACCAGCGGCACCGCCGTGGCTGCACCCAGCAGCCAGCCCTGCCAGGTGAGCCGGTCGTCCCCCTCGTCGGGGAAGAGCCACTGCAGCGAGACCGCGAACAGCACGAGCGCGGCGAGGGCGGTGTCGACGACGTACGGATTCGCCGTGCGCAGGCGTGCGGCGACCTGCGTGAACCAGGGCGGCGGGGACATGGGCGGCTCCTGAAGGAGAGAACCGTTCCAGTATCACGAGCGTCCCGGGGACCTGCCTCGCCGGTGAGAGGGATATCCGGTGCTAGTCAGCGGAGCACAGCGGACCGGCCCCGCTTTGTCACCCTTTAACTATCAGTGCTCACCTACTCGTCCGTAACCTCGCGGCTCCCACTCACCGTGCAGAAGGGACTTTGTGATGGTGAAGAGGAGAGCCGCACTGCTCGGGGCCGGAGCACTCCTGGGCGGGCTGTTGGCCGTGCCGGCCGTGACCGCGTCGGCCGGGACGAGCGGGTCGTGCACCGACGCCGACGCCGCGATCTACCGGCCGCCGGCGACCGCGAGCGCCGCACCGGGCGAGGTCGTCGCCTGCCGCCGCGTCGACTCGCTGCCCATGATCGGCACCGGCACCCCGGTCGACGCCTGGAAGGTGCAGTACGGATCCACCGACGGCCACGGCCGCAAGGACACCGCCGCCGGCACCGTGATCGTGCCCCGGGAGGCGTGGCAGGGCACGGGCGAGCGGCCGCTCGTCGCGTTCGTGCCCGGCACCCTCGGCATCGGACCGCAGTGCGCCTTCTCCAAACAGCTCGCCGGCCAGTACCAGGACGCCTACGAGGGACCGAACATCGCCGCGCTGCTCAAGGCCGGCTTCGCCGTCGCGGCCACCGACGGCGCCGGCTACCTCGACGGCCAGGTCCACCCGTACGTCTCCGGCGCCGACGCGGGACACGCCGTGCTCGACATGGTGCGCGCCGCGACCAGGCTGCCCGGCAGCGGAGTCGGCCCGGAAGCACGGGTCGGGATCTGGGGCTACTCGGAGGGCGGTTCGGGGAGCCTGTGGGCCGCGCAGCTCGCCAAGTCGTACGCACCCGAAGTGCACGTCGTGGGCGTCGCGTCCGGCGGTGTGCCGGGCGATCTGAAGCAGGTCGGCAACTCGCTCAACGGCGGGGCGTTCGCCGGTTTCCTGGTGGACGCGGTGATCGGTCTGTCGGTCACCCACCCGGACATGCCGTTCGACGGACTCCTCAACGACACGGGACGCAAGGCGGTCAAGGACGCCGAGTCGCTCTGCGCGGTCGGCACGGTCGCGCGCTTCGCGGGCGCCCGCGTCGAGAACTACACCAAGGACAGGCTGACCCTCGACCAGCTCTACGCCCTGCGCGGCCCCGACGGCACCACCTGGGGCCGGATAGCCGACGGCAACAAACTCGGCGTCGGCGTGGGTCGGTCGGGTTCCGGCGCCCGCTACGAGATCGGCTTCCCGGTCCTGCAGTACCGCGGCATCTTCGACGAGGTGATCCCCGCCGAGACCGGCCAGGGCACGCGCCGGGCGTACTGCGACGCGGGGATAGCGACACAGTGGAAGTCGTACGCCGGCGACCATCTCCTCGGCGACCCGCAGTCGATCGGCGACTCGGTGACCTGGCTGGCCGACCGGTTCGCGGACAAACCGATGCGCGGAAACTGCTGAGCAGTCCCTACGGCACCTTCGCCGGCCGCCACCCCAGCGCCCGCGAGATGCCGAGCGCCGCAAGCCGCACCGCGGGCACCAGCACCGGTACCTGCGCGTCGGCTTGCGGCACCACCACCGACACCGCGGCGAGAACCGCCCCGCCCGGCCCTCGTACCGGGGCGGCCACCGACAGGGCGTCGTCGGTGACTTGACGGCTGCTCACGGCAACTCCCGTGCGCCGCACGTCCGCCAGCACCCGGCGCAGCCGTACCGGCTCGGTGATGGTGTACGGCGTGAACGACGCGAGCGGGCCCGCGCAGTACTCCTCCTGGAGGTCCGAGTCGGAGTGCGCGAGCAGCGCGAGTCCGACCCCGGTGGCGTGCAGCGGCCAGCGCGCCCCTACGCGGATGTGGACGCCGACCGCGCTGCGACCGGAGATCCACTCGATGTAGACGACCTCCCCGCCGTCCCGTACTGCCAGCTGCACGTTCTCGTGGGTCGCCTCGTACAGGTCCTCCAGATACGGCAGCGCGAGCTGCCGCAGCGCGAGGCCGCGCGGCGCGAGTGCGGCGACCTCCCACAGCCTGAGCCCGACGTGATAGACGCCGGAGTCGTCCCGCTCCAGGGCGCCCCAGTCGGTCAGGGCGCCCACCAGCCGGTGCGCGGTGGTGAGGGTGAGTCCGGCCCGGCGGCTGATGTCCGTCAGGGACAGCGCCGGGTGCTCGTGGTCGAACGCGGCGAGCACGGCCAGCAGCCGGTCGGGCGCGGAGCGGACGGTCATCGCCGGGTGCCTCCCCCCATCAGCCGAGCCCGTCCTCCGCGATGCGCAGCAGCAGGGCGTGCAGGGACTCGCGCTCGGCCGCGTCCAAGGGGCCGAGGAGTTCGTTCGTCACGCGCAGGCCGGCCTCGTCGGTGTCGCGCAGGAAGGCGCGGCCGTCCTCGCTGAGTACCACGATGCGGCTGCGGCGGTCGTCGGGGGAGGGGCGGCGCTCGGCGAAGCCCAGCTTCTCCAGGTCGTCGACCAGGCCGACGATGGCGCTCGGGTCGTAGCCGAGCCGGGTGCTCAGCTCGCGCTGCAGGGCACCGTCGGAGGTGGCGAGGAAGCGCAGCACCGCGTAGTGGCGCAGCCGCAGCCCCGACTCCTGCAGGAACGTGTTGAACAGCTGCCCGGAGCGCAGCCCCAGGCGGTACAGGAGGTAGCCCGTGTCGGCGTGCAGCCCGCGCATCCAGGGCTCGTCCGCGTCGATCCGGGCTGCGTTCGTGGCGTGCTGGCGGGTGATGGCGGGCTCCCTGGTCTCGGCCCCGGAGGGCGAAGTGCTTCGTGCAGATTCCAGCATGTCTCACCCGTAGGTCATCAACAACTATTGACGTCAACAATTATTGCTCTTAGCTTCGATCTCGAAGCCGCACCACCCGCATCAGCTCGTGAAGGGACCCACCCGTGTCCAGCATCGATCTCTCCGGCAAGGTCGCCGTCGTCACCGGCAGCGGCCGGGGCCTCGGCCTCGCCTACGCGCACGCCCTGGCCGCCCACGGCGCGTCCGTGGTCGTCAACGACGTCGACGAGGCCGTGGCCGAGGCGGCCGTGAAGTCCATCACCGAGGCGGGCGGCACGGCCGTCGCCGAGGTCGTCCCGGTCGGCACGACCGAGGCGGCGGACCGGCTGGTCAACAGGGCCGTCGAGGAGTTCGGGCGGCTGGACATCCTGGTCACCAACGCCGGCATCCTGCGCGACAAGGTGCTGTGGAAGATGACCGACGACGACTTCGACGCGGTGATCACCACCCACCTCAAGGGCACCTTCACCTGCGCCCGCGCCGCCGCGGTCCGCATGCGCGAGCAGAGCGAGGGCGGCACCCTGATCCTGGTCGGCTCCCCGGCCGGCCAGCGCGGCAACTTCGGGCAGACGAACTACGCCGCCGCCAAGGCCGGCATCGCCGCCTTCGCCCGCACCTGGTCGATGGAGCTGGGCCGCGCGAACATCACCGTCAACGCGATCGTGCCGGTCGCCGCGACCGCGATGACCGAGACGATCCCGGCCTTCGCGCCGTACGTCGAGGCCCTGAAGAACGGGCAGCCCTTCCCGGACTTCCTGCGCAAGGGCGAGGGCTTCGGCACCCCGGAGGACTGCGCGGCCCTGGTCCCCTTCCTGGCCTCCGAGGCCGCCCGCTCCATCACCGGCCAGGCCATCGGCATCGGCGGCGACAAGGTGGCACTCTGGTCGCATCCGCAGGAGATCAAGACGGCGTACGCGGACGGCGGCTGGAGCCCCGAGACCCTGGCCGACGTCTTCCCCACCTCGGTCGGCGCCGAGCTGCAGAGCGTCGGCATCCCCGCCCCGAAGTTCCCGGAGGCCTGACCATGACGACGACCCTCAACGTCGAGGAACTCGTCGCGATCGACGTCCACACCCACGCGGAGGTGTCCTCCAAGGGCCACTCCTCCCTGGACGACGACCTGCACGACGCCTCCTCCGCCTACTTCAAGGTCGAGGGCAAGCGGAAGCCGACGCTTCAGGAGACGGCCGCCTACTACCGGGAGCGGAAGATGGCCGCCGTGATCTTCACGGTGGACGCCGAGTCCGCGACCGGCACCCCGCCCGTCCCGAACGAGGAGGTCGCCGAGGCCGCGGCCGCCAACTCCGACGTCCTCATCCCCTTCGCCTCCATCGACCCCTTCCGCGGCAGGGCGGGCGTGAAGCAGGCCCGCCGTCTGGTCGAGGAGTACGGGGTGCGGGGCTTCAAGTTCCACCCGAGCATCCAGGGCTTCTTCCCCAACGACCGCTCGGTGGCGTACGACCTCTACGAGGTGATCGAGGAGACGGGCACGATCGCCCTGTTCCACACGGGCCAGACGGGCATCGGCGCCGGAGTCCCGGGCGGGGGCGGCATCCGCCTGAAGTACTCCAACCCCCTCCACGTGGACGACGTGGCCGCCGACTTCCCGCACCTGAAGATCATCCTGGCGCACCCGTCCTTCCCCTGGCAGGACGAGGCCCTCGCCGTCGCCACGCACAAGCCGGGCGTGCACATCGACCTGTCCGGCTGGTCGCCGAAGTACTTCCCGCCGCAGCTCGTGCAGTACGCGAACACGCTGCTGAAGGACAAGGTCCTCTTCGGCTCCGACTTCCCCGTCCTCACCCCCGACCGCTGGCTCGCCGACTTCGAGAAGCTGCCGATCAAGGACGAGGTCAAGCCGAAGATCCTCAAGGAGAACGCCGCCCGCCTGCTCGGGCTGACCAAGCCATAAGGGGCCGGACATGCGCAATGAGGGACTGGGGTCGTGGCCCGCACGCCGGGCCCGCAAGACCCCGCACCGCACCGCCCTGATCCATGGCGGCACCCCGCTCACGTACGCGCAGCTGTACGACCGAACCACCCGCCTCGCCCACGCCCTGCGCGCCCGGGGCATAAGGCGCGGCGACCGCATCGCCTACCTCGGCCCGAACCACCCCTCCTACCTGGAGACCCTGTTCGCCGCGGGCACGCTCGGCGCGGTCTTCGTACCGCTCAACACCCGCCTCGCGGGCCCGGAGATCGCCTTCCAGCTCGCCGACTCGGGCGCGAAGGCCCTCGTCTACGGGCCCTCGCACACGGGCCTGGTCGCCGGTCTGCCCGGCAACACCGACGTCCGTGCGTACGTCGAAGTGGGCGCCGACTACGAGGAGGCGGTGGCCTCCGCGGCGACCGACCCCATCGACGAGCCGGTCGTCCCCGACGACACCTGCATCATCATGTACACATCGGGGACGACCGGCCGCCCCAAGGGCGCGATGCTCACGCACGGCAACCTGACCTGGAACGCGATCAACGTCCTGGTCGACACCGACCTGATCGCCGACGAACGCGCCCTGGTCTCGGCCCCGTTGTTCCACACGGCGGGCCTGAACATGCTGGCCCTGCCCGTGCTGCTGAAGGGCGGCACCTGCGTCCTGGTCGAGGCCTTCGACCCGAACGCGACCTTCGACCTGATCGAAGAGCACCGGATCACCTTCATGTTCGGCGTGCCGACCATGTTCGAGCAGGTGGCCCGGCACCCGCGCTGGCCGGACGCCGACCTGTCGTCGTTGAGGATCCTGACCTGCGGCGGCTCCCCGGTCTCGACACCGCTCATCGCCGCCTACCAGGAGCGAGGGCTCACCTTCCTCCAGGGCTACGGCATGACGGAGGCGTCCCCCGGCACGCTGTTCCTGGACGCGGAGCACGCGGTCAGCAAGGCCGGTTCGGCGGGTGTGCCGCACTTCTTCAGCGACGTTCGCGTCGTACGGCCGGACTTCGCGCCGGTCGACGTCGACGAGACCGGCGAGGTCGTGGTCCGCGGACCGCACGTCATGCCCGGCTACTGGGGACTGCCCGAGGAGACGGCCGCCTCCTTCGCCAACGGCTGGTTCCGCAGCGGGGACGCGGCTCGGGTCGACGAGGACGGTTACGTCCACATCGTCGACCGCATCAAGGACATGATCATCTCCGGCGGCGAGAACATCTACCCCGCAGAGATCGAGGACCTGATCCTCTCCCTCCCCGACATCGTCGAGTGCGCGGTCATCGGCGTACCGGACGAAAAGTGGGGTGAGGTGCCGCGCGCGGTCGTCGTGCCCCGCGAGGGCGCCTCGGTCGACCCCGACGAGGTGCTGGCCTCGCTGGCCGGACGCCTCGCCAAGTACAAGATCCCGAAGTCGGTGGTGCTCGCGGACGAACTCCCGCGCACCGCCTCCGGGAAGCTCCTCAAGTCCCGCGTGCGCAAGCGCTACGGCACGAACTGACACCCTCAAGGAAAAGGTCACTCATGAGCGTCACCGTCAACGGCATCGAGGAACTGAAGAAGCTTGCGGGCAGCGACCTGGGCACCAGCGAATGGATAGAGGTCACCCAGGAGCGCATCAACACCTTCGCCGACGCCACCGGCGACCACCAGTGGATCCACGTGGACCCGGAGAAGGCCGCCGAGGGCCCCTTCGGCGCCCCGATCGCCCACGGCTACCTCACCCTCTCCCTCTTCATCCCCCTGTTCACCGAGCTGCTGGACGTCCAGGGCGTCACCACGAAGGTCAACTACGGCCTGAACAAGGTCCGTTTCCCCTCCCCGGTGAAGGCCGGCTCCAAGATCCGCCTGGTCGGCAAGCTGGCGGACGTGGAGGACGTGCCGGGCGGAGTGCAGATCACCGTCGACGGCACCATCGAGATCGAGGGCGGCGCCAAGCCGGCCGCCGTACTGCAGAGCCTGTCCCGCTTCTACGCCTGATCGGCGCGGACCGGCACCACATCGAGAAGGCGTTTCGCGGCGTCCTGCGCGAGCGGCGTGAGCCGGTCGTGCACCGTCCGGAACGTCTTCTCGGCGTGCTCGGCCGGCCAGTCGTCCGGCAGGTGCCGCACCGGCAGCCGCGGATCGCGGCGGATGATCCGCAGCCACTCCATCTGCAGGCGCAACCGCAGCGCGAGCGCCTCGTCGGGGTCCGGCAGCCGTGTCTCCCACGGCTGCCAGCGTCGTACGAACTCCTTGTAGCCCGCGGCGAGTTCGGTCAGCTCCCAGGTCTCCTCGATCATCGCGCCGATGTCCGTGCCGGCGTCGGCGTGCGCGCGGAAGACCTTCACATGGGCGGCGAGCCCGAGCTCGGTCACCAGCTCCGACACGTCGACCTCGCCCGGCGCGATCCACAGGCCGCCGAACAGCGGACCGAAACCGCTCCAGGTGAGCTTGGAGCGCAGGTCGTGGCGCTGGCGCTGCCAGGACTCCGGGAGGGAGAAGCCGAGCAGGGTCCAGGTGCCGTCCCAGTTCCGGTTGACGGCGCCGGTGTGCCAGATGCGGCGTTCGCCGTCACGCAGCACCGCCGTCGAGTGCTCGGTCAGGCCGAAGTACATCCTGCGGCCCTCGCGCTGCCGGCGCAGCAGCCCGCGGTTGACCATCCGGGTCAGTGTCGAGCGGGTCGCCTGCTCGCCGACCCCGAGGCGCTCGAAGACGTCGATCACACTGCCCGAGTACACGCAGACGTCCCGCCCGAGCACCTGGTCGCCGAGGAAGGTGAGCAGAAGGGACTGGGGCCGCAATGACTCTTCACCGGTCATGCGGCCCACCGTACGACGCGTCCGATCAGTTGGTGACTTGCCGGTACGAGTACACGGTCGTCGCCAGCGCGCATGCGCCCGGCGGGATGACCTCCGCCCGCAGGGTGCCGGTCTTCACCTCGTAGTCGACTCCCTCCGCCTCGAAGGTGCCGTCCGTGCACAGGCTGCGCTGCGGCAGGCCGAACAGGGCCTTCACCGAGCCGGTGATCGGCTGCCCGTCCAGCTTGTGCGGGAGGTCGACCTGGAGGAGCGGGCGGCTGAACGGGAACAGCTGACCCGAGGCGTCGTCCGAGGCACACACCAGCCGGGTGCCCGTCACGAAGTCGCAGCCCTGGATGTTGCGCACCGGCTTGTCCAGGGTGATCTGCCAGGCCTCCTTCAGATCACCGCCCTTGGGCGGGGTGGACGGGTTGAGCAGCGGGGCGGGAAAGACCTGGAGTCTGTTCTGGTCGCCCCACTCGCCCGACACCAGCCACTGCGCGTCGGGCGAGACGGTCGCGAAGGAGTTGTTGACCTTCTCGCCCGGGTTGAGCCGGTGCACGTACTCATAGCGCTTCCCGGCCGGTGTGGTGACCGCGAACATCTTCGACGTGGCCGCGTCGGCGCCCTGGTAGGCGTCGAAGGTGTAGCCGCGCGCGATGTCCGGGTCACCGACGTGGTTCCAGCCCTTGATTCTCAGGTCCAGTGGGATGTCGGCGAGGCCGCGGTGGAGGAGCGAGCCGTTCGCACGGCTCGCCAGCCCCTGTCCGCCGCCCAGCGTGTCCGTGTACGACGTACCGGTCTGCACCCAGTGGGTTTCGCCGGATGCGAAGGCGCTGGAAGCGCTGAGGGTCAGAGCACCGAATAACGAGGCCAGAAGGACGAGATGACGCTTCATCAGGCACCTGCCACGTCGACGAATACGGGGTTCGAATAGAACCACGTATCCGCCCACGGGTCACCGTTTCCGGGCTCGTGCGGAATCGGCCCGTTCGGGTCGATCGAGGCACCCAGATAGCCCGTGCCATGGCGCTTGCCGTCGCTGCCGCGCAGCCGGACGTAGAAGGACTCGTCCCCAGCGGTCAGCGGGATGCGCAGGGTGTACGTCCCCTTCCGGCCGGACACGTCCTTCGTCTGTACGACCTTGGTGTCGGGCGCCTTCCACGTGTCGCGGTCGGTCACGGTGCCGCGCACCGCGCCCCGGATCACGTCCACGTGCGCCAACTCGGGCAGGATGCCCTGGGGGTTGGCCCGCGAGGCGGTCGTGACGGTGACGTAGAGCGTGATCTTCTCGCCCTTGCGGACACGCAGCCGCCCGCCCAGCGTCACGCCCCGGCCGGCGTCGCAGTCCCGCTTCAGCCGGACGTCGAGTCCGTCGAGCAGATGCCCGTGGTCGAGCCAGACGCGGCCGGCGCGCAGGCCCGCCATCACGGCGCGGTAGCCGTAGCGGGTCACGCCGACGTGGGTGCGGCTGAACTCGCCCGGCCAGAAGTCGCTGCCGGGCTGCGGGGTGTCGGTGTTGACCGGGTCGGGGAGCTTGCCGGTGTTGTCGAAGTTCTGCCCGGCCGGCCAGTCGCCGTTCTTCCAGGTGTCGAAGACGGTGCGGTGGTTGTCGGAGTTGGTGGTGATCGTGAACAGCCGGCCCTCGGCGAGCATCGAGTCCCACAGGCCGCCGACGGTCGCGGTCGCCCAGTCGAAGCCGCCGTAGGTGAGGTAGGCGTCGGCCGGGTAGCCCGCCCAGGACTGTGCGGACGGCTTGTTCTCGTACTCGCCGCGGATGGAGGTGGAGCTGCGCCAGCCGGGGATCGCCGCGCCCTGGGCGCCGGGTGCGCCCTCCATGCCGATCATGATCTCGGGGGCCGCGTCCCGCCAGTTGCGCATCTCGTGCGGGGAGTCGATGCCGAGGCGCAGGGGGTGGTTGGCGAGGACGAGGACGTCGTCGACGTAGCCCGAACGGCGCTGCTCGGCCAGCCACTTGATCGCCTTGACGGCGTGGGCCTCGTTGCGGGCGGTGTCCGTGCCCGTCGCGGAGCCGTCGGTGTAGCCGAGGAGCTTGCCGTCGTAGGCCAGCTCGAACCGGGTCAGCAGGTCCGTCTCGCCCGGACCGGGCGCGGCGAAGACCGTGCAGTGCTCGGCGGCCGGGATGTACCACTCCAGGCCCTGGAAGATCAGCTGGCGCGGGTTCTCGGCGCGGGCCTTGAGGATCTCCTTGTGCTCCAGCGCCGCGCCGTAGTAGGCGTGCCCGAAGTTGGAGTGCTCGTTGAACACCATCCAGTCCAGGCCGTACTTGGCGGCGGCCTGGGCCTGCTGGCTGAACGTGTACTTGGCGTCGTGGCTGTAGACGGAGTGCACGTGGTGGTCGCCGACGAGATAGGCGAGGCGCGGGTCGTCGCCGCCGAAGCCCCGGTCCGGGGTGGCGGCGAGCGCGGGGGTGGCCGCCGACCCGAGGGCGAAGGCGGCGCCGAACAGGCCCGCGCGGCGCATGAGTTGGCGTCTCGACACGCCCTGTGCGTCCAGGGCCGCGGGAGAGACGGACGGGTCGGCCCAGGCGGGCAGCTGCTGCTCGGTCATGATCTTTGGGAGTCCTCTTCGAGGCGTCAGTGGTTCATGAAGGAGGTGACGGGCAGCGCCCGCGAGACGATCCGGACGTCGCCGAGGCGGCCGTGCAGGATCTGGTCGATCTTCCCCGCGTACTCGTAGCCGCCGAGCAGCCACGGCAGCCCGACCGAGGTGATGCCGATCGCGGAGGCCTTGGGGTTGCGGACGACCGGGCAGCCCTCGACGTACAGGGTCGTGTGCCTGCCGTCGTTGACGACCGCCAGGTGCCACCAGGTCTCCAGCGGGGTCTCCTGGCCCCAGTTGGTGGCGATGCCCTCCTGGTTGAGCGGGCGCATCGCCCACTGCGGCTCGCGGTCGTTGGACAGCGACAGCGTGGCGATCGGCTCGTCCGGGTCGTCGGCGGTCTTGCCCGCGGCCCCGCCCGTGCCGGTGCGGCTGACGACGCCGGACCAGGCGTTGTGGTCGGGGTCCCAGTCGGCGGGGAGGCGGTAGAACGCCTCGATGGTGTAACCGCCCCTGAACGTCGCCGAGTTGAGCGGCGCCCCGTCGACCGTCTTCAGGTACGCGCCCTTCAGCGGCGACTTGTAGCCCCGGAACTCCAGGCTGCCGTGGCCGGGTTGGTCGGGGTGGTGGTCGGACGACCAGTTCAGGGCGCCGCCGCCCACCGTGACCAGGGCGAGGTCGTTGCCGCGCCCGGACAGGTCACGGACGGTGCCGCTGACCGCCGCACCGTCGTCGTGGCCGTCGAAGCGCCAGTAGGCGACCGTGCCGGGGATGACGACCTTGGACGCGGGGCGGGCCGGACGGGCGGGCACCGGGGCGAAGCCGGCGAAGCGCTTCTCGAAGTCGATCTCCACCGAGAAGCGGTCCGCGTCGCCGCTGAGCTCGATCTCCTGCCGCTCCAGCTCGTTGATGCCCTTCGCGGCCCTGCCGAGGATCCACGGGGAGATCGTCTCCACGTCGATGACGCCCCGGTCCAGGTCGAAGCGGTAGAGGCGGATCATCGCCGCGCCGCCGAAGTAGCGGTTCTGGTAGTTGGTGAGGTGCAGGTGCACCTCGTTGCCCGCCGCGTTCTTGCGGGTCGCGCGGCCGGCGGGCCAGTAGTGGCCGTTCAGGGTGAGGAAGATCTGGTCGTGGTCCTCGACCAGCTGGTCCCACAGCTGCTGGCCGTACGTCGACAACTGGTCGTCCTCGAGGACCAGTTCATGCGTGGTGAGGATGACGGGCGTCTTCGGGTGCTGCGCGAGGACGTCCTTCGCCCAGGCGTACCCCTTCGCCGACAGCCGCCAGTCCAACGCGAGCACCAGCCATTCGCGGCCCGCCGCCTTGAACAGGTGGTAGGTGTTGTAGCCGTCCGAAGAGGCGCCGCCGAAGGTCGACCCGCCCTTGAACCGCTGGGGTCCGAAGGCGTCCAGGTACGGCGTCGAGCCGCGCTGGTCGTCCGTCGACGACCTCACGTCGTGGTTGCCGGCCAGGACGCTGTAGCCCACGCCCTTGCGGTCCAGCAGCCCGAACGCCTCGCTGATCGCGGCGAACTCGTCCTTGGCGCCGTTCTGGGTGAGGTCGCCCAGGTGGGACAGGAAGACGATGTTCTCGTCCTTGCCGTGCTCCAGCAGGTAGCGCAGGGACGCCTCGACCGGCGCCTTGTCGATGCTGGGCCCGTCGAAGAGGTACTGGGTGTCGGGCATCACCGCGAGCGTGAAGCGGCGGCTGTCGGCGTCCGGCCGCCAGCTGCTCCTCTCGGCCGCTTCCGCTGCGGCCGGCAGCGCGACGCCGGCTGTGGCGGCGGTTGTGGCGGCGGCGCCGAGCAGCGCGGTCGCGCGCAGGAAACTGCGTCTTCCGGCACCGGCCTGGGCGGCCTCGCCCTGGTTGTGGTCATGCGAAGTGCACACGTGTGCTCCGTGGGATGTGACATGTCACATGTGACATACGACAGGAAGGCGGGGGGTTCTACAGAACGCGCAGGGTCCAGCTCCAGCGATGGACGCCCGGTGCGATCCGGTACTCGGGAAAGGTGTCGGGCCCGCACGACGCCGTGCCCAGCCCTCGGTGCGCCGCGTCGATGTGCACCACGCACCCGGAGCGCGGCACCAGCTCGTCATGGTGCGAGGTGGCCGTCAGATCCTCCGCGCGATGCCGGGTGACCGAGACCTGGCGCGGTTCGTCCAGCACGACCGCGAGACCGGTGGCGTCCGGCGCCGACAGCGTGAAGTGCCGTACGCCGTGCCGGCCGCCGCTCTCCTGCGGACGCAGGTAGGGGGTGAACAACTTGTCTACGGGCAGGGCGTGATGGCCGACCGGCGCGCCCGCGCTGCGGTCGGGATACGACTCCCAGGGGCCCTGCCCGAACCACTCCAGCAGATCCAGCCCCGACACCGTCTCGAAGACCGTGCCGACCCGCGCCACGTCGTCGAACTCGTCGGGCAGCTCGGCCTCCTCGTCGATCAGGATGCCGCCCTCGACCGGCGTGAACACCTGCCGGTGCCGTACGACGCCGACCGTGCCGGCGTACTCGGCGTCCACCGTCACCCGGCCGCCGTCCTGCCGCACCGACACCGCCTTGCGGACCAGCGAGTCCAGCCCCCAGGTCCGCCAGTGCACCGCCATGCCGCCGAGCTCGTCGTTGTCCGTGGGCGCACGCCACAGGGACAGCGTGGGGGCGGCGGTCAGCAGGGGGTGGACCAGGAGGCCCTCGTCGTCGAGCTCCACGGCGCCGTCCACGGGGACGTCCCAGGACACGGAGGGCCCGCGCAGCCGGACCTGCGGTGCGCACACCTCGGTGCCGCGCGGCGCCCACGGCTGGTCCTCCGCCGTCGTCACGCGCAGCGTCAGCCAGGCCTCGCCGCCGTCGCGGGGCAGCTCGAAGGGGAGCGGCACGGCGGCCGTCTCGCCGGGCCGCAGCGCGGGCAGTTGGGCGGGCGCGGTCAGCGTGCGGCCGTCGGCCAGGGACAGCCGCCACTCGCCGGTCAGCCAGTCCAGGCCCCGGAAGTGCTGGTGGTTGCCGAGGACGATGCCCTCGTGCTTGAAGCACTCGATGCGCACCGGCGCCGCGATCTCCCGGTGCTCGTACAGCGCCGGCTTCGGGGTGCGGTCGGGGAAGACGACCCCGTCGGCGATGAACGCGCCGTCGTGGATGGTCTCGCCGAAGTCGCCGCCGTACGCCCAGCGGTGGCCGGGCGCGGCGACACCGTTGTCATACAGCCCGGCGCCCGCGCGCCCGACCGGTCTTCCGTCGCTCACGCGTTGCAGAATTCCGTGGTCCCAGAACTCCCAGATGAACCCGCCCTGAAGACCTGGCGTTGACTCGATGGCCGCCCAATGGTCCGCGAGCGTGCCGTTGCTGTTGCCCATCGCGTGCGAGTACTCGCACTGGATGAGCGGCCTGGTCTGCTCGCCCGACAGGGCGTGCGCGACACAGTCCTCCAAGGGCGCGTACATCGGGCAGGCGATGTCGGACACGTCGTCGGTCGCCGCCCAGTCGAGCTTGGCCGCACCTTCGTACTGGATCGGCCGCGTCGGGTCGTGCCGCCGCACCCAGCCCGCCGCCGCGTCGTGATTGGCGCCGTAGTCCGACTCGTTGCCCAGCGACCAGATGATGATCGACGGGTGGTTCTTGTCCCGCAGCACCATCCGCGAGACCCGGTCCACGAAGGCGTTCAGATAGCGCGGGTCGTCGGCGATCTCGTGCGCGTGGTCGTGCGACTCGATGTCGGCCTCGTCGACGACGTAGAAGCCGAGCTCGTCGGCGAGGTCGTAGAGCGTCGGGTCGTTCGGGTAGTGGGAGGTGCGGATCGCGTTGAAGCCGAAGCGTTTGAGCAGGATCAGGTCGGCGCGCATGTCGTCGTACGACACCGTGCGGCCCGTCAGCGGGTGGAAGTCGTGCCGGTTGACGCCCCGGATGAACACGCGCTCGCCGTTGACGAGCAGGTCCCGTCCGACGATCTCGACGTCGCGGAAGCCGATGCGGTGGTGGGAGGAGTCGGCAACGGTGCCGTCCGCGCGGTGCAGACGGACGGTGAGGTCGTACAGCTCGGGCGTCTCGGCGTTCCAGGTGCGCACCTCGGGGACGGTGGCGTGGATGCGGGCCTCGCCGAGGAAGTCGGAGACGCGGTCGTCCTCGGCGTTGGCCCGGTCGAACTCCCGGTCCTGCACGAGGAGTTGACCCTCGAGCTCGCCGCTGACATACCACCCCTCGGGCAGCGCCCCGCGCGCGTCCCGCACCTGGCAGTCGATCCGCAGCTCCCCGTCCTGCCGCGCCCGCACGGTCACGTCGGCGAGGTGCAGGGGATCGCCGGCGTAGAGCAGCACCGACCGTGTGATGCCGCCGTGCCACCACTGGTCCTGGTCCTCGATGTGCGAGGCGTCCGACCACTTCACGACGGTCAGGCGTACGACCGACTGCTCACCGGGACGCACCACGTCCGTGAGGTCGAACTCGGCGGCCAGATGGGAGTCCTTGGAGATGCCGACGGGCCGCCCGTCCACATGCACCAGCAGCACGCTCTCGGCGGCCCCGACCTGCAGCACGATCCGGCGTCCGGCCCACTCGACGGGGACGTCCACCTCGCGCTCGTAGACGCCCGTCGGATTGGCGGCGGGGGAGCCGGGCGGGAACTCGGGGAACGGCATACGGACGTTGGTGTACTGCGGCAGGTCGTCGGTGCCCTGCAGGGTCCAGACGCCGGGGACGTGCGCCGACGACCAGTCACCGCCGACCGGCGCGTCCGGAGCAGGCAGCAACTGGAAACGCCAGTCGCCGTCCAGGGAGAGGGCTCCGGAGCGCCGGTCGACGGCGTTCATGGGCAGGCGCCCGAACGAGGTCAGTTCGGGGGCCGCCCAGGGGCGCAGGGCGAGGAGTGCGTCGGTCATGACCCTTCCGAAGTGGATGGTGGTGTGCGGGAGTCGGAGCTGAGGAGGACGCTGCCCTCGAGGCCCCAGACGGGGTCGACGGTGATGCCGAGACGGTCCAGAACGGTGGGGGCGATGTCGATGAGGCGAGGCGTGTCCAGCTGGGTGCCGCCGGGGACGCCGGGCCCGGCGAGGACGACGAAGACCTCTCGCTCCGCCCGCGTGTCGCCTCCGTGGCCGCCGTTGTCGAGATGCCCGTGGTCCGTGGTGACCACCACGGACCACTGTTCGTCGGCGCGGGCGGGGTCCGAGCGCCGGGCGTCGATCGCCTCCAGCAGCCGTCCGAGATGGGCGTCCTGGGCGAGGAGGGCGTCGTCGTAGGCCGGGCTGAGGGGGCCCGTGGCGTGGCCGGCCTCGTCGGTGGCGCCGAAGTACACGAAGACGACGTCCGGGTCGTCCTTGGTGAGCCAGCGCAGGGCGGTGCGGGCGACGCTGCGGTCCGCGGACCGGTAGCCGCGGAACTCGCCGTTGTAGCGCACACGCCGGCCGATGGCTCGGCCGAGAGTGCCGCGGCGGACCAGTTCCGGCCAGGACACCGCGGCCGCGGTGCGCAGACCGGGCCGCGTGCCGGCGGCGCGGCTGAGGAAGTCGGGGTAGCGGGCGTAGTCGGCACCGGCGAAGTCGTTGCCGGTCACCCCGTGACGGTCGGGCCAGACCCCGGTCAGGATGCTCGACCAACCGGGGCCGGAGTCGGTGTAGGCCATGCTGGTCGACGGCCCGTTCCCGGCCTGGCCGTCGACCTCGCCGTAGGGCAGCAGACTGGTGCCGAAGGCGCCCGCGGCCATCAGGCCGTGCAGCACGGGTGCCGTGGACGGTGAACGGGTCAGCCGGTCGAAGCGCAGCCCGTCCATCCCCACCACCAGCACCTTGCCGCGCCCGGGCAGTCCTCCGCCGGCTTGCGTCACTGTGCACCTCCCTCTCGCGATGCCGGTTTCAGCTGCCCTGTACCGCTCCTTCGGTGGCGCCCGCGATGAACCCGCGGGCGAAGATGCTGAACACGATGACCAGCGGAAGCGCCGCCATCAGCACACCCGCCATGACCATGCTGTAGTCGGTGGTGTGGCCGACGTTGAGCTGGGCCAGCTCCACCTGCAGCGTCACATGGCCGGGGTTGGTCAGCACGACCAGCGGCCAGATGTAGTCGTTCCAGCAGTTGACGAAGGCGTAGATGGCGAGGAACGACAGCGCGGGCCTGATCATCGGCAAGGCGATGTTCCAGTACTGGCGGAAGAACCCGGCGCCGTCGATGCGCGCGGCGTCGAGGAGTTCGTCGGGTACGCCGTTCTGGATGTACTGGTGCAGCCAGAAGATGCCGAAGGCGTTGGCGAGGGACGGCAGGGCCAGCGCCTTGAGCATGCCCACCCAGCCGATCTTCGACATGAGGATGAACTGGGGCAGGATCGCCAGCTGCAGCGGCAGCATCATGAACAGCAGCAGCGTGCCGAAGAGCAGCTTGCGCCCGGGGAAGTCGAACTTGGCGAAGGTGAAGGCCGCCAGCGAGTCGACGAACAGCACCAGGACGGTGGTGACGGTCGCAACCATCACCGTGTTGAGCATCGACCCGAAGAAATCGATGGTGTTCAGCACATGCCGGATGTTCTCCAGCAGATGGGAGCCGAAGGTGAACTTCGGCGGGCTCTTGTAGATGTCCTGGGTGGTGTTGGTCGCCATGACGATCGTCCAGGCGAAGGGGAAGACCGAGATCAGGACGGCCACGACGAGGATGATGTGCGCCGTCAGGCCCTTGGGGCGGCGCAGCCTCCTGCTGCCCGTGGCCGGCCGAGCGGTGTCCACTGCCGTCATGCCTTCCTCCCTCGTGTGGTGATGCGCCAGTTGACGGCGACGAGGATGATGATCAGTACGAAGAAAGCCCACACGATGGCCGCGCCGTAGCCGTAGTCGTTGTTGAGGAAGGCCGACTGGTAGAAGTACAGCAACGTGGTCAGGCCTGCCTGGCCGGGGCCGCCGAGGTTCGCGTTGGCGGCGTTGCTGCCGAACAGGACCTGGGGTTCGCTGAAGCTCTGCAGACCGTTGATGGTCGAGATGATGACGGTGAACAGGATGATCGGCCGCATGATGGGGATCGTGATCTGGAAGAACGTGCGGATGGGTCCCGCACCGTCCATCTTCGCCGCCTCGTAGATCGAGTTCGGTATCGCCTGCAGACCGGCCAGGTAGATGATCATGTTGTAGCCGGTCCACTGCCAGGTCATCAGCAGCGCGATGACCAGCTTGATCAGCCACGGGTTGCTCAGCCACGGAACCGGCGAGATGCCGACCATGCCCAGGATCGCGTTGACCAGACCGAAGTTGTTGCTGAACACCGCGCCGAAGAAGATCGCCACGGCGACGATCGAGGTGACGTTCGGGACGTACAGCGCGATGCGGTAGAAGCCCTTGAAGCGGCGCACCGAGTGCAGCAGCGTCGCCAGCATCAGGGCGCCGAAGAGGGTCGGCACGGTGGACAGCACCCAGATCACCAGGGTGTTGCGGATCGACAGCCAGAAGACCGGGTCGTCCCACAGGAACCTGAACTGCTGCAGGCCCACGAACTGCATGGTGCCCATGCCGTCCCAGCGCTGGAAGGCCAGATACAGCGAGTAGAAGACGGGGAAGAAGGAGAACGCGGCGAAGATCAGGTAGAACGGCGAGATCGCCAGGTACTGCCGCCAGTACGACAGCGGCCCGCGCCGCCTGGGCCGAGCGGAGCCCGCGGGCGGTGTGCGCCGCGGGCGGAACCGGGCCGGGCCCGGCCCGCCGAGGCGCTGTGGCACCTCGGCGGAGCCGGTGACCGGAGGGGACGACACCTCAGCTCACCCCCTGCCTGCGGGCGATCTGCTTGGCCTGGCTGACCGCGTCCTTCCAGGCGTCGTCGGGCTTCTTGCCCTTGGCCTCGATGTTGGTCAGTTCCGTCTTGTAGGGGGCCATCACAGCGGCGTCGGCCGGGGCCTCGTACGCGATCGGCACGGCCTTGGCGGCCGGCCCGAAGACCTCGATGATCTTCTGTCCGCCGAAGAAGGCGTCGGGGCCCGTCATGGCCGGCATGGTGTAGGCGGCCGGGGCGGCGGGGAAGATGGCGGCGTCGGTGAAGCCGCGGGCGTCGTTGGCGGGGCTGAGGATCCAGCTGATGATCTTGAACGCCTCTTCGGGGTTGCGGCACTGCTTGGGCAGGGCCAGGTACGAGCCGCCCTGGTTGGCCGGTCCGACGGGCATCGCGCACACCCGCCACTTGCCCTTGGTCTGCGGAGCGGCCTGCTCGATGTCCAGCGCGTGCCAGGCCGCGCCGAGCTCGGTGAGGAGGGTCTTGCCGACGGCGGCGTTCCAGGTGTTGTCGTTGATCTTGGCGTCGAGGCCGAGGGTGTAGGGGCGCACCGACGTGGTCCATGCGGCGCGGATGTGGTCCTGGTCGCCGATGAAGTGGTTGTTCTTGTCGATGAACCGCTCGGTGCCCTGGCCGACGGTCATGTCGAACATGGAGCCGATGTTGTTGACCAGGTAGGTGCCGGGGTTCTTCTTCTGCAGCTCGGTGCCGAGCGTGAAGTAGTCCTCCCAGGTCTTGACCAGGGCGGCGACCTTGTCGGGGTCGGTGGGCACCCCGGCCTTGGCGAAGAAGTCCTCGCGGTAGAAGAGTGCGGTGGGGCCGATGTCGATCGGGAAGCCGATCTGCTTGCCGTCCTCGGTCTGGGCGAGCTTGGTCTTCCAGTCCAGGTACTGGGACGAGAGCTTCTTGAAGCCGAGGTCGTTCAGGTCGAGGAAGCGGTCGGCGTTGGGCAGGAAGGACGCTATGTCCTCGCCCTTGATGCCGGTGATGTCGGGCACGGAGGTGCCCGCGGCGATGGTGGTGGTGAGCTTCTGCTTGAAGTCGCCGCCGATGGAGGCGGAGGTCAGCTTGACCGTGCTGCTGAAGTGGGTCTTCGCCTCCGCGACCACCTTGTCGCTGAGCGCGCCGCCCCAGTACCACAAGGTGAGGTCCTTGCCGTTCTTGGTGCCGCCCGATCCCGAGCTGCCGCCGCATGCGACGGTCAGGCCGGACGCGGCCGCGGTGAGCGCGGCGGCCTGGAGGAAGCCTCTACGAGAAAGGTCCACGGGTCACTCCTGTTGTTCCTGTTCGAGGTGCTGAGGGGCTTGAGGGTCAGTGCAGCCGGTCGGAGGCGCGTGGGCCGACGAGCGTGTGAGGGGCGGGCGGGGTCACCGGCGCGTACCGCACCGGCGGGCCGACGTTCACCGGGAGGCGGTCCGGCAGGAAGCCGTATGCGTGCTTGAGGTCGGGGTCGGTCAGGGAGTGCCACCAGCGGTCGACGCCGTACCAGCCGGGGGCGGCCAGCGCCCCGCCGTGGTGCCGGACGGACAGGCCCGCGGCGAGGACGGCGAACCGCAGCCGTTCCTCCAGGGGCCAGCCGCCGAGCGAGGCCGCTACGAAGCTCGCGCCGAAGACGTCACCGGCGCCCGTCGCGTCCAGGACGTCGACGTCGAGGGCCGGGACCTCCGCGTACTCGCCCGTCACCTGGTCGACGGCGACCGCGCCGTCCCCGCCCCGGGTGACCACGGCCACCGGCACCAGCTCGGAGAGCGTGCCGAGAGCCGCGACCGCGCTGTCGGTGCGGGTGTAGGCCATCGCCTCGGTCTCGTTGGGCAGGAACGCGTGGCACAGCTTCAGCTGGTCCAGGAGGTCCGTCGACCACTCCTGGGTGGGGTCCCAGCCGACGTCGGCGTAGATGTGCGTGCCGTTCGCGGCGGCCTTGGCGAGCCACTCGCGGGGTTCGGCCTCGATGTGCACGAGGGCCGTGCGCGCCTCGGGCGGGTCGCCCATCAGCGCGTCCTGCGAGTACGGGGGTTCCTGGCCGTGGGTGACGAGTGCACGGTCGTTGCCGTGCGCGAGCGAGACGGTGACGGGGGTGGGCCAGCCGTCGGCGGTGCGGGAGAGCGAGAGGTCGACGCCTTCCTGGTCGTCGAGGACGTCACGGCAGTACTCGCCGTAGAAGTCGTCGCCGAAGACCGTGGCCAGCGAGGTGCGCAGGCCGAACCGGGAGGCGGCCACCGCGAGGTTCGCGATGCCGCCGGGGCCGCAGCCCATCCCGCCCGTCCAGATCTCCTCACCCGGTGTCGGAGGCTTTCCGAGCCCGGTGAGGACGAGGTCGTAGAAGAGCAGCCCGGTCAGGAGCACGTCGGGCCTGTCGTCGTCCACGCGAACAGCCTCTCGTCAAAACTCGTCATTTTCGATGACGGGAATCGTGCGCTGATCCACGAGATTGGTCAATACCCGAGCAGAAGTGAGCATGGAAATGATTGAAGATGACGAGTAGTGTGCAGCGCGTGCTGGCAGAACGACGACACCAACTCATCCTGCGGGCCCTGCGCTCCGGCGGTCCCGCGGCAGTGACCGACCTCTCAGAGCAGCTGGGTGTGAGCCCCGCCACGATCAGGCGCGACCTGGTCAAGCTCGAGGAGGACGGCCTGCTCACGCGTGTGCACGGCGGCGCCGTCGTGGAGGAGGGCGACCAGCCCTTCGCCGAGGTCGCCGAGGTGCGCGTGTCCGAGAAGGACGCGATAGCCGAGCGCGCCGCGGCGATGGTCAGGGACGGCCAGTCGGTGCTGCTCGACATCGGCACCACCGCCTACCGCCTGGCCCGCCAGCTGCACGGCCGCCGGCTCACCGTGATCACCAGCAACCTGGTGGTCTACGAGGAGCTGGCGGACGACGAGGGCATCGAGCTGGTGCTGCTCGGCGGCATGGTCCGCCGCGAGTACCGCTCCCTGGTCGGCTTCCTCACCGAGGACAATCTGCGTCAGCTGCACGCCGACTGGCTCTTCCTCGGCACCAGTGGAGTGCGCCCCGGTGGGCAGGTGATGGACACGACGGTCGTCGAGGTGCCGGTCAAGCGCGCCATGATCAAGGCGAGCGACAAGGTCGTGCTGCTCGCCGACGCGGCGAAGTTCCCGGGTACGGGGATGGCGAAGGTCTGCGGTCCCGAGGACCTGGACGTGGTGGTGACGAACGCGTCGGCCGATCCGGCGACCCGCTCCTCCCTGGAGGAGGCGGGCGTCGAGGTGGTCGTGGCAGGAAAGGTGCAGGCGTGAAGCTGACGATTCTGGGCGGCGGCGGGTTCCGGGTGCCGCTCGTGTACGGGGCGCTGCTGGGCGACAGAGGCGAGGGCCGGGTCACCGAGGTCGTCCTGCACGACCTGGATGCGGGCAGGCTGTCCGCGGTGACCCGAGTCCTCGCAGAGCAGGCCGCGCAGGTCGCCGACGCCCCCGAGGTCACGGCGACGACCGACCTCGACGAGGCCCTGCGCGGCGCCGACTTCGTCTTCTCCGCGATCCGCGTCGGCGGCCTCGAGGGCAGGGCGAACGACGAGCGGGTGGCCCTGGCGGAGGGGGTCCTCGGCCAGGAGACGGTCGGCGCCGGCGGCATCGCCTACGGTCTGCGCACCGTCCCGGTCGCCGTCGACATCGCCCAGCGCGTGGCCCGGCTCGCGCCCGACGCCTGGGTCATCAACTTCACCAACCCGGCGGGCCTGGTCACCGAGGCCATGTCCCGCCACCTCGGCGACCGCGTCATCGGCATCTGCGACTCGCCGGTCGGCCTCGGCCGCCGTATCGCCCGGGTGCTCGGCGGGAACCCGAAGGAGGCCTGGATCGACTACGTCGGCCTCAACCACCTCGGCTGGGTCCGCGGCCTGCACATCGCAGGGCGTGACGAGCTCCCGCGGCTGCTCGCCGACCCCGACCTGCTCGGCTCCTTCGAGGAGGGCAAGCTCTTCGGCGTCGAGTGGCTGCAGTCCCTCGGCGCGATCCCGAACGAGTACCTGCACTACTACTACTTCAACCGCGAGGCCGTCCGCGCCTACCAGCAGGCCGAGAAGACCCGCGGCGCCTTCCTGCGCGACCAGCAGGCCCATTTCTACGAGGAGATGCGCAACCCCGGCGCCCAGGCGCTCGACGCCTGGGACCGCACCCGCGCCGAGCGCGAGGCGACGTACATGGCCGAGAACCGGGAGACCGCGGGCGCCGGCGAACGCGACGCCGACGACCTCTCCGGCGGCTACGAGAAGGTCGCCCTCGCCCTGATGCGGGCCATCGCCCGCGACGAGCGCACCACCCTGATCCTCAACGTCCGCAACCGCAGCACCCTGTCCGTACTGGACACCGAGGCCGTCATCGAGGTCCCGTGCCTGGTCGACGCCAACGGCGCGCACCCGGTCGCCGTCGCCCCGCTGCCCGACCACGCCACCGGCCTGGTCTGCGCGGTGAAGGCGGTCGAGCGCGAGGTGCTGGCGGCCGCCGAGTCCGGCTCCCGTACGACCGCCGTGAAGGCGTTCGCGCTGCATCCGCTGGTGGATTCCGTGAACGTGGCCCGACGGCTGGTCGAGGGCTACACCGACGTCCATCCCGGGCTGGCGTACCTTAAGTAGACGCGCCGCCGGAAAGCGCTTTCCCCCTCTCTCGGCTCCCTGGTTTTCTGGAGACTTCCCATGCACGACGAACGCCGCCGGATCGAGGAGCGCGCCGAGCGCCTCCACAACCAGCGCATCAAGCCCGCGATCTACGCGGCCACCGTCCCCCTGACGGTCGAGGCCTGGCAGGCGCCGGGCGAGCCGGTCTCCTTCGAGGAGGCCGCGGCCGCCCCGTACAAGCCCTTCGCGATGGACACCCCGTGGGGTCCGCCCTGGGGCACGACCTGGTTCCGGATGCGCGGGCAGGTGCCCGCCGAGTGGGCCGGCAAGCGCGTCGAGGCGGTCATCGACCTCGGCTTCGTGGGCGACTGGCCGGGCAACCAGGCCGAGGCCCTGGTCCACCTCACCGACGGCACCCCGCTGAAGGCGGTCAACCCGCTCAACCAGTACGTGGCCATCGCCAACCCGGCGACGGGCGGCGAGGAGATCGACTACCTGGTCGAGGCGGCCTCGAACCCGGACATCCTGGCCAACAACTTCTCCGAGCCCACGCTTCTCGGCGACGTCCTGACGGCCGGCGACAAGCCGCTCTACACCTTCCAGCGCGCCGACCTCGCCGTCCTGGACGAGGAGGTCTGGCACCTCGACCTGGACCTCCAGGTGCTGCGCGAGCTCATGGTCCATCTCGCCGAGCACGAGCCGCGCCGCCACGAGATCCTGCACGCCCTGGACCGGGCCATGGATGCACTGGACCTGGACGACGTCTCCGGCAGCGCCGCCGCCGTCCGCGAGGTGCTCGCCCCCGTCCTGGCCAAGCCCGCGCACGCCAGCGCCCACACCGTCTCCGGCGTCGGCCACGCGCACATCGACTCCGCCTGGCTGTGGCCCATCCGCGAGACCAAGCGCAAGACCTCCCGCACGTTCTCCAACGTCACCTCGCTCGCCGACGAGTACGACGACTTCATCTTCGCCTGCTCCCAGGCCCAGCAGTACGAGTGGGTGCGCGACAACTACCCCAAGGTCTGGGCGCGCATCCAGGAGTCCGTGAAGAAGGGCCAGTGGGCGCCGGTCGGCGGCATGTGGGTCGAGTCCGACGGCAACCTGCCCGGCGGCGAGGCCATCGCCCGCCAGCTCGTCCACGGCAAGCGGTTCTTCATCGAGCACTTCGGCATCGAGACCAAGGGTGTCTGGCTGCCGGACTCCTTCGGCTACAACGCCGCCTACCCGCAGCTCGCCAAGCTCGCCGGCAACGAGTGGTTCCTCACCCAGAAGATCTCCTGGAACCAGACCAACAAGTTCCCCCACCACACCTTCTGGTGGGAGGGCATCGACGGCACCCGCATCTTCACCCACTTCCCGCCGGTCGACACCTACAACGCCCGCTTCAGCGGCGAGGAGATGGACCGCGCGGTCCGCAACTATGCGGAGAAGGGCGCCGGTACGCGCTCGCTGGCCCCCTTCGGCTGGGGCGACGGCGGTGGCGGCCCCACCCGCGAGATCATGGAACGCGCCCGCAGGCTCGCCGACCTGGAGGGCTCGCCCAAGGTCGTCGTCGAGCATCCCGACGAGTTCTTCGCCAAGGCCCGCGCGGAGTACGAGGACGCCCCGGTCTGGAACGGCGAGCTCTACCTGGAGCTGCACCGCGCCACCTACACCTCCCAGGCCCGCACCAAGCAGGGCAACCGGCGCTCCGAACACCGCCTGCGCGAGGCCGAGTTGTGGGCGACGACGGCCGCGCTGCACGCGCCGGGCTACTCCTACCCGTACGAGAAGCTCGACCGGCTGTGGAAGACGGTCCTCCTCCACCAGTTCCACGACATCCTGCCCGGCTCGTCGATCGCCTGGGTGCACCGGGAGGCGGAGGCCGAATACGCCCGTGTGGCAAAGGAGTTGGAGGAGCTGACGGCCGAGGCGGTCGCCGCGCTGGGCGGTGGCTCCGCTCGTGTCTTCAACACCAGCCCGTTCGACCGGGCCGAGGTCGTGCGTACCGCCGAGGGCGCGCCGGCCTACGTCGAGGTGCCCGCGAGCGGCAGCGCTGTCGTCGGCGCCGAGCCGGTGCCGGACCCCGTCACGGTGAGCGGCCGGGTGCTCGACAACGGCCTGGTACGGGTCGAGGTCGCGGAGGACGGCACGCTGGCCTCCGTGCGCGACCTGCGTGCCGGCGGCCGTGAAGTCCTCGCGGACAAGGGCAACCTGCTGCGCCTGCACACCGACCTCCCGAACTACTGGGACGCCTGGGACATCGACAAGCACTACAAGAACCGCTACACGGACCTGCTGGATGCCGAGTCGGTCACGGTCGTCGAGGAGGACCCGCTGCTCGGCGCGATCCGCGTGGAGCGCAGTTTCGGCAAGGGCTCGAAGCTCACCCAGACGATCACCCTCCGGGCCGGCAGCCCCCGTATCGACTTCGAGACCGACATCGACTGGCACGAGGCCGAGAAGATCCTCAAGGCCGGCTTCCCGGTCGACATCCGCGCCCCGCACTCCTCCGCCGAGATCCAGTTCGGCCACATCCAGCGGCCCACGCACACCAACACCAGCTGGGAGGCGGCCCGTTTCGAGGTCTCCGGCCACCGCTGGGTGCACATCGCCGAGCCCGGCTACGGCGTCGCGGTCATCAACGACTCGACCTACGGCCACGACGTCTCCCGCACGGTCCGCGAGGACGGCGGTACGACGACCCGGGTCAGCCTCAGCCTGGTCCGCGCCCCGCGGATCCCGGACCCGGAGGCCGACCAGGGCAAGCACCGCTTCACCTACTCCCTCCTGCCCGGCGCGAGCATCGACGACGCGATCGCCGAGGGCTACGCCCTCAACCTCCCGCTGCGGCTGGCGGATTCGGCGGGTGCGCCGGAGCCGGTCGTCTCGGTCGACGGCGAGGGCGTGACGGTCGAGGCGGTCAAGCTCGCGGACGACGCCTCCGGCGATGTCGTCGTACGGCTCTACGAGTCCCGCGGCGGCCGCGCGACAGGCGTGCTGCGCACCGGCTTCCCGCTCGCGGGCGCCCAGGTGACCGACCTGCTGGAACGCCCGCTGGAGGACGCGGAGATCGCCGATGGCGGTGTCTCCGTCGTGCTCCGTCCCTTCCAGATCCTGACGCTCCGTCTGCGGAGGGCCTGACCCGTGGCCATGCAACCCTGGTTCACCGACGCCAAGTTGGGGATCTTCATCCACTGGGGCATCTACGCCGTGGACGGCGTCCAGGAGTCCTGGTCGTTCTACGACGACATCGTGCCGCACGACCAGTACATGTCCCAGTTGGAGCGCTTCACCGGCGCCAAGTACGACCCGAAGGCGTGGGCCGACCTGTTCGCCCGCGCGGGCGCCAAGTACGCGGTCCTGACGAGCCGTCACCATGACGGCGTGGCCCTGTGGGACACGGAGTACGGCGACCTCAACCTCGGCAAGGACTACCTCGGCCCCTATGCCGAGGCCCTGCGCGAGAAGGACCTCAAGGTCGGCTTCTACTACTCCCACTCCGACTGGAACCACCCCGACTACGCGTCAACTCGCAAGCCGGGCCGCCCGCCGGAGCAGGAGGACAACCGCTACTCCGAGGTCGCTGCCGAGGACGAGGACCTGGCGGCCTGGGAGCGGTTCATCGCCTACCGCGACGGCCAGATCCGGGAGTTGGCCTCGCGCTACCGGCCCGACCTGATGTGGTTCGACGGCGAGTGGGACCGCAGCGAGGAGCAGTGGCGCATCCCGGAGTTGGCCGCGCTGATCCGGTCGTACGTCCCCGACGTCGTCTTCAACGCCCGTATGCTCAGCGAGGGCGACTACGCGACTCCGGAGCAGGGCGCGCCGATCGTGCCGCCGGAGGGCCCCTGGGAGCTGTGCCTGACGATCAACGACTCGTGGGGCTACCAGCACCAGGACCACAACCACAAGTCGCTGTCCCAGCTGATCCGTTACTTCACGGAGACGATCGGCGGGGGCGGCAATCTGCTCCTCGACGTCGGCCCCATGGAGGACGGCACCATCCCGCAGCCGCAGGTCGAGCGGCTGGAGGGGCTGGGGGAGTGGATCCGGGGGCACGCGGAGGCGGTGTACGGGACGGTGCGCGGCCTCCCGGCGGGGCACCACTACGGGCCGAGCACCCTCTCCGCAGACCGCCGCACGCTCTACCTCACCCTGTTCGACATCCCGCGAGCCGAGATCGGCGTCCGGGGCCTGGCCACGGGGGTCCGCAAGGTCAGGGTGGTGGGCACCGGCACCGAGCTCGGCCACCGGGTGGTCGGTGGGCTGCACGACGCGGTGGGTGTGCTGTGGATCGATCCTCCGGCGGAGGCGGACCTGGACCCGTACGCCACCGTACTGGCCGTCGAGTTGGACGGGGAGCTGGAGCTGTACCGGGGGTCGGGTCGCTTCTGACGGCCACTCACATGTAGCCGTCCCGGCTCTGGTCGCGCTGCCGACGGGCTTCCCCGCGGGTTCGTACGAACTCGGTGAGGGGAGCCCGTAGCGCGTAGATGGCGACCAGCGCGGTCGCGACACCGCTTGCCGTGATGAGCCAGTCGTTCATCGAGTCGATGCGGTGCGACCACGTGTTGTGCACGGTCAGATGGATCTTGATCGGGGGGTGCAATGTGTCCAGGGCAAGGTTCGAATCGCCCTGGTACGTCGTGACGGTGAGCGCGAGGTCGTAGTCGCCCGGCTCGTCGGCGGAGACGCTCCACTGCCACGCCGCGTCCTCGCCGGGCTGGGCGATGGCCTGTTCGGACCCGTCGCCCAGCAGCACGATCCGCACTTGCCTGCTCCCGGAGGCGAGCGTGGCACCCTCTTCTCCGCCCACCTGGAACGCCCGGGTCACCAGGGCGGCCTGCGCCGCCCTGCCCGACTTCTCTCCCCGCGCGGTGAGCCGTACGTCGTAGGTCAGGCTCTCACCGACGTTCACGGAGACGGCGGGGTCGTACGCGAGGGATCCGTCGAAGAGGTGCTTGCGGTCGTTGACGATCGAGGCCTGTAAGTCCGCCTGCCGGGGCCGCTGTTCCACGTCCTCGGGCCCCTTGTTCGCGCCGTCCGGCACACCACAGGAGGCGAGGAGCGCGACGAAGCCGAGAGCGAGGAGGAACGACAGACACCGGCCTGCAGTGGTGACCCTTCTCCTCACTCCTGCGCCGCCCCCGTATACCGTGCCGTCGAGCCGCGGGAAGGCCCCCGCGGCGGGTCGGTTCAAGATTCTTCCCGCCGCGGGGGCCCGGGCGCCAGCCCTTCTTCCAGCCTCCTCAGTTGCTCCTCAGCCGGTGAACCCGGCCGTGATCGAGGTGAACTGCCAGTTGTTCTGGCTGATTCCGGAGCAGTTGCTCACCACGCCGCCGCCCGGGCACGGCCGGTCGCGGTTGACCGACCAGAAGGCGAGACGGGCGATGTGGTGGCTGTTGGACCAGTCCTTGATCTGGGTCCAGATCGCCGGGGTGGTGTTCTCCTGCTGGTCGGACAGGCCGTTCATGCCGGAGATGCCGATGTGGGAGTACGCGGTGGCGTCGTCCCAGCCGAACGTCGACTTCAGCTTGGCCTTCAGCCCCTCGGCCGCGTTGACGGTGTTGCCGTACATGTCGGAGCCGCCGCCGAAGTCGAACGGCATGATCGTGAAGACGTCGATGTTGGCGCCGAGCGACTGGGCCTGCTCGATGAGCCGGTTGCCGTAGTACGTCGGGCCGGTGGTGGACGTCCCGAAGGTGACGATGGTCTTCAGGCCGGGGTTGTTGGCCTTGACCGTCTTCAGGGCGGTGAGGATCTTGGCCTGTACGGCCTCGTTCTCGAACTCGTCCGTGTTCTCGATGTCCATGTCGATCGCCTTGAGCGAGTAGGCGTCGATCACCTTCTGCAGGGCTCCGGCGAGCGCGCTCGCGGAGGAGCAGTTGGCGCCGAGCTTGCTGCCCTGCCAGCCGCCGAACGACGGCACGATGTCACCGCCGGCGGAACGGATCTGGTTGATGGCGGTCTGGTCGACCCCACCGGTCAGCGCCCGGCTGCCGTCCCAGGCAGGGGTGCAGCCACCGGAGTCGAGCACGAACGCCATCGTGAACCACTTGATGCCGGTCGCGCTCATCACGGTGCTCGGACTCGGCGGATCGCCCCAGCCCTCGTACAGATACGGCGCGGCCTGCTTGAAGCCGGTCCCGCCACCGCCGCCCGCGTCGGTCGTCACGGACACGGAGTTGGAGGCGCCGGAGGTGTTGCCGGCTGCGTCCCGCGCCTTGACGGTGAAGGTGTAACTCGTGCTCGGCGAGAGCCCGCTGACCGTGGCCGAAGTACCCGACACGGTAAGGACGTTGTTGGAGCCGCTGTAGATGTCGTAGGACGTGACACCCACGTTGTCCGTCGAGGCGTTCCACTTCAGCGACACGCTCGACGACGTCTTGCCCGTGGAGGCCAGCCCGGTCGGCGCGGTCGGCGCCTGAGTGTCCGAGCCGCCACCGCCGCCGGGCCCGTCGAGGCTGATGTCGTCGGCGTAGTAGGTCCCCTGGGCGTACCAGCCGTGGACGTAGATCGTGGCGCTGGTCTGCGAGGCGCCGGTGGTGAAGGAGACCGACAGTTGGCTGTACGCCGACGGGGAGGTCGTCCAGGTCGAGGCGCCGCCGCTCACGCCGAGGTAGACGTAGGAGCCGCGCACCCAACCGGTGAGGCTGTACGCGGTGTTGGGCTGCACGGAGACGGTCTGCGTGCACTGGGCGTTGTCGCTGTCCGTCACCGCCCCCCGCAGGGCCTTGGAGCCGCCGTGCACGGGGGAGGAGACGACCGAACCGAGGTTCCCGGTGCAGGACCAGGGCGACAGGCTGCCCGACTCGAAGCCGGGATTGGTCAGGACGTTGGCCGCTTGGGCCGTACCCGGAAGGGCGATGGCTCCGGCGAGCGCGAGTGCGGCGGAGCCGAGCAGTGCGAGTAGCCGACGTCTGGAACGTCTGAGTGTGTTGCGCACGCGATCTCCCTGAAGGAATGGGGGTGTTCGGGAGTGCAGAGAGAAGTGCAGAGAGGTGCGCAACCAAGTTGGTATGGACCAATTCCGATGTCAAGATGCTGCGGCGAAATTGGTCCAGACCTCGTTCGGAGCCGGGGCTGCTCAGAAGGGGAATCGCTGCATGGACAGCGCCCGTGCCTCCTGCCTCCGTTCGCCACCGCCCCAGAACTGGTCGATGACCACGCCGATGAGCTCGTCCGCGCAGAACACGGGCGCACCGAAGATCTCGTCCTGCGCCCTCCATCGATGGTCCACCGGGACCTTTATGGTCATGGTGACGGCGTTGGGGCTGTACAGGGACGCCTCGGTGGTGACCTGCGCGCGCAGACCACCGTCCTCGTCCACGGCCTGCGCAATCCTGACCGCGCTGTCCCGCGGCGGGAGTTGCACCTCGCTGATGCGCAACTCGCGGACCGCCGGGCTCGGTTGACGGGAGCCGATCCGCAGCAGCGCGCAGCGCACCGCAGGATTCGGGTAGGCGCTGACCGTGCCGCGGCCGGGATCGTTGTCCCACGGCTGCTTCCAGACCAGTTCGGCAGGTTGCCAGTCGAGTGAGTGCGTGGCCGCGGGCGAGGACTGCCCGACGTAGAGCTGGGCGTCGGACTGCCTCGCGGTGTCCGTGACGGCGGTGAGGACCAGGCCTTCACGGACGAGTAGACCGGTCCAGAAAGGCCTGTCGTGAGCTGCCCTGGCGTGGGGGACGCCAAGATCCCGGTCTCCGAGGCGAGCCCTGACCGCCACGATGCTCTCCACGTACATGTCCGTCCCCCTCACCCGGAGCCCGCGCACCTTCGACGCGCGAACCCCGGGCGGGGTTCCGGCAGTTGGGTGGTTACGCGGGTGCGGCGGCGGGGGTGCCGGCCTCCGCGGCGGTCTCCTGGACGGGCTCCGCCGTAGGTGCCGGAACGGCGGGCAGCAGGGTGCCGGCCTCCGGCTCCTCCATCCGCTGCTGCGGCAGCGAAACCGCGCGCAGCGGCCGAGGTCCGGAAACCACCGTGTAGTCCTGCCCGAGGAACGGCGGCGTCATCTCGCCCGGGTCCTCGCCCAGCGCCAACTGCACAGCCGCCCAAGGGGCGTTGACCCCGCACAGGGACAGCTGGTGCAGCCCGCCGGCGGGTCGCGTGTTGACGTCCATCAGGACCGGGTGGTCACCGAACATCCGGAACTGGATGTTGGACAGGTAGTGCAGCCCGAACCCCTCCGCGATCCGCCGCGCCGGCTCCAGCCACTGCTCGTGCAGCGTGAACCCGCGCCGACGGCCGTTCTTGGTACGGCCGATGGCGAGCCGCACCCGGTTGTCGGGGCCGGTGAGGCAGTCCACCGACACCTCCGGCTGCTCGAGCCGCGGCATCACGATCCAGTCGACCGGCTCGTCGGCCTGCTTCAGCGCCTCCACGACCAGATCGAGCGGCACGTACGGGCTCGGGAACCCGTTGAGGTGAACCATCGAGAAGGGGGCGCGCGTGATCACACGGAAGCCCACCCCGCCCGCACCGGACGCCGGCTTGAAGCACGCCTTGTGCCCGCCCGCCTCCAACTCCTCCACGGCGGCGACGAGTTCGTCCGCGCCGCGCACCCGCCACCACGACGGCACCGGCACGCCGATCGCCTGCACGGCCTCGTAGGCGATCACCTTGTCCTCGAAGACGGCCACGCCCTCCGGCGGCGGCGCCAGCAGCGCCGTACCGATCGCCTCGAAGTCCGCGCGGTGCGCCACGATCGCCGACTGGTGCAGCCGGGGCACGAACACGTCGATACCGCGGCGCCGGCACTGGGCGAGGGCGTACTCGACATACCCGGCCGGGGACAGGCCCTCCGGCTCCAGCTCGGCGGTGTCGGCGGCGGCCAGCACGGGGGAGTCGGCGTCCCCGTGCGTCGCATGGATCTCCACGGCCCGATCGCTGGGATTTCGCCGCAGCTGATCCATGAAGAACACGTTCTCCGCGTACGTGCGGTTGAGCCAGACGCGTACGCGAGAGACCATGCAGGGCCGTCCTTTCACGGTTCGCGGGCACGGCAGAGCAGCCCGTGCCCGGGCAGGGGAGTTTGTGGGTCACCAAACCGCCCCTGTGTGAAGGGAGTTCGTCTTCGTGGCGGTGGTGTTAGGGCGATCATACGGCTTCCGAGGGGCCGCGCGTGCAACGTACGTGTTACGGATTTTCCGGTCCGTCGGCCTCCTGGCCCGACCCGGGCGGGGTCGCCTTGTCCCGGAGCCGTGAAATGTGCTGTCGTGTTCCCCGTCCGTGAGTGCGCAGGGCGGACGGGCAGGCTGGGCGGAGGGGGCGAGAGGTGACGTCGACGGCCGGTGGGACCGGACAGCTGCTGGCCATCAGCGATCTGCACATCGGGTACCCCGAGAACCGCGCCCTGGTCGAGCGCATGCGCCCCGAGACGGACGACGACTGGCTGCTCGTCGCCGGCGACGTCTCGGAGAGAGTCTCCGACATCCGCTGGGCCCTGAAGACCCTCGCGAGCCGCTTCCGCAAAGTGATCTGGGCGCCGGGCAACCACGAACTGTGGACCCACCCGAACGACCCCGTCACCCTCCGCGGCGTCGCCCGCTACGAGCACCTCGTCGCCCAGTGCCGCGAACTCGGCGTGACGACGCCCGAGGACCCCTACCCCCTCTGGGAGGGCCCCGACGGCCCCGTGGCCGTCGCACCGCTCTTCCTCCTGTACGACTACTCGTTCCTGCCGGAGGGCTGCACCACCAAGGCCGAGGGGCTGGAGTACGCGCACGGCACCGGCATCGTCTGCAACGACGAGTTCCTGCTGCACCCCGACCCCTACCCGTCCCGCGAGGCATGGTGCCGGGCCCGGGTCGCCGAGACCGAGCGCAGGCTCGCCGCACTGCCCGACGACCTGCCCACCGTCCTGATCAACCACTACCCGCTGGACCGGCACCCGACCGAGGTCCTGTGGCACCCCGAGTTCGCCATGTGGTGCGGCACCGATCTGACCGCCGACTGGCACCGCCGCTTCCGCGTCGAGACCATGGTCTATGGACACCTCCACATCCCGCGGACCACCTGGCACGAGGGCGTCCGCTTCGAGGAGGTGTCCGTCGGGTATCCCCGCGAGTGGCGGAAGCGGCCGCAGCCGCCGGGGCGTCTGCGCCGTGTGCTGCCTGAGGAGGTCGGGGTCGGGTGATCGAGGAGCTGCTGCCGGACGAGGTGGTGGCCGTGGAGGTGCACGGCGACGACGGGAGCGAGCCCGCGCCGCTGTACCCCGAGGAGGCGGCCGTCGTCGCCCAGGCCGTCGAGAAGCGCCGCCGCGAGTTCGCCCTCGTGCGTGCCTGCGCCCGGCGCGCCATGGACAAGCTCGGCGTCCCGCCGCAGCCGCTGCTGCCCGGCGAGCGCGGCGCACCGAGCTGGCCCGCCGGGCTGGCCGGCAGCATGACCCACTGCGACGGCTACTGCGCCGCCGCCCTGGTCCGCGCCGCCGACCTGGCCTCCCTCGGCATCGACGCCGAACCCCATCTGCCGCTCCCGGAGGGCGTCCTGGACGCCGTGTCCCTGCCCGCCGAGGCCGTCAGGCTGAGCCGCCTGGCGGCGGACCACCCCGCGGTCGCCTGGGACCGGCTGCTGTTCAGCGCCAAGGAGTCCGTCTACAAGGCGTGGTTCCCCCTCACCGGCCTGTGGCTGGACTTCACCGAAGCCGACATCGAGCTCTCCGTCGCCCCCGGCGAACGGCTGCACGGCACCTTCCACGCCGAACTCCTCGTCCCGGGCCCGCTGGTGGGCGGCCGGCGCCTCGGCCACTTCGAGGGCCGGTGGACCGTCCAACGCGGCCTGGTGGCGACGGCGGTGACGGTGCCGCACACCGCCTGAACTCCCGGTCCTCGCCCGTCATGGCTCCGGGCACCACATCTGCAGCAGCCGGAAGAACTCCTCCTCGTTCCCCGTCAGTCCCGCGTCCGCCAGGGCCTGTTCCGCCTCGGCGAGCACGGAGGGCGGCACGACAGGTGGTCGTGCGGTGCCGGGCGGGCCGTCGAAAGCGGCTCGTACGGTGTGCAGCAGCCGCAGGTAGGCCTGTACCGCGGTGCGCTCGCGATCGGTCAGTACGGCAGTGGGCATCGGTCGGCTCTCCCCGTCTCGGCGACTTCGGTCACGCACCCGAAAAGGGGCGCAACTCCAGCTTGCCGCCCGCCACTGACAATCGGCTGTGACCACGGGCGGCGTCGCCCGCTTAGCGGAGGCGAAACGTCCACGAAATCCCTTGTGGGAAAGCAGTCCTACGCTGGAAGGGAAGGGCTTTCGGCCGCTTCGGCGGCCATGGAGCGGGGAGGCAAGTGCGTGGTCGACGTCCCGCACCGCCGTCCCGGGCGCGCCGTACGGCTGCGTCCGGTGGGCGACGGTGAACTCGAGTTGCAGTACCGCGTGGTGCACGGCTACCGGCGTGCCTTCCGCATGGCCGGCGAGGGACCGGCGCTGGTGCTCATCCACGGCATCGGGGACTCCTCGGCGACCTGGGCCGAGCTGATCCCCGACCTCGCCCGCACCCACACCGTGATCGCCCCCGACCTGCTCGGCCACGGCGCCTCCGACAAGCCGCGCGCCGACTACTCGGTGGCGGCGTACGCGAACGGCGTGCGGGACCTGCTCACCACGCTCGGCATAGAGTCCGCGACGCTGGTCGGGCACTCGCTGGGCGGCGGCGTGGCCATGCAGTTCGCCTACCAGTTCCCCGAGCGCACGGAACGGCTCATCCTGGTCAGCGCCGGCGGCGTCGGCCGCGAGGTCAACCCCATGCTGCGGCTGGTCTCGCTCCCCGGCGCCCACCTGATGCTGTCCACCCTCCGGCTGCCCGGCATGCGGCTCCAAGTGAGCCTGGCGATCCACCTGATGAAGATGCTGGACACCGACCTCGGTCTGGACGCCCGCGACCTGGTCAACCTCGTCGACGCCCTGCCCGACGAGACCTCCCGCAACGCCTTCATCCGCACCCTGCGCGCGGTCGTCGACTGGCGCGGACAGGTCGTCACCATGCTCGACCGGTGCTATCTCACCGAGGGCATGCCGACCATGCTGCTGTGGGGCGACCGGGACAGCGTGGTGCCCGTACGGCACGCCTACGGGGCGCACGAGGCGATGCCGGGCAGCAGGCTGGAGATCTTCGAGCAGGCCGGCCACTTCCCGTTCCACACCGACCCCGCGCGCTTCGTCTCCCTGGTCGAGGAGTTCACGGCGACCACGGCCCCGGCCGACTGGAGCCGCGAACACTGGCAGGAACTTCTGGTCGAGGGCCGTCCCGGCACCAGCGCGGGACGGCCGGACACGGCGCGTAGTCGGGCGGTGGAGCGGGATCTGCGGGAAGCCAGTGAACGCAGTGCGACGTGACATGGCACTGTGCCGCCGGTGCAGTGGTATGTCACATACCACTGCAGCCCCGACCGCCCCGCCCTCAGCCCTGCGACCCCAGATACCCCAACGAAGCCTCGATCCGCCCCGCCAGATGATCCCTCTGCACCGGCCCCCGCAACCCCGACCCCGCCAGCCACGTACGGCACTTGCTGGCCAGCAGCAGGCCGAACGTCTCGGCCTCCTGCTCCTCGGCGAGGTCGAAGCGGCTGCGGGCGGCCACCCTGCGAACGGTGGCCCCCAGGTCCGCGTCTTCGCTCAGCAGCCGGGCCGCGACCCTGGCGCCCTCGACGTGGTGGCCGCAGTGCCCGGCCTTCATGTGCCACAGCTCGTGGCCGAGGATCACCAACTGGTGGTCGGGCGCGGTCCGTTCCTCGATCACGACGAGGTCCTGGTCGGCCATGTCGAGCCACAGCCCGCTCGCGGTGCCGCTCGGGAAGGCCGCCGTACGGAAGTGGACGGGCCGGCCGCGGCGTCTGCTCATCGCGGCGCACAGGGCGCCGTAGAGGGCATCGGGCCGTGCCGGTGCGGAGAGGGTGAGCTCCGCGACCAGTTCGCCGCACAGGCGGCGCATTTCCTTACCGATGCCCACAGTTCTCCCCAGGCTCACGACTCGGGCCGCTTGACGCTTTCCAGGAGCATGTCCAGCCACTCCGCGACCTTGTCGCGGTGCTGGTCGGTGGGCAGTTGGGCGGCCCGCCAGGCGATCCCGCGGACGCCGTGGTCCTGCAGCAGCCGCTCCAGCGGGTCGTCGGCCACGGCGGCGGCCTCCCGTTCGGCAAGCCTTTGCAGGAGTTCCTGCTCCACGCCCTGCAGGGCGCCGGTGAGGGCCTCGGGGTCTTCGGCCGTGAGGAATCCGGCGTGCACCCGGAAGAAGCGCTGGATGGCGTCGCAGTGCTCCATGGTGGGGCGCCGGTCGCCGTTGATGAGGGCGCCGGCCTGCTGGCGGGACATGCCCGCGCCGTCGGCGATCTCCTGCTGGGTGTACTTGCGCCCGTTGGGCTTGAGCCGGGTGCGCCGCAGCAGCTGCAGTCGCTGCAGGAACCGTGCCTGGACATCGGGCTCGCCCGCGGGGCGGCCGCTCAGCAGGGCCTTGGCCACGGGCTCGGGGACGCCGGAGGCGGCGGAAAGACGGCCGGTGTCGAAGACCTCCGCGTGCGGCACGCCGAGCCGGTCGGCGAGCGCGGTGACGCGAGCGACGGCGGCCGGCAGCGCCGCGGTCGTCCCCGTGGTGCCCGGACTCTCGAAGCCATCCGTCACCGACAGATCTCCCACGTTTCTCACAGGCTTTTCACAAGCGGTTGCCGTGAACTCGACGGAGATTACCGGGTAGTTCGAACTCACATCCAGGTGTCGCCACAACTGTGGCCAATTTCAGCCGTCAACAGGCACGAAATGCCACGATAGTTGACACGACTCGCGTCCGGGCCGCAGGATCAAGGCGCCGCGTGAAGGCCGCATAGGCAAGAGGGGTGACCTCCCGATGGCGTATCAGGCAGGAGGGCAGCGGTCGGCACCGCGGCCCGTCCCCGAGAGTCTCGAGGCCCAGGCGTATCTACAGGACTACGCGGCCCTTCTGGAGTCGGTTCCTTTTCCCTCCGTCGTCCTGGACCACCGTTGGGACGTCGTTCTCTCGAACAATGCTTTCGCGTCACTTTTTCGCGAAGTGGGCCCGCATCCGACGGCCATGCCGGGTGACAACTTCCTGAGATTCGTGCTGTTCCACCCGGATGCGGCCACGGTTCTCGGTGAGCACGAGTCGAGCTGGTGTCTGCCCGTGCTGGCGCACTTCGCGGCCGCGGTGGAGCGCTACGGCCACGACCACGGGCTGCAGGCCATCCGCCGGGACATCGCCCAGGACCCGATCATGGAGGCCGCCTACCGGCAGGGTCTGCCGCACTGGATCCGTGCGGTCGGCGAGCAGGCCGTGGAGCACGACGGCGCCGTACGACCCCTGCTGCACCCCGATCCGCGCTGGGGTGCCACCGACTGCCGGGTCGTGGACGAGACCCCGAGGACCCTGCGGGACATGGGGTACACGCGGATGACGCTGGTCCTGCGAGACCGGCCCCCGGCTCGCCGGACACGGCATGCGGCAGCACACCTGAGGGTGGTTCCGGCCCCCGGGAACTGACCCGTACCGGCGTCGGCGTCAACGCGCGGAGACCACCAGCACGAGCGGGATGTCCCGGCAGGGGACCAGCCGCAGTCCGCGGTACCGAGCGGGCCGCCCACGTTCCAGTACGGCCGCGAAGTCCGGCCCTTTGGTGAGGGATCCGGCGAGATGGGCGGGGTCGGCGGAGGCGGTCACCCGTCCGCGGGCGTTCACCAGATGCGCCGGTCCGGGCAGCCGGCGCAGCATCGGCATCACGGCCGCCTCGAAGTGCCGTAGATACACATCGGCCGCGGCCACCCCGGCGAACCGTCCCTGCATCGCGACCGGCGCGGACAGCGTGAGGCTGTACTCGTCGGAGCAGAGGTAGTCGACGTAGGGTCCGGCCACCGCGCGCTCGCCGGTGTCGCGGGGGAGGGCGAACCAGTCCCAGTGCGTGTAGTCCGCGTACGCCGACTGCTCGGGATCGAGGTCGAGCAGCAGCGGCCGTACGTCACCGTCCGAGCCGCTCTGCCACCACTCCAGCCAGGCCGGTACGTCGGTGAGTAGCCCCGGTGCGGCGACGAAGCCGACGCCGGACACCAACTCGTTCCGGGCGAGGCGCAGATGGAGCCCGGGGCGCAGTGCGGCGAGGTCCACGGTGGCGGGGCGGCGGCCCTCGGCGGCCACCCGGGCCAGCAGGTCCGCCGTGTCGGCGCGGGTGGCGGCGACGGCGTCGAAGACGCTCTCCAGGGCGGAGCGGACCCCGGCCGCGACCGACTCCTCCGGTGCCGTGCCGACTGCTGCCGTCGCGAGGCTCATGGCTGCCCTCCAGCGGACGGGGACCGGACGCGGCGCGAGCGTGGACTCCGTGGCTACAGGGTCAGGCGCAGAGTGATGAGCCGCGCCGTGGAGTCCTGGACGCACCGCTCGGCCAGTTCCCTGGCCGTTTCGTGGGCCCCATCCTGCACGGCCGAGATTACGGAGCGGTGACGGTCTGCCACCTCTTCACGATATTCGTCGTCCCCGAGCACAAGACACAGCAGCGCCCCGATCTCGGTCTGCAGCGCGACCTGTTCCCGGGTGAGGCGCGCCGACTGCGCGGCGGCGGCCAGCTCCACGTGGAAACGGCCGTAGACGCGACTGCGTGCCGCCGCGTCCTCCGCGTGCGTCAACTCCTCGGCCGTACGGCGGAGTTGTACGAGGTCGTCCGGTTCCGTGCGCTCGGCGGCGAGGCGGGCCGCCGTACCGGACAAAGCGGCCCAGTGGTCGCCGAGGTCGCGCAGTTCCTCGGTGCTCCAGCCGCGCAGGCGCGCCCTGAGGCGGTCCTCGCCGGGGACCTCGGGGAGGGACACGAAGGAGCCGCCGCCGCGGCCGCGGCGGGTGGTGACCAGGCCCTGCTGGCGAAGGGCCATGAGCGCCTCGCGCAGGGTCACGGTGGACACCCCGAGCTGGCCGGCCAACTCGCTCTCGCCGGGCAGCTGCTCCCCGTCGGCGAGCAGTCCGAGCTCGATGGCGTCGCCGATCCGGCGGACGACCGCGTCGACGCGCGCCCGGTTGTCCACCGGGGTGAAGACGGCTCTGCGCGCGCCGCCGTTCATCTGCTGCTGCTTCACGGCCATCACCTCGTGCATTGACTCAAGCTTTACCCTAAGGGGGCCTTGAGCTTTGAACTATGACTTCATATCTTTCCGTGCAACGTAGCAACGTACGAGAACGCCAGAAAGGTTCCCGTCCATGGAGGGAATTGCGATCCGGCTGCAGGATCTGCGGAAGTCGTTCGGGGAGACGACCGCCGTGGCCGGGATCGACCTGGAGATCCGGGACGGCGAGTTCTTCTCGATGCTCGGCCCCTCCGGCTCCGGCAAGACCACGGTCCTGCGCATGATCGCCGGGTTCGAGATCCCCACCGCGGGCCGCATCGAACTGGCCGGCCAGGAGGTCACCGGCCTCGCCCCCTTCGAGCGGGACGTGCACACCGTCTTCCAGGACTACGCGCTGTTCCCGCACATGACCGTCGAGCAGAACGTCGCCTACGCCCTCAAGATCCGCAAGGTGCCCAGGGCCGAGCGCCTGGTCCGCGCCCGCAAGGCCCTCGCCGAGGTCCGCCTCGAGGGCTTCGGCAAGCGGCGTCCCGCCCAGCTCTCCGGCGGCCAGCGCCAGCGCGTCGCCCTCGCCCGCGCCCTGGTCGGCCGCCCCCGTGTGCTGCTGCTCGACGAACCGCTCGGCGCCCTCGACCTCAAGCTGCGCGAGCAGATGCAGGTCGAGCTGAAGGCCCTGCAGCGCGAGGTCGGCATCACCTTCGTCTTCGTCACCCATGACCAGGAGGAGGCCCTGACGATGAGCGACCGCATCGCCGTCTTCGACCAGGGCCGCATTCAGCAGGTCGGCACCCCCGCCGAGATCTACGAACGCCCCGCGACCCCCTTCGTGGCGTCCTTCGTCGGCACCTCCAACCTGCTCGAGGGCGAGTCCGCCCAGCGCGTCGTCGGCAACCCCGGCATCTACAGCATCCGGCCCGAGAAGATCCGCGTCCTGAAGGAGTCCGCGGAGGCCGACCAGCCGGACCACGCCACCGCCACCGGCACCGTCGCCGAGGTCGTCTACCTCGGGGACGCCACCCGCTTCCTGGTCGACCTCGACGCCGGCGGCCGCCTCACCGCGCTCCAGCAGAACCTGGAGACCTCCGCCGAGGACGTCGCCGCCTACCGCGGCACCCGGGTGCGACTGCAATGGCACCGCCGCCACACCGTCCAGGTCCCCGACACCCGCTGAAGCCCTTGTCCCGTAGGGAGAACGTCGTGCGCCCCACCCGAATGCTCCAGGTCGCGGCTTCCGCAGCCGCCCTGCTCCTCGCCGCCACCGCCTGCGGATCCTCCGACAACGGCGGCGGTTCCTCGGCCACCGGCCTCAACCCCCCTGATCTCAAGGCGCAGTCGAAGCTCGGCAAGTCCGAGGGCAAGGTCAACCTGATCGCCTGGGCCGGCTATGTCGAGGACGGCTCCAACGATCCCAAGGTCGACTGGGTGACCCCCTTCGAGAAACAGACCGGCTGTCAGGTCAACTCCAAGGTCGCGGCCAGCTCCGACGAGATGGTCAAACTGATGAAGACCGGCGAGTACGACGCCGTCTCCGCCTCCGGAGACGCGTCCCTGCGCCTCATCGCCTCCGGCGACGCGGCCCCCGTCAACACCAAGCTCGTACCCAACTACAAGGACATCTTCAGCGGCCTGAAGAACGGCAGTTGGAACTCGGTCAAGGGCCAGATGTACGGCATCCCGCACGGCCGCGGCGCCAACCTGCTGATGTACAACACGCAGAAGGTCACCCCTGCGCCCACCTCCTGGTCCGCCGTCTTCGACGACGCCTCGAAGTACAAGGGCCACGTCACCGCGTACGACTCGCCGATCTACATCGCCGACGCCGCGCTGTATCTCAAGGCCACCAAGCCCGAGTTGAAGATCAAGGACCCGTACGCCCTCGACCAGAAGCAGTTCGACGCCGCCGTCGCCCTGCTGAAGAAGCAGAACGCGGACATCGGCGAGTACTGGAGCGACTATCTCAAGGAGATATCCGCCTTCAAGAGCGGCGACTCCGTCGTCGGTACGACCTGGCAGGTCATCGCCAACCTCACCGCCGACGAGGGCGCCAAGGTCAAGGCCTTCGTGCCCAAGGAGGGTTCGACCGGCTGGTCCGACACCTGGATGATCTCGGCCAAGGCCAAGCACCCCAACTGCGCCTACCAGTGGATGAACTGGATCGTCTCCCCGAAGGTCAACGCCCAGGTCGCCGAGTACTTCGGCGAGGCGCCCGCCAACTCCAAGGCCTGCGAGCTGACCAGCGACAAGAACTTCTGCAACACCTACCACGCGGCCGACGAGAGCTACTGGAAGAACATCGCCTTCTGGAACACGCCCATCGAGCAGTGTCTCGACGGCCGCACCGACGTCAAGTGCGTGCCGTACGCCAAGTGGGTCCAGGCCTGGACCGAGATCAAGGGCTGAACCCGACATGACCGTCTCCGCGCAGGCCGCCGTTCGGGACTCCGCAGGACCCGTACGGCGGCTCGCCGGGGCGCTGCACCGCCGCCCCCGGCTCAGGCTGACCCTGCTGCTGACCGCTCCGCTGCTGTGGCTGGCCGTGCTCTACCTCGGCTCGCTCGCCGTGCTGTTCGTCTCCGCGTTCTGGACGACCAACTCCTTCACCTCCGAGGTCGTGAAGGTCTGGTCGACCGACAACTTCCGCGAGCTGTTCACCACGCCGGTCTTCCGCCAGGTGATCCTGCGCAGCGTGGTCGTGGCGCTCGCGGTCACCGCCCTGTGCGTGGTGATCGCCTTCCCGGTCGCCTTCTACACCGCACGCGTGGCGAAGCCGAGGTGGCGCCCGCTGCTGGTGGTCGCCATCCTCACTCCGCTGTGGGCGAGTTACCTGGTCAAGGTGTACGCCTGGCGGCTGATCCTGTCGGAGGGCGGGCTGGCCGACTGGATGCTGAAGCCGTTCGGGCTGAGCGGGCCCGGCTTCGGCCTCCCGGCCACCGTCCTGACCCTGACCTACCTCTGGCTGCCGTACATGATCCTGCCGATCCACACAGCGCTGGAGCAGCTGCCCGCCAACTTGCTTGACGCATCTGCCGACTTGGGCGCCAAGGGCTGGCGCACCTTCCGGTCGGTGGTGCTGCCGATGGTGCTGCCGTCCGTCGCCGCCGGATCGATCTTCACCTTCTCGCTCAGCCTCGGCGACTACATCACCGTGCAGATCGTCGGCGGCAAGACCCAGCTGATCGGCAACCTCGTCTACTCCAACATCGAACTCAACCTGCCCATGGCCGCCGCACTCGGCACCGTCCCGGTCGTCGTCATCGTCGTGTACCTGCTGGCGATGCGCCGCACGGGAGCGCTGAGCAGCCTCTGAAAGGCGGTGGTATGTCACATGCCACTCTCCCGCTCCGCGCGCATCGCGCTGCGCATCGCCGCCGGACTCGGCTTCGCCGTGATCTACGTCCCGCTGCTGCTCGTCCTCGTCAACTCCCTCAACCCGGACCGCAGCGCGAGCTGGCCGCCGCCGAGCCTCACCGTCCACTGGTGGTCCGTCGCCTGGCACAACGCCGGGGCGCGGGAGGCCCTCTGGGTCTCCGTCAAGGCGGGTCTCGGCGCCACCGCCATCGCCCTGGTCCTCGGCACGCTGATCGCCTTCGCCGTGGCCCGCCACCGGTTCTTCGGCCGGGACGCCATCTCCTTCGTGGTCGTCCTGCCGATCGCCCTGCCCGGCATCGTCACGGGCATCGCCCTCAACTCGGCCTTCGGGACCGTACTTGCGCCGCTCGGCGTGGGTCTCGGCCTGTTCACCGTGGTCGTCGGGCATGCCACCTTCTGCATCGTCGTCGTCTTCAACAACGTCGTCGCCCGGCTGCGCCGCACCGCCGGCTCCTACGAGGAGGCGGCGATGGACCTCGGTGCGAACACCTTCCGCGCGTTCGCCGACGTCACCTTCCCGCTGGTGCGCTCGGCGCTGTTCGCGGGCGGACTGCTCGCCTTCGCGCTCTCCTTCGACGAGATCGTGGTGACGACGTTCACGGCGGGGCCGGGCATCGAGACACTGCCGATCTGGATCTTCAACAACATGACCCGGCCGCAGCAGGCGCCGGTGGTGAATGTGGTGGCGGCCGTGCTCGTGTTGCTTTCCGTGATTCCGATCTACGTGGCTCAGCGGCTGTCGGCGGACACGGCGACGGGGAGTCGGGTGTGAGCCGGCGCGCAGGGGGTGCGCGCACTGTTTCCAGGATCAGTGGTATGTGACATAGTACTGGCGTGAGTCAGCCACTGACCTGCGATGTCGTGGTCGTCGGAGCCGGCATGACAGGCGCCGCCTGCGCCCTCTACGCGGCCCGCGCCGGCCTGGACGTCGTCGTCGTGGACCGCGGCCCCGTGGCCGGCGGCACCACCGGGGCGGGGGAGGGCAACCTCCTCGTCTCCGACAAGGAACCCGGCCCGGAGCTCGACCTCGCCCTCCTGTCGAACCGCCTGTGGCACGAACTGGCCCTGGAATTCGGCGAGTCGATCGAGTACGAGGCCAAGGGCGGCGTGGTGGTGGCCACTTCACCCGGCGGCCTCGCCACGCTGGAGGACTTCGCCGACCGGCAGCGAGCCGCCGGAGTCACCGCCACCTCGGTCGCGGGCGACGCCCTGTACGAGCTCGAGCCCCATCTCGCACCCGGCCTGCCCGGCGCCGTGCACTACCCGCAGGACGCCCAGGTCATGCCCGCCCTGGCCGCCGCCCACCTCCTCCGTGTCTCGGCTGCGCGTCTGTTCACCGGCCGGACCGTGACGGACGTCCTGCGCACGGCCGACGGGACGGTACGCGGGGTGCGCACGGACCGGGGTGACATCCACAGCCCAGCCGTCGTCAACGCGGCCGGCACCTGGGGCGCCGACCTCGCCGCCCTCGCGGGCACGAGCCTGCCCGTCCTCCCGCGGCGCGGCTTCGTCCTCGTCACCGAACCGCTCCCGCGCATGGTCCACCACAAGGTGTACGCCGCCGACTACGTGGCCGACGTGGCCAGCGACTCGGCCGCGCTGCAGACCTCGCCGGTCGTGGAGGGCACGGCGGCGGGGCCGATCCTGATCGGCGCGAGCCGCGAACGGGTCGGCTTCGACCGGTCCTTCTCGCTGCCGGCCCTGCGGGCCCTCGCGGCGGGCGCGACCCGGCTCTTCCCCTTCCTGGCCGACGTCCGTGCCATCCGCTCGTACGCCGGCTTCCGCCCGTACATGCCGGACCACCTGCCCGCCATCGGCCCCGACCCCCGCGTCCCCGGCCTCTACCACGCCTGCGGGCACGAGGGTGCGGGCATCGGACTCGCCCCCGGCACCGGCCACTTGATCGCGCAGACGCTGACCGCGAAGACACCGGACCTGGACCTGGCCCCGTTCCGCCCCGACCGCTTTCCCGAGGAGGTCACGTGAGCTCCCCACTGGACCTGGCGCGGGCCCGGCCGGGCCCGGCGTTCACGGTCACGCTGGACGGCCGCGAGATCGAGGCACTGCCCGGACAGACCGTCGCCGCCGCGCTCTGGGCGGCCGGCATCACGTCCTGGCGCACCACCCGCGGCGAGGGACGCCCGCGCGGTGTCTTCTGCGGGATCGGCGTCTGCTTCGACTGCCTGGTGACGGTCAACGACCGCCCCAACCAACGGGCCTGCCTCGTCCCCCTGCAGCCGGGCGACGCCATCCGCACACAGGAGGGGACCGGCCACGATGACTGACCGACCGCACCTCGCGGTGATCGGCGCGGGCCCCGCGGGCCTCGCCGCGACCCTGGCCGCCGCCGCGCACGGCGTCCGCGTCACGCTGCTCGACTCCGCCGCGGAGGCCGGCGGCCAGTTCTACCGTCAGCCCGCCACCGAGCTGCACGCCCGCCGCCCGCAGGCGCTGCACCACGAGTGGCGGACCTGGGAACGACTGCGGGACGGCCTCCGAACCCACCTACAGGCAGGCGCTGTGAGTCACTTGACGGACCATCACGTCTGGTTCGTGGAGCGGCGGCCCGACGGCGTCACCGCGCACGCGCTGCTCGGCCCCGAGCAGGAGGACCCGGTGACGGTGCACGCTGACGCCGTGCTCCTCGCCACCGGCGGCTACGAGAAGGTGCTGCCCTTCCCCGGCTGGACCCTCCCGGGCGTCGTCACCGCGGGCGGTGCCCAGGCCATGCTGAAGGGCACGCTCGCGGTCTCTGGTCGCACCGCCGTCGTTGCCGGCACCGGACCGCTGCTGCTGCCGGTCGCGACCGGCCTCGCCGCGGCGGGAGTGGACGTGGCGGCGCTCGTCGAGTCCACCGACCCCAAGGCCTTCGTACGACGGACCCGGGCGCTGGCGGCACAGCCGGGCAAGCTCGCCGAAGGGGCCCGGTACGCCGCCCGGTTGGCCCGCCACCGCGTACGCACCCTCGCCCGGCACACCGTCGTCGAGGCGCACGGCAGCGAACGCCTGGAGGCGGTGACCGTCGCCGCCCTCGACGCCGAAGGGCACATCCGGCCCGGCACCGAGCGCCGCATCCCCTGCGACACCCTCGCCGTGGGCCACGGCATGCTCCCGCACACCGATCTCGCCGAGACCCTCGGCTGCCGCCTCGACGGCCTGAACGTCCACGTCGACGACGAGCAGCGCACCGACGTGCCCGGCGTCTGGGCCGCCGGGGAGACCACCGGCATCGGCGGCTCGGCCCTCGCCCTGGCCGAGGGCCACATCGCCGGACGCTCGGCCGCGGCCCGCCTCCAGGGCACCGCACCCGACCCGCACGCATGGGCCACGGCCGCCAGGTCCCGCACTCGGCTGAGGGAGTTCGCCACCGCGCTCGACTCCGTGTACACCCCGCCCGCCCACTGGACCGAGCAACTCACCGACGACACCGTCGTCTGCCGCTGCGAGGAGGTCACCGCAGGCGCCCTCCGCGAGGCCGTCGCGGACCTCGGTGCCGGCGACGTACGCACCGCGAAGCTGTTGACCCGGGCCGGCATGGGCTGGTGCCAGGGCCGCATGTGCGCACCCGCGGTCGCCGCACTCGCCGGGTGCCAACTCACCCCGTCCCGGCGGCCGTTCGCGCGCCCCGTACCCCTCGGCGTCCTCGCCCGCGAGCACACCCACCCCACCGATGGAGGCCTCTCATGACCGACCACCGTCCCTGGCGCGGCGTCCTCGTCGCCACCGCGCTGCCCCTGAACGACGACCTCTGCGTCAACTACGACCGGTACGCCGAGCACTGCGCCTGGCTCGTCGAGAACGGCTGCGACGGTGTCGTCCCCAACGGCTCGCTCGGCGAGTACCAGGTGCTCACCCCCGAGGAGCGTTCCAAGGTCGTCGAGACCGCCGTCGCCGCGGTCGGCGGACAGCGGGTCATGCCCGGTGTCGCCGCGTACGGGTCCGCGGAGTCCCGCCGCTGGGCCGAGCAGGCGCGGGACGCGGGCTGTGCGTCCGTGATGCTGCTGCCGCCCAACGCCTACCGCGCCGACGAGCGTTCGGTTCTCGCCCACTATGCCGAGGTCGCGAAGGCGGGCGTGCCGATCGTGGCGTACAACAACCCGATCGACACCAAGGTCGACCTCGTTCCCGAACTCCTCGCGAAGCTCCACGGCGAGGGGTACATCCACGCCGTCAAGGAGTTCTCCGGGGACGTCCGCCGCGCCTACCGGATCGCCGAACTCGCCCCGGAACTGGACCTGTTGATCGGCGCCGACGACGTCCTGCTGGAGCTGGCGATCGCGGGCGCGAAGGGCTGGGTGGCCGGATACCCCAACGCTCTGCCCGCCGCGAGCGTCGAGCTGTACCACGCGGCCACAGACGGCGATCTGGCCACCGCGAACCGCCTCTACCGGCAGCTGCACCCGCTGCTGCGCTGGGACTCGCAGGTCGAGTTCGTGCAGGCCATCAAGCTCTCGATGGACGTGATCGGACGGCACGGCGGCAAGGTCCGGCCGCCGCGCATGCCCCTGCTGCCCGAGCAGGAGGCCGCCGTCCGGGCCGCCACCGAGAAGGCCGTCGCCGCCGGACTCGCATAACGGAGGAACGACCATGCGCAGCAGACTCGTCCTGCACGCCGTCGACTCGCACACCGAGGGCATGCCCACCCGTGTGATCACCGGCGGGATCGGCACCATCCCCGGCGCGACGATGAACGAGCGACGGCTGTACTTCCGCGAACACCGCGACGACATCAAGCAGTTGCTGATGAACGAGCCGCGCGGCCACTCCGCGATGAGCGGCGCGATCCTCCAGCCGCCGAGCCGGCCGGACTGCGACTGGGGTGTCGTCTACATCGAGGTCTCCGGCTATCTTCCGATGTGCGGTCACGGCACGATCGGCGTCGCCACCGTCCTCGTCGAGACCGGCATGGTCGAGGTCGTCGAACCGGTCACCACCATCCGCCTGGACACCCCGGCCGGGCTCGTCGTCGCCGAGGTGGCGGTGGAGGGCGGCGCGGCCAAGGCGGTGACGTTGAAGAACGTGCCGTCGTTCTCGGTCGCGCTCGACCGCAAGGCGACGTTGTCCGACGGGCGGTCAGTAACATATGACATGGCATACGGCGGCAACTTCTACGCCATCCTCCCCCTGGAGCAGTTCGGCCTCCCCTTCGACCGCTCCCGCAAGGACGAAATCCTCGCGGCGGGGCTGGCGTTGATGGACGCCATCAACGCCGACGACGAACCCGTCCACCCCGAGGACCCGTCCATCCGCGGCTGCCACCACGTCCACCTCTACGCCCCCGGTTCCACCGCCCGCCTCTCCCGGCATGCGATGGCCATCCACCCCGGCTGGTTCGACCGCTCGCCCTGCGGCACCGGGACGAGCGCGCGCATGGCGCAGCTGCACGCACGCGGCGAACTGCCGCTGCACACCGAGTTCGTCAACGAGTCGTTCATCGGTACCCGCTTCACCGGCCGGCTGCTCGGCACGACCGAGGTCGCGGGCCGCCCCGCCGTGCTGCCCAGTTTCACCGGCCGCGCCTGGATCACCGGAACCGCCCAGTACCTGCTGGACCCACAGGACCCGTTCCCGGCGGGATTCGTGCTCTAGGCGGCCCCGATAATGTCCGGTGACCCAAGGAGGACGATCACCATGGCCGTGCGGAACCGACCGGCTCTGCCTCATCTCGGCGGCAGGAAACCCAACTTCCGGGAACGGCTCGTGGACGTGCTGCGGGCCGCGCTGATCACCGGTGAACTGCGCGCCGGCGAGGTGTACTCGGCGCCGTCCCTCGCCCCCCGCTTCGGGGTCTCCGCGACCCCGGTGCGCGAGGCGATGCTCGAGCTGGTGAAGGAGGGCATGGTCGACATCGTCCCGAACAAGGGCTTCCGGGTCACCGAGGTCTCCGAGAAACAGCTCGACGAGTACACCCACGTCCGGTCCCTGATCGAGATCCCCACGACCGTCGCCCTCGCGACCACCGCCGACCCCGATGACCTGGAGGCGCTGCGCCCGCTCGCCTTGGAGATCGTCAGCTCGGCCGCGAGAGGCGACCTCATCGACTACGTCGAGGCGGACCTGCACTTCCACTCCGGTCTGCTCGCCCTCGCCGGCAACGAGCATCTTGTGGAAGTCGTACGGGACTTGCGGCGCCGTTCGCGGCTGTACGGACTGACCGCCCTGGTCGAGGCGGGGCGGCTGGACGCCTCCGCCAGGGAGCACCTCGAACTCCTCGACGCGCTGCTCGCGCGGGACGAGACGGCCGTGCGCGAGGTGATCACGCGGCACCTCGGCCACGTCCGCGGTCTGTGGGCGGCCCGCAGGGAAGAGTGACGCATCTACGCAAGCGGCTTGCGTTTCTTGCGCTATTCTTGCGGTCATGACGCGACGACTTGCTGAGGTGGCGAAGAAGGTCGGGGTCAGTGAGGCCACGGTCAGCCGGGTGCTCAACGGCAAGCCCGGGGTCTCGGACGCCACCCGGCAGGCGGTGCTGTCCGCGCTGGACGTCCTCGGCTACGAGCGGCCCACGCAGCTGCGCGGCGAGCGCGCTCGGCTCGTGGGCCTCGTCCTGCCCGAGCTGCAGAACCCGATCTTCCCGGCGTTCGCCGAGGTGATCGGCGGTGCCCTCGCCCAGCTCGGACTGACGCCGGTGCTGTGCACGCAGACCAAGGGCGGCGTCTCCGAGGCCGACTATGTGGAGCTGCTGCTGCAACAGCAGGTCTCCGGCGTCGTGTTCGCCGGCGGTCTGTACGCCCAGGCCGACGCCCCGCACGACCACTACCGGCAGCTGGCCGAGCGGAACATCCCGGTGGTGCTGGTCAACGCGTCCATCGACGACCTCGGCTTCCCGGGCGTCTCCTGCGACGACGCGGTGGCGGTGGAGCAGGCCTGGCGGCACCTCGCCTCGCTGGGACACGAGCGGATCGGCCTGGTGCTGGGACCGGCCGACCATGTGCCGTCGGCGCGCAAGCTGGCGGCGGTGCAGGCCATGGGGGAGCTGTCCGACGATCACGTCGTCCGGGCCATGTTCTCGATCGAGGGCGGTCACGCGGCCGCCTCCCGGCTCATCGACCGGGGTGTCACCGGCATCATCTGCGCCAGCGACCCCCTGGCGCTCGGCGCGATCAGGGCCGCCCGCCGCAAGGGCCTGGCCGTCCCGTCCCAGGTGTCGGTCGTCGGCTACGACGACTCGGCGTTCATGAACTGCACCGAGCCCCCGCTCACCACCGTCCGCCAGCCCATCGAGGCCATGGGCAGGGCGGCCGTGGAGTTGTTGAACACGCAGATCAACGGCAGTGCCGTAACCCCCGAAGAGCTGCTGTTCGAGCCCGAGTTGGTAGTCAGGGGGTCGACCGCACAGGTGCCTCGTTCCTGAGATCCAGTCATCTGTCAAATAATTTCAGATTGCGCGCGACATCTTGCGGACCGATGTCGTCGGTGCTTGAGTGTGCCCCGCCCACCGCTCCTGTCCAGAGGGGTCCACCGATGAGAAGCACCGGGTTCCGCCGTACCTTCGTCGCGCTCAGCGTCTGTTCTCTTGCCCTCGCCGCGTCCGCCTGCGGGTCGGGCGACGACGACTCGGCGAGCGGCAAGACCCGCATCACGGTCAACTGCATGCCGCCGAAGAGCGCCAAGGTCGACCGGCGGTTCTTCGAGCAGGACATCGCCTCCTTCGAGAAGCAGAACCCGGACATCGACGTCGTCGCCCACGACGCCTTCCCCTGCCAGGACCCCAAGACCTTCGACGCCAAGCTCGCCGGTGGGCAGATGGAGGACGTCTTCTACACGTACTTCACCGACGCCAAACACGTCGTCGACATCAAACAGGCGGCCGATCTCACGCCGTACATCAAGGAGTTGAAGAGCTACGACACCATCCAGAAGCAGCTGCGCGACATCTACACCGTCGACGGCAAGGTCTACGGCATCCCGCGCACCGGCTACTCGATGGGCCTGATCTACAACCGCAAGCTCTTCGAGAAGGCCGGACTCGACCCCGACCAGCCTCCGGCCACCTGGGACGAGGTCCGCGCCGACGCCAAGAAGATCGCCGCACTCGGCAACGGCACAGTCGGATACGCCGACTACAGCGCCCAGAACCAAGGCGGTTGGCACTTCACCGCCGAGCTCTACTCCCAGGGCGGCGACGTCGTCGGCGCCGACGGCAAGAAGGCCACCATCGACACCCCCGAGGGCCATGCCGTCCTGCAGAACCTGCACGACATGCGCTGGACCGACAACTCGATGGGCAGCAAGCAGCTCCTCGTCATCAACGACGTGCAGCAGATGATGGGTTCGGGCAAGCTCGGCATGTATCTGTCCGCGCCGGACAACATCCCGATCCTGGTGAAGGAGAAGGGCGGCAGCTACAAGGACCTCGCCCTCGCTCCGATGCCCGGCGGCAAGGGCACGCTCATCGGCGGCGACGGCTACATGTTCAACAAGCACGACACGCCCGCCCAGATCCGCGCCGGCCTGAAGTGGCTGGACCACATGTTCCTCACCCCGGGCACGGGCTTCCTCGGCGACTACGCCCGCGCCAAGAAGGCCGACGCCCCGGTCGGCCTGCCCGAGCCGCGCCTGTTCACCGGCGCTGCCGACGCCAAGGACCAGCAGGTCAAGAAGGCCAACGCCAATGTGCCCGTGGGGAATTACCAGTCCTTCCTCGACGGCAACCACGCCCTCCAGCTGAAGATCGAGCCGCCCGACGCCCAGCAGATCTACTCCGTCCTCGACGGCACCGTCTCCGCCGTCCTCACCAAGAAGGACGCCGACATCGACCAGCTGCTGAAGGACGCCTCCGGCAAGATCGACAGCATCCTGGCGCGGGGCTGACGATGACGAAGACGGCCGAGCGGCAGTCGGTCGGCAAGGTCGCCGTCCACCCCGTTCAGGCGCCGCCTCCGGCAGGGGACCGGAGGCGGCGCCGCCTCGCCGACCAGGCCCGTGCCTATGCCTTCCTCCTCGGCGGCCTGATCTGCTTCGCCCTGTTCTCCTGGTACCCGGCGATCCGCGCGGTCGTGATCGCCTTCCAGAAGTACACGCCGGGCGCACCGCCCGAGTGGGTCGGCACCGCCAACTTCACCCGTGTCTGGCACGACCCGGAGTTCAGCGCAGCCTGGCGCAACACCCTCACCTTCACGCTCCTCGCCCTGCTCATCGGCTTCGCGATCCCGTTCGTGATGGCCCTCGTCCTCAACGAACTCCGGCACGCCAAAGCCTTCTTCAGGGTCGTGGTCTACCTGCCGGTGATGATCCCGCCGGTGGTCAGCGCACTGCTCTGGAAGTGGTTCTACGACCCCGGAGCCGGCCTCGCCAACGAGGCACTGCGCTTCCTGCACCTGCCGACCTCGAACTGGTCCAACGGCGCCGACACCGCCCTCATCTCCCTTGTCATCGTGGCGACTTGGGCCAACATGGGCGGCACCGTCCTGATCTACCTGGCCGCCCTCCAGTCCATCCCCGGCGAGCTGTACGAGGCGGCAGAGCTGGACGGCGCGAACCTGCTCCAGCGCATCCGGCACGTGACGATCCCGCAGACCAGGTTCGTCATCCTGATGCTGATGCTGCTTCAGATCATCGCGACGATGCAGGTGTTCACCGAGCCGTTCGTGATCACGGGCGGTGGTCCGGAGAACGCCACGGTCACCGTCCTCTACCTGATCTACAAGTACGCCTTCCTCTACAACGACTTCGGTGGCGCCTGCGCGCTCAGCGTGATGCTTCTCGTGCTGCTCGGCGTGTTCTCGGCTCTCTATCTGCGGCTCACGCGCACCGAGGGGGACGTATGAGCACCCGGACCCTCGTCTCGCCGGCGACCCTGGCCCGCCCGCGCGGCAAAGCCGCTTACTGGACGGTGTTCACCACCGTCGTCCTGCTCTTCGCCCTCGCCTTCCTCTTTCCCGTCTACTGGATGGTGACCGGCGCGATGAAGTCGCCGGACGAGGTGGCGCAGACGCCGCCCACCGTCATTCCCGAGCACTGGCACCTCGGCGGCTACACCGACGCCTGGGACCTGATGCAGCTGCCGCAGCACCTGTGGAACACGGTGGTCCAGGCTGCCGGAGCCTGGGCCTTCCAGTTGGTGTTCTGCACGGCCGCCGCCTACGCCCTGTCCAAACTGCGGCCCGCCTTCGGCAAGTTGATCCTCGGCGGCATCCTCGCCACGCTGATGGTCCCGGCCCAGGCCCTCGTCGTACCGAAGTACCTGACCGTCGCCGATCTGCCGCTGATCCACACCAGCCTGCTCAACGACCCCCTCGCCATCTGGCTGCCGGCGGTCGCCAACGCCTTCAACCTGTATCTGCTCAAGCGGTTCTTCGACCAGATCCCGCGCGATGTGCTGGAGGCCGCCGAGATCGACGGCGCGGGGAAGCTGCGCATCCTGTGGTCGATCGTGCTGCCCATGTCGCGGCCGGTGCTCGGCGTCGTGTCGATCTTCGCCCTGGTGGCCGTGTGGCAGGACTTCCTCTGGCCGCTGATGGTCTTCTCCGACACCGACAAGCAGCCCATCAGCGTGGCACTCGTCCAGCTGTCGCAGAACATCCAACTGACCGTGCTCATCGCGGCGATGGTGATCGCCAGCATCCCGATGGTCGCCCTGTTCCTGCTCTTCCAGCGGCACATCATCGCCGGGATCAGCGCGGGCAGCGCCAAGGGCTGACGCCCTCCCTCCGACAGAAAGGCAAGCACAGTGGGACAGCCCCGCCATGCCCTCAAGGAGTGGTGGCGCTCCGCCGTCATCCACCAGGTGTACGTCCGCAGCTTCGCCGACGGCGACGGCGACGGCACCGGCGACCTCGCGGGCGTCCGCTCGAAGCTGCCGTATCTCGCCGAACTCGGCGTGGACGCCCTGTGGTTCAGTCCCTGGTACCTGTCGCCGATGAAGGACGGCGGCTACGACGTCGCCGACTACCGCGCCATCGACCCGGCCTTCGGCACGCTCGCCGAGGCGGAGAAGCTGATCGCCGAAGCCCGGGAGCTGGGCATCCGCACCATCGTCGACATCGTGCCCAACCATGTCTCCGACCAGCACCCGTGGTTCAGGGCCGCGCTCGCCGGCGGCCCGGAGCGCGAGCTCTTCCACTTCCGGCCCGGCCGCGGAGTGCACGGCGAACTCCCGCCCAACGACTGGACGTCCCAGTTCGGCGGCCCCGCCTGGACCCAACTGTCCGACGGTGCCTGGTACTTGCACCTCTTCGCCCCCGAACAGCCCGACCTGAACTGGGCCCACCCCGCCGTCCGCCAGGAGCACGAGGACATCCTGCGCTTCTGGTTCGAGCGAGGTGTCGCCGGAGTACGCATCGACTCGGCCGCACTCCCCGCCAAGGACCCCGCCCTGCCGGACTTCGTCGAGGGCCGTGACCCGCACCCCTACGTCGACCGCGACGAACTCCACGACATCTACCGGTCCTGGCGTGCGATCGCCGACGAGTACGACGGTGTCTTCGTCGGCGAGGTCTGGCTCCCCGACAGCGAACGCTTCGCCCGCTATCTGCGCCCCGACGAACTGCACACCGCCTTCAACTTCGCCTTCATGACCTGCCCTTGGGACGCCGACAGGCTGCGTACGTCCATCGACGAGACGCTCGCCGAGCACGCACCCGTGGGCGCCCCCGCCACCTGGGTGCTGTGCAACCACGACGTCACCCGGACGGTCACCCGCTACGGCCGTACGGACACCGGCTTCGACTTCGCGACCAAGGCCTTCGGCACCCCGACCGACCTCGCCCTCGGCACCCGGCGTGCCCGCGCGGCCGCCCTGCTGTCGCTCGCCCTGCCCGGCGCCGTCTACGTCTACCAGGGCGAGGAGTTGGGGCTGCCCGAGGCCGAGATCCCCCGCGACCGCATCGAGGACCCGATGCACTTCCGCTCCGGCGGCACCGACCCGGGCCGCGACGGCTGCCGGGTTCCCCTGCCCTGGGAGGCGGACGCGCCGTACTCGGGCTTCGGTTCCCGCGCGGAGCCGTGGCTGCCGCTGCCCGAGGACTGGGCGTCGTACGCGGTCGACCGGCAGGCCCAGGACCCCGGTTCGATGCTGAGCCTCTACCGTACGGCGATCACGATCCGCCCCGTCTTCGGCGACGGCCCGCTCACCTGGCTGCCCGCACCCGACGGCGTCCTCGCCTTCGCCCGCGCCGAGGGCGCCGTCCTGTGCGTGGTCAACCTCGCGGAGACTCCGGCCGACCTGCCTCCGCGCACTCAACTGCTCCTCGGCAGCGGCCCGTTGACCCCGGACGGCCGTCTGCCGAAGGACACCGCGGTCTGGCTGCGCGCCTGAGCGCACACCACGTCCGCGCCCCACCGCACCACCCCGCTATCCCCGCACCCCCACCCCGAAGGGATCAGCACATGCACAGGTCCAGATCTGTCAGGCGCATGCCAGCAGTCGGCGCGGTCGTCGCTCTCTCCGCCGGCATGGTCGTCACCCTCGCCCCTGCCGCCCACGCAGCCTCCGGCGCCACCCTCCCCTTCACCTCCGTCGAGGCCGAGTCGGCGAGCACCACCGGCACCAAGATCGGCCCCGACTACACCCAGGGCACCCTCGCCTCCGAGGCCTCCGGACGCCAGGCGGTACGGCTCACCTCCGGCCAGCGCGTCGAGTTCACCGTGCCGCGCGCATCGAATGCCGTGAATGTCGCCTACAGCGTCCCGGACGGCCAGTCCGGCACGCTGAACGTGTACGTCAACGGCACCAAGCTCGCCAAGACACTCCCGGTGACCTCCAAGTACTCGTACATCGACACCAGTTGGATCGCCGGCGCCAAGACGCACCACTTCTTCGACAACGCCCGTCTCCTGCTCGGCCAGAGCGTCCAGGCGGGCGACAAGGTCGCCTTTGAGTCGACGGGCACCCAAGTCACCGTCGACGTCGCCGACTTCGAGCAGGTGGCCGCGGCCGCCACCCAGCCCGCCGGCTCGGTCTCGGTCGTCTCCAAGGGCGCCGACCCCAGTGGCAGCGGCGACTCCACGCAGGCCTTCCGGGACGCGATCTCCGCCGCCCAAGGGGGAGTGGTCTGGATCCCGCCGGGTGACTACAGGCTGACGTCCTCGCTCAGCGGCGTGCAGAACGTCACCCTCCAGGGCGCCGGCAGCTGGTACTCGGTCGTGCACACCTCCCGCTTCATCGACCAGTCGAGCTCCTCCGGGGGCGTCCACATCATGGACTTCGCGGTGATCGGCGAGGTCACCGAGCGCGTCGACTCCAACCCGGACAACTTCGTCAACGGATCGCTGGGGCCGAACAGTTCGGTCTCCGGCATGTGGCTGCAGCACCTCAAGGTCGGCCTCTGGCTGATGGGCAACAACGACAACCTGGTCGTCGAGAACAACCGCATCCTCGACACCACCGCCGACGGCCTCAACCTCAACGGCAACGCCCGCGGGGTCCGCGTCCGGGGCAACTTCCTGCGCAACCAGGGCGACGACGCGCTCGCCATGTGGTCGCTGTACTCACCCGACACGAACAGCAGCTTCGAGAACAACACCATCTCGCAGCCGAACCTCGCCAACGGCATCGCGATCTACGGCGGCACCGACATCGCGGTGAAGAACAACCTGGTCTCCGACACCAACGCCCTCGGCAGCGGCATCGCGATCTCCAACCAGAAGTTCCTCGACCCCTTCTCCCCGCTGGCCGGCACCATCACGGTCGACGGCAACACGCTCGTGCGCACGGGCGCGATGAACCCCAACTGGAACCATCCGATGGGCGCGTTGCGCGTCGACTCCTACGACAGCGCCATCAACGCGACCGTCAACATCACCAACACGACGGTCAGCGACAGCCCGTACAGCGCCTTCGAGTTCGTGTCCGGCGGCGGACAGGGCTATCCCGTCCGCAACGTCACCGTGGACGGTGCGACCGTGCGCAACACCGGCACGGTCGTCGTCCAGGCCGAGGCCCAGGGCGCGGCCACCTTCCGCAACGTCACGGCGACGAGCGTCGGCGCCGCCGGCATCTACAACTGCCCCTACCCGGCGAGCTCGGGCACCTTCACCCTCACCGACGGCGGCGGCAACTCCGGCTGGAGCAGCACCTGGTCGGACTGCTCGACCTGGCCGCAGCCCGGCCAGGGCAACCCCGACCCGGATCCGAACCGCAACCTGGCCAAGGGCCGCCCGGCCACCGCGACCGGCTCCCAGGACGTCTACACGCCCGGCAAGGCGGTCGACGGCGACGCCAACAGCTACTGGGAGTCCACCAACAACGCCTTCCCGCAGGCCTGGACGGTCGACCTGGGCTCGGCGTACGCGGTCCGGCGGCTGGTGCTGAAGCTGCCGCCGTCGTCCGCCTGGGGTGCGCGCACGCAGACCATCACGGTGCTGGGCAGCACCGACGGCTCGAACTACTCGACCGTGGTCGGCTCCACGGGCTACCGGTTCGACCCGGCGACCGGCAACACGGCCACCGTCTCCCTGCCCGACGGCACCAACCTGCGCTACCTGCGTCTGTCCGTGAGCGCCAACACCGGCTGGCCCGCAGGCCAGTTCAGTGAGGTGGAGGCGTATCCGACTTCGTGACCGCGTCCTGCACGTCCCCGCGCTTCGCCGCCTGGATCTGCTCGTACACATGGGTCCGCAGCTCGGCGAAGCGCGGGGCGACCCGCGTGTGCAACTGGTCGCGCTCGTCGGGCAGATCTACCTTCAGCTGCTCCTGTACGACGGTCGGGGAGGCGGACAGCACCACCACCCGCTCGCCCAGGTACACGGCCTCGTCGATGTCGTGCGTGACGAACAGGATCGTCATACCGCGCTCCCGCCACAGCCGCCGTACGAGATCCTCCAGGTCCGCGCGTGTCTGCGCGTCGACCGCCGCGAACGGCTCGTCCATCAGCAGGACATCGGGCTCGTACGCCAGCGCCCGCGCGATGGCGACACGCTGCTGCATACCGCCGGACAGTTGCCACGGGTAGGCCCCCACGGCGTCCGCGAGCCCGACCGATTCCAGCGCGTCCGCGACCAGCTCCTTGCGGCGGGACTTGCTCAAGTCCTTCTGTTTCAAGGGGAGTTCGACGTTCTCGCCCACCCGCATCCAGGGGAACAGACTGCGCCCGTACTCCTGGAAGACGAAGGCCATCCCGGGCGGCGGGCCGCTCACCGGCTTTCCGGCGAGCTGCACTTGGCCGGACGTCGGTGCGAGCAGTCCGCCGACGCACTTCAGCAGGGTCGTCTTGCCGCAGCCCGACGGGCCCACGAGGCAGACCAGTTCGCCCGCCTCGACCGTGAAGGTGAGGTCGCGCACCGCCTCCACACGGCGGCCGGACCCCTCGTAGACCTTCCGCAGGCCGCGTACGTCGAGCATGGACCGCCCTTTCACGAGGACCGCCGGGTGGACGCGCGCAGTCCGTGGTACCAGCCGAGCACCCGGCGCTCGACGACCTGGAACACGACGGAGAGCAGGAACCCGAGCAGACCGAGGACGAGGATGCCGGTCCACATGCCGGGTATGGCGAAGCTGCGCTGGAACTGGACGACGGTGAAGCCGATGCCGTTGCTGGCCGCGAACATCTCGCTGATGACCATCAGGATGATGCCGATGGACAGGGCCTGGCGCAGGCCCGCGAAGATCTGCGGACTCGCCGAGCGCAGGACCAGGTTGCGCAGCCGGGCGACGCCCGTGATGCCGTAGGAGCGGGCCGTCTCCAGCATCACCGAGTCGACCGCGCGCACCCCCTCGACCGTGTTGAGCAGGATCGGCCAGACGCAGCCGCTCGCGATCACGACGATCTTCATGGTGTCGCCGATGCCCGCGAACAGCATGATGATCGGCACCAGCACGGGCGGCGGCACGGCCCGCAGGAACTCCAGGACCGGTTCGCACACCGCGCGCACCCGCCGGTAGGAGCCGATGAGCGTGCCGAGCGCGACGCCGACGACGGCCGCCGCCGCATAGCCGGCCGAGAGCCGGAGCAGACTCGGCCACACGTCCGTGCGCAGGCGTTCGGCCGTCCAGACGTCCGGGAAGGTGTTCAGGATCGTGCGCAGGGGAGGCCAGAAGGGGTCGGTGCTACCGTCGGACGCGGCCCACCACACGGCGACCAGGATGGCGGGCAGGGCGACCACGAACAGCAGCCGCAGCAGCAGACCCCTCACACCGCCACCTCCCCGCGCACCGACTGGTGCCACGCCAGAGCCCGCCGCTCCACCGTACGCGCGCCGACGTTGATGAGCAGCCCCAGCAGCCCGGCGACCACGACGAGCGCGTACATCTCCGGCACGGCCTGCGAGGTCTGCGCGACCGCGATCCGCGCACCCAACCCCGGTGCACCGATGACGAGTTCGGCGGTGATGGCGAGGATCAGCGCCACCGCCGCGGCGAGCCGCACGCCCGTCATGACGTACGGCAGCGCCGTCGGCCACAGCACATGGCGCACCCGGGCCCAGGTGCCGAGGCCGTACGAACGCGCCGTCTCCTCGGCGACCGGGTCGACGTCCTGGACGCCGTACAGGGTCTGGATGAGGACCTGCCAGAAGGAGGCGTAGACGACGAGTAGCAGCACCGACTTCAGTTCGGTGCCGTACAGCAGCACCGCCAGCGGGATCAGGGCGACCGAGGGGATCGGGCGCAGGAACTCGATCGTCGAGGCCGTCGCCTCGCGCAGATACGGCACGATCGAGATCACCACGCCGCAGGCGACACCCGCGCCGACCGCGATCGCGAGGCCGATCGCCCAGCCCGTCAGGGTGTCGCCGAGCGCCGTCCAGAACGCGCCGTCGGTGAGTTCGTCCCACAGGGCGGAGGCGATACGGCTGGTCGGCGGGAAGTAGGCCTCCTTGACGAGGCCGAGCCGCGGCACCGCCTCGCCCAGGGCGAGGAAGGCCGCGAGCCCGGCCGCACCGAGTGCGGCGTTCGCACCCCTCACGGCAGCAGCGCGTCCAGGTCGGGCGACTTCTTGAAGAACCCGAACTCCTCGCCCAGCTTCGCCTGCGTCTCGATGGAGGCGCGGTTCGGCTCGGCCGGCCACTTCGGCAGGGTGATATCGGCCAGGAGCGACGCCGGGACCTTCGTGTACGTGGCGACGATCTCGCGGGCCTCGTCCGGGTGGGCGTTCGCGTAGGCGAGGGACTCGGCGGTGGCCTGCTGGAACTTCTTGACCACGGCCGGATTCTTCTGCGCGTACTGCTGCGACGTGAAGTACATGCCGACGGTGAGGTCGGGCGCCACGTCGACGAACGAGGCGGCGATCTCGCGCCCGCCCTGTTGCCTGATGGTGGTGAGCGCGGGTTCCACGGCCAGGGCGGCGTCGATCTGCCCCTTGTCGAGCGCTGCGGGCATCTGGTCGAAGGGCATCTCGACGAGCTTCAGCTTGTCCGGGTCGCCACCCGCCTTCTTCACCGACTCCCGCACCGACAACTCGGCAATGTTCTTGAGGGTGTTGACGGCGACCTTCTTGCCCTCGAGGTCCTTCGCCGTCCTGATCGGGCTGTCCTTCTTCACCAGGGTGGCCACGAAGTCCTTGCCGGCGACGCCGGTCGAGGCGTTGCCGTTGGAAATCGCCTTCAGGGCCACGCCGTTGGACTGGGCGACCATCAGGGAGAACACATTGGAGAACCCGAACTGGTTCTGGCCGGAGGCCACGGCGGGCACTATGGCGGCGCCGCCCGCGGCGAACGACACCGACAGTTTCAGGCCCTGCTTCTTGTAGAAGCCCTTCTGCTGGCCCAGGAAGAGGGGGGCGACATCGACGATGGGGATGAGCCCCACCTTGACCGTGGTGGTGCCACCGGACGACGCGCTCCCGCTCGACGAATCGTCATCGGACGAGCCGCAGGCCGTCGCGGCGGACAGTAAGGCGCCGGCAGCGAGACCGGCGAGCAGACGACGCATGGCTCCTCCTGTGCAGACAACGGTGTTCCGACAGGCTGTGCGCGCACCGCACAGTAATGCCCAACTGGCGTGCAGGGAACCTAGAGCCACACATCCTGCGCGGTCAATGGCTCGGCTGACGAAATTGTTGACACTTTGGAGGAGCCTTGCGGCGGGCGCGTCAGAGGTCGAGGACGAGCCTCCCTCCGCGGCAGCGGGACACACAGATCATCATCGTCTCGCCGGCCTCCCGCTCCTCGTCGGTGAGTACCGAGTCCCGGTGGTCCGGGGTGCCTTCGAGGACGTCGGTCTCGCAGGTGCCGCAGGTGCCCTCGGTGCAGGAGAACAGCACCTCGACGCCTGCGGCGCGCACGGCGTCGAGCACGGAGACGTCCGGCGTGACCGTCACGGTGCGGCCGCTCTGCGCGAGCTCGACCTCGAACGCGCTGTTCTCGCCCACCTGTTGGGCCTTCGGGGAGAACCGCTCGACCCGCAGCCGCTCGGCCGGGCAGCGCCCCTCGACCGCGTCCAGCAGCGGCCCGGGACCGCAGCAGTAGACGAGCGTGCCGTCGGGGATGGCGTCCAGCACGGAGGCGAGGTCCAGCAGACCCGTCTCGTCCTGCGGGGCGACGGTCACCCGGTCGCCGTACCGCCCCAACTCCTCGGTGAAAGCTATGGAGTTGCGGGTACGGCCGCCGTACAGCAGCGTCCACTCGGCGCCCGCAGCCTCGGCCGCGGCCAGCATCGGCAGGATCGGGGTGATGCCGATACCGCCCGCGATGAAGCGGTAGCGAGGTGCGGACTCCAGCCGGAAGTGGTTGCGCGGCCCGCGCACCCGCAGCTTGTCGCCCGGCCCCAACTGCTCGTGCACATGGGCGGATCCGCCCCGCCCGTCCGGCTCGCGCAGCACCGCGATCCGCCACACCGAGCGGTCCGCGGGGTCACCGCACAGCGAGTACTGCCGCTCCAGCTCCGGCCCGAGCACGACGTCGACATGGGCGCCCGGCTCCCAGGCCGGCAGCTCCTCGCCGAGCGGGTGGCGCAGGGTGAGGGCGAGCACGCCGTCGGCCGCGAACTCCCTGCGGTCGACGACGAGTTCGGCTTCGTACACGCTCATGAGCTGTTTCCTTGAGACTCGTGCCCTCGCGGCTGGTGTCCTTCGGGGTGGGCGAGCATCCACTCCCACATCTCGATCGGGTCCTGGGCGCTGTGCTCGGCCCCGCAGTGACAGGTGCCGTGCAGGATGTCGGTGCCCGGCAGCCAGTCGATGCGGTAGATCTCGCCGGTGGGGCTGCTGCTCACAGGACCTTCTCCACGGGCTTGTCGCCCTCCTCGACGAGGCGGGTGAGGATGCGGCGGGCGGCCAGGCCGCCGGTGTCGATGTTGATGCTCAGCTCCTGGTAGCCGGTGCGCTCCGTGCCGAGCGTCTTCTGCAGCAGGTTGAGCGCGTCGACGTCCTGCATGACAACGGTGTGGTTGTTGCCCCTCAGGAACTCGGTGACCTCGTCATTGTCGGTCGCCCAGTCGCGGGAGACCATCCAGAAGTCGTACACCTTGCCGTCGGAGGACGGCGTGATCGCGTACGTGATCTCGGTGTGGAAGCCGTTCGGGTCGCTGCCGTCGGCCTCCGGCAGCACGCCGACCGGCGCGATGCGGCTGTGCAGCAGATACAGGCAGGGGGCGTGGTACTCGATGTCCTGCCAGCGGGTGATCCGGCCCTCGATGCCGGTGGACTTGGCGTAGAACGGCGGGCACTCGGCGTCGTCCATGTGCCGGCTGACCCGCACGATGCCCGCGCCCTCGTCGACCTCGGTGGTGATCGGCGTCTCGGCGACCTCGGGGGTGCCGATGTAGCCGCCGTGCAGATAGGTCTCGTGGGAGAGGTCGAGGAGGTTGTCGACCAACAGGCCGTAGTCGGCGTCGATGGGCTCCATGCCACGGACGGTGACCCAGCCGGGGGAGTCGAGGTGCCCGGCCCGCGGAATGGTGTCGGCGTCGGCGAGCGCCGGGTCGCCGATCCACACCCACACCAGGGAGTCCTGCTCGACCACGGGGTACGAGGCGACCCGGGCGGTGCGCGGGACGCGCTTCTGACCGGGTACGTACACGCAGGTACCCGTCGTGTCGTACGTGAACCCGTGGTACCCGCACACGAGTCGGTCGCCGTCGAGCCGGCTCGGCTTCTCGTGCAGCGGGAACCGGCGGTGCACACAGCGGTCGGCCAGCGCGACCGGGGTGCCCTCCTCCTCGGTCCGGTAGAAGACGAGGGGCTCACCGAGGATCGTCCGACCCAGCAGCTCCTCGCGCCCGACCTCATGGCTGTAGGCGGCGACGTACCACTGGTTCCTGGCGAAGGCAGTGATGTGAGGCATGGCGATCCCGTCCCTGAGAGCGGGGCGTCGTCGCCCCGCGTGCCGTGGTTGGATTCAGATTCGTGACGGGGGACACAGCCCGGCAAGGCCGCTTCCGTCAGACGGAAGGGTCGGCCGGCCGGGTGCTGCGCAGATAGGCCAGTACCGCGAGCACCCGCAGGTTCACGTGTGCCCGTTCGTGGCTTTCCGGGTGGGGCAGGCCGAGCTTCTGGGAGATCGAGGTGACGCGCTTTTCGATGGTCTTGAGGCTGTAGCTGAGCCGCCCCGCGATCGCCCCGTTGGACTGACCCTCGGCCATCAGCGCCAGGATCTGCCGCTCCACCGGGAGCAGCGGCGCCAGCGGATCCGACGTCCGGGGACGTGTGAGCACGCGCTGGACGACGTCCGGATCCACGACGACCTCGCCCGACGCCACCCGCTTGATGGCGTCGACAAGCCGGTCCGCGTCCCGCACCCGGTCCTTGACGAGATAGCCCACCGCCTGGTCGGCCGCCGTCAGCAGGCGCATCGCGTACGAGGTCTCGGCGTAGTGCGAGAGCACCAGCAGACCGACGGAGGGATGGTCGGCCCGGATCCGCTCCGCGGCCTGCAGGCCCTCGTCGCGATGGGTCGGCGGCATACGGATGTCCAGCACGGCCACATCGGGTGGATCGGCGGCGACGGCCTGCAGCACCTCGGGCAGGGAGGCGACCTCCGCGGTCACGGTGAAGCCGCGCGCGGTGAGGATCTCGGCCAGCATCTGCCGCAGCAGCCCGGAGTCCTCCGCGATCACGATCCGCATGGCAGCTCCGCGACCAGACGGGTGCCCGCACCGGGCGCACTGTCCACGCGAAGCCGTCCGTCGAGCGCGCCCACCCGGTCCTCCAGTCCCCGAAGTCCCGTGCCCCGTACGGGATCCGCGCCGCCGACGCCGTCGTCGGCGATCTCGACGAGCAGCCGGTCGGGGCCGTCCGTCACCTCGACGCGCACCTGGGACGCGTGCGCGTGCTTGTACGTGTTGGCGAGGGCCTCGGTGATGATGAAGTAGACGGCCCGTTCCAGGTGTTCGGGCCTGCGACGGTCGGGAATCTCCGCCAGCAGGGGCAACGGCGCGCGCTCCGCCAGCGCTTCGACGGCGGCCGCCAGCCCCTGTTCCGCGAGGGCCGGCGGATGGATCCCCTCGGCCAGCGCGCGCAGTTCGGCCAGGACCTCCGTCAAGTGGGCGGCGGCACGGGCGAGATCGGTCCGCTCCCAGTCGTCGTCGGCAGCTGCCGGAGTCCCCCGGGCCCGGTCCACCAGCATCGAGATGGCCAGCAGCTTGTGCTGGACGCCGTCGTGCAGATCGCGCTGGATGCGCCGCCGTTCGGCGTCGGCCGCCAGCACGACCCGGGCCCGCGAAGCACGGATCTCCGCCAACTGGGCGCGTTGCGCGGCCAGCAGCCGGGCGTTGTCCAGGGCGAGTCCGGCCGCGGCCAGCACCGTGTCGACCAGCGGCCGCTGTTCACGCAGCGCCGGATCGTGGACGACGAGCGCGAGCGGCTCGCCCCGCCGGACGACGGGCGTGACACAACGGCCGTCCCGCGGCGCGGTGTCGGCCCTCGAGCCGTCCGCGCGCACATAGCGAACACCCGGATGCTCCGGTGCCTCGGGGCGCGGGAACCACAGCTCCAGAGCGGGGTCGCCGAGCGCCTCGGCGATGGCCGCCCGTACGTCCTCCGGCTCGGCGGACTCCTCCAGTCGTACGACGAGATCGGCGACCCGCACCCGGGCCATGCGCACCCGCACCAGCCCGCCCGCCAGCGCGACCGGCGTGACGATCATGCCCACGGCGTACCCGAAGAGCGTGAGCCGCTGTACGGCGTGCGGTGCGTCGAGCATCGCCGCGACCGCGCCCGCGGCGACCACAGCGCCCAGCGCAAGCATCGTCATCCACACCGGTGCGTACGCGCGCCGCACGGGCCGCCCGGCCGTGGACCAGCGGCGCACCACAAGCGCGGCGGTCAGTACGGTCAGTGTGAACACGAGGACGCTGCCGATAGGCGCCCAGACCGAGTAGCGCGCGTGCGGATCGCCCCACATCTGCGGCTGCGGCGGGTACTCGGCCGCGTACCGCACGCCCTGGGTCACCAGCGGCATGGTGTACAGCAGGGCGACCACCCAGCGCTCGTACCGGTTGTAGAGCCGCCCGGCGGGCAGCGCCAGCACCAGATGGCCGATGGCGGCGTACGTGAGGTGGTAGCCGCAGAAGCCGATCGCGAACAGCACGGCACTGTCGCTGAGTTGAAGGTCGCCGATGTACCACGTGAAGCCGACCAGGATCATCAGCGGGCCGGTGCCGTTGGCCGGCCTGCGCAGTCGCAGCACGACCCCGCACACCACGAACGACACACCGGCCAGCTGCACCGGAAGCCACAGCCACGGCGGATAGGGCGCGACACGCCAGGTGATGACCACGGCTGCCGAGGCGACAAGAACCCCCGCCACCCCCAGCGCCACGGGGGCGAGCGACCGGCTCGGATCCCGGTCCTCCCCCCATGGCCAGGCAGTGGCGGCTGTCGGGACGACGCCTGCCGCCGGCATGCCCTCCATTGTGCCGACCGGAGGGAAAACCCGCCGCCCTTCGGAGGGTTGACCCCGCAGAGACGCAGGCGGGCCGCTGCCAGTCTGGGACTGCACCACCGCACAGCACACAGAACACCACGGGGGAGAACCAACCATGCGAGTCAAGCTCTTGATGGTCTCGGCCGGCGCCGCACTGGTCATGGCACTGACGGCCTGCGGCAGTCCGGACCCGGACAAGCCGGCCGACCCGCCCGGGATCGCACAGGACGACCCGGGCGACGGGGGAGCGGACACGTCGTACGACGAGGGGACGGGGGACGGCGATGCGCCGTACGGCGGCTCGGGGGACGCCGACTCGTCGTACGGCGTGCCCGAACAGCAGGTACCGGACGAGTCGCTGGGCGAGGAGCTCGACGACTTCTACCAGCGCCAGCAGATCGAGGACGACCTCGACGTCGACCCTCAGGGCCTCTCCGACCACATGTACGACAACTTCCAGCACAACATGGGCAATTACCAAGGCTGGTGACCGCTGCGCCGGCGGTCTCCAGGCCCGTCCCAGGTCTGGAGGCCGCCGATGCCCGCACCGCAGGCGGACGAGCCCGGACAGCCCGGCACCGCCGAACTCCTCGAACTGATCGCCCCGGCCCTGCTGCCCGGTGAAACGGTGCGGATCCGGCTCTACGGGGCGGTGGTACCCCACGCTCTCGCCGGTGCCCTGTGGGGCAGCCGGTCACGCTGGGGTACCTTCGCGCGCCGACGGTCCCGGCCGGTCTTCCTGGCGCTCACCCAGCATCGCCTCTTCCTGCTCGGCCCCGGGCCGCCGCACTCGGGTTGGGCCGACCCGGCCGGGAGCGTGCTGGTGGAGGCGTTCCGTGTCGGCAGGGGCGGGACTAGCAGGCTGCGGCTCCGACGTGTGGCCGCACCGGAGCGGCCCGTCCTGATCTGCGTCGAGGCCCGCTGGCGCACCCAAGCGGCACGCCTCGCCGCCGAGTTGCCGTCCGCGACCCCCTTCACCCTGCCGGACTGAGTCGCGCCGCACCTCACGTACCGACGACTTTCACACAGACGCCACCAGACCCTTCCCTGACGTTTGGTGCTCTTGGAACACTCGCTCCGCGCGCAATCCGTCACATCCGGCCGGCCGAACACCCTCAAGGCGAGAGGTCCTTCACCCATGCCCGAAGTCAACCGGCGCCGATTCCTGCAGGTCGCGGGCGCGACCACAGCCTTCACGGCACTGTCCAACAGCATCCAGCGTGCCGCCGCGCTGCCGGCGAACCACCGCACGGGGTCCATCGAGGACGTCGAGCACATCGTCGTCCTGATGCAGGAAAACCGTTCCTTCGACCACTACTTCGGCACACTCAGAGGCGTCCGCGGCTACGGCGACCCGCGCCCGGTGACCTGGCCGAACGGCAAGGCCGTCTGGCACCAGACGGACGCGAACGGCAAGGAGATCCTGCCCTTCCACCCCGACGCCGACGACCTGGGCATGGCGTTCCTCCAGGACCTCCCGCACGGCTGGAACGACGGACATGCCGCCTTCAACGGGGGCAAGTACGACAAGTGGGTCCCGTCCAAGGGGTCCACGACGATGGCGTACCTGACCCGTGACGACATCCCGTTCCACTACGCGCTCGCCGACTCCTTCACCATTTGCGACGCCTACCACTGTTCGTTCATCGGCTCGACCGACCCGAACCGCTACTACATGTGGACGGGCTACACGGGCAACGACGGTCAGGGCGGCGGCCCGGTCCTCGGCAACGACGAGGCGGGCTACGGCTGGACGACCTACCCCGAGCGGCTGGAGAAGGCCGGCGTCTCCTGGAAGATCTACCAGGACGTCGGCGACGGCCTCGACGCAGGCGGCTCCTGGGGCTGGATCCAGGACGCCTACCGCGGCAACTACGGCGACAACTCGCTGCTGTACTTCAACCAGTACCGCAATGCCCAGCCCGGCGACCCGCTGTACGACAAGGCCCGCACCGGCACAGACGCCCGCAAGGGCGAGGGCTTCTTCGACCAGCTGAAGGCGGACGTCAAGGGCGGCAAGCTGCCGCAGATCTCCTGGATCGTCGCCCCCGAGGCCTTCACCGAGCACCCCAACTGGCCCGCCAACTACGGTGCCTGGTACATCGCCCAGGTCCTCGACGCGCTCACCTCCTCGCCCGAGGTGTGGGCGAAGACGGCCCTGTTCGTCACGTACGACGAGAACGACGGCTTCTTCGACCACCTGGTCCCGCCGTTCCCGGCCGGCTCCGCGGCGCAGGGCAAGTCCACGGTCGACCCCGCCCTCGACCTGTTCAAGGGCGACAGCAGCCACCCGGCCGGTCCCTACGGACTCGGTCAGCGCGTGCCGATGCTCGTCGTCTCGCCCTGGAGCAAGGGCGGTTACGTCTGCTCCGAGACGCTCGACCACACCTCGATCATCCGGTTCATGGAGCACCGCTTCGGCGTGCACGAGCCGAACATCTCGCCCTGGCGGCGCGCCGTCTGCGGCGACCTGACCTCCGCGTTCGACTTCTCCCACAAGGACACCAAGCCGGTCGCCCTGCCCGGCACCGACGGCTACCAGCCGCCGGACCACAACCGCCATCCCGACTATGTGCCGACCCCGCCGGCGAGCGGTGTCCTGCCCAAGCAGGAGCGCGGACTGCGCCCGGCGCGGCCCCTCAAGTACGCGCCGTACGTGGACGGTTCGGCGGACACGGCCGCCGGGAAGTTCACGCTCACCTTCGCCTCGGGGGCGAAGGCCGGCGCCGCCTTCCTGGTGACCTCCGGCAACCGCACCGACGGGCCGTGGAGTTACACCACCGAGGCCGGCAAGACCGTCGCCGACACCTGGAACTCGGCGTACTCGAAGGGCTCGTACGACCTGGCCGTGCACGGCCCGAACGGCTTCCTGCGCGTCTTCAAGGGCAACAACAAGACCGCCGGGCCCGAGGTCACCGCCCGCCACAGCGGCGACGACATCGAGCTGACCTTCACCAACAAGGGCTCGGGCACGGCCCGTCTGAAGGTGTCCGGCGGCTACGGATGCAAGCCGCAGACCATCACGGTCCGCCCCGGCGCCACCGTCAGGCACACCGTCGACCTCGCCGCGAGCCGGCGCTGGTACGACCTCACCGTCACCTCCGAGGCCGATGCGGCGTTCCAGCGGCGATTCGCCGGACATGTCGAGAACGGGCGGCCCGGGGTGAGCGACCCGGCGATCATCTCCCGGTGAAATGGGGAGTAAATCCTGGTGAATACCGTGTCGCAGGGGGTGGTCAGGGGTTGGTGGGGCCAGGGTAGTGTGCCCCGGTGACCACGCAATCGAACACACCTGCAGGCTGGTACCCGGATCCGCACGGAGCGCCCCAGACCCTCCGCTACTGGGACGGCACCCAGTGGACCCAGCACACCAACCCGGACCAGCAGCAGGCGCAGGCTGCCCAGCAGCAAGTACCGCAGCACGTCCCGCAGCAGGCCGCGGGACCCGACCTGCGGGTTCAGCGTCAGGTGCAGCAGGAGGCCGGGGTCGCCGCGGGCGGCCCCGGCGGCGGCACCCTGTTCAGCGAGCCGGTCCTGGTGGTCAACCAGAAGGCCAAGCTGATCGAGGTGACCAACGAGTACAAGGTCATGGATCAGAACGGCAACCAGATCGGCTCGGTCACCGAGGTCGGGCAGAGCGCGCTGAAGAAGGTGCTGCGCTTCCTCTCCAGCCTCGACCAGTTCATGACGCACAAGCTGGAGATCCGCGACGCCTACGGTCAGCCCCAGTTGCTGCTGACCCGGCCCGCGAAGTTCTTCAAGTCCCGGGTGATCGTGTCCCGTCCGGACGGCTCGCCCGTCGGCGAGATCGTCCAGGAGAACATGATCGGGAAGATCAACTTCGCGATGAACGTGAACGGCCAGAAGGTCGGCGCGATCAAGGCGGAGAACTGGCGGGCCTGGAACTTCGCCATCGTGGACCACGCCGAGAACGAGGTCGCCCGGATCACCAAGACCTGGGAAGGCCTCGCCAAGACGATGTTCACCACCGCGGACAACTACGTCCTGCAGATCCACTACCAGTTGCCCGAGCCGCTGCTGAGCCTCGTCGTCGCGACGGCCCTGACCGTCGACACGGCACTCAAGCAGGACTCGCGCGGCCTCGGCTGACCCTCGGGGTCCGACCGTCACAGCGCCGTGAGGTGCCCCGGCTCCGGCTGTCGGGGCACCAACGGGTTTTCCAGCAGCGCCGTTTCGGGCTCCAGAGCCAGTACGGCCGCCACCGGGTGCTCCTCGTCCACGAGGGCCACCTCGGGCGTCGCCCGGGTCAGCAGCACCACGCCCCAGGACGCCAGTCCCGCTCCCGCGAGCGCGAGGAGCACGCCGGCCGCCCCGCCCTGCAGCCGCTCGCCGAGCAGTGTGAGTCCGATCACCGCGGCGGCCATCGGGTTGGCCAGGGTCACCATGGCGAGCGGTGCGCCCAGGCCGCCCTGGTAGGCGGTCTGCGACAGCAGCAGTCCGCCCGTCGCGAAGGCCGCGACCAGCAGTGCCACGCCGATCACCTGCCAGCTCAGCAGCGAGCCGGAGCGGTCCGTCGCGGCCACCGTCACGGTCTGCGTGAGCGCCGAGGCGACACCGGAGGCGAAGCCGGACGCGCTCGCGTGCCGCAGCCCCGGCCGGGCTCCGGGCCGGGCCAGCATGCCGATCAGCGTCGCGGTCACGCCCGCGACCGCCAGCGCCTGGGGTGCGCTCAGCACCGTCTCGGGCGCGTGCCCGGACGCCGTGACGAGGATCGCGGACAGGCCGAGCAGTGTGAGTGCGGTGCCCCGCCACTCGACCGCGCTGACCTTCCGCCCGGCGATCCGCGCCCCCATGGGCACCGCCGCGACCAGGGTGAGCGCACCGAGCGGCTGCACCACGGTCAGCGGACCGTACTTGAGGGCGACGACGTGCAGCAGCGCGGCGGACGCGTTGAGCAGGACCGACCCCCACCAGGCGCCCGCCTTCAGCATGTGCGCCAGGCCCGAGCCGGGGTTGCGGGAGGCCAGCCGCTCCTGGGCGACCGCGGCGGCCGCGTAGGCCACGGCGGAGAACAGGGACAGGGCGACGGCGAGAAGGGTGGCGCTCATCGGCCCGCTCCTACCAGGACGTTGTCTTCGGCGACGGGGGCGAGCTGCTCGCTGCCGCGCCCGGCGGTGGTGACCGTGCGGTGCGGCCGGTGGATCAGGGCGAGGGCGGCGCCGAGCATGGCGGTCGCCACGATCGCGTCGAGCCAGTAGTGGTTCGCCGTGCCCACGATGACCAGCAGCGTCACCAGCGGGTGCAGCAGCCACAGCCAGCGCCAGCGGGAGCGCGTCGCCGCGATCAGGCCGATCGCCACCATCAGGGCCCAGCCGAAGTGCAGCGACGGCATCGCCGCGAACTGGTTCGAGAGGTGGTCCGAGGACGGCGGCCCGTAGACCGACGGGCCGTACACGTGCGCCGTGTCGACGAGCCCCGTGGCGGCCAGCATCCGCGGCGGCGCCAGCGGGAGGACGAAGGGCAGCACCAGGGCCGCGGAGGTGACCATGGCGAGAACCCTGCGGGCCCACACGTAGTGCGCGGGGCGCCGCAGGTAGAGCCAGACCAGGAAGGCCGCGGTGGCCGGGAAGTGCACCGTCGCGTAGTAGGTGTTCGCGATGTGCACGAGCATGTCGCTGTGCAGCAGCACCGACTGCACCGAGCCCTCGCCGGGCAGATGGAGCGTCCGTTCCAGGTCCCACACACGGTGCGCGTTGTGCAGCGCCTCCCCGGTGTGGCCCGTCGCCAGTTGGCGGCCGAACTTGTAGACGAGGAAGAGCCCTGCGACGAGCAGGAGCTCACGGACGACCGGAGGCCGCGCTATCGCGCCGGTCTCCCCTTCTGCTGTTGCAGGCTCGGTGCGGGCATTCATCCCCCGGCCCCTTCGCTGACGTGGTGCTTGTGCTGGTGCGAGTGATGACTCGGGCCGTGGCCCGAACTCATCGGTACGCGTCCGTCCCGAAACGAAAGCGTTCCGATACGGCAGTGTACCGATACGCCGACGTTCCGGTACACTGGCGTATCGATTGAGGTACGACACACTGGAAGCCGGGAATAAAGCGCGAATAAAGCCGGCACTCGGAGTGAGGGAGAAGAGCAGATGACGTCGCAGGCCGCGGACGGACCGGAGACGGTCGCCGCCTCGCGCCGCTCCAAACTCACGCGCGAGCGTGAGCAGGAGTTCTTCGACGCCGTGCTCGAGCAGATCCGCGAATGCGGATACGAGGCCGTCACCATGGAGGGAATCGCCGCCAGCACCCGCTGCAGCAAGTCCACGCTGTACCGGCAGTGGAAGACGAAACCCCAGTTCGTGGTGGCCGCCCTGCGCTCCCGCCGCAAGGCCCGCTTCGGTGGCATCGACACCGGATCGCTCGCGGACGACCTGCGTGAGGCGGCACGCGCGGTGGGCCGGTGGTCGACGAACGACACCAAGCTGCTGCAGGCCCTCGGGCACGCCGTCACCCAGGACGTGGAGCTCGCGAAGGCGCTGCGGGAGGCGCTGGTCGACCCGGAGATCGCCGCACTGAAGGAGATCCTGCGCCGCGGGGTCGAGCGCGGCGAGATCGTCGCCGACCATCCGGCGCTGGAGTACATCCCGGCGCAGATGTTCGGCGTCGTACGCGCCCGCCCCGTCGTGGACGGCGAGTACGCAGACCCGGACTACCTGGTCCGTTTCGTGGAGGCCGCCGTGCTGCCGGCACTCGGTCTCAGCTGAGAATCAGGCCGCCGTCCATGGGATGACTGGACGGTGACCTGCTCGCGCCGCACCGTGGGGACGGGGGCGGCGCGCACCCCCCGGCCGGGTGGGGCTCCTCTTGAGCGGAGAGGCGCCCCACCCGGCCGACAGGTGTTCAGACCTTCTGGCCGTTGCCGCTGCCGGTCGACACCTTGATGCCCTGGGTGATCGTGTCGATGATCGACTGCTTCTCGCCGACGTCGACGCCGAAGCGGACCACGACGATCTGCGAGGACTCGGCGGGGGACGGGAAGGCGAGCGACTCGACATAGCCATCGGCGCCCTTGCTGGTGATCGCCTTCCAGCGGACCAGGTAGCCCTTCTGCCCGGCGACGGTCACCGCCTTGGAGTCCAGCACCTGGTGCGAGGTGATCGAGCCGTATGTCTTGCCGCCGTAGGACTGCTCGGCGTTCGCCTCGATGTCGGCCTTCGCGACCGCCTCGGCCGTGCTGCCCGCAGTCTTGAGGACCGCGGCCAGGGTCGACGATGCGCCGCCCTTGGTGCAGGTCTGGGAGGTGTCGCCCGGGCACTTGTAGGAGTCGTTGGACGTGACCTGCGCGCCCGCCGCGTACTCCTGGCCGTACCAGTCCTGCGGGATCGGGATGCTGATCCCGGACAGTGCGTCCGTCACCGAACCGCTCTCGATCTTCGGCGCCTCGGACTGGCCGGGAGCGGGCGACTGGGAGCCGCCCGAGCCCCCGGATCCACCGGACCCGCCGTTGCCGCCGGGACCGCCCTGACCGCCGCCCGAGCCGCCGGGACCGCCCTGGCCGCCGGTGCCGCCCGGCCCCTGCTGCGAGGTGGCGTTGCCGCCCGAACTGTCGTTGCCCGCCAGCGCGTACACACCCACACCGATGCACGCGAGGACGACCACCGCCGTGCCGACGGCGATGCCCGTGCGCAGACCGCGCCGCGGAGCGGCCGGCGGCTGGGCGGGAAACCCCGGGTACGTCGGATAGGCCGCATACGCCGGGTCGGCCGGACCGGCCCCGGCGGTCGGCGCCTGCGCCGGGGGACCCCATACGGCGGCCGAGCCCGCGGGACGGGTCTGCTCCGTCCATGCCTTGCCGTCCCACCAGCGCTCGGTGGCGGGACCCTCACTTGTCTGCCCGGGGTCGGGATACCACCCGGGAGGAGTCACCTGCGTCATGCCCCCACCGTATGAGGCGTCGGTGAAAGAGGGATGAGAGGATCCCGGTCTCAGGCCACCACCAGCCGTTTCGGCGGATTTGCACCCGGCGCCGGCAGCCGCAGCCCCGCCCGGCCGGGTGTGATCGAGCCGAGCACGCTCGCATGCCGCGCCCCGGTGCTCGCAGGCTCGGTGCCCGCCAGACCGTGCGCGGTCAGAAAGCCGAGCACGGCGAAGGCGTACGCCTCCTTCGCGTCCGACGCCAGCCCCAGTTCGTCGGAGGTGCGCACCGCGACCCCCGGCAGCCGCTGCCCCAGCATCCCCATGAGCACCGGGTTGCGGATCCCGCCGCCGGAGACGATCACCTCGCTGGCGCCCAGCGCGCGCACCGCGTCCGCGACCGTGCGGGCGCTGAGCATGGTCAGGGTGGCGACCACGTCCTCGGCCCTGAGCGTCCCGAACCCGGCCAGCGCGTCCCGCAGATAGCCGAGGTGGAACAGCTCCTTGCCCGTCGTCTTCGGCGCGGGCAGCGCGTAGTACGGCTCCTGCAACAGCCGCTCCAGCAGCGGCTCGTGGACGGTGCCGCGAGCGGCCAGCGCGCCGTCGACGTCGTACGCGAACCGTCCGCCGCTGAACCCGCTCGCCGCCGCGTCGATCAGCGCGCACGCGGGCCCGGTGTCGAAGGCCGTGCCGTCCGGTGCGGTGAGGTTGGCGATGCCGCCGAGGTTGAGGGCAATTGGGGTGCCCGGACGGCCGCGCAGCCACAGCAGGTCGACCAGGCTGACCAGGGGCGCGCCCTGACCGCCGGCCGCGATGTCGCGCGGCCGGAAGTCGGCGACGACCGGCAGCCCGGTCGCCTCGGCGATCCAGGCCGGCTGCCCGAGCTGCAGCGTGCCGTGCACCTTGCCGCCGTCGGCCCAGTGGTAGCCGGTCTGTCCGTGCGAGGCCACCAACTCGGCCTCCCCGTGGCACAGTTCGCGGTCGGCCCGGACGGCCGCCGCGGCGAAGGCCTGCCCGATCTCCGTGTCGAGCCGGCACACCTCGGCCAGCGAGGTGGCCGACGGCGGCAGCGCGGCCCCGAGCGCCTCCCGCAGCTCCTCGTCGTAGGCCTCGCTCACCATCCCGAGCGGCTTCAGTACGAGGCTGTCGTCGGCGAGGCTCAGGTCCGCTGCCGCCGCGTCGATGGCGTCGCAGGACGTGCCCGACATCAGGCCGATCACCCGCATGCGCTCAACTCGCTTTCCGTTTCGGTGCCTTGGTCAGGGCGAGCACGCTCACCGCACACGTCGCCGCCGCGTAGTACCCAGGGATGTCGACGTTCCCCGTCCGCTTCACGGTTTCCGTGATGATGAGCCCGGCACAGCCCGAGAACACGGCATTCGACAGGGCGTAGGCGAGTCCCAGGCCCGTGTAGCGCACGTTCGTCGGGAACAGCTCCGAGAGCATCGCCGGTCCCGGACCCGCCATCAGCCCCACCACGGCACCCGCGCCGAACACCGCGGCGCCCTTCACGGCGTGCGAAGTCCCGCCGTCCTGAAGGAGGTTGAGCAGCGGCAGCGCGAGCACCACCACGAGCAGCGCGCCCGTCAGCATCACCGCCCGCCGCCCGACCCGGTCGCTGAGCAGCCCCGCCGGCACGATCGTCACCGCGAAGCCCAGATTCGCCAACACGGTGGCGATCAAGGCCTGTTGGAAACTCGCGTTCAGCGTGCTCTGCAGATACGACGGCAGCACGACCAGGAAGGTGTACCCGGCCGCCGCCCAGCCCATGATCCGCGCGGCACCCAGCGCGATCGCGCCGACGACCTCGCGCACCGGCGGACGTACGACCTCCGCCTCCTCCCGGAACGCGGGCGTCTCCTCCAGCCGCAACCGCAGCCACAGCGCCGCCAGTCCCATGGGCAACGTCAGCAGGAACGGCACCCGCCAGCCCCAGTCGCCCAGTTGCCGCTCGGTGAGCACGGTGGCCAGCAGCGCGGCCACCCCCGCCCCGCCCAGCAGCCCCAGCGCCACCGTGAACGACTGCCACGACCCGTACAGCCCGCGCCGGCCCGGCGGCGCGAACTCCGTCATCACCGCCACCGCGCCCCCGAACTCCCCGCCCGCGGACAGCCCCTGAAGCACCCTCAGAAACGTCAGCAGCCACGGGGCCAGGGCGCCGACCGTGGCATACGTCGGCAGCGCACCGATCAGCGTCGTCGCACCCGTCATCAGCAGGATCACCAGGATCAGCACCGGCCGGCGCCCGATCCGGTCGCCGAGCCGCCCGAACAGGGCCGCCCCGACCGGCCGGAAGAAGAACGCCAACGCGAACGACGCATACGTCCTCACCAGCGCCTCGACCTCGCCGCCGCCCTCCGGCGTGAAGAACCGCGCCGCGATGACGGTCGCGAAGTAGCCGTAGACCCCGAACTCGTACCACTCGACGAAATTGCCCACCGAGCTCGCCGCGAGCGCTCTTACCGCAGACGGCTCCCGCGTGGCCCGGCGTTGTCCGGAAAACAGCGTCATTTCAGCGCCTTTTGACTGTCGGTCACCTTCACACAGGCAGATCACAGGCCTGGCGCGTCGCCCGCCCGAACTCCCTGTCACCCATCACGGCAACAGGTACCCGGACCGGCCTCCACTTGCGCAATCGGGCCGCTACGCTCGAGATCTGTACGTCGTTCGGGCGACTTGGGGAGGTAGCGGGATGACGGAGGTCAGGCCCACGGAGGCCGCCTCGGACTCCCTGTGGGAGCGCGAAGAGGAAGTCGCCGCCGTCGGGCAGGCGATCGACACCCTGTGCGCCGACCGCTCGTCCTCGGGCAGCCTGCTGATGGTCCGGGGCGAGGCGGGACTCGGCAAGACGGCCCTGCTGGCCGAGACCCGCCGCATCGCCGAGCGCCGCGGCTGCACGGTCTGGTCGGCCCGCGGCGGCGAGACCCTCAGGTCCGTCCCCTTCAACGTCGTACGGCAGTTGCTGCAGCCCGCACTGGTCTCGCTGATGCCCGAGGAGGCCCGTGAGTACCTCGGCGACTGGTACGACATCGCCGGCCCCGCCCTCGGCATAACGGAACCGGGCGAGCGCCAGGCCGACCCGCAGGGCGTGTGCGACGGCCTCGTCGCCGCCGTACGCAGGCTGGCCCGGCGCGACTGGCCGCTGGTCCTGCTGATCGACGACGCGCACTGGGCCGACCAGGAGACCCTGCGCTGGCTCGCCGCCTTCGCCGAGCGGCTCGACGACCTGTCCGTCCTGGTCCTGGTCGCCCGGCGGCCCGGTGAGGTAAGCGGCGAGAGCGCCCGCCACCTCGAGGCGATCGCCGCCGCCGCAGGGCGCCCCGACGCCACCCTGAGCGCCCTCACCCCGGACGCCACCGCCGGCCTCACCCGCGCCACCCTGGGCCCGCACGCCGACGCCCCGTTCTGCCGCGAGGTCTGGGCCGTCACCGGCGGCAACCCGTACGAGACCGTGGAACTCCTCGCCAAGGTCCAGGACAGCGAACTGGAGCCGACCGAGGGCGCCGCCGCGGAACTGCGCGCCCTGAACCGCTCGGCCCGCGGCGGCGGCCTCGTCGCCCGCCTCGAGGAACTCGGCATCGACGCCACCCGGTTCGCCTGGGCCGCCGCGATCCTCGGCACCGGCATCTCCGTCGGCCTGGTCGCCAAGCTCGCCACCATGGGCCACGACGACGCACAGCGCTGCGCCGAACTGCTGCAGGGCGCCCGCATCCTCACCGAACCCGACCCGGCCAGCGCCCAGGCCGACACCGGCGACCTGGAGTTCGTGCACCCGCTGATCGCCTCCGCCGTCTACAACTCCATCCCCGACGCCCTGCGCACCGCCATGCACGGCATCGCCGCCCAGGTCGTCACCGACTCCGGCCTCGGCGCCGCCATGGCCTCCCGCCACCTCCTCCAGGTCCACCCGGACGACGACGAGGAACTCGTCGAGCAGCTGCGCGAGGCAGCCGGCGAACACCTCGCCGTCGGCGCCCCCGACGCGGCCCGCCGCTGCCTCGAACGCGCCCTGCTGGAACCGCCCGTACCCGAGGCCCACGCGCAGGTCCTTTACGAACTCGGCTGCGCCACCCTCCTCACCGCGCCCGCCGTCACCATCGACCACCTGCAGACCGCGCTCGCCATGCCCGGCCTCGACGGCGACACCCGCGTGGACGCCGTCTTCCGCCTCTCCCAGGCGCTCCTCCACAACGACCAGCTGGAGGAAGCGGTCCGCACCGTCGAGGCGGAGGCCGCCCGGCACGAGCAGGGACCCGCCAAACTCCGGCTCCAGGCCGTGCACTTCATGTGGGAGGGCATCTACGCCGGCGAGGCCATCTCCCCGGGCCGCTCCGAGCGCCTCACCGCACTCGCCGCCACCTGCACCGGGCGCAACAACTCCGAGCGCGCCCTGCTCATGCTGCGCGGCTTCGACGCCCTGATCCAGGGCGAGAACGCGGAGGAGGTCGTCGAAGCCTGCGACCGCTCCCTCGTCAACGGCCGCCTCGCCCCCGGGCTCGGCTGGACCGACACCGAGTGGGGCATCGAACTCCTGCTGATGCTCGCCAACTCCTACGCCTACACCGACCGCCTCGACCGCGCCGAGAGCCTCTACAACGAGGCCCTGCGCGCCTACGAGTCGGCCGGCTGGAGCGGCGGCCACCTCGCCCTCGCCCATGCCTACGTCGGCCTCGGGCACCGCAGGCGTGGGCGGCTCAGGGACGCCGAGTCCTCCCTGCGGGAGTCGCTGCGCCTGGCCGAGCGGGTCGGGCGCGGGCTGCCGCTGTACTGGACGGCGACCTGCAACCTCGTCGATGTCCTGCTCTGCCGCGGGCATGTCGACGAGGCCTGGGCGATCGCCGAGCAGTATGGCTTCGCGCCGCCGTACCCCTCCACGATCGTGATGCCGGATCCGCGGTCCGTGCGTGGTCGGCTGCTGCTCGCTGTCGGCCGTACCCAGGAGGGCATCAACGAGCTGGAGGAGGCCGAGAAGGCGGCGGCCGCGCGCGGGCATCACAATCCGGTGGTCGTGCCCTGGGCGCTCGACCTCGCCCGTGCCCTCGCCACGGAGGATCCGGCCCGGGCGGGGCGGCTCGCCGCGGATGCGCGGCGGCAGGCCGAGCGGTTCGGTACGGATACCGCCATCGGGGAGGCGCTTCGGTGTGCTGCCGCGTTGGAGACGGGGCAGCGGGCCGTTCGTCTGGCGGCTCAGGCCGTTGCCTACCTGGAGGCGTCGCCCTGTCAGTACGAGCATGCGGCGGCTCGGGTGGAGTACGGCATCGCTGCGCGGTCGGTTGCCGAGCTCAATCGGGGGCTTGCGCTTGCTCGGTCGTGTGGGGCGGACGGGTTGGTGGGGCAGGCTCGAGAGGTGCTCGAGAATGGGCGGGGGTTGCGCTGAGATTGACCGGTCGCGCAGTTCCCCGCGCCCCTGAAAGCCAAAAGCCGCTACAGCGCCAGGAGTTGGTCTGTGACCGTTGACAGGCGTTTCTGTACCTCGCGGTCGTACGTTGCCTCGTGTGCTCGTGAGCGACTTGTGCCGTCGAAGTAGCCGCCCGTTCCCAGGTCCTGGGTCGCCAGGGCCAGTACGCCAGGGGCGCCGTCCGCCACCGTGTTCCAGGGGGTCACCCCGCCCTCTCGGACCATCGCGGTGTCCATGAAAGTCGCCGGGTGCAGGACGTTCACCGCGACGCCCGTGTCGGCCAACTCCTCGGCCAGGGCGAACGTATGGGCCGCCAGGGCGAACTTGGCGCGGCGGTAGGCCGCGAAGCCGTCGTAGGCGCGGCGGAACTCGATGTCGTCGAAGTCGAGGGGGTCCTGGCCCACCGAACCCACGTTGACGATTCGGGCCGGTGTGTTCGCGCGCAGGACGGGCAACAGGGTGCGGGTCAGTACCACCGGTGCCAAGTAGTTGACGGCCAGGCGGAGTTCGTGGCCGTCGGTGCTCAGCTCGCGGCCCGCTCCCGGCGCGCCCGCTCCCACGCCCGCGTTGTTGATCAGGACATCGAGGTCGGGGTGTGCGTCGGCCACGTGCGCGCCCAGTTCGCGCACCTGCGTCAGCGAGGCCAGGTCGGCGACGAAGCCCTCGGCGTCGCCCTCGGTGCGCAGCTCCTCGACCAGCTGCTGCGTACGGCGCGGGTCGCGGCCGTGCGCGAGGACGACGTGGCCGGAGCGGACCAGTTCGAAGGCGACGTAGCGGCCGAGACCGGAGGTGGCGCCGGTGATCAGAATGGTGGACATGCCTCCACCGTAGGCACGCGGCGGAGGCATGTGCGAGGTGCTGCTGAAGCTACTACCAGCAGGGTCACCCTTCCGCTTCGGCCTCTTCCGCCAGGACGCGCTGCGCAGCCGCGAACGCCGAGTTCGCCGCCGGTACCCCGCAGTACACGGCCGTCTGCAGCAGCACCGCGCCGATCTCCTCGGGCGTGAGGCCGTTGCGCCGGGCCGCCCGGACGTGCATGGCCAGCTCGTCGTAGTGGCCGTGTGCGACCAGCGCGGTCAGTGTGATCATGCTGCGCTCGCGGCGGGAGAGCGTCGGGTCGGTCCAGATCTCGCCCCAGGCGTAGCGCGAGATGAAGTCCTGGAAGCGGGCGGTGAAGGGGGTCTGGCGGGCCTGGGCCCGGTCGACGTGCGCGTCGCCGAGCACCTCGCGCCGCACCTCCATGCCCCGCTTGGCGCCTCCGTCGAGGTGCGCCCGCAGCGCCGTCAGTACGGCCTCGGGGCACTGCGCGGGCGCCAGGTGCGCGCAGCCCGGAAGCTCGACGAGCGTGGCGCCGGGCACGGCGTCCGCGATCTCCCGCAGATGCGGGGGCGGTGTGGCCTTGTCCTCGCGGCCGGCGATCAGCAGTGTGCGCGCGGAGATCTCCGGGAGCCGGTCGCGCACGTCGAAGGCGGCCAGCGCGTCACAGCAGGCGGCATACGCCTCCGGATCGGCGTCCGCCTGGTCCCGGACCAGCTCCGGCACGGTGAAACCGGGCGTGAACCAGCGGGCGGGGGCGCTCTCCACGAGCGTGCCCAGGCCCTCGCGCCGCACCAGCTCGGCCCGCTCCTCCCACGGCTTGGACCCGTTGAAGTGCGCCGACGAGCAGATCACGGCCAGTGACGACACGCGGTCCGGGTGGTGCAGGGCGAGATGCAGACCGACGCCCCCGCCGAGGGACACACCGGCGTATGCGAACCGCTCGATGCCCAGCGAGTCGGCGAGCGCGAGCACCAGGTCGGCGATGTCGCCGATGGTGGCACCGGGCTTGATCAGTCCGGGCGCGGATCCGCCGTGCCCCGGCAGGTCCCAGCGGACGACCCGGTGGGTGATGGACAGCTCGGGCGCCACCTTGTCCCACAGGGCGTACGACGTGCCCAGCGAGGGCCCGAGCAGCAGCGGGGGAGCGGAAGAGGGCCCCTCGGCACGGTGGTTGAGGAGTGTGTCGGTCAACGTCGCTCCAGGGCACGGTCGGTGAGGGCTCCGGCGGAGCCGGTGTATCGGGCGGGGTCGGTGAGCTCGTCGAGGTCGAGGTCCTTCAACTCGGACTCTTCGGCGAGGAGTTCGGCCAGCGAACGGCCCTCGGTGTAGGTGCGCTTGGCGAGGTCGGTGAGCAGAGCCTTCGCGCGGGCGCGGCCCAGCACCGGGGCCAACTCGGCGGACAGCCGCTCGGACACGATCAACCCGTGGGTGCGGCCCAGGTGTTCACGCATGGCATCGGCGTGGACCCGTAGTCCCTCGGCGAGTTCGGCGGCGTCCCGGGCGGCCCCGCCGACCAGCCGCAGCAGATCCCTCAGCGGCTCCCACTCGGCGTGCCAGGCCCCGGCCGGCCGCTCGTCCTCGGCGGCCAGCGACCCGTACAGCGTGGCCGCGAGCTGCGGAGCCCGCCGGGCAGCCGCCGCGATCAGCGTGGACCGTACGGGATTCGCCTTGTGCGGCATGGCCGACGAACCGCCGCCGCTGCCCTCCGCGACCTCGGCGATCTCGGTACGACCGAGGACCAGCACGTCCGCGGCCGCCTTGCCCAGCGCCCCGGCCGCGAAGGCCAGGCACCCGGCGAGATCGGCGATCGGCGTGCGGAGCGTGTGCCAGGGGAGCGGCGACTCCTGAAGCCCGAGTTCGCGCGCGAAGGCCGCCGTGAGCGCCTGTGCGTCCGCTGCGCCGTACACGGTGAACGCCGCCAACGTCCCTGCTGCACCGCCGAGTTGGGCGGGCAGCGAGTCCCGTACGGCCTTGATCCGGTCCCGGGCGTCGAGGGCGAGCGACCGCCAGCCGGCCGCCTTCAGCCCGAACGTCGTCGGTACGGCGTGCTGGGTGAGCGTCCGCCCCGGCATCGCGGTGTCACGGTGGTCGGCGGCCAGCCGGGCCAGTGCTCGTTCGGTACGGGCGAGGTCGGCGAGGATCAGGTCCAGGGTGCGCAGGGCAACCAGCATGGTCGCCGTGTCCATGATGTCCTGGCTGGTCGCGCCCCGGTGGACGTACGGCCCGTACTCCTCGCCGACCGCCTTCGTCAGATCGGCGACCAGCGGGATGACGGGATTGCCGCCGCCGCGGGCGCGCTCGGCCAGCGACCGTGCGTCGAAGCGGGCGGCGTCGGCCGCCTCGGTCACCGCGGTCGCCGCCTCGGACGGCGCGAGGTCCAGGGTCGCCTGGGCGCGGGTGAGTGCCGCCTCCGCGTCGAGCAGGGCCTGCAGATAAGCCCGGTCGCCGGTCGCGGAGGCGGCGGGGGAGCCTGCCCACCCGGGGGCGAGCAGGCCGGTGTCGTCGGAATCGACAGAAGTCACTGGAACTCCAGGAAGACCGTCTCGCCTTCGCCCTGAAGGCGGATGTCGAAACGGTATGTGCCCTTGCCGTCGTCCTTCGCGATCAGCGTGTCGCGTCGCTCGGCGGCCAGCCGGGCGAGCAGCGGGTCGGCGGCCAGCGCCGCTTCGTCACCGGGCAGGTAGATCCGCGTGTACAGGTGCACCAGCAGCCCGCGCGCAAACACGCACACGCTGATGTACGGCGCGCTCTGCCCTCGGGCGCCGGGCCGCAGCGTACGCGCGTACCAGTGGCCGTTGGCGTCCGTCTGGATACGCCCCCAGCCGGTGAACTCCACGCCGTTGCGGCCCAGGTAGCCGCCGCTCGCCGGGTCGCGCCGGATCGAGCCGTCGACCTGCGGGAGGTTGCTGTCGGGGTCCGCGCCCCACAGCTCGACGAAGGCGTCCGGCAGCGGATTGCCCTCGCCGTCGGTGATGTACCCCTGAACGGTGATCGTGTCCGGGTGGCCGACCGGGGCGATGTCGCCGCCGCCGGGGAAGGGCAGGGCGTGGCCGTAGAAGGGGCCGACCGTGTGCGACGGGGTCGGGAGCACGGTCTCCGGGCGGCTCGTGTCGATCTTCGTCATGGCAGGTCAGCGCCCTTCTTCGATCCAGGTGGCGTTCGGCCCGTCGAGCACGATGTCCCAGTGGTAACCCATCGAGAACTCCGGCACGGACAGGTTGTGGTCGTACGTCGCGACCAGCCGCTGCCGGGCCGCGTCGTCCGTCACCGACTGGATGATCGGGTCGTACGGGAACAGCGGGTCGCTCGGGAAGTACATCTGCGTCACGAGCCGCTGGGTGAACGCCGTGCCGAAGAGCGAGAAGTGGATGTGCGCCGGCCGCCAGGCGTTGAGGTGCTGACGCCACGGGTACGGGCCGGGCTGGATGGTCGTGAACTCGTACTGGCCGTCGTCGCCGGTCAGCGTACGGCCGACGCCGGTGAAGTTCGGGTCCAGCGGGGCGTCGTGCTGCTCGCGTTGGTGGGCGTATCGACCGGCCGAGTTGGCCTGCCAGATCTCGATGAGCTGACCGCGGATCGGACGGCCGTCGCGGTCCAGCAGCCGCCCGGAGACGGTGATCCGCTCACCGATCGGCTCTCCGTTGTGCTGTTTGGTGAGGTCGTTGTCGATCTCGGTGATGTCGCGCTCGCCGAAGGCGGGGGAGGCCAGCTCCACCAGCTCCGGGTCCTTGCTGACGTCGATCGAGATCGGCGGCTGCTTGGGGTGACGGAGGACCGAGGAGCGGTACGGCGCGTAGTCGCGGCGTGGCTGGTGCTCGACGGGCGCGCCGTCGGCGATGCGCTTCTCGTACGCGGCGTGCTCGGCCGCGATCTCCTGGTCGATGTCGTGCTGCGTGAGAGTCATGGGGATTCCTCGGGGGTCTTAACGTTCGAGGACGAGGGCGAGGCCCTGGCCGACGCCGATGCAGAGGGTGGCGATGCCGACACCGCTGCCCTTGCGGTCGAGTTGGTGGGCGACGGTGCCGGCGAGGCGGGCACCGGAGGCGCCCAGCGGGTGGCCCAGCGCGATGGCGCCGCCCTGCGGATTGAGGATGGCCGGGTCGAACTCGGGCCATTCGGCGACGCAGCCCAGCACCTGGGCGGCGAAGGCCTCGTTGAGCTCCAGCACGTCCAGGTCGGCAAAGGTCTTGCCGGCCTTGGCGAGGGCGCGGTTGACGGCCTCGACCGGGGCCAGCCCGAAGTAGTGCGGGTCGAGGGCGTTCACGCCGGTGGCGGAGATACGGGCGAGCGGCTCGCGGCCGGTGGCGCGCAGGCCCTCCTCGTCCACGAGCAGCAGGGCGGCCGCGCCGTCGTTGAGCGGGGAGGCGTTGCCGGCCGTCACGGTGCCGTGCTCGGTGCGGAAGGACGGCTTGAGCCTGGCCATCGCCGCCAGGGAGGCGTCCGCGCGGACGGATTCGTCGGCGGCGACGAGCACCGGGTCGCCCTTGCGCTGCGGCACCGGCACGGGTGCCAGTTCGGTGTCGAAGAGCCCGGCCTCCTGGGCCTTGGCGGCCTTGTGGTGGGAGGCGAGGGCGAACTCGTCCTGCTGCTCGCGGCTGATTTTGTGCTTGTCGGCGATCAGTTCCGCGGACTCGCCGAGCGGGATGGTCCACTGCGGGTCCATCTTCGGGTTGACCATGCGCCAGCCCAGGGTGGTCGAGTACAGCTCGGCGTGGGCGGCAGGGAAAGGCTTGTCCGACTTCGGCAGGACGTACGGGGCGCGGGTCATCGACTCCACCCCGCCGGCCACGGCGATCGAGGCGTCGCCGACGGCGATGGCGCGGGCGGCCTGGATGACCGCCTCCAGGCCGGAGGCGCACAGCCGGTTGACCGTCACGCCGGGCACCGAGGTGGGCAGGCCGGCCAGCAGGGCGGCCATGCGGCCGACGTTGCGGTTCTCCTCGCCGGCCCCGTTGGCGTTGCCGAAGTACACGTCTTCGATCCGGGACGGCTCCAACTGCGGTGTTCGGGCGAGGAGTTCGCGGATCGCGTGGGCGGCCAGGTCGTCCGGGCGGACCGAGGCCAGGGCGCCGTTGTAGCGGCCGATCGGGGTGCGCACCGCGTCGACGATGTAAACCGTGTTCACAGCAGGCCCTCCGCGACAGTCAGCTTGGCGTCGGTCTTGGCGATGACCTCGTCCACGGCCACCCCGGGCGCGACCTCGGTCAACACCAATCCATCTTGTGTCACGTCGATCACGCCCAAATCGGTGATGACACGGTTCACACACGCCTTGCCGGTGAGCGGCAGCGCACACTCCTCCAGGATCTTCGGCGAGCCGTCCTTCGCGGTGTGCGTCATCACCACGATCACCGTGCGGGCCCCGTGCACCAGGTCCATCGCGCCGCCGATCCCCGTGATCAGCTTCCCGGGGATGGCCCAGTTCGCCAGGTCTCCCTTCGCGGACACCTGCATCGCACCGAGCACCGCGACATCGATGTGCCCGCCGCGGATCATCGAGAACGACAGCGCGGAGTCGAAGAAGGAGGCACCCGGCAGGACGGTCACCGTCTCCTTCCCGGCGTTGATCAGGTCCGCATCGACGGCGTCCTCGGCCGGATACGGGCCGGTGCCCAGGATGCCGTTCTCCGACTCCAGGATCACCTCCACCCCCGGCGGGAGGTAGTTGGGGATCAGCGTGGGCAGGCCGATGCCCAGGTTGACGTACTGCCCGTCCGCCAGCTCGCGCGCGGCCCGCGCGGCCATCTGTTCGCGTGTCCAGGCCATCAGCTGCTCACCGTCCGCTGCTCGATCTTCTTGTCGGCCGCCTGCTCGGGCGTCAGGGCGACCACCCGCTGCACGAAGATGCCCGGCAGGTGCACCGCATCCGGATCGATCTCACCCGGCTCCACGAGTTCCTCGACCTCGGCGATGGTCACCCGCCCGGCCATCGCGGCCAGCGGGTTGAAGTTGCGGGTGGACTTGTTGAACACCAGGTTCCCGTGCCGGTCCCCGCGCGCCGCCCGCACCAGCGCGAAGTCGGTCCGGATGCCCCGCTCCAGCACGTACTCGGTGCCGTCGAACTCCCGCACCTCCTTCGGCGGCGAGGCCAGCGCCACCCCACCGGAACCGTCGTAGCGCCAGGGCAGGCCGCCCTCCGCCACCTGCGTCCCCACCCCGGCCGGGGTGAAGAAGGCCGGGATCCCCGCCCCGCCGGCCCGCAGCCGCTCCGCGAGCGTGCCCTGCGGGATCAGCTCCACCTCCAGCTCCCCGGCCAGGTACTGCCGCGCGAACTCCTTGTTCGCCCCGATGTAGGAGCCGGTCACCCGGGCGATCCGCCCCGCCGCCAGCAACACCGCAAGCCCGGTCTCCATCGCCCCGCAGTTGTTGGAGACGACGCCGAGGCCGGTCACCTCGCGCTCGTACAGCGCCTGGATCAGCACGTTGGGTACACCGCTCAGCCCGAATCCGCCGACGGCGAGTGTCGCGCCGTCCGGCACATCGGCCACCGCCTGCGCGGCTGTGGCGACCACCTTGTCCATCCGTGAAGCTCCATCCCGTCCGAGCGCCCGGCCTCAATGAATTAATCAGGGCACTGAGTATTTCGGTGAAGTTTCCTTCACGCTGCCACTGGAAGGGTGTGACGTCAAGACCCTATGGAAGTGCAAGGTCAGCGATGTGTGCAGGGCTGCAGACAGTCCAACGGCCGACAGGTATCGTTCAGTGCACCGACCAATTCGACCGCAGGGAGCGCACATGGCAGCGGTGGACCTCACCACCCACCCCGGGCATCTGGCCCGGCGGCTGCAGCAGGCCCACTACCTGCTGTGGAACACGATGGTCTCGGAGGAGATCACCTCGCCCCAGTTCGCGGTCCTCAACGCGCTCGTCGCCGAGCCGGGCCTGGACCAGCGCACGGTGGGGGAGCGGGTGGGGCTCGACCGGTCCACGATCGCCGAGGTGATCAGCAGGCTGGGCAGGCGCGGCCTGCTCGACAAGGTGCGCGACCCGCAGGACGGCCGCCGTTTCCTGCTGCGCCTGACCGACGAGGGCATACGCACCCACCGCAAGCTGACCGTGCGCACGGCCCGGATGAACCAGGTCTTCCTCGCGCCGCTGTCCGGCGACGAGCAGGCGGTGTTCTTCGACCTGATCCGGCGGGTCGCGGACGCGGCCGAAGGGCTCCGCAACCCGGCGGAACCCCTCGTGGCGCATAGGTGAGCGCGCAGCGGTGAGCACACCGGGGTGATCAGCCTGCCTTCGCCAGCACCACCCACACCTGCCCCTTCGCGAAGTTCACCGGCTTGCCGTCCGGCGTCGTGAAGTCCGTCCCGTCCGTTGCCTGCTCCCGCTTCCAGTCGACGTCGTAGACCCGCCCGTCGCGCAGGACCTCCGCCCTCCCGGACCCCACCGTCTCGGTGTACGGCGTGTTGTTGCCCAGGAAGTCGTGGAAGTCGGACTTGCGCACCTTCACGTGCTGCACGACGACGGTCGCCGGTGCCACCTCCTTCCCGTCGGGCGACACCGTGGGTGTCCCGTCCATCGCGACCAAGTAGCTGTGCTTGGTCGGGGACCAGGTGAAGGTGAAGCGGGCCGCCGGGAAGCGGACCGTGCGGCTGGTCTCCGGTTTGCCGCCCGCGGGTGCGGCGCCGTAGTGGAAGCCGTTCGTCAGGGCGGCCGCGCCAGGGGGCGACGACATCAGTCGGGCGGGGCGCAGGTAGAGGTTGTGGGGTGCGGCCTTGTCGGTGCCGCGGAAGTAGGCGTCGGACGCCTTGCCGGGCGGCTCCGCCTGCAGCGGGGCCCTGTCGATGAGTGGCAGCAGTTTGCCCTGCGCTCCGGAGAAGGCGAGCGTCGGGTCGTCGTACTGGCGCAGCAGCTCCAGATCCGACTCGCGGGCGCTGCGTACCGGCCCGACGACCTGGGGCAGTGTCGTCGCGTACACCGCCATCAGACGGCTGAGCCCGCCCTCGACCTGCTCGGCGTAGACGACGTCCGCCGTGTTGAGCCCGGTCTGGGGCCGGGCCGCGGGTGCGTTGTCGATCTTCACGGCGAGCACGGAGGCGCCGGTGGGGCTCTGGTCCGGGACGGGCGTCTGCAGCCGGCCGCGTCCGTCCTCCGCCGGGCCGTTCCCTCCCGTGCAGCCCGCGGCCAGGGCGGCCGTCATCGCGGCGGCCAACAACGCCACCGTCATCGACGCCCGTCGCGGGCGTGCCTTGCGTCGCGTGCTCACCTTGGCCATCACATCCCGTGTCAATGATTGTGCGCTTATTCGTTCATTGATGGCCATACCCGCTCGGTTCTGGTTGCGCGCGTTGAATCCGCGGATCCGGCTCTCATCCCCGCTTCGGCTCGGGGCGCTCGGGTACCCGGGCGGCACCGCAGGACCGGACGCACCGATGCGACGGAGGGAGCGTCACGCGATGAAGGCTGTGACCTGGCAGGGCAAGCGGGACGTACGGGTCGAGGACGTGCCCGATCCGAAGATCGAGGAACCGACCGACGCGGTCATCCGGATCACGTCGACGGGGCTGTGCGGTTCCGATCTGCATCTGTACGAGGTGCTCACCGCGTTCATGACGCCGGGGGACATCCTCGGACACGAACCGATGGGCATCGTCGAGGAGGTCGGTGCCGGGGTGCCGGACCTCGCGGCGGGCGACCGGGTCGTCGTGCCGTTCCAGATCGCCTGCGGCGACTGCTGGATGTGCCTGACCGGGCTGCCCACACAGTGCGAGACCACGCAGGTGACCAGCGAGGGGATGGGTGCCGCCCTGTTCGGCTACACCCGGCTGTACGGCGCCGTACCGGGCGCCCAGGCCGAGTATCTGCGGGTGCCGCAGGCCCAGTTCGGCCCGATCAAGATCCCGGAGGGGCCGCCGGACGACCGCTTCCTCTACCTCTCCGACGTGCTGCCCACCGCCTGGCAGGCCGTCTCCTACGCCGGCATCCCCCAGGGCGGCAGCGTCGCCGTGCTCGGCCTGGGACCGATCGGCGACATGGCCTGCCGTGTCGCCCAAGTGCGGGGCGCCGGGCGCGTGTTCGGCGTGGACCTGGTGAACGCGCGGCTGCGCAGGGCGAAGTCGCGGGGTGTGGAGGTGTACAACCTCAGGCACTTCGACAACGAGAAGGAGCTGATCGAGGCGATCCGCGACGAGACCGACGGCCGCGGCCCCGACGCCGTGATCGACGCGGTCGGCACCGAGGCCCACGGCAGCGCTGCCGCCCGGCTGGCCCCCCAGCAGGCCTCGGCCCTGCTGCCCAGGAGGATCAGCGGACCGTTCGCGGAACGCTTCAGCGTCGACCGGCTCGCCGCTCTCCACACCGCGATCGAGCTGGTGCGCCGCGGTGGCACGCTCTCGCTCACCGGTGTCTACGGCGGCATGGCCGACCCGCTGCCGATGCTGACGATGTTCGACAAGCAGATCCAGATCCGGATGGGTCAGGCCAATGTCCGCCGCTGGAGCGACGACATCCTGCCCTACCTCACCGACGAGGACCCGCTCGGCGTCGACGACTTCGCCACCCACCGGCTGCCGCTGACGGACGCCCCGCACGCGTACGAGATGTTCCAGAAGAAGCAGGACGGCGCGGTCAAGGTGTTGATGCACCCTTGAGCCACCCCTGAGCCACCCCTGAGTCAGGGACTCCCGAGGATCTCGTCCAGGTCGTAGCGCACCGGCTCCTCCAGCTGGCCGTACGTGCAGCTCGCCGGGGTCCGGTCCGGGCGCCAGCGGCGGAAGCGGGCCGTGTGCCGGAACCGGGCCCCGTTCTCCATGTGGTCGTACGCCACCTCGGCCACCCGCTCCGGCCTGAGCGGCACCCAGGACAGGTCCTTCTTGCCCGACCAGCGGCTGGGCGCGCCGGGCAGCCGGGCCGTCTCGTGCGCGGCCTCGTCGGACCAGGCCGCCCAGGGGTGCCCCTCGGCGTCCTCCATCCGCAAGGGCTCCAGCTCCTCGACCAGCTCCGCGCGCCGCTTCATGGGGAACGCCGCCGACACGCCCACGTGCTGCAGGGCGCCCCGGTCGTCGTAGAGCCCGAGGAGCAGTGAGCCCACGATCGGGCCGCTCTTGTGGAAGCGGTAGCCCGCTACGACCACGTCCGCCGTGCGCTCGTGCTTGATCTTGAACATGGCGCGCTCGTCCTGGAGATAGCGCCCGGTGAGCGGCTTGGCGATGACGCCGTCCAGGCCCGCCCCCTCGTACTGCTCGAACCAGCTCTGCGCCACGTCGATGTCGGTCGTCGCCGGCGCGAGGTGGACGGGCGCGGTGACGTCGGCCAGCGCCCGCTCGAGCAGCGCTCGCCGGTCGGTCAGCTCCACGTCCAGCAGTGACTCGTCCGCCAGCGCCAGCAGGTCGAAGGCCACGAAGGACGCCGGGGTCTTCTCGGCGAGCATCCGCACCCGGGAGTCCGCCGGGTGGATGCGCTCGGTGAGCGCGTCGAAGTCGAGGTGGCCCTCTCGGGCGATCACGATCTCCCCGTCCAGCACACACCGCTCGGGCACCCGCTCCTTCAGAGCTACGACGACCTCGGGAAAGTACCTGGTCAGCGGCTTGCCTGTGCGGCTGCCCAGCTCGACCTCGGACCCGTCACGGAACACGATCGCCCGGAACCCGTCCCACTTCGCCTCGTACTGCATGCCCGGCGGGATCTTCGCCACCGACTTGGCGAGCATCGGCTTCACGGGAGGCATCACCGGGAGATCCATGCTTCCGATTCTGCTCGCATACACCACTTGTCGCCCGGTATGCGAGGTTTACGAGGTGTGCCTACCGTTGCCGTATGGGTGAAGCGGTGGAACTGGAGGCGGGCGGCCGCACGGTCCGGCTGTCCAGCCCGGACAAGATCTTCTTCCCCGAGCGCGGTTTCACCAAGCTGGACCTCGCCCGGTACTACATCGCCGTGGGCCCCGGCATCCTGCGCGCCCTGCGCAACCGGCCCACCACCCTGGAGCGCTACCCGGACGGGGTGAACGGCGAGAACTTCTTCCAGAAGCGGGCGCCGAAGAACATGCCCGACTGGATCCCGACCGCCCACATCACCTTCCCTTCCGGCCGCAGCGCCGACGAGATGTGCCCCACCGAGGAGGCCGCAGTCCTGTGGGCCGCCCAGTACGGCACGCTCACCTTCCACCCCTGGCCGGTGCGCCGCGACGACGTCGACCGTCCCGACGAACTCCGCATCGACCTCGATCCGCAGCCCGGCACCGACTTCGACGACGCCGTACGGGCCGCTTTCGAACTGCGGGAGGTGCTGCGGGAGTTCGGCGACCTGCGTGGCTTCCCCAAGACCTCCGGCGGCCGCGGGCTGCACGTTTTCGTGCCGATCGAACCGCGCTGGACCTTCACCCAGGTCCGGCGCGCCGCCATCGCGGTGGGCCGGGAACTGGAACGGCGGATGCCGGAGCAGGTGACCATCAAGTGGTGGAAGGAGGAGCGCGGCGAACGCATCTTCGTCGACTACAACCAGACGGCCAGGGACCGCACGATCGCCTCCGCCTATTCCGTACGACCCCGCCCGCACGCCCCCGTCTCGGCGCCCCTGAGCTGGGACGAGGTCGGCACCGCGCACCCGCAGGACTTCGACATCGCGACCATGCCCGCGCGCTTCGCCCGACTCGGCGACGTGCACGCGGACATGGACGACCACCGCTTCTCGCTGGAGGCGCTGCTCGAACTCGCCCGCCGTGACGAGCACGACCACGGCCTGGGCGATCTGCCGTATCCGCCGGAGTACCCGAAGATGCCGGGCGAGCCCAAGCGGGTGCAGCCGAGCCGGGCGAAGAAGGAGGCGCCCCCGGCGAAGACCGAGGCGCCTCCTCCGGACGCTACAACTCCTTGATCCGGATGTCCCGGTAGGAGACCACGTCCGTCGTGCTGTGCACCTGCAGTCCGATGTAGCCGGAGGCGAACCGCCGCCCGTCCGTGCCCGGGTCGTCCGAGCGCGGCGGGTAGAAGACCTGGCCGCCGATGTTGTCGAACTCGTTGATCAGCACGCCGTTGCGGTAGACCGAGTAGTGCTGGTCGACCACACGGATCTCGTAGTCGTTCCAGGTGCCCTTCTGGGTGACGCCGGCACCGGCGAGCCCGACCCGGTCGAAGCCGTAGATCGAGCCCGTCTTGTACATGTCGCCGTCGGGCCGGTCGAGCACCTGCACCTCGTGCCCGTACTTGATGGCGACCCACTCGGGCCGTGACTCCTCCGGGTGGTCGTGGACCCACGGGAAGTGCACGAGCACACCGGAGTTGGCGTTCCCGGTCCCTGGTGCGTCGTCCCGCCACTGGAGCTTCAGCGAGAAGTCGCCGTACTTGCGCTGCGGGAACCACAGCATGCCCAGGCCGTCCTTCGCGGTGCCGCTGGTGATCGATCCGTCGGCGTTGAGCCCGAACGAACCGCCGCCCACCTGCTCCCACTTGGCGAGGGAGTCCGCGCTGCCGTCGAAGATCTTCCGGTAGCCCTCGGTCTGGCCGGGCTTCCCGATCCCGGACTGGCGGGCGGCCTTCTGGATGGCGTCGTACTCGCGCTGGTCCACGACGCCTTCCTTCAACAGCCGGTCGAGGACCGTCTTCACGTGCTTGAGGAACAGCGCGTGGGACGTCCACTCCTTCTCGTCCTCGATCAACTCGTTGATACGGCAACGGTTGTTGGCGACCCGGTTCGGTACCCCCGAGTCGACCGTGCCGACGATGACCGTCAACCGCTCGTCGTATTCGGGGCAGTTGGGAGGCGGCACCGGGCTCGACACCAGGGTGAAGCTCACGGTGCGGGCCGAGGCGGTGTTGCCCGCCTTGTCGGTCGCCCGGTACGCCACCGTGTGCGCGCCCGAACGGTCGACGATCACCGGGGCGGTGTAGGCGAGGTATGGTCCGCCGTCGAGCGAGTACTCGATGCGGTCGACACCCGACCCGCCCTCGTCGGTTGCCGTCACGGTCACCTTGGCGCTGCCCACATAGGCCCCGTCGGAGTTCTTCGTGCCCTCGACGGTCACCCCCGTCACCGGCGGTGTGGTGTCCTGCGCGGGCGCCGACACGACCGTGAACCCGACGCTCTTCTCCGCGGACACGTTGCCCGCCTTGTCGGTGGCCCGGTACTTCACGGTGTGCGAACCGAGCTGATGCACCATCACGGGGGCGGTGTACGGGGTCCAGGCCCCGGAGTCGACCGCGTACTCGATCGTGTTGACCCCGGACCCGGTGTCGGAGGCGGCGACGGTGACCGTCGCCATGTCGAGGTAGGCCCCGTCGGCGTTCCGTTCACCGCTGACCGTCGCCGAGGTGTCCGGCGCGGTCGTGTCGTCCGACGGCGGCGCCACGACCGTGAACCCGACGCTCTTCTCGGCCGATACGTTGCGCGCCTTGTCGATGGCCCGGTAGCGCACCTTGTGACTGCCGACCTGATCGACGACGACCGGAGCGGTGTACGGCTGCCAGGCGCCGTCGTCCCCCATCGCGTACTCGACGCGGTCCACGCCGGAGCCGCCCGCGTCGCTCGCGCTGATCGCCACGCTCGCCGAACCGACGTACTGGCCCTGCGAGTTCTGCGTGCCGCTCACGGCGGCCGACGTCTCGGGAGCCGTCGTGTCCTCGCCGCCGCCCTCGGTCACGACCAGGGTGCCCTGCATCTGCCCGTGGCCGGGGATGGTGCAGTGGTAGAAGTACCGGCCGGGCGTGAGCGTGACCTCGGCGGTGTGGCGGCCGCCCATGTCGTCGTTCGGGTTGGCGAGGATGTTCAGCTGGACGTCGTTGTTGTACTCGGGGTCGGACGTCACGAACGTCAACGTGTGTGGCATTCCGGTGGTGTTGCCGGTCGCTGCGCTGTTCTCGAAGACGATCGTGGCCGTGCCCGCGACCGCTGTCGTGGGCGCCGAGAGGTACTTGGTGATGTCGTCACCCGCCGTCCAGGTGAGCACCTGGGCCGCGGCCCGCGTGGGCTGTTCCGGCTGCGCGCCGGCCGTCGTCTGCAGCCCCAGCATCATCAGTACGGCGGCCAACAGGGCCGTCAGGACTCTTCGTTGCCGCATCACTGCCCTCCCCTCGCCAGCTGGTCGGCGGCAGGAGTCGGCCCGCCGCCGGTGTAAGTGACCCGCCACAGCGCCGACTTGGCGTCCGAGGTGAAGAAGCCGCGCCCGTAGTCGAGGACGTACAGCGCCCCGTCCGGACCGAACTTCCAGTCCATGAGGTTCTTGATGCCGTCGTTGCCGATCGGCACGATCTTCTTCAGCGTCTCGGAGTGGACCGGCAGTCCGCCGTCGCCTTGAGTCTTCGGATCGGTGATGACCGCGTTGCGCGGCTGGTCGGCGTCGTAGAAGTCGCCGACGAACCACTTGCCGTCCCAGTACGAGGGCCATTTGGTCTCACTGGTGCTCGCCGCGTCGTAGCGGTACACCGGTCCGTTCATCGCCGCCTGGCCGCCGCCCTTGAGCCACGGCAGCAGATAGGTGGCTTCCGCCTGCTTGTACGAGGGGATGCCGTTCGCGTCGCGCGGGTAGTCCGGGGCGCCGCCCTGGGGCGAGTACCAGATGTTGTTGCCGGTGACCGGCGGGAGGTTGACGAGACCGTCGTTGTTCGGCGACTCGTTCTTCGGGTGATCGCAGTCGTACCAGCCCAGCGGCTTCGAGGGATCCGGGAGATTGCGGTCCCGGTAGGGCTGCTTGTTGCCCATGCAGTACGGCCAACCCCGGTTGCTCGCCCTGGTGATGGCGGCGAACGTGTCGTACTTGGCGGGACCCCATGTCGTGGAGGGCGCCGAGGCGTCGGGACCGACCCAGCCCGCGTACAGGACGTCGGACTTCTTGTCGACGAAGATCCGGGCGGGGTTCCTGACGCCCATCACATAGATCTCACCGCGCGTCTTGCCGCCGCCCTCGTCGGTCTCCTTGCCGGTGAAGAGGTTGCCCTCGGGGAGCGTGTACGTCCCGTCGGCTTCCGGGTGGATGCGCAGGATCTTGCCGTTGAGGTTGTTGGTGTTGCCGGCGGTGCGGCGCGCGTCCGCGAAGGAGACGCCCTTGTAGCTGGGCTGCGGGTTGTTGCCGGAGTAACCGTCGCTGAAACCGCTGGAGTTGTTGTCGCCGGTCGCGATGTACAGGTTGCCCCTGGAGTCCCAGGTCATCCCGCCGCCCGCATGGCAGCAACTGTGCACCTGCACCGGCCACTTGAGCAGCACCTTCTCACTGCCCAGGTCCAGCTTGTTCGTGGCGAGGTCGAGCGTGAAGCGGGAGACCCGCCGCTCGGCCATCTGTGTGTCGCGGTTGAGCTGCGAGTGGGGTGTGTAGTGCAGGTACACCCACCCGTTCTGCTCGAACTTCGGGTCGAGCTCGATACCGAGGAGTCCCTCCTCGACCTTGGTCAGCTCGTCGCCGCCGCCCTTGTTGCCGAAGACGGTCAACTCGCCTGCCAGAGTGACCTTCTTGGTCTTCGGGTCGTAGACGTGGATCTGGCCCTTGCCCTTGCCGACGTCCGGGTTGTTCCAGTCGGTGACGACCGGCTGGGAGGAGTCCGCGCCGCCGCGGCCGATGTAGAGCACACGTCCGTCGGGCGCCGTCACCAGGCCGTGCGGCTCGCCGATCTGGTCGTTCTGGCCGGGCTGGTTGGGCTGAGTCAGCCGCTCCGCCTTGTAGTTGGCGTTGATCGTCGCCTTGCAGTCGGCCTGCACCAGCCGCGTCGTCCACAGCAGCGCACCGCGCAGATGGTCGCGGAAGTCCGTCTCGTCGTACGAGGACACCGTGCCGCCCATGCCCGTGTAGAAGGACCGACCGCCGTCGTAGTCCCGGCACCAACTCACCGGATGATCCCAGCCGTTGGCGCTCGCGCCGGGCTTGTAGGTCGACTCGCGCACCCGCGCCACGGTGTGCACGTCACCGGACGGGTTCTTCGCCCAGTTGAACCACTGGTCGGGTCGCTTCCACTGCAACGGCAGGCTCTTGGTCGCCGGATGCTGCCGGTCGCCCACCTCAACCACCGCACGCTGTACGTCGGTTGGACTGGAGGCTGCGGGCCGGGCGCCGACCAGACCGGTGAACCAGTCGGAGTACGGCTCCGCACGTGCCGCGTCATGGATGCCGACGAACCCGCCGCCGGCCTCCATGTAGGCCTCGAGCCCCGCCTCCTGCTCCGGATCGAGGACGTCTCCGCCGCCGGTCAGGAACACGATGGCGTTGTAACGCCCCAGCCGGGTCTCGTCGGTGAAGACCGAGGCGTCGTCCGTCGCCTCGACCTTGAACCGCTGTTTCTCGGGCCCCGTCAGACCGATCTTCTCGATCGCCTCGACACCGGCGTTCACGACCGGCGACTCGTCCCCGGCCGCCGCGGAACCGTAGAAGATCAGCACCCGTACATTCGCGCCGCCCGGCGGCGACTTGACGGACATCGTTGTCAGGGATGGTTCCGGGGCCGGGCGCGCGTTGGCGACGGGACCCGAGAGCAGTCCCGCCCCCAGGACCCCCGCCGTGACGGTGGCCGCCCAGGCCCGTCTTCTCGCTTTTCCTGTGCTCAACCCTCGTAAGTGCATGGGCACCTCCTCGGTCACAGCAACAACGCCAAGGAAGCTAGACCCCTTTGCGTGACTCGCCAATACCTATGACCGCAATGGCACAAACTTTGTCCTGTGTGTGGATAAACCGCCTCGAGGCCGGTACCGTCTCACAGGTTCATCACAGGTACGTCTCCGCAATTCCCGTATCGACGTGGGGAGTTCTGCATGGACAGACGCCGATTCGACCGGCGGCACGTGCTGTTGGGCGGTGCGGCCGTCGCGACATCGTTGTCCCTGGCGCCGGAGGCCGCGAGCGCGTCCGCTCCGGCGAGGACCGCGCCGGCCGGGGGAGAGGTCAAGCGCGTCAAGCTGTACGCCGAGAAGCTCGCCGACGGGCAGATGGGCTACGGCCTGGAGAAGGGCAAGGCCTCGATCCCGGGGCCGCTCATCGAGCTCAACGAGGGCGACACGCTGCACATCGAGTTCGAGAACACGATGGACGTGGCGGCGAGCCTGCACGTCCACGGGCTGGACTACGAAATCTCCAGCGACGGAACGAAGTTGAACAAGAGCGACGTCGAGCCCGGCGGCACCCGCACCTACACCTGGCGCACCCATGTTCCGGGCCGGCGGTCCGACGGCACCTGGCGGGCGGGCAGCGCCGGCTACTGGCACTACCACGACCATGCGGTCGGCACGGAGCACGGGACCGGCGGGATCAGGAAGGGCCTGTACGGTCCGGTGATCGTGCGCCGCAAGGGAGACGTACTGCCGGACACGACGTACACGATCGTCTTCAACGACATGTCGATCAACAACAGGCCGGCACACTCCGGGCCGAACTTCGAGGCCACGGTGGGCGATCGGGTCGAGTTCGTGATGATCACCCACGGCGAGTACTACCACACGTTCCACATGCACGGTCACCGCTGGGCAGACAGCCGCACGGGCATGCTGACCGGCCCCGACGACCCGAGCCAGGTGATCGACAACAAGATCGTGGGTCCGGCGGACTCCTTCGGCTTCCAGGTGCTCGCGGGGGAGGGCGTCGGGGCGGGCGCGTGGATGTACCACTGCCACGTCCAGAGCCACTCCGACATGGGGATGGTCGGGCTCTTCCTGGTGAAGAAGGCGGACGGCACGATTCCGGGGTACGAGCCGCACGAACACTGAGAGCGCTCTCTCCATGCTCGTCCGCCCGGGGCTATCCTGATCCGCACCCAGGCAGGAGGAGCCCCAAGTGACCGACACCGCACCGCGCCCCACACTGGAGGCCGTGGCTGCCCGGGCGGGCGTGTCCCGGGCCACCGTCTCCCGGGTGGTGAACGGCGGTGACGGGGTGCGTGAACCCCTCGTCGCACGGGTGCGGCGCGCGGTGGAGGAGCTCGGATACGTGCCGAACCAGGCGGCGCGCAGCCTGGTGACCAGGCGGCACGACGCCGTGGCCGTGGTCATCGCCGAACCGGAGACCCGGGTCTTCGCCGACCCCTTCTTCGCGCTGCAACTGCGGGGCATCAGCAAGGAGTTGACCGCCCACGACAACCAGCTCGTGCTGCTGCTCACCGAGGGCCGCGACGACCACGCCCGGGTCGGCCGCTATCTCGCCGGAGGCCATGTCGACGGCGCGCTCGTCTTCTCGCTGCACCTCGACGACCCGCTGCCCGGGCTGATCCAGCACGCCGGTGTGCCCACCGTGTTCGGCGGGCGGCCCGGCTGGAGCGACGGCCGCAGCGGTGTGGTGTACGTCGACAGCGACAACCGCGGCGGTGCCCGCGAGGCCGTGCGCCATCTCGTCGGGCTCGGCCGCACCCGTATCGCGCACATCTCCGGCCCCCTCGACCAGACGTCCGCGGCGGACCGGCTCGACGGCTTCCGGGACGTCATGGTCGACGCCGACCCGCGGCTGATCGTCGAGAGCGACTTCACGCCGGCGGGCGGTGAGCGGGCGATGCGGGAACTTCTCGGCCGCCGGCCCGACCTGGACGCCGTGTTCGCCGCCAACGACCTCACCGCCGCGGGTGCCCTGCGGGTGCTGCGCGAGCAGGGGCGGCGCGTGCCCGAGGACGTCGCCGTGATCGGCTTCGACGACATGCTGCCCGTCGCCGAACAGGCCGACCCGCCGCTCACGACCGTCCGTCAGGACATCGAGGAGATGGGCCGGCTGATGGCCCGCCTGCTGCTGCGCCGCCTCGACCGCCGCAACGCCGGCCCGGACGCCGGAGACGCACCGTCCAGTGTGGTCCTGCCGACCACGCTGGTACGGCGCGTCTCGGCGTGAGCGCCCCCCTGACACCCCTCAGGTCTGCGGCGGCGCGCTCTTGATGATGGCGAAGCGGGCGCCGTACGGGTCGGCCAGTTTCGCGAAGCGGCCTACTCCCTCGATGTCGGTGGCCGGGACGCGGACCGTGCCGCCCAGTTCCTGTGCCTTGGCGACCGTGGCGTCCGCGTCGGTGACCTCGAAGTACGGCAGCCAGTACGCGCTGTCCTCCGACGGGTCGTCGACCAGCGGGACGACGCCGCCGAACATGGAGTTCTCGTCGCCCCCGGCGGGGTTGAGCGTGGTGTACGTGCCACCCGGGAAGGGCACTGCCGCGGTCTCCAGGCCGAGCGTCTCGTGATAGAACCAGGCGGCCGCGGCGATGTCCGGTGTGTAGAGCTCCACCCAGGACAGGGAATTGGGTTCGTTCGCCACGTCGACGCCCTTGGTCCGCCCCGGCTGCCAGATGCCGAACGGCACGCTCGCCTTGTCGGCGAGGATCGCCATGTGTCCCTCGCCCATCACGTCCATGGGCTGCATGAGCACGCTGCCGTGCGCCTGCTCGGCCGCCTTGGCGGTGGCTTCGGCGTCCGCGCTCTGGAAGTACACGGTCCAGGACGGCGGGCCCTGCTCTGGCGTGGTCTGCATGCCGCCGGCCACGGTCTTCCCGTCCAGCTGGAAGAAGCCGTAGCCGCCGGCATCCGGTCCCGCCGACTGGAACCGCCAGCCGAAGAGACCGCCGTAGAAGGAGATGGCGCCGTCGATGTCGGATGTGCCGACGTCGATCCAGTTCGGCGCGCCGTTGACGAAACGGGTGGTGAGCATCGTTGCCCTCCTCGGAAGGGTCCCGTTGTCTGCACTGCCGAGTCTTGCACCGCCCACTGACAATCGCTGCCGGAGCGTCATGGGGGACTGGAGGGACCTTCTTCCGCGCGCCGCCGTGCGCCGCCGGGCGCGTGCACGTCACCATCAGGGTGGCCGGGGGCCCCGGGGAGCGGCGTTGATCGCGCGTTGATCGAACGTTTTTCGCCGCCCGGCACGATCTCGCCCATGCACATCGACACGATCACCCCGGCCGACCTCGCCTGGCAGGCTCAGGCGCTGTGCGCGCAGACCGGGGCGGACTTCTTCTTTCCCGAGCCGGGCAGCTCGGTGCGCGAGGCGAAGCGCATCTGCGGCCTGTGCGAGATGCGCCCCGCCTGCCTGGAGTACGCCATGCAGAACGACGAGCGCTTCGGCGTCTGGGGCGGCCTGTCGGAGAAGGAGCGGCTGGAACTCAGGCGGACTACGCACTGACGCGCAGCGCCCCACAGCGCGAGGAGCCGGCCCGGCAGCCCTCAGGCCGCCCATGGAGTGCCCGGTCAGGACCCTGCGGTGCCGCTGCCCCCGGCCGACCCCGTCACGGTCTCCTCGACGGCGTCCGTCAGGCTCCCGCCCGCGCCGCCATCCGCGCCTTGCGTGCCGCGAGCTTCTCGTCGAACTTCAGGGCCTCCGCGTCGAGGCCGCCCATGTACAGGCCGAGTTCGTCCTGGGCCTTCTGCCCCTCGGGGCCGAGGCCGTCGATCTCCATGACCTTCAGGAAGCGCAGGACCGGCTGCAGCACGTCGTCGTGGTGGATGCGCATGTTGTAGACCTCGCCGATCGCCATCTGCGCGGCGGCCCGCTCGAAGCCGGGCATGCCGTGGCCGGGCATCCGGAAGTTGACGATCACGTCGCGCACGGACTGCATGGTGAGGTCGGGCGCGAGCTCGAAGGCCGCCTTGAGGAGGTTGCGGTAGAAGACCATGTGCAGGTTCTCGTCGGTCGCGATGCGGGCCAGCATGCGGTCGCAGACCGGGTCGCCCGACTGGTGGCCGGTGTTGCGGTGCGAGACGCGGGTGGCGAGCTCCTGGAAGGCGACGTAGGCGACGGAGTGCAGCATCGAGTGGCGGTTGTCCGACTCGAAGCCCTCGCTCATGTGGGCCATGCGGAACTGCTCGAGCTTGTCCGGGTCCACCGCGCGCGAGGCGAGCAGGTAGTCCCGCATCACGATGCCGTGCCGGCCCTCCTCGGCGGTCCAGCGGTGCACCCAGGTGCCCCAGGCGCCGTCGCGGCCGAAGAGCGAGGCGATCTCGTGGTGGTAGCTCGGGAGGTTGTCCTCGGTGAGGAGGTTCACGACCAGGGCGATGCGGCCGAGCTCGGTGACCTTGGACTGCTCCTTGTCCCAGGCCTCGCCGTCCTCGAAGATACCGGGGAAGTTACGGCCGTCCGACCAGGGGACGTACTCGTGCGGCATCCAGTCCTTGGCGACCTTCAGATGCCGGTTGAGTTCCGTCTCGACCACTTCTTCCAGTGCGTACAGCAGCTTGGCGTCGGTCCAGACGGCGGGGCTACCGAGGTGCGGGGAAGTGATCGTCACGGGATCTCCAGGGGGACGAGCAACAGAAAGGGACAAACCGGCGAGCGGTGCCGGAACTTACGCAAGCGTAGGCTACGAAACCGTAGGTTACGTTGCCGTAGGTTAAGTAGTGCGTAAAGATCCCTGATCAGGCCACGTTTCCTGGGGCTTCCAAGGACATGCCGGAAGCCCCAGGACCCGCAGGTCCCGGGGCTGAAAGGGTGATCCGCTCGCTCGTCAGGCGTACAGATCCCTGAGGCGCACCGAGAGGCATGTCACACAACCCTCGAGCTTCTCGAACTCGCTGATGTCCACCACTACCACCTCGAAACCGAGGTCGGTCAGCAGCTCCGCCGACTTCGGGGCGCTCGCCGCCATCAGCAGCTTGCTGCCGCCCAGGAGCACCACGTGGGAGCCGGCCTCCTCGGGCACCGACAGGAAGCGCGGGAACAGCGAGGGCCGGTCCACCTTCGGGATGTGCCCGATCACGGTCCCGTCGGGCAGCGCGGTGACCGCCGACTTCAGGTGCAGCACCTTGCTGACGGGTACGGCGACGACCTGCGCCCCCAGCGGCTCGAAGGCGGCCCGCAGCTGCTGGACGCCGGCCGCGTTGGTACGCCCGCCCCGGCCGACGTAGATCGTGTCACCGACCTTCAGCACGTCGCCGCCGTCCAGGGTGCCCGGCTCCCAGATCCAGTTCACCGAGCAGCCGAGGCGGGCGACGGCCTCCTCGACGCCCACCGTCTCGTTGCGCCGGGAAGAGGCGCCGGGGCGGGTGATCAGGGCGACGTTCTTGTACATGACCACGGTGTCCTCGACGAACACCGAGTCGGGGCAGTCGTCCTCCGGATCGACCTCGACCGTCTCCCAGCCGTGCTCGCGCAACGCCTCGACGTACGCCTCCCACTGCTCGACCGCGAGCTCGGCGTCGACCTTCTCCCGCTCGATGTGGGTGACCAGCCCTTCGGCGAGGCGGGGGCTCGGGCGGCGGACGAGGGCCTTCTTGCTGGGCACGAGGGGGACTCCGAATCGAAGGGACGGCAGACCGGGCGCCCGTGAAACGACGCCCGGTCCGCCATCATGCAGCGCCGATCCACGACGACAAAACCCTCGTTGCCCAGCTGTGGCCCTCCTGAGATGCGCTACCCGATCTCCTCCGGGGCCGTTTCGCTCAGTTCGCCGTCCAGCAGCAGCCACCGTGTGATCCCGATCGACTCCAGGAACGGCAGGTCGTGACTGGCCACGATCAGCGCCCCCTCGTACGACTCCAGGGCCGTGGTCAGCTGCCGCACGCTCGCCATGTCCAGGTTGTTCGTGGGCTCGTCGAGCATGAGCAACTGCGGGGCCGGCTCGGCCAGCATCAGCGCGGCCAGGGCCGCCCGGAAGCGTTCGCCGCCGGACAGGGTCGCCGCCTTCTGGTCGGCGCGGGCGCCCCGGAACAGGAAGCGGGCCAGCCTCGCCCGGACCCGGTTGTTGGTGGCGCCCGGCGCGAACCGGGCCACGTTCTCGGCGACCGACAGCTCGCCGTCGAGCACGTCGAGCCGCTGCGGCAGGAAACGCATCGGCACGTGCGTGCGTGCCTCGCCCGACACCGGCGCCAGCTCTCCGGCGATGGTGCGCAACAGCGTCGTCTTGCCCGCGCCGTTGCGCCCGATCAGCGCGACCCGCTCCGGTCCGCGCAGATCCAGCCCGCCCGCCACGCGCGCGCCGTACGCGAGCTCCAGGTCCAGCAGGGTGAGTACCTCACGGCCCGGCGGTACGGCCGTGTACGGCAGGTCCACGCGGATCACGTCGTCGTCCCGTACGGCGTCCACCGCCTCGTCGAGCCGTTCCTTCGCCTCGCTGAGCCGCTCCTCGTGCATGATGCGGTGCTTGCCCGCGGACTCCTGCGCCGCACGCTTGCGTGCCCCCATGACGATCTTCGGCTCGCGCTTCTGGTCCCACATCTTCTGCCCGTACCGCTTGCGGCGGGCCAACTTCATCTGGGCGTCGGCCAGTTCGCGCTTCTGCTTCCTGAAGTCGGCCTCCGCGACCCGCACCATCCGCTCGGCCGCCTCCTGTTCGGTGGCGAGCGCCGCCTCATAGGCGGAGAAGTTGCCGCCGTACCAGGTGACCTCCCCGGAGTGCAGATCGGCGATCTGGTCGACGAGGTCCAGGAGTTCGCGGTCGTGGCTGACCACGACCATCACTCCCGGCCAGGACTCGACGGCCGCGTACAGCCGCCTGCGTGCGTACAGGTCGAGGTTGTTCGTCGGCTCGTCCAGGAGCAGCACGTCCGGGCGGCGCAGCAGCAGTGCGGCGAGCCGCAGCAGCACCGACTCGCCGCCCGAGACCTCGCCGATGGTGCGGTCCAACTCGATGTGCCCGAGCCCGAGTTCACCGAGTGTGGCAAGGGCGCGTTCTTCCACGTCCCAGTCGTCGCCGACCGTCTCGAAGTGCTCCTCGGCCACGTCGCCCGCCTCGATGGCGTGCAGCGCGGCCCGCTGCGCGGCGATGCCGAGCGCCTCGTCGACGCGCAGCTGGGTGTCGAGCGTGACGTTCTGCGGGAGGTAGCCGACCTCGCCCGCGACGCGGACGGTGCCGTCGGCCGGGGCGAGCTCCCCGGCGATCAGCTTCAACAGGGTCGACTTCCCCGAGCCGTTGACGCCGACCAGCCCGGTCCTGCCGGGGCCGAAGGCGACATCGAGGCCCTCGAAGACGGCGGTGCCGTCGGGCCAGGTGAACGACAGGGACGTACAAGTGATGGAAGTAGACATGCGGGCCTCGCGGTTGCTCGATGCGGAAGGGGGCAAACGCGTATCGAGACACCGGCAACCAAAGGCGGAGAGGAGAGCCCTGGGGCAGCAGGCGGGGCACGAGAAAGGCCCTGCTCCGTCGGGACGGCTCGAATGCCGAGGTCGCACGCAGCGCACACACCTCATGTGTGTGACGCGGTGTCTCAGGACCTCAGACGAGCAACGTCCTTCTCCGATCGACGGCAACAGAACCGCTGTACACCGTAGGAAGCGGCTCGGGGCCTGTCAACGAATTAACGTGATCCCCGACCTCACCGTACGAAGGAGGCCTCGTGCCCAACGGCTCGCTCTCCCTGCCCGCCCGGCTCTACCTGCTTGCCTGGGACACGAACAGGACCGAGGTCACCGGCGCCGCCCGCCTCCCTCATCTGGTGCGGGCCGGCGCCCTCACCGAACTGGCCCAGCGCGGCCTGCTCGTGGACGAGGACGGCATCGCCACGCCCGCCGACATGGACTCCCTCACCGGGGACACCGCCCTCGACGGGCTGCTGGAGCTGGTCCGCGAGTCGCGGCCGCACCGGTGGCGGACCTGGGTGACGCTGCACGCGCGCGTGACCCTGGACGCGGTACGGGAGCAGCTGACCGCAGCGGGCTACCTGCGCGCGGAGAAGAAGCGGGTGCTCGGCGTCTTCCCGAGCGTGGAGCACGTACTGGAGCAGGGTGCCCTCGTGGACGCGCTTCAGGAGGAGGCACGGCGGGTCCTCGAGGGGCCGGTGCCGGTCTCGGAGGTCTCAGACCGGGACGCGGCCGTGGTCGCCCTCGCCGCCGCGGCGGAGCTGCGCACCGTGCTGCCCGGCAAGGACCGCAAACGCCACAAGGCACGCGTGGATGCACTGACCGAGCGCAGCGGGGCGGCGGCCCCGGCGCTGCGGAAGGTCGTCACCGAGGTGCACACGGCGCTGATCGCCGCGGTGACGACGGTGGCCGTGACGGCGGGCGACTGAGGCTGCTCTGGCGCTTGACGTACATGTCGGATTCCTGCCAGCTCCCGCCCCGCTGCGGCTGCTTGAGTGAGCCGCATGACGACCGAGAAACCTCTGCGCGACCGTGCCCTGGCCTTCCGCTCCCTGCACGTCCCGGGCAGGCCGCTCGTCCTGCCGAACGCGTGGGACACCACCAGCGCCCGCCTGATCGAGGACGCGGGCGCCGCCGCGGTCGCCACCACCAGTGCGGGCCTCGCCTGGGCCCTCGGCTCGGCGGACGGCGACCGACTGGACCGCGACCGCGCCCTGGCCGCCGTCGCGGACATCGCCGCCGCGGTCGACGTGCCCGTCAGCGCGGACATCGAGAGCGGTTATGCGCGGGACGCGGCGGGCGTCGCCGACACTATTCGCGCGGTACTCGCGGCGGGCGCGGTCGGCGTGAACATCGAGGACGCGCTGTACGAGGCCGGGACGGGCCCGTTGCGTTCCGTCGCCGAACAGGCCGAACGCATCGCCGCCGCCCGCGAGGCCGCCGACGCGGAGGGCATACCGCTGTTCATCAACGCCCGGATCGACACGTTCCTCAGGGGCGCGGGGGAAGTGGACCTCACTCTGGAACGGGCCGCCGCCTTCCGCACCGCGGGCGCCGACGGGATTTTCGTCCCCGGTGCCGTCGAACCGGGAACACTCGAACTCCTCGTCGACGGAATCGACGGCCCGCTGAACGTGCTGGCAGGGCCCGGCGCCCCGCCGGTCGCCGAACTGTCCGCGCTCGGCGTCGCGCGCGTGAGCGCCGGTTCAGCCATCGCACAGGCAGCGCACGCCCTGGTCCACCGCGCCGCACGGGAGCTACTGCAGGCGGGAACGTACGAGACGCTGTCCGACGGCCTCGACTACGGAGAGCTCAACAAACTGCTGGCGTTGCGCTGACCAGGCCTGAAGGGGCGCACCCCCTTGGGAACGCTAGGCGTCCCGCATGAGCTCCGCCAGGTCATGATCAAGGTCCAGCTGCAGATGCTCCAACCCGACGGGCACGAGGTCGCTCGTCGCGCCGAGGAACCGGCGTATGTCCTTCGAGTGGACGTGCACGACGGCGGTGCCCTCGGGGGCATGAAACTCCAGGACGGTGCGGTCGTAGCCGTACGGCCGCACCCTTACGTCGCCGTGACCCTCGGGCCCCTCCAGGCCGGCCAGGAGGAGGTCGCGCGCGAACGTCCAGCAGACCTCCACGCCCTCCAGGGTTGCCGGAGCGGGGAAGGTCATGCGGACCGCGAACGGATCGCTGCGGTCGTAGTGCAGCTTCGCCGGGATGCTCGGCATACGCGGCGCGGCGGCGACGAGGCGGGCCTCCACGGGCTGCTCGATGACGGTGGACAACGCCTGCTCCCTTGTGACGGCTGGACGGGCTTCGGGTGAATCGGGCGGGGCACTGCTAGAGACGCCGGAATCAGCCAATCCGTGCACCCGAAATTCGAGTGACCTCCGTCACCGCGTTCATGCACGGGAGTGACGAGGCCCACCTCCCGTGTCCCGACGGGCAGTTGTGGCGATCCCGCCATCTGGACGGCGTACAACGCGTCGGCTAGCTTCGCCCGCCATGAGGCGTATGGGGAACACGCGACGAATGAGACGTACGTTTCGCACGGTGGCCGCGGGGGCGGTGTGCTCGGCGGCGCTGGCCGCCCTGACCGCCGTACCGGCGCAGGCGCACGAGCCGGAGCACCGGGCGCCGCACTGGGAACTGAAGGACACCGGCGCGAGCGCGGTTCGCTTCCGGGGGCTGTCGGCCGTGAGCCGGGACACCGCATGGGTGGCCGGCACCCAGGGCACCGTGCTGCGCACCACCGACGGCGGGGCGAGCTGGCGGAACGTCTCGCCGCCCGGCGCCACCGATCTGCAGTTCCGGGACATCGAGGCGTTCGACGCGCGGCGCGCGGTGGTGCTGGCCATCGGCGAGGGCGAGGCCTCCCGCGTGTACCGCACCGACGACGGCGGCGAGACCTGGACCGAGTCCTTCCGCAACACCGACGCGAAGGCCTTCTACGACTGCCTCACCTTCTTCGACCGCCGCCACGGCCTGGCGATGAGCGACCCGGTGGACGGCAAGTTCCGCATCCTGTCGACCAGTGACGGCGGCCGCTCCTGGAAGGTCCTCCCGAGCGACGGGATGCCGGCCGCCCTGGACGGCGAGGCGGGCTTCGCGGCGAGCGGACAGTGCCTGGTCGCCTCCGGCCCGTCGGACGTCTGGCTGGCCACCGGCGGCGGTGCACGCGCGCGCGTGCTGCACTCCCGCGACCGCGGGCTCACCTGGACGGCCGCCGACACGCCGATCCCGGCGGGCGACCCCGCCAAGGGCGTCTTCGCGCTCGCCTTCCGCGACCGCACCCACGGCCTCGCGGTCGGCGGCGACTACCGCCCCGACCAGGCCTCACCGCAGGCCGCGGCGGTCACCGGCGACGGCGGCCGCACCTGGCGGCCCGCCGCCGAGCCGCCGCCCGCCTACCGCTCCGGCGCCGCGTGGCTCCCGCACAGCCGCACCGTCGCGCTCGCGGTCGGCCCCACCGGCACCGACCTGACCACCGACGGCGGCCGCACCTGGCAGACCGTCGACACGGGCTCGTACGACACCGTGGACTGCACGGCGGACCTGGGCTGCTGGGCGGCGGGGGAGCAGGGGCGGGTGGCTCGCCTGGAGCTGTGACGCATGGGGCTCGATTGCGGGTACTCGGTCGCTGACTGCGAGAGGAGTGAGCGAACATGCCGCGTGGTTCGAGCCCCAAGCGGGAACGCCAGTACGAGCACATCAAGGAGAGCGCGCAGGACCGGGGAGAGAGCAAGAAGCGCGCCGAGGAGATCGCCGCGCGGACGGTGAACAAGGAGCGCGCCCGGTCCGGCGAGTCCAGGTCCGCCAGCCGTAGCTCCACGAAGGACATGTCGTCCGGCAAGCGCGGCGGTCAGCGGTCCGGCCGGGGCTCCCAGGGCCCGACCCGCGACCAGCTGTACAACGAGGCCAGGCAGCGCGGCATCGAAGGCCGTTCGAACATGAACAAGGACCAGCTGCAGCGCGCCCTGGCCGGCAAGAAGAGCTGACGCCGGGTCAGTCGAGCGTCTCGCGGTACGGCTCCAGGACCGGTGCCGTCTTCACGGCGACGAACTCGGTGATGCGGTACGTGCACACGCCGCCGGTCGAGAAGGGGTCGCCGGCGGCGATCTCCGCCACGCGCGCGGGGTCCTCCGCGACGGCCAGGATCACCCCGCCGTCGCGGGGGTTCTTGCGCCCGGCGGCGAGGAACACGCCCTTCGCGAACTGCTCGTCGAGCCACGCCCGGTGGGCGTCCAGCAGCGCGTCGACGGCCTCGAGCGGGGCGGTGTAGGTGAGCTCCAGCACGAACATGATCGCGAGCCTACGCCGTCGGTACGGGGCCGTACGCTCGTCCCCATCATGACGACCGTACGCATCCCCGCGGGCTGGCCCGCGACCGAGGAAGAGGCCCGCACCGTCCAGGACGAGCTGCGCGGACGCGTGGTGCTCGACGAGCCGGGACCGCCGCCCGGCACGGGCCATGTCACCGGTGTCGACGTGGCCTACGACGACGAGCGGGACGTCGTCGCGGCCGCGGCGGTCGTCCTGGACGCGGCGACCCTCGAGGTCGTCGCCGAGGCCACGGCCGTCGGCCGGATCTCCTTCCCCTACGTCCCCGGCCTGCTCGCCTTCCGCGAGATCCCCACGGTCCTCGCCGCCCTCGACGCCCTGCCCTGCCCGCCGGGCCTGGTCGTCTGCGACGGCTACGGCCTGGCCCACCCGCGCCGCTTCGGCCTCGCCAGCCACCTCGGTGTCCTCACGGGCCTGCCCACGATCGGCGTCGCCAAGAACCCCTTCACCTTCACGTACGACGACCCGGCCGCCCCGCGCGGCAGCACGTCACCGCTCCTCGCGGGTACCGAACAGGTCGGCCGCGCCCTGCGCACCCGCGAGGCCGTCAAGCCGGTCTTCGTCTCCGTCGGCCACCGCACGGACCTCGACAACGCCTGCGCCCATGTACTGGCCCTGACCCCGAAGTACCGCCTCCCGGAAACGACCCGCAGGGCGGACGCGCTGTGCCGTAAGGCGTTGCGGGAGGCGACTGCGCCGAGACAGCCGCTCGCCGACCTGGCGGCGGCCGACCGCACCCGATCGTGGGGACGCACCGTGTTCGAGCGTCAGCCCGACCCGGTCACCTGGGCGGGCCGCGTGCTCGAGGCGGCGGCCGACCGACCGGGCCGGACACCGGAGATCGAGGCCGCGTTGGAGCTGGCGGCCGACCGGGACCGGTGGAGCCGCGGACGCGAAGTGTTCGAGCTGGTCCGCGGAGGCCGGGCGGAGGAGCAACTCCCGCAGGAGCAACGGATCCTGTTCCGCCTCGCTGAGCTGGTGGGCAAGGTCGCTCACAACGCGGCCGGGCCTCCTCCGTTCTTCGACCACCACGCCGGGTGGCAGATCGGCCCCCTCGCCTGGCAGCTCGCCACCGCGGCGCACGACCCCGCCGTACGGGACCGGATCGCGGACGTGCTCGGGGAGTGGCCGCCGGAGCCGCTCGAGGGGGGACCTGAGTACCTGGACTGAGTACCCGTACGGATGTGGGCACATGGCCGCTGTCGGCAGGCTGTGCCGCATGACGACGCACCGCATGACCTCGCACCGCGCCCCGAAGCCCCTCGCCGACCCCAACCGTCCCGTCGAGCGTGCCGTGACGGCTGCGCTGATCCTCGCCGTGCTGGCGGGGCTCGGCTGGATCGGCGGGATGATCTACACCATCGCGGGATGGTCGGTCTAGGCCCCGACGGCCGCCGACTGAACATGCAGGGGGCCGAGCCGAGTGCTGCAATGGCTGAAGGGGCTGATTTTCCGGCTGCGCTCCGGGCGACCGACGCCCGAGGTGTGACCGCGTTCCAGTCACCTTGAGGAGTGGCCATGCAGCAGGACATCGGGGACATGGGACCCGTCGACTACCTGATCGTCGAGTTTCCCGGCAGCCGTATGACGGGTGAGGGCCTGCCCCTGCTCGTCGATCTGGTCGAGCGCGGTGTCATCCGCATTCTCGACCTCGTGTTCATCCGCAAGGGCACCGACGGATCGGTCGAGGTGCTGGAACTGCGGCAGGTGGGCGATGAGGTCGATCTGACCGTGTTCGAGGGAGCCTCGTCGGGGCTGCTGGACCAGGGCGACCTGGACGACGCCGGTGCCGCGCTGGCGCCCGGCAACTCCGCCGCCGTCCTCGTGTACGAGAACGTCTGGGCCGCGCCCCTCGCCCGTGCGCTGCGGCGCAGCGGGGCCGAGATGGTGGCGAGCGGCCGCATCTCCGTGGACACGCTGCTGGCGTCTCTGGACGCCGCCGAGGCGACGACGTCCTCCGGTGGAGCCGCCCGGTGAGACCGGCCTCCGCCACCGCAGCGCCACCCCACGCACGGAGCACAGGGAGATGAGTGACATGCCAGGACTCCTTCGCGGCGTAGCCCGCACGGCCGTGGTCGCGGGGACGGCCACAGCGGTGTCCAACCGCGTCTCGCGGCGGCAGGCGGGCCGCTGGGCCGAGCAGGACCGCGAACGGCAACCCGCCTACCAGCAGGACGTCGCGCCGCCCGCACCCGCCGCGCCTGCGCCCGCGGCGTCGGAGCCGGCTGCCGACGACATGACCCGCAAGATCGATCAACTGAAGCAGCTCGGCGATCTCAAGGCCCAGGGAGTGCTCACGGAAGAGGAATTCGAGGCCCAGAAGCGCGTGCTCCTCAGCTGACGCGGAACGGCGAGAGCGTCAACTGGCCAGCTCGTAGATGCTCTTTCCGGCCAGCCACAGGCCGATCACGATGCTGCCGTACACGATCGCCTGTTCCGCGTGGCCCTGCATCCACGAGCGGAGTTCATGCAGCCTGCGTCGGGCCGATTCAGGCTTGAGCACCACGTACACCTCGGCGGCGAGCAGACTGGCGGTCGCGATGACGCAGAACGCGATCAGTACCAGCCAGGTCGTGGGGTCGGAGCCGTCGGCTTCCACCACGGTCACGGCCCCGGCAGCGACGAGTCCCCACGGCTGGAGAACGATGGCAAGCCCCGCGGCCGGCCAGATCGCGCCGCGGTCGATCCGGGCGGTCAGGGACGAGGACTTGCCCTGCGACGACGAGGCGGCGGTGGCGGACGGCTCGTGGTGAACGGGCCTTCGGCGTCGGTGGAGGCCGTACGCGAGCAGCGACACTCCGATGGCGACCTTGATCGCGAGGTTCACCGTGGACGGCGGCGACCTCGGCTCCGGAGGCTTCCCGCCGGTCAGTGTCAGGACCAGAGCGATCACCGCGACGAAACACACCATCCATCCCGCGATGAAGGCGAGCCCCGTCCGTACGCCTCTCGCAGACGCCACCACCAGGACGAACGCCATGAGCGGAAGAGGGTCCAGCGTGATGGCAAGAGCGATGAGCAGGAGGTCGAAGACCATGGGCTATCCCATCAGGCACCGTACGCTTCGAGCCTATGCAGGGCTGTAACCCGCCGCATTTCGTCTCGGGTGAGCCGCACGCGTCCATTGTGCGCCCCTTTGCGCGGCAAGGTGCCGTGGCCCGTTTCGTCGCGCACTCTGGAACGGGAAGGAGCGGCGCGATGGGGACTGGCGGCTGATGCGGCGCGAGGGCACGGGCGAGGGCGGGCGCTCGTCACGGTGGCGTGATCGTTCACGGGAACTCACGGCCCGTCTGAAAGCCGTCCACGCGCGGCTGGAGACACGATTCCCGGTCATCACGGGACTCGTCGACCGCATCGTGTCGGTGAACATCTTCGACTCCGCCACCCGCATCGCGGCGCAGTGCTTCCTGACGGCCGTCCCGTTGCTGCTCGTGCTGAGCGCGTACGCGCCGGAGACACTGCAGGACCAGGTCGTCAAATCGATCAGCACCGTCTTCGGACTGACCGGGCAGGCGAAGTCCGAGGTGAAGCACGCCTTCGCGCCCCCCGACGACGATCTGCGCCAGGCGATCGGCGTGGTGGGCGGGCTGATGGTGCTGCTGTCGGCCACCGCGGTCAGTCGCGCGGTGCAGCGGCTGTGCCGACGGGCCTGGCTGCTGCCCCGGGGCGGGACGAAGCTCGCTCCGTGGAGGTGGCTCGCATGGATCGCCCTGTGGCTCGGCGCACTGGTCGTGCAGGGGCTGGTGCACGACGGGTTCGGCCTGGGGACGTGGCTGGCGTTTCCGCTCGTCCTGGTCATGCAGGCGGCCATGTGGTGGTGGACCCAGCATCTTCTGCTGGGTGGCGTCGTCCGCTGGGCGCCCCTCCTGCCAGGGGCCGTCCTCACGGCGGTCGCGGTCGGCTGTTTGTCCGTGACCGCACACTTCTACATGCCACGAGCGCTCAACCGGGCACTGGGCGACTACGGTTCCGCGGGTTCGGTCTTCGTCCTGCTGTCCTGGCTGATCGTCGTGTGTGCGGCCGTCGCCGGCTGCCTCAGCGTGGGCGCCGTACTGTCCCAGGAGCCCTTCCTGAGGCGCCGCCTCGGAACCCCGACGTCGCCACCCGGACAGGGCACCGCTCCGGACCCCCTCGCGCCACGGGAGTCCTGAGCGCCCGGCGAGAGCGCGTCGCGGAACGACGCCGTGTCAGGCGCGCCGGTCCCGCTCGCGCCTGCGGCCTCTGCAGTCCGAATTCACCGGCTCGACGCCACCCGAAAGGTGATCCCCGCCCGCCGCAGCCGTTCCGTGAGCGCGTCGCCCATCGCGACCGCCGTGGTGACCTGGCCGGCCGTCGGCGGAAGGTCGTCGAAGGCCAGCGACAGGGCCGACTCGGCGAACATCTTGGCCGTCTCGTCGTAGCCGGGGTCGCCGCCCGCGACCTCCGTGAGCACCCGCCGGCCGCCGCCCTCGCCGACGAAGCGGACCTTGAACCAGCTCTTCGCACGCTTCTGCGGGCTCGGCCCGTCCCCGGGCTTGAGCCGGTCCGACAACCAGCGCCGGGCAGGCGGCAGTTGGGCGGCCGCGAACACACCGCCCGCGGCCGCGATCCCGCCCACCGCGAACGGCAGGTGCCGCACCGCCGCGTAGTGCCGGTAGCGGAAGTCGGGGCCGTAGCGCTCCAGGGCCTGCGCGGAGCGGCGCACGATCTGCGGGTCGATCGTCGGCAGCGGCAGCGCCCACGCGCCGACCTCCTTCGCGAACCGCGGCGCACCCGTGGGCGCGGTGGCCCGCCTGCCCACCAGACGCGGCTCGTGCCGCTTCCGGTCCCGCTCGGCGGCCCACATCGGACGCACCCGCGAGAACTGGTTGAGCGCCGACGCGAACGTACCGCCCGAGAAGGTGGCGTCGGCGGTGACGAATCCGTCGACCGTCAGGGGTACGCCCTCCGGGAGCTGTCGCACGGTGAAGTACGCGCCCAGGTCGTGCGGGACGGAGTCGAACCCGCAGGCGTGCACCAGGCGCGCGCCCGTCTCACGCGCGCGTGCGTCGTGCCGGACGTACGTCAGGTCCACGAACTCGGGCTCACCCGTGAGGTCCAGATAGTCCGCCCCCGTGTCGGCGCAGGCGGCGACGAGCTCCTCCCCGTACGTCACGTACGGGCCCACCGTCGTGGCCACCACGCGCGCGTGCTCGGCGAGTTCGCGCAGCGAGGCCGGATCGGACACGTCCGCCCGCAGCACCCCCACCTTCTCGGCACCCGGCAGCCGCCCGCGCAGCCGCTCCAGCTTCTCCTCGCTGCGGCCCGCGATCGCCCAGCGCAGCCCGTCGGGCGCGTGCGCGGCGAGGTACTCCGCGGTGAGCGCACCGACGAAGCCCGTGGCTCCGAAGAGCACGATGTCGTACGGACGGTCCGCCCTGTTCAGCCTGTTCATGACACCCCTCGCTCCGCAGCACGCGCCGTTGTCGGTGGCCGAGGCTAGCGTGAGGAGTGCGGAGCCCGACGACGAGCCCGGAGGTAAGCGGTGTCCGTGCCGAAGAACGCCCTGAAGAAATGGGAGAAGGTGCGCGAGTTCGCCCTCGGACTGCCGGGCGCCGCCGAAGAGTTCCCGTGGGGCGAGTCAGTCGCGAAGGTCAACAGGAAGGTGTTCGTCTTCCTCGGCGTCGACGACGGCACCTATCCGCTGGGCGTCACGGTCAAGCTCAAGGGCGAGGAGGCCCACGCCCACGCCCTGACCGCCCCGGGCGCCGAACCCGCCGGATATGGCCTGGGCAAGGCCGGCTGGGTCCGCATTCCGCTGGAGGAGACGGGTGCACCGGCGGCGGAGCTGCTGTGCGACTGGGTGGAGGAGAGCTACCGCGTGATCGCGCCCAAGCGGCTGATAGCCGAGCTGGACGGGCAGTGAGACCCTGATTGTCTAAGCGCTTGCTCGTTCAGGTCTTGTGTCCAGTGGAACAGGTTCTTAGCATCACTGGTGTTACATCAGTTGTGTCACGCCAATGGGGGCTGCATGACAACGGCAACGACGCCAGGACAGGGCCCGCTGACCGGCGTGCGCGTACTCGAGCTGGCCGGTATCGGACCGGGCCCGTTCGCCGCCATGCTCCTCGCCGACCTGGGCGCCGACGTCGTGCGCGTCGACCGGCCCGGTGGCCCGGGGCTGGCGATCAACCCCGAGTACGACGTCACCAACCGCAACAAGCGCTCGGTGATCATCGACCTGAAGGCCCCGGACGGCGCGGCCCGCGTCCTCGACCTCGCCGAATGCGCCGACATCCTCATCGAGGGCTACCGTCCCGGTGTCGCCGAACGGCTCGGCATCGGCCCCGAGGCCTGCCACGCCCGCAACCCGCGGCTCATCTACGGCCGGATGACCGGCTGGGGCCAGGACGGCCCGCTCGCCCAGCGCGCCGGCCACGACATCGCGTACATCGCGCTCACCGGCACCCTCGGCATGATCGGCAGCCCCGGCGAGCCGCCGCCTGCTCCCGCCAACCTCCTCGGCGACTACGCGGGCGGCTCCCTCTACCTCGTCGTCGGCGTCCTCGCCGCCCTGCACCACGCGCGCGCGGGCGGCATCGGCCAGGTCGTCGACGCCGCGATCGTCGACGGCACCGCCCACCTCTCGGCGATGATCCACGGCATGCTCGCGGCCGGCGGCTGGCAGGACCGGCGCGGCGCCAACCTCCTGGACGGCGGTTGCCCGTACTACGGCACCTATGAGACGGCCGACGGCAAGTACATGGCGGTCGGGCCACTGGAGCCGCAGTTCTACGACGAGTTCGTACGACTCCTCGACCTGCCGGAGCACGCCGAGGCCCGCAAGGACTGGACCCGCTGGGGCGACCTGCGCGAGGCCGTCGCCGCCCGCTTCAAGTCCCGCACCCGGGACGAGTGGACGTCCGTCTTCGACGGCACGGACGCGTGCGTGGCCCCCGTGCTGTCGCTGCGCGAGGCCCCTCAGCACCCGCATCTCGCGGCCCGCGGCACCTTCACTGGCCACGGCGGCATCACCCAGCCCGCACCCGCACCCCGCTTCTCCGCGACCCCCACGGCCGTACGGACCGGCCCCACGCAGCCCGGCGCCGACACCACCGACGTGGCACGCGACTGGGACGTACCCGACCTCCTGAAAGGCCTTGAATGAAGCGGCAGATCTTCGCCCCCGAGCACGACGCGTTCCGCGAGACGGTGCGCGCCTTCCTGGCCAGGGAGGTGCTGCCGTATTACGAGCAGTGGGAGAAGGACGGCATCGTCTCCCGCGACGCCTGGCGCGCGGCCGGCAAGCAGGGCCTGCTCGGGCTCGCCGTGCCCGAGGAGTTCGGGGGCGGCGGCACCTCCGACTTCCGCTACGCCACCGTGCTGGCCGAGGAGTTCACCCGCGCGGGTGCGCCCGGGCTCGCCCTCGGTCTGCACAACGACGTCATCGGCCCGTACCTCACCGGCCTCGCCACTCAGGAGCAGAAGCGGCGCTGGCTGCCCGGCTTCTGCGACGGCTCGATCATCACCGCCATCGCCATGACCGAACCCGGCGCCGGCTCCGACCTCCAGGGCATTCGTACGCACGCCGAGGACCGCGGCGACCACTGGGTGCTGAACGGCTCCAAGACGTTCATCTCCAACGGGATCCTGGCCGACCTGGTGATCGTCGTCGCGAAGACGACGCCGGAGGGCGGCGCCCACGGGCTGTCGCTGCTGGTCGTCGAGCGAGGCACGGAGGGCTTCGAGCGCGGTCGCAACCTCGACAAGATCGGCCAGAAGGCGCAGGACACGGCCGAGTTGTTCTTCCGCGACGTGCGCGTGCCGAAGGAGAACCTGCTGGGCACGCTCAACGGCGCCTTCGGCCACCTGATGACCAACCTCGCGCAGGAGCGCCTGAGCATCGCCGTCTCAGCGATCGCCGCCGCCGAGCACCTGCTGGAGATCACCACCGAGTACGTCAAGGAGCGCGAGGCCTTCGGCCGGCCGCTCGCGACCAAGCAGCACATCCGCTTCGAGATAGCCGAGATGGCCACCGAGTGCGCCGTCACGCGCGCGTTCCTCGACCGCTGCGTCGAGGACCACTCGGACGGCACGCTCGACGCCGTGCACGCCTCCATGGCCAAGTGGTGGGCGACCGAGCTGCAGAAGCGGGTCACCGACCGCTGCCTCCAACTGCACGGCGGCTACGGCTACATGACCGAGTACCCCATCGCCCGGGCCTTCACCGACGGCCGTATCCAGACCATCTACGGCGGGACCACCGAGATCATGAAGGAGATCATCGGCCGTTCCCTGCTCGGCTGAAGCCCCTACTTGCTCGGCTGACCCTCATCCCCGAAAGGCTTTCCAGTGAGCACCGAAGCGTATGTGTACGACGCGATCCGCACCCCGCGCGGCCGCGGCAAGGCGAACGGCTCCTTGCACGGCACCAAGCCCATCGACCTGGTCGTAGGACTCATCCACGAGATCCGCGACCGCTTCCCCGGCCTGGACCCGGCCGCGATCGACGACATCGTGCTCGGCGTCGTCGGACCGGTCGGCGACCAGGGCTCCGACATCGCCCGCATCGCCGCGGTCGCAGCCGGCCTGCCGGACACGGTGGCCGGCGTACAGGAGAACCGCTTCTGTGCGTCCGGTCTGGAGGCCGTCAACATGGCCGCCGCCAAGGTCCGTTCGGGCTGGGAGGACCTGGTCCTCGCGGGCGGCGTGGAGTCCATGTCCCGGGTGCCGATGGCCTCCGACGGCGGCGCCTGGTTCAACGACCCGATGACCAACCTGGCCGTCAACTTCGTGCCGCAGGGCATCGGCGCCGACCTGATCGCCACCATCGAGGGCTTCTCGCGCCGGGACGTCGACGAGTACGCGGCTCTCTCGCAGGAGCGGGCGGCCACGGCGCAGAAGGAAGGCCGCTTCGACCGCTCCGTCGTCCCCGTGAAGGACCGCAGCGGCCTCGTCGTCCTCGACCACGACGAGTTTCCGCGCCCGGGTACGACCGCCGACTCCCTCGCCAAGCTGAAGCCGTCCTTCGCGGACATCGGCGACCTGGGCGGCTTCGACGCCGTGGCGCTGCAGAAGTACCACTGGGTCGAGAAGATCGACCACGTCCACCATGCGGGCAACTCCTCCGGCATCGTCGACGGCGCCTCCCTGGTCGCCATCGGCTCCAAGGAGGTCGGCGAGCGCTACGGCCTCACCCCGCGCGCGCGGATCGTCTCCGCCGCCGTCTCCGGCTCCGAGCCGACCATCATGCTCACCGGCCCCGCGCCCGCCACCCGCAAGGCCCTCGCCAAGGCCGGGCTGACCGTCGACGACATCGACCTCGTCGAGATCAACGAGGCCTTCGCGGCCGTCGTCCTGCGCTTCGTGCGCGACATGGGCCTGTCCCTGGACAAGGTCAACGTCAACGGCGGCGCGATCGCCCTCGGCCACCCGCTCGGCGCGACCGGCGCGATGATCCTCGGCACCCTCGTCGACGAACTGGAGCGCCAGGACAAGCGGTACGGCCTCGCGACCCTCTGCGTCGGCGGCGGCATGGGCATCGCCACCGTCGTCGAGCGCATCTGAACACCCGGCGGAACCAAGAGACTTCAGAGACTTCTACGGAGACCCTCGTCATGACTCAGAGCACCACCATCCGCTGGGAACAGGACCGCACCGGCGTCGTCACCCTCGTCCTCGACGACCCGAACCAGTCCGCGAACACCATGAACCAGGCGTTCCGCGACTCCCTCGCCGTGATCACCGACCGGCTGGAGGCCGAGAAGGACTCCATCCGCGGCATCATCTTCACCTCCGCCAAGAAGACCTTCTTCGCCGGCGGCGACCTGCGCGACCTCATCCGGGTCACCCCCGAGACCGCGCAGGACCTCTTCGACGGCGGCATGGCGATCAAGCGCAACCTGCGCCGCATCGAGACCCTGGGCAAGCCGGTCGTCGCCGCGATCAACGGTGCGGCCCTGGGCGGCGGTTACGAGATCGCCCTCGCCTGCCACCACCGGGTCGCGCTCGACACCTCCGGCACCAAGATCGGCTGCCCGGAGGTCACCCTCGGCCTGCTCCCCGGGGGCGGCGGCGTGGTCCGTACGGTCCGCCTGCTGGGCATCGCCGACGCGCTGCTGAAGGTGCTGCTGCAGGGCACCCAGTACAACGCGCAGCGCGCCCTGCAGAACGGCCTGGTCGACGACGTGGCCGCCACCCCGGACGAACTGCTCGCCAAGGCGCGCGCGTTCATCGACGCCAACCCCGAGTCGCAGCAGCCCTGGGACAGGCCCGGCTACCGCATCCCGGGCGGCACACCGGCCAACCCCAAGTTCGCGGCCAACCTGCCCGCCTTCCCGGCCAACCTGCGCAAGCAGACGAACGGCGCGCCCTACCCGGCCCCGCGCAACATCCTCGCGGCGGCGGTGGAAGGCTCCCAGGTCGACTTCGAGACCGCGCAGGTCATCGAGGCCCGCTACTTCGTGGAGCTGGCCGCCGGCCAGACGTCCAAGAACATGATCCAGGCGTTCTTCTTCGACCTCCAGGCCGTCAACTCCGGCGCCAACCGTCCCAAGGGCGTCGAGCCCCGCCAGGTCCGCAAGGTCGCCGTCCTCGGTGCCGGGATGATGGGCGCGGGCATCGCCTACTCGTGCGCCCGCGCGGGCATCGAGGTGGTCCTGAAGGACGTGTCGGCGGAGGCGGCCGCGAAGGGCAAGGCCTACTCCGAGAAGCTCTGCGCCAAGGCGGTCTCCCGGGGCCGTACGACCCAGGAGAAGGCGGACGCGCTGCTGGCGCTCATCACGCCGACGGCCGACCCCGCCGACGTCGCGGGCTGCGACGCGGTCATCGAGGCCGTCTTCGAGAACCCGGAGCTCAAGCACAAGGTCTTCCAGGAGATCCAGCACATCGTCGAGCCGGACGCACTGCTGTGCTCCAACACCTCGACCCTGCCGATCACCGCGCTGGCCGAAGGCGTCGAGCGCCAGGCCGACTTCATCGGCCTGCACTTCTTCTCGCCCGTCGACAAGATGCCGCTCGTCGAGATCATCAAGGGCGAGCGGACGGGCGAGGAGGCCCTTGCCCGCGCCTTCGACCTGGTCCGCCAGATCAAGAAGACACCGATCGTCGTCAACGACTCACGTGGCTTCTTCACCTCCCGCGTGATCGGCCACTTCATCAACGAGGGCGTCGCCATGGTCGGCGAGGGCATCGAGCCCGCCTCCGTCGAGCAGGCGGCGGCCCAGGCCGGCTACCCCGCCAAGGTGCTCTCCCTGATGGACGAGCTGACGCTCACCCTTCCGCGCAAGATCCGCAACGAGTCCAAGCGGGCCGTCGAGGAGGCGGGCGGCACCTGGCCGACGCATCCCGCCGAGGCCGTCATCGACCGCATGGTCGACGAGTTCGGGCGCACCGGACGCAGCGGGGGAGCGGGCTTCTACGAGTACGGGGAGGACGGCAAGCGGGCAGGCCTGTGGCCCGGGCTGCGCGAGCACTTCACGCGCGAGGGCGCCGAGATCCCGTTCAAGGACATGCAGGAGCGCATGCTCTTCTCCGAGGCGCTCGACACGGTCAAGCTCCTGGAGGAGGGCGTCCTGACCTCGGTCGCCGACGCCAACATCGGCTCCATCTTCGGCATCGGCTTCCCCGGCTGGACGGGCGGCATCCTGCAGTACATCAACGGCTACGAGGGCGGCCTGCCGGGATTCGTGGCACGCGCGCGTGAGCTGGCAGAGCGGTACGGGGAGCGGTTCGAGCCGCCCGCGCTGCTGGTGGAGAAGGCGGAGAAGGGGGAGCGGTTCTCGGACGCGTGACGCCTGCTTCTCGAACGCCGGTCAGGCATTTTCAGCCTGTCCTGCGTTCGAGGACGAGGCCGTTCATACCGCTGAGCGACACGGCCCACTTGCCCCCGGGCCACGGGGACCCGCACGCTGACCGGCGAGCCGGTTCGCAAGGTCCCCGTCCCGAGGAGCCCCCCATGGGATACCGTCCCGCCCTCGCCGTCCTGGACATCCTGCGCGGCGAGGGCGTGGACCGCGTCTTCGGCAACCCCGGCACCACCGAACTCCCTTTCCTGGCCGCGCTGGCGGACGCCCACGGCAGCCCCGAGTACGTGCTCGGCGTCCACGAGGGCGCCGTGGTCTCCATGGCCGACGGGTACGCGCGCGGCACCGGACGGCCCGCGTTCGTGAGCCTGCACATCGCCGCCGGGCTCGCCAACGGGCTCATCGGCCTGCTCAACGCCCGCCGCTCCCGCACCCCCCTCGTCGTGACGGCCGGCCAGCAGGACCGCCGCCACCTCCAGCAGGACCCCATGCTCTCCGGCGACCTCATCGGCCTCGCCACGCCCGCGGTGAAGGCGACGTACGACGTCCAGCACGCCCGTGACCTGCCGCTCGCCCTGCGCCGCGCCTTCGCCCTGGCCGTACGACCGCCCGCCGGACCGGTGTTCCTCTCCGTGCCCATGGACGTGCTCGGCGAGGAGACGGAGGTCGAGGTCCCGGCCCGCACCCCCGCACCCCCACCCGCACCGGCCGCCGGCCTGGAACGCGCCGCCCACCTGCTCGGCGTGGCCGCCCGCCCCGTGATCGTCGCCGGCGACGGCGTGGGCCGCGAGGACGCGCTCGGTGCGCTCGTGCGTACGGCGGAGGCGTGCGGCGCGGTCGTCCACCACCAGCCCATGGCCGACTGCCTCAACTTCCCCACCACACACCCCCTCTATGCCGGGATGCTGCCGCCCCGTCACGACGCGATCCGGGCCGCCCTCGCCGAGTACGACACCGTGCTGATCGCCGGAGCGCACGCCTTCACGCCCCACCACTACACGCCCGGTCCCGCGCTGCCGCCCGGCCTCACCGTGGTCCAGCTCGACTCGGACCCGCACGAGATCGGCCGCAACTTCCCGGCGGCCGCGGGACTCGTGGGCGCGCTCGCCCCCTCCCTCCACCGCCTGGGCGAGCTTCTGCGCGACCGCGTCCCCGCCCACACCGCCAAGGCCCGCATCCTGCGCGCCGGCGAGCGCCACACCGCCGACCGCGACCGCGCCGAGTCCGCCGCCCGCGCCGCCTACTCCCCGGCCCCGCTCGCCCCCTGGGCCGCCGCGCACGCCGTCGCCCGCGGCCTGCCCCCCGACGCCGTGGTCGTCGAAGAGGCCATCACCGTCGGCCTGTTGCTCCGCCGCCTCGTCCGCCTCGACCGCCCCGGCAGCTACCTTCACACCGTCGGCGGCGGCCTGGGCTGGGGCATCGGCGCTGCCGTCGGCCGCTCGCTCGCCGAGCCCGGCAGGCCGGTGGTCGCCGTCCTCGGCGACGGCTGCACCCTGTTCGGCCTGCAGGGACTGTGGAGCGCGGCACGTCAGGCGGTCCCCGTCCTGTTCGTCGTCATGAGCAACGGCGCCTACCGCACCCTCCAGGACACCTACGAGGCGACGGGCGGCACGGGCGTCTGCCCCGGCACCGACCTGGGACAGCTGGACTTCACCCAGGCGGCCCGCTTCTTCGGCGTCGACGCGGTACGCGCGGCCGACGCGGACCACCTGCGCGAACTGGTCGCCGGGTCGGGCGAGTTGACCCGGCCGCTGCTGGTCGACGTACCGCTTCGGCAGTGATCGTCACTGGCCTCGGCGCGCGGGATTCACAGTTGCCCACGCCTTGTCACCCACCCGTGTGGCGACCACCATCGATCCATGACGGACGGTCAGCTGCCGAAGTCGGTGCTCGCGCGCGGGGTACTGCTGCTGCGTGCCTGCGGTGACTGCGACACCGCCCTCAGCCTCAATGAGCTGGCCCTGTGCACGGGGCTGCCGAAGCCCACCGCGCACCGTCTGCTCGGCGAACTGGTCCGGCTCGGTCTGGTCGAGCGCACCGAGGAGGGCAGCTACCGCATCGGGCTCGGGCTGTTCGTGCTGGGCCAGGCGGCGCCGACGGTGCGGGAACTGCGGGACGCGGCGCTGCCGTACCTCGGCGACCTGCACGAACTGACGCAGGAGAACGTGCACCTGGCCGTCCCCGACGGCGCCGACACCCTCTTCCTGGAGAAGGTCACCGGCCGCCGCGCCACCCCGATCGTCTCCCGCACCGGAGGCCGGCTGCCCGCCCACTGCACCGCCACCGGCAAGGTGTTCCTCGCCCAGGACCCGCGCCCGCCGCACCGTACGCTGCCGCGTCTCACCCCGCGCACCCTGGTTCTGCCCGGCCAGCTCGCCCGCGACCTCGCCCTGACCCGAGCCCGAGGCTACGGCGTCAACCTGGAGGAGGCCGAGGTCGGCATCTCCGCGGTCGCCGCCCCGATCTACGTCCGCGACCACGGCCCCCGCCCCGTCGCCGCGATCTCCGTCACCGGCGGCACCCGCCGCCTCGACGTCGACCGCGTCGGCGCCCGGGTGTGCGCGGCGGCCAGAGCCCTGACCCGCAAGCTCTCCGCGTGACCCGTCACGCCCGGTTCTCTCACCCCGACTCCGGCACCGTCTGCTGCATGGCCACCGCCAGCGCATGCTCCGTCAGCCGCTCCCCGTGCACCTCCTCGGTGATCCGACAGCGTACGAAGACCAACACCCGGTCGCACACCTCCGTCAGCTCCGCGAGGTCGGTGGACGCGATCAGGACGGCTGCGCCGCCCGCCGCCAACTCGCCCACGATGCGGTGCATTTCGGCCCGTACGCAGACGTCGACGCCCCGCGTGGGATCGTCGAGCACCACGATCTTCGGTTCCGTCGCCAGCCACTTGGCGAAGACGAGCTTCTGCTGGTTGCCGCCGGAGAGGCGGGCCACGATGTCGTAGGGGCCGCCGCGCAGCCGCAACCGCTCGGTCAAGTCGGCCGTGCGGCGCACCAGTTCGGACCGAGAGGGCAGTACGCCGCCGCGGCCCAGCGCCAGCCAGCTCACCGTCGTCGTGTTCTCCCACACCGTCCGGTCCGTCATCAGCCCGTACCGCTTGCGGTCGCTCGGCACGAAGGCGACGCCCGCCCGGATCGCACCCCGAAGGGAGCGCGGCAGCCCGCGGCCCGCGATGTCCACCCGCCCCGCCGAGATCGCCGTACGCCCGCACACCACCGCCAAGGCGCTGAGATGCCCCGCACCCTGCAGCCCGGCGACCCCGACCACCTCGCCCGCCCGCACGGTGAAGGTCACGTCCGTGAGCTCCCCGGGCACGCTCACCCCGGACAGCACCACCGGCGGCGGCAGGTCGACGACCGCCCGTTTCCGGCGCGCCGGCTGCTTCGGGCGCCCGCCCAGCATCGCCGTGACCAGCTCGGGCACGTCGACCTCCGTCCGGCGCACCCCGGCCAGCGCGACCCGCCCGTCCCGCAGGACCGTCACACGGTGCGCGAAGCGCATCACCTCGTCCAGGAAGTGGGTGACGTACAGGACGGCGATGCCCCGCCCGGTGAGGGTGCGCAGGACCCGTTCGAGCCGGTCGACGGCGGCGGCCGGGAGCGCGGAGGTCGGCTCGTCCAGGATCAGCAGCCGGGGGCTGCGCAGCAGTGCCCGCGCGATCTCCGTCAACTGCTGGTCGGCCAGGGGAAGTTCACCGAGCTCCATGCCGAGGTCCACGTCCAGGCCCAGCTCGGCCAGGACCGGCCGGGCCGCCCGGTCCATCGCGCCCCGGTCGAGCAGGCCGAAGCGCCGCGGTGGCCCCTGCGGGAAGAGGTTCTCGCGGACGGTCAGGTCGGGGAACAGGCTCAACTCCTGGGAGACGACGGCGATCCGGGTGTCCCGGGCCGACCGCACCGCCCCTTCATCGGCAGCCAGAGCGCCCGACACGATCCGGACGAGCGTCGACTTGCCCGCGCCGTTCTCCCCGACCAGCGCGTGCACCTCACCGCCCCGCAGCCGGATGCCGACCCCGTCCAACGCCCGTACACCGCCGTACGACTTGACCAGTCCCTGCGCCACGAGGATGTCGCCGTAGGTCATCTCAGCGGGCGTCCTTCAGGGGCTTGATGTTGGCCTTCTGGTCACCGAGGAGCTTGTCGATCGTCGGCTTGTACCAGTCGTAGGCCGCATCGGAGGACTTCTGGCGGGCGATGATCTCGTCGATGTTGGAGGAGTCGACGACACCGCCGGGGGAGAGGAACCAGCCCTCGGGCAGTTTGCCGTCCTTGTTGCGGACCGAGTCGATCAGTATCGCGGTGGAGAGATAGCCCTTGAGGAAGTGCTGCGGGTCGATGGTGACGAAGTTCGAGCCGTCCTTCACCGCGTCCAACGTCTTGGGGTCGACGTCGAAGCCGGCCGTCAGCCACTTGCCCTTCTCCGCCTTCTTGATCTTGGCGAGGTTGTAGCTGTCGGCGTCACCCACGCCGAGGAAGGCCAACGCCCTCGGGTGCGCGTTCACTTGAGCGGACCAGGAGCTGTAGTTCTGCCCGGGGTCGCTGTACGTCTGGAAGGGGCCGAGCACCTTGACGTTCGGCGCCTGCTTCTTGAACGTGTCCGCGATGCCCTTCGCCCGGTTGTCCAGCACCGGCGTCCCGGGGTTGGGCACACCGATGACGATCTGGCCCTCCGGGTCGGAGCCCAGCCGCTTCAGCGCCTCCTTCGCCATCAGCTCGCCGAGCGCGTAATTGTCGTTCCCCACATAGAAGTCGACCTTGCTGCCTTCGGTGGGCGAGGTGTCCAGGGCGACGATCGGGATGCCCTTGTCGACGGCCTGCGCGGCGGGCCGGGTGAAGATCGGCGGGTCGAGGTTCTCCAGGACGATGCCGTCCTTCGCGCGCGCGGTGAGGTTCTGGAACAGCTGCACCTCGGCCGGCCCATCCGTGTTCGGCGGCCCTACGGCCTTGAAGTTGACGTTCCCCGCGTGACTCGCGGCGCTCTCCGCGCCGAGCACCATCTCGTGGGCGAAGTTGAGGGAGATGTTGGCGACCGCGATGCCCATGTTCAGCTTGTCGCCCTTGCCGCCGGGGCTGTTGTCGCCGCAGCCCGCGGCACCGAGCAGCACCAGAGCGCCGAGCACCGCGGCGGTCGTACGGAGTCGGGGATGCATCACGGCCTCCAAGAGCCTTGCGCAGGCGGGGTGTTCACTTGCGTCGGCGTCCGGTGCGCCGCAGTGCGCTGTCGGCCGCGACGGCGACGAGGATGACCCCGCCGGTCGCGAACGACGTCCAGTTGATGGGGACTTCGAAGAACACGAGCCCCGAGGCCACGACCGAGAGGATCATCGCGCCGGCCACCGCGCCGACGACCGAACCGCGTCCGCCGGCCAGCGGGGTGCCGCCGATGATGCACGCGGCGATCGCCTGCAGCTCGTAGCCCTGGCCCAGGGTCGGGTCGCCGGCGCCGTAGAACGCGAGGGCGAGCGCGGCGGCGCACGCCGTGGTCAGCCCGGACAGGGCCAGGGCCTGCACGCGGGTGCGGACGACCGGGATGCCGCTGAACGCGGCGGCGTCGGGATTGGACCCGATCGCCCGCACCCGGGCCCCGAAACGGGTGCGGGCCAGCACCACGGCCAGCACGACGGCCACCACGAGCAGCACCCACAACGCGAAGGGCACCCCGCCGGGGTCGCCGCCCGCCACCGTGAAGAACGAGTTGTCCAGCGGCAGATCGGTGATCTGCTTGCCGTCGGCGAGCGCGAGCCCGACGCCCCGGTACAGCATCAGCGTGCCCAGCGTCACGATGAACGACGGCAGCGCGAGCAGCGTCGTCACCAGCGCGTTGAACACGCCGGCCGCGATCCCGGTCAGCAGCATCACCGGCACCGCGAGCCACGGATTCAGCCCGTCCCGCACCAGCAGTGCCCCGACCACCAGGCACATCGCATAACTGCCGCCCACCGACAGGTCGACCTCGCGCATGGCGAGCGCGAAGACCATCCCGCACGCCATCAGCGAGATGTAGACGGAGTTGTGGGCCGTGGAGAGCAGGTTGTCGGTGTCCAGGAAGTCCGGGTACGGGATGCCGATCCCGGCGATCAGCAGCCCCAGCACGAGCAGCACACCCAGCTCGTCCCGCACCAGCCGCCGGGGCAGCGGACCGATCCGGCGCAGTCCGCCACCCTGATCGCGGGCGCGCTCGGCGTCGTCCACGGCACGCTCGGTCTCGGTCATGCGACACGGCTCCCGTACGGCTGGTGCCAGGCCTGGCTGCGGCCCGTCTTGGCGTCGCCCCGCAGCGTCGGCCCCAGGGCCGCGAGCGGCAACAGACCCGTTTCAGCGAGTGAAATGCGCCCTTGTGGAGTCCCTGAGGGGTCATCACACTCGCCCCATGGAGACGCGTACCGCCCTGGTGACCGGAGCGGCACAGGGCCTCGGGCAGGAGTTCGCCGTCGCGCTCGCCGGGCGCGGCTACCGGGTCGCCGGCCTCGATCTCGATCCGCAGCCGGAGACCGCCGGGAAGATCCTCGATTACCTGGAGCTGGTCGGCGACGTCACCGACGAGGAGCAGGTACGGGCCGGACTGGAGCGCGTCATCGACCAGTTCGGCACGCTGCACGTCGTGGTCAACAACGCCGGCGTCTACCCCGCGAAGCCCTTCGAGGAGACGACCGCCGAGGAGTGGCGGCGGATCATGCGCGTCAACCTGGAGGCCCCGTTCCTGGTCACGCAGGCCGCGCTGCCGTACCTGAAGGCGGCCGGGTGGGGCCGTATCGTCAACATCGTCTCGGCGGCCGTGTACACCGCGCCGCCCACGATGGTCCCGTACGTCGCCTCGAAGACGGGCCTGATCGGCTTCACCCGTGCGCTGGCCGCGGCCCTCGGCCCGTACGACATCACCGTCAACGCGATCGCACCCAGCATGGTGCGCACCGCCACCGCCGAGCGGACGGTCGGCGCGGACGGCGGCTTCGAGTCCGTTCGCTCCGGGCAGGTCGTGCGGCGCACCCAGGAGACGTCCGACCTGGTCTCGACGCTCCTGTACGTGGTGGACGAGGGCAGCGGCTTCCTGACCGGGCAGACGCTCAACGTGTCAGGCGGATCGGCCTTCGTCTGACCCGCCCTCGGGAGAGCCCGCGCCGGACTCCGACAGCCACTGATGCACCTCTTCCTTCAGCGAGCGCTGAAAGGTCGTCAGCAGCGCCTGCACCACGATCGGCTCCATGTGCGCGGACAGGGACTTCACGTCCTCCTCGGCCCGCTCGGACACCTCGCCCCGGAACAGCTGCGACAGCTCGTGCGCCGCGGCCCGCGAGTGTGCGATCAGCACCTTCCGCGCGGCGAGGATCGCGTCCTGGGACAGCGGTACGTCGAGCAGCTGCACGGCGAGCCGCAGCAGGCCCGCGTCGATGCGGTACGTGTCCCCGTCGGGCCGGACCACGCCCATGGCGGTGAGCCGCTCGACGTCGTCATCGCCGAGCGGCCGCCCGGCCCGGCGCTGCAGCTCCGCGGCCGTCACCGTCTCGACGCTGTCCGGAGCCCAGGAGGCCACCACGGCACGGTGGATCGCCAGGTCGTGATGGCTCAGGCCGGGCGGCAGCTGCTCCATGTAGCGCTCGATCGCCGCCAGCGTCATGCCCTGGAGCTGCAGCTCCTCGATGAGGGCCAGCCGGGCCAGGTGCTCGCTGCCGTAGTGGCCCACCCGTCGCGGACCGATCACCGGCGGCGGCAGCAGCCCCTTGGTGCCGTAGAAGCGCACCGTGCGCACCGTGATGCCGGCTCGCGCGGCCAGTTCGTCGATCGTGAGCGTCGGCTCCTCGGCGTCGGTCGTCATGTGCAGCAGTATCGCTGTCACACCAGTACTGCGAAACCCGGTTCGAGGGGCCGGTGGGGCCTGTGAGAAGTGCCGCTCTGTGATCTATGCCATCGCATACGCCCCGGTGCCGGGGGAAGGTGCGCCGTGGTCTGCGCCTTCCACCGAGCGCGCCGACCGAGTACGTCCGGACACCCGAGCGCGACCCGCTCGGGCGCACCAGAGAGTGAACCACCTGTGAGCAAGGACGCCGTGCACACGGCACAGGCCGCCACCCGGACCGACGCGGCCCAGGCGCCCGCGGACGCGGGCGACGCCGGCTACAGCAAGGACCTCAAGGCCCGCCACGTCAACATGATCGCCATCGGCGGCGCGATCGGCACCGGCCTCTTCCTCGGCGCCGGCGGCCGCCTGCACAACGCGGGCCCGGCCCTCGCGCTCGCCTACCTCGTCTGCGGCATCTTCGCCTTCTTCGTGGTCCGGGCACTCGGCGAACTGGTCCTCTACCGCCCCTCCTCCGGCTCCTTCGTCTCGTACGCGCGCGAGTTCCTGGGCGAGAAGGGCGCGTACGTCGCCGGCTGGATGTACTTCCTCAACTGGTCGACGACCGGAATCGCCGACATCACGGCGATCGCGCTGTACACGCACTACTGGAGCATGTTCACCAGCATCCCCCAGTGGGCGCTGGCCCTCGCCGCCCTCGCCGTGGTCCTGGCCGTCAACCTGATCTCCGTGAAGATCTTCGGCGAGATGGAGTTCTGGTTCGCGATCATCAAGGTCGCCACGCTCGTCGGCTTCATGCTGATCGGCATCTTCCTGCTGGCCACGCAGCACCAGGTGGGCGACCAGACGCCCGGCCCGAGCGTGATCACCGACCACGGCGGCGTCCTCCCGCACGGCGTGATGCCGGTGGTTCTCGTCATGCAGGGCGTGATCTTCGCGTACGCCGCCCTGGAGCTGGTCGGCGTCGCCGCGGGCGAGACCGCGGAGCCGGAGAAGGTCGTCCCGCGCGCGGTGAACTCGATCATGTGGCGTGTGGGCCTCTTCTACGTCGGCTCGGTGGTCCTCCTGGCCCTCCTCCTGCCCGGCTCGGTGTACTCGGCCGACGAGAGCCCCTTCGTCACGGTCCTGTCGAAGATCGGCGTCGAGGGCGCGGGCGACGTCATGAACCTGGTGGTCCTGACGGCGGCGATGTCCTCCCTGAACTCGGGCCTCTACTCCACGGGCCGCATCCTGCGCTCGATGGCCATGGCGGGCTCGGCCCCGAAGTTCACGGCCCGCATGAACCGCAGCCAGGTCCCCTACGGCGGCATCCTGCTGACCTGCGCGGTGTGTGTGCTCGGCGTCGGCCTCAACTACCTCATGCCGAGCCAGGCCTACGAGATCGTGCTGAACGTGGCCTCGCTGGGCATCATCTCGACCTGGGTGATCATCATGATCTGCCACCTGGTCTTCGTCCGCCGGGCGCGCGCGGGCCTGGTCACCCGGCCGTCCTTCCGCCTCCCCGGCAGCCCGGTCACGGAACTCACCACGATCACCTTCCTCCTCGCCGTCCTCGCCCTGATGTGGAACGACCCCGAGGTCGGCCGCAAGACCCTCCTCCTCATCCCGGTGATCGCCGCGATGCTGGTGGCCGGCTGGTATGCCGTCCGACGCCGGGTCGGCCGCGCCGAGGACCGCGAACTGACCGAGCTGACGAAGTAGCCCGCGAGGCCCGGGACGGACAGCCAGGGGCCGTTGTCAGTGGCGGCGTCTACGGTGGCGTCATGTCGGAGATCATCTACATCCGGGGTGACGCCACCGTTCCATCGGTGAAGGGCGTCAAGGTGATCGCCCATGTCTGCAACGACATCGGGGGATGGGGAAAGGGCTTCGTCCTGGCCATATCGCGCCGCTGGCCGGAGCCCGAGGCGGCGTACCGCGCCTGGCACCGAAACCGCGCGGCGAACGACTTCGGGCTTGGCGCGGCCCAGTTCGTGCAGGTCGAGCCGTATGTGTGGGTGGCCAACCTGATCGGGCAGCGCGGGACACGGACCGGCAGCAAGGGCGTCCCGGTGCGGTACGAGGCGATCGACGCGGCCCTGGCCAAGCTGGCCGACAAGGCGCTGGAGCTCGACGCCTCCGTCCACATGCCGCGGATAGGGTGCGGCCTGGCCGGCGGCAAATGGTCCCGGGTCGAGCCCCTCGTCACCGAGCGGCTCGTGAAGCGGGGCATCATGGTCACCGTCTACGACCATGGGGAGACCGGAAGTTGAGCCGTGACACCGACGTCCTCGTGCTCGGCGGTGCGGGCGTCGACACCATCGTGTACGTGCCGGAGCTGCCGCTCCCGTACGCCGACAGCTACATGATCGAGCGCGGTATCCGCACCCGCGCCGGACAGACCGGCGACTTCGTGGCCCTGGGCCTCACGGCCCTCGGCCTGCGCGTCCACCACCTCGACATGCTCGGCGACGACCCCGAGGGCGACCTGGTCCGCGCACTGCACCGGGACAACGGCATCGCGCTGACCGCCGTCCCCCACCCCGCCGGCACCAAGCGCGCCGTCAACCTCGTCGGCCCCGACGGCAGACGGCTGTCCCTCTACGACGCGAGCCGCACACTCGGCGAGGACCGTCTGCCCGAGCCCCTGGTCCGCGAGCTGGCCGAAGCGAGCCGTCACGCCCACGTCTCGATCACCCAGCCCTGCGCCCAGGCCCTGCCCGTACTGAGAGAGTCCGGCGTGACCCTCTCCACCGACCTGCACAACTGGGACGGCGAGAACCCCTACCAGGAACCCTTCGCGCACGCGGCGGACGTCGTCTTCCTGTCCACGGCCGCCCTGACCGACGCCGAGCACACCATGCGCCGTCTCGCCGAGCACGGAAGGGCCCGGGTCGTCGTCGCCACCGCCGGCGCCGAGGGCGCGTACCTGCTGACCGACGGCAAGGTCACCCACATACCGGCGGTGCCACCGCAGACACCGGTCGTGGACTCCAACGGCGCGGGCGACGCCTTCGCGGCGGCCTTCCTCTTCGGCTGGCTGAACGACGAGCCGCCGCACCGCTGTGCCCAGTACGGCACGCTCGCCGGCGCGTACGCCTGCACGGTCCCGTCCACCGAGACCGCCGCCCTGACCCGCGACGAACTCCTCACCCGCGCCGCCGACCTCTACGGCAGCCCGCGCTGACGTCGGCTGTACGTGACCATGGCCGTTGCCGAGCCCATCACCCACGCGACGGAGAGGGCCAGCACGAAGAGCCACAGCCCGAACCCGGCGTCCGGCTTGCTGCTCACCGGCCACACCAACAGGGCCGCGGGGCCGACGGCGACGAGAGGGCCCAGCACCCACCAGGTCAGATAAGTACGCGCAATCTCACGGCCGTTGAGCGGTGTCTCCTCCAGCACCGCGAACTGGGTGCTGGATTTGTTGACCGTCCCGGCCGTCGCGTGGACCGTCCTGCCGACCTTCAGCCGGTGCCGACGCAGCGGCATCACCGGCAGGTCGAACAGCACACCCCACTCGGTGGCGTAGTGGCTGCCGTCGCGATTGCGATGGCTGTAGCCGAGGTACTTGGTGCCGATCCCGTTCCACGTGGACATGTCGCGTGCCCCCGTCAGGCCTGTCTGCGCCGAGCCACGGTCAGCCCGACCGCACCCACGATGGCGACGGGCGCGCCCAGCAGGGTGAACAGCGGTACGCCACCGATCAGGCCGATGGCCAGCAGCACCGCCCCGACGAGAACCAACGCCCTCCACAACGCCAGACCACTACCGGCGTTCTGTGTTTGCGACACAGCTTCTCCCCCCGCTCCTCGCACACCGTGTCCCCCCAGAGCGATCTCGCATCAGACAGGTGTGCCGCTCAGAACAGGAGCTTCCCAGCCAAGACCACGAACCACGCCTGAAACCGCGTAAATTTTCGACAATCCCGAAGCGTGCGGCCCGGGGCAACCACCCCGGGCCGCACGGGAGTTGACCTGCGCTCAGTCGTCAGTGCGCATGCACGTCGTTCGTCGCCTCGATCTTCTTCCACGACTTCGGCTGCGCGGGCGCCGTCGACGCCTTCGCGATCGAAGCGGAACTCGCCGCCGGAGCGGTCGGCTTCGTCGGCTGGAACAGCCATGTGTCGAAGAGCGCGGACAGCGACTTCCCGGACACCTTCTCGGCGTACGCCTCGAAGTCGGCGACGGACGCGTTGCCGTACGCGTGCTCCTGCGGCCAGCCCTTCAGGATGGCGAAGAACGCGTCGTCCCCGACCGCGTTGCGCAGCGCCTGCACAGCCACCGCGCCCCGGTCGTAGACAGCGCCGTCGAACTGGTTGTCCGGACCCGGGTCACCGGGCTTGACGGTCCAGAACGCGTCGTCGGCCGGATGCGAGGCGTACACATAGTCCGCGAGCTCCTGCGTCGTGCCCTCGCCCTCGTGCTCGGACCACAGCCACTGCGCGTACCGCGCGAAGCCCTCGTTGATCCAGATGTCCTTCCAGCCCTTGAGCGACACCGAGTCGCCGTACCACTGGTGCGCCAACTCATGCACGACCACAGAGGTGTTGGAGCCGTTCGCGAACTGCCGCGGGCTGTAGTACACGCGCGTCTGCGTCTCCAGCGCGTACCCGGTGGTCGTGTTCGGCACGTACCCGCCGGCCGAACTGAAGGGATACGGCCCGAAGTAGCCGCTGAGCCAGTCGACGAGCTCCCCGGTCCGCTCGATGCTCGCCCGCGCTGCCCCGTCGTTGTCGCCGAGGTCCTTGCTGTAGGCGTTGACGACCGGAATGCCACCCTCGGAGGTACTGGTGGTGATGTCGAACTTGCCGACCGCGAGGGTGGCGAGATAGGTCGCCTGCGGCTTGTTCTCCCGCCAGTTGTAGCGGGTCCAGCCGAGCCGTGAACTCGTCGACTGCAGCAGGCCGTTGGAGATGACCTGCGTGCCGTCCGGCACGGCCACCGACACGTCGTAGGTCGCCTTGTCGAGCGGGTGGTCGTTGCTCGGGAACCACCACCAGGCCGCCTCGGGTTCGTCCGCCGCGACCGCCCCGTCCGGGGTGCGGTGCCAGGTGTTGAAGCCGTACGCGCTCTTCGTGGACGGCACCCCGCTGTAGCGGACGACCACGGTGATCGGCGTGCCCTTGGCCAGCGGTGTCTTCGGCGTGACCACCAGCTCGTGCTGGCCCGAGGTCGTGAAGCTCGCCTTGGCGCCGTTGACCCGCACCTCGCTGACGTCGAGCAGGAAGTCCAGGTCGAAGCTCGACAGGTCCTGCGTGGTCTTGGCGAGGATCGTCGCCGTACCCGCCAACTCGTCGGTGGCGGGCTGGTATTGCAGACGCAGATCGTAGTGGGAGACGTCGTATCCGCCGTTGCCGTAGGCCGGGTAGTAGGGGTCGCCGATGCCCGGAGCGCCAGGGGACCAGCTCGCGGCCGACGCCGGGATCGCCAGCATCAGGGACGCCGCAGCGAGTGCGCCCGGCGCGATGATTCTGCGGTGCACGAAAGCTCCAAGTCGTAGGGTCTCGAAGTCTGTTCGGAGCCTATTCAGTCCCTGTGTCCCCGGGCATGTCCATGGCCCCACGTGTCACACGATCGCCATTCGGCCGTCATGAGCGATGCCGTGCCATGCGCCTTATCCAGCCACCCTCGCCCCACCTGGCCTTTTACTGCCCTCTTCTGCACGGGAGTTGACCGATGTAGCGTCCCGCGCATGCCGATACGCATGCGCTTCACGACCTGGAGAACGCTCGCGACGGCGGTCGTCGCGGTCCTCATGGCAGCCTTCCTGACCCCGGCGGTCGCCCACGCCGCCCCGCAGAAAACGCGGGAGAGCAGACCCGTCTACTCCTACGCCAACGCCATCCGCGAGGCCGTATGGGTGGACACCGGACTCGACTGGGACGGCGACGGGAAGACCGACCGCGTCGCCGCCGACATCGTCCGCCCCCGCGAACCCGCCCAGCAGGGCCGCAAAGTGCCCGTCATCATGGACGCCAGCCCCTACTATTCCTGCTGCGGCCGCGGTAACGAGAGCCAGAAGAAGACGTACGACGCCAACGGCAACGTCGTCCAGATGCCGCTCTTCTACGACAACTACTTCGTCCCGCGCGGCTATGCCTTCGTCGGCGTCGACCTGGCCGGCACCAACCGCTCCGACGGCTGCGTCGACGTCGGCGGCCGCTCCGACATCCAGTCCGCGAAGGCCGTGATCGACTGGCTGAACGGGCGGGCCAAGGCGTACACCAGCCGCACCGGAACCGTTCGCGCCAAGGCGAGTTGGACCAACGGCAGGACAGGCATGATCGGCAAGAGCTGGGACGGCACCATCGCCAACGGCGTCGCCGCCACCGGCGTCAAGGGCCTGAAGACCATCGTCCCGATCAGCGCCATCTCCTCCTGGTACGACTACTACTTCGCCAAGGGCGCCCCGCTCTACGACTCCGGCCCCGACTGGCTCTCCAACTACGTCGACAGCCCCGACGCCCAGGCCAAGTGCGCCGCCGTACAGAAGAAGCTCGTCGACGAGGCGCCGCGCACCGGTGACTGGACCTCGCTGTGGACCGAGCGGGACTACGTCAAGGACGCCGGCAAGGTGAAGGCGAGCGTCTTCCTCATCCATGGCATGCAGGACCTCAACGTCCGCACCAAGCACTTCGGCCAGTGGTGGGACGCCCTCGCCAAGAACGGCGTGGAGCGCAAGATCTGGCTCTCCCAGACCGGTCACGTCGACCCGTTCGACTTCCGCCGCGCGACCTGGGTCGACACCCTGCATCGCTGGTTCGACCACGAACTCCTCGGCTACGACAACGGCATCGACCGCGAGCCGATGGCCGACATCGAACGCCACCCCGACCAGTGGGTCACCTCCCAGTCCTGGCCCCCGCGCGGCACGGCCGCCACGACCCTGCGCCCGGCCACCGGCACCCAGTCCGGCGTCGGCGCCCTCGGCCTCAGCAAGGGTGACGGCACCGAGACCTTCACCGACAACCCGCAGCTGAGCGAGACCGACTGGGCCGCACAGATCGACAAGTCGACCCCCGACAAGGCCGGCTTCATCACCAAGCCGCTCACCCACGACCTGCGCCTGTCCGGCTCCTCCAAGGTCACGATCACCGCGACCCCGACCACCCCGACGGCCCACCTCTCCGCCGTCCTGGTCGACCTCGGCCCCGACACCATCCGGGACTACGCCGACGCGGCGGAGGGCATCACCACGCTCACCGACCGCACCTGCTGGGGCGCGAGCACCTCCGGCGACAGCGCCTGCTTCAAGAACACCCAGGCCAAGAAGGCCGACGTCGACTACACGGTGTTCAGCCGCGGTTGGGCCGACCTCGGCAACTACGCCTCCGACCTCAAGGGCGTCCCGCTCACCCCGGGCAAGGCGTACACCATCACCCTCGACCTCGCGGCCACCGACCACGTCGTCCCGGCCGGGCACCGCCTCGCCCTGATCGTCGCGGGCACCGACAAGGACCTCATCGACCCGCCGGCCGACAAGCCGACGCTCACCCTGGACCTGTCCCGCACCTCGGCCCGCGTCCCGCTCGTCGGCGGCGCGCCGGCCTTCGCCCGCGCCACGTCCGGCGGCACGGCGTCCGCGGCTCCCTCGGCCACGACCCTGGACGGCGTACGTTCTCCGAACGGCATCCACCGCGTCCCGGAAGGAGCCCAGTGATCCGCGCCTTCACCGCAACGGCAGCCGCCCTGCTCGCCTCCCTCGCCTCGGCACCGGCGGACGCCTCCGAGTCCCCGCCGCGCACCGGCTTCGAGGAGACGAACGGCGCCCGCTGGACCGGCGAGTCCGAGGAACAGGAGTTCCTGGCGCGCGTCGACAGGGCGAGCGCCAGGGTCTCCGTCGCCCGCATCGGTACGACGAAACAGGGCCGCCCGCTCCAACTGGCCCGTATCGGCTCCCACTTGGCTCCGAACAGGGTCCTGCTCGTCTGCAGCCAGCACGGCGACGAACCCTCCGGCCGCGAGGCCTGCCTGACCACGATCCGCGACCTGGCCTACGCGACGGACCGGCAGACCCGCCGCTTCCTGGACCGCACCACGGTGTTCGTCGTGCCCACCGCCAACCCCGACGGCCGCGCCGCCGACACCCGCGGCAACAGCGACGGCGTCGACGTCAACCGCGACCACCTCGCCCTGCAGACCGCGGAGGCGCGTGCCATGGCCACCGTCCTGCGCGACCAACACCCGGACGTGGTCTACGACCTGCACGAATACACGCCCACCCCCAAGTACTACGACAAGGACCTCTTCGACCTCTGGCCGCGCAACCTCAACACGGACGAGACGGTCCACGACGAGGCCGAAACGCTGTCCCAGGAGTACGTCCGCCCCGCCGCTGGGCGCGCCGGCTACACCACCGGCACGTACGGCATCTGGACCGACCCGGTGACCGGCGACCCGATCAAGCAGACCGCCGGTGACGGACAGGAACGCATCCTGCGGAACATGTCCGGTGTGAAGCACGCGGTCGGGCTGCTGATCGAGAGCCGCGTCGACCCGCTGACCGACGTCGACGAGGCGGCCAACAACAGGCGCCGGGTGGACTCCCAGCTCGCCGCCCTGGACGGCCTGTTCGACTTCACGGACGAACACCGCGCACAGGTCGAGACGGCCACCGGCACCGCCCGCCACGCGGGCTACGCCGACTCCGGCCCGATCTATCTCGGCGGCGCCGACAACGACCCGCCCGAACCGTCCGAGGTGATCCAGGACCCGCCCTGCGGCTACCGGCTCACCGACGACCAGTACACGGAGGTGAAGGACGAACTCGCCCTGCACGGAGTGAGGTCGTGGGGCGGCTACGTCCCCCTCCGACAGCCCCTGCGGGCCCTGGTCCCCCTGCTCCTCGACGCGCGAGCGCCCTACCACCTCACCTCGGGCGAGCCGGTGACCGACTGCTGAACCGCGTACTCACCCGGAGGCGGCCGGAACAGCCAGCCCGGCCGCCTCCACCGCACACCCCCAGGCCACCGTCACCCCACCCCCACCGTGACCGTAGTTGTGCACCAACACCCGCCCGTCCGCCAGCAGTTCACGCTCCAACCGGACCGCGTCGCGCGCCGGCCGCAACCCCACCCGATGCTCCAGCACCCGCGCCCCCGCGATCTCCGGCCGCAGCGCAGCACACCGCCGTACGATCGCCTCGGCCACCGCAGGATCCGCTTCCGTCGACCATGCGTTCTCGTCGGCGGTTCCGCCCAGCAACAGTCGCCCGGGCTGCGGGAAGAAGTACGCCATCTCCCCGTCGCGGCCGGTGGAGCCGAGCCAGGTACTGATACCGGGGTTCTCCACCACGACCAACTGACCGCGCACGGGGTACACCGAGGCATCCGGCACCAGCTCGCGCGCCCCCAGCCCCGTGCAGTTGACGACGACCGGCGCGTCGACCTCCGCGAAGCCGCCGACCGCACGTTCCTCGATCACCCCGCCCGCCTTCATCAACCGCTCCCGCAGCCACGGCAGATGAGTCGACATGTCGATGAGCGGCAGCCGAGCCCAGAGCCCCGACCCTGCGTACTCCTGGGCCGTCGACGCCCGCAGCCCCGGAATCCGCGCGGCAGCCCATGCCGCGTCATTGTCCAGCTCGGTTTCACCCATTACACCTTCGACCATGCGTACGCCGGTCGACTCGGCCCGCGTCGCCAACTCCTCGTACACATCCAGGGATTGCAGCGCCCACTCGCGCGCCGCCGCGATCGGCTCGATGTGGTAGGGCCACCACAGCGCGCCCGCAACCGCCGAGGTGGTCCGCTCGACGGGATCCCGCGTCCACACCCGCACCCGTACGCCCCGCTCGGCGAGGACGACAGCGGTCGTGAGGCCGATGACTCCGCCGCCGACCACGATGACATCGTTGTTCAGTCCGCTCTCCACGTCCGGACCGTAGCGGAATGCCCCATGCCGTGCGCAGATCGCTTCCACTGCGGGAATACTCACAGCATGTCTGCCGAGTACGCGACCTTCGGCCTGGCACCGGCGATGCGTGCCGGTGGAGTCCTCGCCAACGGTGACTACCAGGTTCACCGGGACTTCGTGGACTTCATCGTCGACGGACGTCCGTTGCTCTTCCAGCTCTCCGACCTCGACGCCGTCTCCCCACTCGCCTCCGACGTCCCACCCGCGATCTTCACCGAACAGGTCCGCAGCCTCCTCCTGGAGGCGGAGCCGCCGCTTCCGGACGGCCGCTACGTCATCTACGGCTGCCCCGAGTGCGCCGATCTGGCCTGCGGCGCCGTCACCGCGGTCATCGAGCGGGACGGCGAGGACTACATCTGGCGGGACTTCGCCTGGCAGACCGAAGAACACGCCGACATGGAACTGAACGGCTACCACGGCATAGGGCCGTTCCGCTTCCACGGCACCGAGTACCGCGAGGCGCTGGCATCCCTCCTCGACGGCGAAGCGCCGGGCACCCGCCGCCGGGTCCTCCTCATCGGCGCCCGCGTCGCCCTGCTCGCCAAGCTCGCCGCCGCCCTGCGCACCATCGGCATCGGCGCCGACATCGCCCACGACACGAACGGCGTCCACGCCGACGAACTGCGCGGCTACGGCGCCGTCGCCTTCGGCCGCGCGATCACCCAGGAGGAACGCGCCGCCGTACGCCGCGCCTTCGAGCAGGCGGGCGTCGAGGTCGCGTACGTCGAGGGCCTCGCCCCGATCGTCCCGTTGCTGGTCGCCCAGATCGAACACGCCCTGGACCGCAGTCCCGCGGAACAGCGCCGCCTGACCCGCCTGGTGGCGGCCGACGGCGAGGCGGGCGTCGAGGTCACCTCCCCCTGCCGGGTCCGCCTCACCGCGTACCGCCTGGACCGCCTGTACCGCACCCACGCCCACGAGGTCTTCGACGGCGTCCTGGAACCGGGCCGTCACCGCATCGCCCTGGATGCCAAGGCGGTGAAGGGGGAGTCCTTCGTGGTGGCACGGACGGCCGGGAGCGTGCTGGTGGAGGCGATGGCTCGCTGAAGACGCTGAGGCAGGGTGCAAGCGAGGGCCGTTAGGATCAGCTCCCTGATGACTGCCACCCTCGTCGCCAAGAACCTCGCCGCCGGGCACGGCGACCGCTCCCTGTTCTCCGGGCTCGACCTCGTCGTCGCGCCCGGCGATGTGATCGGGCTGGTCGGTGCCAACGGCGCGGGCAAGTCCACCCTGCTCAGGATGCTCGCGGGGCTGCTCGCGCCGGAGCAGGGCGAGCTGCGCCTCTCCCCGCCGGCCGCGACCGTGGGCCATCTCCCGCAGGAGCCGGAGCGCCGCCCCGGCGAGACCGTCCGCGAGTTCCTCGCCCGCCGCACCGGCGTCGCCGAGGCCCAGCGCGTGATGGACGAGGCCACCCAGGCCCTGGTCGACGGCGCACCCGGCGCCGACGACGCGTACGCGACCAGCCTGGAGCGCTGGCTCGACCTCGGCGGCGCGGACCTGGAGGAGCGGGCGGAGGAGGTCGCCGACTCCCTCGGCCTCGCGGTCGATCTGGACCAGCCGATGACGTCCCTGTCCGGCGGCCAGGCGGCAAGGGCCGGCCTCGCCTCCCTCCTCCTCTCCCGCTACGACGTCTTCCTCCTCGACGAGCCGACCAACGACCTCGACCTGGACGGCCTGGAACGCCTCGAGCGCTTCGTGTCCGGTCTCCGCGCGGGCACCGTCGTCGTCAGCCACGACCGCGAGTTCCTCACCCGCACGGTCACCAAGGTCCTCGAACTCGATCTCGCCCAGCAGCAGATCACCCTCTACGGCGGCGGCTACGAGGCCTACCTGGAGGAGCGGGACGTGGCCCGCCGGCACGCCCGCGACGACTACGAGGAGTACGCCGACAAGCGCGCCGCCCTCCAGGACCGCGCCCAGATGCAGCGCTCCTGGATGGACAAGGGCGTCAAGAACGCGCGCCGCAAGGCGAGCAACGACAACGACAAGATCGGCCGCAAGTTCCGCAGCGAGGCCAGCGAGAAGCAGGCCGCCAAGGCCCGTCAGACCCAGCGCATGATCGAACGCCTCGATGTCGTCGAGGAACCCCGCAAGGAGTGGGAACTGCGCATGGAGATCGCGTCGGCCCCCCGCTCGGGCGCCGTCGTGGCCACCCTGCGCGATGCCGAGGTCCGCCGCGGCGACTTCACCTTCGGCCCGGTCTCCCTGCAGATCGACTGGGCGGACCGGGTGGCGGTGACCGGCGCGAACGGCGCGGGCAAGTCGACCCTGCTCGGGGCCCTGCTGGGCCGCATCCCGCTGGCCGCGGGCGCAGCCGCCCTCGGCTCCGGCGTCCTCGTCGGAGAGGTCGACCAGGCCCGCAAGCTCTTCCACGGCACGCAGGCCCTGCTCGACGCGTTCTGCGCCGCCGTCCCGGACACCGAGCCGGTCGAAGTCCGCACCCTGCTGGCCAAGTTCGGCCTGAAGTCCGACCACGTCCTGCGCCCGGCGGCGAGCCTGTCCCCGGGCGAACGCACACGTGCCGCCCTGGCACTGCTGCAGGGCCGAGGCGTCAACCTCCTGGTCCTGGACGAACCGACCAACCACCTCGACCTGCCGGCCATCGAGCAACTGGAATCGGCCCTCGACTCCTACGAAGGCACGCTCCTCCTGGTCACCCACGACCGCCGCATGCTCGACGCGGTCCACGTGACCCGTCGACTGGAAGTGTCGGCGGGCAAGGTCACCGAACGCTAGAGCTCGACCGGGGACAGGGAGGGGCCATGGGCAGCTCGGCGAAACGGCCGGCTGTGCGGATCGCGCACGAACAGGACGTCATCGCGCGGATGCGCGGGACGCAGGACCGGATCGCGGACGCGATCACCGCCTTCGCCGGGACCATGGCATTCGTGTACCTGCACGCCCTGTGGTTCACGGTGTGGATCGTGTGCAACGAGGGCGCGTTCGGCAAGGGGGCCGTTTGGGACCCGTATCCCTTTGGCCTGCTCACCATGATCGTCAGCCTGGAGGCGATCTTCCTCTCGACCTTCGTCATGGTGAGCCAGAACCGCCAGGCCGCCCGCGAGAACGTACGCGCCGACCTCGACTTCGAGACCAACGTGCGCTCGGAGGTGTGGGCCGTCCACATGGGCCGAGCGCTGGGCGTCGACCCCGTGGAGGTCGAGCGGCGTGTCCAGGAGATGCTCGCGGAGAACCGCGCCCGGATGAACGGCACCACCCGGCCCCCCGAGGCGAGCTGACAGCCTGCCTCGACCGTCATGCGCCTCGGCGCAGACACGTTGCCAGCCCCGGGTAGTCGACGACGAGTCCGTCACCGTCGAACTCCAGGTCACTGCGGTATTCGCCGGAGGCGAACCGGACCTGCCCGCCGCCGTTCGTGCGCCCGAGATGGGTGTAGCTCTGCCGCGACGGCCGTACGACCAGACCCGGCACGGACACCCACGCCATCAGGAACTCCCGCTCGCCGGGCGCCAGATGGATACCGTGCCGGAGCACCGGCATGGTGTTGGTGAGCGGGCACAGCCCGAGATCGCAGTCGAGCGCCCGGTCGACGCCGGGCAACCGCTCACCGTCCGCGGTCCACCGGCCCTGCCCGTCGTGCCGCAGATCGAGACTGCGAACCCCGGCCTCCGTCTCCGCGGTGACCCTCAGCCGCCGCGTCACGAACCGCTCGGAGGTCTCCAGCTCGTACGAGACCCAGTAAGGCTCAGGAACGATCCCGACGGCCCGCCCACGCGCCCGCAGCACACCTTCCCCGAGCTCGACCCAGGCGGTCTCGAACCCCCGACTCTCCAACACTTCCCAGGTGACGGCGCGCGAAGTGACCATGCCTTCACCCTAGGCCTGAAGGTGGGCGCTGCGCGCCCACCTTCAGGGGCGCCATTCCCCGCGACCTCTCGGCCCGAGCCCTCAGCGCCTGCCGTTCTTCGGATCCAGCAATCCGGCCCGGCGCAGAGCGTCGGCCATCGCACTGTTGGCCGGCGGCGGCGCCTGACGTGAACCGCCGCCCTGACCACCCCGGCCGCCGCCCTGGCGCTGCTGCTGCCGCTGCTGAGGCGGACGCCCACCCCGCTGCCGACGCTCACCGCCGCCCTGCTGACCCTGCGGAGCCGCCTCGTCATCGAGCCGCAGCGTCAGCGAGATCCGCTTGCGCGGAATGTCGACCTCGAGAACCTTCACCTTCACGATGTCCCCGGGCTTCACCACATCCCGCGGGTCCTTGACGAACGTCTTCGACATGGCCGATACGTGCACAAGACCGTCCTGGTGCACGCCGACGTCGACGAACGCCCCGAAGGCCGCCACATTCGTGACCACCCCCTCCAGGACCATCCCGGACGCCAGGTCGGAGATCTTCTCGACGCCCTCCTTGAAGGTGGCCGTCTTGAAGGCGGGCCGCGGGTCGCGCCCGGGCTTCTCCAGCTCCTTGAGGATGTCGGTGACGGTCGGCAGACCGAACGTCTCGTCCACGAAGTCGTTCGGCTTCAGCGACCGCAGCACGCCCGAGTTGCCGATGAGCGAGGCCACCTCCTGTCCGGACGTCTTCACCATCCGCCGCACCACCGGGTACGCCTCCGGGTGCACGCTGGACGCGTCCAGCGGGTCGTCGCCCCCGCGGATCCGCAGGAAGCCCGCGCACTGCTCGTAGGCCTTGGGGCCGAGCCGCGCCACCTTCTTCAACTCCGTACGGGACTTGAACGGCCCGTTGGCGTCGCGGTGCGACACGATGTTCTCGGCCAGGCCGGAGGTGATGCCGGAGACCCGGGCGAGCAGCGGGGCCGACGCCGTGTTGACGTCCACGCCCACGCCGTTCACACAGTCCTCCACCACCGCGTCCAGTGAGCGCGACAGCTTCACCTCGGACAGGTCGTGCTGGTACTGGCCGACACCGATCGACTTGGGGTCGATCTTCACCAGCTCGGCCAGCGGGTCCTGCAGCCGCCGCGCGATCGACACGGCGCCGCGCAGCGACACGTCCATGTCGGGCAGCTCCTGCGAGGCGAACGCGGACGCCGAGTACACCGACGCTCCCGCCTCGGAGACCATCACCTTGGTGAGGTTCAACTCCGGGTGCCTGGTGATGAGTTCACCGGCGAGCTTGTCGGTCTCACGGGACGCCGTGCCGTTGCCGATCGCGACCAGCTCGACCGCGTGCTCCTTCGCCAGCCGGGCCAGCTTGGCGATCGCCTCGTCCCACTTGTTGGCGGGCACGTGCGGGTAGATGACGTCGGTCGCCACCACCTTGCCGGTCGCGTCGATGACGGCGACCTTCACACCCGTACGGAAGCCGGGGTCCAGGCCCAGCGTCGAGCGTGTGCCGGCCGGTGCGGCGAGCAGCAGGTCGCGGAGGTTCGCGGCGAAGACGCCGACCGCCTCGTCCTCGGCGGCCGTGCGCAGCCGCAGCCGCAGGTCGATGCCGAGGTGCACCAGGATGCGCGTGCGCCAGGCCCAACGGACCGTGTCCGTCAGCCACTTGTCGGCGGGACGGCCGCGGTCGGCGATCTGGAACTTCGCGGCGACGATGCCCTCGTACGAGGACGGACCGTCCGTGGGCTCCTCCGGCTCCAGGACGAGGTCGAGGACCTCCTCCTTCTCGCCGCGCAGCATGGCGAGGATGCGGTGCGAGGGCAGCTCGGTGAACGGCTCGGCGAAGTCGAAGTAGTCGGCGAACTTGGCGCCCGCCTCCTCCTTGCCCTCACGCACCTTGGCGGCCAGCCGCCCGCGCACCCACATGCGCTCGCGCACTTCGCCGATCAGGTCGGCGTCCTCCGAGAACCGCTCGGTCAGGATCGCCCGGGCGCCGTCGAGGGCGGCCTGCGGATCGGCCACGCCCTTGTCGGCGTCGACGAACGCGGCGGCCGCGGCGAGCGGATCGACCGTCGGGTCGCCGAGCAGCCCGTCGGCGAGCGGCTCCAGCCCGGCCTCGCGCGCGATCTGCGCCTTCGTACGCCGCTTGGGCTTGTACGGCAGGTAGATGTCCTCGAGCCGCGCCTTGGTCTCGGCGGCGCGGATCTGCGCCTCCAGCTCCTCGGTCAGCTTGCCCTGCTCGCGCACCGAGTCGAGGATCGCCGCCCGGCGCTCCTCCAGCTCCCGCAGGTAGCGCAGCCGCTCCTCGATCGTGCGCAGCTGCGCATCGTCAAGCATCTCGGTCGCTTCCTTGCGGTAGCGGGCGATGAAGGGCACCGTCGAACCGCCGTCCAGCAGCTCCACGGCAGACTTGACCTGCCGCTCCCGTACGCCGAGCTCCTCGGCGATCCTGCCTTCGATGGACCCTACTTCGATGGATCCGGGTGTCGTCACGATCCCGTACCGCCTTCTCCACTGAGGTTGCGCCGCAATTGTGGCAGGTGGCACCGACAGTCGGGGATCAGGGCGCCCCACCGGCGGGGCGAGGCGGCGGTATCAGGCCCGGCGGCCCCGCGCCGAGCCGGAGGCTCCGCCGAAGAGCCGGGCCAAAGCGCGGAAGGGCAGGGTCACCACGGTGGCGATCGCGCCACCTGTCTGCCGCAGCACGTCTGCAATCGCACGGAACACGAGATTCCTCTTTCCTCTCCCGGCCACGGTGACCGGGAGAGGCCCGGGTACCCGGCTCTGCTCAGCTCTTGCCGATCAGATCCGCCGGGAAGCCCCCCGCGCCCACTGCGGCCCCCGTGAACACCGCCGCGAGCTCCGTCAGCCGCGCGACGCCCTCGGCGCCCAGATGCTCGTACGGCGCCCGGTCCAGACGGTCGGTCTCCGCCTCTATCCCGGCCCGCAGCGCGACGCCCTGCTCGGTCAGTTCGCCGTCCGCGTCCAGCAGCCCGCGCCCGCGCAGCCGCCCGGCGGCCGCGTCCCACTCCTCCTGGCTCCAACCCCGGCTGCCGAAGACCCACTTGGGCGTCATGCCCTTGCCGGTGGCGGTGTGGGTCACGACGGCCTCCAGTCCGTCAAGTCCCGCCGACATCAGGACCGCGAGGTGCCCGTCGCCACGGTGCTCGCGCAGCAGCGTCGCGGCGTGGAAGTAGGCCAGGTGCGGCTCCTCGGGGACCGGGAGATCGGCGTGCGCGGAGTACAGCGGCCGGGCGGAGCGGGTGCAGGCCTCGGTGGCCCGCAGGGCGAGCCGGGCGGCCTCCGCCATCTCGTCGGACGCCACGGCCTCGTCGCCCAGCAGCCGTCGCAGGGTCGCGTCGACGGCACGCGCGCGTGCCGCCAGCACCTGCTCGGGGGAGGCGACCGACCACACGGCGGGCACATGCCGGGCCACGAGCTCGTACTTGTAGTTGTAGAAGGTCGCGGTCACGGTGCCCGGCCCGACAGGCCCCATCGCCGCCGCGCGCACGGCGAAGTTGACGGCCCTGGGGTGCGTGATACCGAGGGCGCCCAGCTCCGTGCCCAGGTCGGGCGAGAAGTAGAGCGTCGCGTGCAGGGCGTTGAGGACGTTGTGGCAGCGCCGGCCGGCGCGCGGCTCGAGGGCGAGAGTCATGACGAGGACGTTACCGACTGGTTGGTACGTGATCCAAGGGTGGGCACCGGATGGCAGGAAAGGTGGGGTGCTCGTCATTGCGGCCATCCCCGCCCCCGCCAAGAATCGATGGCATGGCGCAGCGAACAGTCCTGATCGTCCTCTTCGACGGCGTGCAGAGCCTCGACGTCACGGGCCCCTTGGAGGTCTTCGCCGGGGCCGAGAAACACACCCCGGGCAGCTACCGCATCCGTACGGCCTCCCTGGACGGCGCCCCCGTGCGCACCTCCAGCGGCCTGACCCTCGTACCGGACGAGCCCCTGACCGAGGCCCGGGACCCGCACACGCTCCTCGTCCCCGGCGGCGAGGGCACCCGCCGCACCGGCCGTGACGCACGCCTGACCGACTGGCTGCGCGAGCACGGTCCCCGCGCCGAACGCCTCGTCTCCGTCTGCACCGGCGCCCTCCTGCTCGCCGAGGCGGGCCTGCTGGACGGCCGCCGGGCCACGACCCACTGGGCGCACTGCGCCAAGCTCGCCCGTGACCATCCGGCCGTCGAGGTCGACCCGGACCCGATCTACATCCGCGACGGACAGGTGGCCACCTCCGCCGGCGTCACCTCCGGCATCGACCTCGCGCTCGCCCTGGTCGAGGAGGACCTGGGCCGCGAGACCGCCCTCGCGCTCGCCCGCCACCTGGTCGTCTTCCTGCGCCGGCCGGGAAACCAGGCGCAGTTCAGCGCCCAACTGGCCGCCCAGACCGCCCGGCGCGAGCCGCTGCGCGAGGTCCAGCAGTGGATCACCGAGCATCCGTCCGGCGACCTGAGCGTGGAGTCCCTGGCCGAACGCGCCGCCCTCTCGCCCCGCCACTTCGCCCGCGCCTTCCAGGCGGAGACCGGCATGACGCCGGGCCGCTACGTCGACCGCGTCCGCCTCGAACACGCCCGCCGTCTGCTCGAGGACACCGCCGACGGCGTCGAGGAGATCTCCCGCGCCAGCGGCTACGGCACCCCGGAGGCGATGCGCCGCGCCTTCGTCAGAACGCTCGGCGCGGCACCCGCCGAGTACCGGCGCCGGTTCCGCCCGGCACCCGCCCACTGAGCACCCGTCAACTCAAGGGGGAACCCATGCAGTTCGCGATCGTCCTCTACGACCGCTTCACCGCTCTCGACGCCGTGGGGCCGTACGAGACCCTCGGCCGGCTGCCCGATGCCGAGACCGTGTTCGTCGCCGAGCGGACCGGCCCGGTCCGCAACGACAACGGGAACCTCGCCCTGACCGCCGACAGGACCCTGGCCGAGGTGCCGAACCCCGACGTCGTGGTCGTTCCCGGTGGCCCGGGGCAGACCGCGCAGATGGACAACAAGGTGCTCCTCGACTGGATCCGCACCGCCGACGCCACCAGCACCTGGACGACGTCGGTGTGCACCGGCTCCCTGCTGCTCGCCGCCGCGGGCCTGCTCGAAGGCCGCCGCGCGACGTCGCACTGGCTGGCTCTCGACGAGCTGAAGAGGTTCGGCGTCGAGCCCACGGGGGAGCGGGTGGTGACGGACGGCAAGTACGTCACCGCTGCCGGGGTCTCCTCCGGCATCGACATGGGGCTCGCCCTGCTCGGCCGGATGGCGGGCGACTTCGTGGCGCAGGCCGTACAGCTGGGCATCGAGTACGACCCACAGCCGCCCTACGACGCCGGAGCCCCGCAGAAGGCGCCGGCGGACGTCGTGGAGCTGATGCGGTCGAGGAGCCGGTTCATCCTCGGTCAGGAACCGTCCACGTGAACCGCGGCTGACGGCGCTCCAGAAACGCGGCGACCCCGTCCGCGGTGTCGCCGCTGCCGCGCATCTGCTCCGTCCAGTACACGTCCCGGTCGGTGCGCCCGTTCGCGAACTCCTTCGCCGCGGCCTGGGTGAGCTGCGAGCGGGAGGCCAGGATCCGGGTGAACTCCAAGACCCGCTTGGCGAGTTCACCCTCGGGCAGCACCTCGTCCACCAGGCCGGTGCGCAGCGCCCGCGCCGAGTCGATCAACTCACCCGAGAACAGCAGGTACTTGGCGGCCGCCGGACCCACCAGCGACACCAGCCGCCGGGTGGAGGACGCCGGATACACGATCCCGAGCTTCGCAGGCGTCACCCCGAACAGCGACCCCTCCGCGGCGAACCGCAGATCGCAGGCCCCCGCGAGCTGCGCCCCGCCGCCCACACAGTGCCCGCGGATCACGGCCAGTGTCGGCTTCGGAAAGGCGGCGAGGGAGTCCTCGGCGCGCACGGCCAGCCCCTGCGCGTCCTCCGGCGACCCCTGCAGCGTGGAGATGTCGGCCCCCGCGCAGAACGTCCCGCCCTCCCCGGTCAGCACCAGCGCCCGTACGTCCGGGTCGGCCGCGAGGGTGTCGAGCAACGGCGGCAGGGCGGCCCACATCGCGGCCGTCATGGCGTTGCGCTTGGCCGGGTGGTGAATGACGACGGTGGCGACCGAGTCGGCGACGTCGTGCAGCAGCTGGGGCTCCATGGGCCGGATGCTAGCCGCCCCGCCGGGCGGGTGATCAAGGACGGAAGGGCGAGAGTTACGACACGTGCGCAGGGGGTAGCTCGCCCGCGAGGACGACGTCCGGAACGAATCGGGCGAGGGTGCCGTCAAACCCGTACAACCCGAATAGTTCGCGAAGTCGGCTGAAGGGGAACAGGAGCAGTCCCACAACTGACCGTGTCATACGCCAACGGTCATAAGTGCTCGATACCTGCTGACTTCTGTTCAGTCATCCGGGGCGGTGCGGGTCGTTACCAACACTCAGACGTGTGGTGACAATCGAGCGCAAGGGTGGCGACCGGACGATGGAGAACCACGGGCGCGGGTCCGGCCCACGCCCAGAAGGCGGCGCGGACGAGCCCCTCGACCCGGGGCCCGCGCAGCCACTGCCGTACGAAGGTGTCTGGCGGTTCACAGCTCCCGCCGCCGACGCCTCGGTCCCGCAGGCGCGACATGCCGTACGGGACCTGCTGTACCGCCAGGGCGTGCCCATCTCCGACGACCTGGTGCACGGACTGCTGCTGATCGTCTCGGAGCTGGTCACGAACGCCGTCCGGCACGCGGCGCTGCTGTCGCCGATGCTCGCCGTGGAGGTTGCCGTCGGCGCCGAGTGGGTGCGGGTGTCGGTGGAGGACAACCACCCCTACCGCCCGACCGCTCTGGAGACCGACCACAGCGGCGAGGGCGGCCGGGGGCTGCTCCTGGTCAGCGAGGTGACCCGGGAGGCGGGCGGTGTGTGCGACGTCGAGCACACGGCGAGCGGCGGCAAGGTGATCTGGGCCGCTCTCCCGCTCAAACCCGTGCGGGTCCTCTGAGGGGGGTCACCAGCCGGCGGACGGGCCGGTCAGCTCCCTGACCGCGGGGCGGGCCGCGTCCAGCACGGTCATGAACCAGGACGAGAAGGTGTCCTTCGCGTGCCGCTCCGCCAGTTCCGCGGGGGTCACGAAGGCCGTCGCGCCGACCTCCTCCGGGTCCGGCCGCAGCGGTGACTGCACCATGCCGACGAAGAGGTGGTTGTACTCCTGCTCGACCAGGCCCGAGTCCGGGTCCGGGTGGTTGTAGCGGACGGTGCCCGCCTCGGCGAGCAGCGACGGGGAGACCCCGAGCTCCTCGTACGTCCGCCGGGCCGCCGCTGCGAAGGGGGACTCGCCGGGGTAGGGGTGGCCGCAGCAGGTGTTGGACCACACGCCGGGGGAGTGGTACTTGCCGAGCGCCCGCTGCTGGAGCAGCAGCCGGCCGTGCTCGTCGAAGAGGAAGACGGAGAAGGCGCGGTGCAGCTGCCCCGGCGGCTGGTGGGCGGCGAGCTTCTCCGCGGTGCCGATCGTGACGCCGTTCTCGTCGACCAGTTCCAGCAAAATCGCGTCTGCGGTGCCGTTCGACGGACTGTGCGTCGCGGTGGCAGGTGTGATCGGCATACCCATCCTTCACATCGGTCTTCGCGCCCCAAGTGTGCCGCACGAATCCGGCACTCCCGGCACTTCACGGCACGCCCGCATGTCCCGCGCGCGGCGCGGACCACGGCCGTCACCGGTTGAAGACCGGAAGAGGGGCCCGATAGTTGATCGTGCCCTTCGTGGTCGGCGGGGAACCGTCCCGGGCAGCGCTGTGAGGCTTAACGACGCAGGGTCGCGCCGGACGGCTGCATTCCGGCCATGAGGCGCCTCACCTGCCTCAATGGCACAGTTTCGCCTCGTGTTCCGCGTGCCCGACCGGTTCCAGCTGGAAGGTGCAGTGCTCCACGTCGAAGTGGCCGCCCAGGCACTCCTGGAGCTCGTGCAGCATCTTCTCGTGGCCGATCGCGCTGAGGACGTCGGAGCGCACGACCACGTGCGCGGAGAGCACCGGCATCCCGGAGGTGATCGTCCAGGCGTGCAGGTCGTGGACGTCCTCGACACCGTCCAGGCCGAGGACGTGGGCCCGCACCTCCGCCATGTCGACGCCCCTGGGGGCCGCCTCCAGCAGCACGTCCAGCGTCTCGCGCAGCAGCTTGAAGGTGCGCGGCACGATCATCAGGCCGATGACGAGCGAGGCGATCGGGTCGGCGGCCTGCCAGCCCGTGGCCAGGATCACCAGCGCCGAGATGATCACCGCGAGTGAACCCAGCGCGTCCGCCGCCACCTCCAGGAACGCCCCGCGCACGTTCAGGCTGTCCTTCTGGCCGCGGACGAGCAGCGTGAGGGAGATCATGTTCGCGACCAGACCGATCGCGCCGAAGACGATGGTCAGCCCGCCCGCGGTGTCGGCCGGCGTGATGAACCGCTGGATCGCCTCGTACAGGACATAGCCGCCGACCCCGAGCAGCAGCAGACAGTTGGCGAGCGCGGCGAGGATCTCGGCGCGGGCGTACCCGAAGGTGCGGTTGCCGGTCGGCGGGCGGTTGGCGAAGTGGATCGCGAGCAGCGCCATGCCCAGCCCGAGTGCGTCGGTCGCCATGTGCGCGGCGTCCGCGATCAGCGCGAGCGAGTCCGCGAGGACACCGCCGACGATCTCGACGACCATGACGGTGAGCGTGATCGACAGCGCGACGCGCAGCCGCCCGCGGTAGGCCGCCGCGGCCGTGCCGGTGGGCGGCGCGTGCGTGTGCGCATGCCCGTGATCGTGCCCAGCCCCCATGACAGCCGCCCTCCTGTGTTCCGCCCGGGATCACAGTGAACTACGGGTGGGGGGTATCGGGCAACGCGGCACTGAACACCGTTGTCATGTGCCCTGACCTGCGGAAACGATGCGCAGGTCAGGGCACCCTCAGCTACTTTCCGTGATGCAGCTGCCAGCCCCGCCAGGCCGACTCGACCATCTCCCGCACCCCGCGCCGGGCTTTCCAGCCGAGCTCCTCGGCGGCCCGGGCGGCGGAGGCGACCGCGCACGGCGCGTCCCCCGGGCGGCGTCCCTCGACGACGGGTGTGCGCCGGTCGCCGGTCACCTCGCCGATGACCGTGATCAGTTCGCGTACGGAGACGCCCTCGCCGCGCCCGATGTTCACCGTGAGATCGCCGCTGCGGCCCTCGAGCCGCCGTGCGGCCGCCAGATGCGCCTCGGCCAGGTCGGCGACGTGGATGTAGTCGCGGATGGCGGTGCCGTCCGGCGTCGGGTAGTCGTCGCCGAAGATCCGCGGGGCCTCGTCGTGGGTGAGCCGGTCGAAGACCATGGGGACGATGTTGAAGACGCCCGTGTCGGCCAGCTCGGGCGCCGCCGCGCCCGCCACGTTGAAGTAGCGCAGGCACACCGTCGCGAGGCCGTGCGCACCGCCCGCCGCCCGCACCAGCCACTCCCCGGTGAGCTTGGTCTCGCCGTACGGGTTCACCGGCGCGCACGGAGTGTCCTCCGTGATCAGCTCCACATCGGGGTTGCCGTACACGGCCGCCGACGAGGAGAACAGGAACTTCCCGATCCCGGCCCCGGCCACCGCCTCCAGCAGCGTCGCGAGACCGCCGACGTTCTCCCGGTAGTAGCGCGTGGGCTGCGCCACGGACTCGGCGACCTGCTTGCGCGCCGCGAGATGTACGACACCGGTCACGCCGTACTCGGCGAAGACTTTCCGCAGCAGCTCGCCGTCGAGCGTCGAGCCCTCGACGAGCGGGACCTCCGCGGGCAGCCGCGCGGGCACCCCGGCCGAGAGGTCGTCCAGCGCGACGACGCGCTCCCCGGCGCCGGCCATCGCCCGCGCCACATGGGCCCCTATGTATCCCGCTCCGCCTGTGATCAGCCAAGTCATGGTCGCCCACCCTATGTCGACCCCGCCCCGCGGCCCCCAATGTCCGGGATGCCTGATCTGGTCCGCGCGGTTTGTGGCCGGAGCCCCGGATCACCGATGATGATCGCGGCAAAGGCCGGTGGAGACGGCGTTGATCGGCCCGTGAACGGGCGGTGAACACCGCTCTCCGGGCATCCGATAGCCTCTGCCGACATGCCGCCCGCCTGGTGCAGCCAAGGGGCGCCCCCACCATGCACATGACCGGCGCCGGCGCGTCGGCACCTCAGGGAGTGAGTTCGGTTGTCGACCGCCATCCTCACCGGTCAGCCGGTCCCCGGATCGTCGATCGAGGGCGATCTGCGGTCCCTCGGCTTCGACGTCCGGGTCGCCTCCGACGCCGCCGACGCCGAGACCCTGCTCGCCCAGGTGCCGGGCGGTGAGCGGGTCGCCGTCGTCGACGGCCGCTTCGTCGGCCACCTGCACGCCCTGCGCCTCGGCCTCACCGACCCGCGCTTCGACCTCGCCGCGATCCCCGGCGCCGTCACCGCCCAGTCGGCCGGACGTCAGGCCCTGACCCGGGCGATGGCCCGCGAGAGCTCGGCGAGCGGGGGAACCGCCGTCGCGGTGGACAGCCTCGCCGACCGCGTCGTCACCGCCCTGGACACCGACGGCGCCGACGTCCACCGCCCCGAACTCGGCAGCCTGGTCGCCGTCGTCCCCGCCGACCCGCAGTCCCGCAACGAGGCCCGGCAGGCCGTGGCGAACGTCGACGACGAAGCCGTACGCCTCAAATCCGCCGTGAAGTCCCGCGACGGCTTCTTCACCACGTTCTTCATCAGCCCGTACTCCCGCTACATCGCCCGCTGGTGCGCCCGCCGGGGCCTGACCCCGAACCAGGTCACCACGGCCTCGCTGCTCACCGCACTGATCGCGGCGGCCTGCGCGGCCACCGGCACCCGCGGCGGCTACATCGCCGCGGGCGTCCTGCTGATCGCCTCGTTCGTCCTGGACTGCACCGACGGCCAGCTCGCCCGCTACTCCCTGCAGTACTCCACGCTCGGCGCCTGGCTCGACGCGACCTTCGACCGCGCCAAGGAGTACGCCTACTACGCGGGCCTCGCCCTGGGAGCGGCCCGCGGCGGCGACGACGTATGGGCCCTCGCCCTCGGCGCGATGATCCTGCAGACCTGCCGGCACGTCGTCGACTTCTCCTTCAACGAGGCCAACCACGACGCCACTGCCAACACCAGCCCCACCGCCGCCCTTTCCGACAAGCTGGACAGCGTCGGCTGGACGGTCTGGGTCCGGCGCATGATCGTGCTGCCGATCGGCGAGCGCTGGGCGATGATCGCGGTGCTCACGGCGGCCACGACCCCTCGGATCACCTTCTACGTCCTGCTCATCGGCTGCGCCTTCGCCGCGACGTACACCACCGCGGGCCGGGTGCTGCGCTCGCTGACGCGCAAGGCCCAGCGCACCGACCGGGCGGCGCAGGCGTTGGCGGACCTCGCGGACAACGGCCCGCTCGCCTCCCTCGTGGCGCGTGCCACACGGGTCCGCCTCGGCGCCCCGCTGCTGGTGGCGGCGGCCGGCACGGCCGTCCTCGCCGTCTCCCTCTTCTCCGGGGTCACCTGGGCACCCGTCGCAGGCGCCGTCGTCTACACGATCACCGCCGGTCAGGCGCTGTACCGCCCCCTCAAGGGCGCCCTCGACTGGCTCGTCCCGCCGCTGTTCCGGTTCGCCGAATACGGCACTGTCCTGGTACTGGCGGCCAAAGCAGACGTGAACGGAGCCCTTCCTGCGGCTTTCGGCCTGGTGGCGGCCGTCGCCTACCATCACTACGACACGGTGTACCGCATCCGCGGCAACGCCGGAGCGCCCCCGGCCTGGCTGGTGCGCGCCGTCGGGGGGCAGGAGGGGCGGACGCTGCTCGTCACCGTCCTGGCCGCCGCGCTCACCGCCTCGCAGTTCAAGGTCGCGCTCACGGCGCTCGCCGTGGCCGTCGCCCTGGTGGTGCTCGTCGAGAGCATCCGCTTCTGGGTGTCCTCCGGGGCTCCCGCCGTACACGATGAAGGAGAACCCGCATGATCGGCCTCGTGCTGGCGGCCGGCGCCGGACGGCGTCTGCGCCCCTACACCGACAGCCTTCCCAAGGCTCTGGTGCCGGTGGGGCCCGCGGGCATAGAGGGCGAACCCACGGTTCTGGACCTGACCCTCGGCAACTTCGCCGAGATCGGCCTGACCGAGGTCGCGATCATCGTCGGCTACCGCAAGGAGGCCGTGTACGAGCGCAAGGCCGCCCTGGAGCAGAAGTACGGCCTCAAGCTCACCCTCATCGACAACGACAAGGCCGAGGAGTGGAACAACGCCTACTCCCTGTGGTGCGGCCGTGACGCCCTCAAGGACGGCGTGATCCTCGCCAACGGCGACACCGTCCACCCGGTCTCCGTCGAGAAGACGCTGCTCGCCGCCCGCGGCGAGGGCAGGAGGATCATCCTCGCCCTGGACACGGTGAAGAACCTGGCCGACGAGGAGATGAAGGTCGTCGTCGACCCCGAGAAGGGCATGACGAAGATCACCAAGCTGATGGACCCCGCCGAGGCGACCGGCGAGTACATCGGCGTGACGCTCATCGAGGGCGACGCCGCCCCCGAGCTGGCCGACGCCCTGAAGGCGGTCTGGGAGACCGACCCGCAGCAGTTCTACGAGCACGGGTACCAGGAGCTCGTGAACCGCGGCTTCCGGATCGACGTGGCGCCGATCGGCGACGTCAAGTGGGTCGAGATCGACAACCACGACGATCTCGCCCGCGGACGGGAGATCGCGTGCCAGTACTGACGAGGCTGATTCCCTCACCGCTCGTCGTGGACATCCGCCCGGGTGCCCTCGACGACCTGGCCGGTGTGCTCGCCGACGAGCGGATCTCGCACTCCGGCCGGCTCGCCGTAGCGGTGAGCGGCGGCTCGGGCGCGAAGCTGCGCGATCGGCTCGAGCCGTCGCTGCCTGGCGCGACCTGGTACGAGGTCGGCGGCGGCACCCTGGACGACGCGATCCGGCTGGCCGGCGAGATGAAGGCCGGTCACTACGACGCGGTCGTCGGCCTGGGCGGCGGCAAGATCATCGACTGCGCCAAGTTCGCCGCGGCGCGCATCGGCCTGCCCCTGGTCGCCGTGCCGACGAACCTCGCGCACGACGGCCTGTGCTCGCCGGTCGCGACCCTGGACAACGACGCGGGGCGCGGGTCGTACGGTGTCCCGAATCCGATAGCGGCAGTCATCGACCTCGATGTCATCCGCGAGGCACCGGTGCGCTTCGTGCGCGCGGGCATCGGCGACGCGATCTCCAACATCAACGCGATCGCCGACTGGGAGCTTGCGAACCGCGTCAAGGGCGAGAAGATCGACGGACTGGCCGCCGCCATGGCCCGTCAGGCCGGTGAGGCCGTGCTGCGGCACCCGGGCGGCGTCGGCGACAACAACTTCCTGCAGGTGCTCGCCGAGGCGCTGGTCCTCACGGGCGTCGCAATGTCGATCTCCGGAGATTCGCGCCCCGCCTCGGGTTCCTGCCACGAGATCAACCACGCCTTCGACCTGCTGTTCCCCAAGCGTGCCGCGAGCCACGGCGAGCAGTGCGGCCTCGGCGCCGCCTTCGCCATGTACCTGCGCGGAGCCCACGAGGAATCGGCCTACATGGCCGAGGTGCTCCGCCGGCACGGGCTGCCGGTGCTCCCGGAGGAGATCGGCTTCACCGTGGACGAGTTCGTCCGCGCCGTGGAGTTCGCCCCGGAGACCCGGCCCGGCCGCTACACGATCCTCGAACACCTCGACCTGAAAACCGACCAGATCAAGGACACCTACGCCGACTATGTCAAGGCCATCGGTAGCTGAACTCCGCCCGGTCGTCCACCCCGCAGGGGTCAAGGACCGGCGCAGCGGTGAGCACTGGATGGGACGCCTCTACATGCGTGAGGTGTCCCTGCGGGTCGACCGCTACCTGGTGAACACCAGGGTCACGCCCAACCAGCTCACGTACCTGATGACCGTATTCGGCGTGCTCGCGGCCCCGGCACTGCTGGTGCCCGGCATCCCCGGGGCCGTGCTGGGCGTGGTCTGCGTCCAGATGTATCTGCTGCTGGACTGTGTCGACGGCGAGATCGCGCGCTGGAAGAAGCAGTACTCGCTGAACGGCGTCTACCTCGACCGCGTCGGCGCCTACCTCACCGACGCCGCTGTCCTCGTCGGCTTCGGCCTGCGCGCCGCCGACCTGTGGGGCGGCGGCCGTATCGACTGGCTGTGGGCCTTCCTCGGCACGCTGGCCGCGCTCGGCGCGATCCTGATCAAGGCCGAGACCGACCTGGTCGGCGTCGCCCGGCACCAGGCCGGGAAGCCCCCGGTGCAGGAGGCCGCCGCCGAGATGCGCTCCTCCGGCATGGCGCTGGCCCGCCGGGCCGCGGCCGCCTTCAAGTTCCACCGGCTGATCCTCGGCATCGAGGCGTCCCTGCTGATCCTGGTCCTGGCCTTCGTCGACCAGGCCCGCGGCGACCTGTTCTTCTCCCGGCTCGGTGTCGCGGTGCTGGCCGGTATCGCGCTGCTGCAGACCCTTCTGCACCTGGTGTCGATCCTTGCGTCGAGCAGGCTGAAGTGAGCACGCCCATGAAGGTCGGCGCGGTGATCATCACCATGGGCAACCGCCCCGACGAGCTCCGCGCGCTCCTCGACTCGGTCGCCAAGCAGGACGGCGACCGTGTCGAGGTGGTCGTGGTCGGCAACGGCTCACCCGTCCCGGACGTCCCCGACGGCGTCCGCACCATCGAGCTGCCGGAGAACCTCGGCATCCCCGGCGGCCGCAACGTCGGCATCGAGGCCTTCGGCCCCAGCGGCCGCGACGTCGACATATTGATGTTCCTCGACGACGACGGCCTCCTCGCGGGCCACGACACCGCCGAGCTGTGCCGCCAGGCCTTCGAGGCCGACCCCAGGCTCGGCATCATCAGCTTCCGCATCGCCGACCCCGACACCGGGGTCACCCAGCGTCGGCATGTCCCGCGCCTGCGCGCCGCCGACCCGATGCGCTCCTCCCGGGTCACCACCTTCCTCGGCGGCGCCAACGCCGTACGCACCCAGGTCTTCGCCGAAGTCGGCGGCCTCCCGGACGAATTCTTCTACGCCCACGAGGAAACCGACCTGGCATGGCGGGCCCTCGACGCGGGCTGGATGATCGACTACCGGTCCGACATGGTGCTGTACCACCCGACGACCGCGCCCTCGCGGCACGCGGTCTACCACCGCATGGTCGCCCGCAACCGCGTCTGGCTCGCCCGCCGCAACCTCCCCGCGCTCCTCGTCCCGGTCTACCTCGGGGTCTGGATGCTGCTCACCCTCGTCCGCCGCCCCTCGCGGCCCGCCCTGAGGGCGTGGTTCGGCGGGTTCCGGGAAGGCTGGACCACTCCGTGCGGGCCGCGCAGGCCCATGAAGTGGCGTACGGTGTGGCGGCTGACCCGACTGGGCCGACCCCCTGTGATCTGACAAGCTCGTTCCTGTGAGCCATCGGACCCGAGGCGGGTCCCGGATTCATGCCAAGCCCGCACAGGCTGCGCATCCAGAAGACGAAAGTTTCCCCCTGTGAGTGAGACAACGCACGACGCCACGGTCGCCCTGAGCGCGTCCGTGTCGCCCGACGAGGGCCTCGCGGCGCCCCAGCTCGCCGCCAAGTACGGGCTGACCGTGAGCGGTGCCCGGCCGTCCCTCGTCGAGTACGTCCGCCAGCTCTGGGACCGGCGTCACTTCATCCTCGCCTTCTCGCGGGCGAAGCTGACCGCCCAGTACAGCCAGGCGAAGCTCGGTCAGCTCTGGCAGGTGGCGACGCCGCTGCTGAACGCGGCCGTCTACTTCTTCATCTTCGGCGTCATCCTGAACGCCAGCCGGGGCATGTCCAAGGACGTGTACATCCCGTTCCTGGTCACGGGCGTGTTCGTGTTCACCTTCACGCAGAGCTCGGTGATGGCGGGCGTACGCGCGATCTCCGGCAACCTCGGCCTGGTCCGCGCGCTGCACTTCCCGCGCGCCTCGCTGCCGATCTCCTTCGCGCTGCAGCAGCTCCAGCAGCTGCTGTTCTCGATGATCGTGCTGTTCGCCGTGGCGATCGGCTTCGGCAGCATCCCGGACCTGTCCTGGCTGCTGATCGTCCCGGTGCTGGCCCTGCAGTTCCTCTTCAACAGCGGCCTCGCGCTGATCATGGCCCGCGCGGGCGCCAAGACCCCGGACCTGGCACAGCTGATGCCGTTTGTCATGCGTACGTGGATGTACGCGTCCGGCGTGATGTTCTCCATCCCGATCATGCTGGCCGACAAGCCGCAGTGGCTGGCGACCGTCCTGCAGTGGAACCCGGCCGCGATCTACATGGACCTGATGCGCTTCGCGCTCATCGAGGACTACGGAGCGGAGAACCTCCCCGACCACGTCTGGGCGGCCGCGGGCGGCTGGGCGGTCCTGATCGCCCTCGGCGGCTTCGTGTACTTCTGGAAGGCGGAGGAGAGGTACGGCCGTGGCTGAGAACCAACAGGAAGACCGCATTCCCACGGTCATCTCCGACGAGCTGCACATCGTCTACCGCGTCCACGGCGCCAAGACCGGCAAGGGCAGCGCCACCGCTGCCCTCAGCCGCATCGTCAAGCGCGGCGAGGAGCGCGGCGTGCGCAAGGTGCACGCCGTCAAGGGGGTCTCCTTCGTCGCCTACCGCGGTGAGGCCATCGGCCTCATCGGCTCCAACGGCTCCGGCAAGTCGACCCTGCTGCGCGCCATCGCGGGCCTCCTCCCGGCGGAGAAGGGCCGCGTCTACACCAACGGCCAGCCCTCGCTGCTCGGCGTCAACGCGGCCCTGATGAACGACCTGACGGGCGAGCGGAACGTCATATTGGGCGGGCTCGCCATGGGTATGACCCGCGAGCAGATCAGGGAGCGCTACCAGGCGATCGTCGACTTCTCCGGCATCAACGAGAAGGGCGACTTCATCACCCTGCCGATGCGCACCTACTCCTCCGGCATGGCGGCCCGTCTGCGCTTTTCCATCGCCGCTGCCAAGGATCACGACGTCCTGATGATCGACGAGGCGCTGGCGACCGGTGACCGCAAGTTCCAGAAGCGCTCCGAGGAGCGCATCCGTGAGCTGCGCAAGGAAGCCGGCACGGTGTTTCTCGTCAGTCACAACAACAAGTCGATCCGGGACACCTGCGACCGCGTCCTGTGGCTGGAACGCGGCGAGCTGCGCATGGACGGGCCGACCGAAGAGGTCCTCAAGGAGTACGAGAAGTTCACGGGCAAGTAGTCCACCCCGACCTGGACACACTGGCCAGAACGCTTCGCGGGGCCCCGCCGGAACTGTTCCGGCGGGGCCCCGCGTCTGCAAAGGAAACGTCAACTCGGTTTCGCTCAAGGAATCTTGACGCCAATCGGTGTGTTGTTGTGATGTGCAGGACACCCCAGGGATCCTCGCTGCGTTGTACAACGTAAGCTGTACCGGTCCCGAAACGCGGCAAGTGGGGCGATAATGCGCGACACCCTCAAGCGGGACAACCGTGCGGACGGCCGGGCGGCGTGTCCGAAATAGTGCGTATTGGGTCGGCAGTGTAGAACGGGAGATGTGACGGCAATGGCTACGGAAACTCCCCAGCTCCACGCAGCATGTGCCGTCCCCGCCCCGGGCAGTCCGCGGTGACGGGAACCGGCACGTCGCGCGCCGGTGATCCGGAGCGCGACACGCTCGACAAGGCCGCGGGCGAGAACTTCCCCGTGGCACCTTTCTTCCTGCCCAGGGCCTGGCGCGACGACCTCATGGCGGTGTACGGATTCGCCCGCCTCGTCGACGACATCGGCGACGGCGACCTGGCCCCCGGCGGCGCCGACGCCCGGCTGCTCGGCGTGTCGCCCGAGGACGCCGAGGACCGGCTGCTGCTCCTGGACGCCTTCGAGACCGATCTGAACCGCGTCTTCGACTCCACCCCCCGCCACCCCCTGCTCCGCCGCCTCCAGCCGACGGTCCGCCGCTGCTCGCTCACCCCCGAGCCTTTCCTCGGCCTGATCGCCGCCAACCGCCAGGACCAGCTGGTCAGCCGGTACGAGACCTACGACGACCTGGTCGCCTACTGCCAGCTGTCGGCCAACCCCGTCGGCCGCCTGGTCCTCTCGGTCACCGGCACCTCGACCCCGGAGCGGATCCGTCTGTCCGACGCGATCTGCACGGCGCTCCAGATCGTCGAACACCTGCAGGACGTGGCCGAGGACCTCGGCCGCGACCGGATCTATCTGCCGGCCGAGGACATGAAGCACTTCCATGTTCAAGAGGCAGATCTCGCCACGCCCACCGCGGGCGCATCGGTGCGCGCACTGGTTGCATACGAAGCAGAACGCGCCCGGAATCTCCTGAATGAAGGCGCCCCTCTGGTGGGTAGCGTCCACGGCAGGCTGAAGCTGCTGCTCGCGGGGTTCGTGGCGGGGGGAAGGGCGGCGATCCGAGCGATCGCCGCCGCCGAATACGACGTACTTCCCGGCCCGCCGAAGCCCGGCAAGGTGCAGCTGCTGCGCGAGGTGGGCGTGACTCTGCGAGGAGAGGGGTGATCCGGACCGTGGAGTTGGAACAACACGTGTCCGCACCGGTACTCGCCGCCTACAGCTACTGCGAGGCCGTCACCGGACAGCAGGCCCGTAATTTCGCGTACGGGATCAGGCTGCTGCCGACGCCCAAGCGCCGCGCGATGTCGGCGCTGTACGCGTTCTCCCGGCGCGTCGACGACATCGGCGACGGCGCGCTGGCCGACGACGTCAAGGCCGCGAGACTCGAGGACACCCGGTCGCTGCTGACCCGGGTGCGCGAGGGCGCGGTCGCCGAGGACGACATCGACCCCGTCGCGGTCGCACTCGCCCATGCCGCGGAGACCTTTCCGATCCCGCTCGGCGGCCTGGACGAGCTGATCGACGGCGTGCTCATGGACGTCCGCGGCGAGACCTACGAGACCTGGGACGACCTCAAGGTCTACTGCCGCTGCGTCGCGGGCGCCATCGGACGGCTCTCGCTCGGCGTGTTCGGTACGGAACCGGGGGCGCGCGGCGCCGATCGCGCGCCGGAGTATGCCGACACGCTCGGGCTCGCGCTGCAGCTCACCAACATCCTCAGAGACGTCCGCGAGGACGCCGAGGGCGGCCGCACCTATCTGCCCTCCGACGACCTCGCGAAATTCGGGTGCTCGGCCGGGTTCAACGGCCCGACCCCACCGGAGGGCTCCGACTTCGCGGGCCTCGTGCACTTCGAAGTGCGACGGGCCCGCGCCCTTTTCGCCGAGGGCTACCGACTGCTTCCCATGCTCGACCGGCGCAGCGGCGCGTGTGTCGCCGCCATGGCCGGCATCTACCGCCGGCTGCTCGACCGCATCGAGCGCGACCCGGAGGCCGTCCTGCGCGGCCGGGTCTCGCTGCCCGGCCGGGAGAAGGCGTACGTCGCCGTCCGCGGGCTGTCCGGCCTGGATGCCCGGCATGTGGCACGGAGGACCGTCAGGAGGCGCGCCTGATGGACAAAACGGTCCAAGGTGATTCCACCGGAGAAAAGCGGCACGCAACCCTCCGGGTAAGGACGGCGTCCCTGACTGCGACGGCCTGCCGTGCACGGTTCAACCACGGCGGTCACGCAGGGGAGGGTGCGCGATGAGCGACGGCACGCAGTCCGAGGGGCTGGCTGCTGACACCCGGGGACGATCCGGGCGGGACGCCGTCGTGGTCGGCGGCGGGCTCGCCGGCATCACCGCCGCACTCGCGCTCGCCGACGCGGGCGTCCGCGTCACCCTGATCGAGGGCAGGCCCCGGCTCGGTGGCCTCGCCTTCTCCTTCCAGCGCGGCGAACTGACCGTCGACAACGGACAGCACGTCTACCTGCGCTGCTGCACCGCCTACCGCTGGTTCCTCGACCGCATCGAGGGGACGGCGCTGGCGCCGCTGCAGGATCGTCTCGACGTGCCCGTACTCGACGTCGACAAGCCCGAGGGGCGGCGGCTGGGCAGGCTGCGGCGCGACGCCCTGCCCGTACCCCTGCATCTGGGGCGCAGCCTGGCGACGTATCCGCATCTCTCGCTCGCCGAGCGGGCCAAGGTGGGGCGTGCCGCGCTCGCGCTCAAGGGGCTCGACCTCGCCGATCCGAACCTGGACACGCAGGACTTCGGCAGCTGGCTGACCGCGCACGGTCAGTCGGCGCGTGCCATCGAGGCCCTGTGGGACCTGGTCGGGGTCGCCACCCTCAACGCGGTCGCGGGCGACTCCTCGCTGGGGCTCGCCGCGATGGTGTTCAAGACCGGTCTGCTGTCCGACCCGGGCGCGGCCGACATCGGATGGGCGCGCGTCCCGCTGGGCGAACTGCATGACCGTCTCACCCGCAAGGCGCTCGACTCCGCGGGCGTCCGTACCGAGGTCCGTACACGCGTCACCTCCATCTCTACTGACGAAAACGGGCGCCTACGCGTTCAGGTTCCCGGCGAGCGGCTGGAAGCGGACGCCGTCGTGCTCGCCGTACCCCAGCGCGAGGCCCATGACCTGCTGCCGGAGGGCGCGCTCGACGCCCCCGAAAAACTTCTGGAAATCGGCACCGCGCCGATCCTCAACGTGCATGTCGTCTACGACCGCAAGGTGCTGGAGAAGCCGTTCTTCGCGGCCCTCGGCACCCCGGTCCAGTGGGTCTTCGACCGCACCGACGCCTCCGGACTGCGCGAGGGCCAGTACCTCGCACTGTCCCAGTCGGCCGCGCACGACGAGATCGACGAGCCGGTCGCCGAGCTGCGCGAGCGCTACCTGCCCGAGCTGGAGCGGCTGCTGCCCGGCGCGCGCGGTGCAGAGGTGAAGGACTTCTTCGTGACCAGGGAGCGCACGGCGACGTTCGCTCCCACCCCCGGCGTCGGGCGGCTGCGGCCCGGCGCCCGCACCAAAGCCCCCGGCCTCTACCTGGCCGGAGCGTGGACCGCCACTGGGTGGCCCGCGACCATGGAGAGTGCGGTCCGCAGTGGTGTGAGTGCGGCGGACGCCGCGCTGAGCGCCCTGGGCCGGCCCCGCCCGAGTCACCTCTTCGAGTTCGAGGAGGCGGCGTGATGCTCGATCAGCATGCGGCAGGTCCCCGCACTTCCGGTACCGCAACAAGAGGAGAGACTGTGCCCACTGTGCCCCCGGCCGAGACGGCTGCCGACGCGGTGGACGTGACCGCGCTCCTGGAGCGCGGCCGGACCCTTGCCACACCGGTACTGCGGGCGGCCGTGGAACGCCTGGCCCCTCCCATGGACACCGTTTCCGCCTACCACTTCGGCTGGATCGACGCCGACGGCAACCCCGCGGACGGGGACGGCGGCAAGGCCGTGCGCCCCGCCCTCGCGGTGCTCTCGGCCGAGGTCACCGGCGCCGCACCCGAGGTCGGCATCCCGGGCGCCGTCGCCGTCGAACTCGTCCACAACTTCTCCCTCCTGCACGACGACCTGATGGACGGCGACGAACAGCGCCGCCACCGCGACACCGTCTGGAAGGTGCACGGCCCCGCCCAGGCGATCCTCGTCGGCGACGCCCTGTTCGCCCTCGCCAACGAGATCCTGCTGGAACTCGGGACGGTCGAGGCCGGCCGCGCCACCCGCCGCCTCACGACCGCCACCCGCGCCCTGATCGACGGCCAGGCGCAGGACATCTCCTACGAGCACCGCGACCGCGTCAGCGTCGAGGAGTGCCTGGAGATGGAGGGCAACAAGACCGGCGCCCTGCTCGCCTGCGCCAGCTCCATCGGCGCGGTGCTCGGCGGCGCGGACGGCCGCACCGCCGACACCCTGGAGAAGTACGGCTACCACCTGGGCCTCGCCTTCCAGGCCGTCGACGACCTGCTCGGCATCTGGGGCGACCCGGTCTCCACCGGCAAGCAGACCTGGAGCGACCTGCGCCAGCGCAAGAAGTCCCTGCCGGTCGTGGCCGCGCTCGCGGCGGAAGGTCCCGCCGCCGAGCGGCTGGGCGAGCTCCTCGCCGCCGACGCCAAGAGCAGCGACTTCGAGAACTTCTCCGAGGAGGAGTTCGCGGCCCGCGCCGCCCTCATCGAGAAGGCGGGCGGCCGCGAGTGGACCGCCGAAGAGGCGCGTCGTCAGCACACCATCGCCATCGAAGCCCTGGACGCCATCGACATGCCCGACCGGGTACGGGCCCAGTTCGCGGCGCTCGCCGACTTCGTCGTCGTACGAAAGAGATGATCACTATCGGTCGAACAACCCTTGCGTAGTCGCCGGCCGGTGCCACGGGCACCAGGACAGCACCGGCCGACGGCGGACCCACAGCAGCACGACTCGCACGACTGCACGAAGGGGAAGCCATGACAGCGACGACCGACGGAAGCACCGGGGCTCTACCGCCCCGAGCTGCCTCGGCCAGGGATACCGACAGCACGAGCCCCGTGGCGGCGGGGGTCCGCGATGCCGCCGTACGCGCCGTCCAACGCTCCACCGACTTCCTGCTGTCCCAGCAGGACGCCCAGGGTTGGTGGAAGGGCGACCTCGAGACCAATGTGACCATGGACGCCGAGGATCTTCTTCTACGGCAGTTCCTGGGCATCCTCGACGAGGCCACCGCGCACGCCGCAGCCCTGTTCATCCGCGGCGAGCAGCACGAGGACGGCACCTGGGCCAGCTTCTACGGCGGGCCGGGCGAACTCTCCACCACCATCGAGGCGTACGTCGCGCTCCGGCTGGCCGGCGACGAGCCGGACGCACCGCACATGGCGAAGGCCTCCGCCTGGATCCGCGAGCAGGGCGGCATCGCCGCGGCCCGAGTCTTCACCCGGATCTGGCTCGCGCTGTTCGGCTGGTGGAAGTGGGAGGACCTGCCCGAACTCCCGCCGGAGCTCATCTACTTCCCCAAGTGGGTACCGCTCAACATCTACGACTTCGGGTGCTGGGCCCGGCAGACGATCGTCCCGCTCACGATCGTGTCGGCGAAGCGGCCGGTGCGGCCCGCGCCCTTCCCGCTCGACGAACTGCACACCGACCCGGACAACCCGAACCCGCCCAAGCCCCTTGCCCCGGTGGCGAGTTGGGACGGCGCCTTCCAACGCCTCGACAAGGGCCTGCACCAGCTGCGCAAGGTCGTGCCGCGCAGGCTGCGCAAGGCGGCCATGAACTCCGCCGCCCGCTGGATCATCGAGCGGCAGGAGAACGACGGCTGCTGGGGCGGCATCCAGCCGCCGGCCGTGTACTCGGTGATCGCGCTGTACCTGCTGGGCTACGACCTCGAACACCCCGTGATGCGCGAGGGGTTGGCCTCGCTGGACCGTTTCGCCGTGTGGCGCGAGGACGGGGCCCGGATGATCGAGGCCTGCCAGTCGCCCGTGTGGGACACGTGTCTGGCGACCATCGCGCTCGTCGACGCGGGCGTGCCCGCCGATCATCCGCAGCTCGTCAAGGCGGCGGACTGGATGCTCGGCGAGGAGATCGTCCGGCCCGGTGACTGGGCGGTCAAGCGGCCCCAACTGCCGCCCGGCGGCTGGGCGTTCGAGTTCCACAACGACAACTACCCCGACATCGACGACACCGCCGAGGTGATCCTCGCGCTGCGCCGGGTCCGGCACCACGACCCGGAGCGGGTGGAGAAGGCGATCGGGCGCGGGATGCGCTGGAACCTCGGGATGCAGTCGAAGAACGGCGCGTGGGGCGCCTTCGACGTCGACAACACCAGCCCCTTTCCCAACCGGCTGCCGTTCTGCGACTTCGGCGAGGTCATCGACCCGCCGTCCGCCGACGTGACGGCACACGTGGTGGAGATGCTGGCCGTCGAGGGCCTCTCGCACGACCCGCGCACCCGGCGCGGCATCGAGTGGCTGCTCGCCGAGCAGGAGCCGGACGGCTCGTGGTTCGGGCGCTGGGGCGTCAACTACGTCTACGGCACCGGATCGGTCGTACCGGCCCTTGTCGCGGCCGGATTCCCCGGCTCGCACCCGGCGATCCGGCGGGCCGTGGCCTGGCTGGAGTCGGTCCAGAACGACGACGGCGGCTGGGGCGAGGACCTGCGCTCCTACAAGTACGTCAAGGAATGGAGCGGCAAGGGCGCCTCCACCGCCTCGCAGACCGCGTGGGCGCTGATGGCACTGCTGGCCGCGGGGGAGGAGGACTCCAAGGCCGTCGAGCGCGGCGTCGAGTGGCTCGCGGCCACCCAGCAGGAGGACGGCTCCTGGGACGAGCCGTACTTCACCGGGACCGGCTTCCCCTGGGACTTCTCGATCAACTACCACCTCTACCGGCAGGTCTTCCCGCTCACCGCGCTCGGGCGGTATGTGCACGGAGAGCCGTTCGCCGCCAAACCCGTCGGCAAGGGGGGCTGATGAGCACCCAGCCCGCCCCGGCCCCGCTGCTGATCGCCTGCGCGCTCGGCATCGAGCAGCTCGCGCTGCGCAGCGGTGACCGCAGCGGTGCCGGCGGGCCGGTCACCGTCCTGCGGACCGGCATGGGGCCGAAGGCGGCCGAGCGGTCCGTCGCCCGGGTCCTGGCCGACCCGGCGCTGAGCGAGGCCGCCGTGCTGGCCACGGGCTTCTGCGCGGGGCTCGCCCCCGGCATGCACCCCGGTGATCTGGTCGTCGCCGAGGAGACCCGGGATCCGGACGGAACCGTTCCCTGCCTGGGGACCGACCTACTCGTCAAGGAGCTGGCGCGGGCCGTACCCGGACGCACCGTCCATACCGGACCGCTCACCGGCTCCGATCACGTCGTCCGTGGTCACGAACGGTCGGATCTGCTCACGACCGGCGCGATTGCGGTCGACATGGAATCCGCCGCGACGCTCCTGAGCGCCGTGCGGACGGGCGAGCGCCCGGTTGCGGCCGTACGAGTGGTCGTGGACGCTCCTGAACATGAACTTGTTCGAATCGGCACGGTACGCGGTGGAATATCGGCTTTCCGCGTCCTTCGTGCCGTTCTTCCAGCTTTCTTCGAATGGCACCGTTCTTTGCTGCTCCCCAGGAGGTGAGCCAGATGGCCATGCCGCTGCGTCAGTCCATCAAGGTCGCTACGTACTTGGCTGAACAGAAGCTCCGCAAGCGGGACAAGTTTCCGCTGATCGTGGAGCTGGAACCCCTCTTCGCATGCAACCTGAAGTGCGAGGGCTGCGGCAAGATCCAGCATCCGGCAGGTGTCCTCAAGCAGCGCATGCCGGTCGCACAGGCCGTGGGAGCGGTGCTGGAGTCCGGTGCGCCGATGGTGTCCATCGCGGGCGGCGAGCCCCTGATGCACCCTCAGATCGACGAGATCGTGCGGCAGTTGGTGGCGAAGAAGAAGTACGTCTTCCTCTGCACCAACGCCATGCTGCTGCGCAAGAAGATCGACAAGTTCAAGCCCTCTCCGTACTTCGCCTTCGCCGTGCACATCGACGGGCTGCGCGAGCGGCACGACGAGTCGGTGGCGAAGGAGGGCGTGTTCGACGAGGCCGTGGAGGCGATCAAGGAGGCCAAGCGGCGGGGCTTCCGGGTCACCACCAACTCCACCTTCTTCAACACGGACACCCCGCAGACCATCATCGAGGTGCTCAACTTCCTCAACGACGACCTCAAGGTCGACGAGATGATGATCTCGCCCGCCTACGCCTACGAGAAGGCACCCGACCAGGAGCACTTCCTGGGCGTGGAGCAGACCCGCGAGCTGTTCAAGAAGGCCTTCGCCGGCGGCAACCGCCGTCGCTGGCGGCTGAACCACTCGCCGCTGTTCCTCGACTTCCTCGAGGGCAAGGTCGACTTCCCGTGCACCGCCTGGGCGATCCCGAACTACTCGCTCTTCGGCTGGCAGCGCCCCTGCTACCTGATGAGCGACGGGTACGTGCCGACGTACCGCGAACTGATCGAGGACACCGACTGGGACAAGTACGGCCGCGGCAAGGACCCGCGCTGCGCCAACTGCATGGCGCACTGCGGCTACGAGCCCACCGCCGTCCTCGCCACCATGGGGTCCCTGAAGGAGTCCCTGCGCGCGATGCGCGAGACGGTCTCCGGAAACCGGGAGTGACACGATGACCGCCGTCTCCTTGGGCGTCCCCGAGGTACCGGCCCGTCCGATCGCCGAGCGGCGTGTGTCGCGGCAGATCCATGTCGGGCCGGTGGCGGTCGGGGGCGGGGCACCGGTGTCGGTGCAGTCGATGACGACGACCCGTACGTCCGACATCGGCGCCACCCTGCAGCAGATCGCGGAGCTCACCGCGTCCGGCTGCCAGATCGTCCGGGTCGCCTGTCCGACGCAGGACGACGCGGACGCCCTCGCCACCATCGCCCGTAAGTCGCAGATCCCGGTGATCGCGGACATCCACTTCCAGCCGAAGTACGTGTTCGCGGCGATCGAGGCGGGCTGTGCGGCCGTACGCGTCAATCCCGGCAACATCAAGAAGTTCGACGACCAGGTGAAGGAGATCGCGCGGGCCGCCAAGGACCATGGCACGCCGATCCGGATCGGGGTCAACGCGGGGTCGCTCGACAAGCGGCTGCTCCAGAAGTACGGCAAGGCCACTCCGGAGGCGCTCGTGGAGAGTGCGCTGTGGGAGGCCTCGCTCTTCGAGGAGCACGACTTCCGGGACATCAAGATCTCGGTGAAGCACAACGACCCGGTTGTGATGATCGAGGCCTACAAGCAGCTCGCGGCGCAGTGCGACTACCCGCTGCACCTGGGTGTGACCGAGGCGGGCCCGGCGTTCCAGGGCACGATCAAGTCGGCGGTGGCCTTCGGGGCGCTGCTGTCCCAGGGCATCGGCGACACGATCAGGGTGTCGCTGTCCGCGCCCCCCGCCGAGGAGGTCAAGGTCGGCATCCAGATCCTGGAGTCGCTGAACCTCAGGCAGCGGCGGCTGGAGATCGTCTCCTGTCCGTCCTGCGGGCGTGCCCAGGTCGACGTCTACAAGCTGGCCGACGAGGTCACGGCGGGCCTGGACGGCATGGAAGTTCCGTTGCGGGTGGCCGTGATGGGCTGTGTGGTCAACGGCCCGGGCGAGGCACGGGAGGCTGACCTGGGGGTCGCCTCCGGCAACGGCAAGGGGCAGATCTTCGTCAAGGGCGAGGTCATCAAGACCGTGCCCGAGTCGAAGATCGTGGAGACCCTCATCGAGGAGGCGATGAAGATCGCCGAACAGATGGAACAGGACGGCGTCGCGTCGGGGGAGCCGGCCGTCACCGTGAGTTGAACAGCACGGACCGAAGGGGGCCCGAGCGTGACCATTCTGGAGAACATCCGGGGACCACGCGACCTGAAGGCGCTGTCCGAGACGGAACTCGGTCAACTGACCGAAGAGATCAGGGAGTTCCTGGTGCACGCGGTGGCCAGGACCGGCGGACACCTCGGGCCCAACCTGGGGGTGGTGGAACTCTCCGTCGCACTCCACCGGGTCTTCGAGTCACCCGTCGACCGCATCGTGTGGGACACCGGCCATCAGAGCTACGTACACAAGTTGCTGACGGGACGCCAGGACTTCTCGAAGCTGCGCGGAAAGGGCGGCCTGTCCGGCTACCCGTCGCGTGAGGAGTCCGAGCACGACATCGTCGAGAACAGCCACGCCTCCACCGCGCTCGGCTGGGCCGACGGCCTCGCCAAGGCCCGCCAGGTGCAGGGCGAGAAGGGCCATGTGGTCGCGGTCATCGGTGACGGTGCGCTGACCGGCGGCATGGCCTGGGAGGCACTGAACAACATCGCGGCCGCCAAGGACCGGCCGCTGATCATCGTCGTCAACGACAACGAGCGCTCCTACGCGCCGACCATCGGTGGCCTCGCCAACCATCTGGCCACCCTGCGCACCACCGACAGCTACGAGAAGGTGCTCGCCTGGGGCAAGGACGTGCTGCTGCGCACGCCCGTCGTCGGCAACACCATCTACGAATCACTGCACGGCGCGAAGAAGGGCTTCAAGGACGCGTTCGCACCGCAGGGCATGTTCGAGGACCTCGGTCTGAAGTACGTCGGCCCGATCGACGGACACGACATCGGGGCCGTCGAATCTGCGCTCCGGCGCGCGAAACGCTTCCACGGGCCGGTCCTCATCCACTGCCTGACGGAGAAGGGCCGCGGCTACGAGCCCGCGATCGCCCACGAGGAGGACCACTTCCACACCGTCGGCGTGATGGACCCGCTCACCTGCGAGCCCCTCGCGCCCTCCAACGGGCCTTCCTGGACCTCGGTGTTCGGCGACGAGATCGTCGCGATCGGGGAGGAGCGGGAGGACGTCGTCGCGATCACGGCGGCCATGCTGCACCCGGTGGGCCTCGGCAAGTTCGCCGCGCGGTTCCCGGACCGCGTGTGGGACGTGGGCATCGCCGAGCAGCACGCCGCCGTATCGGCAGCAGGCCTGGCGACCGGCGGTCTCCACCCCGTCGTCGCCGTCTACGCCACCTTCCTCAACCGTGCCTTCGACCAGCTCCTGATGGACGTGGCGCTGCACCGCTGCGGGGTCACGTTCGTCCTGGACCGGGCCGGCGTCACGGGCGTCGACGGGCCTTCCCACAACGGCATGTGGGACATGTCGATCCTCCAGGTCGTGCCGGGGCTCAGGATCGCCGCCCCGCGCGACGCGGACCAGTTGCGGGCACAGCTGCGTGAGGCGGTCGCCGTCGACGACGCGCCGACGCTGGTCCGCTTCCCGAAGGAATCGGTCGGCCCGCAGATCCCGGCGATCGACCGGGTCGGCGGCCTCGACGTCCTGCACCGCGGCCCGGACACGCCCGAGGTGCTCCTCGTCGCCGTCGGTGTGATGGCGCCCGTCTGCCTGCAGGCCGCCGAGCTGCTGGAGGCCCGCGGGATCTCGTGCACCGTCGTCGACCCCCGCTGGGTCAAGCCCGTCGACCCGGCGCTCCCTGGTCTTGCCGCCGAGCACCGGCTGGTGGCCGTCGTCGAGGACAACAGCCGTGCGTCCGGAGTCGGCGCGGCGGTGGCACTGGCCCTCGGTGACGCCGAGGTCGACGTCCCCGTACGGCGGTTCGGCATCCCGGAGCAGTTCCTCGCGCACGCCAAGCGCGGTGAGGTGCTCGCCGACATCGGGCTCACGCCGGTCGAGGTCGCCGGGCGGATCAGCGCGAGCCTGGCCGTCAAGGAGGCCGAGGACACCCTGGCCGTCAAGGAGGCGGCCGAGAGCGGCGAGGCGGCCGCGCCAGTCAAGGAGAAGGCTGAATGACCAAGGAGTTCGACCTCGGCGCACTCTTGGCCGAGCGCGGAGCCGAACGCTACGAGCTGCACGGGAAGTACCTGAACCACCAACTCCCGCGCATGCTCCACACCATCGGCTTCGACAAGGTCTACGAGCGCGCCGAGGGCGCCCACTTCTGGGACGCGGACGGCAACGACTACCTGGACATGCTGGCCGGGTTCGGGGTGATGGGACTGGGGCGCCACCACCCCGTGGTCCGCAAGGCGCTGCACGACGTCCTCGACGCCCAGCTCGCCGACCTCACCCGCTTCGACTGCCAGCCGCTTCCGGGGCTGCTGGCCGAGCAGCTCCTCGCGCACAGCCCACACCTGGACCGCGTGTTCTTCGGCAACAGCGGCACGGAGGCTGTGGAGACCGCCCTGAAGTTCGCCCGGTACGTCACCGGCAAGCCGCGGATCCTGTACTGCGACCACGCCTTCCACGGCCTGACCACCGGGTCGCTGTCGGTCAACGGAGAGTCCGGCTTCCGGGACGGTTTCGCCCCGCTGCTGCCCGACACGGCCGTACCGCTCGGTGATCTCGACGTCCTGGCAAAGGAGTTGAAGAAGGGCGACGTCGCCGCCCTGATCGTCGAGCCGATCCAGGGCAAGGGCGTGCACGAGGCCCCGCCCGGCTATCTGCGAGCCGCTCAGGAACTGCTGCGCAAGCACAAGGCGCTGCTCATCGCCGACGAGGTGCAGACAGGGCTGGGCAGGACCGGTGACTTCTACGCCTACCAGCACGAGGACGGCGTGGAACCCGATCTGGTGTGTGTGGCCAAGGCGCTGTCGGGCGGCTACGTCCCGGTCGGCGCCACGCTCGGCAAGGACTGGATCTTCAAGAAGGTCTACTCGTCGATGGACCGGGTGCTGGTCCACTCGGCCAGCTTCGGGTCCAATGCCCAGGCCATGGCGGCGGGCCTCGCCGTGCTGTCCGTCATGGAGAACGAGCAGATCGTCGCCAACGCCCGCGCCACCGGCGACCAGTTGAAGTCACGGCTCGCGGCGCTGATCGACAAGTACGAGCTGCTCGCCGACGTGCGCGGCCGGGGCCTGATGATCGGCATCGAGTTCGGCAGGCCCAAGTCGCTGAAGCTGCGCAGCCGGTGGACCATGCTGCAGGCCGCGCGCAAGGGGCTGTTCGCGCAGATGGTCGTCGTACCGCTGCTGCAGCGGTACCGCATCCTCACCCAGGTCTCCGGCGACCACCTCGAAGTGATCAAGCTGATTCCGCCGCTGATCATCGGCGAGCAGGACGTGGACCGGTTCGTCGACGCCTTCACGGCCGTGATGGACGACGCGCACAGCGGTGGCGGGCTGATGTGGGACTTCGGCAAGACGCTGGTGAAGCAGGCGGTCGCCAACCGGTAGACGGCCGCGGATCGGTATGCGTCGCGCGGCGCTTTGCCTCTGAGGCAAGAAATTTGCCGCAGAGGCAAACCTCCGGCTGAATGGAGGCATGAGCTCTTCGGAAGCCGAGGCGGAGCTGCCCGTCGTCGCCCCACAGCTCCGCGCACTGCGCCGCCGCGCCTCCCTCACCCTGGAGGCCGCGGCCCGAGCCGCCGGGCTGTCACCTGCCCACCTCTCCCGGCTGGAGACCGGGCAGCGCCAGCCCTCGCTGCCGATGCTGCTCGCGCTGGCCCGTATCTACGGTACGACCGTCTCGGAGCTGCTCGGCGAGACGGTCGCCGACCGGGACGCCGTGGTGCGGGCCGGGGACATGGAACCGACGGCGGCCGGCGGCTGGACCTACTGGCAGGCCGGGGCGCCCGGCCGCGGCATGCAGGCCCTGCGGGTCCAGGTGCCGTACGGCTCCCAGGGCGACATCGTGCGCGTGCACCCCGGTGAGGAGTGGCTGTACGTCCTGACCGGGCGGCTGCGCCTGCGCCTCGGCGACACGACGCATCTGCTCGCCCCGGGCGACAGCGCGCACTTCGACTCGCTCACCCCGCACCGCATCGCCGCGCAGGACGCCGACGGGGTCGAGCTCCTCTTCGTACACACCCTGCTGCAGAGCCCCACGGCCACGCTGTGCCTGGGCCCCACCACTGGAGACACGCCATGAGCAACAGCAACATGGAGGAGAAGTTCCCCCGCGCCCTGTGGGTGCGCCTGATCATCTACATCGCCGTGGGGCATCTCTTCGCGGCCTTCGTCTACCTGCTGTTCGAGGTGGGCGCGAAGTGACCCGCCGGGTCAGTCGAGCAGCCGCTCCCGCAGTTGCTCGCGAAGCTCCGGCGTGACCCCCAGTCCCTGCTCCAGGTAGGCGTCCACGCTGCCCCACGTCTCCTCGATGGTCTCGAAGGCCGCCGCCATGTACTCGGCACGCGCCTCGAAGAAGGGGCTGAGCAGCTCCATGACCTCGGGGGAGTAGGCCTCGGGTGAGGAGCTGCTGCGGCGCACCTTGTAGCGGCGGTGCTTCGCGTTCGACTCCATGTAGTCGGCGACGATCGCCTCGCGCTCGACACCCAGGGTGAGCAGCGTTACGGCTATGGACAGGCCCGCGCGGTCCTTGCCGGCCGCGCAGTGCATCAGCGCGGGCACGCTGTCCTCGGCGAGGGAGCGCAGCACGCGTGCGTGCACGCCGGTGCGCTCCTTGATGATCGTCCGGTACGAACCGATCATGCGGTTCGCCCCCCTGCCGTCGCCGAGGATCTCCCGCAGCTGGTCGATCTCGCCGTCCCGGACCATCTTCCAGAACTCGGAGCCCTCCGCCGGGTCGGTCAGCGGCAGGTTCACATTGCGCACGCCCGACAGCTCGACGTCCGGGCCCTCCAGCTTCTGGTCCGCCGCATTCCGGAAGTCGAAGATCGTGTGCAGTCCCAGGGACGAGAGGAACTCCGCGTCCTCCTCGGTCGCGTGCGCGAGGTGGCCGCTGCGGAACAGCACTCCGTACCGCACCCGCCGTCCGTCCACTGTCGGAAGTCCGCCAACATCACGGAAGTTGCGGACTCCGGCAAGCTCGGGCTCGGTCGACGGGATCTGCTGCGTCACGGGGGCTCCTCCCAGTCCGCCCCCGCCGGCGCGGCTCGTCGACAGGGACTCTCCCGACGATACGACATGGATTCCTTAGGCAATGAGTTGTCCACAGGCGTTGCGAGCGGGCCCCATGGCCCTTGATGATGTTGGCGATTGATCGCACCTGTTCGGATATGTGAGGGCTTGATGCTGGAGATCGCCGACAACGGCCGTACATGGCTCCTCTCCGGGCCGGCCAGTGGCTACGCCGTCCATCTCACCGAGGACGACGAGCTCCTGCACCTGCACTGGGGTCCCCGGATCACGCTCGCGGACGCCGAGGCGCTCGCCGTCCGCCCGCTGCCCGACTACTGGCCCTTCGAGTCCACACTCGACGGACGCGAGGAGTACCCGGTCGAGGGCGGCCCCCGCTTCGTGCGGCCCGCCCTGTCCGTGCGCACCGACGAGCGCCGCGGCACCGAGTGGCGCTTCGAGACGTACGAGGGGGAGGGCGACCATCTGCGGCTCCGCTTCCGCGACGGCGGGCTCGCGATCACGCTGCACTACCGGATGCGGCAGGACGTCGTGGAGCGATGGGTGACCCTCGACAACGACGGGCCCGCTCTGGAGCTGCTGCGGGCCGACCCCGCGACCTGGACCCTGCCCGATCGGGAGGGCTGGCGGCTGTCCCAGCTGCACGGGCGGTGGGCCGCGGAATCCCGGCTGACCGCCTCTCCTCTCACCTACGGTGAGAAGGTCATCGGCAGCCGCCGCGGCCACACCGGGCACCAGCACTTGCCCTGGGTCGCGCTCGACACCGACGCGACCGAGGAGCGCGGCGAGGTCTACGGCTGTGCTCTCGGCTGGTCCGGTTCCTGGCGGATCGCGGTGGCGCAACTCCCGGACGCGCGCGTGCAGATCACCGGCGGCGCCGGCTACGACGACTCCGGGCTGCTGCGCCTGGAGGCGGGGGAGTCGTACACGTCCCCCGTCTTCGCCGGCCTCTGGAGCGACGGCGGCTTCGGCGGTGCGAGCCGCGCCTGGCACGCGTACCAGCGCGCGTACGTCATCCCGGACGCCGACCGGGACCGGCCCGTGCTGTTCAACTCCTGGGAGGCCACGGAGTTCGACATCTCCGAGGAGCAGCAGGGGACCCTTGCGCGCCGGGCCGCGGCGATCGGTGTCGAGCTGTTCGTGGTCGACGACGGCTGGTTCGGCAAGCGCGTCAGCGACCGCGCCGGACTCGGCGACTGGACGCCCAACCCGGACCGGTTCCCGAACGGCCTCAAGCCGCTCGCGGACTATGTGCACGCCCTCGGCATGCAGTTCGGCATCTGGGTCGAACCCGAGATGATCAACCCAGACAGCGACCTCTACCGCGCACACCCCGACTGGGTGCAGTTCCAACCGGGACGAAAGCGGACGGAATTCCGCAATCAGCTCGTACTGAACCTGGCCCGGGAGGACGTCCAGGAGTACCTGTGGGAGCGACTCGACGCGCTCCTGTCCAGCGCCCCGATCGACTACGTGAAGTGGGACTTCAACCGCTGCTTCACCGACGCGGGCTGGCCGGACGAGCCTTACCCGCAGCGGCTCTGGGTCGACCATGTCCATGCCCTGTACGCCCTGTTGGATCGGCTGCGGGCGGCCCACCCCGACGTCGCCTTCGAGTCCTGCTCGGGCGGTGGCGGCCGGATCGACCTCGGGATCATGAGCCGTACGGACCAGGTGTGGACCTCCGACAACACCGACCCGCTCGACCGGCTCGCCATCCAGCACGGCTTCAGCCAGATCCACCCTGCGCGCGTAATGGCCGCCTGGGTCACCGACAGCCCGAACACCCAGCTCAACGGGCGGGTCAGCTCGCTGCGCTTCCGGTTCGTGAGCGCCATGGCGGGCGTACTCGGCGTCGGCGGGGACCTGACTCAGTGGACTGAGGAGGAGCTTGCCGAGGCTCAGGAGTGGGTGACGCTCTACAAGGGGATCCGGCCCCTCGTGCAGCACGGCGACCTCTATCGGCTCCGACCCCCGACGGGTGGACTCAGCGCGGTGCAGTACGTGCGCGGGGACGAGGCGGTTGTCCTTGCCTGGCTCCAGGCTCAGAGCTACGGCGAACCCGTACCGGCGCTGCGGCTGCGCGGCCTCGATCCGGCAGCATCGTACGAATGCCTCGAAACGGGCGAAGTTCACGGGGGTGCCGTATTGCTGCATCACGGACTTCGTACCGGATTGCGCGGTGACCTCGATGCGGCGATCTTCCGGCTGCGTCGCATCTGAGTCGTCTGTCCGAATTGGCGCGTTGATTCTGCTTCATCATCCTTCGTTCCAACTCGCTCTGGAATGAGGTGTGGTGGAGCAGTGTCACGTGAGGAGCGTCATATCCGTGACCGTGCGTGGCCCGTCATGTTCACGTAATTCACATGCTTTACATGGGGGTTTGGGTAAGGAGATGCTCCCGTAATTCACGCTGGGTAACCGCGAATTCCCACAAGGGATCAACAGAATCCCATTCACAGGGAACCGTCACTTGTCCCTTTGCGTCGCGGTCGCTTACGTTCGCCACCAATCCGGACGGACGCCCAATCCTGCCGCCGCCCGGTGCCCGCACAACTCACCCGTGAACGGCAGGAGCGGGGGACCCACAGGTACAACTGCCTGTTCCGGTCTCCGGAACGGCTAGGGGTTAAGTCGCGTCCAAAACGCGGCCGGACATCTCCAGTTCGCACCCGACAGCTCACCTCGTAGGCGCCGGAGAGGAATTCGCCATGCCCGCGAAGGGTAAGCACCGCCGCCCGAAGTCCCAGCGTTTCACTCGCTCCATCGCCGTCGCCGGAACCGGTGGCGCAGCCCTTGCTCTTCCGCTCATGGGCGCCGCCGGGGCCCATGCCGCCACCCCGCAGTCCGCTTCCCAGTCGGTTTCGGAAAAGACCGTCCAGTCCCTTCCGGCCGCCGAGAAGAAGGCGACCGAGAAGAAGACCGCGGGCGTGCGGACCTATTCGGTCCGGGCCGGTGACTATCTCTCGAAGATCGCCGACGAGCAGCACGTCGCCGGCGGCTGGAAGAAGCTCTACTCGGACAACCGCCGGGCCGTCGGCGACGACCCGTCGCTGATCCACCCGGGTCTGAAGCTCACGATCGGCAAGAAGGCCGCGACGAGCACCACCAAGTCCTCGTCCTCCGCCCCGTCGAAGGCCTCTGCGTCGAGGGGCTCTTCGGCGAAGTCCTCTTCCTCCTCGAAGACGACCGCCACGCAGGCCGCCGAAACCACCAGCACCGCGAACGGGTTCACGCTCCCGGTCGCCGGTGCCACCGTCGGCACGGGCTACCACGTGGCCGGCAGCATGTGGTCCAGCGGGTACCACACGGGCGTCGACTTCGTCGTCCCGACCGGCACCTCCCTCAAGGCCGTGGGCGCGGGCACCGTCGTCTCCGCGGGCTGGGGCGGCGCGTACGGCAACCAGGTCGTCATCAAGCTCGCCGACGGCTACTACGCGCAGTACGGCCACCTGTCCCAGCTCTCCGTCTCGGCAGGCCAGACCGTGACCGAGGGCCAGCAGATCGGCCTCTCCGGAGCGACCGGCAACGTGACCGGCCCGCACCTGCACTTCGAGATCAGGACCACGCCGAACTACGGCTCCGACGTGGACCCGGTCGCCTACCTCCGCTCGAAGGGCGTCGGAGTCGGCTGACCCCCCGCCGACCCATCGCCTGACACGCCGCCGAAGGCCGGACCCCGATCCCCGGGTCCGGCCTTCGGTGTCTTCGGCTTTGCGGCGCCATGATCGCTTCATTGCGGTCTTGTGGCGGGTGGTGCAGGGCTGTCGACAGCGAGGGGAAAGTGGGGACACAGTGATCTCCGTAGCGATGCAAGCGCTTTCTAACGCCTTTCGAGGCCTACGGAGGTCCCCGTGCCCGGCGTCGACCGACGCACCGTCATCAAGGGCGCCGCAGCCGCGGCCGCCGCCGCCCAGTTCTCCTGGGCCCGCACCGCCGCCGCGGCGGACGGCTACGACGCCGAACTCCACTGGCTGGAGGGCCAGGCCCCGGACGTCCACGCCGGTGCCACCTGGGGCGTGCCCTGGGCGCGCGGCGCCCACCGGCCGGAGCAGAGGTTCCGGCTCGCGAGCGCGGACGGCGCGGACGTCCCCGTACAGACCTGGATCACCGGCTACTGGCCCGACGGCTCGGTCAAGTGGACCGCGCACGCGATCGCGCCGGACGCTCCGAAGGCGTCGGCGTACCGGCTCACGGCCGGAACTCCCGCCACGCCCGCGCGGAAGGTCACCGTCACCCGCTCCGCCGGACGCGTCGAGGTGTCCACCGGCGTCATCACCGCCGTCTTCGGCGCGAAGGGCTCCGACACGGTCGTCCGCAGTGTCCGACGCGGGACCGTCGAAATCGCGCGGGCCGGTCAACTGGTCGCCGTACGGCAGGAGTCCGTGCGCGAAGGCGCGGACGTCGAGCAGTTCGCCGGTCGTGTCGAGAAGGTCGAGGTGGAGCAGGACGGCCCGGTGCGGGCCGTGGTCCGCGTCGAGGGCCGGCACCGCCGCGGGGGGCGCACCTGGCTGCCGTACACGCTGCGTTTCGTCTTCTTCGCCGGCGCCGAGGCCTTCCGTCTGGTGCACACCTTCGTCTGGGACGGCGAGCAGAAGCCCGGCTCCGACGAGGGCGACTTCCTGCGCGGCCTCGGCATCCGCTTCACGGTGCCGCTCTCCGACCAGCCGTACGACCGGCACATACGGTTCGCCGACTCGGGCGGCGGCCTGTTCGGCGAGGCCGTCCAGGGCATCACCGGTCTGCGCCGCGACCCGGGCCGGGCGGTCCGCGATGCCCAGATCGCCGGCGAGAAGCTGCCGGACACGTCCACCTGGGACACGCGGGTGTCGAGCCGCCTCGCCTACATCCCGAAGTGGGGCGACTTCACGCTCACCCAGCCCACCGCCGACGGCTATGTCGTCCGCAAGCGCACCAAGGCGGGCCACGGCTGGATCCAGGCCGCCGCCGGTCGGCGCGCGGGCGGCTTCGGCTACGTCGGCGGAGCGGGCGGCGGACTCTCCTTCGGGCTGCGGGACTTCTGGCAGCGCCACCCCACCCAGCTCGACGTCCGCGGCGCCGCGAGCGAGGCCGCCGAGGTCACCCTCTGGCTCTACTCGCCCGAGGCCCAGCCCCTCGACCTGCGCTTCTACCACGACGGCCGCGGCCAGGACACGTACGAGAAGCAGGCCGAGGGCCTGGAGATCACGTACGAGGACTACGAACCCGGCTTCGGCACCCCGTACGGCATCGCCCGCACCAGCGAACTCACCTTCTGGGCACTGGAGAAGACACCGAGCGCCGCGGTGCTCGCCGCGCAGGCCGCCGCCACGGCGACCCCGCCGCTGCTCACCGCAACGCCTCAACGGCTCCATGCGGCAGGGGTGTTCGGCGACTGGGCCCCGGTCGACCGCTCCAACGGCGCCCGCAAGGCGGTCGAGAACCACCTCGACGATCTCTTCGCCTACTACCGCGACCAGCGCGAGGACCGCCGCTGGTACGGGTTCCTCGACTACGGCGACGTCCAGCACACGTACGACAACGACCGGCACGTCTGGCGCTACGACGTCGGCGGATTCGCCTGGGACAACTCGGAGTTGGGTACCGACCTCTGGCTCTGGTACCACTTCCTGCGCACCGGCTCGGCCGAGGTCTTCCGGTTCGCGGAGGCGATGACCCGGCACACCGGCGAGGTCGACGTCTACCACCTCGGCAAGTGGGCCGGCCTCGGAACTCGCCACGGAGTGCAGCACTTCGCGGACAGCGCCAAGCAGGTCCGCATCTCCACGGCCGCCAACCGCCGCTTCCACTACTTCCTCACCGGCGACGAACGCACCGGCGACCTGCTGCGTGAACTCGTCGACGTGGAGCTGACGTTCCTCGAGGTCGACCCGCAGCGCAAGGTCCGCACCGACGGCTACCAGCCCGGCGACCGACACGCGCTGTCCGTCGGGTTCGGCACCGACTGGGGCGGGATCTCGGCGGCCTGGCTGACCGAGTGGGAGCGGCGCGGTCCGGGCGCCGAGAAGGCGAAGGCCAAGCTGGTCAACTCGCTGCGGACGATCGCCGCGCAGCCCAACGGCTTCTTCACCGGCGCGGGGCTGCTCGACGCCGACACCGGCAAGTTCGCGATCACGACCGACAAGAGCGTGAACGTCTCGCACCTGAGCGCCGTCTTCGGGCTCGTCGAGACCAACAGTGAGATCGTGTCGCTGCTCGGAGACGAGGAACCCGAGTTCCGGACCGCCTGGCTGAACTACGCGCAGTACTACAACGCCACCGACGCCCAGAAGAAGCAACTCACCGGCTCCACCTGGAAGTCGGCGCTCCCTGCGGCCCACTCCCGCATCACGGCCTATGCCGCCAACCGCAAGGACGACCCGACGCTCGCCAGGCGCGCGTGGAACGAGTTCTTCACCGGCAGCGACACCTACTTCCCCTCCAACGACTGGTCCCGCGTCACGATCAAGACCCCTGCCGTTCTGCGCACCACCGAGGAGATCCCGTGGATCTCCACCAACTCCTCGGCCCAGTGGGCCCTCGCCGCCATCCAGAACCTGGCCCTGATCGGCGACCGGATCCCGTCATGAGACACATGCTGCTGACGGCGTCGGTGGCCGGGGCCCGTCCGGGACCGGAGTTGGCCTTCTACGGCGACTCCATCACCCAGGTCGGCTTCGGGCGGCCGGGCGTGATCCAGACCGGCAACGGGGGAGTGCCTACGGCGTCGACTCCAGGGCGAGTTCGGACCGGCACCGTCCACCCCAGCGCACAGGGCCATCGCAAGGTGGCCGACCGTCTGTTCGCCCTCATCGCAAAGGAGCACCAGTGAACGCCGGCCATCGCCCGACCACGCGCAGAACCTTCGGGGCCCTGGCCGCAGGCGCCGCCCTGGCCGCCCTCGCCCCCGCCGGGACCGCGAGCGCCGCGCCCCGGCACCGTGGCCGTCTCGTCGCCCACGACGACTTCCGCCACGGCCTCGACAAGTGGGCCGTAGAACTGGAGAAGGGCGGCACCGTCACCGCCTCCCGCGGGGTGCTCGAGGTGGACGTGCCCGCCGGCGCGACGGTCTGGTTCAGGCAGCGCCTCGAAGGGCCGTACGTCATCGAGTACACCGCCACGGCCGTCTCGGAGGGCGGGGTCAACGACCGTGTCTCCGACCTCAACAACTTCTGGAACGCCACCGACGTCCGCTCCCCGGACGACCTCTTCGCCACGCAGCGCGGCGGGGCGCTGGCCGAGTACGACTACCTCAAGACGTACTACGTCGGCTACGGCGCCAACACGAACACCACGACCCGCCTGCGCCGTTACGTCGGCGAGGCCGGGGTGCGGCCGCTCGTCTACGACTACACCGAGCCCCTGCTCGTCGCGAACCAGCCCAACCGGGTCCGGATCGTTTCCGACGGATCGACGGTCCGCTGGTGGAACAACGGGCGGCTCGTCTTCGACTACAGCGACCCGGATCCGTACACAAGTGGGCACTTCGCCTTCCGGACCACCTGGAGCCACTTCCGGATCAGCAACTTCGGGGTCTGGCGATTGACCCGTCAACATCCCTGATCAGAGGGTTATTCCGGTCTTGGTGAACACTTTGGAAGTGGTTTATCTCACCGCCCGTCAACCCTTTATTACGGTCGCGTAGGTCACATTCGAAGGTGAATCATGGCCGACGTGGCAGACGATTCGAAGAGTGACAGCAGATCAGTGATCGGGTCGTACGTTGCGGTGGGGGACAGCTTCACCGAGGGCGTCGGCGACCCCGGCCCCGACGGGGCGTTCGTCGGTTGGGCAGACCGGTTCGCGGTACTGCTCGCGGACCGGCGGCCCGAGGGCGACTTCACCTACACGAACCTCGCCGTGCGCGGCAAGCTGCTCGACCAGATCGTGGAGGACCAGCTCACGCAGGCCGTCGAGCTCGCACCGGACCTGGTCTCCTTCTGCGCCGGCGGCAACGACATCATCCGGCCCGGTACCGACCCCGACGAGGTCGCCGAACGCTTCGAGCGGGCCATCGTCCGGCTCACCGAGGCCGTCGGCACCGTCATGGTGACGACCGGCTTCGACACCCGTGGCGTGCCCGTGCTCAAGCATCTGCGCGGCAAGATCGCCACCTACAACGGCCATGTGCGGGCCATCGCCGACCGGTACGGCTGTCCCGTGCTCGACCTGTGGTCCCTGAAGACCGTCCAGGACCGCAGGGCCTGGGACGACGACCGCCTCCACCTCTCGCCCGAGGGGCACACGCGCGTGGCGCTGCGTGCCGGACAGGTCCTCGGCCTGGAGGTGCCGGCCGACCCGGACCAGCCCTGGCCGCCGCTCCCGCCGCGCGGCACCCTCGAGGTCCGGCGGGACGACGTGCACTGGGCGCGCGAGTACCTGGTGCCGTGGATCGGCCGCCGGCTGCGCGGCGAGTCGTCGGGCGACCACGTCACGGCGAAGGGCGCGCTCTCCCCGGACGACATCAAGATGCGGATCGCCTCGGTGGCCTGAACCGACGCCCACGCGGACCGCGACGGGCCGAGCCGAGTTACAGCGGCTCGGCCCGTCGGGCTGAGCGCACGGAACCGCCGGACCTACCATGTCGTCATGGCCGTCGTCCTCTTCGCAGGCATCCCCGTCAACGACTACGAAGCGGCACTGACCTGGTACGAGCGGCTGCTCGGTGGCCCCGCGACGTTCTTCCCGAACGACAAGGAGGCCGTGTGGGAGCTCGCCGAGCACCGGTACGTGTACATCGAGCACCGGCCCGGCCACGGCGGTCACGCCCTGCACACCGTCTTCGTCGACGACCTCGACGCACGGGTCGCGCAGATCGCCGACCGGGGTCTGAGGCCCACGGATCGCGAGACGTACGCGAACGGCGTGCGCAAGGTCACCTATCGGGATCCGGACGGGAACGAGATCGGGTTCGGCGGCGCGCCGCTCTGAAGGCCCGGTACCGCTCCGAGGGCCCCGCGGTCAGGAGGATTCGGACGCGGGCTCTGCGCGCTCCGACGCCGTCAACGCCGCCCGCTCCAGCCCCAGTTCCCGTGCCAGCGCCTCGTCCACCCACTCCTGGGCCCGCGCCCGCGACACCGCGCCCGCGTACGACGTCAGCTGCACCGCGAGCCCGTCCAGCAGGGCCGTCAGGCGCAGGGCCGTGCCGTGCGGGTCCGGGCAGCGGAACTCGCCCGCTGCCACGCCCTCCGCGATGACCTCGGCGAGCGCCGCCTTCCACTGCTTGTCGAGGTCGCGTGTGACCTCCTGCAGCGCGGGTTCGCGCAGCGCCGCCGCCCAGCCCTCGATCCACAGCCGCCAGCCCTTGGCCTGGCCGGTCGGCGCGTACCAGCGCACGGCCGAGCGCAGCCGTCGCAGCGCCGTGGTGCGGCGGCCCAGCAACTTGCGCAGATGTGCCAGGTCGTCCTCGGCCGCGTAGGTGAACGCGGCGGCGACCAGCTTCTCCTTCGTCGAGAAGTGGTACAGCACCAGCGCATTGCTCACGCCGAGCGCCGAGGCCACGTCGGCGATCCTGACCGCCGCCACGCCCCGCGCCTCGATCTGCTCGATGGAGGCACGCAACAGCTCCTCGCGCCGCTCGGCCACGCTCAACCGCACTCTCGCCACGCGGTCACCCTATTCCGTCGCCGCCGACGGTGCCGGGCGAGGTCACTGCCCGACGAGTTCCACGGGGTACAGGTCCGTCCGCGCCACGGCCGCGTCGCGCTCGCCTGCCAGGGCGGTACGGCGCTCGTCGGCCATGAACCCGTCGTAGCCGGCCTGCGAGGCGAACTCGATCAGCTGGATCTCGTCCGGACGGCCGTCGGCGCCGTCGGTTCGGGCGCGCTGCAGCAGCCGCCCGCCGTGCTCGCCCAGCAGGGCCAGCACCTTGTCCTCGTACGCGGCCAGCGCCTCGGCGGCTCCGGGTCGGGCCCACAGCAGACAACACAGTCGAACCGTCACGGTGCCCGACCCTATCCAGAGGTGGGGTCAGTCCGGGAACTGGTAGTCGAACCTGATGCGGCCGTCCCCGTCCAGGACCAGGAAGTCCCGGCCGCCGCCGGTCACTTGCCCTTCCCCGGTGTGAAAGGCCTCCCAGCGGAAAGTGATCACGTCCCGCAGGTGCCGGGCGGCCTCCTGGATGCGGAAGACGTACGTTCCCGGCGCGACGAACTCCTCGTAGGCGCGCGTTACGCGCGCGTGGAGCTCGTCGTGGCCGTGGGCCTCCAGGGCGGCGGTGGTGAAGCCGAGGCCCACCGCCTGCTCGTGCATCTGCTGGGGCGGCAGGAGGATGTGCTGACCCTCCTCGGTCCACAGATCGTGCACGGTCTTGCGTCGGATCTCCGGGTCGGGTTCGTTCCAGAGCCCTATGTAGCGCTCGATCAGGTCCTGCGCGTCGACGGAGGGCATGGCACTCCTCGTGTGGGGTGAGCTGTGTATGCCCTCGACCCTCCCGCCGCCGGCCTCCCGTCTCAATTCCCGGCAGGGTATGGCGCCGCCGCCGTCACCGATACCACCCGAAGCGCTCGGCGATCACCGGCAGTCGGTCCGCGACGATCGCATGCGCGGCCGCTCGCGGAGTCGTCCTGTCGGCCTCCGCGCGGGCCAGCATCTGCTCGGTCAGAGCGCGCATCGAGCGGCGGGTGTGCGTGAACGCCTCGTCGGCGTCCGGGCCGATGTCGCCGAACAGGGTCCACCACCACCAGGCATTCGTACCGGAGTTGACGACTACGTCCGGCAGCACGGTCACCCCGCGCGCGGTCAACAGCTCCTCCGCATCGGGCAGTACGGGCATGTTGGCCGCCTCGACGATCCAGCGGGCGGTGATCCGCTCCTGGTTCGTCGTGTCGATCGCGTACGACACGGCCGCCGGCACCAGCACCTCGGCGTCGGCCGACAGCCAGGCGTCGCCCGGCAGTTCACGGTCGCCGGGGCGCAGGACCGCGCGGTCCACGGTGCCGTAGGCGTCCCGCGCGGCGAGCAGTGCCTCGACGTCGAGGCCCGCCGGATTGGTGATGGTGCCCTTGATGTCGGCGACGGCCACGACGGTGAGCCCCGCGCGCGCGAGGAAGCGCGCCGTGGCCCCGCCCATGGTGCCCAGGCCCTGCACGGCGACCCGGGTTCCCGCATGCGGCACGCCCGCCCGGTCCAGGGCCGCCAGCGCGGACTCGGCGACCCCGCAGCCGCCGACGAGCTCGTCCAGCCCGATGCCGTCCACCTCGACCGCGAACGCGTCCGCGAGCCGCCGCCGCGCCGTCGCCTCGTCGTCGAGCAGCGGATACACGGCCTGGATGGACGACACCAGGCCCGCCTCGGCCGCCGCGCGGTCCACCAGGTCCTGGGTCAGACCGAGATCCTCACCTGTGGTCCAGAAGCTCTCGACGTACGGCTTCATGGCCCGCAGATAGCGCACCAGCAACTCGTACGCCCCCGGGTCCTGGGGGTCGCAGTCGATGCCGCCCTTGGCGCCGCCCAGGGGGACGTAGCGGCCTTCGGGGTTGTAGTGCAGCGCCTCCTTCATGGTCATCCCGCGGGCGAGCCCGGCGACCTCGTCGAGCGTGCAGCCCGCGCGCATCCGCAGCCCGCCGCTGGAGACGCCGCGTACCAGCCGGTCGACGACCAGGAAGCCCTGGCGGCCGGTGAGATGGTCGGTCCAGGTGAGCGACATGAGGGGGGCGGCGGTCATGGGGTCTCCTCGGGGATGACGATCAGGGTGGGACCGGGTGTGTCCAGGGCCTCGGTGAGGGCGCGGCGGAACTCCTCGGGACTGCACGCGCGTGTGCCGTGCCCGCCGTACGCGCGCGCCAGGGCCGGCAGGTCGACCGGCGGCAGGTCGACCGCGGTCGGGGTGTCGCCGCGCGCCGCCATCTCGGCGCGGATCTCGCCGTAGCCGCCGTTGTCGAACACCACTATGGGCAACGGGAGTTGGAGCTGCACCGCGGTGGCCAGTTCCTGCACGGTGAACTGCAGCCCGCCGTCGCCGCCGAGCGCCACCACCTGCCGGTCCGGCCGCGCGACCTTGGCGCCGATCGCCGCGGGCAGGGCGTAGCCGAGAGTGCCGAAGCCGGTCGGGTGGAGGTAACGGCCCCGGGGGCCGAGCGGGAAGTGGGGGAGCGCGCCGTAGTAGCAGCACTGGGCGCTGTCCGAGGTGACGACCGCGTCCTCGGCGAGTACGGAGCGCATGGCGTGCAGATACGGGATCCAGCGCGCGTCGCGTGCGGCGGACTCGGCGTCGCGGGTGGCCCGGAGGGCGGGGATCTCGTCCACCACGCGCGCGTGGCCCGTCACTTCGGGCAGCAGGGCGTCCAGGACGGCACGCGCGTCCCCGACGAGCGGCACGTCCGTCGGCACGCCCGCGTACATCTGGTCCGGGTCGATGTCGATGCGCACCAGCGTGCCGTCGAGCGGGGGCGGGGGAGACCAGAAGTCGGACTCGGCCAGTTCAGTCCCCACGGCGAGGACGACGTCCCGGGCGGCGAGCCACTTCTGCACCGCCGCGCTGTGCAGGGACACGCCGAGGGACAGCGGATGCGTCTCGGCGACGGTGCCCTTGCCGTTGGCGGTGGTGACCACAGGAGCTCCCAGGCGCTCGGCGAGGGCGAGGCAGGCACGCTGTGCGCCGCGCGCGCCGCCGCCGAGGACCAGCGCCGGGCGCCGCGCCTGTGTGAGGGCCCAGGCCGCCTCGCGCACGGCGTGCGGGTCCGGGGCGGCGCCCGGGACGGGCGGGGCAGGGCGGACGCGCCCCGGTGCCTCGGTCGCCTCCAGGAGGTCCAGCGGGACCTCGATGTGCGCGGGCCGCGGCCGACCCGTACGGAACAGGGTGAACGCGCGCGCCACGGCGGCGTCGATCTCGGCGACCGAGGAGACACGGTGGCTGAACGCGGCCACGCCCCGCAGCGCCTCGGTCTGGCTGCGCATCTCGTGCAGCAGCCCCGTCGACAGGCGCGGGTGGCGCAGCGGCATACCCGGGGAGACCACGAGCAGCGGCACGCTGTCCGAGTACGCCTGCCCGACGGCGGCGGCGGTGTTCAGCAGGGCGGGTCCGGTCGTGGTGAGGATCACACCCGGGCGGCCCGTCACGCGCGCGTACCCGTCGGCCGCGTACCCGGCACCCTGTTCATGACGGGGCGTCACATGCCGTATGCCGTAAGGCGCCAGATGCCGGTAGACCTCCAGGTTGTGGGTGCCGGGGATGCCGAAGACGTGCGTCACGGAGTGTGCGTCCAGGGCGCGGACGAGCGCCTCTCCTCCGCTGAGGAACCGGTCCTGTCCCATCACAGGCTCCGGGAGATGACGAGCCGCATGATGTCCGAGGTGCCCTCCTCGATCTCCTCCAGCTTGGCGTCCCGCATCCACTGCTCGACCGGGAACTCGCGCGAGTAACCCCAGCCGCCCAGCGTCTGGACGGCCGCCCAGGTGCAGTACGCGGCGGTCTCGGACGCGGTCAGCTTGGCCATGGCGGCCTCGGCGGTCGCGTCGAGGCCGGCGTCCAGGCGGCGCGCGGCCCGCCAGGTCATCAGCCGGGCCTGCTCCACGCGCGTGCGCATGTCGGCCAGGCGGAAGGCGACCGCCTGGTGCTCGATGATCGGCTTGCCGAACTGGCGCCGTTCACGGGCGTAGTCGCGCGCGTACTCGTACGCGGCCCGCGCCACCCCGGTCGCCGCCGCGCCCAGTACCGTGCGCGAGACGTCGAAGGTCCGCATCAGCCCGTGGAAGCCCTGCCCCTCCGCGCCGAGCCGGTGCTCCTCGGGCACGAAGGCGTCCTGGAAGAAGATCTCCCGGCACACGATCGCGCGCTGACCCATCTTCTTCATCGGCTCGCCGAACGAGACGCCTTCGGTGTCCTTGCGCAGCAGGAACGCGGTCACGCCGCGCGAGCGCTGCGTCGGGTCGGTCTTGGCGAACACGACGTACTGCTCGGCCTCGCCCGCGTTGGAGATCCACGCCTTCTGGCCGTTGAGCCGGTAGCCGCCCTCGGTGCGGTGCGCGGTGGTGATGATCGAGGCGGCGTCGGATCCTGCGCCCGGCTCGGTCGTCGCCAGGGCCGTCATCGGGGTGCCGGGGCCGGCGAGCGGGCTCAGCCACTCCCGCTTCTGCTCCGCGCTGCCCAGCTCCAGGACCGGGTCGGCGAAGAAGCCGTTCGAGCAGAGCAGATTGCCGATGCCCAGGTCGCCGACGCACAGCTCCTCCTGTACGAGGCACTGGGTGAACACGTCGGTGAAGCCGCCCCCGCCGTACTCCTCCGGGAGCATGAAGCCGGTGATGCCCACCTTCGCGGCCTTGCGCCACAGGTCCCACGGCGTCTCGACGTCCGCCTCGTCGACGGCACGCGCGCGTGGGCGTATCTCCTCCCGTGCGAAGGCGCGCGTGAGGTCCACGATGTCGCGCTGCTCCTGGCTGAGCGGGACCAGTTCGGTGGGGAGGTCGGACATGGTGCCTCCATCGGGCCGTGGGGGGATGCTCACCGGCAGGCGATGAATTACTGAATAGTCAGTCAGTATCGGAATCGGGCTCGTGCCGTGTCAATGTCCTGAACGGATCATGGGGGCGGCGCACGGAGGGCCGGGCGTCTCGCCACGCGGCGTGGCGGCACGGTCACGCCGTGGGATTTCTTTGGGCTTTCTTTGGAAAGAGCCCGGCGTAACCCGGACGGCCCCGGTGTTGTCAGAGGGGCAGACCATAATGGAATGCCTCACCGACTCCACCTGGAGGTACCGTGTCCGGTTTCCGTTCCCTGAGCTCCGGGCTCCGCGCGCTGCAGCCCGCGGGCTTCGGCGCGGACCCGAGCGGTGAGCGCCTCGCGCGTATCCGCAGATCGCCCCACTTCAAGGACGGCGTCTTCCAGAATCCCGGAGGCACCGCCCGGACCCGGCCCTCCGGCTCGACGGTGGAGTTCGCGAAGGTCTTCTTCGACAAGGACGAGCGGCCCCGGCGTGCCCCGAAGGGCACGGTGCCCGTGCATGCGACGACACTCGCCGACATCTCCAAGCCGCCCGCCACGGGGCTCCGGCTGACCTGGATGGGCCACTCCAGCGTGCTCGCCGAGATCGACGGACAGCGGGTGCTCTTCGACCCGGTGTGGGGCGAGCGCTGTTCCCCGTTCTCCTTCGTCGGCCCCAAGAGGCTGCACCCGGTGCCGCTGCCGCTGGCCGCGCTGGGCCCGGTCGACGTCGTCGTCATCTCGCACGACCACTACGACCACCTGGACATGCCGACGATCAAGGCACTGGCCGACACGGACACCCTGTTCGCGGTGCCCCTCGGCGTCGGCGCCCATCTCGAGCACTGGGGCGTCTCCGCCGACCGGCTGCGCGAGCTGGACTGGCACGAGGCGACGAAGGTCGGCGGCCTCACCCTGACCGCGACGCCGGCCCGGCACTTCTGCGGCCGCGGGCTGCGCAACACCCAGCACACGCTCTGGGCCTCCTGGTGCGTCGCGGGCGAGGAGCACCGGATCTACCACAGCGGTGACACCGGGTACTTCGAGGGCTTCAAGGACATCGGCGCCGAGCACGGCCCGTTCGACGCCACGATGATCCAGATCGGCGCGTACTCCGACTTCTGGCCGGACATCCACATGACGCCCGAGGAGGGCATGCGGGCCCACCTCGATCTCCAGGGCGGCGAGCCGCACGGCGTGATGATGCCGATCCACTGGGCCACCTTCAACCTGGCGACGCACCCCTGGGCGGACCCCGGCGAGGGCACCGTCGCAGCCGCCCGCGCCACGGGCTCCCGTATAGCCCTGCCCCGTCCCGGCGAGCCCTTCGAGCCCACCGCCGAGACCGTGCCCGCCGACCCGTGGTGGCGCGGTGTCGCCCAGGCTCCGCCGGGCGGCTGGCCGGCCGCGGACGCCCTCACGGAGGCCGTGGTCAAGACGGCGGCCGGCGACGCCGCCGACACCCAGGCCGACGCGGCCGCGGAGGGGAAGACGTCCGAGGGCACGGGGGAGCCCGAGACGGTCCCGGCGGGCTGACCCCGTCCGTGGAGGCCGTGAACCGGCACGACGTGCCGGGGGAGGACCCCGGCGTGAGGCAGCGGCAGGCGGTGACGGTCGGGATCGACCTGGCTGCGAGTGCGCGGCGGACCGCCGTGTGCCGGGTGGTCTGGGGAGACAGGGGCGGTCCGGCGGCGGAGTTCGTCGTGCCGGACGGGGACGAGGACCTGCTGGCGCTGGTCCGGGCCGCCGACAAGACCGGCCTCGACTGCCCGCTCGGCTGGCCGTCGAGCTTCGTGGCGACGGTCCTGGCCCACCACCAGGGGCAGCGGCTCCCGGCCCCGGCCCGGTTCGAGGGACGTGCGGACGGCAGGCCCGGCCTGGACGCGTTGCGATTCCGGCTGACCGACGACCTCACGTGGAAGGCGACCTCGATGCGGCCGCCGCTGTCGGTGTCCACCGATCTGCTCGGGGTCGTGGCACTGCGCGCGGCCCGGCTCCTGGACCAGCTCGGTGCGACGGACACCGCCGTGCCCCGCGACGGCTCCGGACCGGTCGCCGAGGTGTATCCCGCCGCCGCACTGCGGCTGTGGGGCATCCGGACGGCCCGCAGCTACAAGAGCGCCGTACCGGAAGCCCGCGAAGTGCGGGAGCACCTCGTGCGCTCGATCGAGGCGGGCCTCGGGCTGACCCTGCCCGATCCGGTGCGCACGCAGAGCGTCGACAGCCACGACCATCTCGACGCCCTGGTCTGCGCGTTGGTCGCCCGCGCCGTCCTGGTCGGCGACACCCGGTGGCCGCATTCGCCGCAGGAGCGGGCGGCCGCCCGGCAGGAAGGGTGGATCCATCTGCCCGGCGGAGACCTCACCGTCCTGCGGGCCCGTCGACGTTGAACGTGGACTGCCCGGTCCCCGCCCTGGTGACGATGATGTCGGCGGGCTCCGACGAGGGGTTGCTCTCCCGGTGCACGGCGCCCTTCGGCACGTAGACGAAGTCGCCGGGGCCGGCTTCGAGCGTCTGCGAGCCGTCCGGGCCGAACTCCATCCGGAGGGCTCCGGTGAGGACGTAGATCACCGATTCGTGCTCGCCGTGGTGATGCCAGCCGGAGGCCATCCCGGCCTCGGTGCGGACGAATCCCGACCACATTCCCCCGGTGGCGAGCGCCTCCTGCCGGTCCATCCCCGGCGTCGCGGGCCCGGGTCGGCGGTCGCCGGGACGGACGACGTGCACCTCATCGCGTCGAGGATCCATGACGGCTCCTTCCGCTCGGGCCGTCCAGCGGCGGCCACGTCTCATGACCAGGCTAGCCGCGGGCCGCCACCGCGAGTCGAGATCCATGGTGTGATGGCCGCGTGAGCCGTGCCGTCGAAGAGAGCAATCGCCGTATGCTCCGCGCCCGGGACGCCATGGACCGTGCCTATGCCGAGCCGCTGGACGTGCCGGCGCTGGCCCGGATCGCCCATGTGTCCCCGGCGCACTTCACGCGCACCTTCCGGGCCACGTTCGGCGAGACCCCGCACCGCTACCTGCAGCGCCGCCGCGTCGAGCGGGCGATGTTCCTGCTGCGCGAGACCGACCGCAGCGTCACGGACATCAGCTTCGAGGTCGGCTTCGCCAGCCCGGGCACCTTCAGCCGCACGTTCCGCGACATCGTCGGCCGCTCGCCGAGGGAGTACCGCAAGCAGGCCGTGGCCCTGGACGTCCCCACCTGTTTCACGATGGCGTGGATGCGGCCGAGCGCCTGACAGCCTGCTCGTCCTTCGGCCGGCAGAGCAGTTTTGGATAAGTTTTCGCCGGCCCGGGCTCGTAGCGTGATGCACATGTTCACAGCAATCACGCACTCGCAGATCTACGTACTCGACCAGGACGAGGCGCTCGACTTCTACGTCGGCAAGCTCGGTCTGGAGGTCAACACCGATGCCGACCTCGGCTTCATGCGCTGGCTCACCATCAACGTCCCCGGTCAGCCGGACCGCGAGGTCCTGCTGGAGCGGCCCGGCCCGCCGCGGCTGTCGGAGGAGACGGCGGAACAGGTCCGCGAGCTGCTGACCAAGGGCGCCACAGGCGGCTTCCTCATCTTCCGGACCGAGGACTGCCGCAAGACGTACGAGACCCTGAAGGCCAAGGGCGTCGAGTTCACCGAGGAGCCCACCGAGCGGCCGTACGGCATCGACTGCGGCCTCAGGGACCCCTTCGGCAACAGCATCCGTTTCACCCAGCCGAAGGCGTGACACCGCCGCCGCGGTTGACACGGACAGTGACGTTCAGGGGATGACTCCCCAGGGCTCAGGAGGGGCCCGAAACGGTCCGGTCGGGTCGGCGAGCGGACAGATATCGGCAACCGGCAAGGGCCGGGGAGCGATCGCTCCCCGGCCCGCACTTCTGCGCCGTGACCGCTTCTGACCAGCTCTGATCGATCCCTTTTGCAGCGGGACCGCCTGTCCGCTGGGTTTATCGGTCTGTCGTACGAAGCCTCATACCAGAGCGGGACGCTCTGCGTGGGACTTTGTCAACTGCCCACCGCACATGATGCGTTGGCGACTACTGTGAGTGTCCATCGGGCGCCGCATGCCCGAACCGCGCAGCCCGCGCCCCAGGCACCGACGGACCAGTACGACGAGGACACCGATGTCTCACCTCCGCGCACCGGCCCCACGCGCAGACCGCCGCGAGGGCGGACGGCACGGACGGCCGGTCGCCCGCACCGTTCCCTCGCTGCCCGAGACGCACATACGGCCCCAGTTGCTGCGGCTCGCGATCCTGCCGCCGATCGCGGTCGCCCTCAGCGCCTGCGCCGCGGTCCTGTTCACGGTCCGATCCACGGGGGCACGGCCCGGTCTCGTCCTGTGGGGCGTACTCGCGGGCGCCGCCGCGGTGGCCCTCGCGGGCATCCTGATCGCCAGCGTCGCCGCCGACCGTGCCGCCAAGTCGGTCAGCGACCGCATCGCCGCCCTGCGCCGCAGCAGCGCCCGCGGCGAGGCCGACCTGCGCGCCCTCGTCGAATCGCTGCGCCGCGGCGACGCCGTACCCCCGCGCAAGCCGCGCAGCGGTCCCGCCGACGGCGCCGACGACTTCGAACTGCTCGCCGCCGACCTGACCCGCGCCCACGACGGTGCCGTCACCGCCGTCGTCCAGGCCGCCCAGCTCTCCAGCCAGGCGGGCAGCGAGCAGAAGCTCGAGGTCTTCGTGAACCTCGCCCGGCGGCTGCAGTCGCTCGTGCACCGGGAAATCTCGATCCTCGACGAGCTGGAGAACGAGATCGAGGACCCCGACCTGCTCAAGGGCCTCTTCCACGTCGACCACCTCGCCACCCGGATCCGCCGCCACGCGGAGAACCTCGCCGTCCTCGGCGGCGCCGTCTCCCGCCGGCAGTGGAGCAACCCTGTCTCCATGACCGAGGTGCTGCGCTCCGCCATCGCGGAGGTCGAGCAGTACTCCCGGGTCAAGCTCGTGCCCCCGATCGACGGCACCCTGCGCGGCCACGCCGTCGCCGACGTCATCCACCTGCTGGCCGAACTCGTCGAGAACGCAACGGTGTTCAGCGCCCCGCACACCCAAGTCCTGCTGCGCGCCAACCTCGTGACGTCCGGACTCGCCGTCGAGGTCGAGGACCGCGGCCTGGGCATGCCCGTCGCCGAGCAGAAGAAGATGAACGACCTGCTCTCCGACCCCGACCAGGTCAACGTCGCCAGCCTGCTGGCCGACGGCCGCATCGGCCTGTTCGTGGTCTCACAGCTCGCGCGGCGGCACGGCATCAACGTACGCCTCCAGACCAACATCTACGGCGGCGTCCAGGCCGTACTGGTCGTGCCACAGGGCCTGTTGGGCTCGACGCCGGGCGTTCCCGGGGTGGCCCCGCAGCCGCAGGGTGTCATGGGGGTGGGGGGAGCGACGGGGGTGTCCGTGCCGCCGCGCTCCCCGCAGCCACAGCCACACGCGCCGTCCGCGCCCGGACCGGAGACCGGGGCGCGTCGTGTCGTGCCTCCGCCGCCGCGGCGCGCAGAGCAGCGGGAGGCCGCGCGGCCCGCGACCACCATGCCGAACGGCAGCATGGTCAACGGCGGTTCCCACGGCGGCGGTTCTGCCAACGACGACACACTGAACGGCACCACGGCGGGCGGCAGCCGACCGGGACCCCTGCCCGTACGCGGCGCCCACGAGGAGCGGGCCAACCCGGCGGAGGCACTCCCCGGCATCCGGCCCGACGACCGGCGGCTGGTCGCGGAGAACGCGGCCACACCACCCACGCCCCGCACCGGCACCGTCCGCGGCACCATGGGCAAGCCCCAACTCCCGCGCCGCCGCGCCCAGGAGCACATCGCACCCCAGCTCCGCGACGGTCCCGCCCCCCGCCAGGACACCGAGTACCTCGCCGGCCACGACCCGGGCCTGATGGCGGCCTTCCAGCGCGGTATCGGCATGGCGGAGGCCCAACAGCACCTGGAGTCGGATCACAACTGGTCGGCGCAGACGACGTCGGCCCGCATGGACCCGACGCACATGGAGTCGGCCCACATGGAGTCGCCCCATATGGAGTCGTCCCATATGCAGGCGTCGTCACACCCGGATCGCGAGCCCATGACCACCGCCGCCATGGACCAGGCGGCCACGGACACGACCACCGTGCACGCGACCTCGGTGAACATCACGTCCCTGGAGGTGACCCCCATGGACGTACCGCACATGGACCCCGCCCACATAGCCGAGGCACGCCCCGCGTCCGCGCGCGGCATCGACCACCCCACCCGGCACGACGGGAGCGCACCGGCCGGATGACCAACCTCTCCACCCCCGCCCCCACCGCTCCCGCAGACCTTCGTACCTCAAGGAGTCGATCCACCATGGCGAGCGATGCGCCGACCGGCCATGTATCCGATCTCGACTGGCTGATGAGCGGCCTCGTGCAGCGTGTACCCCACACGACCAGTGCGGTACTCCTCTCCTGCGACGGGCTCGTGAAGTCGGTCCACGGCCTCGATGCCGACAGCGCCGACCACATGGCCGCGCTGGCCTCCGGCCTCTACTCCCTCGGCCGCAGCGCCGGGGTCCGCTTCGGCGACGGCGGGGACGTCCGCCAGGTCGTCGTCGAACTCGACTCGACCCTGCTGTTCGTGACCACCGCGGGCTCCGGCACCTGTCTCGCCGTGCTGGCCGGGCGCGAGGCCGACGCGGCGGTCCTCGGCTACGAGATGGCGATGCTGGTCAAGAGCGTCCGCCCCTACCTGGTCACCGCGCCCCGGCAGCACGCCGTCGAACCCTCGGCGATGAGGCCTTGAGCGTGGCGACGGTCGGCGACGGGCCCTGGCTCGACGACGCGGCCGGTCGGCTGGTGCGCCCCTTCACGGTCAGCAACGGCCGCACCCGGCCCAGCATCGCACTCGACCTCCTGTCGCACGTAATGGCCACCGGAGCCACCCCGCTCGGCTATCTCGGCCCGGAACACGCCGAGGCGCTCGAATTGTGCCGCGCGCCCGTGTCGGTCGCCGAGGTCGCCGCCCAACTGAAGCTGCCGGCGGTGGTCACCAAGGTGCTGCTGTCGGACCTCGTCGACTGCGGGGCGCTGACCACCAAGCCCCCCGAGTTCCACCACAACCCGACTGACCGGGCCCTACTGGAGGCAGTGCTCGATGGACTACGACGACAGCTCTGACCCCTTCCCCACCGCACTGAAGATCCTGGTCGCGGGCGGGTTCGGAGTAGGCAAGACGACCTTCGTGGGCGCGGTCAGCGAGATTGCGCCGCTCAGCACGGAGGAGCTGCTCACCACGGTCAGCGCCGCGACCGACAATCTCGACGGGATCGAGAACAAGGTCGAGACGACGGTGGCCATGGACTTCGGCCGCATCACCCTCGACCCGGAACATGTGCTGTACCTGTTCGGGACGCCCGGGCAGGAGCGGTTCTGGTTCATGTGGGACGAGCTCTCCGAGGGCGCGCTCGGCGCGGTCATCCTCGCCGACACCCGCCGTCTGGAGGAGTGCTTCGCAGCCGTCGACTTCTTCGAGCAGCGCGGTCTCGGCTTCATCGTCGCGATCAACGAGTTCGACGGCTCCTACCGCTACGACCCCGAGGAGGTCCGTGCCGCCATAGACCTCGCCCCGGAGATCCCGGTCGTGCGCTGCGACGCCCGGATCTCCAGCTCCGGCGTCCAGACCCTGCTCACCCTTGTACGCCATCTCATCGCCCACGCCCCGGCGCACGCGCCGAGCCACGGCGCCCACATGTGATCCCCGCACACCGCCACGGAGCCCGTATATGACCTGCGTCCACAGTGACGGAGCCCGCCCATGAGGTACGACCCGTCGCGCCCGGCCGGTCGTCTGCTGCTCACCCCCGAGGACAAGGAGGCCCCCGCGCGTGCCCTGCGCCTGAACCGGCTCGGCCTCGGAGAACAGCCGGACCCCGCCCTCGACGCCTACGCGGACCACCTCGCCGAGCTCACCCGGACGCCGTACGCCATGGTCAACTTCATCGACGAACGACGGCAGTTCTTCGCGGGCCTGCACCTCCCGGAGGTGGCACCGGTCGTCGTGGTGAAGGCCGACGGCACCACGCCCGTGCTGGGCCGCGAGCTGGCCCGTGACCACGGTTTCTGTCCCCATGTGGTCGTGCGGCGCAAGGCGCTGGTCCTGGAGGACGTGTGCGACTATCCGCGGTTCGCGGGCAACCCGGTCGTCGACGAGTTCGGCATCCGCAGCTATCTGGGCGCACCGCTCATCGACAGCACCGGCATGGTGCTCGGCACCGTGTGCGTCGTCGATGTGGAGCCGCGCCCCTGGGGCAGGCCCGGCCTGGAGACCATCAAGGCTTCGGCGGCGGAGCTGGTCGCGCGCCTGGAGCGACGGGAGGCCGACGGGCTTCCGCTGCTGTGACGGGGGAGACGGTCACATCGTTAGCCGACCGGTCTAGTACCTACGTACACTTGCTGCGTGGGACGCACCAGTGACGCCAGGCAGAAGATCCTCGGTGCCGCGCGCTCGCTCATCGAGGGGCGCGGCTACTCGGCGCTGGGTGTGGCCGAGATCTGCAAGGTCGCCGGGGTGCCGAAGGGGAGTTTCTACTACTTCTTCGAGTCCAAGGAGGCCCTCGCGCTCGCCGTCGTCGACGAGCACTGGGTGGCCCAACGGCGGGACTGGGAAGCCGTGTTGGGCGGTGACGCGGACCCCTTGCAGCGACTGCGCGGGCTCTTCGAGCAGACCGAGGCCGGCCAGCGCGCCGTCCAGGAGGGCTGCGGCACGGTGTCGGGCTGTCTGTTCGGGAACCTCACCCTGGAGCTCAGCAACCAGACCGAGCCCGTCCGCGGACGGCTGCAGGAGATCTTCGACGCGCAGGTCGACATGGTCGGGGCGGTCGTCGCCGAGGCCCGCGACCGCGGCGAGGTGACCGTGACGGACCCGCGGGAGGCGGCGCGGGCGGTGGTGGCCCAGCTGGAGGGCCAGGTGATGTTCGCCAAGCTGTACAACAGCACCCAGCGCCTGAGCCCGCTGTGGGACAACTGCCGGGCGCTGCTGGGCGTCACCGGCGCCTAGTAGCCGCGCCAGACGTTGTCGAACGCGGCGTCTTCGATGACCTTCCGCTGGCGTACCGCCTCCAGCTCCTGCACCGCGTTCCCGACGGCGGCCAGCACGGTGACCGTCTCATCGGCGAGCTCGTCCGCCGGTTCGTCGCGCATTCCGGCGGCTGCAGCCAGCGCGGCGAGGACGGGTTCGCCCGTCGCCCAGCGCTCCTCGGCCTGCTGCCGGGCCGCCGAGTCGACCAGCTCCGTCCGGCCGGTCCGCAGCGGGATCCGGCGGCCACGCGGCCGGGTGGTCAGCCCGATCCGCTCCAGGTCCTCGACGTAGGCCGAGGACAGCCCGCGGCCCCGGCGCCACAGCCAGTCCTCGACCGACTCGTACGGCTCCTGTCGTACGAGAGCCGCCGCGGCCTCGTCCAACAGGCGGTCGCCCGTGGGGGACTGGGCGCTGGGCAGGATGCGTTCGCCGTCCAGGACGAGGGCCCTGGCCTCGATGAGGTCGAACACCTCGGCTCCCGCGAGCGCGAGCGACAGATCGCCCTGCTCCACCGGCTTGTCGGTCGCCATGTCGAGGGCGACGATCGCGAGGTCCCGTGCGGTGTTCATCAGCGGCTCCACGTCAGTTGGCCGAGTACGGCGCGAGTGCGTCGTCGGATCCGGCCGCGGCGGGCCGGTCGTCCTCGGTCGATTCTCGCTGCCGTAGGGGTGCTGTGTGTCCTACTACGACCATGTGGTGCGGGAAGCCGATCCGCAGTACGGCGGCGGCCGCGGCCGCGACCAGGACCACGAGGGCGGCCAGCAGCAGCGCCCGGTGGTAGCCGTGGTGCAGCAGCGGGGCGACGACCAGCGGGCCGAGGATCTGCCCGACCGAGTATCCGGCGGTCAGCAGGGCGACCGAGCGGGGGAACCGCAGGTGGGCTCCGGCGGCGAGGGCGAGCATGCTGACGCCCAGGAACGTGCCGCCGAACAGCACCGCCGAGACGAGTGCGGCAGCCGTTCCGCCGATCAGGGCGGGCAGCGCGATGCCGACCGCCTGCACCACCAGCGCGGCGAGCAGCAGACCGGGACGGGACCAGCGGCGTCCCAGCCAGGCCCACAGCGCCGGGGACGGCACGGCGGCGAGCCCCACCAGCACCCAGGCGCCGGTCCCGAGCCAGCCGGGGGAACCCTGGCCGATCGCCGCGACCAGGAAGGTTCCGGCGACTATGTAGCCGATGCCCTCCAGGGTGTAGCTCACGAACAGCGCACCGAACCATCGGTGCGTGCGCGGCGCCGTACTCCCGGTCTTCTCGCCGCTCGCGGACGGAGCCCCCTCCGGTCGCAGGTTCCACGATCCGACGGTCAGCAGCGCGGTGAGCGCGGCCGAGGCCCACCAGGCGGCCCGCCAGTCCACGACGGAACGCAGGCCCAGGAGCAGCAGGCCGGACAGTGCGATGCCGGCGCCCACGCCGCCGATGGCCCAGCCGGGCAGGTGCGAGGGGTGTCCGCGCAGGTGGTGCAGGAGCGAACTGGCCGCGACGACGAACACCAGGGCACTCGCCGCACCCGCCAGCAGCCGCAGCAGGCCCCACACGGTGGTGCTGTGGGTGAGGGGCATCGCGGCGAGTGTGCCGGTCAGCAGGACCAGGGACCCGCGCAGTACGAGGCGCGACCGGACCAGCACGGGGGCCAGGATGCCCGCGAGTGCGCCGACGAGATAGCCGACGTAGTTGGCGGTGGCCAGGTTCGCCCCGGCTCCGGCGGACAGGCCCGCCTGCGTGTGCATCAGGGGCAGGACCGGGGTGTAGACGAAGCGGCCGACGCCCATGCCCGCGGCGAGCGCCGCGGCGGCCCGGGCGACATGGGTCCAGGGGGAGGAGGCGCTCACTTCGTACCGTCGTTCCGGCCGGGGTCGTTCGGATGCGACTCGAGCGGGGTGACGCTGAGGCTCATCCACGGGCGAAGCGGCAGGGTGCCGAGAACCTTCTCGTGGAGCTCCTCCTCGTCGGCGGCCCGCCACACGCCGATGCTGCGCAACTCGCCCACGGGGCGCCACAGTCGGGCCAGATTGCCGGTCGCGGCCAGTTCCTTCGCGCGGACGGCCTCGGCGGCCCGCCGCCGGTCGACCTCCTCCTGGCCGGTGCCCTCCGGGACGGTGGTGGTGATCTCGACCAGGAACTCTCGCATGACGCGCTCCGTTCGTCGTTGGTGAGCTCATCGTGCGCCCGTCACCAGCACCGATGCCACGACCGGCTTCCTCGCTGCTGATAGGCGCAGGCTCCCAGTGGCCGCGTAGCATGGCGCCCGTGGAACTGCGCCAGCTGCGGTACTTCGTCGCGGTCGCCGAGGAGCTGAACTTCGGCCGGGCCGCCGAGCGGCTGCTCATCGCGGGCCCCTCGCTCTCCCAGCAGATCAAGGCGCTCGAACGGGACCTGGGTGTCCGGCTCTTCGACCGCGACCGCCGCAAGGTCTCCCTCACCCCGGCCGGCGCCGCCCTGCTCCCGCACACCCGCGCCCTGCTGGACCGCGCCGACGACCTCAAACGCCGGGCCGGCCGCCTGTCCGGCTCCCAGTCGGTACGGCTCGGCTACGTCAACTGGCTTCCCCCGGACCTGACTTCACGTACGGCCGCGGTGGCCCAGGTGCACGTCGACGCATGGGTCGCCCCCTCGCACACCCAGGCCGCACGGGTCGCCGACGGCAGCCTGGACCTCGCCGTGTGCTGGGTGCGCGCCGAGGACCTCGAGCGGCTCGGGCTGCGGGCCCGGCTGATCGGCGCCGACCGGCTCTACGCCGTCGCCAAGGGCGGCGACAGCAACGACGTACCCGACGTGGCGGCCCGGGACACCGACGTCCTCATCGACGACGACCTCACCGCCTGGGCCGCCTGGAACGTGTACGGCGAGGAACTCGCAGAGGCCACCGGCGCCCGCACGGTACGCATCTCGGACGGTGCGATCACCGGGCCCGCCTTCTTCGACCACGTGCGCCGCTGCACCCGCCCCGTCGTCAACTCGCCCAAGGGACAGACCAATCCGCTCCCGCCGGACCTGGTCCGCCGGGAGATCGTCGCACCGAAGGTCTACTGGACCTGGTCCCTGGTCTGGCGCGAGAGCGAGAGCCGCGCCGGGGTCCTCGCCGTCGTCGACGCCCTCAGCGACGGCGTCGGCGACCTCGGCATCAACGCCCCGGACACCTGGCTGCCCGCCGGCGATCCGTACGCGCTCCCGGGCTGATCTGCGCTGGGAGGCTGGGCCTCCCAGACGGTAGGAAGCCGATCCTTCCGTTGCCTGGTGGCCCGACCTACCTTCCAAATAGTCGACCGGTCGGCTAGTACCGGTCAGCCACTTCGGAGAAGGTCACCATGAGCACTCAGAACCAGACGCCGAGCCAGAAGGTCGCGGTCGTCACGGGCGCATCGCAGGGCATCGGCGCCGCCCTCGTCGAGGGCTACCGCAAGCTCGGCTACGCCGTCGTCGCCACCTCGCGCACCATCGCGCCCGTCGACGACGCGGACGTCCTGACCGTCCAGGGCGACATCGCCGACCCGGCGACCGCGGAGCGCGTCATCGCCGCCGCCGTCGAGCGGTTCGGCCGTATCGACACCCTGGTCAACAACGCGGGCATCTTTGTCGCCAAGCCGTTCACGGAGTACACGGGCGAGGACTACGCCGCCGTGACGGGCATCAACGTCGCCGGCTTCTTCCACATCACGCAGCTCGCCGTGCCGCATCTGCTCGCGCAGGGCGGCGGCCACATCGTCAACGTCACGACCAGCCTGGTCGACAACGCGGACTCCAACGTCCCTTCGGTCCTTGCCTCGTTGACCAAGGGCGGTCTGCAGTCCGCCACCAAGTCCCTCGCCATCGAGTACGCCACCCGCGGCATCCGCGTCAACGCCGTGTCGCCCGGCACCATCAAGACCCCCATGCACGCGGAGGAGACCCACGAGTTCCTCGCCGCCCTGCACCCGGTCGGGCGGATGGGCGAGGTCGGCGACATCGTCGACGCCGTGCTCTTCCTGGAGGCGGCGCCGTTCGTCACCGGCGAGATCCTGCACGTCGACGGCGGTATGAGCGCCGGACATTGATGGTCCGTCAGACAACTGCTGAAGGAGTGATCATGACCAGTACGGCAGACGACAAGGCGATCCTCAGCGGCGTCCTCGACCAGTGGAAGTCCGCTGTCGACGGGCACCAACCCGAGCGCGTCGCCTCCCACTTCACCGAGGACGCCGTCTTCCAGGGGCTGCACCCCTACAGCGTCGGACGGCAGGGGATCGCCGAGTACTACGACTCCCAGCCCCTCGGCCTGCAGGCGGCGTACCGCATCCTCGAGACCAGGCGGCCGGCCGACGGCCTCGTCCTCGGCTACCTGGACGTCGAGTTCTCGTTCACGGACCGGCCCGCGCTGCACGTCAAGCTCTCGGTCCTCGTGACCCGCGTGGGGGACGATTGGTACATCAGCCACTACCAGGTCTCCCGCCTCGACTAGGCCGGCCTTCCTGAGCGGCCCGGGGCGCACTGCCAAGGAAGGCCCACCATGACCGACCTGCGCCTCGGTGTCCTCGGCTACGGACTGCGCGGCTCCCTCGCCCGGATCGCCCACCGACCCGGCGGGGGAGCGCGCGTGACCGTCGTCGCCGACCCCGACCAGGCGAGCCGGGAACGGGCCGCCGACTCAATCCCCGGCGTGCGTACGGTCGACGACCACCGCAAGGTGATCGAGGCCCCGGACATCGACGCCGTCCTCGTCCTCACCCCGGACCACACCCACGCCGACCTGGCCTGCGCGGCCCTCCGGGCGGCCAGGCCCGTCTTCGTCGAGAAGCCCCTCGACATCACCGTCGACCGCTGCGACCGCATCCTGCGCACCGCCCGTGAGACCGGCACCCGCCTCTACGTCGGCCACAACATGCGGCACATGCCGGTCATCCGCATGATGCGCGACATCATCGCGCGCGGCGACATCGGCACGGTCAAGACGGTCTGGGTCCGCCACTTCGTCGGCTACGGCGGCGACTGGTACTTCAAGGACTGGCACGCCGAACGCCGGTACACCACAAGCCTGTTGCTCCAGAAGGGCGCCCACGACATCGACGTACTGCACTGGCTGGCCGGCGGATACACCCGGCAGGTGCAGGCGTTCGGCGACCTCATGGTCTACGGCGACAACCCGCACCGCCGGGCACCGGGCGAGCCCAAGACCGCCGACTGGTACACGGAGGACGGCCATTGGCCGCCGCACACCCAGCGCGCCCTCAACCCCGTCATCGACGTCGAGGACGTGTCGCTGGTCAACATGCGCCTGGACAACGGGGTGTTGGCCGCCTATCAGCAGTGCCACTTCACCCCCGACTACTGGCGCAACTACACCGTCATCGGCGACGCGGGCCGCCTGGAGAACTTCGGCGACGGACCCGGGGGAGCCGTGCGGGTGTGGAACTCCCGGCGTTCCGGATACCGGGCGGAGCCCGACGCCGAGTACCCGGTGCCGGACGTCGACGAGGACGCCGAGCACGGCGGCGCCGATCCGCTGATCATCGACGAGTTCCTGCGCTTCGTACGGCAGGGAGGGCGCACCGACACCTCGCCGGTGGCCGCGCGGATGGCGGTGGCGGCCGGGTTCGGTGCGACCGAGTCGCTGCGCGCGGGAGGTGTCGTACGAGAGGTGCCGCCGTTGGACGCGGACCTGGTCGGCTACTTCGAGCGGGGGCAGGTGTGAAGCGGAGCTGCGGTGCGGGTTAAGAAATCCTCGATGGACCGGGGGCGGTGCCGTACGGCAGATTGCTACGCGATTCCACCCCCCTCCCCGGATGCGGGCGGCTTCGGCCTGCCCGCATCCGGGTCCTCGAGCACGGGAGCCGTAGCGTTGAAGGCGCTGGTCAAGGAGAAGGCGGAGCCAGGGCTGTGGCTCGCGGACGTGCCGGAGCCCGCCGTCGGACCCGGCGACGTACTGATCAAGGTGCTGCGCACCGGTATCTGCGGCACCGATCTGCACATCCGGGCCTGGGACGGCTGGGCGCAGCAGTCGATCCGTACGCCGCTGGTGCTCGGGCACGAGTTCGTCGGCGAAGTCGTCGGGACCGGGCGCGATGTCGCGGACATCAAGGCCGGCGACCTGGTGAGCGGTGAGGGGCACCTCGTCTGCGGGAAGTGCCGCAACTGTCTTGCCGGGCGCCGTCATCTGTGCCGGGCGACGGTCGGGCTCGGCGTCGGCCGGGACGGGGCCTTCGCGGAGTACGTCGCCCTGCCCGCCGCCAATGTGTGGGTGCACCGGGCCCCCGTCGACCTCGATGTCGCCGCGATCTTCGACCCGTTCGGCAACGCCGTGCACACGGCCCTGTCCTTCCCGCTGGTCGGCGAGGACGTGCTCATCACGGGTGCCGGTCCGATCGGCCTGATGGCCGCCGCGGTGGCCCGGCACGCGGGCGCCCGCAACGTTGTGATCACCGATGTCAGCGAGGAGCGCCTGGAGCTGGCCCGCAAGATCGGCGTGAGCCTCGCGCTGAACGTGTCGGAGGCTCGGATTGCGGACGGACAGCGGGAGTTGGGGCTGCGCGAGGGCTTCGACATCGGACTGGAGATGTCCGGCCGTCCCGAGGCCATGCGCGACATGATCGCCAACATGACGCACGGCGGCCGTATCGCCATGCTCGGCCTGCCCGCCCAGGAGTTCGCGGTCGACTGGTCGCGGGTCGTCACCTCGATGATCACCATCAAGGGCATCTACGGCCGTGAGATGTTCGAGACCTGGTACGCGATGTCGGTGCTGCTGGAAGGCGGCCTCGACCTGTCGCCCGTGATCACCGGGCGGTACGGCTACGGCGACTTCGAGGCGGCGTTCGCCGACGCGGCGAGCGGCCGCGGTGGCAAGGTCATCCTCGACTGGACTGCGTAACTCCCTTTCGGCGAAGGCATTTTAGGAGCTTCTCCCATGTTCGACTCCGTGCGCGACGACCTGCGCGCCACCCTCGACGAGATCCGGGCCGCCGGCCTGCACAAGCCCGAGCGCGTCATCGACACCCCGCAGTCCGCGACCGTCAACGTCTCCGCGGGCGGCCGCCCCGGCGAGGTCCTCAACTTCTGCGCCAACAACTACCTCGGCCTCGCCGACCACCCCGAGGTCGTCGCCGCCGCGCACGAGGCGCTGGACCGCTGGGGCTACGGCATGGCGTCCGTCCGCTTCATCTGCGGCACCCAGGAGGTGCACAAGGAGCTCGAGGCGCGCCTGTCGGCCTTCCTCGGCCAGGAGGACACGATCCTGTACTCCTCCTGCTTCGACGCCAACGGCGGTGTTTTCGAAACGCTGTTGGGCCCGGAGGACGCGGTCATCTCCGACGCGCTGAACCACGCGTCGATCATCGACGGCATCCGCCTGTCCAAGGCCCGCCGCTTCCGGTACGCCAACCGTGATCTCGCCGATCTGGAACGGCAGTTGAAGGAGGCCGCGGGCGCGCGACGGAAGCTGATCGTGACCGACGGCGTGTTCTCGATGGACGGTTACGTGGCGCCGCTGCGGGACATCTGCGACCTCGCCGACCGCTACGACGCCATGGTCATGGTCGACGACTCCCACGCCGTCGGCTTCGTCGGCCCCGGCGGCCGCGGCACCCCCGAACTGCACGGCGTCATGGACCGCGTCGACATCATCACCGGCACCCTGGGCAAGGCCCTCGGCGGCGCCTCCGGCGGCTACGTGGCGGCCCGCGCCGAGATCGTCGCCCTCCTGCGCCAGCGCTCACGGCCGTACCTCTTCTCGAACACCCTCGCCCCGGTGATCGCCGCGGCCTCCCTGAAGGTGCTCGACCTGCTGGAGTCGGCGGACGACCTGCGCGTCCGGCTGAACGAGAACACCGCGCTGTTCCGCCGCCGTATGACCGAGGAAGGCTTCGACATCCTCCCCGGCGACCACGCCATCGCACCGGTCATGATCGGCGACGCGACGAAGGCGGGTCGGCTCGCGGAGCTGCTGCTGGAGCGGGGCGTGTACGTGATCGGGTTCTCGTACCCGGTCGTGCCACAGGGGCAGGCACGCATCCGCGTGCAGCTGTCCGCCGGGCACTCGACGGAGGATGTGAACCGGGCCGTCGACGCGTTCGTGGCCGCGCGGGCGGAGCTGGAGGGCTGAGCCGGAGCCCACGGGGCATTTGAGACAATCGATCTCATGATCGAAGCGCGGCGGCTGCACATCCTCCGTGCGGTGGCCGACCACCGCACCGTGACGGCGGCTGCCGCCGCGCTGTATCTCACGCCCTCGGCCGTGTCCCAGCAGCTCACGGCCTTGGAGCAGGAGACCGGCCACCGCCTGGTCGAGCGCGGCGCCAAGGGGGTACGGCTGACCCCGGCCGGCGAGATCCTGCTCAGCCACACCAACGCCGTCCTCGCCCAGCTGGAGCGGGCCGAGGCCGAGCTCGCCGCGTACAGCTCGGGTGCCGCCGGCACGGTCACCGTCGCCTCCTTCGCGACCGGCATCGCCCAGGTCGTCGCCCCTGCGGTGGCCCATCTCGCCGAGTCGGCGCCCGGCATCCGCATCCGCGTCCAGGACGCGGAGGGCGACGCCAGCCTGCCGATGGTGCTGGACCGGCAGGTCGACGTCGCGGTCGCGGTCGAGTACCGCGGGGCGCCGCCGGCCGATGATCCGCGCCTGACCCACGTATCGCTGTACGCGGAGCCGTTCGATGCGGTCGTGCCGGTGAGGCATCGGCTGGCCGACGTGAGCGAGGTGCCCTTGGCGGAGCTGGCCAAGGACCCGTGGATCGGCCCTTACCCCGGCAATCCCTGCCATGAGGTGGTCGTCCTGGCCTGCGAGAGCGCCGGATTCCAGCCACGTCTGGAGCACTCCTCGGACGACTTCCGGGCGGTGGTGGCCCTGGCGTCGGCCGATGCGGGCGTCGCTCTGGTCCCGCGGTCGGCGCTGCGGGGCATGGACCTGACCGGAGTGGTCGTACGCCCGGTCGACGGGGTCGCGCCGACCCGCCGGGTCTTCGCGGCCGTACGACGGGGGGCCGAGGAGCATCCGCTGATCCGGCCGGTGCTGGAAGCGCTGGGCGAGGCGGCGCGGGCGTAGGGAACCAGCCACGGGTCGCACGCAGTCTGGGTTGTCATGCGTGTGACGATGATCCTTCCGGCCCTGACCGAGGCGACCAGCCCGCTGTTCCGGCCCATCAAGTACTCGCTGTTCCCGCCCCTGGGCCTCGCGACCCTGGCCGGCTACCTCGACCCCGACGACGAGGTCACGCTCCTCGACGAGCACGTGGAGCGCATCGACCTCGAAGCCCTCGGCACCCCCGACCTGCTGGTGATCCAGCCGTACATCACCTCGGCCCGGCGCAGCTACGAGATAGCCGACCACTTCCGGGCCCGGGGCGTCCATGTGGCCATGGGCGGCTTGCACGTCACCTCGCTGCCCGACGAGGCGGCGGCCCACGCCGACACGATCTTCACGGGACCGGGGGAGGACACCTGGCCGCTGTTCCTGAAGGACTTCCGTGACGGAGTGCCCGCCCGCCGCTACGACTCCAAGCAGCGCACCCTCGCCGGACTGCCGCCCGTGCGACGGGACCTGATCAAGCGTCACCTCTATCTCGTCCCCAACTCCATCGTGGTGTCGCGGGGTTGCCCGCACCACTGCGACTTCTGCTACAAGGACGCCTTCTTCGAGGGCGGCAAGTCCTTCTACACGCAGACCGTCGACGACGCCCTCGCGGAGATCGACCGCCTGCCCGGCCGCCACCTCTACTTCCTCGACGACCACCTGCTGGGGAACCGCCGCTTCGCGGAGGCCCTGTTCGACGGCATGCGCGGCATGGGGCGGCTGTGGCAGGCGGCCGGAACGGTCAACTCCGTACTGAAGCCCGACCTGTTGGAGCGCGCGGTCGAGGCGGGGCTGCGCAGCCTGTTCGTCGGCTTCGAGACCGTCAACGACGCGAACCTCGCCGAGCGCCGCAAGAACCAGAACATCGGCACCGACTACGCGGCAGCGGTACGACGCCTGCACGACGCCGGAGTCATGGTCAACGCCAGCTTCGTCTTCGGGCTCGACCAGGACGGTCCCGACGTCTTCGACCGCACCGTGGCCTGGGCGGTCGAGCAGGGCATCGAGACGGCGACCTTCCACATCATGACGCCGTATCCGTCGACCGGACTGTGGAAGCAGTTGGAGTCCGAGGACCGCATCGTCCACCGCGACTGGGACCTCTACGACACCCGCCATGTCGTCTACCGCCCCAAGGGAATGACGCCCCGTCAGCTGGAGGACGGCTACTGGCGCGCGTACCGCGACTTCTACCGCTGGTCCAACATCTGGCGCGGCTCCGCCGCCCAGCCGGGCCGGCACGAACGGCTGCGGCACCTCGCGTACGCCGGTGGCTGGAAGAAGTTCGAGCCGGCCTGGGACATGCTGATCCGCTCGAAGCGGGTGGTGCGGGCCATGCCGGCGCTGGAGCGGACGCTGGCGGCGTTCGGGGGGAGGGAGTGAGGGGGCCATAGAGGTTCGAGAGGGCCGTGTCTCTGATCTGGGATAGTATCCCTGATATGAAACATGGCGTTGCTGAGGCCGGCCCGGATCCCGTCGACGCCCGGCTCGGTGCCCGGCTGGCCGAGCTGCGGGCCGAACGGGGCTGGTCGCTGGGCGAGTTGGCGGAGCGGAGCGGGGTCAGCCGGTCGACGCTGTCCCGGGCCGAGCGCGCGGAGATCAGCCCGACCGCCTCGCTCCTGAACCGGCTGTGCGGTGTGTACGGCCGCACCATGTCCCAGCTGCTCAGCGAGGTCGAGGCGGAGCCGGCGCTGCTGGTGCGGGCCGCCGAGCAGCAGGTGTGGGAGGACCGGGCCTCCGGTTTCGTACGGCGATCAGTGTCGCCGCCGCATGCCGGGCTGCGCGGCGAACTCGTCGAGGGGCGTCTGACCGCGGGCGCCGACATCGCGTACGACCGGCCGCCCGTACCCGGCCTGGAACAGCACATCTGGGTTCTGGAAGGAGCACTTGAAGTGACGGCACAGGAGGTGGAGCACCGCCTCGGCACCGGGGACTGCCTGCGGCTGCGGGTGTGGGGGCCTACGCGGTTCCGGTGCGCGGGTCCCGAAGACGTGCGGTATGTGCTGGCGGTGGTGCTGCCGTGATCGTGAGCCGTTTGGACTGCGCTGAACTGCACGCGCGCGTGGACGAGTTGGCCGACCTTCTGGTCGACACGGTCGACGGCGGCGCTTCCATCGGCTTCCTATCGCCGCTCGACCGTGCGGCGGCGCTCTCCTGGTGGAAGGAGCGCGCCGCGGGAGTCGCCGCCGGGCAGCTCGGCGTGTGGGTGGCACAGGACGGGGAGCGGGTGGTCGGCACGGTCAGCCTGGCCTTCCCCGACAAGCCCAACAGCAGCCACCGCGCCGAACTGGTCAAGCTGATGGTCCACCGGGACGCCCGCGGGCAGGGCCTCGGCCGCAGGCTCTTGAGCGTTGCCGAAGAGGCGGCAGCCGCGGCCGGCGTCACCCTCCTGCACCTGGACACCGAGACGGACAGCCTCGCGGAGGGCCTCTACCGCTCGGCCGGCTGGACCCGGACCGGCGTGATCCCCGACTACGCGGCGAACCCGGACGGCGTGCTGCGGCCCACGTCGATCTACTTCAAGAAACTGAAGGCCGACGCTCTCACCAGGTAGTTGTCGGCGGCAGCGGCAGGTGATTGTCAGTGGCAGCGGCTACCGTGCGAAGCATGCCGGATGCCGAAGACGTACGCCGTATCTGCCTTGCCCTGCCGGACACGACGGAGAAGATCGCCTGGAGCATGCCCACGTTCCGGGTCGCGGGGAAGATGTTCGCCACGCTGCCCGAGGACGAGACCTCCATCGCCGTGCGCTGTCCCAAGGAGGAGCGCGACGAACTGGTGCTGGCCGAGCCGGGCAAGTTCTGGATCGCCGCCCACGAAGGGCAGTTCGCCTGGGTGAGGGCCCGCCTCTCCGCGGTCGAGGACGAGGACGAACTGCGCGACATCCTCGCCGACTCCTGGCGCCAGGCGGCCCCGCCCCGACTCCTCGACGCCTACCCGGAGTTGGGGCTTCCGGCCGCGGACTGAAAATCCTTCGGGCGTTGTCAGTGCCGGGTGGCATGATCCGGAGATGAGTGTGCCGGGGCGGAGGGGGCTTCGGCTGTCGACTCGGCGTGGGGGTGCGGGGCTCTTGGGGATCGGGAGCGGGGAGGGGAGCTGGACGGGATGACCGGGACGTCATCACAGCCGTCGGAACAGGGAATTGGCGACGGAGACGAGGCTGGGGCCGGGGCAGGGGTAACGGCGCAACCGGGCGGCTCGCAAGGGGCTGTCGGCGGGCATGACATCGTTGCCCAGGCAGTCGGCAGTGAGCCGGTGGCCGGCAAGGGGCGCCAGGCGGGCGTGCGGCCGGTGTGGTCGCGGGACTTCGCATTGTTCTTCGTCGCCCGGGCCGTGGCCCGGCTCGGCGACACCATGCTGCCCGTCGCCCTCGCCGCGGGCCTGCTTCAGCACGGGTACGGGGCGGGCGCTGTCGGCCTGGCGATGGCCGCGACGTCCGTCGCCTTCGCCGGGCTGGTCGTCTTCGGCGGGGTGATCGCCGACCGCTTCAGCACGCGGAAGCTGATGATCGGCGCCGACCTCGTACGCCTCGGTACTCAGTCCCTCGCCGCCGTGCTGTTCTACTCCGGACACGTCGTGCTCTGGGAAGTCTGCGCCATCGGTTTCGTCAACGGCGTTGCGGGCGCCGTGTTCCAGCCCGGCGTCGCCAGTACGGTGCCCCGGCTCGCCTCCGACATCCAGGGTGCGAACGGCGCCATACGCATCGCCGAGTCCGCCGCCCAGCTCGCCGGCCCCGCCCTCGCCGGCGTCCTGGTCGGCTTCGCCTCGCCCGGCGGCGTCTTCGCGGCCCACGCGGCCACGTACGCGGTGAGCGCGCTGTGCCTCCTGCTGCTCCGGCTGCCTCCGCTCACTCCCGGAAGCCGTCCCACGGGACACGGCGGCGGGAGCGCCTTCCGGGCCGATCTGGTCGAAGGGTGGCGGGAGTTCAGAGCGCGCACCTGGCTGTGGGGCGTGATCGCCGTCTGGTGCGTGTACATGATCGCCATCTGGGGTCCGTCCGTTCCGCTGGTGGCGACGGAGGTGGTGCAGCAGCACGGCCCGCGCGCCTACGGCCTGGTCAACTCCGCCCTCGGCGCCGGCACCGTCGTCGGCGGCCTCCTCGCCCTGCGGCTGCGCCCTCGCCGTATGCTGCGGGCCGGCGCGATCTCCCTGTTCGCCTTTGCGGGCTTCCCGGCGACCGTCGGGGCGGGGCTCGGCGTACCGGCCATGGCGGCCGGGGCGGCCGCCGCGGGGGCAGGGATGTCGTTCTGGGGCGTGATGTGGGCCACCAGCGTCCAGACCCAGGTCCCGCCCGACGTCCTCAACCGCATTCACGCGTACGACGTGGCCGGCTCCCTCGCGATGATGCCCGTCGGCCAGGCCCTCGCCGGCCCCGCCGCCTCGGCCATCGGCGCCGACCAGGTCCTCCTCGTCGCCGCAGCGATGAGCCTCGCCATCCCGGTCGCTCTGCTCTCGGTACCGGCGATACGAGGCCTGATACGGGCCGATGCACCGATGACGGGGTCGGGCTCGGAGTCGGGCGCGGGGGTGGTGCGCCGACGGGAGTGCTCTGACAAGGGCGGCGGGTGACCGGGCGGGCAAGGCCGGACGTCTTGGGCTGTGGGAGCGGATGTGTCGCCCTCGCGGTGGACATTCCCCAGCGCTTCTCCCCTCGCCTCACACGCCCGCCGTCACCCGCCGTCCCCCGGCGACAAAGCCACTGATCCGCTCCCGCGACGACAGGGCGTCGAGCCGTGCGCGGCGGCCGTCGACGTGCCGGCAAGGTACGGCTCGACGAGGACGCCGGAGTGCCCCTCGCGGACGGTCCGGAAGTCCTCACCGTCGACCGGGAGTCCGGCTCCAGCCGTCCAGGGTGTCGAGGAGGGCCATGTCGCCGGGCGCCGTGGGTTTACCCGCCGGCGGGCCAGTCGAAGGAGGTGGCGCCCACGTCCTGATGCCCGAGGTCCAGATCGACCTGCGCGCGAATAAAGCGGTGCGTGACCACCGACCCGAGTGCGGTATGGTTTCCATGCACGTTCGGCCGGGGGAAACCCCAGGTCAGACAGGCACCGGGACGTGGCGCAGCTTGGTAGCGCACTTGACTGGGGGTCAAGGGGTCGCAGGTTCAAATCCTGTCGTCCCGACGGTGCGAAGGGTCTTCGCAGGCGAGAGCCTGTGGGGGCCCTTCTTCGCGTAGGTCTGATCCCGGCTTCGGCGTTGAGCGTGCCGCTCATCGGCCCTTTGGGGTTGCAGCGGTTCTTTGTGCAGGCGAAGGTGTGCCGCACCGGTGCGTGCGCGTCCGTATCGCCGCCGGGTCGGGGTCGGGCCATGGCCCGACCCGCCCGCACCATGGAGCGGTGCCCTCCGCGCCGACGGGGGTACACATAGACGCAGCACGTCCCCGAAACTCCTCGCTACGCCGCCAACCTCTGGCCGCACACGATCAAAGTGCAAAGCTGGATTTCTCGTCGCGAGGATGACGCTCTTCGGCCTGGGAACGGTGAGTACGGATGAGCTCGAGTTCCGGCGGTGCCCCGAATCCCAGGCCGACCCGTACCCACAACGGCCCTGCCGTCTCCCGTCGGGAGTTCGACGCACTCTTCGAGGCGGTTCGCACGTGGGGTCGATGGGCCCCGGCCGACCGCGGTGCCTGGAACAGGGTGACCGCGGACCGCGTGCGGCGGGCCACGGACAGAGTGCGGTCCGGGAGGGTCGTCCAGATGGCGGTGCCCTGGAACACCCGGGCCGGCCCGGACAACCGCAAGCCCGCCCTGCACCACATGACCGATCTCGGCGACGTGGAGAGTCCGGAACCCTCCACTCTCAAGGACTTCATCGGCGCCGACTATCACGGCAAGGGCGTCACCCACCTCGACGCGCTGTGTCACATCGCCTACCGGGGGCAGCTCTACGGTGGCCGGACGGCACACGAGCTCGTCGATGCCGCAGGCGCCCGCTTCGGCGCGGTGTCGGCGCTCGGGCCCCTCGTCACGACGGGTGTGCTCCTCGACTTCCCCGCCGTCTTCGGGATCCGCTGGCTGGAGCCGGGACAAGCGGTGCACGCAAACGACATCATCGCTGCGGAGAAGGCGCTCGATGTGACGATCGGCGAGGGCGACGCGGTGCTGATGCGCTCCGGGCATGTCCGTCGCCGCGGGGAACTCGGTTCCTGGGACCCCGACACGGCGAGCGCCGGCTTCCACGTGGACGCCGTACCGCTGCTGGCCGAGCGTGGCATCGCGCTGCTCGGCGGGGACGGCGACAGCGATGTACGTCCCTCGCCCGTGGACGGCGTGCATTCGCCGGTCCACGCGCTGGCGGTGGCCGCGATGGGGGTGCCGCTGCTGGACAACCTCGACCTTGAAGAGCTCTCCGCAGCGACCGCCGAGGCGGGGCGGTATGAGTTCCTGCTCGTCGTGGCACCGCTGAACGTCCCGGGCGGGACGGGCTCGCCCGTAAACCCCGTCGCCATCCTGTGACAACCGACGAGTCCGGTTACCGTGCGTGAGAGTTCTTGCGCATCGTGACTCATATCCCTGATGCCCGTATTCTCGTCAATATCAGATAATTCCGAAATGTGGACTATCTAAGGTGTGAGCGAGGCTGAGCGTGGTTCGGTCCGGCGGCGAACCCATACCCACGGGGCGTGAGACAGAGGGCACGGGACCCGCCCGTTTTCGTGAGCGGTTCATGCAGGGAGAGCCGGTCGACGCGGGTGTGCGCACGTCGATCCTGAATTCCTGGCAGCGGTGCCGGTCCATGGGGCTGTCGCCGGACCAGTCCGACCTTCCCTTCCGGGAGGATTTCGATCCGGACGCCCGGCTCGTCCACGCGGCCGTGCCGGTGCTCGAACGGCTGCAGCTCCGGTTCGCCGGCAGCGCGATGAACATCTCCGTTGCCGATGCGAGCGGGACGGTTCTCCTGCGGCGTTTCGGAGAGACGTCGCTGGCCCGAAGCCTCCCGGCGATTCAGAGCGTCCCAGGGTTCGTGTTCGCCGAGCAGGTCGCCGGTACCAACGGCATCGGTCTCGCCCTGGCGGAGCGGCAACTCATCCGGGTCTACGGTGCCGAGCACTTCGCCGAGCGCTCCCAGGGCAGCGCCTGCCGCGCGCTTCCCGTCCGCGACCCGCTCAGCGGCCGCATCGAGGGCGTCCTGTGCTTCGGCTATCCGCGCAGCGCCGAGGATCCGGAGCTGGACATCGTGATACGCAGGGCGGCCGAGGCCATCGAGCGGCGGCTGCTGGGGCAGAGTTCCGCGCGTGAGCACGCTCTGCTGCGGGCGTACCAGGACACCGCAGCCGAAGCCGCCGTTGGCCTTTACCGCAGGATCGGCGTGGACGAACTGGCCCTCGAACTGCACCCCCGTGACCGGGCGATCATCATGGAGCAGGCCGCCGAACTGATCTCCCGCGCGCAGCGAGCCGCGGTCGAGGTGTCCCTGCCCGACGGCCGGCAAGTCACGCTCGTGAGCCGGCCGATGACCAGCGCCTCCGGAGTGGAGGGCATCGCCATCGAGGCCGTCCTCCCCGCCTCCTCGCAGCGCGCGCCATTCACCGTGCCGGACCGGGTCGACGTGCCGCTGGGCCTCCCCGCCGAGCTTGGCGTCGCCCTCGCCCCCCTGACGTCCACCGTTCCCGGCGTCGCGGCGCCCGGGCATCTCTCCGTCACGGTACCCGGCCAGGTCGCCGCGGGCGGCGAGGGCGTCACGACCGCCGACGTCGACGGCGCGAGGGACGGTCACCTCGACTCCCCGCTTCCCGCGAGAGGGCTCGTGATGGTGGGGGAGCCGCACGTGGGGATGTACGCCTTGGCCGCGCGACGCCGCCTGGAGCTGTTGTCCGAGGCCAGCACCCGTATAGGCACCACCCTGGACGTGCGCCGCACCGCCGAGGAACTCGCCGAGACAGCGGTGCCGCGGTTGGCCGACTTCGTCACCATCGACCTGCCCGAGCCCGTACTGCGCGGCGAGGAGTCCGCCGATCCCCGCAGTGACCTGCGCCGTACGGTGGTCCACGGCATTCGCGACGAACGTTCCTTCCACCCCGTCGGCAAGCAGATCGACTACGGCCCGACCACGCCTCAGCTGCGGTGTCTGACCAGCGGCGAGGCAGTGCTGGAGCCGGACCTGAGGGCCGCCGCGGGCTGGCTCGCGCAGGCTCCCGAGCACACCGAACAGCTGCTGAGCCACGTCCACTCCCTCATCGCGGTGCCCCTGGTCGCCCGCGGTGTCGTCCTGGGCGTCGCCGCTTTCTATCGCTCGCAGGACCCCGCGCCCTTCGGAGACGACGACCGCTCGCTGGCCCAGGAACTCGCCACCCGCGCCGCGCTGTCCATCGACAACGCCCGGCGCTACACGCGCGAACGCACCATGGTCCTGGCCCTGCAGCGCAGCCTGCTCCCGCACGGTCTGCCCGACGAGGACGCCGTCGAGGTCGCCCATCGCTACCTGCCCGCCGAGTCCGACGTCGGCGGGGACTGGTACGACGTCATCCCGCTGTCCGGCACCCGCGTCGGCCTCTTCGTCGGTGACGTCGTCGGCCACGGCATGCTCTCCGCCGCCACGATGGGCCAACTGCGTACCGCCGCACGCAGCTTCGCCGAACTCGACTTTCCCCCGGACGAAGTGCTCACCCACCTCGACAACCTCGTGGGACGCCTGGACCGGGAGGACCCCGCTTCCGACGGCGTCGGCACCATCGGCGCGACGTGTCTGTACGCCATCTACGACCCGACCTCTCAACAGTGCACCATGGCCCGCGCCGGCCACCCCCCACCCGCGCTGGTGCACCCCGACGGCAACGTGTCGTTCCCCGACCTGCCCGCCGGACCCCCTCTCGGCCTCGGGGGCCTGCCCTTCGAAACCGCCGAGATCCACCTCCCGGAAGACAGCCAGCTGGTCCTCTACACCGACGGACTCATCGAGGACCGGCACCGCGACGTCGACGTCGTCCTCGACCAGCTGCGCGGGGCCCTGGCCCACCATCCGGAGCGCTCGCCCGAGGACACCTGTCAGGCGATCCTGGACATCGTGGCGCCCGCCCATCCGTATGACGACGTCGCTCTGCTCGTCGCCCGCACCCACGCCCTCGATCCGGATCGGATCGCCACCTGGGACCTGTCCGCCGACCCAGCACTCGTCAGCGAGGTCCGCGCCTCCGCCACCCGACAGATGGCCCACTGGGGGCTCGACGAAGCCGCGTTCGCCGGGGAACTGATGCTCAGCGAGCTGGTCACCAACGCCATCCGTCACGGTGCCGGGCCCATCAGAGTACGGCTGCTCCACGGCCGCACCCTGATCTGCGAGGTCTCCGACAGCAGCAACACCGCCCCGCACCTGCGCCGGGCGGCCACCACCGACGAGGGCGGCCGCGGCCTCTTCCTCGTCGCGCAGCTGTCACAGAGCTGGGGTACCCGCTACACCCCGGAGGGCAAGGTCATCTGGGCCGAATGCGGGCTCGACGGCGCGTGAGACCCGAGCGCGGCGCTGAGCCGTTGGGGGCACGAGAGACGGCAGATGTCTGATATCTGGCTATGTGTCCGGCTAGCATCGCTCATGACAGTCGGGAACAACTCGCCAGGCCGATCACCGGAGATGTCCGTGGAACCTCTGGTCCGCGTCCGCGGGCTCGCCAAGCGGTTCGGCGGGACCCTCGCGCTGGCCGGGGTCGACCTGGACGTCCACGCCGGCAGCGTCCTCGCCCTTCTCGGTCCCAACGGAGCCGGAAAGTCGACGCTCATCAAGGTGCTCGCCGGGGTCCACCACGCCGACGCGGGGCGGATCACGGTGGACGGGCACCCGCTCGGGAGTCATGCCGCTTCCCGCAGCATGTCCTTCATCCACCAGGATCTCGGTCTGGTGGAGTGGATGTCGGTCGCCGAGAACATCGCCCTGAGCGCCGGGTATCCGCGGCGCGCCGGCCTGATCTCCTGGCGGCGAAACCGAGAGCACTGCGCCGAGGCCCTGCGCATCGTCGCCGGACACCTCGATCCCGACGCACCGATCGCCCGGCTCGCCCCGGCCGAGCGTTCACTGGTCGCCATCGCACGAGCCCTGGCGACTCGGGCGAAGCTCATCGTCCTCGACGAGCCGACCGCCCGCCTCCCCGCCGCGGACTGCGCCCGGCTGTTTCGTGTCCTGCACGCACTGCGCGACCGGGGGCACGGCATCCTCTATGTGAGCCACCGTCTGGACGAGGTGTACGAGGTCGCCGACACCTTCGCCGTCCTGCGCGACGGCAGTCTCGTCAGCCACGGCGCACTGGCGGGCCGGAGCCCTGCCCGTCTGGTGCACGACATCGTCGGCGAAGAGCTGACCGACCGCCACCCCGCCACGGCCCCGGTCCCCGGCCCGGCCGTCCTGACCCTCGACGGCGTACGGACCGCCGGCGCGGGACCGGTCAGCCTGGAGCTCAGGGCCGGGGAAGCCCTGGGACTGGTCGGCCTCTCGGGCGCCGGACACAGGGACCTGGGCCGAGCCCTCGCGGGTTCCCGGCCCCTCCTCGACGGACGTGCCCTTCTCGGCGGCTGCCCGTACAGTCCCCGTACGGTCGCCCAGGCCGTCGGACTCGGTGTCGCCTTCGTGCCCGGTGACAGACAGCAGGAGGGCTGCCTCGCCGAGCTGACCGTACGGGAGAACTTCCTGGCCAACCCCCGGGCGGGAGGCCTGCCGGCGCTGCGCTGGATCAGCCCCCGCCGCGAACGTGCCGAGGTCGCCACCCTGATCGAACGGTTCACGGTGCACCCCCGCGACAGCGAGGCCCCCATCGCCACACTGTCCGGCGGAAACCAGCAGAAGGTCATGATCGGCCGGTGGCTCCGGGTGGGCCTGCGTCTGCTCATCCTCGAGGAGCCGACCGCGAGCGTGGATGTCGGCGCCAAGTCCGCGGTCCACCGCCTGCTCGACGAAGCACTGGCCGGCGGTCTTGCGGTCCTGCTCATCTCCACCGACTTCCAGGAGGTCGTGGACGTGTGCCGGCGCGCGCTGGTTTTCGCCCGCGGGTCCGTGACGGCCGAGCTGAGCGGTCCGGCCCTCACCGTCTTCGGGCTCACCCGTGCGGCTTCGGCCATGCCCCCCTCCGGAACCGCGTCGAGCCCGTGACCCACTCGCCCCGGCCGCGACCGCATCGACAGGGCCGACTGAACCGTCTCGGCCGACGAGGCAGGCCCGGTCTCCCGGCCCGACTGCCCGGCCCGGGTGGGCACCTCATCGGTGCTTACGGCCTTCTGGCACTCACGGCCCTGCTCTTCCTGATCTTCTCCCTCACCCTGCCGCGTACCTTTCCCACCCGGGACACCGTCGACTCGATACTTTCCAACCAGTCGATCCCGGCCGTTCTCGCGCTCGCCGCCATGGTCCCCATCGTGACCGGCGCGTTCGACCTCTCCATCGGCTACGGCCTCGGCCTGGCGCACGTGATGGTGATGCAGCTCGTCGTCAACGTCGGGTGGCCCTGGCCGCTCGCCTGCCTCGCGGTGATCGGCGGAGGGGCGGTCGTCGGCGTCCTCAACGGCGTCATCGTCGAGTTCGGCCGGATCGATTCCTTCATCGCCACTCTCGGGACCGGCAGCATCATGTACGCCGTGACCGGCTGGATCACCGGCGGTGGCCGGATCGTCCCCGGCCCGCAAGGCCTCCCGGTCGCCTTCACCGACATCTACGACTCGAGGTTCCTCGGCCTTCCGGTCCCTGCCTATTACGTGCTCGCCCTCGCCGTCGTCCTCTGGTTGGTGCTGGAGCGGCTGCCGCTCGGCCGGTATCTGTACGTCGTCGGCTCGAACCCGCGCGCGGCCGATCTCGTCGGCATCCCGACCCGCAGGTACAGCGTCTACGCGTTCGCTGCGTCGGGGCTGATCGTCGGCTTCGCCGGTGTGCTGCTCGCCGCCCAGCAGCAGATCGGTAATCCGAGCGTCGGACTGGACTACCTGCTGCCCGCATTCGTCGGCGCCCTTCTCGGCTCCACCGCGATCAAACCAGGCCGCCCCAACGCGATGGGCACCCTCGTCGCCGTCGCTGTCCTCGCCGTGGGCCTCACCGGCATCGGCCAGATGGGCGCCGACTTCTGGACGGTCCCTCTGTTCTACGGCGGCACCCTGCTCATCGCCGTCGGCCTGGCCGGCTACTCCGCGCGCCGCCTGCGCACCGGCACCGTCGCGGCCCGCGATTCACCTGCCGTACCGCCGCAGCCGCCGTCCGCCCCGACGCAGGACGGTGGCGCAGCGGGCGCCCCTCCATGAACGACGCCATGGACACCACCTGAGTGCCTCCGGCCACATCCTCCCGCTCATCCCCGCGAGGAGCTCCCCGTGAACTGCAACCGCAAAGCCACCCCCGGCGCGCTCAAGGCTCGGTCCGTCGCCGCTGGCCTGCTGGCTGCGGCAACCGTCCTTGCGGGCTGCGAACGCGGCTCGTCGAGCGCCCCGGAGGGCTCCACCACGGGACCGAGCGGCTGCCCCGCGGTCCAGGCACGGGCCCAGGCCGCCGTCGGACAGGCGGAGAAGACGGACGTTCCCTGGAACGGACCGACCAGCGGCCCGTCGGCAGTGTCCGGCAAGACCATCGTCTACGTCGCCCAGACCATGACCAATCCCGGCGTCGCGGGCGCTGCGAAAGGGGTGAGCGCAGCTGCACGGGTCATCGGCTGGAACGTCCGGGTGATCGACGGTGGCGGTACCCCCGCCGGCATCCAGGCGGCGATGAGCGAGGCCGTAGCCCTCAAGCCCTCGGGCATCGTCATCGGTGGCTTCGACCCGGGCTCGACCTCACAGCAGGTCTCGCGGGCCGAGGCGGCACGGATCCCGCTCGTCGGCTGGCACGCGGTCGCTGCCCCCGGCCCCAGTCGGCAGCCCAGACTCTTCACCAACGTCACCACCGACGTCGAGGACGTGGCCGGAATCAGCGCGCAATGGGTCATCTCGAACTCGGGTGGCCACGCCGGGGTCGTGCTCTTCACCGACGCCTCGATCCCCTTCGCCAAGAACAAGTCCGAACTGATCAGGAAGGAGCTCCTCACCTGCTCGGGCGTGAAGCTGCTGGCGTACGAGAACATCCCTATCCCGGACGCGAGCAGCCGCACCCCGCGGGAGGTCTCCTCGCTCCTCTCCCGCTTCCAGAGCAGGTGGACCCATTCCGTCGCCATCAACGACCTCTACTTCGCCGATGCCGCCCCGGCCTTCCGCGCGGCCGGTAAGAAGGGCTCCGGCCCGCCCTTCAACATCGGCGCCGGAGACGGCGACCCCTCCGCCTTCCAGCGCATCAACAGCGAGCAGTACGAGGCGGCCACCGTGCCCGAGCCGCTGTCCCTGCAGGGCTGGCAGATCGTCGACGAGTTCAACCGAGCCTTCTCCGGCCGTCCCGCCAGCGGATATGTAGCCCCTGTCCACATCACCACGGCCGACAACAGCGACGGTGCCACGAGCTGGGACCCGTCGGGCTACCGGGAGGCGTACCGGAAGATCTGGGGCACCTAACAGCGGCGTCGGGGACTGGTCAAGGGGCGTACTCGGTGAGCAGGAGTGCGATGTCGTCCATCCTTTCGTGGGACCGGCAGGCATCCTGCAGCAGCCCGTCGGCCAGATCCTCCAGGCGGTCCCCGCCCATGCGGGCCAGCGAGGTCCGGAGCCTGCGGATGCCGGAACCGATGTCCGAGCCGCGCCTCTCGATGAGCCCGTCGGTGTACAGGGCGAGGATCGAGCCGGGCGCGAGGCGCAGCTCCGACTCCGGATAGTCGGGCATGGCCTCGACGCCGATCAGAGGGCCGCCCGGCACGTCCAGGATTTCGGTGCGTCCGTCGGGCAGACGCAGCAGGGGCGGGCAGTGGCCCGCGCGGACGATGCGCACGACCCCCGAGCGAGGGTGGAGGAGGGCGTAGCAGCAGCTGGCGAGCAGTGCGGGGTCGAGGTCCATATGGAGCCGGTTGGTACTGGCGAGGACGTCGCCCGGCCGATGGCCGGCGGTGACGAAGGCCCGCATCGCGCTGCGTAGCTGTCCCATGGCGGCCGCGGCGGCCACGTTGTGTCCCTCGACGTCCCCGACGATCAACGCGACCTCGTCACCGACGGGGATGACGTCGTACCAATCGCCCCCGATGTCCATCCCGCTGGTGCCCGGAACATAGCGCCCGGTGACGCGGAGGCCCGGCAGCGTGGGCAGCCGGTGGGGCAGCAGCGCGTTCTGCAGGCCGCGGGCGAGGGCGTATTCGGCGTCGTAGAGCTTGGCGCGTTCGAGAGCCTGGGCGATCAGGCCGCCCAGCGCGGTGAGGAGGCCGCGCTCCTCGTCGGGGAACCGGTGGACGTCGTCGAAGGCGAGCATGCAGGCGCCGACCGGGCGGTTGGAGGCGATCAACGGCAGGAACGCCCAGGAGTTCGAGTGGCCGACCAGGATCCCGGGGTAGGTCTCGAGGAGCTCCTCACGGGTCTCGACGAACAGCGGGGCCCCGGAGGTCAGCGCGTCCGTCACCGGCAGCCGGGCGTGCAGCGGGGTCCCTTCGTAGCCGGCGAGGAAGCGCTTCGAGTAGCCGCGCTGCGCGAGCAGGTGCAGGCGCCGCTCCTCCACGACGGTGATCGCCAGCTTCTGGCCGCCGAAAGCGGGCAGCAGCTGGTCGGCGACGGCGTCGAACACCTCGTGCGCGGTGACCGCCTCGGTGAGGGCGCTGCCCAGCTGGAGCACGCGGTAGAGGGATCCCAGGCGGGGGGCCGTGGGCGGAGGCGAAAAGGAGACGGGAGGACCCTCCTCCGCGACGAAGGTCCCGGGTCCGGCCCCGTCGGGCAGTGGCTGCCTCACGGGTGCCGCCCATCCCGTCATGCCCTGCCCGCCGGGGTGCAGGGAGAAGACGAGCCACTCGTCGGGTGGGCGGCGGACCAGGAAGGAGACCGGTTGCTGGGAGACCACGGCGGCCCGGTAGCGGTCCTCGTACACGGGATCGGCCAGCCAGGGCAGCACGTCCCAGGGGCGTTGGCCGAGCAGTTCGTCCAGGCGGACCCGGAGCAGACTCTCGAGGCTGTGGTTCGCGTAGGTGACACGCCCGTCCGGGGAGAGCGCGAAGAAGCCGTCCGTGAGCTGCTCGAGCGCCGCCACAGCAGCCATGCCGCTTCCGGAATCGAGCACGGCGCCGACCAGATGGGACGCCGTCCGCGGGTCGTGCGGGATCTCGGGCACCCGACCCCACAGCTCGACGGTGCGAAGCCTCCCGCCGCCATCCCGGAGGCTCACGCAGTGCGCGAGCACATGTCCCTCCTCGACCGCGGCACGTGCGGCTGACCGGAAGCCGGGCAGGTCCGCCGGTTCGATTCTGGCCGCCAGGGTGGCCGCCCGTCCGTCGAACTCGCGGGGCGGAATCCCGAAGATCACGCACAGTTCGTCGTCCGCCGTGAAGGACCCGGTGTCGAGGTTCCAGTCGAACAGGCCCACCCTTATCACCGGAGCGGACGGCAGTGGGACCACCAACGGAGCCGTCCGTTCGTCCCACTCGCCGAGCAGTCGGCGTGCGCTCAGACCGGCGAGTGCGGTGCCCAGACGATCGGCCGCGGAGCGCAGCTGCCGACGCTGCGCCCTCGACAGCCCTGTCCGGTCGGGCCCGGGCGTCCACAACACGGCCATCGTTCCGAAAGTCCGCCTGCCCGCTCTTACGGGCACTGAGGCAGAGCCGAACGGGTAGGGCACGGCGACCGAGAGCTGGGGGAAGCGCCGCATCGTCTCCTCCGCGTCGGTCAGGTGGACCATGCGCCCCGAGCGGTACGCCTCCGCCACCGGAACGCGGCTGTTCACCGGGATCCGACGCCACCCGCCCAGCAGGGAGGGCGGTGTCCCGCACGCCGCGGCCAGGAGGAGCGAGTGATGGTCGCCGGAGAGCAGGAACACACTTCCGGCATGCGCTCCGGTCACCTCCACGGCACCGACGATGGCGCTGACCAGCGCGTCGTCACGCTCGGGCGATTCGCCGACACGCGCGGCGCCGAACGGGTACGAGCTCGATGCCACACCGTCGGCCGACACGTTGCCCTCGATCATTATTGGGTAATTTGTTCCATTTTAGGTCGGCTTACGGCTTCCTGGGGGCGGGTGCCGGGCCGGAACTGGGGTGAGCGGGCGGTTACGGAGCGCAATGTCGGGTGTCATGGAGTGCTGCGCGCTCCTGTCGTCCCGACGGTGCGACCACGAAGGTGGCCGGCCTCAGCTCCGGCCGAGCTGCAGCTCCGCCCACCGGCTGGTCCCGCCGGAGTGCACGTGTACGCCGCACCGTGCCGCCAGCGCGGTGACGATGCCGAGGCCACGGCCGTGCTCGTCCGGGTCGAGAGCCGTAGCCGACAGCCCCGCCGGGGCCAGGGGCCCCATGTCGGTCACTTCGACGCGTACGGCTCTGCACCGGTCCGCCTGGCTTCGCGAGAGCCTCAGCGTCGCCGGGGGCAGGGCGTGGACGAGCGCGTTCGTCAGCAGCTCCGAGGCCACCAGCAGTACGTCTTCGGTGATCTCCGCGGCCAGGTTCCAGTCGGTGAGGACCGTACGTATGCGTCGGCGTACGGCCGAGACGGCTCCCGGGGTGTGCGGCAGGGCGAAGACGTGCTCGACTTCCTCGCGAGGCGCGGCGTCGAGCTGCGCTGGTGTCATGTGTCCTCCTCGGGGAAGCGTTGCGGCCTGGGGCGGGTGTCATGGCACGCTATGGAAGGACATGCGGCCGGTCAACGAACCTCGGTCGGCATTACCGAACGACAGTCCCAAACCGGAAAAACTCGGACTACCATCGCTTCATGGCCGGCCCAGTCCAGTCCATAGAGCGGGCGGCGGCGATCCTGCGTCTGCTCGCCGGCGGCTCCCGTCGGCTGGGGCTGGGAGAGGTGGCGTCGTCGCTGGGGCTGGCCAAGGGCACCGCCCATGGGATTCTGCGCACCCTGCAACACGTGGACTTCGTGGAGCAGGATCCGGCGACCGGAAAGTACCAGCTCGGGGCGGCTCTGCTGCACCTCGGCACCAGTTATCTCGACGTCAACGAACTGCGTTCGCGCTCCATCAACTGGGCCGACGCCCTGGCCGCCCGCAGCGGGGAGGCCGTCCGCCTGGGCACGCCCCTGGAGGGCAAGGTGCTCGTCATCCACCATGTCTTCCGGCCGGACGACACCCTCCAGACCCTGGACGTCGGCGCGCTGCTGCCGTTGCACGCCTCCTCGCTCGGCAAGGTCCTGCTGGCCTTCGGGGCCACGCCCATCGGTCCCCTGCTGGAGGCCGAACCGGAGGCGTACACCCGGCACACCATGGTCCACCGGGAGGAGTTCAACCGGGCGCTCGGCGAGATACGGGAGCTCGGCTGGGGTGCCGAGGTGCAGGAAATGAGCATGGGCGAAGCCGGTATCGCCGCGCCGATCCGGGGACAGGGCGGACTCGTGGTGGGCGCGATCGGGGTGTCCGGCGCCGTCGAGCGGATCTGCGACACCAAAGGCCGGCCCCAACCGGCCCTGATCACCGTGCTGCGGGAGGCGGCACGTGCGATCTCCAGAGACCTGGGTGCGGCCCGCTGGTGAGGCCCCCAGCATCTCCGCGACACATCGGAAGGCAGGGCCGATCATGGTTGACCGGTATGTGATGTCCATCGACCAGGGCACCACCTCCACCCGATGCATCCTGTTCGACCACGGCGGACGTCTGGTGTCGGTCGCCCAGCGGGAGCACCAGCAGTACTTCCCCCGTCCCGGCTGGGTCGAGCACGACGCCGTCGAGATCTGGCGCAATCTCCAGCGCGTCGTACCCGAGGCACTGTCGAACGCCGGGGTGGACGCGGGACAGATCTCGGCCATAGGGATCGCCAACCAGCGCGAGACGACAGTGCTCTGGGACCGGCGGACCGGAGTCCCACTGGTCAGGGCGATCGTCTGGCAGGACACCCGCACCGCCCCGCTCGTCGACGAGCTGAGAAAGGAGCCCGGAGACGAGTTCTTCCTCGAACACTGCTGCCTCCCCCCTTCGACCTACTTCTCCGCACCCCGCATCCGCTGGCTGTTCGACCACGTCGACGGGCTGGAACAGCGCGCGCGGGACGGCGAGGTGCTGTTCGGCACGATCGAGAGCTGGCTGATCTGGAACCTCACCGGCGGTCCTGACGGCGGTCTGCACATCACCGACGCCACCAACGCCAGCCGCACCATGCTCATGGACATCCGGACGCTGACCTGGGACGAAGCACTGATGGACTTCTTCGGCGTGCCCCGCGTGATGCTGCCGGAGATCCGGTCCTCGGCCGAGAGGTACGGCGAGGCCCGCTCCGTGCTCCCCGGTGTGCCCATCACGGCCGCCCTCGGCGACCAGCAGGCGGCTCTGTTCGGACAGACCTGCTTCTCGCCCGGCGAGGCGAAATGCACGTACGGGACCGGCAGCTTCCTGGTGATGAACACCGGCACCGATCTCGTGCGCTCCCGGCACGGGCTCCTCACCACCGTCGCGTACAAGATCGCGAACCAGCCCACGGTCTACGCGCTGGAAGGCCCGATCGCCGTCACCGGCTCGCTGGTCCAGTGGTTCCGCGACCGGCTGGGCCTGATCCACAGCGCCCCGGAGATCGAGACGCTGGCGCGCACGGTCGAGGACAACGGCGGCTGCTACATCGTCCCCGCGTTCTCCGGTCTGTTCGCTCCCCACTGGCGCAGCGACGCCCGGGGCGTCATCGTCGGCCTCACGTCGTACATCACGAAGGGCCACCTGGCCCGAGCCGTCCTGGAGGCCACGGGCTGGCAGACCCGGGAGGTCGTCGACGCCATGAACGCCGACTCCGCGCTCGACCTGAAGCAGCTCAAGGTGGACGGCGGCATGACCTCCGACCACCTGCTCATGCAGATCCTTGCCGATGTGCTCGACGTCCCCGTGGTACGGCCCCTGGTCCACGAGACGGTGTCCCTGGGCGCGGCCTACGCCGCCGGGCTCGCGGCCGGCTACTGGCCGGACCTGCAGGTCCTGCGCCGTAATTGGCACCGGGCCGCGCAGTGGGTACCGGACATGGAGCCCGAACGGCGGGAGTGGGAGTACGAGAGCTGGAAGCGAGCCGTCGAGCGGTCCCTGGGGTGGATCCAGTCGCCGAAACCCTCGTGACGTGTCGGCCCACGAGCTTGCCCGGGCACCGCAAGGGAGCCGTATCGGGCTGTCATGATGACCGTCATGCAGCTGACTCCGGTGGAGGCCACCCTCATCGGCACCACCGCGGGTGCACTGGCCTCGTTCTCCAGCACGCTGCTCATCCAACGGGCCACCCTGGCGCGCGAACGCGAGAACCGGATATGGGAACGGCGCGCGACGGTCTACGAGGACGCGCTCACGTCGGTCAACCGCGGCGAGCGGTTCAGGGCGGGCGTCCTTGAGACGGGTGAGCTGCCCGAGGTGCCCGCGCAGCGGGGCCGCGAGGTGGAGGCGGATCTCGTACTGGCGCGGCTGCGGATCTACGGCTCGCGCCGCGTCGTGAAAGCGCACTTGAGGACCATCGCCGCGATGACGCAATGGATCTCGAGCTTCGCGGCGTGGAAAGAGCAGGCGGCACACGGAAGGACGCCTGTCCGGGATCCGGCCCAGGACCCTCTTTGGGCGGCCGTGCTGCGGGAGGCGGAACGTGCCCAGAGCGCCGATCTCGCATTCGTGGAGATCATCCAGACGGAGATCCAGACCGACATCCAGGCGGACGAGACCGCGCAGCCCCTTCTGTCCCGTCTGCTGTGGTGGCGGCGTCCGTCGTGACGGCGCACCGCAGCCGTGCCACATCGTCTCGATTCGCACCAACCACCGCGCTACGCTTGTCGATTCAGGATCGTGGGCATACTGATCCTGTCGATGATCGGGGGATCACGGGTGGCGTCGGCCGAATACACTGTGGAGCTGTCCCGCAACGAGAAGGTCCTCGGCGGCGGATTCCGTATGACACGGCATTTCGTCCTCACCGCCGACCACCATCTCGGGGACGAGATCCGTGAGCACACCTCCGTGGATCTGCAGCTGCCGCAGGGCCTCAGAATCGCCGGCACCGTGGAACAACGCTGCTGGGACGCGGACTTGGCGCTGATCAGGCTCTACAACGACGACTTGGCCGGCCCCGAGATCTACTTCGACCAGGCCAGGAGAGGCGAGCGCTGGCGCACCTCACGTCTGAATCCGTACGGCAGCCCGCTGCACGGGACCGTACTCAGGGCCTCCGTCTTCCACCACAGGGAGCCGAGCTGCTCGGCCGTCGAAATACTTGTGCTCGACTGCGCCGGCGCCGACGACGAGGAACAACAGGCGAACCGCACCGCCTACACGGGACGCGCGGGAATGCCGATCGAGCGAGCCGGGGCGGACCGTTTCCCCGTCGTACTCGGTGTCGCGGTGAGACTCAACAACAACACCGCCATTGCCCAAGAGCCCGACGGGCAGCCGCAGTTGGTCGCCGCGACGGTAAAAGAGGCATTGCGGCGGCTGCGTTGTCTGCACATCACCGAGGTCATCGAGTCGATGTGGCCTGAGATCACCGGTACGGACGACAGCCTGGACCTGTTCCGGGTCGACGAGGTGCAGCAGGGGAACGGCTCGTCGTACCGTGAGAAGTACGAAAGTGAAGTCCGCGCCCGCCTGCGCGAGTTCGGCTTCATCACCCCCGTCACCATCCCCAGCGCTCTTACGCGCGCGAATGACGAGACGGAGGGCCAGTGATGAATGCGGATCTCGATTCAGCCGTCGCTCTTGCCGAAGATCTGCTCCTTGGAGTGGCACGAACAGCCGAGGAGTCGGACCGGACGACGTTCGAGGAATACACGGCCGCCCTGGAGTCCGCCGACCTGCCGCCCGAATGGGCAGAGCGGCTGGTCCATTTGGCGAAGGTACTGCTGGCGCTCCGATTCGAAGCGGTCTCCCTGCGCATCGCACGCCTGGCTCTACGGCAGTTGGAGATCGCGGAGGCCGGTCCGTCCCCGTGCAGGGCCGAGGTCTGGAGTGACACGGCCGCCGTCCTCGCCGAGCACGAGCAGCTGGACCAGGCGCGGGCGGTGCTGGTCACGGGCCTCGGCAAGACGCGTAGGGGAGCGGGATCCCTGCGGCCCCGGATCCTCGCCAATCTCGGTGCCGTCAACCTGCGTTCGGGAAACACGCAGGACGCCGGAAGGTGGGCCGAGTCGGCCGAAGAGGCACTGGACGCCATGGGTGGCTCCTGGCCCGCGGACCAGGGCGAGAAGGAGGAGGAAGCCGCGGTCCGGCTGCTGATCAACTGGGTGCGGGCGGCCGTCACGGCGACCCCGGCCGGTGCGCAGGACGAGGCGGCCACCGCGAACTTCGCCCGGGCCGCCCGGCAGTTCTCCGAGATCGCGGGCGACAGCCACTCCCTCTCCCTCAACGCGGCCTTCGACCTGGCGTTGCGGGCCATCAAGAACGCCGACGCCACCGGCCGGCCCGAGCAGGCTGCCCGGGGCAGGGAAGCCCTGGAGATCATCGGCCTCCATGTGTCCGCCACCTACGGCACCGAGGACCCGCGGGCCCTGGCCGTCCGCGCCGTCCTCGCGAACGCCGAACTCGAAGCCACCGACGCCGGCTCCGACCCCAGCGGCAGCAGTGCTCTGGCCGCCCTCGAGCACATCGCCGGCACCACCTCAGCGATCCTCGGCGTCGACCACCCGCAGAGCCTCGCGACCCTCGACAGCCGGGCCCGCATACTGCCCGACCTGCCCTCGTCGCTGGAGCTGCCGTACCACATCGATCACCTCTATCTGCCCCAGGACGGCGACGAGCGCAACGAGGCGAAGAAGGACGCCCTGCGCAAGGAGGGTTCGCTGGTCAGGCTGATCGCTCACGGAGGCGCGTCGTATCTGCTCGAAGGCGCCAACCGATTCCGGCCGATCCTGCTCGAAGCGCTGGCCCGGCACGTTCACTTCGAGATCATCATCAGCAACCCGTGGAACAGCCTCGGTGTCTTCATCAACAAGGACCTGCACCCCGACGTGGAGGTCACGGCCGAGAACATCATCGAAATCATCAGGACCAGCAGGTACTACCGCGAGACATTCGTAGCGGTGACCGAGGCCTACGAGGAACTGCGCGAAAGGTACGGCGAGGCGATAGAACTGCGCCTCACACCCATGGACATCCCGGCGACCACGCTGCTGACGTCGGAAGGCGGCTTCTACGAGCCGTATGTGACGACCGACCCCGAATACCGCACCAGCCACGGCATGAAGACGTTCGAGGTCCGCTTCAACCGCGCCACCCGCCTTTACGAGGACAGCCTGGCGGGATTCGCGACCCAGTGGGAACTCGCCTGCAGTCTCGACCACTTCCGTCGATACGAGGAGCAGTACCAGTCACGGCTGCGCTTACTGATGACGACACTGACCAACGCCAACAAGAAGTTCGGCTCTCGGTGACCGGCAGGGTGTCTTCAGGAAACCGACAGATGCAGTGATCCCGCCCGCACGCTGTCCAGCACCTTGACCGAGCCGACGAACAGCTCCTCCGGCAGCGCGTCGAGCGGCCAGAACTGCCAACGCTCACAGCGGTCCGGCTCACGGACCGTGATGCATCCCTCGTGTCCGAGTACTTCGACACCGATCTGCATGTGGTGGTTGGCCTCCGGCTGGGGGTCGGTGACGCACGCGACCCTCAACTCGACCGGGCGGATGCCGACTTCCTCCATGAGCTCCCGGGCGGTCGCCTCGAAGATCGTCTCTCCGATCTCCAGGTGCCCGCCGGGCAGTCCCCATGTGCCCTGGCCGAAGGTGTTCTTGCGCAGCCCCAGCAGAACACCGTCACCCGACCGAACGATGGCCTGCACTCCGACACGCACGACCGAGCCCATGATTGTCCTCTCTCACAGTTCCGGATATGTGCCGGAGAAATTACCGGCGTTCCTCGTGTGATCGATTGCGCCGCGCAGACCTGCGGCAACCTTCTCCGACTCCTCGAAAAGGTCGCCGATACGCCGTTCGCGCCCTTCGTCGATGACAACCACCTGGCAGTCGGGATCGATGAACAGATAGCTGCCGCTACGGGTGGAATTGCGGTACAGCTGAAGTTGGACGCCGCGGTTGGCGGCAGCCTTCTCGCAACGTTCCACCACGGCCTCGAACATCTCGTCGCTGACGGCCAGCCAATCCCTGTTGTCTGCACCGTAGTTCGTCTCGGACATCTGGTAGACCTTCCAGACGTCCGGAAGGCACTCGTCCTCCTCGATCAGATCCAGGACGCCGGGCGCTCCGGTTGCGTTCAGCCGGGTGACGACCGTCCCGAGCTTCACCTGTACACGTCTGTGCCGTGTGCGTACCTCCTTGAGGAGCCCGAGTACGCGTTCGCGGTGCGGTGCGACTCCCGTGCGCATCCGCCGATGCTGTTCCGCGTCGGCGGATTCGAGGGGCAGGGCGATCCAGGAGAGATGAGGCAGGATCCGCTGCATCGTCCGCACAGGGGCCAGCCCGTTGGTGGACAGCACGACACGCGGACCCGGCGCGCCCGACGGCAGAGGCAGGCTCAACTCCGCCACCAGGTCGGCCAGATAGGGCAGCAGCGTCGGTTCCCCACCGGAGATGACCACGCCCTTCACTTCTGCCCGGCGCAGCTGCTCGACAACCCGGAAAGCGTCCTTCTCCTCCATCGAGGGAACCTCGTGGCGAGGTCCGAAACAGAACGGGCAGCTGAGATTGCACTTGCCGAGCAAACGAAGATCGACATAGTCCGGCAGCCGCAGGGTCGGGTCGGGCATTGCTCTCCAGGTGATGTTCGTGAAGCAGGACGAGACTAGCGATGCGAGGGAGCATCAAGGGGTACGTCCAGGTAACGACTCAGTGCTGAAGATCGACCGCTGGAAGGCCGGCATGCTCGGCCGAACGTGTGACGGCCGCCCTCCCCGGGACAGGCAGGCGGCGTCACCGAGCGAAAACGCTTGGACACCGTGGGTGTCGTCGCGGGACACTCCCATTCCCTGGCCTGCCCGAACGGAGACACAGGATCGGGATGGGATTACCTGAATCGCACAAAGCTCCGCCGCGCAGGGGCGCGGTGCTCCTCGCACTTCGTTACTACGGACGGGAGTTGCGCCGCCTGAGGCGGTTGACGGCGCCCGCCATGCTGCTGCCGGCACTCGGAAACATCGGCCTGAACTACATCGCCCCGCTGGTCGTCGCGAAGCTCGTCGGCCGTATTTCCGGTGATGACCGTATCGGCCTCGGCTCGACGCTGCCGTACGTCCTCGGATTCGCCGGCGTCATGCTGCTGTCGGAGGGAGTGTGGCGCATCGGGCTGCACTGTCTGAACCGCCTCGACGCCTTCGGTGTCGAGCATCTCTACGTCGTCGGCATGGACGAACTGTTCGCGAAGGACGCGGCCTTCTTCCACGACAACTTCGCAGGTTCGCTGACCAAGCGGGTGTTGAGCTTCGCCTCCCGCTTCGAGGAGTTCATCGACACACTGACGTTCAACGTCATGGGCAGCCTCGTGCCGCTGCTGTTCGGGTCCGTGGTGCTGTGGCGCTACGAACCGCTGCTCGTCGTAGGGCTGTTGGCGATGATCGGGCTGACGGCGCTGTGCGTCGTACCGCTCATCCGGCGCCGTCAGGCACTGGTCGACCAGCGCGAGGAGGCGATCGCCCGGGTGTCGGGCCATGTCGCCGACAGCCTGATGAACATGGACACGGTGCGCGCGTTCGCCGCCGAGGAACGCGAGGCCGCCGAGCACCGGACCCGCGTAGCGCAGTCACGGCGGCTCATGCTCAGGTCGTGGGACTACGGCAACCTGCGCATCGACACGTTGGTCGCGCCGATGTCCGTACTGACCAACGTCCTGGGTCTGGTGCTCGCGGTCGCGCTCGGTGGGGGCGAGCACGGAGTGGAGGCGGTCGTGGTCGCCTTCACCTACTACACCAACGCGACCAAGATCATGTTCGACTTCAACCAGATCTACCGCCGCCTGGAGAGCTCGATGACGGAGGCGGCGCAGTTCACCGAACTCCTGCTGTCACCCCCGACCGTGCTCGACCCGCCGTCTCCGGAACCGCTGCTGAGCGGGGCCGCCGACGTCCGCTTCGAGCGCGTCGACTTCACCCACGGGGGAGGGAAGCCGCTCTTCAAGGGCCTCGACCTGGCCGTGTCCAGCGGGACGAAGATCGGCCTCGTCGGCCGGTCCGGCGGCGGCAAGACCACCCTGACGCGGCTGCTGCTGCGGATGACGGACATCGACGGCGGCCGGATCCTGATCGGCGGGCAGGACATCAGCAGGATGCGCCAGGCCGACCTGCGCAGTCTCATCGCCTACGTCCCCCAGGACCCGGCCATGTTCCACCGCACCCTGCGGGACAACATCGCCTTCGCCCGCCCTGACGCCACCGACGCCGAGATCCGCCGCGCGGCCGAGGCGGCCCATGTCACGGAGTTCGCCGACGCACTGCCGGACGGTTTCGACACCATGGTGGGCGAGCGCGGGATCAAGCTGTCCGGCGGACAGCGCCAGCGGGTCGCGCTCGCGCGGGCGATTCTGCGCGACGCGCCGATCCTGCTGCTCGACGAGGCGACCAGCGCGCTGGACTCGGAGAGCGAACTCCTCGTCCAGGAGGCGCTGTGGCGGCTCATGGAGGGGCGGACGGCGCTGGTGGTCGCCCACCGGCTGAGCACGGTCGCCGGCATGGACCGGCTCGTCGTCCTCGACCGGGGGCGGATCGTCGAACAGGGCACACACCAGGAGCTGTTGGCGTCGGACGGCGCCTACGCGAGGCTCTGGCAGCACCAGTCGGGCGGCTTCCTCGACGACAGTGCCGTGGCCGACAGCCCCGTCGACGACGGAACTGTCGGTGCCGAACTGCACTGAACCCGGCCCGGCGGACACGGCTCCGTGCCCGCCGGGCTCCGCACTTCATCGTCCGGCGGCTCCAACGCGCTCGGCGGCCTCGGCGGCCCGGGCGTCGTCGATGTCGGTCACGGCGGTCACGGTGGCGCCGGTGACGACCTCGGTGAGGCGTCGTATGTGGTCCTGGCCGATCCATCCGGCGCCGATGACACCAACACGTACGGTCATGCTCGTTCCCTCCAGGGAAACAGGAGATCCCGGCAGACAGGGGATCCGAGGAATCAGGAGAAGCGCGCCCGGAGTTCGGCTTCGAGGGTCTCGAGGGTGCGGCCCTTGGTCTCGGGGACGTAGCGCTTGACGAAGGTGAGGGCGAGGATGCCCGCCACCACGAAGAGGAAGAACGTGCTGGAGATCCCGATCCCGGAGACCAGGGACGGGAAGACCAGCCCGATAAGGAAGTTGGTCAGCCACAGCACCACGGCCGCGACGCCCATCCCGAAACCGCGCATCCGCATCGGGAAGATCTCCGAGAGCATCAGCCAGGTCACCGGTGAGATGGCGCCCTGCTGGAAGGCGAGGAAGGTGACGGTCATTGCCAGCACGGCGTATGCGCGGCCGTCGCCGGAGGGAAGCGCCAGGGAGAAGATACCGATGAGCAACAGGGCGGCGGTCGTGCCGATCTGACCGGTCATCAGCATCGGGCGGCGCCTGACGCGGCCCAGCAGCCAGATGCCGACGAAGGTGGCGAGCACCGAGATGACGCCGTTGGCGATGTTCGCGGTCAGGGCGCTGTCCGAGGCGAAGCCGGCGTCGGTGAGGATCTGGGTGCCGTAGTACATGATCGTGTTGACGCCGGTGATCTGCTGCACGATGGCGATGCCGAAGCCGACGAACATCAGCTTGCGCACCCACGGCGTGGCCCTCATGTCCTGCCAGCCGCCGAGCTTCTCCTGCTCCTCCTTGACGGCCAGCGAGGTGACTTCGGCCAGTTCGGCCTCGGCCCGCTGCTGCGAGCGCACCTGCTTGAGGACTTCCAGCGCCTCGCCGAAGCGGGTCTTGGAGGCCAGCCAGCGCGGGCTCTCCGGCATGACCAGCATGCCGAACCAGAGCACGATGGCCGGGAGGGTGGCCAGCACGAGCATGTAGCGCCAGATGCCGCCGGACTCGCTGCCCACGTTGGCGATGACCGCGTTGGAGGTGAAGGCGAGCAACTGCCCGCTGACGATCATCAGTTCGTTGCGGGTGACCAGCGCACCGCGCCGCTCGGCGGGGGAGATCTCCGCGAGGTAGACGGGCACCGTCACCGAGGCTCCGCCGACCGCGAGGCCGAGTACGAACCGGGCGACCACCATCACCGCGGTGTTCGGCGCGAGCGTGCAGCCGAGCGCGCCGACGAAGAACACCACGGCGAGGACGAGAATCGTACGGCGCCGTCCGCGCGCGTCCGACAGACGGCCGCCGGTGATCGCGCCCAGAGCCGCGCCCAGCAGAAGCGAGCTGGTGACCATGCCCTCGGTGAAGGGGGTCAGGCCCAGGTCGTCGGTCATGTACGGCAGGGCGCCGTTGATGACGCCGGTGTCGTAGCCGAAGAGGAGCCCGCCGAAGGTGGCGATGACGGTGATGAGCCTCAGCCGCCGGGAGACCGCCGGTGGTGTGTCGTCCGTGACCGTGCCGTTGGCCGTGGTGGCCCGTGTCGTGTCGTCCCTGACGTCCATGGTGCCTCCTATCGGGGGGTGTTGGGGCGTCGGGTGCCCGTCAGGCCGTGTTCTGCGAGGTGTTGGCGGGTGCTGATGGCGATGGGCAGGGGGACTTCGGGGGCGCAGGGGTAGAGGTCTTGTTCGACGATGACGAACAGCTCGGCGTCGAGGGTGGTGAGTGCGGTGACGATGTCGGCGGGGTTGGGGACGCCGGCGGGCGGGGAGACGCAGACGCCGCGTTTGACGGCCTCGCCGAAGGAGAGGTTTTCGGCGGCGACCTGGGCCAGGACGGTGGGGTCCATCTGTTTGATGTGGACGTAGCCGACGCGTTCGCCGAAGCGGCGGATGAGGTCGAGGTTGTCGCCGCCGCCGTAGGCGACGTGGCCGGTGTCCAGGCAGAGGTTGGTGTAGCGGGGGTCGGACTCGTTCAGGAGGCGTTCGATCTCGGGCTGGGTCTGGATGTGGCTGTCGGCGTGCGGGTGGAGGACCAGGCGGATGTCGTAGTCGTCGAGGAGGAGGCGGCCGAGGCGGTCGGCGGCGCGGCCGAAGCCGGCCCATTGAGTGGCGGTCAGTTCCGGTGGCTCGGTGTGGGTGCCGGTCTTCTCGTCGCGGTACATGGGCGGGATGAGGACGAGGTGGTGGGCGCCGGTGGCGGCGGTGAGGGTGGCGACCTGGCGGACGTGGGCGAGCATGTCGTCCCAGGCCTCGGGGCGGTGCAGGGCGCCGAACGCGGTGCCGCCGGAGACCTGCAGGCCGCGGGCGTCGAGTTCGTCCTTGAGGCGTTGCGGGTCGGTGGGGAGGTAGCCGTAGGGGCCGAGCTCCAGCCACTGGTAGCCGGCCTGGGCGAGTTCGTCGAGGAAGCGGGTGTAGGACACCTGCTGCTCGTCCTCGGGGAACCAGACGCCCCAGGAGTCGGGGGCGGAGCCGAGGCACAGGTTGCCCGCGGTGGTGCGCAGAGGGGTTGGCGCCGTCGCCATGACGTGTCCCTTCACCCGAAGATCGGGGGTTTCTCGACGTCTGTGGTGTCTGTTGTGTTTGCTGGTTGCCGTGTGCCGTCTGTCGCGCTCTACTAGCGCGCTCTAGTCCGAGTACGATGACGCTGGTCCAAATGTCATGTCAATAGGTTGTTGCGGGGAGATTTCGAGAGCCTGTAGCCAGAAGACTGCGAGATCGCGGCTAGGGTCTGTCTCGCGGATCAGGGATGTTGCGGGAAAGGCGGCTACGAGACGGCACGTCTTGACGCCGGGCTGGTCCGAAGGGCAGACCCCAGGGTGTGTGGTGTCGGAGGGTGGGTGCACTGGTGGATGCGGCGGGCAGGCAGCGGCCGACGATGGCGGATGTGGCCGCGCGGGCGGGGGTCTCGCGGGCGCTGGTGTCGATCGTGTTCCGCAATCAGCAGGGGGCGAGTGAGGAGACCCGGCGGCGGGTTTTGCAGGTCGCGGACGAGATCGGTTACCGGCCGGACAGCGCGGCGCGGCTGCTGGCGCGGGGGCGCAGCCGGACGCTGGGGGTGATGTTCGCGGTGCAGCAGACCTTCCACACCAATCTGATCGAGGGCATCTATCCGGAGGCGGAGCGGCTGGGCTATGACGTGCTGCTGTCTGCTGCGGCGCCGGGCCGCAGCGAGGCGAAGGCGGTCGAGGCGCTGCTCAGCCACCGGTGCGAGGCGTTGATCGTGCTGGGTTCGGAGGCGGAGGCGGCCGATCTGGATGCGCTGGGGCGGCGGGCGGTGACGGTGTCGGTCAGCCGCCGGGTGCGCGGGGCGCGGGTGGACTTCGTGCAAAGTGCCGAGGGCAAGGGTGTGCGGCAGGCCATGGAGCATCTGGTGGAGCTGGGCCACCGGCGGATCGTGCACCTCGACGGCGGGAGCGGGCCGGGCTCGGCGGAGCGGCGGCGCGCCTATCGTGCGGCGATGCGCCGACATGGGCTGGAGGAGTGGGCGCGGGTGATCGGTGGGGACCACACCGAGCAGTCCGGGATCGATGCGGGGCGGTTGCTGCTGGCCGAGCGGGAGGCCGGGCTGGTGTTGCCGACGGCGGTGCTGGCCGGTAATGACCGCAGTGCGATGGGGTTGTTGATGTCGCTGGGGCGGGCCGGGGTGGAGGTGCCGCGGGATGTGTCGGTGGTCGGCTACGACGACAGTCATCTTTCGCATCTGATGCCGATCGGGTTGACGACGGTGCGGCAGGACGCGGCGCTGATGGCGGAGCACGCGGTGCGGTTCGCGGTGGAGCGGCTGGAGGATCCGGCGCTGGAGCCGCGGGAGGCGGTCCTGGAGCCGAAGCTGGTGGTGCGTGGGACGAGTGGGCCGCCGGCGGTGGGCTGAAGGCGGTGGGCTGAGGTCGCGGTCGGTGGGCTGGTAGCGCAGAGGGGCGTGGCTCTGCGGGCCCGTTGCGTCGCACTGTGATGCGAGGTCAGGCGGTCGTGACGGTGACGACGCCGGCTGCTGCGGTTGGGTGCGTGAAGAGGAGCGTGGCCAGGCGCGCGTCGTAGTCCTGTCTGCGTGCGCGGAATCTCGTGTACGGGCGGTAGGGCCGAATGCTGCCTCGTCGGCGCGCGGGCCAAGCGGGCGTGGTGGTTTTGACGCGTCGTCAACTTTGTTGGGCATTGCGTAGAGGCGTTCGCCGAGGCGGGTGTCTGCGATGCGAAGCGGATCCGAACCTGCCGCTGCTTGGTGGGTGGTACCCGGGCCAACTGGCCTCCCGGGCTACACCATCTGGTGGCTTATGTGCCTCTTTGCGTTATTCGGGTGTCCGATTTCCTGATCATTCCACTGTCCGGCTCTTGGTGCTGACCAGCCGTCACGAGCTCTGAACCAAGTCAAGGAGAGTGGAGAAAATGACGACATCGCCGAGATGGCGATCTGTCCTGGCGTCATCCGCCGTAGCTGCCGCGCTTGCCGCAGCCACGTTGGGGAGCGCCGGAACCACCCACGCTCAGGACCACCCCGTGCCGCACCCGCCGACCCCGGCGAAGCCTGAGGCTCCGCCGAAGCCGGCGTATCCGGAGCTCCCGGTGAGGGCGGTGTATCCGGCGCATCCGGTCAAGCCTGCGTATCCGCAGCACCCGGTCAAGCCCGCCTATCCGGAGCACCCGGTCAAGCCGGCGTTTCCGGAGCACCCCGTGAAGCCGGAGCTTCCGGCGAAGCCGGCGTATCCGGCGCACCCGGTGAAGCCGGAGCTTCCGGCCAAGCCCGTTTATCCGGCGCACCCGGTGAAGCCTGAGCTTCCGGTCAAGCCTGCTTACCCCGTGAAACCGGAACTTCCCGCGAAACCTGCTTATCCGGTGAAGCCTGAACTCCCTGTAAAGCCGGCGTACCCGGTGAAGCCTGAGCTTCCGGTGAAGCCTGCCTATCCGGTAAAGCCGGAGTTTCCGGTCAAGCCCGCCTACCCGGCGAAGCCGGAGCTTCCGGTCAAGCCCGCCTACCCCGCGAAGCCTGAACTTCCCGTGAAGCCGGCGTACCCGGCGAAGCCCGAGCTTCCGGTGAAGCCCGCTTACCCAGCGATTCCGGTGAAGCCTGAGCTCCCGGTGAAGCCTGCTTACCCGGCGAAGCCTGAGCTTCCGGTCAAGCCTGCCTATCCGGCGAAGCCTGAGCTTCCGGTCAAGCCTGCCTATCCGGCGAAGCCTGAGCTTCCGGTCAAGCCTGCTTACCCGGCGAAGCCTGAGCTTCCGGTCAAGCCTGCCTACCCGGCGAAGCCTGAACTTCCCGTGAAGCCGGCGTACCCGGCGAAGCCCGAACTTCCCGTGAAGCCTGCGTACCCGGTAAAGCCTGAGCTTCCGGTCAAGCCTGCCTACCCCGCGAAGCCCGAGCTTCCCGTGAAGCCTGCCTACCCCGCGAAGCCCGAGCTTCCGGTGAAGCCGGCGTACCCGGCGAAGCCCGAGCTTCCGGTGAAGCCGGCGTACCCGGCGAAGCCTGAGCTCCCGGTGAAGCCTGCCTATCCGGCGAAGCCTGAGCTCCCGGTCAAGCCTGCCTACCCCGCGAAGCCCGAGCTTCCGGTGAAGCCGGCGTACCCGGCGAAGCCCGAGCTCCCGGTCAAGCCTGCCTACCCCGCCAAGCCCGAGCTTCCGGTGAAGCCCGCGTACCCCGCGAAGCCCGAACTCCCGGTCAAGCCCGCCTACCCCGCACACCCCGTGAAACCCGAGCTTCCCACGAAGCCTGACCTCCCGAGCAAGCCGGACCTGCCGACGAAGCCCAACTACCCGTCACACCCGTCGAAGTGAGCCTGGCCGGCGAAAACGGCCCGGCGGCAGGCACACTCTCCCTCGACCCGGCAGTCATCGGCGCTTCGGCAGCTGCCGCCGGGAAACACGGCAAGACTCCGAAGGTTCCCCGCACCGACCGGTACTGACGGCCCCTCAGGGGACACGCAGAGCCGCCACAGAGCCGGGCCCGGACATCTGGGCCCGGCTCACCGCTGTCCGCGTGATGACCTGACTCGCGAGTGCACAGCAGGTGCTCCAGGGAGGTGCAGAGACCGTCGTCGTACGGGCGCCGGGCAGTCATGGTCGGGCAAGGCCGGAGCCGGGTCGGCCGAACTCATCGGTGTCGCCGTCGCCGCCGTGCCTCTGGTGATCGCCTTCGGCTCGCTGCTCGCGGCCGGGCTGCCGCTGCTGACCGCGATCTTGGCGCCGACGACGGCCACCGCGGTCTTCGACATGAGCTCCAACGCCTCGACGCCGGCGTTGATGCAGGCCTTGGCGGTGGCCATCGACTACGCCCTCTTCGCCGTCGTCCGCTACCGCACTGGGATCCGCGACGGGCATGAACCGGAGAAGGCCGCCGGTCGGGCCCTGGGCACGGCGGGTTCGACGGTGGTGTTCGCCGGGCTGACCGTCGTCATCGCTCTGGCCGGGCTGCCGGCGGGTTTCTGCTCAAGCCCCGCGCGGTGGCCGCTGGCGACGCGGTCGTCTCACCGGGCCTGACCCGCAAGCCCATCGACGCCTTCGCCAACCGGCTGCCCGGCCGGACACAACGGCAGCAACGGCAGTTGGACGACCTCACCGAGCGCGAGCGCCAGGTCCTCGTCGCCATGCGACCGGCCTGGGCAACGCCGAGATCGCCGCCCGTTCACCCCGTCGCGTCATCCACCGCCGTCGAGGTCCGTGCGTTGCCGGAGCACCCGTAGTTCGTGACCGTCGAGCTGCATCTCGTACAGCTTCCCGCGCGCGTTCTCGAAGGGCCGGTGGAGGATCATCATCAGTCGGTCGTCGAAGGTGCGGAACAGCATGCCGTGGCCGCTGTCGTCGCGGACCAGTGGCCGGTGCTGCTCCCAAGGCCCGGTCAGATCACCGGACTTGGAGACGGCGTACGTCTGCACATAGCCACCGCTGATGGTGCCGTCCTTGCCGACGACGTTCTTCTCGTACGTCGACCACAGCATGAGCAGGGAGCCGTCGGGGGTGCCGTACAGCTGGGGGCCGTCGGTGATGTACGGCGGGAGCTGGTTCGGGACGCCGGCCGGGATCTGCTCGCCGATCCAGGACGCGTCCGAAGCCTTGAAGAGGAAGAGTGGGTCGCCGATCGTGCCGGACAGGTCGGCGGTCAGCCGGATCGCTTCCATGGTGCCGTCGATGGTCTGCAGCCACTCGTGCGCGTACACCATCCAGGGCTGTCCGGACGGGTCGACGTGGAGCGTCCCGTCGAGAGTCATCAGGTTCTCGGGCGGGGTGGGCCGCGCGGGGTCGACGACGGTGAAGGGACCCAGCAGCGAGTCGGACACGGCGGTGATCGTGCCGCGCATGTGGTTCGGGAGCTGGAACGGCGTGCCCCATTGGTTGGCGGGCGGCACCGGCAGCGGCCTGTCCTGGTTGTGCAGCGTGGTGAACAGGTAGTACCTGCCGCCCCGTTCGTGCACCTCCGGAGCCCAGGCGCCGTCGGTGGCCCAGAGGTCCTGCTGCTCGGCGGTCAGGAAGACCACGACGGGGCGCGTCCAGTCGCGCAGGTCCTGGCTGCGGTAGACCATCGTGCCGGTGCCGTTCACGCCCGACACGGAGGGGTCGTTGGACGTGTAGAGGTAGTAGGTGCGGGTCTTCTCGTCGGCTACGACGAACGGGTCGTGCAGCGGCATGTCGGGAAGCCGCATCGGTTCGCTCTCGGACACCGTTGAAGAATACGTTCACGCGGTGTGCAGGTGGTTCCTCAGCCACTGCTCGGTACTGCTCACGTGCGGCAGCGCGGCGGCCTGGCTCACGAGGTCAACTACGAGCAGTCCATCGTGGCCCCCTTGGTGGACCTACTCATCGACGCCCACACCCTGCCACCGGGACGGCCCGCGCTCCGCACCGCCGACCCGCTCGCCAACGACCAGGACCGGCACCTGTTCCTGTGGCTGCAGGCGCAGGAGGGTGCCGTATGGGCCGAGGGCGGGTCAGGCGCCGAGGCGGACGGTCATCTCCACGGTGACGTCGTCGCCCGCCGAGATGTCCTGCGGCCTGCGCACGGCGTTCTTGAGCGGCAGCAGGTAGGTGCCGTCCTTCGGGAAGAGCGAGGTCTCGAAGGCGACCTCGCCGATTCGGGCCTCGACGGGGATGACGCCCCAGCCGTAGGTGGCCATCGCGGCCACCTCGCGGATGTCGGCGGACTCCTCGTCCGGCACGGGGACGAAGAAGTACGGCGCCGGTCCGCGCCATTCGATCACCCGGCCGGTGAAGGCGAGTTCCATCGGGTTCAGTCTCCCTGTTCGAGGACGGCCAGGTCGCGTTCGGCGTACATACGGTGCCACCACTCCTCGTTGAGGACGACCAGCAGGCATTCGCGTACGGGGAAGGTGTCGCCCTCGTCGGGCCAGCCGGGGCCCTCGAGCGGTTCGGTACGGTTGTCGAGCTGCTCGTCGGTCAGGCCGTCGACCACCCGCCGCATCGTCGCCATCGCCGTCAGCCGCAGGGCGAGCGCCTCGTCGAGCGACGGGCGCGCCTCGCGGTCGTGCGGCACTCCCGGCCGGGGGCTCATCTGATCCCACGGCAGGGACAGCGGGTGCCACGGGCTGGGGTTGCCGAGGACGGCGCGGGAGACCCATGACTCGGTCGCGAACGCGAGGTGGCGCAGGGTCTGGATGAACGACCACTCGCCGTCGACCGACGCGTGCAGCCTCTCCGGGTCCAGCCGCCGCGCGCGGGCGACGGTCGCCTCCCACAACTGCTCGTTGAGGTCCCAGGCCTCCCGGAACCCCTCGGGGGTGGTCGGCCGGAACCTGGGCCGGTCGGGGTGCCGGCGGTCGAGTTCGGCCTCGACCAGCGGGGCGACGTCGACGCCGTTGATGACGAGGTTCTGGATCTCTCCGTCGATGGTGGTGTCGACCAGCTCGACACCGCGCATCACGACCCGGTTGAGCGCGCACGCCCGCAGCGTCGCCCCATTGAGGCTCACCGTGGTGAACCGCGCCCCCGCCATGTCGGCGCGCTCGAACTCCTTGCCGCGGAGATCGGCGAAGTCAATCTCGCTCATGGCGATCACCCTAGGGCCGAAGTGCTGCTCACCGGGCCGCTTGGCGGAAGTGGCGGGGGCGGTACGCCCCCGCCCATCGGCAGACGGCGTAGATCGTGAACGAGATCGTCGTGACGTACGGGCTGATGGGGATGGAGCTGCCCAGGGCGAGCAGGATGCCGCCCTCGATCGAGAACACGGCGAACGCCACGCTCAGCAGTGGCAGCAGCACCGGGGACGCGGTGAGGCGGGCGGCGGCCGCGGCAGGGGTGACGACGAGGGACAGGACCAGCAGGGCGCCGACGATCTGCACCGACAGGGCGACCGCGAGGCCGAGCACGATCATGAACGCGAAGGACAGCGCCCGCACCGGCACCCCGCGCGCCTCGGCGACGTCCGGGTCGGCGCTGGCGAAGGCGAGCGGCCGCCACATCACCGCGAGCGCGACGAGAACCAGGGAGGAGGTACCGAGCAGCCAGGCCGTCTGCGGGGTGTCGACGGCGACGATCTGCCCGGTGAGCAGGCCGAACTTGTTGGCCGCGCGGCCCTTGTAGAGGGCGAGGAAGAGCACGCCCAGCCCGAGGCCGAACGGCATGATGATGCCGATCACCGAGTTGCGGTCACGGGCCCGCGCTCCCAGGACACCGATCGCGCCGGCCGCCAGCAGCGAGCCGGCGATCGAGCCCGCCACGATGTTCACGCCCAGCAGCAGAGCCGCCGACGCGCCCGCGAAGGACAACTCGCTGATGCCGTGCACCGCGAAGGGCAGATCACGCATCATGACGAACACCCCGGCCAGCCCGCCGACCAGGCCGAGCGCCGCGCCGGCGATCAGGGAGTTGCGGACCAGCGCCAGGAGTTCGCCGTAGTTCTCGAAACTGAAGATCTGGTGCCAGACCCCCGCGGCGAGCGTCATGCGCGCAACTCCTGTGTCTCGTGGGCGTGATGCGGTGGCGTGGCCGGGTCGTCCGGGGCGCCGACCACCACCACGCGGCCGTGCACGCGGACCACGTCGACCCGGGTGCCGTACAGCTGCGACAGCGACTCGGAGGTCAGCACCTCGTCCGGCGTCCCGACGCGGTGGCCGCCGCGCGCCAGATAGAGCACCCGGTCGACCAGGCCGAGCACCGGGTTGATCTCGTGGGTCACGAAGACCACCGCCGTGCCGTGGGAACGGCGCCGGGCGTCCACCAACTCCGTGACGGCCCGCTGGTGATGCAGGTCGAGGGAGAGCAACGGCTCGTCGCACAGCAGGACTTGCGGATCGGTCGCCAGCGCCTGCCCGATGCGCACCCGCTGCCGCTCACCCCCGGAGAGGAGCCCGAGCGGTACATCGGCGTACGACGACGCTCCGACCGACTCGAGGATCTCGTCCACCCGACGGCGTACGGCACCCGTGCGCAGCCTCGGCCCGAAGCGGTGACCGTCGATCCCGAACCGCACCAGGTCCCGCGCGCGCAGCATCGCCTGCGCGGACAACTCCGCCTGCTGAGGCACGTATCCGAGATGCCGGGCAGCCTCGCGGGGAGCCCGGCCGAGGACGGTCAGCGACCCGGCGGAGAGTGGCTGCCGGCCCAGCAACGCCCGTGCGAAACTCGTCTTGCCCGCCCCGTTCGGCCCGAGCACGGCCACGAACTCCCCTGACCGCACGTCGAGTTCGAGGCCGCTCCAGACCACGCGTTCTCCGTACGACAGGGCCGCGCCACGCAGACTGATCAGCGGGTCGGCGTCGACGGTGCCCCGACGGGGACGCGGAACCGCAGCCGGGCGCCTCACTTGGCCAGCGCGCTCGCGAGCGCGTCGACGTTGGAGGTCATCCAGCCGAGGTAGTCCTTGCCCTTGGGCAGGGTCTCGGTGACCGGTACGACGGGGATGCCGGCCGCCTTGGCCGCGGCCTCGGCCTTCTCGGTCTGCGGGCCGGAGGTCTGCTCGTTGTAGACGAGTGCCTCGACGTTCTTGCCGCTGAACAGGGCCAGCGTGGTCTGCAGCGTCTTGGCGGAGACGTCGTCGCCCTCCTCGATGGCCTCGCTGAACTCGGCGGGCGTCGCGTTCTTCAGTCCGCTCGCCTCGATCATGTACAGCGGCACGGGCTCGGTGATGGCCACCGCCTCACCGCCATGAGCCTTCTTGATCTGCGCTTCCTTCGCCTCCAGGGGCTTGAGCCTCGCCTTGAAGGTCTCGGCGTTCCTGGTGAAGGCGGCGGCGCCGGAGGGGTCGGCCTTGCCCAGGGCGGCGGCGATGCGGTCGGCGATCCGGGTGACGGTGGGGAAGTCGTACCAGACGTGCTCGTTGAGCTCGCCGCCCTTCGGGGCGGTCCTGCCGGAGACCTTGACGGCGTTGATCACCGTGGCGGAGGAGTTGCCGCTCTTCAGCATGCGGTCGACGAAGTCGTCGTAACCGCCGCCGTTCTCGACGACGACCTTCGCCTTCGACAGCGCCAACTGGTTCTGGGTGTTGGCCTCGTAGGAGTGCGGGTCCTGATCGGGGTCGGCGATGATCGAGGTGATGTCGACCTTCGCGCCGCCTATCTGCCGGACGATGTCGCCGTAGACGTTCGTGGAGGCGACCACCGGTATCGCGGACGAGGCTGCCGGGGTCTGTGAGTCGCTGCCGGAGCCCGACGAGCTGCCGCAGCCTGCCAGCAGGGCCAGGGAGGCGCCGCCGATCAGGGCGGTCAGGCGACGGGACGGGGACGCGGGCATGGATCCTCCACGACGGGTCGGAACAGGGGTGTCAACGATGAGGGGGCAGCCCGGTGCGGACCGGGCTGCCCCCTCACGCTAAATGAAAACGATTGTCGGAACCATGGCCGGCCCGGTCCTTATGAAAACCGTTGCCAAGTCTTGACGCGTCCCGCGAGGTCAGCAGTCGCGGAACTCGGGGGACTGGTTGAGGATCTGGGACCGCAGGGAGGTGAAGCGGGTGTGCGTCTCGCCGCCGAGGTCCTCGGGGCGGAAGGCGGCTACGCGGTGGCAGTTCTGAAAGGCGAGAGCCACGCCGAAATGCCGCTCCAGGCTGCCGCGGATCGCGTCACTGGACAGCGCCCGCAGCAGCTGGCCGCGCTCCTTCTCGGAGGGCGGCGGGGTCTGGTTGTCGGCGAACTTCGCGTTCCCGCCGCGGAGTTCGCCCGCCAGTCGGGCGATCAGGTCATAGGCGTACGGCAGGGACGTGCGGACCGTTTCCACGAAGTCCTCCTCCCGCACCTCGCCGTTCTCGGCATCGGCGAGCAGCTGCGGGGAGACGTCGAGCGACATGAAGGGCTGTCCTGTTCTGTAGTGCTGTTCTGGATGAATGGGGGCGTGGGGGCTCAGGCGAAGGCCGCGAGAGCCGCGGGGCCGTGCTCGAAGTCGGGGTCGACCTGGGTGGAGAGGTCGCGGCCCGTGGCCGCGTTGGCCCAGGCGGTGGCGTTGCGCAGATGGAACTCGACGGCGTGACGCTGGAAGGTGGCCCAGTCCTTGGGGCGGGCGTCCACGGCCTCGCGCAGCCGCTGAAGGGTGCGTGCGTTGTGCGGCTCCAGCTCGCCGGGGGCGCGGCCCTGCTCCTGCGCCCGGACGAACGAGGACTGCTCGCAGTGGGTGACGAGGTCGTCGCCGACGTGCTCCCGCAGGAAGGCGAGGTCGTCCTCGCCGGTCACCTTGTTGCCGACGACGGTGACCGGGATGCCGAACTCGGCGGCGTGGTCGCGGTACTGGCGGTAGACCGAGACGCTCTTCCGGGTCGGCTCGACCACCAGGAAGGTCATGTCGAAGCGGGTGAACAGGCCGGAGGCGAAGGCGTCGGCGCCGGCCGTCATGTCGACCACGACGTACTCGCCGGGGCCGTCGACGAGATGGTTCAGGTACAGCTCGACCGCGCCCAGCTTGGAGTGGTAGCAGGCCACCCCGAGGTCGCTCTCGTCGAAGGCCCCGGTGACCATCAGGGCCACACCGCCGACCTCCTGGACGTGGTGGGCGTGGATCTCGTCGTCGCCGAGCGGGCGCAGCAGACGGGAGCCGCGGCCGGGCGGGGTCGTCTTGACCATGGCGGCGCGCGACGGGATCCGCGGGTTGGTGCCCCGGAGGTAGTCCTTGATCTCGCCGGTCCGCGCGCTGAGCGGCGGCGCGGTGAAGAGCTCGTCCTCGTGGAGGCCGAGGGCGTACGCCAGGTGCTGGTTGATGTCGCCGTCGATGGCGACGACCGGCGCGCCGGAGCGGGCCAGGTGACGGGAGAAGAGGGCGGACAGGGTGGTCTTGCCGCTGCCGCCCTTGCCTACGAATGCGACGCGCATGACGGGCCGTTCTTATTGGAAATGGATGTCATGAGCACAGGTTGGAGGCATGGCTGTGCGCTGTCAAATCCCGCGGGGCCAACTGGCTGGTCAGTGCGGCGAGTTGGGGCAGGTGTTCGGTCGCTCGGATGGCGGAGCCTGGGGGCGGGGCGGCGGTATGCCGTGGGCTTTGCCCGGGTCAGCCCGTCGTCGCGTCCACCGCGCCCGCGGTGTCGCGCAGGCCCAGGCGCAGGTGCTCCACGTGGTAGAGCGCCTGGTCGAGGAGCTCGGCGACATGGTTGTCGTAGAGCGCGTAGATGACCGAGCGGCCGCGCCGCTCGCCCGTGACCAGGCCGAGGTTGCGCAGCAGGCGCAGCTGGTGGGAGCAGGCGGACTGTTCCATGCCCACGGCGTCGGCGAGTTCGGTCGCCGCACAGGGGCCCTCCTGGAGGTGGGCCAGGATGCGCAGCCGGGACGGGGTCGCCAGGGCCTGGAGTGTGGCGGCCACGTCGGAGGCGCCCACGGTCTCGAGGCGCTCGCGTGCCGTGGCGGCGGTGTCGGTGTCAGCTCCGTGGCCCATGCCGCTCATCCTACGGAGGCCGGGCGGCGCGGGGTCCGGTCGGACGAACGCATGCGTCGGGGTCGTATGAACGAATGAATGGGTCTTCATGTGTTCCTGTATGGTGGGCGAATGACCTCCACGCTCACTCCGTCCCAGGTCGGCCCGGTCGCGCCGGCGCCCGACGCGGGTGTGCCCCGCCGTCGTACCCGGATTCTCGCGCCGGCCGAGGTGCGCTGGGCCGCGGCGGCCACTGCCTTCTTCCTGCTCGCGCTGCCGTTGCAGCTGACCGGTGCGCCGGGCTGGAGCTGGGGGCCGTTGTATGCGCTGGCGTACCTCAGCGGTGGGTGGGAGCCGGGCCGGGAGGGGCTCAAGGCGCTGCGCGAGAGGACCCTCGACGTCGATCTGCTGATGGTCGTCGCCGCTCTAGGTGCAGCCGCGATCGGGCAGGTCATGGACGGCGCCCTGCTGATCGTCATCTTCGCGACCTCGGGCGCGCTGGAGGCGCTGGCCACCGCCCGGACCGCCGACTCGGTGCGCGGCCTGCTCGACCTGGCGCCCGCCACGGCGACCCGGCTGGTCCCGGACGGCTCCGAACAGGCCGTGCCCGTCGAGGAGTTGGCGGTCGGCGACACCATCCTCGTACGGCCGGGCGAGCGGGTCGGTGCCGACGGGCGGGTGCTGGACGGGGCGAGCGAGGCCGACCAGGCGACCATCACCGGCGAACCGCTCCCGGTCGCCAAGGAACCCGGCGACGAGGTGTTCGCGGGGACGGTCAACGGCACGGGTGCCTTGCGCGTCCGCGTCGAACGGGACGCTGCCGACTCGGTGATCGCCCGGATCGTGCGCATGGTGGAGGAGGCCTCCGAGACCAAGGCGCCGACCCAGTTGTTCATCGAGAAGGTCGAACAGCGCTACTCGCTGGGCATGGTGGCGGCGACCTTCGCCGTGTTCGCGGTGCCGCTGGCGTTTGGGGGCGAGCTGACCGAGGCGCTGCTGCGGGCCATGACCTTCATGATCGTGGCCTCGCCGTGCGCGGTGGTGCTGGCCACCATGCCGCCCCTGCTGTCGGCGATCGCCAACGCCGGACGGCACGGCGTGCTGGTGAAGTCGGCGGTGGTGATGGAGCGGCTCGGGCAGGTCGACGCGGTCGCGCTGGACAAGACCGGCACGCTGACCGAGGGCGGGCCGCGGGTGACCGAGGTACGGCCGCTGCCCGGATCGGGCCTGGGGGAGCGGGAGTTGACGGCGCTCGCGGCCGCCGCCGAGCACCCCAGTGAGCATCCGCTGGCGCGGGCGGTGGTGGACGCGGCGCGCGAGCGGGGGCTGCCGCTGTCCGTGGCGGAGGAGTTCGAGTCCACGCCCGGTGTAGGCGTGACGGCGACGGTCGACGGTCGACGGGTCGCGGTCGGCGCCCCGGCCCGGCTCCTCGCCGGTGCGAGCGACGCCGCGGCCGCTCGGGCGGCGGTCCTCGCGGCCGAGCTGGAGGAGGGCGGACGTACCGCAGTCCTGGTCGTGGTCGACGGCGTTCCGGTCGGAGTGCTCGGCCTCGCCGACCGCCTGCGTCCGGACGCCGCCGCCACCGTCGGCTCCCTTGCGGCGCTCACCGGCACCGTCCCGACGCTGCTGACCGGCGACAACCCGCGCGCCGCCGCGCACCTGGCCGCCGAGGTCGGCATCGAGGACGTACGGGCCGGGCTGCTGCCGCAGCACAAGGTGAGCGCGGTGCGGGAAATGGAGGGCGCGGGGCGCAAGGTCCTGGTCGTCGGGGACGGTGTCAACGACGCCCCGGCCCTGGCCGCCGCCCACACCGGCGTCGCGATGGGCCGGGCGGGCTCCGACCTGGCGCTGGAGACCGCGGACGCGGTGATCGTCCGCGACGAACTCGCCACCGTGCCCGCCGTGATCGCGCTGTCCCGTCGGGCGCGGCGGCTGGTCGTGCAGAATCTCGTGATCGCCGGGGTGTTCATCGCGGGTCTCGTCGTGTGGGACCTCGCGGGCGCGTTGCCGCTGCCGTTGGGTGTGGCCGGGCATGAGGGTTCGACCGTTGTCGTCGGGCTCAATGGGCTGCGGTTGTTGCGGGAGTCGGCCTGGGGGAGGGCTGCCGCCGAGGGTGGGTGACGTCCGCCTTCAGCAGCCGAGTCGGGGGGATCAGGCGAGGCTCGGCGCACCCGGCGACGCGGCACTGCCCGGCAGCGGGGTCCGCGCCGGCCGGCCGGCGAGCACCTCCAGGATGTTGTCGACCGCGAGGTCCACCATGGCGGCCCGTGTCGCCTCGGTGGCCGAGCCGATGTGAGGGAGCGTCACCACATTGGGCTCGCCGACGAGCGGTGACAGTTCGGTGCCCATCGGTTCGCGCTCGAAGACGTCCAGGCCCGCCGAGTGGATGACGTTGTCGCGCAGTGCCCGCAGCAGCGCGTCCTCGTCGACGACTCCGCCCCGCGAGGTGCTGACCAGGGTGGCGGTCGGCTTCATGGCGGCCAGTTCGGCGGCGCCGATGAGGTGACGGGTCTGCGGGGTGAGCGGGACGTGCAGCGAGACCACGTCGGACTCGGCGAGCAGGGTGGGCAGGTCCACGGAGGTGGAGAGCGCGTCGTCGGGGGCGTACGGGTCGTGGTGCCGCAGCCGCATGCCGAAGCCATGCGCCCGGCGTGCCACCGCCTTGCCGATCTGGCCGTAGCCGACCAGGCCGAGCGTGGCGCCGTGCACGTCCAGGCCCAGGTAGTCGCCCATCCGGAACATGTCCCACTGTCCGGCGGCGAGTGAGTCGCGGGCCGCGCCCAGCCGCCTGCGGGCCATGAGGATCAGGGCGAAGGTCAGATCCGCGGTGGTCTCGGCGAGCACGCCCGGGGTGTGCGTGACGACCACGCCGCGCGCGGCCGCCGCCTCCTGGTCGACCGCGTCGTAGCCCATGCTCGCGAGCGCCACGACCCGCAGCGAAGGGCCCGCCGCATCCAGCAGCGCGGCGTCCACCCGGTCGTTGCCGAGCGCCAGGATCGCGCTCACGCCGCCGGCGAGTGCGGGACCGCGGCTCACGACATCTGCGTGGGAGGCCAGGCGGGCCAGGCCGTTGCCGGGAAGGCTCGCACGAGTGGTGAGCACACGCTGCCTCATCTGTTTCTCCTTGGCTGTCCGAGCTGCCTGAATTCCAACGGTGGAGATTCGCGGAAAACGCTAGCCAGCGAACAGCAGGGCAACAAATAGAGGTTTTGCGTGACGCTATCGGGAATTCTTATCCCGCGAGTCGGACCCCGCTTCGGACTCGTTGAATTCCGTGATCAGTTCATGGAACAGGTCGTGCACCGCGAGGGCCGGCTCCGACAGCGGCTGGCTGTCGGACGTACACAGCGACAGCTTGACCGGGATGGCCGGGTCGACGATCCGGCGCACCACCAGATTCCGTACGTCGAGGAGGGCGCGCGCCGCCGACCAGGGCAGGACCGCGGCCCCGAGGTCCGCGCCGACGGCGCTGACCAGGGTGAGCACCGACTCGATCTCGCCGACCACCCGTGGCTGCAATGAGGCCTGCTGGAAGGCGCCCTCGACGACCTGCCGGATGGTGTGGATACGGCTCGGCAGCAGCAGGCCCACATCGGCCAGGGCTTCGAGGGGGACGTCGCCCTCCCCGGGCGGCGCGGCCCCGCCCGGCGCGGCGATCAGGAACAGGTCCTCCGTGCGCAGCGGTTCGAACTGCACCCCGCGCAGCGGTCCGGCGCCGTAGATGAACGCCATGTCCATACGGCCCGTCATGATCGCCTCGCTGATGACGCCGCCGAAGTTCTCGTTGATGTGCAGCACGATGTCGGGGTAGCGCTCCCGCACGCTCGTCAGCAGCGGCAGGGCGAGGGCCGCGCCCATGCTGTACGGGGCCAGGCCCACGGAGACGTTGCCGGCCGGCGCGCGGCCCGAGACGTCGACCGCCGCGTGGGCGAGCTCGACCTGGCGCAGGATGAGCTGCGCGTGCCGGTACAGCGCGCGGCCCGCCTCGGTCGGGGCGACCCCGCGCTTGCTGCGGATCAGCAGCTGCTGCTTGAACTGGGCCTCCAGCGCCGAGAGCTGCTGACTGAGCGCGGGCTGCGCGATGTGCAGGATGTCGGCCGCGCGCGTGATGCTCCCGGCATCCACGATCTTCACGAACGAGTAGAGACGCCTGGTGTCCATGCGCGGCCTTCCAGCGTGGGCGGGGCCTCATCGTAGGTGCCTGACCGACGGGGCGAGCCCCGGCGGGTGTGGCTCCGGTCATAGCCAGCGGTGATTACGTCACGCAGAATGCATATTTGCCGCCACGCCCCGTTGGTATTACGTTCACCGAAACGCAGATTTTCGGCCGCCCGTCGGGGAGGCCCTCGAACATTACGCCGGGATACCCCCGCACATTGCGTATGAATTTCCGACGGCCTCGCAGACGAGGTTCTCGTCCTTTTCGGCAGGAACTCATGTGGAGGAACTCGTGACCCACACGGTCGATCTCGTGGCCGACCTCGGCGAGGGATTCGGCGCCTACACCATGGGCGATGACGAGGCGCTCCTCAACGTACTGACCTCGGCCAACGTCGCGTGCGGATTCCACGCGGGCGACCCGCGGATCATGGACGCCACCGTCCGCCACTGCGTACGGCGAGGCGTCGCCGTCGGCGCGCACCCCAGCTTTCCCGATCTCGTCGGGTTCGGCCGCCGCGCGATGGACCTGACGCCGGACGAGGTCCGCACCGACGTGCTCTACCAGGTCGGCGCGCTGCAGGCGTTCGCCGCCGCGCACGGCACCCGCGTACGGCATGTGGCCCCGCACGGCCGGCTCGGCAACCTTGTCGCGGTCCGCCCGGACTACGCGGCCGCGGTGACCGACGCCGTCGCCTCCCTCGACCCCTCGCTGATCGTGCTGGCCCAGGACGGCGAACTCGCCGACGCGGCACGCGCGCGTGGCCTGCGTGTCGGCATCGTCGGGATAGCCGACCGGGCCTACCGCGACGACGGCACGCTGGTGCCGAGGAGCGAGCCCGGTGCCGTCATCCACGACGAGGCGGAGATCGCCGAGCGCACCGTCCGGATGGTCACCGAAGGCGTCATCCGCAGTGTCGGCGGCCGTGACCTCCCCGTCCGCTGCGACACCGTGCTCCTGCACGGCGACACCCCGGGCTCCGTCGCCCTCGCCCACCGCATCCGGGACGAACTACTCGCCGCCAACATCAAGATCACGGCACTCACCGACGTACTGGACGGCCGCGATGACTGAACCGGACGGCGGCGTCGTGATCGTCGACTGCGGTGACTCGGCCGTCGTGGCCCGGGCCGTGAGCGGCGACGCGCAGCGCGACTGGCGGCTCGTGCACGCCCTCGCCGACGCCTTCGACGCCGTACGGCCGGACGGGGTGCACGGGATCGTGCCCACGTACGACGCGCTGCTCGTCGAGTTCGACTGCGCGGACACCGACCACGAGACGGTACGGCGAGTGCTGCGGCGCGAGGCCGACCGGCTCGGCGAGCGGCCCGAACGGGCCGTTGCGGCAAGGCGGTTCGTGGTTCCCGTGGTCTACGGGGGAGACCACGGGCCCGATCTGCCCGTCGTGGCCCAGCAGTTGGGGCTCACCGAGCAGGAGGTCGTGGAGCTGCACTCCGGTGCCGACCTGACCGTCCGCTGCCTCGGCGCACCGGCCGGCGCCCCGATGATGGACGGCCCGGCGTTCCCGAAACCCGTTCCCCGCCTGGCCTCACCACGGACGCACGTCCTGCCCGGTTCGGTCGCGGTGGCCGGCCGGCAGGCGGTCATCTGCCCGATGCCCTCGCCCGGCGGCTGGCCGCTGCTGGGGCGTACCCCGCTGACCGTACTCGACCTCGACGCCGATCCGCTCACCCCCTACCGGCCCGGCGACACCTTCCGCTTCCGGCCGATCACCCCCGACGAGTGGGACGACCACGCCGGACTGCCCCTGGCGGCGACCCATGGCTGACACCCTCACCGTCCACCGGGCCGGACTCGCCACGGTCCAGGACCTCGGGCGGTTCGGACGCTCGCGCTACGGCCTTCCCGTCAACGGCGCGCTCGACCAGCACTCCGCCCGCGTGGCCAACGTGCTGTGCGGCAACGACGAGAGCGCACCGCTGATCGAGATCACCGCGCTGGACTTCGGCTGCACCCCCTCGACCGACGTGCTCGTCGCCGTGACCGGAGCACCCGCCGACCTGACCGTCGACGGTGTCGCGCGCTCCCAGTGGGAGCCCGTATCCGTACGCCGCGGCCAGACGATCCGCATCACCGGCATCCGGCTCGGCATCCGCGTCTACCTGGCCGTGCTCGGCTCCGTCAACGCGCCCATTCTGCAAGGCAGTTGCGCACCGGACACCATCCTCGGCTTCGGCCGCACCCTGCGCGACGGCGACGAAGTCGGCCTGCACACACCCTGCCCGCCCCTCGACCACCCGCACTTCCGCATCCCGCTGTTCCGCCTCAAGGCACCGGTCCCGCGCTTCCACGCCACGTGGACCATCGACGTCACGGACGGCCCCGACCGCGCCGAGTTCGGCGACACCGCCGAACGGCTCTTCCGGTCGCCGTACACCGTGAGCCCGCAGAGCAACCACATCGGGCTGCGCCTCGGCGGCGACGTCCCGCGCCGGGTCGCCACCGGCGAGGTGCTCTCGCGCGGCGTCCCCGTCGGGGCCGTGGAAGTCCCCACCGGAGACGAACTGCTGGTCCTGCACCGCGGCCGCGGTGTCACCGCCGGCTACCCGGTCCTCGCGGTCGTCACCGCGACCGGCCTGTCCGCACTGGGACAGGCGAGGCCCGGCCAGTCCCTCCGCTTCCGGCGCCGCACCATCGCCGAGGCGGTCACCGCCCACCGGGCCGAGCGCCACGCCGTCGACGCCCTCAAGACACGCGTACGCACGGTCTTCCAGGCCCTGCGCATCCCCGTCCCCCCAAGCCCCTGACCGGGCCCGAGAACCGACACCCGCACCGAGCCGTGAGCACCACCTCCCCGTCCCACCTCCAGACAGGAGACGCCATGAGTACCGTGGCCGCCGCTCAGCCGGTACCCAACACAGTCGACCCGAGAACGGCGAGGAAAGTCACCCTCGCCGGCTGCGTCGGCATCTTCGCCGAGCTCTACGACAACGGCATCTTCGGCTTCATGGCCGGCACGCTCGCCGCGGTCTTCTTCCCCGGCTCGGACAACGCGACCGCCGTCCAGTTCGTCTTCATCGGCTACGCCGTCTCGTTCTTCTTCCGCCCGCTCGGCGGCATCATCTGCGGCCACCTCGGCGACCGCATCGGCCGGCAGCGCATGCTCGTCTTCGTCATCATGCTGATCAGCGTCGCGACCGCGGCCATCGGCCTCCTGCCCTCGCACGCGAGCATCGGCGTCGCGGCACCGGTCCTGCTGATCCTCCTGCGCGTCGCGCAGGGCTTCTCGGTCGGCGGCGAGGCCTCCGGCGCGATGAGCTTCCTCGCCGAGCACGCCCCCGAAGGCAAGCGCGGCCTCTACACCAGCTACGCCCAGATCGCCTCGTTCCTCTCCCTGCTGACCGGCACGCTGATCGCCGCCGCCATGACCAGCGGCCTCGGTGCGGACAGCATGGAGGCCTGGGGCTGGCGCATCCCGTTCCTCCTCGCCATCCCGCTCGGCATCACCGGCATCTACATCCGCAAGCGGATCAGCGACACCCCCAACTTCACCCGTCTGCAAGAAGGCGGCGGCCTCTCGAAGAACCCCCTCAAGGAAGCCTTCTCCTCCGCCGAGCACCGCCGCGCGATGCTGCTCGCCCTGTTCATCCCGCTCATGAACGGCTCCGGCTACTACGTCCTGTTCAGCTACATGCCGACCTTCATGAACACCGAACTGCACTTCAGCAAGGTGCAGGGCCTCCTCGTCACCGCGACCAGCCTCGTGGCCATCTCGATCGCGATCCCGTACATGGGCCGTCTGTCCGACCGGATCGGCCGCAAGAAGGTTCTCGCGGGCGCCGCAATCGCCATGGCCGCAGCGGGAGTTCCCTGTTACCTGCTCATAGGCACCGGCAGCGTCCCGCTCGCCATCCTCGGCGCCTGCATCATGGCGGTCATCTTCGCCGGGCACACCGGCGTCATCCACATCCTGCTCGTCGAGCTGTTCCCCACCCGCGTTCGCTACTCCGCCTACGGCCTCGGCTACAACGTCTCGGCCGCCCTCTTCGGCGGCACGGCACCCCTGCTGATGACGTACCTGATCGACAAGACCGGCAACACCAACGTGCCCGCCTTCTACGCCGTCGTCACCGCCCTCGGCACGCTGCTCGCCGTGTCCCGGGTGCAGGACAGGGCCCATCTGCCGCTGCGCGACGCATAACCACCCCGACCCGGGCGCGCAACCACCCCCCAAACCCACTAGGAGACACACCCCCATGCCCTTTTCCGACTACAGGACTGCCCTGGTCACCGGTGCCTCCACCGGAATCGGAGCGGTGGTCGTCGAACGGCTCGCCAAACAAGGGCTCCAGGTCCACGCCATCGCCCGTAACGCCGAGCGGCTCGACGACCTCGCCCGGCGTACGGGCTGCACCCCCCACGCAGTCGACATCACCGACACCGCGGCCCTGACCGAGACCCTGCGCGGCCTCGAGATCGACGTCCTCGTCAACAACGCCGGCGTCTCCCGCACCGGAAACATCCTCACCGCCGACGAGTTCGCCGTCGACGAGCAGATCGCCGTCAACATCCAGGCCGTGCTGCATCTCGTACGTCTGCTCATGCCGGGGATGGTCGAGCGCGACCGCGGCCACATCGTCAACATCAGCTCGATCGCGGGGGTCTACAACTTCGGCGGCAACACGATCTACCACGCCACGAAGGCCGCCGTGCACACCCTCTCCCGTCAGCTCCGCGTCGACGGATACGGCCGGCGCATCCGGGTCACCGAGATCTGCCCGGGCCGGGTGGAGACGGAGATCTTCGGCCGCCTCCTCGGCGACATGCAAGAGGCACAGCGCCAGTTCTACGACGGCTACGAGTCCCTCAAGCCCGAGGACATCGCCGACGCCATCGAGTTCGCGGTCGGCTCCCCGCGTCACGTGAACATCGGCCACGTGGAGATCCTGCCGACCTTCCAGGTGCCCGGAGGCCTCAACTTCGAGAGGCGGAACGACTGATGACGGCCGCTCAGCGCGTACGGCGCATCAAGCCCTCGCCGAGCACCGCGGCCGCCCAACGTGTCCGCGAACTCAAGGCACAGGGGCTCCGGATCCTTGATCTCACCGTGGGCGAGCCCGACTTCGACACCCCGGACCATGTGAAGGCAGCCGCGATCGAGGCGATCCGGCAGGGCGACACGAAGTACACGCCGGTCAACGGCACATCCCAACTCCGTTCCGCCATACGGCAGAAGCTCAAGGAACGGCACGGACTGGACTACCCGGCCGACCGGATCGCGGTCGGCGGGGGAGCGAAGCAGGTCATCTTCCTCGCCCTGATGGCCACCCTGGACACGGGCGACGAGGTGATCGTCCCGGCGCCGTACTGGGTGTCGTACCCGGACATGGTCCTCGCCAACGACGGCACCCCGGTCGTCGTCGACTGCCCGGAGACGGACGGCTTCAAGCTCACCCCCCGGCGCCTCGAACCGGCGATCACCGACCGCACCCGCTGGCTGATCCTCAACGCCCCGAGCAACCCCACCGGCGCCGCCTACACCACCACCGAACTCAAGGCGCTGGCCGAGGTGTTGCTCGCCCACCCGCACGTCCAGGTCCTCACGGACGAGATCTACGACGAGATCTGGTTCGAGTCCGGCGAGGTCCCGAGCCTCGCCGCCGTCGAACCCCGCCTGACCGACCGGGTGTTCCTCACCAATGGCGTCTCCAAGTCGTACGCCATGACGGGCTGGCGCATCGGCTACGGCGCCGGACCCGCCGAACTGGTCTCTGCCATCAACGCCCTGCAGTCGCAGATCTCCTCCTGCCCGTCCTCGATCAGCCAGGCCGCGGCCGCCGCCGCACTGACCGGAGACCAGACCTTCGTACGCGAATGCGTGGCCGTCTACCGCGGGCGGCGCGACCTGACGGTGAAGCTCGTCGACGACATCCCCGGCCTGTCCTGCACACCGCCCAGCGGCGGCTTCTACGCCTTCGTCAACTGCACCGGCGTACAAGGAAAACGGACACCGGCGGGCGAGGAGATCCGCTCCGACGAGGACTTCGCACGGTACCTGCTGGAGTCGCAGCAGGTGGCGGTCATCCACGGTGCGGCCTACGGCTCGCCGGGCTACTTCCGCATCTCCTTCGCCACCTCGACCGACGTCCTGACCGAAGCCTGCGAGCGCATCGCACGCGCCTGTGCCGACCTGTCCTGACGCCTGCCTGTCCTCAAGGAGCGAAATGATCCGCGTCAACACCAAGTTCGACCGCCCGGACCCGGCCCTGGTCGAGCAGCTGGGCAAGTACTCCGCCGCCACCATCCACGAGGCACAGGGCCGCCTCGGCGCCCTCGACTCGACGATCAAACCGGTCGACCCGGCGATGTCCCTGTGCGGCCCGGCGTTCACCGTACGCTGCGCACCCCGCGACAACATCATGCTGCAGGTCGCCATCGCCCACGCACAGCCCGGAGACGTCATCGTCGTCTCCGCCGGCGAGTACGCGGAAGCCGGTTCCTTCGGCGACGTCCTCGCCAACGCCTGTGTGGCCAAGGGACTCGGCGGTCTCGTCACCGACACCGGCGTCCGCGACACCCGGGAGCTGCGCGAACTCGGCTTCCCCGTCTTCTCGTTCAGCGTCTGCATGAAGGGCACCGTCAAGGAGACCGTCGGGCCGATGGCCGAACCGGTGCTGATCGGCGGCGAGATCGTCAACCCGGGCGACGTGGTCCGCGCGGACGCCGACGGTGTGGTGGTGGTGCGGCGCGACGACCTGGCCGACGTCATCCGCAGTTCGCAGGAGCGCGTCGAGGCCGAGGACGCCTACATCGCCGCCTACCGCTCCGGGAAGAGCGTGATCGAGGTCAGCAACCTCGCGGCCGTACTCGAGGCCAAGGGGCTCGTCATCGAGGGGTGAGCCGCAAGGGGTCACTCGGTCGGCGAGCCGACCCGGGCCGCGGGACCCGGCCGTACCGTGACCTCGTACGGCGAAAGGGCGTCGTGTTCCTCGGAGCACTCGACCACGACCCGCACCGGAGCGTCGCAGTCGCGGTGCCGGATTTCGATGACCGGGCCCTCGGGATCCGCCACGTACGTCTCGCCCCACTGCCGCAGCGCCACGAGCACGGGCCACAGATCGCGGCCCTTGGGGGTCAGGCGGTACTCGTGCCGGGTCCGGCTGCCGCGCTCCTGGTAGGGGACGGTCGACAGGATCCCGGCCGTGACCAGCTTGCGCAGCCGGTCGGAGAGGACCGCCTCGGAGAGCCCCACATGGCGGCGGAAGTCGTCGAAGCGGCGTACCCCGTTGAAGGCGTCGCGCAGGAGCAGCAGCGTCCACTTCTCGCCGACGACGTCGAGGGTGCGCTGGACCGTGCAGTTCTCGGTGCTCATCTCGAGCCACTTCATGCCGCCATGGTAGGGCACCTGGCTTTGACATTGACAGTCAGCGAGACGGAGAGCTAGCTTCGAGAAACAGAGTCAGAAGGTCAGGGAGGAATCGCGGCCGCATGGAACGCTCTCGTACGTACGACTGGAACGACCCCGCGATCTCGGCGGCCGCCGTCGGGCAGGGCTCCGGCCTGCACTTTCTCCGCGAGATCCTGGCCGGACGCCTGCCCGCGCCGCCGATCGCCGCCACGCTGGGCATGGACCTCGAAGAGGTGGACCACGGACACGCGGTGTTCTCGCTCGTGCCGGGCGAGGAGCACTACAACCCCATCGGCAGCGTCCACGGCGGCGTCTACGCCACCATGCTCGACTCGGCCGCCGGCTGCGCCGTCCAGTCCACCCTGCCGCAGGGCATGGCCTACACGACGCTCGACCTGACGGTGAAGCTCCTGCGCCCGATCACGTCCGACACGGGCAAGGTCCGCGCCGTCGGCCGGGTGATCAGCGGCGGCCGGCGCACCGCACTCGCCGAGGCACAGCTCCTCGACCCGGCCGACCGCCTTCTCGCCCACGCCACCAGCAGCTGCATGCTGTTCCCGGCGCCGGCGGCCTGACGCTCGACTCTGGGCTCGCACAGGTCTGTTGAAGCTCAGTCCTGTTGCTGCTGCCGGTCGTCCATGCCTGCCATGAGCGCCTGGTGGCTGCGGCGCACGTGCTCGCGCATCACGCGCTCCGCGCCGTCGCTGTCCTTGGCGAGGATCAGGTCGAGCACGCGGTGGTGCTCGTGGTGTTCCTCAACCTGACCGCGTACTTCATCGCCCCCTTCGCGGCTGTGCTGCTGCTCGACTTCTACCTCGGCGGACGCTCCGACCCGTCCCGCATCGCCGAGCTCTACGACCGCCGCCGGGTGCTGGACTGGGGATTCGTCGCCTGGGCCGGAGGCGTCGCCGCCTCGGTGCCGTTCTGGCAGTCGAGCTTCTACACCGGGCCCTTCTCGAAGGCCTTCCCGGGCGCGGGCGACCTGAGCATGTTCGTAGCGGCGGGCGCCGGGGTGGTGCTGTATCTGCTGACCTACCGGCTCAAGCCGCTGTGGGTGCGGGGCCCCTCCGGGGATTCTGGCGAGCTGACGTCCGGCAAGCCGTCCGCCATCGTCTCCTGACGGTTCGTCAGGGCCGGGTTCTGCCTCTTCGGGGCGGTGCCCGGCCCTTCGGCTTACCGGGACCTTCCATGGCGGAAATTCCCCCGTAACGCCAAGAGTGTCTACTCATAGGCAACGATGATTCATGACAGTAGACACCCAAGGAGGGGCCCATGGTGACCGCCCCCGATCTCGCGGAGCTCGTCCGCGCCGACGGCATCGAGTTCGTGCTCGCCGTCTTCGTCGACCTGACCGGCAAGCCGTGCGCCAAGCTCGTCCCGGCCCAGGCCGTCGAGGAACTTCGCGACGAGGGCGTCGGGTTCGCCGGGTACGCGGCCGGAGCACTCGGGCAGCAGCCCAGTGACCCGGACGTCATCGCCCGGCCGGACGCCCGCTCGTACACGCCCGTCCCGTTCATCAAGCCCGGCCTCGCCCTCGTTCACTGCGACCCGTACGTGGAGGGCGAACCCTGGCCGTACGCCCCGCGCGTCATCCTCCGCAGCCTGCTGGAGCGGGCCGCGGCGCAGGGCCTGTCGATGTCCGTCGGCGCCGAGGTCGAGTACTTCCTCGTCCACCGGGACGAGCACGGTGTCCTCAGTGTCGCCGACGCCAAGGACACGGCGGCCCAACCCTGTTACGACGCACGCGGGTTGACCCGTATGTACGACCACCTCACCGCGGTCTCCAGTGCCATGAACTCCCTCGGCTGGGGCAACTACGCCAATGACCACGAGGACGGCAACGGCCAGTTCGAGCAGAACTTCAAGCACGCGGACGCCCTCACCACCGCCGACCGGGTCATCACCATGCGGTACCTGGTGTCGGTGCTGGCCGAACAGCGGGGGATGACGGCCACGTTCATGCCGAAGCCGTTCACCGACCGCACCGGCACGGGCATGCATCTGCACATGTCGCTGTGGCGGGGCGAGGACCCGACGTTCCCCGCCGCCACCGACGAGCGCGGACTCGGCCTGTCCCCGCTCGCCTACTCCTTCGTCGCCGGGATCGTCGAGCACGCGCGGGCGCTGCAGGCGGTCATCGCGCCGACGGTCAACTCGTACAAGCGCACCGGCGCGGTCTCCACCCGCTCGGGCGCCACCTGGTCGCCGCGCATTGCGAGTTACGGCGGCAACGACCGCACCCACTTCGTCCGCGTCCCCGACGGCAACCGCATCGAACTGCGCGGCGGGGACGGTGCCGCGAACCCGTACCTCGCCGCTGCCGCCGCCCTCGCCGCCGGTCTCGACGGCATCGAGCGCGGCCTCGACCCGGGCGAACCGGGTGCGGCCGGCAAGGGACCGGAACTCCCGCCGACCCTGCTGCACGCCGTCGAGGCGCTCCAGGCGGACGAGGTGATCAGCGGTGCGCTCGACGCGGCCGGTCCTGGCGTGAGCCGGTACTTCGCCGATCTCAAGCGCGAGGAGTTCTTCGACTGGCATGCCACGGTCGGCCCGTGGGAGCTGGACCGCTATCTGACCGCGTTCTGAAGGGACTTGAGATGTGCGGAATCGTGGGGCTCCATCTGCGCGAGCCCTCACTCGAACCACGGCTCGGCGAGCTGCTGAGCGCGATGCTCGGCCAGGTCGTCGAGCGCGGTCCGGACTCGGCGGGTGTCGCTGTCTACGGTGACCCGCACCTGTCCCCGGCGGAACGCGCCGTCGTCTCGCTGCTCGGGGTCACACCGGCGGAGGCGGAGGCCGCGCTGCCGGGAGCGGTGGCCGTCGAGGCCGACGCCACGACAGTCGTGCACGCGGATCTTTCGGTCGCCGACCTGCTCGCAGCCGTCGCGGAAGTCCTGCCGCACGCCACCGTCATCGGCTCCGGCACCGACATGGCCGTACTCAAGGGCATCGGGAATCCTGTCGAGTTGGCGGACGCCTTCGGGCTGTCCAGGGTGACCGGCTGGCAGGGCGTGGGCCACACCCGCATGGCCACCGAGTCCGCGGTGACCCCCGAAGGCGCCCACCCCTTCTCCGTCGGCCCCGGGCAGTGCCTCGTGCACAACGGCTCCTTCGCCAATCACGCCACCATCCGCCGCGAACTGCGCGCCCGGGGCGTCGGGTTCGACAGCGAGAACGACTCCGAGGTCGGCGCCCGCTTCGTCGCCCACCAGCTGGAGCAGGGCGCCGACCTGGAGAAGGCGCTGCGGCTGCTGTGCGAGCGGTTCGACGGCTTCTACACGTTGCTGGTGTCCACCGGCGACTCCTTCGCGGTCGTCCGCGACGCCATCGCCTGCAAGCCGGCCCTCGTCGCCGAGACCGACGCGTGGGTGGCGATGGCCTCCGAGTACCGGGCGTTGGACGTCCTGCCGGGCATCGAGAACGCCCGCATCTTCGAACCCGAGCCGGAAGAGGTGTATGTATGGCGACGCTGATCGACCTGGCCGAGACCTCGGTGAGGGAGTTCAACCAGGCCCTGCACGGCGCGCCTTCGGCGACTTGGCGGGTGCTGAACCCGCGCGGTGCGCATGCCGTGGCCTGCGGCATCCGGGAGGATCTCGCCGTCGACATCGAGGGGCACGTCGGCTACTACTGCGCCGGCATGAATCAGCGCGCCACGGTCACCGTGCACGGCAACGCGGGTACGGGGGTCGCCGAGAACATGATGTCCGGGACGGTGCGGGTGCGTGGGAACGCGTCCCAGTCCGCCGGGGCGACCGCCCACGGGGGGCTGCTGGTGATCGACGGAGATGCGGCCGCCCGGTGCGGGATCTCCATGAAGGGCGTGGACATCGTCGTCGGCGGCGACGTCGGCCACATGAGCGCGTTCATGGGACAGGCCGGACGGCTGGTCGTCTGCGGCGACGCGGGCGACGCGCTCGGGGACTCGTTGTACGAGGCGCGGATCTACGTCCGCGGCACGGTGAAGTCGCTCGGTGCGGACTGCGTCGAGAAGGAGATGCGCCCCGAACACCTCGCGGAACTCGCCGAGTTGCTCAAGGCGGCCGAACGGGACGAGGACCCGAGCGATTTCCGCCGGTACGGCTCCGCCCGCGAGCTGTACCACTTCAAGGTCGACAACACGGCGTCGTACTAGTCGTTCCAAGGGAGTTCGAAGATCATGGAACCCGCATCCCACGGCCTGCGCGAGTCGGCCACCTTTGATCGCGCCACCATCCACGCCATCCAGCGCGCCGCCGAGACCGGTATCTACGACATCCGCGGCTGGGGCGCCAAGCGCAAGCTGCCGCACTTCGATGATCTGTTGCTGCTCGGCGCCTCCATGTCCCGCTATCCGCTGGAGGGTTACCGCGAGCGCTGCGACACGGACGTCGTCCTCGGCACCCGGCACGCCAAGCACCCCCTGCGGCTGGCCACTCCCGTCACCATCGCCGGCATGAGCTTCGGCGCGTTGTCCGCCCAGGCCAAGGAGGCCCTCGGCCGGGGCGCCAGCGAGGTCGGCACCTCCACCACCACCGGCGACGGAGGCATGACCCCCGAGGAACGCGGCCACTCCAAGCACCTCGTCTACCAGTACCTGCCGTCCCGCTACGGCATGAACCCCGACGACCTGCGCGCCGCCGACGCCATCGAGGTGGTCCTCGGGCAGGGCGCCAAGCCCGGCGGCGGAGGCATGCTGCTCGGGCAGAAGATCACCGAACGGGTCGCCGGCATGCGGACCTTGCCCGTCGGCATCGACCAGCGCAGCGCCTGCCGTCACCCCGACTGGACCGGCCCGGACGACCTCGCCATCAAGATCCTTGAACTGCGCGAGATCACCGACTGGGAGAAGCCGATCTATGTGAAGGTCGGTGCCACGCGTACGTACTACGACGTGAAGCTCGCCGTCCACGCGGGCGCCGACGTCGTGGTCGTCGACGGCATGCAGGGCGGCACGGCCGCCACCCAGGACGTCTTCATCGAGCACGTCGGCATCCCGACCCTGGCCGCCCTGCCCCAAGCCGTAAAGGCACTGCAGGAGTTGGGCGTCCACCGCGAGGTCCAGCTGATCGTCTCCGGTGGTATCCGGGGCGGCGCCGACATGGCCAAGGCCCTCGCGCTCGGCGCGGACGCGGTCGCCATCGGCACGGCCGCGCTGATCGCGCTCGGCGACAACCATCCGAAGTACGACGCCGAGTACCGCCGACTGGGCTCCGCGGCCGGCTACTTCGACGACTACCAGGACGGCCGCGACCCGGCCGGCATCTCCACCCAGGACGAGGAGCTGTCCGCCCGCCTCGACCCGCAGGAGGCCGGTCGCCGGCTCGCGAACTACCTGCGGGTGATGACCATGGAGGCCCAGACCCTGGCCCGCGCCTGCGGCAAGGCCCACCTCCTGCACCTGGAGCCCGAGGACCTGGTGGCCCTTACGATCGAGGCCGCCGCCATGGCCCGCGTCCCGCTCGCGGGCACGAACTGGATCCCCGGGGAGGGTCTGTGATCGCCGTCGTAGGTGCCGGTCTGATGGGCGCGGCCACCGCCTGGCAACTCGCCCGCCGCGGCCACGAGGTCACGCTGATCGAGGCGTACGACATCGGGCACAGGCACGGCAGTTCGCACGGCAGCTCGCGGATCTTCCGGCGGGCGTACGCCAAGGACCTCTACGTGGAGTTGACCGGGCAGGCCCATGAGCAGTGGCGCGAGCTGGAGCACGACAGCTCGACCCCCTTGCTGCGCACGACCGGTGGCCTCGACTTCGGGGCGGGGCGCGACCCGGAGGGGCTGGCCGGAGTGCTGGGCAAGGCCGGAGTGCCGTACGAACGTCTGGGCGCCGAGGCCGCGGCGGAGCGCTGGCCGTACATCCGCTTCGACGGTCCGGTCCTCTACCACCCGGACGCCGGCGTGATCGATGCCGACGAGACGGTCGCGGCGTGTGTGCGCAGGGCCGTCGAGTACGGGGCGGACGCGTGGATCGGTGTCCGGGTCACGGGCTTCGACGTCGGGGAGAAGGTACGGCTGCGCACCGACGACGGCCGTGAACTCACCGCCGACACGGCGGTGATCGCCGCCGGAGCCTGGCTGCCCGAGCTCGAACTGCCCTTCCATCTGCCGGAGTTGAAGGTGACCCAGCAGCAGGTCTTCCACTTCCGGCAGCGGGAGCCGTCCGTCCGGTGGCCGACGCTGGTCTTCAAGGACGAGACGATGCAGACCTACGGCCTGCCGTCCGGCAGCGACGGCGGTCCGCTGCCCGCCGTCAAGGTCGCCGAGCACGATCGCGGCACCCCCACCACGGCCAGTACGCGCACCGGCGTCGTCGACCCGTCGTCGCGCACCCGCGTGAGCGGCTTCGTCCGCGACCGGCTCCCGGGCCTGGACCCCGCCCCGGTCGCGGAGGCGACCTGCCTCTACACCACCACCGATGACGACGACTTCGTCCTCGACCGGCACGGCCCCCTCGTCATCGTCTCCCCCTGCTCCGGCCAGGGCGCCAAGTTCACCCCGCTCATCGGCGCGATGGCGGCCGACCTCGCCACCGGCCGAGCCGAGGCCCACCCCCGCTTCCGCCTGGACCGCTCGGCATAGGATGCGCCGGTGACCGAGCACCCCGAACCCGCAGCGGAAGCCGAGGACAAGGCCCTGGAGCGCATCATCGCGGTCCGGGCCCGTGAGTACCGCCAGGCGGCCGGGCTCTCGGTCGGCGAGATGGCGCAGCGGGTCGGCATCTCCAAGGCCATGCTGTCGAAGATCGAGAACGCCCAGACCGCGTGCAGCCTCACCACCCTCTCCCGGCTGGCGCGCGGTCTCGACGTCCCGGTCACCGCCCTTTTCCGCGGCATGGACGACGAACGCGAGGCGGTCTTCGTACCCGCCGGCCACGGCGCCCGGATCGTCCGGCGGGGCACCAAGGTCGGCCACGAGTACGCCCAGCTCGGCTCGCTCCGGGGCGCCCACAAGCGGATGGACGCCCTGCTGGTCACCCTGACCGAGCAGAGCGAGGTCTTCCCGCTCTTCCAGCACGCCGGCACCGAGATCATCTACATGCTCGAAGGCGTCATGATCTACGGCCACGGCAAGTCCAGCTACACCCTGCGCCCCGGCGACGCCCTCCAGTTCGACGGCGAGGCCCCGCACGGCCCGGAGACCCTGCTCGAACTCCCCATCCGCTTCCTCACCGTGACGGCCTTCGGGGACAGCCCGCAGCACTGAAACCCGGGCTTAATCAGCCACGGAGCTGTCCTGTAACGCACCTTCGGTCTACTGCGGTGAAACACCGTTTCCCTGGGTTGGACCTCTCTTCGGAGTGTGCGCATGGACACCGGAAGTACCGCTTGGATGCTCGCGAGCACGGCACTCGTCTGTCTGATGGTGCCGGGCCTCGCGCTCTTCTACGGCGGCATGGTCGCCGCCAAGAGCGTCCTGAACATGATCATGATGACCTTCGGCTCCGTGGCCCTGGTCGGCTGCATCTGGGTCGTCTACGGCTTCTCGGCCTCCTTCGGCGACTCGATCGGCGGCGCAGGAATCCTCGGTGACATCACCGAGTACTTCGGGATGAGCGGCGTCATGAAGGACGACCCGAAGGCCGTCATCCCGCTCTCGATCTTCGCCGCCTTCCAAGCCCTCTTCGCGGCGCTGACCGCCGCCCTGATCTGCGGCGCCATCTCCGACCGCATCAAGTTCGGCGCCTGGATGGCCTTCACCGGCATCTGGGTGACACTGGTCTATCTGCCGGTCGCCCACTGGGTGTTCGCCTTCGACGGCAAGGGCGTGGCCGGCGGCTGGATCGTGAACAAGCTCGGCGCGATCGACTTCGCGGGCGGCACGGCCGTCCACATCAACTCCGGCGCGGCGGCCCTGGCGGTCATCCTCGTCCTCGGCAAGCGCCTCGGCTGGAAGAAGGAGGGCGGCGCGGAACGCCCGCACAACCTCCCCCTCGTGATGCTCGGCGCGGGCCTGCTCTGGTTCGGCTGGTTCGGCTTCAACGGCGGCTCCGCACTCACCTCGTCCAACGCCGCCTCCGTCGTCGTACTGAACACCTTCACCGCGACCTGCTCCGCGATGCTCGGCTGGCTCGTCGTGGAGAAGCTGCGCGACGGTCACGCCACCAGCCTCGGCGCCGCCTCCGGCGCGATCGCCGGCCTGGTCGCCATCACCCCGTCCTGCGGCGCCGTCTCCCCGCTCGGCGCACTCCTGCTGGGCGCCATCGGCGGCGCGGTGTGCGCCCTGGCGGTCGGCCTCAAGTACCGGCTCGGCTACGACGACTCCCTCGACGTCGTCGGCATCCACCTGGTGGGCGGCATCACCGGCACGCTGCTCGTGGGTGTGCTGGCCACGTCCGAGGCCCCCAACGGCGTCGACGGTCTGCTCTACGGCGGCGGACTCGGCCTCCTCGGCAAGCAGGCGGTGGGCGCCTTCGCCGTCCTGGCGTACTCCTTCGCCGTCACCTGGGTCATCGCCAAGGCCCTCGACAAGACCATGGGCCTGCGGGTCCGCCCCGAGGTCGAGGAGGGCGGCGTCGACGTCCACCTGCACGCCGAGAGCGCCTACGACCTCGCGCATCCGCCGGTCGCCGAGCCGGAGCCGGCCGCGGTGGCCACTGCCGGATAGGGAAGTAACCCCTCCGCCGCCCACCCATTGCAGGCCCGTCCGGGACGTCCGAGTCTGGGGGTGATGCCCGGTTGGTGAGGAGGCGGCGGACCATGGTGGCTGACAGCGGCACGACGGGCGCCGAACGGCAGCGGCTCCAGGAGGCCGACGCCGGCCGAGAGGCTTGGCGGCGCTGGGGCCCCTACCTCAGCGAGCGTCAGTGGGGGACCGTCCGGGAGGACTACAGCCCCGACGGCGAGGCCTGGTCGTACTTCACGCACGACCAGGCACGCTCCCGCGCCTACCGCTGGGGCGAGGACGGCATCGCCGGCGTCAGCGACGACAAGCAGCGGCTGTGCTTCGCGCTCGCCCTGTGGAACGGCCGCGACCCGATCCTCAAGGAGCGGATGTTCGGCCTGACCAACAGCGAGGGCAATCACGGCGAGGACGTCAAGGAGTACTACTTCCACCTCGACAACACGCCCACCCACTCGTACATGAAGTACCTCTACAAGTACCCGCAGGGCGAGTTCCCCTACGCCGACCTCGTCGCCACCAACAAGGCCCGCGGCCGCCGCGACTACGAGTACGAGCTGCTCGACACCGGCGTCTTCGACGAGGACCGCTACTTCGACGTCTTCGTCGAGTACGCCAAGTCGGGACCGGAAGACCTGCTGATCGAGATCACCGCACACAACCGCGGCCCCGACGAGGCCGCCCTGCACCTCCTGCCGACCCTCTGGTTCCGGCACACCTGGTCCTGGGCCGGCGGCGCCGCCGTCCCGAGCCTCCACAGGACACCGAACGCCATCCGCGCCGACCACGAGGAGCTGGGCCCGCGGTGGCTGTACTGGGACACCGACGCCCCTGCCCTGTTCACCGAGAACGAGACCAACAACGAGCGCATCTTCGGCAGTCCGAACAGCACGCCGTACGTCAAGGACGGCATCGACCGCCGCGTCGTGCACGGCGACACCGGCGCCGTCAATCCGGCGCAGACCGGCACCAAGGCAGCCGTCCATCACATGATCACGATCCCTGCGGGCGAGAGTGCGACCGTGCGCCTACGGCTAACCGACACCGAACTCATCGACCCCTGGGCGGAGTTCGCGGCCGTCATGGACATGCGCCGGACCGAGGCCGACGCCTTCTACGAGGACGTCGTCCCGGACGGCATGGGCGAGGACGAGCGCCGACTGGTGCGCCAGGCGCTCGCCGGGATGCTGTGGAGCAAGCAGTACTACTACCTCGACGTCGAGCGCTGGCTCGCGGAACACGGCGTCGACCCGCTCTCCGCCGACCCGAAGGTCCGCAACAGCGCCTGGTATCACATGGTCAACGACGAGATCATGTCGATGCCGGACACCTGGGAGTACCCCTGGTTCGCGGCCTGGGACCTCGCCTTCCACACCCTCGCCCTGTCCATGGTCGACATCGGCTTCGCCAAAGGCCAGTTGGAACTGCTGCTGCGCCGCCTCTACCTGCACCCCAACGGCCAGATCCCCGCGTACGAATGGAACTTCGGCGACGTCAACCCGCCCGTGCACGCCTGGGCGGTCCTCTTCGTCTACGAACTCGAGAAGCACCGCACCGGCCGGGCCGACCGTGCCTTCCTCGAGAACGCCTTCCAGAAGCTGAGCAAGAACTTCACCTGGTGGCTCAACCGCAAGGACGCCGACGGCAACAACGTCTTCCAGGGCGGCTTCCTCGGCCTCGACAACATCGGCGTCTTCGACCGCAGCGCCCCGCTGCCCACCGGCGGCCAGCTCGACCAGGCCGACGGCACCGCATGGATGGCGCTGTACTGCCAGAACCTCTTCGACATCGCCATCGAACTCGCCGTCGACAACCCGGTCTACGTCGAGCAGGCGCAGATGCTCTTCGAGCACTTCGCCTGGATCGCCGTCGCCATGAACCGTATCGGCAAGGACAACGCCAGCCTGTGGGACGAGGAGGACGGCTTCTTCTACGACGTCCTGCGGCTGCCCGACGGCAGCGCCACCCCGTTGAAGGTGCGGTCCCTGGTCGGCTTGATACCGCTGGCGGCGACCAGCGTGATCGGCGGCCGGGCCGACCAGCGGTTCCCCGAACTGGTCCAGGGAGCACAGGAGTTCATCAGGCGGCACCCCGCCGTCGAGGCCGTCGTCCAGCAGCACGACCTGGGCGAGGCCGACAGGAACGGCCGCTACCTCTTCGCCCTGTTCGGCGAGGACCGGCTGCGCCGCATCCTGGCCCGCATGCTCGACGAGGAGGAGTTCCTGGGCCCGCACGGCATCCGGTCCCTCTCCCGGTACCACGCCGAGCACCCGTACCACTTCGACGTCAACGGGCAGACGTACGGCGTCGGTTACCTGCCCGCGGAGTCCGACTCGGCCATGTTCGGCGGCAACTCCAACTGGCGCGGCCCGGTGTGGTTCCCGATGAACCTCCTGCTCATCCGTGCCCTGCTGAACCTGCACGGCTACCACGGCCCCGACTTCACCGTGGAGTGCCCGACCGGCTCCGGACGGCGGATGAACCTGTACGAGGTCGCCCGCGAGATCTCCGACCGGCTCACCGCCACCTTCCTGACCGGCGAGGACGGCCACCGTCCGGTGCACGGCGCACAGCCCAAGTTCGCCAAGGACCCGCACTGGAAGGACCTGATCCTCTTCTACGAGTACTTCCACGGCGACAACGGCGCGGGCCTCGGCGCCTCCCACCAGACCGGCTGGACCGGACTGGTGGCCGCCACCGCGACCCTGTTCCACGCCATCAGCGCCGACGACTGGCACCGCGGTGGCCGCGAGTCCCTGCGGCCGGTGGAAGAGCGGTCGGTGGACGAACGGTTCGAGGGCGCGAGTGCGCAGGAGCCCCTGTCATGACCGTCATCCACGAGATCAACACCCTTGTCTGGCTCGGCGAGTTGAGCGGACGGTTCGGGCGCCGCGTCACCCTGGGCGACGTGCCCGGCGAGGTCTGGGACGAGGTCGCCCGGCCCGGCATCGACACCGTCTGGCTGATGGGCGTCTGGGAGCGCAGCCCGGCCGGCCTGGCGATCGCCCTGCGCGACGAGCCCCTGCGTGCCTCGTTCCGCGACGCCCTGCCCGACCTCACCGAGGCGGACATCGCCGGATCCCCGTACTGCGTACGCGACTACGTGGTCGACGCGAGCCTCGGCGGACCGGACGGCCTGGCCGAGGCGCGCGCCCAACTGGCCTCCCGAGGCGTCCGGTTGATCCTCGACTACGTCCCCAACCACGTGGCCCCCGACCACCCCTGGCTGACGGAACACCCCGGGCGCCTGATCCAGGGCACGCGCGACGAGCTGGCCCGGTCGCCCGAGGGCTTCCTCGACGTCGGCGGACGGATCTACGCCAACGGCCGAGACCCCTTCTTCGCGCCCTGGCACGACGTGGTCCAACTGAACGCCTTCGACGGCGACTTGCGCACCGCGACAGTCGACACCCTCGTCTCCATCGGCGACCAGGCGGACGGCGTGCGCTGCGACATGGCGATGCTGCTGATGAACGACGTCTTCGCCAAGACCTGGGGCGACCGGGCCGGACCCGCGCCCGCCGAGGACTTCTGGCCGTACGTGATCCCGCGTGTCCGCGCCCGCCACCCCGACCTCCTCTTCGTCGCGGAGGCGTACTGGGACCTCGAATGGGCCCTTCAGCAACAGGGCTTCGACCACTGCTACGACAAGCGGCTCTACGACCGTCTCGTCCATGAGGGCGCCGAGTCGACCCGCGCCCACCTCCAGGCCGACCTCACCTACCAGCGCGGCCTGGTCCGCTTCCTGGAGAACCACGACGAACCCCGTGCCGCCGCCACCTTCCCGGACACCGCCCGGCACCGCGCGGCCGCCGTGACCGTCGCCACGCTCCCCGGAGCCATTCTCTGGCACGAGGGCCAGTTCGAGGGCCGCAAGGTCCGCCTCCCGGTGTTCCTCTCCCGCAGGCCGCAGGAACCCGTCGACGAACAACTCCGCGCGTTCTACGCGCAGTTGCTCCCGGCGGCGGCCGCCGTGCGCGACGGAGACTGGCACCTGCTGACCACCACCGGCTGGCCGGACAACGACACCCACCGCACTCTGCTCGCGTGGAGCTGGACCGGCACCGACAGCCGCCACGTGGTGATCGTCAACTACTCCGACGCCCCTGCCCAGGGACAGGTACCCCTGCCCTGGCCCGACCTCGCCGGACGCCCCTGCCGGCTGTCCGACCTGCTCTCGAACCAGACGTACGACCGCGACGGCGGCGCCCTGCTCGCCCCGGGCCTGTTCGTCGACCTTCCCGCCTGGCACGCCCATGTGCTCACCGTGACCTGAACGGCGGCCGTGATAGACAGCGAACATGACCCACTCACGCACGGCCGGCGGACTGCGATGACCGCCGGCATCGACACCCCGGACCGCCGCGGCCGCACCGGCCTGGATCGCACCGGCCTCGACCTGACCGGCAACCCCCGCGTGAAGGTGCGGGAAGTGAAGCTGCTGTCCAGCCACTGGTACGTCGAGCGCGCCACCACCTTCGACTACCGGCACACGGACGGAAGCTGGAGCACCGAGCAGCGCGAGACACACGACCGCGGTAACGGCGCCACCATGCTGCTCTATGACACCGAACGCGAAACCGTCCTGCTCACACGGCAGTTCCGCTTCCCGGTCTATGTGAACGGCCACCCCGACGGCATGCTGATCGAGACTCCCGGCGGACTCCTCGACGACGATGACGAGCACCCCGAACTCGCCGTCCGCCGCGAGGTGGTCGAGGAGACCGGCCACACCATCGGCGACGTCCAGCATGTCTTCGACGTCTACATGAGCCCCGGCTCGGTCACCGAACGCGTCAGCTTCTACGCCGCCGCCTACGGCCCCTCGACCCGCACCCACGAGGGCGGCGGCCTGGACGACGAGGGCGAGGACATCGAGATCGTCGAACTGCCCTTCCGCCGGGCCCTGGAGATGATCCGCACCGGCGAGATCAACGACGCCAAGACCATCATGCTGCTGCAGTGGGCGGCGCTGGAGGGGCCGTTCGGCAAGTAGGGTGCGCGGTCCCTTGACTTCGCGTGCGCTCCAAGCTGAAGACTCCCGTACGTGCCCGCAACGGCGGGTACGTACGGGAGGGACACCCATGAAGTACCGCACGATCGGAAGTGACCCGGCGGGCCGCCGCGAGGTGAGCGTGCTCGCGCTCGGCGCGATGCTCTTCGGCTCCCGGACCGACGAGGAGACGTCCTTCGCCCTCCTCGACCGCTATGTCGAGGCCGGCGGCAACTTCATCGACACGTCCGACAACTACGCCTTCTGGGTCGACGGCGGCCAGGGCGGCCAGAGCGAGGAACTCCTCGGCCGGTGGCGGCGCAGCCGCGGCATCGGCGACGAGATCTTCATCGCGACCAAGCTCGGCGCCCGCCCGCTCGCCCCCGGCACCAGCTTCACCGACAATCCGGAGGGCCTGTCGGCGAAGGTGATCCGCGAGTCCGCCGAACGCAGCCGCGAGCGCCTCGGCGTGGAGAAGCTGGACCTGCTCTACGCCCACATCGACGACCCGACCGTCCCCCAGCGCGAGACGGTCGAGGGCTTCGCGGAACTGGTCGCCGAGGGCACGGTGGGCCTGCTCGGCGTCAGCAACCAGGCCGCCTGGCGGGTGGAACGGGCCCGCGCGATCGCGGCCGCGGCCGGGCTGCCGGGGTACGAGGTGCTCCAGTACGCGCACAGTTACCTCCGCCCCCGCACCGACGTGCCCAGCGACTTGTTCCCGGACGGCAGCCTCGGCCACGCGGGCCCCGACCTGCTCGGCTACCTGCGGGCCGAACCCGCCCTGACCCTGGTCGCGTACTCACCGCTCCTCAAGGGCACCTACACCCACCCGGACAGGCTCCCCTCGGACTACGACCACCCCGGCACCCCGGCCCGCCTCACCGTGCTGCACGAGATCGCCCGCGAGACCGGCGCCACCGCCAACCAGGTCGTACTGGCCTGGCAGCTGGGCGGCGAACTCCCGATCATTCCGCTGGCGGGGGCGTCGTCCGTGGCCCAGCTGGAGGAGAACCTGGCCGCGGTCGACCTGGAACTGTCGGCGGACCAGCGGGCCCGGCTGGACGCGGCCTACTGACGGGACGGAGGCGACGCGAGAGGCACCGCCCCCACCGCTACGCCAAGCAGCTCGCCTCCCACGTCGGCCGCCGCAGCGAGACCAGCTGGGACGAGCGAACTGATCGTCGAGTGGCACCGCGACACCGGCGAGCCCGGCAGCACGCAGCGCAAGCCGGAGGAGACCGACTGACCTACGCATCCCTCCGGTAACTCGCGAGTACGGTGGCACCCACCCGCTCGGCCGACAGGCACTCCAGATGTGCGGGCGGGCCGCCGGCCGGGAAGAGACGGGCGCCGGTGCCGAGGATGGTGGGGAAGGTCAGGAGGCGGTACTCGTCGATCAGGTCCTCGGCCATCAGGGCGTGTACGACGCTCAGGCTGCCCGAGATGATCACGTCGCGTCGCTCGCGCTTGACCGCGTCCGCCAGGTCGCCGTCCAGGATCCGCGAGTTCGCCCACGCCGAGGCATCGGTCAGGGTGCGGGAGGCGACCAGTTTCGGTACGGCGTTCATGCGCGCGGAGAACGGGTCGTCGCGTCCCGGCCACAGGCGGGAGAACAGCTCCCAGGTGGTGCGCCCCAGCAGCAGGACCCCTTCGTCCAAGGTGGCCCCGAGCCGGAACTTGTCCCCCGCGACCGTCTCGGGGCCGTGCCGGAACGCCCAGCCTCCGCCCGGTGTGCCGGCCCGGCCGTCCGGGTCGGACACGATCCCGTCCAGGGTGATGAACTCGATGACGACGACGCTCATGGCGATGTCCTTTCGGTGTCTCGGTCGGTGGTCACCGGTACATACCGGCGCCACCGCCCGGACTCATCGCACGCCGTCGAATTCAGGCGGAGGAAATCTCCAGGGGTAGCTCGAAGGCCTCGAACACGCGCGGATCGGCGAAGACGGCATTGCGCGCGATCCGCCCGTCGACCACCGTGAACACCTGCAGCGTGTGCAGCCGGAAGCCACCCTCCGGCCCCGGCGCGTACGCCGCGAGCGCGGGCTCGCCGCCCGCGGTGAGGTGCCGCACGGTCCACCCCGTGCCGCGCATCTCGAAGACCCGCTCCATGAACCGGCCGTAGTCGCGGCGGCCGCGGTACCACAGCGGCACCGGCGGCATCTCCAGCACGGCGTCGTCGGTCAGCAGCCGCACCAGCGCGGGCACGTCCGCGGCCTCGAAGGCGAGCGCGTACCGCCGGACCACCTCCCGCGCCCCGGCATCGTCCGGCTCGCTGATCCCGCCCGGGTCGCCCAGGTCGGCCACGGCCGCCCGCGCCCGCTGCAACGCGCTGTTGACGGCGGCGACCGTGGTCCCGAGCTGCTCCGCGACCTCCGCCGCGCTGAACTCCAGCACTTCCCGCAGCACCAGCACCGCCCGCTGGCGCGCCGGCAGCACCTGCATCGCCGCCACCAGCGCCAGCCGCAGCTCGGCCCGCACCTCGACGTCGTAGCGCGCATCGGGGAACGGCTGCAGCCACGGGATGTCGAAGGCCGGTGTCAGGGGCGCCCCCGGGTCCTCGCTCGGCGCCCCGAGCCCCGACGGCAACGGCCGCCGCGCCCGCCCCTCCAGCGCGGTCAGGCACACGTTCGTCGCGATCCGGTACAGCCACGTCCGCTCCGACGCGCGCGAGGCGTCGTACCGGTCCCGGGCCTTCCAGGCGCGCAGCATCGTCTCCTGCACCAGGTCCTCGGCCTCGTGGAACGAGCCGGACATCCGATAGCAGTAAGCGATCAGCTCGCTTCGGTACGGCTCAAGGTCCATGGGGTTCATCATGGACCGAGGAAAGGAGAGCGGTCATGAGTGCACTCCCCACCGAACGATCCCTTCGCACCACTCCCGAAGGCCTCCTTTGGGAGCCCAGCGAACGCTGGGTCCGCGGCCGTAAGGGCGACGTCACCGTCGTCGACAGCCGCCACCCCCTCCTCGTCTGGGAGCCGTCACTGCCCGTACCCCAGTACGCCTTCCCGCGCGGCGACGTACGCGAGGACCTGCTCCGTCCCGCGAAGAACCCGCGCACGGGCTCCCACACCGGATCGAAGATCTTCTACGACCTCGAGGTCGACGGTGAGCTGCTGGAGAACGCCGCCTGGACCTTCCCGGCCGCCGATCTGGCCGAGTACATCGCCTTCGAGTGGTTCCGGCGCAGCGGCAAGGGCCTGGACCACTGGTACGAGGAGGAGGAAGAGATCTTCATCCACCCCCGCGACCCGCACAAACGCGTCGACGCCCTGCCCAGCAGCCGCCACGTGCAGGTCACCGTCGACGGCACGGTGGTGGCCGACACCCACCGGCCTGTACTGCTCTTCGAGACCGGCCTCCCGACGCGGTACTACATTCCGGCCGAGGACGTCCGACTCGACCTGTTCGAACCCACCGACCACCACACCGGCTGCCCGTACAAGGGCACGGCCCAGTACTGGTCGCTGCGCGGCGAGGCCGACGTGCCGCCGAACGTCGTCTGGAGCTACCCGGTTCCGCTGCCCGCCGTGGGCCCGATCAAGGATCTCCTCGCGTTCTACAACGAGGCCGTCGACATCACCGTGGACGGGGAGCGGCTGGAGCGCCCCGTCACACCGTTCAGCGCGATGCTCAAACTGAGCAGCCGACGTGCGCCAGGGCCTGCCTGAGCAGCACCCCGTGCCCGCCCGGCATCTCGCTCTGGACCGTCTCCGACACGGCCTCCTGCGGGCTGAACCAGACCAGGTCCAGGGCGTCCTGCCGGGGCCGGCAGTCGCCGGTGACGGGGACGACGTAGGCCAGGGACACCGCGTGCTGGCGCGGGTCGTGGTACGGCGTGACGCCGTGCGTCGGGAAGTACTCCGCGACGGTGAACGGCTGCAGGGAGGCCGGGATCCGGGGCAGCGCCACCGGACCCAAGTCCTTCTCCAGGTGGCGCAGCAGGGCGTCACGGACCCGCTCGTGGTGCAGTACCCGGCCGGAGACCAGGGTCCGGCTGACCGTCCCGTCCGGGCCGATGCGCAGCAGCAGGCCGACGCTGGTGACTTCGCCGCTGTCGTCGACGCGCACGGGCACGGCCTCGACGTACAGGATCGGCATCCGGGCGCGCGCCATCTCCAGCTCGTCGGGGGAGAGCCAGCCGGGCGTGGTATCGGTCATGTCAGACATTGCTTGATCATACTTTCAGGAGGTGCCGGAAAAGCGGTAGACCCGGCGTGCATTGTGTGCTCCCGCCCACTCCGCGAACCGCAGCGCGTCGGACAGGCTCAGTTCGTCGGCGTCCACCCGGTCCTGCAGCAGACCGGCCAGACCCTGCCGGAAGGCGAGGGCACCCAGACAGTAGAACTCGGCCACACCGTACGCGTCCGAGCTGTACAGCACCTTGCGGAACGGCGTGATCTCGAGGGCCTCCTCGACAATCGCCCGGGCACGCCCCGGCCCGACGTAGTGCAGGGTGAGGCCCACGTCCAGGTACACGTGCTCGAACACCGCAGCCAGATAGGCGGCTTGACGCTGGTACGGCCAGCAGTGCAGCAGCAGCACCGGGATCGTGCCGGCGGTCAGGTGCAGCCAGTCGGTGAGGTGGGTGGGATCGACGCGGTGCAGACGGATGTCGTTGTCGCCGAAGCCGGTGTGGAGTTGGAGCGGCAGCCCGAGGTCGACCGCGGTCCACAGCAGATGCCGTACGAGAACGGGATCGTCCAGGCGGCCGCCCCGCGCGAGCCAGTGCCGGGCCGCCTCGGTGACGTCCGCGTCCGAGGGGCGCGCCGGGTCCAGGTCGAAGCCGGTGCGGTACGCGGCCACGGACTTGACCCCCACCACGCCCGGCCGCCGCACGGCCTCCTGCGCGGTGGCGCGGAAGACGGCGCCGTACTCGTCGGGATCGACCCCCTTCGCGGCCACCGCCTCGGCGACGCCCTCCAGCCGTACGACCTCGTACGCCGTGCCGCCCGCGGTCCCGGCCAGCTCCGCCGGAGTGGTCAGACCGTCCGGCGCGTATCCGGTGTCCACGCAGAACACGCCGGTCCCCGCGGCTGCGAGGAAACGGCGGTGCACCTCGCGCCATCCCAGTTCGGACCGCCGCGCCAGGTACTCCTCGGCCGGCGCGTGGCGCGGCAGGTCCAGCAGGGGAGCGCAGTGGCGGCGGACGGCCAGGCCGACCGGGCTGTCGAAGGGCGAGACGCCCGGCCATGCCTCGCCCTCGGTGAGCAGTGACGCGAAACGGTCGGCGCCCAGGTCGGCGGTGACGACCCCGTGGCAGTGGTGGTCCACCAACTCCAGTGCGTCGAGCGCCTCTTGGACCGGGCCGCTCATCTCAGTACTTCCAGCGGTAGGCCGCCGCCACCCGTTCGTCGTCGTGCCCGTCGACCGCCGCGATCTCTCCCTGCCGTACGGCGATCACGGCGTCCGCCAGGACCGGCCCGAGGGCGGCGCGCAGCCGTTCGTCCTTGCGGAACTCCTCGACGGCTTCGGTGAGCGAGGTGGGCAGTCGGCGCACTCCGCGGGCCGCCGCCTCCGTCTCGCCCAGGCGGGCCGGGTCGCCGGTGATCTCCTCGGGCAGTGGTGCGGACGAGGTCAGGCCGTCGAGCCCGGCCGCGATCACGCAGCCGAGGGCGAGATACGGGTTGGCGGCCAGGTCGACCGGCTTGACCTCCAGGTTCGCGGCCTGGTCGTGCAGACCTGCCGTGCCGGTGACGATCCGCACCGCGGCCTCGCGGGTCTCGCGGCCCCAGGCGGTGAACACCCCGGCCCACTGGGAGGGCTTGAGCCGCAGATAGCTGGCCGGGCTGGGGGCGGTCACCGCCGTGAGGGCCGGGAGGTGGGCGAGCACGCCGGCCGCGAAGGACTCGGCGTCGGCCGTCATGCCGTAGCGGTGCGCTCCTCCGGAGTGCAGGTTGGCGCCGTCGCGCCAGGCGGAGAGGTGGAGGTGGCCGCCGTTGCCGACGCCCTGCGCGAGGACCGCCGGGGCGAAGGAGACCACCAGCCCGTGGCGCCCGGCCACTGCGCGGATCGTCTGCCGTACGAGGACGCTCCGGTCGGCCGCCGCCACCGGGTCGAGGGCCGCGACGGAGATCTCGAACTGCCCGGCCGCGTACTCGGGATGGAGCTGCTCGACGTCCACGCCCTGCGCGGCGAACGCGGACAGTAGGTCGGCGGTGTAGTCGCTGAGTTCGACCTGGCGCGTGGCGCCGTACGCGGGGCCCGAGAGCGCCGGTACGAAGTCGCCGTCGGCGGCCGGACCCCGACCGACCGCCCACTCGACCTCGACGGCGGCCTTGAAGGTGAGGCCGTGCCGCTCGGCCGCCTCGGTGACGATGCGCCGGAGCACCGTGCGGCTGCACCCCGGATGCCGCTCGCCCTCCTGCGTGATCCGGTCGACCGGGGCCCACGCCCAGCCGGGCTGCCCGGCCAGGACGACCAGTTGGTCGAGGTCGGGGTACAGGCGCAGATCGCCGTCCGGGGAGCCGAGGACGTCGGTGGTGACGATGGAGTCGTTCGCCAGGAACGTGTCGAACACCGGCGACATGCCCACGCCCCAGGCCGCCGCCGAGGCGAGCTTCGCCGTCGGGATCGTCTTCACCCGGCCGATGCCCGCGGTGTCGACGTAGGCCAGCACGATGCCGTGCACACCCCGCCCCGACAGCTCGCCGCCGAGTGCGGTGGCCCGGTCGACGTCACCGGGGCGGCCGCCGGGGACGGGATCGGCAAGGGTGGTCATACGTCCTCCAGGGTCGGCACGTCCCTCAGGGTTTCACGGCCACCGCGCCGAACTGCGGTACCACGGCGGGCGATCCGGGCTCGGGACGCCACCGCGAGCACGACACCAGGCCCGGCTCGAGCAGGTCCAGCCCCTCGAAGAACGCGGCGATGTCCTCGCCGCTGCGGGCGGTGATCGGCGGGGTGGCGTTCTCGTTCCAGAACTTCATGGCCGGGATCTGGCCCGCGCCGCCGAGGTCGTCGTCGAAGGTGGGGTGGGTCAGGACCAGGAAACTGCCGGCGGGGACGGCCGCCATGACCTCGCGCACGATCTCCCGCGCCTTCTCGGTGTCCAGCACGAAGTTGAGGATGCCCAGCATCATCACCGCGACCGGCTTGGTGAAGTCGAGGGTTCCGGCGGCGCGTTCGAGGATCGCGGCCGGGTCGTGCACATCGGCGTCGATGTAGTCGGTGACGCCCCCGGAGTTGCTGGTCAGCAGGGTGCGGGCGTGGACGAGCACGATCGGGTCGTTGTCGACGTACACGATCCGCGCGTCGGGCGCGATCCGCTGGGCGATCTCGTGGGTGTTGTCCACCGTGGGCAGCCCGGTGCCGATGTCCAGGAACTGCCGCACCCCGCGTTCCTCGGCGAGGAATCGCACCGCCCGGCCCAGGAACCAGCGGTCCGCGCGGGCGATCTCCCGGATGATCGGGAACATCCCGGCGACATGCTCGCCGACCTGCTGGTCGACCTCGTAGTTGTCCTTGCCGCCGATCCAGTAGTTCCACACCCGTGCGTTGTGCGCCACACCGGTGTTCAGCCTCGCCGACACGTCCGACGGGGTGTGGCTCTCGCTCACGACTCAGCTCCTTCTCGCACCGCCTGTGGCTGTCGTCGCCATTGTGCCGTCCGGTGATCAATGTGTCCCCGGAATCGGCTGATCAGGTGTGCGGAATCGGCCAGTTGGCGATCGTCAGCCGGTCCGGCCGGGTCCCGGGGCGGGTGTCTTGCCGGCCTGGACGTCCTTGAGTCGCTGGGCGCCCGTGCGCACCGCCAGCTCGACGGAGTCGTGCTCGCCGCCGTCCAGGCCGCCGGCGGTGACGGTGATCGCGTCGGTGCCCACCTGCACGGCGGCCACGTCCAGGGTGAGCGTGGCGGATTCGCCGTTCGCGGCGCCCTGCACCGTCACGTGCAGGCCCTGCCGGGCGTCGCCCTGCTTGGGCACCGAGGAGGTGGTCACCTGGACCGTCCGCTTGACGCCCTTGGCGTCGGTGGCGGTGAACTGGTCGCACTTGTCCGGCAGGGTCTTCAGCCAGGCCAACGAGGAGCTCAGCCGGACCGGGCTGTAGGCGGCGACCTGGTAGAGGAGGCGGGAGTCGTCCTGTTCGAAGCCGGTCAGCGCCGACGCGCCGGACGGCTTGCCGAGCAGGTCTTCGTCGTAGAGCGCGTCGAGGAGCCGCTGGCAGTCGGCGGCGTTCGCCTTCGCGGTGAGGAATGCGGCGACGTCGACCTTGCCGATGGAGAGCTTGTCGCCCCAGGCGGCCGCGCCCTTGACCTGGTTCCAGTCGTCCTCGATGTCAGCCTCGGTGATCAGCGCGGCCTGCGCCCCGGCGTGGGTGAGGCGGGCCGACGGCGAGGCGGTGGGCGTCCGCGCGGCCTGCGGCGAGGCGGCACGGGACTTCTCGGCGACGGGCGAGGCGACGACGTCGGAGGCCGCGGACCCCCCGCCGTCACCGCCGTCCGAACAGGCCGCGGTGGTCAGCAGCGCGCTCACGGCCAACGCGGAAGCGAGCACGCGGGCGGGTCGGCAGGGACGAGTGGTCATCGCGGGTGCCTCCAGAAGGCCGCAGAGGCCGGAGCCGGTGGGTCCCCTTCAGCGCACCACCAGCCCCACCCGCCCACCAGCGCACTGGTCCGTCCGGGTGAGCGGAGCGTCAAGTGGGCTTCCGCTCCTCGCGCACGCGCACCTTGCGCCCACCGCATTTCGGGCAGACCGCCTCGGTGAGCGGGGACCGGACGGCCCGGCCCGCCTCATCGACGTACTCCTGCGTGGTCAGGCCCGAGGCGTCCAGCGGGTCGGTGAAGAACATCAGCTGGAAGGTGGCCGTCCAGACATGACCGCAGTCCGCACATGCGAAGCCGTAGGTCTCCGGTACCGAGCGGGGATCCGCTGCCATGGACTCGGTCCTCCGTCGGGGGACAAGCAGTACAGGTGCCGCTCCAGAGGACAACGCCCCAGGTCGTACGGCAACTCGAACGCCCCGTCCGGCGTGCCCGTTCCCGTCCCCGCGGCGACACTGACCCCATGCCGTCGTCCCCCAAGGAGTGACCATGCTGCCCGGATTCCTCGCCAGGGCGGTCGAGTTGCTGCTCGGCCGGGAGGGGCGGTCGCTGCATGTGAAGGCGGCGGGCTGGGCGACGGCCGTGCTGGCGGTGGTGATGCTCATCGGCTCGTGGGCCGTCGTCGACGCCGAACAGGGCACACCGCGCGCCAACTTGAGGACCTACCCGCAGGCCTTGTGGTGGTCGATCGAGACGGCGACGACCGTCGGCTACGGCGACTTCTACCCCGTCACGCTCGGCGGCCGGATCATCGGCGCAGTCGTGATGGTCGTCGGGATCACCACGTACGGCATGGTCACCGCGGCCCTCGCGACCTGGTTCGTCGGACGGGAGCAGCAGCGGCGCCATCATCTCGCCCGTGCCGCCCGGGACTTGTCCGAGGAGACCGCCCACGCCCTGCACGAACGCTTCGACCGGCTGGAACGCATGGTGGCCGGGAAGGCGGAGGACCGCTGAGGGGCGCCGTGTTTGCTACCGGCGAGTACCCCGCCCTGTGACCTGAGTGACGTCTGAGGTACGGTCCTCGGGGTCCGCGAGCACTCGCAGTCTGCGGACCGGTTACAGGCAGTGTCGAGGGGGCGGCAGAAGCATGGAAATCCACCTGGTCGACGAGGGCGCTGAGCCGGACGGCACGCGGCTGGAGGACCTGGCGCCGGAACCACTGCTGACCCGGGACTACGAGACGCGTCCCGCGCTGGTCTACGAGCGGCTGCGCGAGCGGCACGGCCCGGTCGCACCGGTCGACCTGCTGGGCGTGCCCGCGTGGCTGGTGCTGGGCTACCGGGAGTCGCTTCAGGTACTGCAGGACGACGCCGCCTGGCCGAAGGGCCTGGAGAACTGGCGGGCCCGCTCGGAGGGCCGCGTGCCCGCCGACTGGCCGCTCGGCCCCTCCCTCGAGGTCAACCACGTGCTGATCCAGGGCGGCCCCGGCTACCGCACCCTGCGCGGGGCCTGGGACGCGGCCCTCAGGCCCTTCCAGGACCCCCGCAACCCGCAGGCCAAGCGGCTCAAGGCGGCCGTCACCGGCTACGCCGACGACCTGATCACCCTGCTCGTACAGGGTGGCGGTACCGGCCTCGCCGATCTGTCGGCGCAGTTCTCCCGCCCGCTCCCGCTGATGGCGGCGAGCCATCTGCTCGGCTTCCCCGGCTCCCAGGGTGACGACGCCCTGATGGACATGTGGCGGGTGCTGGACGCCGGGCCGGACGCGGAACCCGCCCTGGCGCGCCTGCTGGTGACGCTCGGCGAACTCGCCGCCGCGAAGATCGAGGAGCCGGGCGACGACTTCCCCTCCCACCTGCTCGCCGCCCACCCGGACCTGTCGGTCGACGAGCTGGCCCGCGAGCTGTTCATGCTGCTCGGCATGACCTCCGACCACGTCGGCATCCTCATCTCCAACACCGTCGTCGAGGTGATCGCGGGGGAGAGCGAGGGCGGGGTGCGCACCACCCTGTCCGCCGGGATGGTGCGCGAGACGATGAACCGCGTGGTCATGCGCAAGCCGCCGCTGGTCAACTTCGTGCCGAGGTTCGCCGCCGCGGACACACCGCTCGGGAACCACACCATCCGCGCCGGCGACCCCGTGTGGGTCTCCTCGGCCGCCGCGCACGCCGACCCCCTCTTCGCCGGGCAGATGGCACCGGGCTCCAGCATCAGCAGCCGGGCGCACCTGTCGTGGGGTGCGGGGCCCCGCCAGTGCCCGGCCCGTGAGCTGGCCTCGACGATCGCGGCGGCGGGCGTGCGCCGTGTCTTCGAACGGTTCGCACATCTGGAGCTCGCCCTCCCGGTCGACCAACTCCCGTGGCGCTCCTCGCCGTTCATGCGCGGGCTGCGCTCGCTGCCGGTGCGGTACGAGCTCGCCGGGCCGGTGCCGGAGGCCCCGGCGCCGATGGCGGCCGAGGCGCCCGCAGCGGACGTACCGGACGTCCCGGACCAGGCGGCCAAGCGGCGGTCGTCGCTGTGGCGGTACCTGACCGGGCTGATCCGGTCCGGGAGCTGACCGTCCGCGCAGCTCGCGTAGGGTGACGGGACCGCCGTACGACATCCCGGCGCTCCGTCGCGCCCGCCACCGGAAGCAGGTCATGTCCTCCGCCCTCTCGCCCCTGAGCACCGCCGCCGACCTGCCCACCGGTTCCGCCGACATACGGCTGATCGTCACCGACATGGACGGCACGCTGCTGGACGACGCCAAGCGGATCCCGGTCGGCCTGTGGGAGACGCTGGCCGAACTGCGTCGGCGCGGGGTGCTGTTCAGCCCGGCGAGCGGGCGTCAATACGCCACGCTGGCACGGGAGTTCGCCGAGGTGGCCGAGGGCATGGTGTTCATCGCGGAGAACGGCACGTACGTGGTGCGCGACGGCGTGGAGCTCAGCTCGGACCCGCTGGAGCCCGAAGTCGCCGCCCGCGTCGTCCATGCCGTACGGCAGCTGGTGGCCGAGGGCGTCGACGTGGGCGCCGTCGTCTGCGGCAAGCGGTCCGCGTACGTCGAGCGCAGCGACGAGGCGTTCCTGGCCGAGGTGCGCAGGTACTACCTCGAGCACCGGGTCGTGGAGGACGCCACCGCCGTCGACGACGACGTCATCAAGGTGGCCCTCTTCGACTTCGGCGCGGCTGAGCGGACCACTGCCCCGGCCCTGGCACCGCTCACGGACACCCACCAGGTCGTCGTCTCCGGCGAGCACTGGGTCGACGTCATGAACCGCACCGCCGACAAGGGCGCCGCCCTGCGCCGGCTCCAGCAGGAGCTGGGCATCACGCCCGCGCAGACCATGGTCTTCGGCGACTACCTCAACGACCTGGAGATGCTGGACGCCGCCAACTGGTCCTTCGCCATGGCCAACGCCCACCCGGACGTCATCGCAAGGGCCCGCCACCTGGCCCCGTCCAACAACGACAACGGCGTACTGCGCACGATCGCCCGCGTGCTCAACCTCTAGGCATCGGGGCGCTGCGCATACCCGTTCTGCCACGCCCAGGCCGCGATCTCGACCCGGTTCCGGGCCGCCAGTTTGAGCTGGACGCTGGAGAGGTGGGTCTTGACCGTGGAGAGGGAGACGTAGAGCTCGGCGGCGATCTCGGCGTTGGTACGGCCGAGGGCGACCCGGCGGACCACGTCGAGCTCGCGGTCGGTGAGGGACTCGGTGGGCGGTGCGGGCCGTACCGGCGCCTCGGCCTGTGAGCCGCCGCCGGTCACGTGCTTGAGTAGGCGCACGGTGACCGAGGGGGACACCAGCGAGTCGCCGGCCGCCGCGGCGCGGACCGCTTCCGCGAGCAGGGTCGGTCCGGAGTCCTTGAGCAGGAACCCGCACGCGCCGCCGCGCAGCGCCCCGTACACGTACTCGTCGAGGTCGAAGGTGGTGACCACGACGACCCGCATCGGGTCGGCGACATCCGGTCCCGCCAGCAGCCGGGTCGCCTCCAGGCCGTCCAGCTTCGGCATCCGGATGTCCAGCAGGCACACGTCCGGCCGCACCCGCCGGGCCAGCGCCACGGCCTCCTCGCCGTCCCCGGCCTCCGCGACCACGGTGATGTCCGGCTGGGCGTCCAGGAAGAACCGGAAACCGGTGCGGACCATGTCCTGGTCGTCGGCGATCAGGACGCGGATGGGGGTGCCGGACGGAGTGGCGGGGGTGGGGCTCGTCATGGCTCGATCATGCCTCAGGGGGATTTCCGGCGGAGCGGCCACCGTGTCGGTGACCGCTCCGTGTTCAGTGTCAGTCCGCGGTCCGGGCCGGGTCGGCCGTCACCTTCCGCAGCAGCGGGCGGCTGCCGCTGATCGCGGCGAACATCGCCAGCGCGCCGAGGACCGTGCAGGCGGACAGTTCCAGGAGGCCGGTGGTGTTGATCGTGGTGCCGAACGCCTTGTTGAGCCGGCTGGAGCCGTACATGCCCATCGCGGTGGTGCCCCCGGCCAGGACCACCAACGGGACGACCGTCTCGCGCACCCGGGCCCGGTCCAGCACCCGCAGCGGGGTGCCCGCCAGCCGCAGCAGGCCGTACACGCGACGCCGGTCGAGGACGTTCGCCGCGGCGGTCAGTCCGGCGGAGGCGGTCGCCACGGCGAAGCTCAGGGCCAGGGTGGCGATGCTGACCTCGGCGATGCGGTCGGTGGCGGTGCTGTCGCGCGCTCCGGCGTAGTCCCGCGAGTAGGGCGGCGTGCTTTTGGCGAGCGGCGTGAGCGCGGTGGCTGCGGTGTCGACGGCCTGTGCGCCGCCGGAGACGTGGGCGATGACGCCCGGAGTGCCGCCCAGCAGGTTGCCGTAGTCGTCCGAGCGGCCGACCGTGACGGTCGCGGTGACACCGGCGCGGCGCAGCAGCGTACGGGCCTCGGCGGCGGCGTGCCGGGCGGCGCCGGCGTTCGCGGTGACCACGGCGACCCGGTCCTGGTAGTGCGCGGTGTCGGTGCCCAGCGTGCTGACGGAGAAGAACCCGGCCGCGAACCCGGCCAGCACCAGCCCGCTGACGGTGCGCCAGGAGCCGCGGGGGTCGTCGCTGAGCCGGCGCGCGGCCAGCAGCGTCGCCGGACGGCGGGCGAAGCGGCCCACGACCCGGCCCAGCCGGTCCACGACCCACGGCCCGAACAGCCAGAACGCGCCGTAGAACAGGAGCAGAAGGGCGAGCAGGTCACGGTTCTTGAGCTGGCCGCCACCGGCCTTCGTCCAGATGTAGCCCAGGACTGCCACGAACACCGCGAGACGGATCAACCGGGTGCGCCTCGGATTCGCCTGCTGGGCCACGCCCAGCGGGGAGGTCGCCACCTGGCGCAGCATCGACACGGCGCTGACGGTGATGAGCGCGGTCACCGCGAGGACGACCCCCGCGAACCACCCCGGCCCCACCCACAACTGGCCCGTGTACCAGCTGCCGATGCCGTACGGGATCTGCGCGAGGGCGGGCAGCAGGGCCACGTGGGCGAGCGCGCCCGTGAGGGCTCCGGCCGCGCCGACGGCCGCCGCCTCGACGGCGGTCATGGCGAGGATCTGCCTCGGAGTGGCCCCGGCCAGCCGCAGCGCGGCGAGCCGCTGTTCGCGCCGGGCCGCGCCGAGCCGTCCGGCCGCGGAGGACAGCACGACCACGGGCATCGCCAGCAGCACCACGCCCAGCAGGGCCACCGTCCGGTCGGAGGCGGTGAACAGGCTCACCTGGCTGCCGGAGAACCCGGAGATCTCGGCCCGCGCGGCCTGTCCGATGTCGAACCAGGTCGCTCCGCCGTCGGCGGCCCCGGACACCGCGGAGTCGCCCGGCGCCCGCCCCACCACGGCGACCAGCTCGTCCGGCGAGGCGAGACCGGCCGCGCCGATCGTGCCGTAGGACGTCACCTCGGGGAAGCGGTCGGCGAGTTGCTTCGCCGGGAGCTTGTGCAGCAGGTCGGCCAGGGCGGGGGAGACGTACACCTGGCCCTGCTTCGGGAAGGTGCTCAGGCCGGGCGGTGCGGGGGTCGCCGCGCGGCCGGGCAGCTGGGCCAGGGACACCACCGTGACCGGCTCGTGGCGGACGAAGGTCGTGGCGAGCGCCTGGACGGCCGTGCCGTGCTTGGCGGGTTCGGGGGTGCGCCAGGCCGTGCGGTCGGCGCGGGTGCCGGAACCGAGCGTGGCGGCGATCATCACCAGCATCACGAACGCGCCGACGGCGGCGGCGCCTGCCGCGAGCAGCCGGCTCTGCAGACCGCGGCGGCCGGACGACTTGGCGAGGTGCCAGGTAAGGGACAGGACGGGGGAGCGCATCACATCTCCGGAGGGGTCAGGCGACCGTGTACTGGCCGTAGTTGTTGATCCGGCCGTCGCGGACCTGGAGGATCCGGTCGCAGTGCGCGGCGACGTCGGCGTCGTGGGTGACCACCACCAGGGCGGCGCCCTGCTCGCGGGTCACGGAGGTGAGCAGGCGGACGACCTCGGTGCTGGTCGTCTGGTCGAGGGCGCCGGTGGGTTCGTCGGCGAAGACCACGTCGGGTTCGATGACCAGGGCGCGGGCGATCGCCACCCGCTGGGCCTGGCCGCCGGACAGCTGGCCCGGCCGGCGCAGCTCCAGGCCGTCGAGGCCGAGCGGCGCGAACCAGCGGCGGGCGCGGGCTACGGCCCGCTTGCGGGGCATGCCCTCCAGCATCAGCGGCAGGGCGACGTTCTCCTCGGCGGGCAGCTCCGGCAGCAGCTGGCCGAACTGGAAGACGAACCCGAACCGCTTGCGGCGCAGGGCGCTCAGCCGGTTCTCGCCCAGCTTGTCGACGCGCTCGCCGCGCAGCAGGACCTGGCCGCCGTCGGGACGGATGATCCCGGCGAGGGTGTGCAGCAGTGTGGACTTGCCGGACCCCGAGGGGCCCATGACGGCGAGGGAGTCGCGCTCGCCGACCTCGACGTCCACCCCGGCCAGGGCGGTGATGGAGCCGTACGTCTTGGTGAGGCCGTAACCGGCCAGAACGGTGCTCATGATGTATGTACCGGGTCCCTTCTCAGCGCTCGAACTTCCAGGTGACGGAGGAGCCCGTGGCCTTGACCACGGAGACCGGGATGTCGACGCTGCGCCCGTCGGTGCTCTTGCCGGTGCAGGTGATGGTGGCGCCGGCGACGGCCTTCAGACCGGTCGGGCAGGTGACGCCGGAGACCTTCTTGCCGACCCAGGGCAGGGGGTGGTACTTGCTCTCGGCGCGACCCGCGACGATCTTGCCCGACAGGGCCTTGTGGCCGTCCACCTGCACCGACGAGTACCGGTCGAGCTCGCTGGTCGACTCGGTCCCGGACAGCAGGTAGGTGCCGAGACCGCCCAGGGCGACCAGGGCGGTGGCACCACCGACGGCGCCGACGAGGAACTTGCTGGGCTGCATCACGCACTCCTGATGACTGAGGGCCCTGCGGGACCGTTCGGGGAAGTGGCTCCACCCTCGCCCGCGGGCCCGTGCGCGCGCCTCGGCCACAAGGCCACGGTGAGGCGGCGCCGCCTCGGCCATTCGGCCGATCCGGCCGCTCTTCGCCCTCACCTACGGTGAACGGCATGACCTCCATCTCCGGCCGGGGCTGCTCCCGTGGATTCGGCGTCGGCTTCGTGCTCGCGGCGTCGGTCGCCGACCTCCTGATCGTGGGCAGCGCGGGCGAGAACGTGCGGCCGACCGTCGTGGTGCTCCTGGTCGGACTGGTCGCCGTGCTGTGGCCGGCCGAGCGGCACCCGGCCTGGCTCACCCCCCAACTGCGCACGGCTGTACCGGCGTTGGTCTCCGCGCTCTACTCGGTGGGCGCACTGCTGGCCGGGTCGGAGGCTCTGTTCGGCCCGGGCGAGATCGCCATCCTGCTGTGCCTGCTGTTCGTCGCCGTACGGCACTGCCCACCCCTGTCGGCCATGGTGTGCGGTGCGCTGGACGGCGTCGCGCTGCTGCTCACGCCGCTGCGCTACTCCCACTCGGTCAAGGACGGCGGGACCCTCGGCGTCATGGTCGGGGGCCTGGTCCTGATCGGACTGGTCGCCGGTCTCGCGGCCTATCTGCGCTCCCTCGACTACCGCCGCACCGTCGCCGTCACCGACACCCGACGCGAGGAGCGGGTGGCGATCGCCGCCGACCTGCACGACTTCGTCGCCCACCACGTCACCGGCATCCTGGTGCAGACCCAGGTGGCCCGCGTGATGGCGACCACGCAGCCGGAGAATCTCGACCCGGTCCTCGCCGGCATCGAACGCGCCGCCACCGAGACCCTGGCCTCGATGCGCCGCACGGTCGGCGTCCTGCGCGACACCGGCGACGAACCGGCCGACCGCCGCCCGGTCGGCGACCTGGCCGCCGTCACCGGCCTGACCGAGGGCTTCGCGAGCCCCGTCCAGAAGGTCACCCTGCACCGCGACCCCACCGTGCCCGACGACCTCCCGCACGAGGTCCAGGCGGCCGCCTTCCGTGTCGTCCAGGAGTCCCTGACGAACGTCCGCCGCCACGCCGCCGACGCCGCCCAGGTCACGGTCCGCCTGAGCTACGACACCGACCGCCTGTCCGTGGCGGTCGCGGACGACGGCCGAGGCGGCACCCAACTCCCGGCCGCCGCACACGGCGGCGGCTTCGGCCTGGTCGGCCTGAAGGAACGGGTGACCGCGCTCGGCGGCGACCTGCACGCGGGACCGCGGGCCGGGGACGGCTGGGAGGTACGGGCGGAGTTCCCGGCGGGCCGACGCTGAACGCCGACGTACCGGACGGGGGCCGTCGCCTGCGGCTCTGGCGTCACCGTGCACCCCGGCTGTTCAATGGTGCTGCACATGTCCGCCCGAGAGGGGAGCAGCCGTGTCTCCTGCCGCCGTGCCGCCCGTCGGTGCGCGCATCCGGCAGGCGCGCCTTGCGAAAGGCGTGAGCCTGCGTGGCCTCGCGCGGGACGTCGGCGTCTCCGCGAGCCTGGTCTCCCAGATCGAGACCGGCAAGAGCCAGCCGTCGGTGAGCACGCTGTACGCCATCACGACCGCGCTGTCGATCTCCGTCGAGTCGCTCTTCGACGGATACGAGGACGAGGCCGCCGCGCCCCCGGTCCTGACCGCGTCCGCCGCCCCCGCCACCGTGCTGCACGCCCTCGCCGCCTTCGCCGCCGACCCCGGCCGCCGTATAGGACCGCTGGTCACACCCGGTGAGCGCGACGTACTGGAACTGGACTCGGGTGTCGTGTGGGAGCGTCTCGGGCACGTGCCCGGCACGGACGTCGACTTCCTGCTGGTGACCTACCGGCCCGGCGGCTCCTCCTCCAGCTCCGGCGGCCTGATGCGCCACGCGGGCACCGAGTACGGCTATCTCACCTCCGGCGAACTCGTCCTCACCCTCGGCTTCGACGAGCACACGCTCCGTCCCGGCGACGCCGTCTGCTTCGAGTCGACAACCCCGCACCGCTACCGCAACGATGGTGCTGAGCCGGCCGTCGGCGTCTGGTTCGTGTTCAGCCAAAGCGTTCAGTAGCACTTGACACTCACGAGGCGTGGTCGTTCACTCCGAAGTGGGGGTGGTCGCCATGGCGATCCGCACATATGGACCCAATGCCGTCGACTGGGAAGAGCGCATCGACCTGGACCGGCTGCGCAAGGAGCGCCTGGCCCGGCTGCACGAGACCCTGAACCGCTCCTCGCTGGGCGCCGTGCTCAGCTTCGACTTCGCCAACATCCGCTACATGACCGCCACGCACATCGGCACCTGGGCGATGGACAAGCTGATCCGCTTCGCCCTGCTGGTGCGCGGCGGCGAACCGGTCGTCTGGGACTTCGGCTCCGCGGCCCGTCACCACCAGCTCTACAACCCGTGGCTGGACTACAGCGACGGCAAGGACGGTCCGCCCACCGGCGCCCGCGCCGGGATTTCGACCTTGCGCGGTGCCTTCCATCCGGACGCCGGCATCGCCGCGGACGTGGCCCGCAAGATAGCCACCGAACTGCGCGAACACGGCCTCGCGAACGAGCCCCTCGGCATCGACGTCGCCGAGATGCCGATCCTCACCGCCCTGCGCGCCGAGGGCATCGACGTCGTCGACGGCCAGCAGGTCTTCCTCGAGGCCCGCCGCACCAAGACCCGCGACGAGATCTCCCTGCTCACCCAGGCCTGCGCGATGGTGGACGCGGCCTACGAGGAGCTCTACGGTTACCTGCGTCCCGGCGTGCGTGAGAACGAGTGCGTCGGCCTCGTCAGCAAGGTCCTCTACGACCTCGGCAGCGAGTACGTCGAAGGCGTCAACGCCATCTCCGGCGAACGCTGTTCACCTCACCCGCACGTCTACAGCGACCGCCTGATCCGCCCCGGCGACCCCGCCTTCTTCGACATCCTGCACAGCCACCTCGGCTACCGCACCTGCTACTACCGCACCTTCGCCGTCGGCAGCGCCTCCGCCGCCCAGCGCGACGCCTACATCCGCTGCCGCGAGTACATGGACGAGGCCATCGCCCTCGTCCGGCCGGGCGCGACCACCGCCGACATCGTCCAGGTCTGGCCGCGCGCCGAGGAGTTCGGGTTCGCCGACGAGACCGCCGCCTTCGCCCTGCAGTACGGCCACGGGGTCGGCCTGTCGATCTGGGAGAAGCCCATCTTCAGCCGACTGGTCTCGCTCGACCACCCCGAAGTCCTCGAAGAGGGCATGGTGTTCGCCCTGGAGACCTACTGGCCGGCCGCCGACGGCTGGTCCGCGGCCCGTATCGAGGAGGAGCTGGTCGTCACCGCGGACGGCTGCGAGGTCATCACCAAGTTCCCGGCCGAGGAACTGCTGGTCGCGGGCCGCAAGTACTGGACGGTCGGCGGCGAGCTCAACACCAGGCGCGAGGCGCAGTCCCACCTCAACACCCGTAGCAACGGGGGTGCTTGATGGTCGACCGCGACGAACTCCTCGCCCTGTACGAGCAGATGGTCCTCATCCGCCGTACGGAGAAGGCCGCCCACGACCTGTTCATGTCCGGCCTGGTCAAGGGCACCACCCATCTCGCCGCCGGGCACGAGGCGATAGCCGTCGGCGCGAGCGCGGCCCTGCGCCCCGACGACTACGTCTTCGCCACCTACCGCGGCCATCACCACGCCATGGCCCGCGGCGCCACCCCCGAGGAGTGCCTCGCCGAACTCATGAGCCGCGCAACGGGGTTGTGCAAGGCCAAGGGCGGCTCCATGCACCTCACCAAGGCGTCCACCAACATGCTCGGCTCGTACGCCATCGTCGGCGCCCACCTGCCGATGGCGGTCGGCGCCGCATGGTCGGCCCGGCTGCGCGGCACCGGACAGCTCGCGGTCGCCTTCTTCGGCGACGGCGCCACCAACATCGGCGCCTTCCACGAGGCCCTCAACCTGGCCGCCGTATGGAAACTGCCCGTCCTGTTCGTCTGCGAGAACAACCTGTACATGGAGTACACGCCCATCGCCGACGTCACGGCGGTGGCCCGACCCGCGGCCGACCGTGCGCCCTCGTACGGCATCCCGGGCGAGGTCGTCGACGGCAATGACGTCGTCGCCGTGCAGGAGGCGGTGGCCCGGCTGGCTCAGCGGGCCCGGGCGGGAGACGGGCCCGCTGTCCTGGAGGCCGAGACCTACCGCCACTTCGGGCACAGCCGCGCCGACCCGGCCACCTACCGTCCGGCCGAGGAGGTCGAACGGTGGCTCAAGCACGACCCGTTGGACCTCGCCCGCGGCCGCCTCGTCGAGCTGGGGGTGCCCGAGGAGACGGTCACCGCGGCCGACGAGCGCGCCCGTGACGTCGTGGAGAAGGCGGTCGATGCGGCGAAGAACGCGCCGCCGCCGGATCCGAGCGAGGCGCTGACCGACGTGTGGGCGGACGGAGGTGCGGCATGGCGGACGTGATCACCTACCGCGATGCGGTCGCGGAAGGCATCGCCCGCGAGATGCGCCGGGACTCCACCGTCGTATGTCTCGGCGAGGACATCGGCGAGGCCGGCGGGGTGTTCAAGACCACCGTCGGGCTGTTCAAGGAGTTCGGGCCCGAGCGGGTCTGGGACACGCCGATCTCCGAACAGGCCATCGTGGGCGCGGCGATGGGCGCCGCGATGACCGGGATGCGGCCGGTCGCCGAGATCATGTTCTCCGACTTTTTGGCCTGTTGTTGGGACTACCTCGCCAACGAGATACCCAAAGTGCGTTATATGACGGGTGGTCAGGTCACCGTGCCCCTCGTCGTACGCACCGCCAACGGCGGCGGGCTCGGCTTCGGCGCCCAGCACTCGCAGGCCACCGAGAACTGGGCCCTGACCGTTCCCGGCCTGAAGATCGCGGCACCGGCCACGCCCGCCGACGTGATCGGCATGATGGCGGCGGCGATCCGCAGTGACGACCCGGTCGTCTTCTTCGAGCACAAGGGGCTGCTGGCGAGCAAGGGTGCGCCGCCTCCGCCGGACCACGTGGTCGAGCTGGGGCGGGCGGCGGTCGTCCGCGAGGGCGCCGACGTGACCCTCGTGGCCCTCGCCTCGATGGTGCCCATGGGACTGAAGGCCGCCGAACTCCTTGCCCCGGAGGGCGTCGACGTCGAGGTCGTCGACCTGCGCTGCCTGATCCCGCTCGACACCGCCACCGTCCTAGCCTCCCTCGGGAAGACCTCGCGGCTCGTCACCGTCGAGGAGAACCCGTACCAGGGCGGCTGGGGCGCCACCCTCGTCTCGGTCGTCGCCGACGAGGGGTTCAGCCTGCTGGATGCGCCGGTGCGCCGGGTGGCAGGGGAGTGCGTGCCGCTGCCGTTCGCCGACGCGCTGGAGGAGCGGGTCATCCCCACCGTAGAGAAGGTCGTGGCGGCAGTCCGGAGTCTCGCCGCGTACTGAACACCCCTGAGGAGGAAGCGCGATGACCGATCGGATACTGCTTCGCGGGGGGCACGTGATCTCGATGGATCCCTCCGTCGGGGATCTGCCGAGGGGTGACGTCCTCATCGAGGACGGCCGAATCGCGGCCGTGCAAACGGAGATCAGCGCGGATGCGGAAGTGCTCGACATGACCGGCCGCATCGTGATCCCCGGCTTCGTCGACACCCACCGCCACACCTGGGAGGCGTCCATCCGCAATGTCGCCCCGGATGCCACCCTGGACGACTACTTCGTCGACATCCTCGACACCTTCGCCCCGCTCTACACCCCCGAGGACGTGTACGCGGGCAATCTCGCCGGCACCCTCGAATGCCTCAACGCCGGTATCACCACCCTCGTCGACTGGTCCCACATCAACAACACGCCCGAGCACCCGGACGCCGCGGTCCAGGCGCTCACGGAGACCGGCATCCGTGCGCAGTACGCGTACGGCAGCGCCAACACCTCCCTCGCGGACTACTGGTTCGAGAGCAAGATCGCGATTCCGGGCGACGACGTCCGCCGGATCCGCGCCAAGTACTTCGCCTCCGACAACGGCCTGCTGACCATGGGGCTCGCCACCCGCGGCCCCGGCTTCTGCGTCAACGACGTCGTCACCTCCGAATGGATCCTCGCGCGCGAGCTGGACATCCCGATCACCGTGCACGTGGCGATGGGGCGCCTGGCGGGCCGCTTCGGCATGGTCAAGCAGCTCCACGACCTCGGGCTCCTCGGCTCCGACACCACCTACATCCACTGCTGCTACTTCAGTGAGGAGGAGTGGCGGATGGTCGCCGACAGCGGCGGCACGGTGTCGATCGCACCGCAGGTCGAGACCCAGATGGGGCACGGCTGGCCGCCCGTGATGAAGGCGATCGAGTACGGGCTGCGGCCCAGCCTGAGCATCGACGTCGTCACCACCGTGCCCGGCGACATGTTCACCCAGATCCGCGCGGCCTTCGGGGCCGAGCGGGCCCGCGTCAACGCGGACTGCTGGAAGGCCAACATGCCGGTGCCGGACACCATGTTGACGGCACGTCAGATGCTGGAGATCGCAACGCTGAACGGCGCGCATGTCGCGGGACTGGAGCACCGCACCGGTTCCCTGACCCCCGGCAAGCGCGCCGACGTCGTCGCCATCGACGCCACCGCAGTGAACGTCGCGCCGGTGCACGACGCGGCCGCCGCGGTGACCCTGTCGGCCGATGTGTCCAATGTCGAGACGGTCATCGTCGACGGCGTGATCCGCAAGCGCGACGGCAGGCTGACGGCCGACGTGGCGCGGGCCCGGCGGCTCGTCGAGGAGTCCCGCGACCGGCTCCTGGCGGCGAAGGAGGCGAGGCCGACGGCATGACCCGGCATCTGGTGCGGCGGTCCGCCGATGTGCCCGAGCCGCAGTACGACCGACTCGGGTACCGCAGGCGGACGTTGGTCGGCGAGGACGACGGCAGCGTGCACACCGGCTTCGGGCTGTGCGAACTGCGGCCGGACGGCGGGGTGCCGGCCCATGTGCACTCGTACGAGGAGAGCTTCCACATCCTCGACGGCACGGTGATCCTCGACCTGCCGGAGGGCTCGTACCTGCTCGAAGAGGGCGACTACGGCATCCTCCCGACCGGCGTCCCGCACGCCTGGCGCGGTGCCGGAGACACCCCCGCGCGCTGGGCGGACATGCTGGCGCCGGTCCCGCGGGCGCGCTACGGGTTCGACACCCAGGCCGTCCGGGATCTCCCGCCGCGCACCCCCGTCCGGATCGACGTCCGTGACCCGCGCACCCGCTTGTTCGGCCACTTCGAAGCCGCCCAGATGGACCCGGGAAAGCAGTCCCAGGACCTCCTGGCGGTCTCGGCCAGCATGCGCACCGCTCTGCTCGTCTACAGCGGCATCACTGTGAAGATGATGGTCGACAGCGACCTCGGCGCGGTCGCCTCGACGATGTTCATGGTGCAGTACGCGCCCGACGGCGTCGCCGGCACCCACGACCACCCCTTCGAGGAGACGTACCTGTTCCTCGAAGGGGAGGCGGACGCGACCTTCGACGGCGAGACCTACCGGCTCGGGCCCGGCGACTGCGCCTGGGCGGGCGCCGGTTGTGTGCACGGCTTCGCCAACGCCGGTCAGGGGCCGCTGCGTTGGCTGGAGACACAGGCACCGCAGCCGCCGCCACGCCACTCGTACCGGTTCACCCGCGACTGGGACTACTTGAGGGAGGCCCTGGAGTCATGAGCAGCGTCCTGGTCGTCGGCGGCACGTCCGGCATCGGCCGTGAGTTCGCCCGCGAGCGGTCGGAACGGGGGGACGACGTCGTCCTCACCGGCCGCGACCCTGCCCGCGCCGACGCCGTCGCCAAGGAGATCGGCGCCCGCGGTCTCGCCCTGGATCTGTCCCGACCGCGGGAGATAGCAGGGGCGTTGGCCGATGTGGAGCGCGTCGACCACCTGGTGCTCGCCGGAGTCACCCGCGACGAGAACACGGCCGCCGACTACGACATCAGTGCCGCCCTCCGCCTCGTCACGCTCAAACTCGTCGGCTACACCGAGGTCGTGCACGTCCTGCGGCCCCGGATGACCGACGACAGCGCGATCGTCGTCTTCGGCGGCCAGGCCAAGGAGCGCCCCTACCCCGGCGCGACGACGGTGGCGACCGTCAACGCGGGCGTACGGGGCCTGGTGAACACCCTCGCCGTCGAGCTCGCACCGGTCCGGGTCAACGCCGTCCACCCGGGTGTCGTGGGCGACAGCCCCTACTGGCAGGGCAAGCCGGCGGAGGTGCTGGCCGGGCTGCGTGCCAGGACCCCGACGGGACGGCTCGCGACCATGGCGGACGTCGTCGACGCCGTGGACTTCCTGCTGCGCAACCGCTCGGTCAATGCAGTGGAGTTGAGCGTGGACGGGGGGTGGCTCCTCGGGTGAGCGACAGGGATCGGGGCGGCGGCACGGGACCGCGCGTCGCGGTCGTCGGTACGGGCCGGATGGGCGCCGCCATGACGATACGGCTGCGCGAGGCCGGCTTCCCGGTGACGGCGTACAACCGCACGCGGGAGAAGGCCGCGGCCACCGGCGCCGCCGTCGCCGGTACGCCCCGCGAGGCCGCCGCGACGGCGGATGTCGTCCTCGTCTCCCTCGCCGACGCCACGGCCGTGACGGGGGCGTACGGTGGCGACGACGGCATCGTGGCCGGACTGCGCCCCGGCGCGGTCGTGCTGGAGACCAGCACGGTCGCCCCCGAGACGGTGACCGCCCTGAGCCCGCTGGTCGAGAAGGCGGGCGCGACCCTGCTGGACACGCCGGTCTCGGGCAGCGTCAGCTTCGTCCAGCAGGGCAGGCTGACGGTGATGGCGGGCGGGGACGCGGCGGCTCTGGAGCGGGCCCGGCCGGTACTGGACGTCCTGGCGGCCCGAGTCGTCCACCTCGGCCCCGGCGGCAACGGCGCGGCGATGAAACTGGCGGTCAACTCCCTTCTGCTCGGCCTCAATCAGGCCCTCTCCGAGGCTCTCGTCCTTGCCGAACGGGCCGGAGTGCCGCGGGAGTCGGCGTACGAGGTGTTCGCCGCGGGCGCCGCGGGGGCGCCGTTCGTGCAGTACAAGAAGGAGGCGTATCTGAATCCGGAGGGTGCCGCGGTCGCCTTCACCCTCGAACTGGTCGCCAAGGACCTCGACTTGGTCCTCGCCCTCGCCGAACGCGTGGGTGCACCCATGCAACAGGCCGTCGCCAACCGGCGGTTGGTGGGCGAGGCAGTGGAACAGGGCTTCGGGGGGCGGGACTTGAGTGCAATTGCGGAGTACTTGCGCGCCAAGCCTTGGTGAGGCCCGGGTCAGGCCTTCGCCTCGTCGTACTCGGCGCGCGCCTTCTCCACCGCCGGCATCTGCCGGTCCACCCACCGGGCGAGGGCGCTGACCTGCTCGGCGGCCTCCCGGCCGAGGTCCGTGAGGGAGTAGTCCACGCGCGGCGGGATCACGGGCTTCGCGTCGCGGTGGACCAGGCCGTCGCGCTCCAGGGTCTGCAGCGTCTGCGTCAGCATCTTCTCGCTGACCCTGCCGATCGCCCGGCGCAGCTCACTGAAGCGGTAGGAGCGCTCCAGCAGCGCGATCAGCACCAGGGTGCCCCAGCGGCTCGTCACGTGTTCCATGACCAGACGGTGGGGGCACATCGTGCCGCCGTCGGCCATCCGTACCTGGTCGACGAGTGTCGTGTCGTTCACGCCCATGACGGAAGCTTACTCCAGGGTGGGCACTTTCGAAAAGTTAGTGCGCTCGTGGTGCGCCGCCGGTCGTCAGGGCTTGACGCCGATGCCCCCGTACAGGGACACGGGCCCCGTCCCGTCCGGCGTCTCGTCCAAGCCGAGCTCGGGATGCCAGTCCACCACGGACACGATCCCCGGCTCGACGAGGTCGAGCCCCTTGAAGAAGCCGGCCATCTCGGCGTGGGTGCGGGCCACCAGGGTCACGCCCCCCGCCGCGTACGCCTCGATGCCCCGCCGTACGCTCTCCGGCTCGAAGTCGGCCGTCATCGCCGAAAGGACGAGGCAGCTGCCCGGGGCGAGCGCGTCGACGAGGGTGCCGACCACGTCGTAGGCACCGTCCTCGTCGGCGATGAAGTGCATCAGCGCGATCAGGGACAGGGCGACCGGGCGGCCGAAGTCCAGGACGCGGCCCGCCTGTTCGAGGATTGCGCCGGTGTCTCGGGCGTCGGCCTGGAGGTACTCCGTGACACCTTCCGGGGTGCCGCGCAGCAGTGCGCCCGCGTGCGCGAGGACGATCGGATCGTTGTCGACGTAGACGACACGCGCGTCCGGTGCCACGGTCTGGGCGATCCGGTGGAGGTTGGGCTCGGTGGGGATGCCGCTGCCGATGTCGAGGAACTGGCGGATTCCCGACTCCCCGACGAGCCTGCGCGTGGCCCGCTGCATGAAGCGGCGGTTGGCCCGGGCGGTCCTCGGCGCGCCGGTCTCGATCGACATGATCTGCCGGCCGAGCTCCTCGTCGACCGGGTAGTTGTCCTTGCCGCCGAGGAACCAGTCGTAGACGCGCGCGGGATGCGGCCTCGTCGTGTCGATCCGGGTGCCGGCCGGCTCGGTGGCGGTCACGTGCTGCTCCTCTGCTCGGCGGACCCGACAGGACGTGCGAGCAGTCTGACACGATCATGCGGCGCGACGGAGACTGTCTTCGGCCACCTCCTCGTCCCGGGCCGCCGCCCGCACCAACGCGGCGGCCAGGACGGCCGGTTGGGTGTTCCCGGCGAGCTTCACGAGCCGGTCCGCATCCGACGTACGCCCGTGCAGATTCGCCAACTCCCTTACCGCACGCTGCTGTTCGGTCATGGCTTGAGCGGATCGTGGCCGATCGTCATCAGCATGTGCCGACGACGGGTCTCCTCGGCCTCGGGCTCGTTCTCCAGGTCGGCCTGCGCCGTCACCGTGTCCACGACCTCGTACATCACCTCGAGGTCGTCGTCGGTGAGGTCGGTGCGTCGCTTCTGCAGGATCGCCAGGACATGCTGCCCGGTCGGCGAGCCCGCGTGCTCGGGCAGCGGCTCCGTCTGTTCGTCGGCCTCGCTCACCCGCAGCCACGCGGCCAGTTCCTGCGAGGTCATGTTCACCACGCGGTGGAAGTCCTCCCACAGCGCGTCGAGTTCGAGGGCGTCGGTCATCGCGTCCCCTTTCCGTACGTACGTGCTCCGGTGGCCGGGGCCTGTCCGGTCAGTTGTCGCGCGGCCAGTTCTCCGCGTCGAACATCCACCGCTGCTTCTCGAGCTCGGCGGTGAGGGAGATCAGCAGGTCCTGGGTGACCGGATCCGGCTCCGCGGTCGCGTCGATGCGTTCGCGCAGCCGCCCGATCGCCGCCTCCAGCGTGTCCACGACCAGCTGGACGACCTCCGTGTCCCGCAGCCAGCCGTCCTTCGGGCCCGGCAGCGTGTAGGCCGCCGCGATCGTCTCGGGCCGGCCGTCGGGCGGCAGGCCGAGCGCGGCGGAGCGCTCCGCCACCGTGTCGGCGAAGGCGCGCGCCGTGTCCACGACCTCGTCGAGCTGCAGATGGATCGAACGGAACCGCGGGCCCACGATGTTCCAGTGCGCCTGCTTGCCGATCAGCGAGAGCCCGAGAAGATCCACGAGAGTGCTCTGCAGCGCCTCTCCGGTGACCTTGCGGGCCGGTTCCGGAAGCGTGCTCTTCACGACAGTCATAGGGTGCTTCTCCTTCTGGCGTCGTGCGTGTCGGTGCGGAGCAGTGCGGTGCGTTCCTCCTCGCAGGTCCCTCCCCACACCCCCGAGGTCTGACCGCTGCGCAGGGCCCAGTCGAGACACTCGACGGTCACCGGGCAGCGGGCACAGACGCGTTTGGCCGCGGCGATGTCCCGCAGCGCCGGTCCCTCGGTGCCCACCGGGAAGAAGAGCTCGGGGTCCTCTCCCGCGCAGGCAGCACCGCGCAACCACTCCATGCGGGCGCGGGTGCCCAGGGCGAACCGGTGCAAACGCGGCGCCGGGGCGGCCTGACCCCGTCTCGGTGTGTGAGCAGGCTGTCCAGGTGTCGGATCAGGTCAGTTCGTGAGTACGTCGTCCACGAACCGCGTCAGGTCCGCGAAGACCTCGGCCTTGTTCGTCTCGTTGAACACCTCGTGCCGGGCACCGGCGTAGATCCGCTCGACGAGGCGGCCGCCGCTCAGCTGCTCGACGCCGACGCGGCTGCCCGCGAGCGGCACCAGCCGGTCGTCGTCGCCGTGCAGCCACAGCAGCGGGAGCCCGCCGATGTCACCGCCCTTCGCGACGGTCTCCAGGGTGCAGGCGAACGCCTCCACCGTCGGCCGCTTCATCGGGCCGTGCCAGACCAGCGGATCGGCGGCGTACGCCTCCCCGACCGCCGGGTCCCGGGAGAGCGCGGCCGGGCTGATGGGCGTGTCGGGGATCTCGTCGAGCGCGAGCAGCCGGCCCGGCAGCTCCCAGACCCCGATCACCGGCCCGGACAGCACCAGCGCGGCGAGCTCGTCGCCGTGGCGCTGGGCGTAGCGGGCCGAGATCAGGCCGCCCATGGAGTGCCCGATCAGGACGAGCGGCACGCCGGGGTGCACGGACCGGGCCAGGGCGGCCACGGCGTGGAGGTCGGTGACCACGTCCTCGAAGTCCTCGACCAGCACCGGCTCGCCCGCCGACCTCCCGTGCCCCATGTGGTCGGGCCCGAACACGGCCGCGCCGTGCCCGACCAGGACGTCGGCCACCTCCTCGTACCGGCCGACGTGCTCGCCGTAACCGTGCACCAGCAGGGCGAGGTACCGCGGCCGCTCGCGTGGCCACTCGCGTGCGGTGATCGTGCCCCTGGTGCCGGTCAGGACGTGCTCACGGGCGTCGGCCATGTCTCCTCCAGCTGCGTCGGTGAAGGTCCCCGTGGATCTTCCCAGGGAGCCGCCCGGCGGTCTATAGTCCAAAACTAGCGGTGCTAATTAAACGGCTGCCGCCCGGGTGCAGCCGCCGTAGCTCAGGAGTCCTGTCGTGCGTCCCGTCCACTTCGCGGCCGCCCGCCGCACCCCCATCGGCAAACTGCGCGGAGCCCTGTCCGCAGTACGGCCCGACGACCTCGCCGCGGCCGTCGTCCGCGGGCTCGTCGCCGACGTACCCGCCCTCGACCCGGCGCGCATCGACGACGTCTACTGGGGCGCCGCCAACCAGGCCGGCGAGGACAACCGCAACGTCGCCCGCATGGCCGCCCTGCTCGCCGGCCTCCCCGAGTCCGTACCCGGCGCCACGGTCAACCGCCTGTGCGCCTCCGGCCTCGAGGCGGTGACGCTGGCCGCCCGCACCGTCGCCGCGGGCGAGGCCGATGTCGTCCTCGCGGGCGGCTCCGAGTCGATGAGCCGCGCCCCCTTCGTCCTGCCCCGCCCCGACGAGGCCCTCCCGCACCGCATCGAGACCGCCGACACCCGCCTCGGCTGGCGCCTGGTCAACCCGGCGATGAAGGACCTCCACGGCCTGCTCTCCATGGGCGAGACCGCGGAGGAGGTGGCGAAGCGATACGGCATCCCGCGCGAACGCCAGGACGAGTTCGCCCTGCGCAGCCACCAACGCGCCGCGGACGCCCGCAAGAACGGCCACTTCGACGACGAACTCCTGCCGGTGGAGCGCCCGGACGGCGTACTCGTCGACGCCGACGAATGCATCCGCGAGGACACGTCGTACGAGAAGCTCGCGCGCCTGAAGCCGGTCTTCCGCGAGGGTGGCACGGTGACGGCGGGCAACGCCTCACCGATGAACGACGGCGCCGCCGGCCTCCTCCTGGTCAGCGAGGAGGCCCTCAACGACCTGGGCCTGGAGTCGCTGGGCCGCTATGTCGCCGGCGTCTCGGCCGGTGTCCACCCCGACGTCATGGGCATCGGCCCGGTCCCCGCCACGCGCAAGGTCCTCGCCCGCGCCGACTGGAGCATCGCCGACATCCAGGAGGCCGAGTTCAACGAGGCGTTCGCGGCCCAGGCCCTCGCCTGCGTGGACCAACTCGGCATCGACCCCGACCTGGTCAACCCGAGCGGCGGCGCGATCGCCCTCGGCCACCCGCTGGGCTGCTCGGGAGCCCGCATCCTGACGACACTGCTGCACGGCATGCGGCGGACGGGGGCGGAGCGCGGCCTGGCCACCATGTGCGTGGGGGTGGGACAGGGGAGCGCGGTGCTGGTAGAGAGGCACTAGCTGTTCTTCGCAGGGTGGAGGCCTCCGCATGGCTGTCGTGGTCTGGATCGTCGAGGGCACCTGGCCGGCATGCGTGGACGCCGCCCGCTCGCATACGGCCGAGGGCGACGAGATCGTGCTGCTGCACGTGACCGGACAGGAGCTCCCGGGCGTCGCGCACGGCGCCTTCGCCGGACTGCTCGGCCGCGGGCATCCCGAACGCGATCCCGGCATCCAGGTCGAGCATCTCGCCGCCGCCTCGGCCCAGCAGTTGCTGCAGGCCGCCGCCGACCGACTCGGCCGCCCCTGCACCCGCGTGGAGCGCACCGGCCGGGTCGAACGCGAGGTCGTCGCCGCGGCCGAGGACGCCGACCTCCTGATCCTGGCCCGGGACGGCGACCGCAGCCGCCTCGGGCCGAAGAGCCTGGGCCCGGCCTGCCGCTTCGTCGTCGACCACGCGCCGTGTCCCGTGCTGCTCATCTGGCCCGAACCGGCACCGGACCTCGCAGACATGCCGCCACCGCCGCATCACCGATAGGGCCGGGCAGTCGCCACCTGTCGAGACGCTCCTTACGCCGCCGGATGCATGCGCATAGCATCGGTGCCCGCATGAACACGATGACGCTCTGGCACATAACCGGCTGGGAGTTCGCCGCCCTCGCCTTCGCGGCCCTCCTCGTCGGCTTCTCGAAGACCGCCGTGAGCGGGGCCAACACGGTGAGCCTCGCCATCTTCGCGGCGGTCCTGCCCGCCCGCGCCTCCACCGGCGTACTCCTGCCCATCCTGATCGTCGGCGACGTCCTCGCCGTCCTCACCTACCGGCGGCACGCCCACTGGCCCACGCTCTGGCGGCTGTTCCCGGCGGTCGCGGCGGGCGTGGTCCTCGGCACGCTGTTCCTGGTCTGGGCCGACGACGGGATCGTACGGACGTCGATCGGCGCGATCCTGCTGCTGATGGCGGCCGTGACGGTCTGGCGGCGACGCACGGCCGAGGCCGAGGAGGAACCGGACTCGGTCGCCACTCGCTCGGGCCGCGTCAAGGCCCGCTCGTACGGCGTCCTCGGCGGCTTCACCACGATGGTCGCCAACGCGGGCGGCCCGGTGATGTCGATGTATCTGCTGTCCGCGGGCTTCCGCAAGCTCGGCTTCCTGGGGACCTCGGCCTTCTTCTTCCTGATCGTCAACGTGTCCAAGGTGCCCTTCAGCGCCGGCCTCGGCCTGATCGACGGACCCTCACTGCTCCTTGACGCCGCGCTCGCGGTGTTCGTCGTACCCGGTGCGTTCATCGGCAAATGGGCTGTGAACCGAATCAACCAGCGACTCTTCGAGCAACTCGTGATCGCGGCCACGGTCGTGGGCGGCCTGCAGCTACTTCTCCGCTGACCCGCGCAGCAGCGCCGGCAGGTCCGCGAAGGACTCGATGACACGGTCGGGCGTACCGCTCGCGTCCCGATGCGTCTCCGGCAGGTACTTCCCGGTCTTGACCAGCACCCCCGTGAGGCCGGCGCGCTGCGCGGCCAGCACGTCCGACTCGATGTCGTCCCCGACCATCACCGCATCGCCCGCATCGACCCCCAGCCGGGCGAGCGCCGCCCCGAAGAACGCGGCCGACGGCTTCCCCGTGACCTCGGCCTCGGTACGGGCGGCCTTCTCCAGCCCGGCGAGAAACGCACCGGAGTCCAGCTGCAGCCCGGCATCGGTACGCCAGTACAGATTCCGGTGTACGGCCACCAGCCGGGCCCCGCGCTGCAGATACCCGAAGGCCCGGTTGAGCGAGGCGTAGTCGAACTCGGGCCCGGCGCCTCCGACGATGACGACGTCCGGCACCGCAGCGGCATCGGCGTCGGCCGGGTCGAGGAGCGTGACGCCCTCGAGATCCTCCCGAATGTCCCCGCTGTTCAGCAGCGCACACCGAGCCCCCGGGTGGTGCTCGGCGAGATACGCGGCGGTGACGACCGGCGCGGTCAGGATGTCCTCCGTGTCCACCGCGAACCCCGCCTCCCGCAGCGTCCCGGCGATGGACGCCCGGGTCCGTGAGGTCGTGTTGGTCACCAGCGCTATCCCGAGCCCGGCCTCCCGGAGCTCCCGCAACGCCTCGACGGCCCCCGGCAGCGGCTCCCAGGAGACCGTCAGGACCCCGTCGATGTCGATCAGGACGGCACGTACAGACTCCATGGCTGGACGATAGCCGCGAACGAGTCGGCAACCCGGGAATGCAACGGGGGGAGGCGGCGTTACAACGACTGTAATTGACATGCCCGGATCAAGGATCCGTGGTGTGGGCGAAGGGAGGACCCCATGGCACGCAGCACCGCGCGCCCCGTCGTCAAGCTGAAGTCGACGGCTGGAACCGGTGTCACCTACGTGACCCGCAAGAACCGCCTGAGCGACCCCGACCGGCTGGTCCTGCGCAAGTACGACCCGGTGGTCGGCGCGCACATCCTGTTCCGCGAAGAGCGCTGAACCCGTCTCGAACAGCCCCAGGTTCCGAGGAGGCAAACCCCATGAAGCCCCGCATCCATCCCGACACCCGGTTCGTGGTCTTCCGTGACCGCGCCGCGGACGTCGCGTTCCTGACCCGTTCCACCGCCGACTCGTCCAGGACGATCGAGTGGCAGGACGGCCGGACCTACCCGCTCATCGACGTCGAGATCTCGTCGGCGTCCCACCCCTTCTACACGGGGAAGTCGCGGGTCCTGGACACCGCCGGCCGAGTGGAGCGCTTCGAGCGCCGCTACGGCCGCGCGGCCGAGAACCGCAGCTGACCACGGAGTGAGGAGAGCAGAACCATGAAGGTGCGCAAGTCCTTGCGCTCACTGAAGTCCAGGCCCGGCGCCCAGGTGGTCCGCCGACGCGGCGTGGTCTTCGTCATCAACAAGAAGGAACCCCGCTTCAAGGCCCGCCAGGGCTGACGGAGTTACGGACGTCGGCTGCCCGGTCCGCGCCGCTGGACACGAGTTCCGCCGGGCGCTGGGACAGACCGTGTGACAGGTCCTCGACCAGCAGTCGCTTCGCGATCGTGTCCACGGCGGCGCGCAGATCGGTCCCGGAGGGGCGGCCGATGTCCTGCTGTACCCGTTCCTCGAGCCACTCGGCCCACGCCTGGCTGATGACCGCGGCCTCGCGTGCGCCGGCCTCGGTGTGGGAGAGGAGCGAGCCGTCGCGGATGAGGAAACCCTCGTCCGCCATGCGGTCGAAGACCGGCAGCAGCACCTCGGGCGGCATGTGGCGGCGGGCGGCGATCACGCCGAGGCTCGCGTGGCCGACCAGCCGGTTCAGCAGCTCGACCTGCATCACCGCCCAGGCGCCGGCGATGTCGAGCCGGGTGTCGCACTCCGCCATGATCCGGCGCACCGTGTCCAGGTCCGTGCTGCCGATGATCTTCCCGACGGACGCTTCGAGCAGCCGCTGCGAGTCTGCGCCGTGCGGTGAGGCGAACCCGTCGCCCATGTCGGTGGAGCCCGCCCGCGCGCTGTCGCGCAGCTCGACCTGTTTGAGGAACAGCGAGACGAGGAACCCTGCGGCCGCGACCGGCACGGTCCACAGGAAGACGGTCTGCAACGTGTCGGCGTACGCGTCGATGATCGGGGCGGCGACCCCTGAAGGCAGCTTGTGCAGTCCCTCCGGGCTGGTCGCCGCCTTGGCGACGACCGCCGGGTTGACGGCGCCGGACCCCGCGGCCTCCGCGATTCCGTCGGTGAGGTTCGGCTTGAGGGTGTTGGTGTAGATCGTGCCGAACACCGCCGTACCGAAGGAACTGCCCAGCGTACGGAAGAAGGTGACGCCGGAGGTCGCGGTGCCGAGGTCGGCGTAGTCGACGGTGTTCTGCACGGCGATCGTCAGGACCTGCATGCACAGGCCGATGCCGGTGCCGAGTACGAACATGTACAGCGACTCCAGCCAGGCGCCCGTCGACGGCCCCATGAGGGACATCAGATACAGGCCGACGCCCATCACCAGCGAGCCGACGACGGGGAAGTAGCGGTACTGGCCGGTCTTGCTGACCACGTTGCCGCTGAACACCGACGCGATCAGCAGTCCGATCACCATCGGCAGCGTCCGTACGCCGGAGATCGTGGCCGAGTCGCCGTCGACGTACTGCAGATAGGTCGGCAGATACGTCATCGCGCCGAGCATCGCGAACCCGACGATGAAGCTGAGCACCGAGCAGACCGTGAATACCGGGTTGGCGAACAGTCGCATGGGCAGCATCGGTTCGCGTGCCCGGGTCTCCACCCAGCAGAACAGTCCGAGCGCGACCGCGCCTCCCACGAACAGGCCGATGATGGTGCCCGAAGTCCACGCGTACTCGTTGCCGCCCCAACTCGTCGCCAGGATCAGCGCGCTCGCGCCGACCGCGACGAGGGCGATGCCCAGGTAGTCGATGACGGGCCGGGACGCCGACTTCACCACCGGGATGGTGCGGGCGGCCGCGACGACGACGAGGATCGCGATCGGCACGTTGACGTAGAACGCCCAGCGCCAGGACAGATGGTCGGTGAACAGCCCGCCCAGCAGCGGCCCGATGACGGTGGCCACCCCGAACACGGCCCCGATCGCGCCCTGGTACTTGCCGCGCTCCCGCAGCGGGATCACGTCGGCGATCAGCGCCATCGCCGTCACCATCAGCCCGCCCGCGCCGATGCCCTGCATCGCGCGCCAGGCGATCAGCAGCGACATGTTCGTGGCCAGACCGCACAGGAACGAGCCGGTGATGAAGACGACGGCCGAGACCTGGAAGACCACCTTGCGCCCGAACAGGTCGCCGAACTTGCCGACCAGCACCGTCGAGACGGTCTCCGCGAGCAGGTACGAGGTCACCACCCACGACATGTGCGCGGCACCGCCGAGGTCCGACACGATCGTCGGCAGGGCCGTGCCGACGATCGTCTGGTCCAGGGCCGCGAGCAGCATCCCGAGCATGATCGTCACGAAGACGACGTTGCGCCGGCGCGAGTCCAGCACGGGCGGCTGCGAGGCGGCGGACGGTGCGAGCTCCTCGGCGACTGTCACGAGGTCACGATCACACCGGTGGACCACGCACGCATGCGGGACCGGTCCGCTCGGGTGGCCTGCGGGCCGCCGCTCCTTGGGGTCAGTCCTCGGAGTTCCGCCGCAACAGATACGTGTCCATGATCCACCCCTTGCGCTCGCGGGCCTCCGCGCGCAGCCGCTCGATCCGCGGCGCGGCCTCGGCGATCGGTCCGGAGACGAGGATCTCGTCCGGGGTGCCTATGTAGGCGCCCCAGTAGATGTCGATGTCCTGCTCGGCGTACTTCCGGAACGTCTGGTGGGCGTCCAGCATCACCACCACGTCGTCCACCCCCTCCGGGAAGCCCTCGGCGAGCCGACGCCCGGTGGTGATCTGCACCGGCCCGGCGACGCGGTTGAGCCCCGTCCGATGCCGGGCGACGAGCGCCGAGACACTGCTGATCCCCGGCACGACGTCGTACTCGAAGTCCACGGCGCCCCGCTCCCGCACCTCGTCGAGAATCCCGATCGTGCTGTCGTACAACGCGGGATCTCCCCACACCAGGAACGCGCCGCTCTCCTCCTGGCCCAGCTCCTCCGCGATCAGCCGCTCGTAGATGCCCGCACGGGCGCTGCGCCAGTCCCCGACGGCGGGGGAGTAGGCCGCACCTCCCGCGCTCCGGTCCCGCTCCGGATCCCGCGCCTCGACCACCCGATACGACGACCCCTCCGGTATGTGCGCGTCGAGCATGTCCCGGCGAAGGCGCGTGAGATCGCTCTTCAAATCGCCCTTCTCGAGGATGAAGAACACGTCCGTACTCCGCAGCGCCCTGACCGCCTGCAAGGTGAGCTGGTCGGGGTCGCCCGCGCCGATGCCGATGACATGAATCTTTCGCACACCCCGAGTCTGCCGCACGCCACTGACAGTCCGTACAGCACATCCACACCGAGCGGATACGGCACGGACTCGTCCCTTACGACACCTGCCCCCGCAGCCGCGGCGCCCGCACCCCCGCGTCGACGGCCCCGCCGCCCGCCTCCACGTCGTCCGCCAGCCCCCGCCCCCAGGCGACCAGCCCCACCAGATCCATCCCGTACGGCCGCTGCCGCCCCGACTGCGCCGCCCACTGCTCCACGCCCGCGGCGCCCCGCCGCAGCAGCCGGGCGCCGCCCGTGACGTTCCCGCGGGCAGCATGCGTGAGCCCCACGGCGACCTGCGCCAGCCCCCGCCACAGCGCCCGCTCCTCCTCCGGCCCCGACTTCCAGGCGTCCTCGAACACCTCGTGCGCGTGGAAGGGCTTGCCCGCGTCCAGCAACTCCTGCGCCTCGGCGACGCTCTGCTCCGGGGTGCGCACGACGCCTTCGGGCTGCCGGGCCACGCCCTGCGCCTCGTACGGGAGGGGCCGCCCGAGCCCGTCCCGCGGCCGGGCGTTGCGCGCCCGCCCCTCGCCGTCCCGGTCCCGTGCGCCTGCCGATCGTCCTGAGGATGTACTGCCCATACGCCGATTGTCCCGCGCCCCGCGACCGACTTCGGCGCGGTACCCGACGTGGGGTAAAGTGCTGTCCGCGCGATCACGCGGTTCACCGCGGAAAGCGCACCGGGACGTGGCGCAGCTTGGTAGCGCACTTGACTGGGGGTCAAGGGGTCGCAGGTTCAAATCCTGTCGTCCCGACGGTGCGAAGGGCCTTCGCAGGCGGAAGCCTGCGGGGCCCTTTTCGTATGCGCCGGTTCCCGCCCCTGGGCCGTGCGCGCCCGCCGGCCGTCGAGCCCCCCGATGCTCCGAATGCCTGGACTCTCCGGTCGCCCGCCGTACCCCTGCCACACAAAGTGACCTCGCCCGGCACAGAGTGATCCCTTCGCTTCCGTGCTCCCTCTCGACTCTCGAGGAAAGGGCGAAGATGACCCGTTCGACCGTGGGCCCGCAGCCGGCTCGCCCCCTCCGCATGCTGGCACCCGTCGCCGTGGTCCTGTACCTGGTGGCCGCGCTGCTCGTCGGCACCGCGACACCCGCCGCCGCACTGACCAAGCCGGTCATCAACGGACCCGTGTTCAACGACCCGCTGGGCACCCCGGAGCAGCAGAAGGCGATCTTCACCCAGCTCGTCCGGTTGATCGACGCGACGCCCGCCGGGGCGACGATCCGCGGCTCGATGTACGAGTTCCAGGACCAGGAGGTCGCCGACGCGCTGCTCGCCGCCGACCAGCGCGGCGTCAACGTCAAGCTCATCGTCGACGAGTCGACCTATGTCGGCGAGGGGGGCGTCGAGTACAACAACCCGGTCTACCGGTCCCTCAGGTCCGGGCTCGGAACCAATGACGCCGCCCGCTCCTGGATCGTCGTCTGCGACGACAGGTTCGAGGACGCCGACGGCGTGGACGACGTGGTGCGCGGCTGCCTGAGCGTGGCCCCGCCCGCACCGGCGTACAACCACAACAAGTACTTCATCTTCTCGAGGATCGGGCCCTTCGACGACGGCACCAGCTACTCGAAGGTCGTCTTCCAGACCTCCTCGAACCTCTCCGACTGGTACAAGGTCGAGTCCTTCAACGACGCCGTGACCTTCGCGAACGCCACCGTCTACGACGGCTACGCGTCGTATCACGAGAAGCAGCGCGTCGGGCGCACCCTCGCGGGCGGCAACAACCACGTGTACTTCTCCACCCCGACCGGGTCGACCTACCGGGCCTTCTTCTTCCCGCGCGGTGACGCCTCGTACAACAACCCGGCCACCGACACCGTCGTCAACGCTCTCAACGAGGTCAGCTGCGCCTACACCGGCGCGGACGGGCAACGGCACCAGACCGACATCCGCATCTTGATGCACACCTTCTACGGCTCGCGCGTCCAGGTCGCCGACAAGCTGGCCCAACTGCGCGGCAGGGGCTGCTGGATCGACATCGTCTACGCCGAGAGCGACTCCAAGATCACCAACAAGCTGGCCGCAGCCGGCATCCAGTACCGCAGGTGCCGCATCCCCAACGGCCCGGGCATCGACGTCCGTCCGCACAACAAGGAGATCCTGATCGACGGCGACTACGGCGGCAGCATCACCCCGCGCGTCTACACGGGCAGTGCCAACCTCGCCGGGTCTTCGCTGCGCTCGGCCGATGAGGCGCTCGTACGGATCGTCAGCGCGTCGTACCACTCGAAGTATCTGAGCACCTTCTACAAGGTCCGCTCCGCCTGCGGGGGTTGACGGGTCGTCACTTTCCAGGTTCCTGGGCGAAGCGGTCGAGCAGCGCGTCCAGCCCGGCCGCCAGCCCTTCCGGTCCGCCCCGCTCGGCCAGAGCGGGGGCGGTCTGCCGGAGCCGGGGCAGCTCCTGGGACGGCATGCGGTGCAGGCCCAGGCGGAAGGACGGATCGGGCTCGTCGGGGTTGTCCACCATGGGCCGCAGCTCCACGGACACATAGCCGAGGAGCCAGGCGGTGAAGGCCTGGAACACGGTCGCGGAGCGGGTCTCGTCCAGTTCGGCGTCCCGGAGCAGGGCGAGCACCCTCTCGTGGTCCTTGAGGACGGCGAGTGGCCGCTGGGCCAGCGGAACCGCCAGCATGCGCGTGGAGAGCAGCGGTACGGCCCGGGGGTGCGCGAGGCAGACGTCGTACGTCGCCCGGGCGATCCGGTGGAGCTCGGCGCGCCAGGCGGGCGCGGTGTCCGTCGAGCCGGTCCCGGGTTCGGCGGCCAGGCGCTCCTCCAGCTCGAGATAGAGCGCTTCGACCAGGCCGTCGAGCAGGGCGTCCTTGCTCGCCGCGTACCGGTAGAGCGCCATCGCCTCCACGCCGAGCTCCGCGCCCAGCCGGCGCATGCTCAGCGCGGACAGGCCCTCGCGGTCCACCAGTTCCAGGGCGGCGGCCAGCACGCGCTCGCGATTGAGCCTGCCGTAGCGCCCGCGGTCGCTTGCGCGACGCGTGGGGCCGGGATCCGAGGCGCTCTTCGCCATTGCGCGTCTCCTCGCCATGCGGCCGCATGCCCCTTCGGGGGCTGACGGCATCCGTATACGACGTAAACACGGATGTTAGCCGGAAGCGGTCGAAGGTCCCCGCCTTGACCGCGTGTCCGTTTCACTCTATTCTGTACGTATACATCGTAAATATACATAGAACAGCTGCCGTGAGTCCTCTGGGCGGCGCTGGTCTGTCCTCCTTGGGTCGGCGGCAGATCGGCGCCGCGACTCTGCTTGGAGGGACACATGAACCGTCCACTGCGCGTCACGGTGGTCACGACCGCCGGAATCCTCGGCGGTGCCGAACTGTGGCTGCTGGCGCTGCTCGACGCCACCGACCGGCTGGACGTGGACGCGGTGATGCTGGGGGAGGGGCCGCTGGGCGAGCAGTTCCGCCGCCGGGGCATCCCCTGCGTCACGCACCGCACGGGCCGGACCGGAGCGGCGATCGCGGCCTCCGCGGCATGGTTCGCGCGCCGGCTGCGGGCGGACCCGCCGGACGTGGTCCTCGCCAACGGCATCAAGGCGGCGTGCGTGTGCGGCCCGGCCGCGTGGCTCACCGGGGTGCGCTGCGTGTGGGCCAAGCACGACTACACCCACCCGCGGCTGATGAAGCTCCTGGCCGCGCTCATCGACGACTGCGTGGCGACGGCGGACGGACTGGTCGTCGCCTCGCGGCATCCCCGGGCCGTCCTCGTGCCGTTCCCCGCGCCGGAGGGCACCGCACTGCCCCGCGAGGCAGCCCGGAAGGAACTCGTACGGCACGGCGTGCGGCTCGGAGACGGTCACGACGAGCCGCTGCTGCTCACCGTCAGCCGCCTGGTCGCCAACAAGGGCGTGGACAACGCAATCGAAGCGTTGGCGAAGCCCGGCGGCGAGCGCTGGCGGCTGGCCGTCGTCGGGGGCGAGGATCCGACCGAACCGGACGAGCGGAGCCGGCTCGTGCAGTTGGCCGCCGAACTCGGCGTGAGAGACCGCGTCGACTTCGCGGGCTTCGTCCAGGACGCCTGGCGGATCATCCCCGGCGCCGACGCGGCCGCGGTGCTGACCAGGCCCACCCCGGCCATGCCCCACCCCGAGGGTTTCGGTGCGGTCGCCCTGGAGGCGATGCGCTCCGCGATCCCGGTGATCACCACGCCCGGCCCCGTCGCCGACCGGGTGGCGCAGCCGGGCGCGGCCCCCGCCGGGATCGCCGTGCCGCCCGACGACCCCGCCGAAGTCGGCCTGGCGCTGCGGCAGTTGGCGGACCGCGACACCCGTCTCGCGATGGGCGCGGAGGGGCAGCGGCTGACCGCCTCCCACCCGGGTCCGGCCGAGTGCGCCGGACGGCTGGTGCAGATCATGTCCGCGGCCGCCCGGCTGCCCGGTGCGGGGCTGACCGGGACCGCGCCGGTCTCGGTGGTGACCACCGTGCTCGACGAGGCCGACGTGATCGACCGGCTGCTGGCCCTGCTGGTTCCCCAACTGGCCGCGAACGGGGACGAGATCGTCGTCGTCGACGGCGGCTCGACCGACGACACCGCCGACCGGGTCGAGGCGTGGGCCGCGAAGGACGCCCGGATACGTCTGCTCCGCCTCCCCGGCGCTGGCATCTCGGCCGGCCGCAACGCAGGCGTGAAAGCGGCGGTCAACCCGCTGATCGCCTGCACCGACGCGGGCTGCTACCCCGACCCGGACTGGCTGGACCGACTGCGCTCCGCCGCGGCCGAGCCCGAGCCGGCCGACCTGATCACCGGCGTCTACCGGGTCGACGGCCATGGCGCGCCGGCCCGGGCCATGGCGGCCGCGGGCTATCCGGTCCCCGAGGAGGCCCGGCATCCGGGACCGTGGACCCGCGCGTACTGCCGGCTCTTCGGCCGCGGACTCGACGCGACCATGCCCACCGGGCGCTCGATGGCCTTCACCCGGGCCGCCTGGCAGGACGCGGGAGGCTTCCCCGAACAGCTGCGGACCGCCGAGGACGTGCTCTTCGGGCGTGCCGTCGTCGGGGCCGGCCACCGCGCGGTCCTGGCCTCCGCCGCCGAGGTCCGCTGGGAGCAGCGGCCGACGCTGCGCCGGACGGCGGCCATGTACTTCCGCTACGGCGAGGGCGACGGACGCTCGGCGGACCGGCGCGTGCTCGGCCGGGACCTGGCCAGAGCCCTCGCCTACGCCGCCGCCCTCGCCGCGGTGGCCAAGGGCCCGCGCGCACGGTCCGCCGCGACCACGGCGTTCGCCGCGTATGTGTCACTGCCGCTCACCAGGGCCGTCCGCCGCGGCCACTGGACGGCGCTGCCCCTCGTCCCCTTCGCCGCGGCGCTGCGCGACCTCGCCAAGGCGGCCGGAGCCGGACGGGGACTGGCCGACCGGATCAAAACGGACAGGACCGTCGCGTACGGTCCGGACACGAAGGGTTTCCGATGAGTCACCCCATACCGACCAGGCAACCACTGGTGTTGATGTACCACGGCGTCGGCAAGCGCCCCGCCCACCAGGACCCGTTCTGCTTGTTCGTCCCACCGGACACGCTCCACCGACAGCTGCGACGGCTCCTCGACCGGGGCTGGACGCCCCTGACGCTCGGCCGGTACCTGAGCGGTGACTTCCCTCGACGCAGCGTGCTGGTGACCTTCGACGACGGCTACCAGGGCCTGTTGGACGACGGGGTGCCGGTCCTGCGCGAACTGGGCTTCCCCGCCACCGCCTTCGTGCTCACCGGAGTGCTCGGCGGCACCTCCACATGGATGACCGACATGACCGACGAGCCGCTGCTCGACGCCGACGGCATACGCGCGCTGGCTGCCGCGGGGCTCGATGTCGAATGTCACGGCTGGGACCACAGCGAGATGGCGAACGCCGACGCTCGGACCCTCACCCGCAATCTCGTGGACGCCGCGGCGGCGCTGGCCGACATCACCGGCAAGCGAGCCCGCGCCTTCGCCTACCCCTACGGAACGCACGACGCCGCCGCCCGCAGAGCCGTGGCCGAAGCCGGGTTCGAGATCGCGTTCAGCGTGCACCACGGCGCCGGGCGCTACGCCGTCCCGCGCGTCGACATCAACGCCACCGAGGTCGACGCGACCTTCCGGCTGAAGACCTGGCGGGGCTATCACACGGCCCGCAGGATGTCCGGTGCGGTGCCGCTGCTGCGCCCCGCCCTGCACTCACTGATCGGCTTCGCCCAGCGATAGCGACCGGGTCCTACAGGTGCTCGTCCGGGCCGTGAACCCCCGCGGCCCAGACCCGGCTCGCCTCGTCGTACACGTCGTACATGCGCTCGACGACCCGCCGCACGTCGTGATGGCGGCGGACGTGGGCCCGCGCCTCCTCGCCGAGTGCACGGCTGGTCGCCGGGTCGGCCAACAGACGCGTCATCGCGGCTGCCAGCGCACCCGGATCCTCCAACGGCACGACGGCGGACGGCACTTGACGGCGCGGCAGAAACTCCCGCGCTCCGGGCACATCGGTGACGACGACGGGACGTGAGCACGCCATGGCCTCCAGCGGGGCGAGCGCCAGGCCCGCCTCCCAGCGCGAGGCCAGCACCACGAGATCAGCGGCGAGATACCAGTCACGAGGGTCTACGACGGCTCCGGCGAACCGAACGGTCGACGACGCCCGCGCAGCCAGCACCGAACGCTCCGGCCCGCCCCCGACCAGCACCAGCCGCGCCCGCGGCATCCGCTCCTCGACCTCCGCCCAGGCGTCGAGCAGCACGTCCTGCCCCTTCTGACGGCAAAGCCGCGCCACACACACGGCCAGCGGTCCGGTGCCGGCGACACCGAGCCGGGACCGCGCGGCCTCACGCGCGGAGACTTCCGGCGGACCACACCACTCGAGGTCCACCCCATTGCGTACGACGGTGTACCGGGACCGGATGCCGAGGGCCACCCCATGGGTGCGCTCGCCCTCGCTGACGCACACCACCTGGTGCGCCCAGCGCGCGCCCGTCCGCTCCCACCGCACGGCGGCGGCCCGCAGGACGGCGGAGGCGGCGTCGAAGGACCAGGCGTGCGGCTGGTAGACGGTGGGCAGGCGCCCGCGGATCGCCAGCCGCCCGGCGAGGCCCGCCTTCGCGCTGTGCAGGTGCACCACGTCCGCACGCACCGTGCCCACGATGCGCCGCACCCCGGCCACCTCGCGCGCGAGCGCCGGACCGGGAGAGCGTACGGCGTCCCACCGCACCACCTCGGCCCCGCACCGCGCGGCCGTCCGCGGCAGCGTGCCGGCGGCCGGACACGCCACGATGACGTGGTCGCCCGTCGCGCACTGCCCGGCGGCCAGGTCCGTGACCACTCGGGCGACGCCCGCCTCGCTCGACTGGGCGAGGTGCAGGATGGTCCCCCTCATGGGACTGCGCCCTTCAGCGGGACCGCGGCGCGCACCGGCTTCGTCAGCCGCCGGGCCACGGTCCCGCTGAAGCGCACCGCTTCGGCGACCGCGGGCACGGGATCGTCCGGGCTCAGCCAGGCCCGTTCGAGGTTGCGCCGGGACAGCGCCGCCGGGAGCCGGCGTTCGCGCCAGGCGCTCACCGTCGCCGACACGGCGTCCAGGTTGCCCACGATGAAGCCGCGGCCGTGGACCTGCGACCCGTCAGGAACGTGCTGACCGGTCAGATCCAGGTACTGAGCCCGGACGACGTCCATTCCTCGCGCGGTTCTGAAGAGGCGGAACTGCTGTCCGAACCGGGGGTTGAAGTCCACCAGCTTGTAGCGGCCGTCACGCCGGTCGAACCGCCAGTCCAGGTCGGCGATCCCGCAGTAGCCGATCGCCCGGCACAGCTCGGCGGCCAGCCTCGCGAGGACGGTGTTCGGCCGGGCCCGCGCCCGCGTGGTGAGGCCCGTGCCGGGCGGCCAGGAGCGGAGCTTGTGCCCCGTGAAGACGAGCCGGGGCGTGCCTCCCGCGCCGACGTAGAGGTGGGTGAACCACTCCTCGGCGATGTCGAGCGGGATGTACTCCTGCACGATGACGGAGGGCGACTCGGCCGCCCCGCACCGGGCGAGCAGCTCGTCCTCGTCGTGCACGACGGTGGTGTGTCCCATGGCGGAGTCGTCCAGCTTGGTGAACGCCTCCCTGTCCTTGAGGACCACCGGAAAGCCCCACTCGCGAGCCACCGCGACCAACTCGGCGCGGTTCACCGGCGATCGGGTCCGTGGAGTGGGCACCCCGTGCTCCTGACAGATCCGGTGCAGACCCTCCTTGCTGGCCACCCTGCGGGGGAGCGCGGGCGGCACGGGGGGCAGGACGAACCATTCGGCCAGGCGGTCCGCGTTCTCCGCCAGCAGTACGGCGGCCTCGTCCCCCTCCGCCACCGCGACCGTCGGGCGTCCGATCGCCCGGCCCATCTGCAGAAGGGCCGCGACCAGTTCCGCCGTGTCCTCCCGGCCGCTCGTCGGGCGGACGAAGCGGCCGGCGAGGTGGCGTGAGAGGGCGGCCGGCGTGAAACGGTCCTCGACCATGGCGTACGCCGGGACACCCATGCGGCCGAGGGTGCGCACCACCCCGAGCCCTCCGTGGAGCTGGGGGAAACGCCCCAACTTGACGAGCAGTGCCGGTACTTGGTCCCTCATGAGGGGCTCCTGTCAGCAGGCGCCGGTCCGGCGCACGACCGCGGACGGGGTCCGCAGCAGAATGGACAGGTCGAGGGCGGGCGACCAGTTCTCGACGTAGCTCACATCGAGCCGGTCCCGCTCCTCGACCGGCAGGCGGGAGCGGCCACTGACCTGCCACAGCCCGCTCATCCCCGGCTTCACCAGCAGCCGGTGGCTGCCGTCCTCGCTCAGGGCGGCGACCTCGTCCTTCACCAGGGGCCGCGGGCCGACCAGGGACATGTGGCCCGCCAACACGTTGAACAGCTGCGGCAGTTCGTCCAGCGAGGACGAGCGCAGGAACGACCCCGCCCGGGTGACGCGCGGATCGTCGGCGATCTTGAAGTACCGGTCGCTGCCGTAGAGGTTGAGGTGGGCGAGCTCGGCCTTGAGCCGGTCCGCACCGCGGTGCATCGTCCGGAACTTCAGCAGGGTGAACTCGCGGCCGTCGCGGCCGATTCTGCGCTCCCGGAAGAACGCGGGTCCCGCGCTGTCCAGCCGTATCCAGGCGGCGACGGCCGCCATCAGCGGAGCCAGCAGCAGGATGCCGACCAGCGCCAGCAGGCGGTCGGTCAGCTCCTTGGGGATGCGCGGCAGCACGGAGAGCGTGGGTGCGCGCAGCTGCAGCAGGGGCACTCCGGCGACCGGACGCACGGCCAGCCGCCCGGCCGAGACGTCGGCGAGCACCGGCGCCAGCATCAGGTCGACGCCCGCCGTCCGCAGCTCCCAGGACAGCCGCCGCAGCCGGTCGGCGCCCAGCTGGGGGCCCGGCAGCGCGATGACCCCGTCGCAGCCGGTCCGCCGTACCGCCTTCAGCAGGTCCACGGCGTCGGGTGCGACCGGGCCGGTGCGGCAGACGCCGATGACCTGCGGCGCGGGGGAGCGCCCCCGGTGCAGCGCCGCGATCAGTTCGGCGGCGGATTCGGCGGGTCCGAGCACCAGCACGCGGCCTGCGTCTGCGCGCGTCCTCGCCCGCCGGCACCGCCGCAGCCCGAGCGTCAGCCCGGCGGTGAGGGGCAGTGCGATCAGCGCGTCGTGCAGCGGCTCGTCGCGCGGCACGAACCACCATGCGGCGCCGGCCGCGGCGACGGCCAGACAGGCCGCCCGCAGAACCCGGCGCAGGCACTCCGCGTCGGCACCGGAGTCGTACGCCCGCTGTGACACCAGAGCGCCGAGCCACAGCGGGACGAGCACGGCCGGGACGAACCAGCGATGGAAGAGCAGAAACACCCCGCCCGCCACGACGCCCGCGGCGAGTGCGTCTACCGCGAGCAGGACCGGAACCGAAGAGCCACGGCGGCGGCGCCCGCGCGCCCGTCCCGCGGTCCTCGCCGGTCCGGTGCTGATCGTCTCGTCCACGACGGCCACGGCTCGCTACCTCACCTCTTGGCCGGTCTTGCCTGCCCTACCTCGTACGTTTACGCTGTATGTATACATAAGCCCGATTTGGGCAGTTCGTCAAGAACTCGCTGATGGGAAAGGCGCCGGAAAACCATGAAGCCTCCAGGAGACGTCAAAGTCGCCGTGGTGGGAGCAGGCCCCTACGGGCTCGCCATCGCCGCGCACCTCCAGGCCCGCCGAGTGCCGCACCGGATCTTCGGGGAGCCGATGCAGGGCTGGCGCTCGCACATGCCGCGCGAGATGTACCTCAAGTCCTCCCCGTTCGCGTCGTCGATCTCCGCCCCCGCCCCGGGACACGGGCTCGGGGAGTTCCGGGCCCAGGAGGGACGCCACCCGGGCCGCGAGCGGGAACCGGTGCCGCTGTCCGAATTCGTGCGCTACGGGCTGTGGTTCCAGGAGAACTGCGTCCCCGGCCTCGAACGGACCGCGGTGCGCCGCATCGACCGCCCCCCTGACGGCCGGTTCCGGGTCACGCTGGACTCCGGGGAGGAGTTCACCGCGCGGTCCGTCGTCGTCGCCACGGGCGTCAACCCCTTCGCCTACGTACCGCGCGAGTTGGCCGAGCTGCACGAGGACAGCCTCGTCTCGCACACCGCGGACCACACCGACCTGTCGGTGTTCGCGGGCCGGCGCGTGGTCGTGGTGGGAAGCGGCCAGTCGGCCCTCGAGACCGCTGCCCTGCTGAACGAGGCCGGCGCGGAGCCCGCGGTGGTCGCCCGCACCCGGCCGTCCTTCGGTCCTCCTCCGGTGGCCGACAGGGCGGAAGAGCGCCCGCTGCACGCCCGGCTGATGTGGCCGGAGGCCGTGATGGGCACCGGCTGGCCGCTGGTGGTCTGCAGCCGCGGGCCCTCCGCCATCCGGCACCTGCCGGCCCGCATCCGTGCCCACCTGCTGCGCACGGTGCTGGGACCGTCCGGCGCATGGTGGCTCCGGGAGCGCGTGCAGGGCCGGGTCCCGGTGCTGTCCGGGCGCAGCCTCCACTCGGCGGCGCGCGAGAACGGCGGGGTGCGGCTGAAGGTGCGGAACGAGGGCGGGGACGTGGAGACCCTGTACGCCGACCACGTCATAGCGGGGACGGGATACCTGGTCGACGTCGACCGGGTGGAGCTGCTGAGCCCGCAGCTGCGCCGGTCGGTGCGCAAGAGCGCCGCCGAGCCGCCTCAACTGGCCAATGCGCCGCAGCTGTCCGCCGACTTCCAGTCGTCGGTGCCGGGTCTGTACTTCGCGGGGCTGGCCGCCGCGCCCACCTTCGGGCCGCTGCTGCGGTTCGTGTGCGGTACGGGATTCACCGCCAGGCGGATCAGCGCCGCACTGGCGGCGGTCAACGGGGGATAGGGCAACGGGAGATGGGGTACGCGCGCCGGCGTCCGGTCATCCGGACGTCGGCGTCGTCTGCACCGGCAGGGCGCGGAAGTCGCGGAAGAGCAGCTCGGTGTTGTCCGCCCGAAGCCCCACCCCGCCGGGCCGGGTCAGCCGCCCGGGGGTGTGGTCCTCGCCCGTGAGAACCGTCTTCCCGTCGATCTCCAGTCGCAGCAGCACCGACCCCGAGGGCAGGTTGACGGCGCTGGCCTCCACCTGGTGCCAGGCGCCGTAGGAGATGGCGTGGGTGCTCTCGGCGAGGGTGGCGTAGCTGCCGTTGTCCTCGTTCTCGGTGCCGGAGCCCGGGATCTTGCGCTTGATCACCACCGCGCCGTCGCGGCGGCGGAAGCTGACCCCGTACAGCTCCTGCGGGCTGTGGTAGCGCAGCCAGATGTGGCCGCCGTCCCACTCCCGGGCAGGGGTGCGCGGCGTCGTGATGGGTGGGTCGAGGCGGACCCACACGCTCACCGTCACCGCACCGAAGTCGCGGCGGCGCGTGACCAGCCGGAAGATGGCCGACTCGGTGTGCCGGGCGGAGTCGGGACCGGTGTCCTCGGCGTCGGGCACGCCCGTCCAGCCCGCGCCGTCCTTGGCGAACAGGGAACCGCTGGTGGCGATCCAGTCGCGGGAGAGCTTCGCGCGCGGGTTGTCCGGGTAGAGGAAGGCGAACGCGTTGGTGACGAGGCCCTCCTTGCCGAAGGTCGGCTCAAAGAGGGCCGCCGGCTTCGACGGCCCCTCCTCGTTCGACTTCAGGAACAGGGCCGTCCCTGCCCCGATGACGACCGCCACGACCAGGATGAGGCCGTAGACGAGTCGCCGCCGGGAGATCCTCCGGGCCTTCGGCGGGTGCGTGGGCTCGTCGTTCATCCGGCGGCCACCGGTACGACCACGAGATGGGCCACGGTCGGCCAGGAACTGCGGTTGGTCTCCCGGTACGCGGCGTAGGCCACGCCCCCGGTCTGTCCCTGGGCCGGCAGCTTCACCCGGACCGTGCCGTCCACGGTGATCACCGTGGACCGTTGGGTCGTCGTGACCGACAAGCGGTGCGAGCCGGCCGCCTTCAGGGCGCGTGTGCTCACCAGGCTCTGGCTGTCGGTGTCTCCGGAGAGCACCTCCAGCCGGCTGTGCGAGACCTGCACGCCGATCACCTGACGGCTGCCCACCTTGACCAGAATTGCGGCTTTCACGCTCGGATCGTAAAGCTTGGAGATCGTGCCGCTCGCCGTGTAGCCGGTCCAATGGCGCGTCCGGGCGGGCTGATACGCCCCATAGACGGACAGGGCGCTGCGATCCAGCGGCGTGATCGCGCCGTCCTTGACCTGGAACGGCGCCCGCACTCCGGGCGCGCTCTCCCAGTACGCGGAGGGGGCCATCAGCGCCGATCCGGTCATGGCCTGCCTGATGCCGGCTGCCGCAGGGGACTTCTGGGTCAGCGGGGAGAGGCGCAGCGCGCTGAAGGCCGGGGGTGCGGTTCCCGGGTTGCTGCCTACCCGGATGCCCAGGCCGCCGGTGAGCCCGGTGGCGGGGATGCCCTTGGCGGTCCAGTGGAGCTCGGTGCCGCCGTCCACCCGGGCCGTGGTGGTCGCGCCCCGCACGCTGATGCTCAGGGTGTGCGAAGTGCTCGGCGCCAGTTGGCGTACGACCCTCTGGCGTCCGCCGACTTCCAGCGTGGCCGCGCCCTGGCTGACGCTGATCACCACCATGCCCCTGCTGCGGCTGCGTACCACTACGGCGGCCCGGTTGGTGCCGTCACCGAGTCCGGTGACGGTGGCGTTCACCCGGTAGTCGGTCCAGTCGACGCTCCCGAGGGCGCGGTACTCCGCGGCGGCGTAGTGCTGGTCCTTGACGGCGAACCTGCGCTTGGTGAACGCCGTGAGGCCGCGTCGGTCGGTGCCGTCGTTGGGCGTCCAGGCCGCGGGTTCGGCCAGGGGGTGGGAGGCGACGGGGGGCACCTGGGTCCACGCCGCGATCTTGTCGAGCAGTCCGTGGGCGGTGGTCGAGTGGAGCACCTCGAGCCGCTGCATCGTGCGGTCCGCGGCGGCGCGGCGGCTGGCGGCGGCCAGCGGCTCCAGCGGGTTGGGGGGCTCGTTGGACATGAGGGCCGTGTAGTGCCTGAGGAGCAGGCCCTGCAGAGTCAGTCCCGGGGGCAGATTGCCGCGCTCCGTGGCCTCACTGAAGGGGTAGGCGAAGAACTGGGGCCTCGGCAGGCCGTGGCTCTTGAAGGCATCGAGGTTCTTGCCGATGTCCGCGAGCACTCGCGTCCGGTACTCCGTCCGGGTCTCCAGCCGGTGCTGCGCCGGCAGCCACAGGCGGTGGGAGAGGGCGGAGCCGTTGTGCCCGGCGGCGTCCGTCTGCTGGCGTGTGTGCATGCCGTGGGTGTGGCTCTGGAAGTCCCACCGGCCGGAGCCGGCCATCCGCCCGATCTCCCGCCAGGAGAGGTAGTAGGGGCGGTCGTCCACCCGGGAGGTGATCAGGAAGACGGTGCCGTGCATGTGGTGGCGGGCGAGGATGCGGTCGGCGTTGACCCACAGGCCGTTCGCCCCGTCGTCGAAGGTGATGAAGACCGACCTCGGCGGGGCGGGGCCGCCCTTGAGGTAGTCGACGAACTCCGTGCTGGTCAGGCTGCGGTATCCCGCCTTCTCCAGCGCGGCCAACTGGGCGTCGAAGGCGGTCGGGGTGACCACGTACTCGCTGGGGTTGCGGGTGTTGATGTCGTGGTAGGTCAGCACGACGGGAGCCGTGGCTGCCGGCAGCCCCCGGACCGTCCGCTGCGCCGCCGCGGCGGCGGTGGCGTCGAGATAGGTCACCGGCGTCTCGTTCTGCTTGCTCATGTACTTCTGGTTCAGGTAGTGCTGCGCGGCCGCGTAGAACGGCACCAGGAGTACGGCCATGGCGAGCAGGATGAGCGCGGTGCGGACCCACAGGTGGGTGACGAGGCGGACGCCCCGCCGGGTCCGGCCGCGGAGGCCGTCGGGCGGAGGATTCGGCTTCGTCAGGGGCTGGGTTCCGGTCACCGCACAATGCCTCCTCGGGTGAGCACCATCGCGTACAGGAAGGCGACCACGGCGAGGGACAGCAGGAGGGCCAGCAGGCGTCCGAACCTGCGCATGTCGACCCTGGACAGGGCGACCTTGGGGAGATCGATCCGGGCGAGGCCGATCTTGGAGAGGTCGATCTTGGGCAGGCTGTTCATCAGGTGGCACTCCTCGACCAGACCCCTCGCCGGATGGTGGCGACGGAGTACGGCAGCAACCAGGCCAGTAGCAGGGTGGAGAGCAGGCCCATCACCGGACGGTAGATCCAGCGGGAGTCGCCCGGGTTGTCGATCTTGAAGGCGAGGCCGTAGGCACAGCCCTTGAGGATGATTCCGCACAGGTAGAGCACGGTGAGGTAGGCCGCCCCGTGCATCGGCGCCCAGATCATGTGCCGGAACGCCATGAAGGGCGCGGCCGTCACCCACAGGACGTGGCAGTAGTAGAGGGTCGCCGGTCCCACGCCCATGTGCCACATGAAGGTGCCGGTGAAGCACAGGTTGCGGACGAAGCTCTTCTTCCAGCGGATCTGCTGCTTCATCAGGGGCCGGAAACGGGGCGGGGCGTTGGTCCACACCTTGGCCGAATAGCAGTAGCCGATGCGCCACCTGCGCTCCGGGTAGTTCCGCTCGGTGACGAACGGCGAGTCCGCGTACTTGGCCTTGAGCGCCTGGCCCTTCCACTTCTGGCCGAGGACGTAGCCGGTGAGCTGGCGGTCGGTGGAGAAGCGGAACGGGGCGCCCATGAAGCGGTCGTTGGCCCAGGCGGGCAGGTAGTTGAAGATGGCATCCCGCCGGAACACCGCGAGCGGGCCGGAGACGCAGGTGACGGTCCCCCAGGTGGACTCGGTCGCCTTCCCCACCCGGAACTGGCCCTCGAACCAGACGTCCTGTGCCTTCGTCCAGAAGCTGAAGTCCGCGTTGAGCGCGCGGGCGTGGCCGCTCACCGCGCCCAGCTCGCGGTGCGTGACGAGGGCGCGCACGCAGTGGGAGAGGGCGTCCGGGGCCAGGAAGCAGTCGGAGTCGGTCATGGCGATGATGTCGCCGTCGGCCTCCTCGCAGGCGCGGACCAGGGCGCCCTTCTTGCCGAGGTTCTTCTCCAGGCATATGACCCGGATGCCGAGCTCCTCCTCCAGCCGGCGCAGCACGTCCTGGGTGCCGTCCTCGGACAGGTCGTCGACCACGATGACCTGGAGGTCCGGGTAGTCGCTCGTGGCCATGGAGCGCACGCAGTTCTCGATGCACTCCACCTCGTCCTTGACCGCGAGCAGGAAGCTCACCCTGGGCGTGGTGGGCAGTGCGGGGAAGCTGTCGAGGTTCTTCGGCCGCCTGCGCATGGGGCGCTGCGACGGGTCGTCGTAGCGGGTGTAGGCCAGGTAGAACATCGTGATGGTGCCGAGCAGGACGGTGAAGCCGTAGCTCATGATCAGGGGGTCCTGCAGCAGCGCCGGCGCTCCCCGGGCCAGGATCAGCAGCAGCGGCAGCAGGCAGATCAGGGTCAGCACGCGCCGCGCGTCGTAGCGGGTGTCCGGGTCCAGTCGGTCCAGCCACCGGCGCACGAACCCGGGCCGCTGCGGCCGGGCCGAGCGAAGCGGCGGCAGCGGCGGCGGTGCCGGCTTCGGCTTCGGCCGGGTGAGGACGCCCGGGCCCGCTCCGGAGCCGTTCAGCGGCGGATCGCGGAGCTTCGGTCCGGACCCGTTCGGCGACGGATCACGCAGCTTCGGCGCGTCCGCCCCCAGATGCTGCGGGGCCGACGCGCCACCCGCACCGGGATGGCGCCGTCCGGTGTAGGCGGCGCTCACAGGATCGCCTTGGCCTTCAGCGGCGGGAGCCGGTAGGTGGCGTCCAGTACGGCCGGCTGGTCGGCGAGCCAGCCCAGCTCGGTGCCTGGCTGCACCGTGTGCACGACGACCAGGTCCCACTGCTCGTCCGCCGGCTCGGTGACGCCGGCGAGCGTGCGGGAGCCGAGTCGCAGGGCGGGGATCAGCGGGTCCGTGAAGTGCACCTCGGCGCCCTCCTCGGCCAGTTCGGCCAGGATCTCCAGCGCGGGCGACTCGCGCAGGTCCGCTACGCCCGGCTTGTAGGCGACGCCCACCATCAGGATCCGGGCGCCCGAGGCGCTGGTGCCCCGCTCGGCGAGGATGTCGCGCACCCGCCGCACCACCTGCCGCGGCCGGGCCGCGATCGCGGACATGGCCGTCTCGACCAGCGGAGAGGTGACGCGCATCGCCCGCAGCTGCCAGAGCAGGTAGTGCGGATCGCAGGGGATGCAGTGGCCGCCCACGCCGGGGCCGGGATAGTGCGCCACGAAACCGTACGGCTTGGTCGCCGCCGCCTCGATGATCGGCAGCGGCTGCAGGCCGAGCGCCCGGCAGTTCTCGGCGAACTCGTTGGCCAGCGCGAGGTTGACGGCCCGGAACGTGTTCTCCCACAGCTTGGTCATCTCCGCCTCCTCGGCCGAGGAGACCGTGTGCACCGCGGGCGCGGTCCGGCGCAGTACGGCCGCGGCCAGGGCGGTGCTCAGCTCGCCCGTGCCGCCGACCACGCGCGGCGTGCGGTCGTGGGAGACATTCGGATGGTCGTTGATGAGCCCCGGGTCGATGCGCTCCGGCGAGAAGGCCACGAACACATCGCGGCCGACCCGGAACCCGCGCTCGGTCAGCGGCTCGACCAGCAGATCGCGGGTGGCGCCCACGTAGGTGGTCGAGGTGAGCATCAGCAGTTGACCGGGGACGGCATGCTCGACCACCGAGGCGCAGGCCGCGGAGAGCGCGCGCAGGTCGGGCACGAGATGGCGGTCGATCGGGGTCGGCACACAGATCACGACGGTGCGCGCCCGGGCCGTCGCGGCGTGGTCCGAGGTGACGGTGAACCGCGCGCCGTCCGCATGGGCGGCGAGGCGCTCGTGGTCGGTGGGCGTCAGGTCCACCTCGCGGCTGCGGATGGCGTCCAGCCGGCTCTCGCTGACGTCGACGCCGATGACCTCGTTGCCCGCCGTGAGCAGGGCGAGGCTGGTGGGGAGGCCGACGTAGCCCAGGCCGACGACGGCGACGGCCGCCGCGGCATGGTCGTCGACCTGCGCGGGCTCGTACTCGGGGGCGACGTCGGGGATCTGCTGGGCGCCCTGCCGGACTGGAAGGAGGTACATGGGTGCTCCACGCCATATATTTACGTCGTATACATACATCTTTCGCCCATTTCGGTCATGTCGTCAAGTGCGGGCACCCGGGGGTTCGTTCGTGGATCCGCCCGGGGCTTGACTCGGGGTTCTCGTGGGCAGAGGATGTACGTATACGACGTAAACATACGGGTACAGCCATGAGTGCTCTCATCGAGGACTACGCCCTCATCAGCGACCTGGAGACCGCGGCCATGGTCGGCCGGGACGGTTCAGTCGACTGGCTGTGTCTGCCCCGCTTCGACTCACCGGCCTGTCTGGCCGCGCTGCTGGGCACCGAGGGCAACGGCTTCTGGCGGGTCGCCCCCGCCGACCGCGCCCCCCGGCCCTGTACGCGCAGGTCCTACCGGTCGCAGACGCTCGTCCTGGACACCTGGTGGGAGACCGCGTCCGGGACGGTGCGGGTCACCGACTTCATGCCCCAGAGGACCCAGCTGCCCTGTCTGGTCCGCGTCGTCGAGGGCCTCTCGGGTGTCGTGTCCATGCGCAGCGAGCTGCGGCTGCGCTTCCACCAGGGCCGAGTGGTGCCCTGGGTCCGGGCCGTCGACCGTTGTGCCGTGGCGGTTGCCGGTCCGGACGCCGTCTGGCTCGGCGTCGACGGGGCGGAGTCGTCGCCCCGCGACGCCGACGCCTCGGTGCACGACTTCACCGTCCAGGCCGGGCGGCGGCTGGCGCTGACCCTCGTGTGGTCGCCCTCGCACCGGCCCGAGCCGCCCGCGCCGCTCGGCGTCCCCGCGGAGACGCTCCTCAAGGAGACCTCCGACTTCTGGCGCCGCTGGGCCGCACAGTGCCGCTACGAAGGGCCCTGGCGGGACGCCGTGGTGCGCTCCCTGATCACCCTGAAGGCCCTCACCTACGCCCCCACCGGCGGCATCGTCGCCGCGCCGACCACCTCGCTGCCCGGCTGCATCGGCGGCGAGCGCAACTGGGACTACCGCTACTGCTGGCTGCGCGACTCCACCCTGACCCTCTCCTGTCTGCTGCGCAGCGGCTATCGCGAGGAGGCGACGGCCTGGCTGGACTGGCTGGTGCGGGCCATCGGCGGAGCCCCCGCCGATCTGCAGACCGTGTACGGCGTCGGCGGGCAGCGCCTGCTGCCGGAGACCGAGGCGCCCTGGCTGCCCGGCTACGAGGGATCGCGGCCCGTCCGGTTCGGCAACTCCGCGATGAGCCAGTTCCAGCTGGACATCTACGGCGAGGTCCTCGATGCCTTCTGTCTGTCGCTGCGGGCCGGGATCCCCATGCCCGCCCATGTGTGGAACCTGGTCGAGTCGATGATGGGCTATCTGCAACGGCACTGGCGCGAACCCGACCAGGGGCTGTGGCAGACCCGCGGCCCCCGGCGGCAGTTCGTCCACTCCAAGGTCATGGCCTGGGTGGCCGCCGACCGCGCCCTGCAGATGGGCAGGCTGCTCGGCCGCAACGGCTCCTCCGGCGAATGGCGCGCCATGCGGGACGAGGTCCACCGCCAGGTGTGCCGGGAGGGCTGGCACCCCGGGCGACGTGCCTTCGTGCAGTCCTACGGCTCACCGGCCCTGGATGCCTCCGCACTGCTGATGCCGCGGTTCGGCTTCCTGCCTGCCCGGGACGAGCGGGTGCGCGAGACGGTCCGCGCGATGCGGCAACTGCACCACGGCGGTTTCGTACGGCGATACGCCCCCGAGGGCGACGGCGTGCCCGGCGCGGAGGGCACCTTCGTTTCGTGCACCCTCTGGTACGCCGACGCCCTGGCCGCGACCGGCCACGCCGAGCAGGCCCGGGAGGTCTTCGAGCGGGTGCTCTCCGTCCGCAACGACGTCGGCCTGCTCTCCGAGCAGTGGGACCCCGACGCGGGCCGCCAACTGGGCAACGCGCCCAAGGCGTTCAGCCACATCGCCCTGGTCGAGACCGCGTTCGCGCTGTCGGCGGCGCCGGAGCGGCGCCCCGTCAGTGCTTCGGCTTCGGGCGCCGGTCGGAGTCGGCGTATCCGTACGGGTTGAGCTCCTGGAAGCGCCAGGCGTCCCGGCACATGTCCACCAGGTCCCGCGTGGGCCGCCAGCCCCAGGCCCGGGTCACGGCACTCGCGTCCGCGACTCGCACGGCGACGTCGCCGGGGCGGCGGGGCCCGATCTCGTACGGGACCTGCCTGCCGCACGCCTCGGAGAAGACGGAGACGACGTCCAGGACCGAACGCCCTTGTCCCAGGCCCAGGTTGAACACGCGCATGCCCGGTGCGTCGACCAGGTGGTCGAGCGCGACGCGGTGCGCCTCGACGGCGTCCATGACGTGGATGTAGTCGCGGACCCCGGTGCCGTCCGGCGTCGGATAGTCCGCGCCGAACACCTCCAGCCGCTCCCTGCGGCCGACGGCGACCTGCGCCAGATGCGGCATGAGGTTGTCGGGCACGCCCCGTGGGTCCTCGCCGAGCAGCCCGCTGGGGTGTGCGCCCGCCGGGTTGAAGTACCGCAGGCTCAGCACGGTGTACTCCGGCCGGTGGCGGCAGATGTCGGCGAGGATCCGCTCGCAGACCCACTTCGAGAACGCGTACGGGTTGCGGGGCCGCGTCGGGGTGGACTCGTCCAGCGGACCGGGGCCGGCGTCGCCGTAGAGCGAGCAGGAGGAGGAGAACACGAGGCGGTGCACCCCGTGCTCGTGCATCGTCCGCAGCAGCGAGGTGGTGCCGCCGACGTTCGTGTCGTAGTGCTCGACGGGTGTCTCGAGTGAGGCGTTCACGGACTTCAGTGAGGCGAAGTGCATGACGGCGTCCACGGAGTGCCGGGCGAAGACGGCCGACAGGGCGCGTCGGTCCCGTATGTCCAGTTCGTAGACGGCCCCGACGAAGCGGCCCGCGATCCGCTCCACCCGGGCGAAGACCTGGGGCCTGCTGTTGATGTAGTCGTCGACCACGATCACCTCGTAACCGTGGTCGAGGAGATCGACGCAGGCGTGGCTGCCGAGGAAACCGGCTCCGCCGGTGACAAGGACCGTGGACGGAGCCCAGGGTGAAGCGGCCCCCTGGCGTGTGTGCGCTCGCCGGTCCTTGTCCACGGTTCCTCACCCGGGCCTGGAGTGACGCCGTATGTTTACGACGTATATTCACGACTGTGCCTCGGCAGCTCCCCGTAGTCAAGCGGACGGGTTCACGGCCTCACCAGCAGCTGGAAGTCGAACGCGTAGCGCGAGGCCCGGTAGATGTGCGTCCCGTACTCGACCGGCCGGCCCGTGTCGTCGTACGCCGTGCGCTGCATGGTCAGCAGTGCGGCGCCCCCCTGTTCGTCGAGGCGGGCCGCCTCCTCGGCGGTGGCGGAGCGGGCGCCTATGGTCTGGCGGGCGCTGTGCAGGGTGATGCCGGCGGTGCGCATCATCCGGTACAGGCCCGTCGACTCCAGGCGCTCGCTGTCCAGGTCGAGCAGGGTTGCCGGCAGGTAGTTGCACAGCAGGGCCACCGGGTGGCCGTGCGTGAGGCGCAGCCGCTCCAGGGCGATCACCTCGCTGCCCTCCGCGATGCCGAGCGCGGCCGCGACGTCCGGGGACGCCGGCACGCGCTCGTTGCGCACCACCTGCGTGGTCGGGCCCTGTCCGGCCGCCTCCAGGTCGTCGTAGAGGCTGGAGAGCTCCAGTGGGCGCTTGACCTGGCTGTGCACGACCTGCGTGCCGACGCCTCGGCGGCGCACCAGCAGGCCCTTGTCGACCAGGGACTGGATGGCCTGCCGGACCGTGGGTCTGGACAGGCCCAGGCGCGTCGAGAGGTCGATCTCGTTGCCCAGGAGGTTCCCCGGGGCGAGGGCCCCGTGCTCGATCGCCGCCTCCAACTGCTGGGCGAGCTGGTAGTACAGCGGCACCGGACTGCCCCGGTCCAGGGCGAAGTCCAGGGAGTCGAGCGCGGGGGCGTTCGCGGCACGGGTCGTGCCACGAGTCTTCGCCATGGACGTACCTCCTTCCGAAGGAGACTGACGGAGCGTCAGGAGTGGCTGGGGAAACCGAGGTTGATGCCCGCGTCGGCCGGGTCCGGCCAGCGCGTGGTGATCACCTTGCCCTGGGTGTAGAAGGCGATGCCGTCGTTGCCGTAGACGTGCAGGTCGCCGAAGAGGGAGTCCTTCCAGCCGCCGAAGGAGTGGTAGCCGACGGGGACCGGGATCGGCACGTTGACGCCGACCATGCCCGCCTTGACCTCCAGCTGGAAGCGGCGGGCGGCGCCGCCGTCCCGGGTGAAGATCGCGGTGCCGTTGCCCCAGCGGGAGTCGTTGATCAGCTTGATGGCCTCGTCGTACGACTCGGCGCGGACCACGGCCAGGACGGGGCCGAAGATCTCGTCCCGGTACGCGTCCGCGGTCAGCGGCACCCTGTCCAGCAGCGAGACGCCGAGGAAGAAGCCGTCCTCGTGGCCCTCGACCGAGTAGCCGGTGCCGTCGACGACGACCTCCGCGCCCTGCTCGGCGGCCGACGTCACGTAGGAGGCGACCTTGTCGCGGTGCTCGCGCGTGATCAGCGGGCCCATCTCGGAGGACGGGTCGTTGCCGGGGCCGATCTTCAGGTTCTTCGCCCGCTCGGCGATCTTGGCCACCAGCTCGTCGCCGGTGTCACCGACGGCGACGACGACGGACACGGCCATGCAGCGCTCGCCGGCCGAGCCGTACGCCGCGTTGATCGCCTGGTCGGCCGCGAAGTCCAGGTCGGCGTCGGGCAGGACCAGCATGTGGTTCTTGGCGCCGCCGAGGGCCTGGACCCGCTTGCCGTGCTCAACTGCCTTGAGCTGGATGTACTTTGCGATCGGCGTCGAGCCGACGAAGGAGACGGCCTCGATGTCCGGGTGCTCCAGCAGGCGGTCCACGGCGACCTTGTCGCCCTGCACGATGTTCAGTACGCCGTCGGGCAGGCCGGCGTCGGCGGCCAGTTCGGCCAGGCGGAAGGAGGCCGACGGGTCCTTCTCGCTGGGCTTGAGCACGAAGGTGTTGCCGCACGCGATGGCGAGCGGGAACATCCACATCGGCACCATGGCGGGGAAGTTGAACGGCGTGATGCCGGCGACCACGCCCAGCGGCTGGCGGATCGAGGCGACGTCCACGCGAGTCGAGACCTGCGTGGACAGCTCGCCCTTCAGCTGCACGCTGATCCCGCAGGCCAGCTCGACGATCTCCATGCCGCGCGCGACCTCGCCGAGCGCGTCGGAGTGCACCTTGCCGTGCTCGGCGGTGATCAGCTCGGCGATCTCGTCGCGGTGGGCGTCCAGCAGCTCGCGGTACTTGAACAGGATCGCGGTGCGCTTGGCGAGGGAGGAGGTGCCCCAGGTCTCGAAGGCGGCCTTGGCGGAGGCGACGGCGGCGTCCACCTCGTCGACGGAGGCGAAGGAGACCTGCTTCTCCTGGGCGCCGGTCGCCGGGTTGTAGACGGCGCCGTGGCGGCCGGAGGCGGACTCGACGGGCTTGCCGTCGATCCAGTGGGTGATGGTCTTCATGGTGCGGGGCCTTTCACAAAGGGGTCGTGCCGGGGGGATGTCAGAGGTGGCGGCGCTGGTCGGCGACCTGCCGGTCGTACTCATCGCGGGCCTGTACGGCGGCCTCGCGGGAGGCGGTCTGCGCGACCGGCACGTCCCACCAGGCCTCGGCCGGGGGAGCGGTCGGGGTGGCGGTGTCGGTCTCGACGTAGACGCAGGTCGGGCGGTCGGAGGCGCGGGCCGCGGCGAGCGCCTCGCGCAGTTCGCGGACCGTCTTGGCGCGCAGTACGTCCATGCCGAGGCTGCCCGCGTTGGCGGCCAGGTCGACGGGGAGCGGGGCGCCGGAGAAGGTGCCGTCGGCGGTCCGGTAGCGGTAGGCGGTGCCGAAGCGCTCGCCGCCGACGTACTCGGAGAGGCCGCCGATGGAGGCGTAGCCGTGGTTCTGGATGAGCAGGAGGTTGACGGGCAGGCCCTCCTGGACGGCGGTGACGATCTCGGTCGGCATCATCAGGTAGGTGCCGTCGCCGACCAGGGACCAGACCGGGGTGTCGGGGGCGGCCTGCTGGACGCCGATGCCGGCCGGGATCTCGTAGCCCATGCAGGAGTAGCCGTACTCCAGGTGGTACTGGCGGGGGCTGCGCGCCCGCCACAGCTTGTGCAGGTCGCCGGGGAGCGAGCCGGCCGCGTTGATCACCACGTCGTCGTCGCCGACGACCGCGTCCAGGGCGCCGAGCACCTGGGTCTGGGTGGGGACGGCGTTCTCGTCGGCGGCGGTGAAAGCGGCGTCAACAACCTGCTCCCAACGGTCCTTGCCGGCGCGGTACTCGGCCTCGTAAACCGAGTTCACACGGTGCCCTGCCAGCGCCTCCGTCAACGCTGTGAGCCCTGCGCGTGCGTCGCAGACGACCGTCCGCGCCGCCAGCTTGTGCGCGTCGAACGCGGCGATGTTGAGGTTGACGAACCGGACGTCCGGCTGCTGGAAGAGCGTGTTGGAGGCCGTGGTGAAGTCCGTGTACCGGGTGCCGACGCCGATGATCAGGTCGGCGGTGCGCGCGATGTCGTCGCTGACCGCCGTGCCGGTGTGGCCGATGCCGCCGAGGTCGGCGGGGTGGTCGTGGCGCAGCGAGCCCTTGCCGGCCTGGGTCGAGGCGACGGGGATGCCGGTGGCGTCCACCAGCGCCTTCAGCGCCTCCTCGGCCCGGCTGTGGTGGATGCCGCCGCCCGCGACGATCAGTGGGCGCTCGGCGGCCCGGATCGCCGCCACGGCCTCCGCCAGCTCGTACGGGTCGGGCGCGGGGCGCCGTACGTGCCACACGCGCTCGGCGAAGAACTCCTCCGGCCAGTCGTAGGCCTCGGCCTGGACGTCCTGGGGGAGGGCCAGGGTGACCGCGCCGGTCTCGGCGGGGTCGGCGAGGACCCGCATGGCGCCCAGCGCCGAGGGGATCAGGGCCTCGGGGCGGGTGATGCGGTCGAAGTAGCGGGAGACCGGACGCAGGGTGTCGTTGACGGACACGTCCGCCTCGGTCGGGTGCTCCAGCTGCTGGAGGAGCGGGTCGGCGACGCGGGTGGCGAAGTAGTCGCCGGGCAGGAGCAGCACCGGGAGGCGGTTGATCGTCGCCAGGGCGGCGCCGGTGACCAGGTTGGTGGCGCCCGGGCCGATGGACGTCGTCACGGCCTGCGCGGAGAGGCGGTCGAGCTGGCGGGCGTAGCCGACGGCCGCGTGCACCATGGACTGCTCGTTGCGGCCCTGGTGGTACGGCATGGTGTCCTCGCCCGCCTCCAGGAGGGCCTGGCCGAGTCCGGCAACGTTGCCATGGCCGAAGATGCCCCAGGTGCCGGCGATCAGCCGCTGTCGTACGCCGTCGCGCTCGGTGTACTGGGCGGACAGGAACCGCACCAGGGCCTGGGCGACGGTCAGTCGGCGGGTGGGCGTGCTCATCAGGACTTCTCCGGGGCCGTGTAGAGGGGGAGGCGGGGGTCGACCGGTTGGTCGGGCCAACTGTCGCGGACCCAGGCGTGATCGGGGTGGTCGCAGATCAGCCAGGCGCGCTCGGGCTCGGGGCCCGCCATGACGTTGAGGTAGTACATGTGGTGGCCGGGCACCGCCATGGACGGTCCGTGCCAGCCGTCGGGGATCAACACGACGTCTCCGCCGCGCACTTCGGCCAGGACGTCGGTGTTGCGGCCGTGTCCGGAGGGCGAGACGCGCTGGTAGCCGAGGCCGGGGGTGCCCTCGTGGTCGGCGAACTCGAAGTAGTAGACCTCTTCGAGGACGGACTCCTCGCCGGGCCGGTGCTCGTCGTGCTTGTGCGGCGGGAAGGACGACCAGTTGCCGCCCGGGGTGATCACCTCGACCGCGATGAGCTTGTCGCACTCGAAGACGCCGGCCGCGCCGAAGTTGTTGACCTGGCGGGAGGAGTTGCCGGTGCCGCGCAGCTCCACCGGCACCGAGGAGGCCGGTTCGTAGCGGGCGGGCAGCCGGCGGGTGCAGCGCGCCCCGGTGAGCGCGAACCGTCCGCCGCCGTCGCTCGTGATGGTCGCACGGGCGTCCCGGGGCACGTAGGCGAAGTCGCTGACCGCGCTGAACACGCTGTCGCGGCCGGTGAGTTCGAAGGTGTCGTGGCCGAAGTCGTCCGCGGCGGCGACGGTGCAGGAGCCGCTCAGCGGCAGCACGATCCACTCGCTCTCGCCGGTGTCGAAGCTGTGCGCGCCGCCCGGCGGCAGCTCCAGCACGCGCAGGCTGGAGTAGCCCCAGCCGGCCTTCTCCGGCGTCACGTCGACGACGTACGGGCCGCCGAGGGCCTTGCCCGCGGGAAGGTGGTATGTCATATGGCACTCCTCCGAGTCACAACAGGAACGTCACAGCAGACCCACGGCCGTGTCGACCGCCGTCTCCACACTGCCCTCGGCGGGGTAGAGCAGCGACCGGCCGACGACCAGGCCGAAGACGGTGGGCAGCCGGAGAGCCTTGCGCCAGCGCTCGTAGGCGCCCTCCTGGTCGTCGCCGATCTCGCCGCCGAGCAGCACGGTCGGCAGCGTGGAGGTCTCCAGGACCTCGCCCATCTCGTCCGCGTTCTCGGTGACGGGCAGCTTCAGCCAGGTGTAGGCGGAGGTGCCGCCCAGGCCCGAGGCGATGGCGATGGACTTGGTGACGGCCTCGGCGGAAAGGTCGTTCCTGACCTTGCCGTCGATCCGGCTGGAGATGAACGGCTCGACGAACAGCGGGAGCCGGCGGGCGGCCATGTCGTCGATGGCGCGGGCGGTGGACTCCAGCGTGGTCAGCGAGCCCGGGTCGTCGTAGTCGATGCGCAGCAGCAGCTTGCCCGCGTCGAAGCGGAGGCGGGCCATGTCCTCGGCGCGATGGCCGGTGAAGCGGTCGTCCAGCTCGAAGGCGGCGCCCGCGAGGCCGCCGCGGTTCATGGAGCCCATGACGACCTTGTTCTCCAGCACCCCGAGCAGGAGGAGGTCCTCCAGGATGTCGGCGGTGGCCAGGACTCCGTCGACGCCGGGCCGGGAGAGCGCGATGCACAGGCGCTCCAGCAGGTCGGCGCGGTTGGCCATGGCGAGCCGCCGGTCGCCGACGCCGAGGGCGCCGCGAGCCGGGTGGTCGGCGGCCACGATCATCAGACGGCCGCTGTCACCGATGAGCGGACGGCGGGTGCGCCGGGCGGCCGCTTCGGCGACGGCCTCGGGATTCCGGGCCCTGACCGAGACGAGGTCGGGGATGCTGAGGGACAAGTGAGGCTCCGTTTCAGGGAGTGGCTCGCGCGAGGAGGTCTTCGACCTCGGCCTCGGTGGGCATCGCGGAGGAACAGGCGAGTCGGGAGGCGACGAGGGCACCGGCCGCGTTGGCGTACCGCATGATTTCGGCCAACTCCCAGCCGGACAGCAGCCCGTGCACGAGGGAGCCGCCGAAGGCGTCGCCCGCGCCGAGGCCGTTGGCCACCTCGACGGGCACCGGCGGGACCTCGGCGGTGGTGCCGTCGCGGTGCACCGCGAGCACGCCCTTGGGCCCCTGCTTGACCACCGCCAGCTCCACACCGGCCTCCAGCAGCGCCTCCGCGCAGGCCCGCGGCTCGCGGACGCCGGTGGCGACCTCGCACTCGTCGAGGTTGCCGACCGCGACCGTGGCGTGCCGCAGCGCCTCCGCGTAGTACGGGCGGGCCTCCTCCGGGTCCTTCCAGGCTGAGTCATTCCAAAGCGCCGGGCGCCAGTCGAGGTCGAAGACCGTGGTGCCCGCCTTGTCGCGCGCCTTGAGGGCGGCGAGCGTGGCGGAGCGGCTCGGTTCCTCGCTCAGGCCGGTGCCGGTGATCCAGAAGACGCGGGTCGCCCGGATGGCGAAGTAGTCCAGCTCCTCGGAATGTATCTCCAGGTCAGGAGCCTTAGGCTGCCGGTAGAAATACAGAGGGAAGTCATCCGGAGGGAAGATCTCGCAGAAGGTCACCGGTGTCGGGTACGCGGCGACGGGCGCGACCCAGCGGTCGTCGACGCCGAACCCCTTCAGTGCCTCGTGCAGGTAGGTGCCGAAGGGGTCGTCCCCGGTGCGGGTGATCACCGCGGTGGACCGGCCGAGCCGGGCCGCCGCGACCGCCACGTTGGCGGCCGAACCGCCGAGAAACTTGCCGAAGGTCTCCACCTGCGCCAGGGGTACGCCCGACTGCAGAGGGTAGAGATCGACGCCTATGCGGCCCATAGTGATCAAGTCGAAGGACTGGGATGACTCGGCCATGCGCGACGCTCCTCGGGCTGTGCTGGGGATGCGGGTGGTCCCGGTGGGTCTGCCGCCTCCCAGGTGTAGGCCTCAGCGGGCGACGCTGTCAATAGTTTGTACTTACATTCGGACCTGCTTGTGAAATGATGTCTTAACAAAGTATTGACACCGGGCGCGGCCGGGGGTTTGATCCCGTCCCAGGCCAACCGCCGCGTTTGCGGCAGACGACCCGGACATGCCAAGATCCCGGGCCCTGGATCTTCGTGATCCCCCTCTCCCTTTCCCCCGCAACGCACAGTGAGGTGCCAGGAAAGATGGACCGTTCTTCTCACCCCCGCTCCCGCAGACTCGTCCCCGTAGTGGCGGTCGCCGCGGCGGCAGCCCTGACCCTCGCCGGCTGTTCCAGCAGTTCGGGGGGCAAGAAGTCCGAAGAGGGTGGAGGCAACGCCTCTGCGGGCAAGGCCACCACGCCCCGAATGACGGTCGCGCTCGTCACCCACCAGTCGCCCGGTGACACCTTCTGGGACATCGTCCGCAAGGGTGCCGAGGCTGCCGCCGCCAAGGACAACATCAAGCTGATCTACTCGGCCGACCCGAACGCGGGCAACCAGTCCAACCTGGTGCAGAACGCGATCGACCAGAAGGTCGACGGCATCGCGGTCACCCTCGCCAAGCCGGACGCCCTGAAGACCGTCATCGGCAAGGCGAAGTCGGCCAACATACCCGTCGTGGGTCTCAACTCCGGTCTGAGCGACTGGAAGAAGCTCGGCCTGATGGAGTTCTTCGGCCAGGACGAGACCGTGGCGGGTGAGGCGTTCGGCAAGAAGCTGAACGACCTCGGCGCCAAGCACGCGGTCTGTGTCGTCCAGGAGCAGGGCAACGTCGGCCTCACCCAGCGCTGCGACGGCCTGAAGAAGACCTTCTCCGGCAAGACCGAGACGCTCAACGTCAACGGCACCGACATGCCGTCCGTGAAGTCGACGATCACCGCCAAGCTCAAGCAGGACTCGTCCATCGACTACGTCGCCACGCTCGGCGCCCCGTTCGCGCTGACCGCGGTGCAGTCGGTGTCGGACGCCGGCAGCAAGGCGAAGGTCGCCACCTTCGACCTGAACAAGGACCTCACGAGTGCCATCAGCAAGGGCACGATCGAGTTCGCGGTGGACCAGCAGCCGTACCTGCAGGGCTACCTGGCGGTCGACTCCCTATGGCTCTACAAGAACAACGGCAACTACAGCGGTGGCGGTGAGGAGCCCGTGCTGACGGGCCCGGCGTTCGTCGACAAGTCCAACGTCGAGCAGATCGCCAAGTTCGCCGCAAAGGGAACCCGGTGATCAGTATGACCCAGCACGCCGAGCCGGCGGTGACCACACCGCCGGCCCCCGGCCCCAAGGAGAGCGACGGGCGCACCGCTGAACGGTCCCTGGCCGTCAGGGTGTTGGCCCGGCCCGAGGTGGGCGTCTTCCTCGGTGCCGTAGCGGTCTACGTGTTCTTCCTGATCGCGGCGCCGCCGGTGCGCGACGCGAGCTCGATGGCGAACATCCTCTACCAGTCCTCGACCCTCGGCATCGTGACCATCCCGGTCGCGCTGCTGATGATCGGCGGGGAGTTCGACCTGTCGGCCGGTGTCGGGGTGATCACCTCGGCGCTGACCGCGAGCATGACGGCCTATCAGCTGACCCTGAACGTGTGGGTCGGTGTGTTCGCCGCGCTGATCGTGTCGCTGGCGATCGGCTTCTTCAACGGCTGGATGGTGGTCAAGACCGGACTGCCCAGCTTCCTGGTCACGTTGGGCACGTTCCTGATCCTGCAGGGCGTCAACCTCGCGGTGACCAAGCTGGTCACCGGGAACGTCGCCACCGACGACATCAGCAACATGGACGGCTTCGACAGCGCCCGGAAGGTCTTCGCCTCGTCCTTCGACATCGGTGGCGTGCAGGTGAAGATCACCGTGTTCTGGTGGCTGCTGTTCGCGGCGATCGCCACCTGGGTGCTGCAGCGCACCAAGTTCGGCAACTGGACCTTCGCGGTCGGCGGCAACAAGGACAGCGCCCGGGCCGTCGGTGTGCCGGTGGCCTTCACGAAGATCTCCCTGTTCATGCTGGTCGGCTTCGGCGCCTGGTTCGTCGGCATGCACCAGCTGTTCTCGTTCAACACCGTGCAGTCCGGCGAGGGCGTCGGCATCGAGCTGATCTACATCTCCGGCGCGGTGATCGGCGGCTGCCTGCTGACCGGCGGCTACGGCTCGGCGATCGGCCCGGTCTTCGGCGCCTTCATGTTCGGCATGGTGCAGCAGGGCATCGTCTACGCCGGCTGGAACCCGGACTGGTTCAAGGCCTTCCTGGGCGTGATGCTGCTCGGCGCCGTCCTGATCAATCTGTGGGTCCAGCGCACCATGACCCGGAGGTGACCCGATGACATCCATGAACAAGGCCGGTACGCACGGCGAGATCATCGCCGACACCGCCCCCGAGACGGACGACGCCCCGATCGTCGAACTGCGCAACGCGGGCAAGGCGTACGGCAACATCCGCGCCCTGCACGGGGTGAGCCTCCAGGTCCGCCCGAGCCAGGTCACCTGCGTGCTCGGCGACAACGGCGCCGGCAAGTCCACCCTGATCAAGATCATTTCGGGGTTGCACCAGCACACCGAGGGCGAGTTCCTCGTCGACAACGCCCCCGTACGCTTCTCCACCCCGCGCGACGCGCTCGACAAGGGCATCGCCACCGTCTACCAGGACCTGGCGACCGTCCCGCTGATGCCGGTGTGGCGCAACTTCTTCCTCGGCTCCGAGATGACCAAGGGCCCCTGGCCCGTGCGCCGCCTCGACATCGAGAAGATGAAGAAGACCGCGGACGAAGAGCTGCGCGAGATGGGCATCATCCTGGACAACCTGGAACAGCCCATCGGCACCCTGTCGGGCGGTCAGCGCCAGTGCGTGGCGATCGCCCGCGCGGTCTACTTCGGCGCCCGGGTGCTGATCCTGGACGAGCCGACCGCGGCGCTGGGTGTGAAGCAGTCGGGTGTGGTGCTGAAGTACATCGCGGCGGCGCGTGACCGCGGTCTGGGCGTCATCTTCATCACCCACAACCCGCACCACGCCTACATGGTCGGCGACCACTTCAGCGTGCTGCGCCTGGGCACCATGGAACTCTCCGCCGAGCGCAGCCAGATCACGCTCGAGGAGCTGACCAACCACATGGCCGGCGGCGCCGAACTCGCCGCGCTCAAGCACGAGTTGTCGCAGGTCCGCGGCGTCGACGTCGAGGAACTCCCCGAAGAGGCCGACCTCACCGCACCCGTGGCGACCGGTCCTGAGGGGAAGGGCTGAGATGGCTGCTTCGCTCGACCGCATTCGGGTCGGGTCGGCCCCCGACTCCTGGGGCGTCTGGTTCCCCGACGACCCGCAGCAGGTGCCCTGGGAACGCTTCCTCGACGAGGTCGCCGAGGCCGGCTACTCGTGGATCGAGCTGGGTCCGTACGGCTATCTGCCGACCGACCCGGCCCGGCTCACCGACGAGACCGCGAGGCGTGACCTGAAGGTCTCGGCCGGCACGGTCTTCACCGGACTGCACCGCGGCCCGTCGGTCTGGGAGTCCACCTGGGAGCACGTCAGCCAGGTCGCCGCGCTCACCCAGGCGATGGGCGCGAAGCACCTGGTGGTGATCCCCTCCTTCTGGCGGGACGACAAGACCGCCGAGATCCTCGAGCCGCCGGAGCTGACCCACGAGCAGTGGGCCCACCTCACCAAGGGCATGGAACGGCTCGGCCACGAGGTGAAGGAGACGTACGGCCTCGACATCGTCGTGCACCCGCACGCGGACACGCACATCGACACCGAGGACCACGTCGAGCGCTTCCTCGACTCGACCGACGACGAACTGGTCAACCTGTGCCTGGACACCGGGCACTACGCCTACTGCGGCGGCGACAGCGTCAAGCTGATCGAGACGTACGGCGAGCGCATCGGCTATCTGCACCTCAAGCAGGTCGACCCGGAGATCCTCGCGGACGTGGTCAGGAACGAGACCCCGTTCGGGCCGGCCGTGGCCCGGGGCGTGATGTGTGAACCGCCGTCCGGCGTACCGGAGTTGGGGCCGGTGCTGGAGGCCGCGCAGAAGCTCGGCGTGGAGCTGTTCGCCATCGTCGAGCAGGACATGTACCCGTGCGAGCCGGACAAGCCGCTGCCCATCGCGGTGCGTACCCGCAAGTTCCTGAGGTCCTGCGGCGCCTGACCATCCGAGGGGGACGACCATGGCTCAGCCCGCAATGCTGCAAGTCGCCGTCGTCGGCACCGGAAAGATGGGCGCCGACCATGTCCGCCGTATCCAGGAGGTCACCAGCGGCGCCCGGGTGACCGCCGTCGTGGACGTCGACGCGGAACGCGCCAAGGCCGTCGCGGCCCGCGTCGACGGCTGCACCGCCTACACCGACCCGGCCGCCGCGATGACGGCGGCCGACGTCGACGCCGTGCTGATCGCCTCCCCGGGGCCCGCTCACGAGGCGGCCCTGCTGGCGGCGTTCGAGCGCGACCTGCCCGTGCTGTGCGAGAAGCCGCTCACCCCGGACGCGGCATCCGCACTGCGCGTCATGGAGGCCGAGCAGAGACTCGGCCGCCGCCGGGTCCAGGTCGGCTTCATGCGGCGCTACGACGCCGAGTACACGAGGCTCAAGTGCCTGCTGGAGTCGGGCCAGTTGGGCCGGCCGCTGATGCTGCACAACCGGCATCGCAACGTCGCCTCCGCGCCGGGCTGGCGCAGCGAGATGCTGATCAACGACTCCGTCGTGCACGAGATGGACGTGACCCGCTGGCTGCTCGGCCAGGAGATCACGGCCGTGACGGTACTGCGCCCGACTCCGTCCGCGAACGCGCCGGACGGGATGCAGGACCCGCAGTTCGTCGTGTTCGAGACCGACGGCGGCGCGATCGTCGACGTCGAGATCTTCGTCAACTGCGGCTTCGGCTACCAGGTCCAGGCCGAGGTGGTCTGCGAACGCGGCACCGCCCGCATCGGCGACGGCCATGCCATGGTCACCAACATGGCCGGCCGCTGGGGCGGCACCATCGCCCAGGACTTCGTCGAACGCTTCGCCGATGCCTACGACCGCGAGGTCCAGGCCTGGGTCGACGCCACCCGCCGCGGCGAGGTCACCGGCCCGAGCGTCTGGGACGGCTACGCCGTGTCCGCGGTCTGCGAGGCGGGCGTGCGGGCGCTCACGGAGGGTGCCCGGGTGGAGGTCGAGCTGGTGGAGCGGCCGGCGCTGTACCGCTGACGGCCCAACCACTCGTGGGAATCGCCCAATTGCGTGATGGTCCGCGGCGCCGTGCCGCGCGACGCTGTCACCGTGACAGAGACAGCTCCGGCCGCGGCGGTCTCCGCGGAAACCGTGGAGATCCGCGTGCACGGCGTCAGCGGGACGCCGGTGGAGAGCCTGCTGGAGATCCGCTCCGTCCGCCAGGTCGACGGCGACGACCTGGCGGGCTTCTACCGCCTCCCGGAAGCCGCGCAGCCATCGGCCGTCCCATGCGAGGCGTTCCGCTGGGGCGCGATGACATCGGGCTCGGTCTCCAAGGCCGTATGGCTCCTGCTGGCGCCTCTGGGCGTGATCAACCTGGCCGGGTTCACCCTGCCGGGGCCGGTCGGCGAGAAGCCCACGAGGCGGGAGGAACGGACCCTGGGAGCGGCCGAGGCCCTGCTGCGGCTGCTCGCCCTGGGCATGACGCTTCTGCTGGTCACCGCCGTGACGTTCGTGGCGGTCGACCTGGCCGCCTGGCAGTGCGGCGGCGACGCCCAGTGCGCGAAGAAACTGCCGTTCCTGTCCGGGCCCCGGACCGGATGGCACCTGCGCCTGCTGTGCGCGGCGGCTGTGCCGGCCGTGGTGGTCGCGGTGCTCGACCTCATCAGCTCGCGGGTGTACCTGTATCCGCCGCCCCCACCGCTGCCGGAGTCCGACTCCGACCCCCGACCGGTCCGTGACCTGGGGGACCGCCAGTTCTGGATGCCGAAGCCGCGCACCGCCCTGCTGCGCCGACTGCACCTGTCCGCCTCGCTGGCCGTGATCGCGATGCTCATCGCCCACCTGTCCACGCACTACGTGTCCGGACTGGACGCCGCACAGGGCTGGTCGCGCGGGTTCCTGTGGACGCTGTTCTGGATCGGGGTCGTGATCACCGGCTCGTGCCTGGTCGCCACTGCCGCCGGCCGCATGCCGGGCGAGCGGAACGTGAACGCGGTCGACGATCCCAACGCCGTCCCGGTCCTGTGCAGCATCCTGTACGGCGCGGCCTGGGCGGTCTTCGCCGCCACCGCGGTGACGGGAGCGTTCTGGGGCGGCCGGGTCGTCCGGCGCACGGGACGCCTGCCGGTATGGCTGACCGGCTTCGACTGGGCCTTCCAGGCGTACTACGCGTACGCGGCAGGGCTGTTGGTGCTGCTCGCGGCGGCCAACGCGGTCCTGCGGCTCGGATACGACCCTGCCCACCGCGTACCGACGCCGTACCGGCGGCTGTGCGGCGGCATGACCTGCACCGTCCTGACCGGCTTCGCCGTGCTGCTGGCGACCGGGTTCACGTCGGGTCTGATCCTGCAGACGGCACGCCTCTTCGGTCACCGTGACGCCCTCACGGACACCCAACAGCCGCTCGACCTGCCGGACCTGTTCCATGTGACAACCCTGCTGTGGGGACTGCTGGTGGTGCCGCTCGTCGCGCTGGCCGTCGTCTGTCTCGTCCTACGTGCGGTTCGCCCCCGGTGGCCGAGCGGCGTGTCCATGCCGCAGCGGATCAAGGACGACTACAAGGACCAGCGCCTGACGGAACGCACCGTCAAGGGCATCCGCGTGGCGTGGCAGCGCGCCCGCCTGAAGTACCCCCTGCCCAACTGGCTGTTCGCGGTGGGGGCGGTGGGATGGGTCGCCGCCGTCGCCCAAGGAGTGCTGGGCTGCTACGCGGTGCTCCCGGGAAAGGATCCCGTGCCCGGGTGGCTGGACGATCACCTCTACCGCGGCCGGGCGGCCTCCGCCTTCTTCCACTTCGTCGACGAGGCTCTGGGCACCTGGACACTGACGGCGCTCGCCGCCGCTCTCGTCTTCCTCGGCACGCGGGCCTTCCGCAGCCCCGTCTGGCGGCGCGGCGTGGGCATCGTGTGGGACCTGCTCGCGTTCTGGCCGCGCTGGACCCACCCGATCGTGCCGCCGCCTTACGGGGGCCGTGCGGTGCTCGGACTGGTCAGGCGAGTGGAGGAGAAGACCGTGGGCCAGGGGAAGGTCGTGCTCTCGGGCCACAGCCAGGGCAGCCTGATCTGCGCGGCGGCCGTCCTTGCCATGGAGGAGACCGACCGGCGCCGGGTCGCCCTGCTCACCTACGGCTCCCAGCTGATGTGGGCTTATGCCCGGCTCTTCCCCGCCTACGTCGGCCATCCCACGCTCAAGGACCTGTACACGACCAAACTGCACGAGCGCTGGCACAACCTGCACCGCTGGACCGACCCCCTCGGAGGCCCGGTCCTCGCCCACCCCGCGAAGGGCCCGGTCGACCCGGTGCTGCCCGCCACCGACTGGAAGACGATCAACGACGACCCTGTCTCTGGCGGCGGGGACCCGCCGACCGGCTGCTGGTGGCGCAGGTTCGGCCCCGAGTACCAGCTGCACGACCCGCGCACCGTCGACCCGTCCGACAACGCCCCCGCCACCCCGATGCTCGGCCACAGCGACTACTACGACGATCCGGCCTTCGACGCCGTGGTGCGCGAGTTGGCGGCTGCTATCGACCGTCCCCGGCGAGCGCCCGAGTGAACACGACCCTCGGCCGACCGGGCCCGTTGTAGTCCGCCTCCACCCGGACATCGAACCCGAGGCTGCGATGGAAGGCGACCGACCCCTCGTTGCCGACGGTCGTGATCGCCTTCAACCGCACCGCCCCCTGGCGCCGGGCCGCCTCGGTGAAGGCGCCGTACAACTCGCGTCCCAGACCGGTGCCGCGGGCGTCGTCCCTCGTCGCGACCAGGTGCACGTATCCGGTCCCGTCGGGCGTGACGAAGCCGATCAGGTACCCGAGGATGCCTTCCTCCGAGCGGGCGACCAGGCAGGTCCGCCCGAACTCGTGGACCAGGGGCAGGAGATGGAGCGCGCGCAGGTCGCGCCCGTCCCAGTAGCGGGCGTGGTCGGCGAGGACCTGCTGGATGTCGGTGACGTGGGCGGGCGTGATGCGGGCGGCCATGGTGCCGATCATGGCAGAGCGTGCAACTTCCACGCGTTCCCGGCCGTCCTCTGTGTGACGGCGAAGGGGGTTGCGGATGGGGCTCGTACGGATCCTGCTGCCGGTGCCGCGCGCGATGGCCCGGCTGGCGCCGGGAGTCGGCCGTCCGCTGCTCGGTGCGGCACTGTCGTGGTGCGTCATGCCCCGCTGGGTGCTGCTGCGGCCGCCGCCGGCGGCGCGCCGAGCGGCGTGGGCGGCGGAACTGGTCGCCCTGTACCACCCGTCGGCCGACGCCGACCGGCTGGCGCGCGCCCTGCTCCTGCGGGCGCACGGGCTGCTGCTGTCGGGGCGGTACGAGGAGGCGTGCGCGGCGGCGGACGGCGCGCTCGCGATGCCGGGCGCGCGGCCGTCGGCGACGCAGTCCGCGTTCGCCCTGCACACGCGCGCCCAGGCGCTGCTGTTCGGCGGCCGGCCCGAGGAGGCGCTGGAAGCGGCGCGTGAGGCGGTCGAGTCGTACCGTCGCGCCCCCGCTCCCGCCCGCCGGGAACGGGGCCTGGGCAATCTGCCGGGCGCCCTGCGCATCCACGCACTCGCGCTGGGCGCGCTCGGCCGCACGGCGGAGTCCGTGACCGTGTACGAGGAGTGCGCCTCCCTCCTGCGGTCCATGTCGGTGGGGGAGTCGGCGAACCTCTACCTGGACCACCCGAGGGTCTTCGCCGAACTGGTGCGCGGGCTGCGGGTTCTCGGCCGGTACGAGGAGGCGCTGGCGGTCGGCCCCGAGGCCCGCGAGGCGGTGACCGGGCCGATCGTGTGGGCCGCGCCCGACGTCGTTCTGACGCTGCGGGTGGAGCTTCTGACCGACCTGGCCGTCTGCGAGAGTGCCGTGGGACGGCCGGCGGACGGGCGGGAAACGGCCGAGGAGGCGGTCGCCCAGGCCCACCGGCTCGCCGGACGCAGTCCAGCCGTGGGCGCGTCGCAGCTGGCCTCCGCGCTGGACGGACTGATCGCCGTGCTCGACGAACTCAGGGCGTATGAGGACGAGTTGACCGCCCTGCGCGAGCTGGCCGACGTGTACACCCGTCGTGCCGACGACCCCTTGCTCGCGGACACGCTCAACGACATCGCCCGCTGCCTCGGGCTGACCGGCGACCCTCGGTCCGCGCTGGCGGAGGGCGAGCGCGCCGTGACCGTCGCCAGACGGGCCGCCGACCGTGATCCCGAGCATCACGAGCCGCAACTCGCCTGGCTCCTCGCGAATCTGAGCCTGCGTCAACAGAACGCCGAAGAACCGGAGTCGGCCGTGGCCACCGCCCGCGAGGCGGTGACGCTCACCCGGCGGCTGGCCGAGCGGGACTGGACGACGTACCAGCCCCTGGCCGCCCGCCGCCTGCGCGTCCTCGGCCAGGCCCTGCGCGGCACCGGCGCGTACACCGAGGCCCTGGCCTGCTACGAGGAGGCGGAGACCGCCCTGCGGGAGCTGATCGACGACGGCGGCGACCACACCGCCGAGCTCGCCCGGACCCACTCCCGCTTGGCGGCCACCCTCGAGAAGGCGGCCCACGCCCACCTGGGCGCGGGCCGCACCGCCGAGGCGGTCGCCGCCCTGCGCTCCCTGCTCGCCCTCACCCGCCGCGCGGACGGCACGGACGTGCACGCCCTTTGCGTCACGGCCTTCGCCGAGATCCGCGCGGAACGGGAGAGCGTCGTACAGGTGTGGCAGCGGGCGACCGGAGAGCCCTACCCGACCTTCGTCTACACCCGCGTCCGCGGCCGAGGCTCGAACCCCGCCGCCCGGTAGCAGGCGTCGATCAGCGTCATCGTCGCCAGTGCGTCGTCCGCGTCCAGCGGCAGCGGGGCGTTCTCGCGCACCCGGGCCGCGAACGCCTCCAACTGGTAGGTGTACGACGACCGGGTCCCGAGCCGCTCCGTGCGCTCGCCGTCCGCCGTGCGGACCACGACCCGGTCGTCCAGGTGCGGCAGCACGAAGTTCGGTGCGAGCGCCTCGCCCCGGGTTCCGACGATCCGGCAGCTCATCTCCAGGCCGTCGTAGGCCATGTGGCAGCGGGCGGATGCGGTGGCCCCGCCCGGGAACTCCAGCTCGGCGTCCAGCCACTCGTCGACCCCGGGTGCACCCGCCCGCTCCCCGCCCCGCGCGGAGACCAGCCGCGGTGCGCCGCCCGCCCAGGGCGCCAGCATCCGTACCGCGTGCAGGCTGTAGCAGCCGAGGTCCATTACGGCGCCGCCGGCCAGCGGCAGCGACCAGCGTGGGTCGCTGTCCCCGGGGGCCCCGATCGCGACCAGCGTCTCCACCCGCTGCAGCTCGCCCAGTTCACCGCTTTCAAGGAGCTCGTGCAGGCGCCGGGTGACCGGGTGGAAGAGGTAGTGGAAGCCCTCCATGAAGACCGTGCCGGCCTTCGCGGCCGCCTCGCGTACCTCGGCGGCCTCCTCGGCGTTGCTCGCCGACGGCTTCTCGCTCAGGACGTGCTTGCCGGCCGCGAGGGCGGCGAGGTTCCACGGCCCGTGCAGGCCGTTGGCGAGCGGGTTGTAGACGGCCTCGACCTCCGGGTCGGCCAGCAGGTCGGCGTAGGAGTCCGCGACCCGCTGCACGCCGTGCTCGGCGGCGAAGGCCTCGGCGCGGGACCGGTCGCGGGCGGCCACCGCGACGAGGCGGTGGCCGGTCGTCCGGGCCGGGTCGATCAAAGCGCGTTCGGTGATCCGTGCGGCGCCCAGGACGCCTATGCGCAGTGGGTCGCGGACCGGTTCGCTCATGACGTCCGTTCCTCCTCGGTCGGTTCGTGCAGAGTCAGTGTGCCGCCCGCCGGCGGGAAGTCCAGGCCGTACGTCCTTCAGCTCCTCGGCGACCCGCCCCCACAGCGTGTCGAAGCCGCCCGCGACGGTGAACGCGCCTGCGTGGCCGAGGAGTTCGGGCTGCCGGTACATCAACTCAGATGGTCGACACACTCGTGTTCCGGGCGCCGGAGGCCGCCCAGCGCCCGGAACACGAGACCCGTGGGCGCCGTCAGGCGGTGCGGACCTCGGCGATCGTCACCGGGCGGTGCTCCTGCAGCGACAGGGTGCACGCGTCGGCGATCCAGCCGGCCTCCAGCGCGTCCGCCACCGTGCAGGGGGAGGGGCGGGAACCGGCGACGACCTCGGTGAACGCGGTGAGTTCGGCGCGGTAGGCCTCGGTGAAGCGGTCCATGAAGAAGTCGTGCGGGGTGCCGGCCGGGAATGTCACGCCGGGCTCGACCGAACGCAGCGGGAGCTTGTCCTCCAGGCCCACCGCGATGGAGTCCTGGAAGCCGTGGATCTCCATCCGGACGTCGTAACCCCGGGCGTTGTGGCGGGAGTTGGAGACCACCGCGATGGTGCCGTCGTCCAGGGTGAGGATCGCGCCGGTGGTGTCGGCGTCGCCCGCGTCCTTGATGTAGTCGGCGCCGCGGTTGCCGCCGACGGCGTACACCTCGACGACCTCGCGGCCCGTCACCCAGCGGATGATGTCGAAGTCGTGCACGCTGCAGTCGCGGAAGATGCCGCCGGAGGCGGCGATGTACGCGGCCGGCGGCGGCGCCGGGTCCAGCGTGGTCGACCGCACGGTGTGCAGCTTGCCCAGCTCGCCGCTCTGCACGGCGGCGCGGGCGGCGACGAAACCGGCGTCGAAGCGGCGGTTGTAGCCGATCTGGATCGGCACGTTCGTGCCCTCGACCGCCTTGAGGACCTCGACGCCCTCGGCCATGGTCTTGGCGACGGGCTTCTCGCAGAAGACCGGGATGCCGGCCTCGACCCCGGCCAGGATCAGCCCGGGGTGCGCGTCCGTCGCGGCCGCGACCACGATGCCGTCCACACCGGCGGCCAGCAGGGCCTGAGGCGAGTCCACGACCTCGCCGCCGAACCGCTCCGCGGCACTCTTGGCGGCGTCCGCGAACGGGTCGGTCAGGACGAGCGACTCGACCACGTCGAGCCCGGAGAGGGTCTCGGCGTGGAAGGCGCCGATGCGGCCGAGGCCGAGGATTCCGATACGCATGGGGGTGCAGCTCCTTGAGTGTTTCCTACGAGCGGAGGGGAGAGGTCAGTCGAGTCCGCCGAGTACGTTCTGGTCCCAGTCGATCACCGATCCGGTGACCACGCCCGACCGGTCCGACAGCAGGAAGACCACGAAGTCGGCGATCTCGTCCGGCTGGCCGAGCTTGCCCATCGGCAGCTTCGCGGCGGCCTCCTCGCGCCAGTCGTCGTCGGCGTCGTGGAAGGTCTTCTGCGTGACGTCCTCGCCCTCGGTCGCCGTCCAGCCGATGTTGAGGCCGTTGATCCGCACCTTGTCCCAGCGGTGGGCGTGCGCGGCGTTGCGGGTCAGGCCGATCAGGCCGGCCTTCGAGGCCACGTACGGCGCGAGGAAGGGCTGTCCGCCGTGCGCCGAGCTGGTGATGATGTTGACGATCGTGCCGGGCGCCTTGCGGGAGACCATGTCCGCGACGGCGGCCTGCATGGCGAAGAACGGTGCCTTGAGGTTGATGGCGATGTGCTGGTCGAACAGCTCGGGCGTGGTGTCGAGCAGCGTGCCGCGCGACGTCAGGCCCGCGGAGTTGACCAGGCAGTCGATCCGGCCGTACGCGGCGACGACGTCGCCCGCCGCCGTCCTCGCCTGCTCGGCGTCCGACAGGTCGGCCCGCACGAACATCGCCTTGCCGCCGGCGGCCGTCAGTTCGGTCACCAGCGCCTCGCCGGGAGCCGGGCGCCGCCCGGTCACGGCGACGATCGCGCCCTCACGGACCGCGGCCCGTGCGACGGCGGCGCCGACGCCCTGACTGCCGCCGTTGACGAGCACGACCTTGTCGTCGAGAAGTCCCATGTCTTTACAGGTCCTTTCAGCTTTCGCGGCGCTCGGCGCCGGCCCGCAGCTCGTCCCGCAGAGTCCCGGGAGCCCATCCCTCACTCAGCGCCCGCCGTACGACGTCCGCCTGCGAGGGCGGGGCGAGGCCGGCGACCGGCGGGTCGCTGTCGAGGTTGGTGGGGAAGGGGTAGCCCTCGGCGCTCGCCGCGATCACGTGCTCCAGCCACTCCTCGCCGACGCCCTCGGCCCGGCGCCTGAGCAGCACCGGGAAGACGGCGTTCGCGACCGCCTCGCGGTCCACCGTCTCCATCGCCCGCCCGAACGCCGAGGACACCTGCAGCAGGTTGGCCGTGCGGCGGACGTCGGCGGTGCGGTTGGTGCCGGCCGCGTGGAACAGCGCGGGGTTGAAGAAGGCCGCGTCGCCCTTGGCGAGCGGGAGCTGGACGTGATGGGCCTCGAAGTACGCCTGGAACTCGGGCAGCCGCCAGGCCAGATAGCCGGGCTCGTACTGCTGCGAGTACGGCAGGTACATCGTCGGCCCGGACTCGACGGGCATGTCGCAGTGCGCGACCGCGCCCTGGAGGGTGAGCACGGGGGAGAGGACGTGCACATGGGCCGGGTAGGCCGCCGCGGCCTCGTTGGAGAGGAAGCCCAGGTGGTAGTCCCGGTGCACGGTCTGCGCCGCGCCGCCCGGGTTGACCACGTTGACCTGCGAGGTGACCTGGTAACCGGGGCCGAGCCAGGCCCCCGAGACCAGCGCCAGGATGTCGTTCGCGTAGTAGTCGGCGAAGGCCTCGGGGTCGTAGAGGGCCGCCTTCTCCAGCGCGTTCCACACCCGGTCGTTGGTGCCGGGCCTGGCGAAGTGGTCTCCGGCGTGCGCGCCGGAGGCGTGCTGCTCGGCGATCAGGGCCTCGAAGACGGCACCGAGCCGGTCGACGACGGACGGGTCGGGGAAGGCGCCCCGGAAGACCACGATGCCGGGTCCGTCGGCCAGGGCCCGCACCAGCTCGGCCCGCACCGGGCGCTGCTCGGCCTTGCGCAGCCGCTCGCTGTCGTAGATCAGGACGTTCCGCTCCACTGCGGAGGCGTGCGGGTAGTCGGCGAGGGCGGTGGTCCGCTCGACGATTCCGCGGAAGTCGCTGAGGTCGCAGTCCCGCTCGGAGAGCCAGGCGCGGTGCTCCACGGAGGTGAAGGACATCGGTGTCCTTTCGGTCGGAGGGACGACACAGCCCTCGGTGACAGGGCCGGGTCGCGCTGTCATTCTTGTCATTACAAACCCGTCGAACAACCAGCAGGCGGCCATCAAAAACCCCTCAAGGAGCCACCGTATGGGCCATCCCTTCCCGATCCGGGAGATCGCACGTCAGGCGGGCCTGAGCGAGGCGACGGTCGACCGGGTCCTGAACGGCAGGGGCGGGGTCCGCGAGAGCACCGCGCGGGAGGTCCAGCAGGCGATAGCCGACCTCGACCGGCAGCGCACGCAGGTCCGGCTGGTCGGCCGCACCTTCATGATCGACATCGTGATGCAGACACCCGACCGGTTCTCCACCGCCGTACGGGCCGCCCTGGAGGCCGAGCTGCCGTCGCTCCACCCGGCGGTGGTGCGCTCGCGCTTCCACTTCCGGGAGACCGGCCCCGTGACGGAGCTGACGAGGATCCTGGACCGGATAGCCCGGCGCGGCTCGCAGGGCGTGATCCTCAAGGCCCCGGACGTCCCCGAGATCACGGCCGCCGTCGCGCGCCTCGCGGAGGCCGGCATCCCCGTCGTCACGCTGGTGACCGACCTGCCCGCCACCGCCCGCCTCGCCTACGTCGGCATCGACAACCGGGCGGCCGGCGCGACCGCCGCGTACCTCATGGGCCAGTGGCTCGGCGAACGCCCCGGCAATGTCCTGACCAGCCTCAGCAGCGGCTTCTTCCGCAACGAGGAGGAGCGCGAGATGGGCTTCCGCAGCGCCATGCGCACCCACCACCCGGACCGCGCGCTCGTCGAGATAGCCGAGGGCCACGGCCTCGACGCCACCCAGTACGACCTCGTCCGCGCCGCCCTCGCACGCGACCCGGACATCCGCGCCGTCTACTCCATCGGCGGCGGCAACATCGCCACCCTGCGCGCCTTCGAGGACCTCGGCCGCGAGTGCGCGGTGTTCGTCGCGCACGACCTCGACCACGACAACACCCGCCTGCTGCGCGAGCACCGCCTGTCCGCGGTCCTCCACCACGACCTGCGCCAGGACATGCGCGAGGCCTGCCACGTCGTCATGCGCGCCCACGACGCGCTGCCGCCCACGGGACCGACGCCGCCGTCCGCGATCCAGGTGGTCACGCCGTACAACATGCCCCCGCAGGCGACGAGTTGAGGTGCTGGGTGACGACACGGACCGAGCAGGTGGAGATCGAGGGCGTTCGGCTGCTCACCACCCTGACCCTGGGCGGCGGCACCGGACTTCTCGCACTGCACGGCAGCAACGAGGGCGGCACGGCCGAACTCGCCCGGTCAGTGGGCGAGTTGTGCGATGCCACCACTCTTGTCTTCACCCAGCCGGGCGTGCCGGAGCCGGTGCACATCCCGTCGCCGCGCATGGCGGTCGAGCACTGCGGGCTGCTGCGGGAGTTCCTGGCGCATGTGACCGTCGTGGTGTCCCTGCACGGTCACATGAGGCCTACGGCGCCCCGGTCCATCTTCCTCGGTGGCGGCAACCGTCCGGCCGCGCGGCTGGTCGCGGACGAACTCGACACTCTGCGGCCGGAGTTCGAGGCGGTCACGGACCTCGACGAGATCCCCGTGTCCCTGCGCGGCCTGCACGCCAGGAACCCGGTGAACCTGACCCGCGGCGGAGGCGTGCAGGTGGAACTCCCGCTCGCGGCCAGGACCCGGCGGCGGAGATGGGCGTCCGGAGTCCGGGACAACCCACCCCGGTCCGTCGTCGACGCCCTCGCCAAAGGCGTGGAGTCGCTTGCCGCTATGACTGAACGCTGACCCAGGAGCCGCTCTCCGCCGAACTCACCATCGCCTCCAGCGCGGCGGCACTGCGCACGGCGTCCGGGAGCGTGGCCCCGTACGGCTTGCCCTCCGCGATCGAGCGCAGGAAGCGGTGGGCCTCGATCACCTTCAGGTCGTCCATGCCCATGGCGTTGGCCGCGCCCGGCTGGAAGGCGGCGAACTCGCCGTCGCCCGGGCCGACATGGACCGTGCTGACGGGCTGGTCCTGGTAGCTCGTGCCGCGGCTGACGCCCAGCTCGTTCATGCGGCGGAAGTCCCAGAACACCGCGCCCTTGGTGCCGTGCACTTCGAAGCCGTAGTTGTTCTGCTCGCCGACCGAGACCCGGCAGGCCTCCAGGACACCACGGGCTCCGGAGGCGAAGCGCAGCAGGCAGTTGACGTAGTCCTCGTTCTCGACCGGGCCCAACTCGCCGCCGGTGGCGCGGGTGTGGCCGGCCGTGGCGCCGGTCGGGCGGGCCCGCTCCGGGATGAAGACGGCGGTGTCGGCGGTCAGCGACGCGATGTCGCCGAGTAGGTACCGCGCCAGGTCGGCGCCGTGCGAGGCGAGGTCGCCCAGCACGCCGCTGCCGCCGCGTTCCTTCTCGTAGCGCCAGGTCAGGGCACCCTCGGGGTGGGCGGCGTAGTCACTGAACAGGCGGACGCGGACATGCGTGACCGTGCCGATCCCACCCGAGGCGATCAGCTCGCGAGCGGCCTCCACGGCAGGTGCGTTGCGGTAGTTGAAGCCCACCGCGCTCTGCACGCCCGCGCGCGCGACCGCGTCGGCCACCGCCTGCGCGTCCGCCACACTCAGACCGACCGGCTTCTCGATCCAGATGTGCTTGCCGGCCTCCGCCATCGCGACACCGATCTCCCGGTGCAGGAAGTTGGGGGCGGTGATGGACACGGCCCGCACGCGCGGGTCCTTGACGATGTCACGCCAGTCGCGGGTCGTGGACGCGAAGCCGAACTGCGCGGCGGCCTCCTCCGCCCGGCCGGGCACGTCCTCGGCCACCGTGACCAGCTCAGGGCGCAGGCCGAGCTGCGGGTAGTGGTGCAGGACGCGGGCGTACGCCTGGGTGTGCACCCGCCCCATCCAGCCGAACCCGACGACGGCGACACCCAGGGAATCCACCATGACAGCCCCTCTTTGGACCGGTCCACAATCTGTCCAGCCCACCCTGAGCGGGACATCGGCCTGGTGTCAACCCTCCCCGAACCCTTTGACAAGCCACGGAAGCTCATGGAACGGTCCAGGACATGAAACCGCCGACGATCCGCGACGTGGCCGAGCGGGCCGGTGTGTCCAAGTCGCTGGTCTCGCTCGTGCTGCGCGGCTCCGAGCAGGTGCGGCCCGAGAAGCGGGAGGCCGTGCAGCGGGCGGTGCGGGAGCTGGGCTACCGGCCGAACGCCGCCGCGCGCAGCCTCAGCGAGCAGCGCACCCGCACGGTCGGGGTGCTCCTGAACGACCTGCGCAACCCCTGGTTCGTCGAGCTGCTCGACGGGCTGAACTCGCTGCTGCACGACAACGGCCTGCGGATGCTGCTGGCGGACGCCCGCCTCAACCGCCGCGTCGGCCAGGACCCCGCCGACCCGCTCCTCGACCTGCGGGTCGACGGCCTGGTCGTCGTCGGCACCCTGCCCGACCCGGCCGCGCTGGGGGCGGCCGCCGAGCGCATCCCGGTCGTCGTCGCGGGCGCCCGCGAACAGGCCCCGCCCGGCGTGGACGTCGTCGCCGGCGACGACGAGACGGGCGCGCGGCTGGTCACCGAGCACCTCATCGGGCTCGGCCACCGGCGCATCGCGCACATCGCGGGCTACGGCGCCGTCGGCGAACTGCGCCGGCGCAGCTTCGAGGCGACGATGCGGGCGCACGGCCTCGCGGCCGAGGGGCTCGTGGAACCCAGCGACATGACCGAGGAGGGCGGCTACCGCACCGCCGTCCGGCTGCTGAGCCGCCCGGAGCGGCCCACCGCCGTGTTCGCCGTGAACGACATCGCCTCGGTCGGCGCCCTCTCGGCGGCCGAGGAACTCGGCTTCCGCGTCCCGCACGACGTGTCCGTCGTCGGCTATGACAACACCAGCATCTCCCGCCTGCGCCACGTCTGGCTGACCACGGTCGACAGCTCCGGCCACGAGCTCGGCCGGCGTGCCGCCCGCTGCCTCCTGGACCGCTTCGAGCGGCCCGGGGGAGCGGGCCGACTGCACCTGACGGCACCGACGTTGGAGATCCGCGGCACGACGGCGGCTCCGCTCACCGGTTGATGCCGCTCACGCCTTGCAGGCGCTCACAGGTTGATGGCGTACGCCTTCCTGAGCGTCTCGTGCACCGTCCACGTCGTCCGGTCACCCTCGCGCAGGACGGCCAGGTCGCCGGGTCCGACCGTCAGCGTCGGCCCGCCCTCGACCTCGACGGTCGCCGAGCCGCTGATCACGACGAACAGCTCGTCCGCCTCGGTGTCGGTGACGACGCCGGGCGTGATCTGCCAGATGCCGCGGATCTGCTTCCCGTCCGCCGACTCCCAGACCACCTTCCCGGTCACCTCGGGTGTCCCGGACACGATCTGCTCCGGGTCGAGGGGCTCGGGCTCGAGCTCGGCGTCGGGGATGTTCACAACGAAGCTGTGGGTCATGCGGCGACCCTAACGAGATCGCCGGTCGGCCGGGCGTGGACACTGTGTGCGGTATCGGCGCAGGTGGGAGGACACTTCGTCGCGGCGGTCGCGAACTGGCGGACCTCTCGGGCGCGGGTGATCGTGGAATGCATGGTGGACACCACGGCGGGCGTAGCCGCCCCGCGACAGCACGACACCCGCGAGACGGTCCTCTTCGGCGGCGTCTACGGTGCCGTACTGGCCTGCTCCATGGTCGCGGCGCTCACCCAGTACGGCCACACCTCCCGCGACACCCGCCGCTACGACGCCCTCTGGCTCCTGGTCACCGCACTCGCCTCCGCCCTCGCCCACGGCTACGCCCACTACATCGCCGAGCGCACACCGCACCGCCGCTGGGACTCCCTGCGCGCCCTGGCCGACGAGTGGCCCCTGGTCACGGCGGTGCTGCCCACGGTGCTGATCCTCGCCGGGGCGGGCTGGGGCTGGTGGCCCGCGAACGACGTGGAGTACCCGGCGTTCACGCTGAACATCGCGCTGCTCTTCACGCTGGGTCTGGTGACGGCGAGGTGGTCGAAGCGCCCGTGGCCCGTCGCGGTGCTCATCGGCCTCGTGGACGCGCTCCTGGGCGTGATCGTGGTCGTGGCGAACGCGATCATCAAATGACGCCGGGCTGATCCGAAAGACAGGTCCTGCGCCCCCGTGCGCTGCACTAAGGTCTCGTCGCGTGGGGACGGACATCGACGGTGCCATCGAGCGCCGATCTGCCGACGGACGCTGGGACGTAGAGGTCGACCTGCTGGACTTCCGGCCGCCGCGGGACTACGTCGCCTGGGACTGCCTCTTCGGCGTCCGCGGGACGGGAGACGTGGAGCGGGCGCTCTTCGCCGACCGCGGGCTGCCGGACGACATCTCGGATCCCGTACGGGAGACGGGCATCGGCGACTACCAGCACAGTCACACCTACGTCACCTGGGCCGAGGTCACCGCGGTCGACTGGGACGCGCCCCTGGCCTCGCGGCCCGCCTGGTACTGGGCGCACCAGTCCGACCCCCTGGGCGAGCACCTCGTTCGGGTGACTCCGGGCCTTCGCGAGGCCGCCGCCAGGACCTTCGGCGGGACCCTGCTCCTCGCCCCGCCGGAGTGGCCCCCGGGCGGCGAGGTGCACCTGGACGGCGCGGTGTACCGGCCCGTGATGCTCACCGCGCGGATGCTCGCCCCGCCGGACGAGGGATGCTGGGCAAGGATCTGGAGAGCGATGCGCGAGCTCGCGACCGGGCCCGACGACGAGAACGTACGGCTCGTCGTCTGGTTCGGCTGAACCGCGCACCGGGGAAGGGAGCCCGCATGGCCACCGACGCCACCCACACGACGGTCACGGACGAGGCGGTGCGCAGCCTGCACGCCACCGCCGACCCGCGCCTGCGTGAACTACTCAGCTCCCTGATCCGCCACCTCCACTCCTTCGCCCGCGAGACCGGCCTGACCCAGCAGGAGTGGGAGCGCGCGATCGCCTTCCTCACCGCGACCGGGCAGACCTGCACGGACACCCGGCAGGAGTTCATCCTCCTGTCGGACGTGCTCGGCCTGTCGATGCTCGTCGAGACCATCAACGGCGACCGCGCCCCGGGCGCCACCGAGTCGACCGTCCTCGGCCCCTTCCACATGACCGAGTCGCCGGTGCGTGAACTCGGCGCGAACATCGACCTGGTGGGCGGCGGCGAGCCGTGCGTGGTCAGCGGCCGGGTCCTGTCCCGGGACGGAACTCCCTTGCCGGGCGCGCTGGTCGACGTCTGGCAGGCCGACGGGAACGGCTTCTACGACGTCCAGCAGCCGGACGTCCAGCCGCCGGGCAACGGCCGCGGACTGTTCACCGCGGACGCCGAGGGCCGCTTCCAGTTCCGCACCTGCGTGCCGAGCCCGTACCCGATCCCCACCGACGGCCCGGTCGGCGGCCTCCTGCGCGAGACCGGCCGCCACCCCTACCGCCCGGCCCACATCCACTTCATCGCCACGGCCGAAGGGCATGTGCCGGTCACCACGCACATCTTCGTCGAGGGCAGCGACTACCTCGACTCCGACGCGGTGTTCGCCGTCAAACCGAGCCTGGTCCAGGACTTCGCCGAGACCGACGACCCTTCCCTGGCCAAGGAGTTCGGCGTCCCGAACCCCTTCCGCCACGCCCGCTTCGACCTCGTACTGGAACGCTCGTGACGCACCACCTCGACTTCTCCTACGAGTCACGGCCCGCCCGGGTCGTCTTCCGGCCCGGCGCCGCCACCACCGCGACCCCCGGCGAGGCCGAACGGCTCGGTCTGCGGCGGCTGTTGGTGGTGTGCGGCAGCCACGGCGCGGACACCGCACGGGCCGTCGCCGACTCGCTGGGCCCGGCCTGCGCCGGCCTGCACGACGGCGCCCGTATGCACGTCCCCGTCGAGGTCGCCGACCGCGCCGTCGAGGCGGCCCGCGCGGCCGGCGCCGACGGCTGTGTCGCAGTGGGCGGCGGCTCCTCGATCGGCCTCGGCAAGGCGATCGCCCTGCGCACCGGCCTGCCCCTGATCGCGGTCCCCTCCACCTATTCCGGCTCGGAGATGACCCCCGTCTGGGGCCTGACCGAACACGGCGCCAAACGCACCGGCCGGGACCCGTCCGTCCTGCCCCGCAGCGTCGTCTACGACCCCGAACTCACCCTTTCCCTCCCCGTCCCGCTCTCCGTCACCAGCGGCATCAACGCGATCGCCCACGCCGTGGAGGCGCTCTACGCCCCCGACACCTCGCCCCTGATCGCGCTGATGGCCCAGGAGGGCGTACGGGCGATGGCGGGCGCCCTGCCCGCGGTGGCCGAAGCCCCGGACTCCGTCGAGGCCCGCGGCCGCGCCCTCTACGGGGCCTGGCTGTGCGGCTCCTGCCTCGGCGCCACGACCATGGGCCTGCACCACAAGCTCTGCCATGTCCTCGGCGGCACCTTCGGCCTGCCGCACGCCGAGACCCACACGGTGGTCCTGCCGTACGCCCTGGCCTACAACGCCCCCGCGGTCCCGGACGCGGCCGCCGCCGTGGCCCGCGCCCTCGACACCGACGACGCCCCGCGCGCCCTGCGGGAGCTCGCCGAACGCCTCGGCGCACCCCGCTCCCTCGCCGAACTCGGCCTGAAGGAGGCCGACTTGGCGGTGGCCGCCGCCCAGACCGCCGGCCAGGCCTACGCCAACCCGCGCGAGGTCACGGCCGACGGGGCGCTCGCCGTGCTGCGGGCGGCGTACGAGGGCGCCCCACCGGCGGCCGTGAACGGCTGAGCTGCCCGCACACGACAGACGGTCGCCGCACCGCGGGAGCGGAACGACGGCCGTCTGTGGGGCAGTTGGGCCTCACGCCTTCGCGGTGGCTGCCTCCACCTGTCCGGTCGCGTCCTCGGCAACCTGGGCCGGTGTCTGCCGGCGCGGGATGAAGGAGGCGACGACGAAAGCGAGCAGGGCGGCTCCGGCGCCGATGGCCATGACGACCTTGAAGCCGTTCTCCGAGGGCAGTGCGTGCCCGCCGAAGTCGGTGGTCATCTGGGCCAGGATGACCCCGGCGAGGGCGCTGGCGAAGCTGGTGCCCAGTGAGCGCATCAGGGTGTTGAGGCTGTTGGCGGCACCGGTCTGGGACGGGTCGACCGCGCCCATGATCAGCGCGGGCAGGGCGCCGTAGGTGAAGCCGATGCCGGCGCCGATGATGCAGGACACCAGGACGAGGTGCCAGACCTCGCTCATCAGGACGATGTTGAGGGCGTAACCGGCCGCCACGATCAGCGCACCGATCATCAGGGTGACCTTCGGGCCCTTGGCCTGGGTGACCTTCGCGGACACGGCGGACATGACCATCATGACCAGGCCCTGCGGGGCGAGCACCAGGCCGACCGTCAGCATGGACTTGCCGAGCCCGTAGCCGGTCTGGGTCGGCAGCTGCAGCAGCTGCGGCAGCACCAGCGACATGGCGAACATCGAGAAGCCGAGGGCGACCGAGGCCAGGTTGGTGAACAGCACCTGCGGCTTGGCGGTCGTACGCAGGTCGACCAGTGGCTGCTTCGCCTTCAGCTCCCACCAGCCCCAGGCACCCAGGATCACCACGGCGGCGGCGCCCAGACCCAGCGTGGTGCCGGACGTCCAGCCCCAGTCACCGCCCTTGGAGACGGCCAGCAGCAGGGAGACCAGCCCGGCGGACAGACCGAGCGAACCGACCAGGTCGAAGCGGCCCCCGGTGCGCACCTTGGACTCGGGCACGATCAGCAGCACCAGCGCGAAGGTCACGACACCGAGCACGGCCGAGGTCCAGAACAGGATGTGCCAGTCCCAGCGGTCGGCGATGAACGCGGCGGCCGGCAGCCCCAGCGCACCGCCCACACCCAGCGAGGCGCTCATCACCGCGGTGGACCCGGCCAGCCGGTCGGCCGGCAGCGCGTCCCGCATGATGCTGATGCCGAGCGGCACCACGGCGGCCGCGAGGCCCTGCAGGGTACGACCGATGATCATCGGCACGAGGGAGTCGGTGAGCGCGGCGACGACGGAGCCGGAGACCAGCAGCACGATGCTGACCAGGAGCATGCGCCGCTTGCCGATCATGTCGCCGAGACGGCCCATGACCGGGGTGGCCACCGCGGCGGCGAGCAGCGTGGCGGTGACGGCCCAGGCGGTGTTGGAGGCCGAGGCGTGCAGCAGCGTCGGCAGCTCCGGGACGATCGGGATGACCAGGGTCTGCATCAGCGAGACGACGATTCCGGCCAGCGCCAGCACCGCCACCACGGCGTTCGGCTTCGGCGGGGCCGATGTCCCCGCGTCGGCGGGTCGGGCAAGGGCTTCGGACATGGCGGGGCCTCCGGCAAGGGGTTCATTGCTTGACTTACGCAAGCATATACAGAATTGATTGACTTAAGCAAGTGGAAGTTCGGGGTGTGCCTCGAGCGGCAGCTCGGTGACGACCTCGAAGCCGCCCCGGGGCCGAGGGCCGACGCGGATACGGCCGCCGACCGAATGGGCACGCTCGCGCATGCCCACGACGCCGTAGCCGCCGCCGGGGGGAGCGGGCAGGGTCCGCGTCCCCCTTCCGTCATCGGCGACCGTCAGCTCCAGCCGACCCTCGGAGTAAACGAGCCGCACCTCGGCCTCGCGGGCGGCGGCGTGCTTGGTGACGTTGGTGAGGGCTTCCTGCACGATGCGGTACGCCGTGAGGTCGGCGCCCGCGGAGAGCGCACCGGGCTCGCCCTCGGTGGTGACGGTGACTTCGAGCCCGGCGTTCTCGAACGAGGCCGCCAACTCGGGGAGTCGGGCCAGCCCCGGCGTGGGCTCCAGAGGCTTGTCCGCATCGCCGTCCTGCCGCAACAGGCCGACGGTGGACTTGAGTTCACGCAGCGCAGCCGCGGTCGTGCGGGTCAGGTCGGAAGCGATCCGCGAGGCCTCGCCGGTCCGGTCGGGCAACTGCCCGGCGACAGCGCCGGCCTGGAGATTGGCGAGCACCAGATGATGGGCGACGACATCGTGCAGATCACGGGCGATACGCATGCGCTCCTCCGTGACCCGCCGCCGCGCCTCCTCCTCCCGAGTCCGCTCGGCATGCTCGGCCCGCGTCTGCACGGCATCCAGGTAGGCCGCACGCAGCCGGGTCACCGTGCCGAGCGAGGTCGGCAACAGCAACCAGGCGGCGGGACCGAGCAGTTTGAGGACGAGTGGTTCACCGGTGGGGCCGCTTAGCAGCCCCGTGCCGACGAGCACCGCGATGCCGCTGACGGCAAAGGTGTTGGCGGTCTTCCGGTCGGTACCGACAGCCAGCGAGTACAGCGCGACCATGAGCGGCCCGAGCAGCAGCACGGTGAGGAGATAACCGAGCACGGACGCGACCGCGGCACAGACGAGGGTGACGACGGCCGTGGCCCGGGGCCGTCCGCGCCGCCACAGGAGCGCGAGACAGGAGACCCCGGCCAGCAGGACTCCGGGCCACCAGGGAATCCCGAGGTCCTGCCCGGGAAGGGTGACGAGACTGCCGGGAAAGGAACAGGCGAAGAGAGCGGCGGCGACAACCGCATCGACGGGCTGGGGGCGTCCGCGAGGCGGACGCGGCAGATTGTCGATCATGGAAGTGGGGGTTCCTGTTCAAAGCGCCGTGGGGAGGAGCGCCCCGACAGGGGCGCGGGGAACTGCGCGACAAGCCGCGACGGCGCGGCAGACGGCCAACACCCCATCGCGGCACCGCCAATAGCCGCACCCCGGGCGCCGCCTACTCGAAGGTGACCACGACCTTCTCGGCGGCCCCCGGCGTCATCGCCAGCCCGAACGCCCGCTCGGCCTCACCGAACGGCACCCGATGACTGATCAGCTTCGCGAACCGCTCATGGTGCTCCACCAGTTCCGGCGTCACCTCGAAGATCTCGGTCGGATACCCCTGGGAGGCGATCAGCGTCAGCTCACTGCGCAGCATCCCGCCGAGATCGATGTCCGCACCCTTCTTCTGTACGGCGACCATGACCAGCTTGGCCCCCCACTTGGCGGCGTCCACGGTGGCGTTGAAGACGGCCGCGACCCCGGCGGCGTCGATGTAGATGTCGGTGCCCGCACGGGGCTGCCCGAGTGCGTTGGCGGCCGGGCCGTGCAGCTCGGTCAGCCGGGCGGTGACGTCCTCGGTGGCGGAGTTGATGACGGCGTCCGCACCCACCGCCAACGCGGTCTCGAGCCGCTCGGGGATGACGTCGGCGACGACCACGTGCTGCACCCCGCGCAGCTTCAGCCAGATCGTCGCCCCCAGCCCGATGGGTCCCGCACCGAAGACCACGACCTTGTCGGTCGCCTTCGCCCCGGACCGGTTGACGCAGTGCCGGGCGACGGCCATCGGCTCGTTCAGCGAGGCGACGTCGAAGGGCACGGTGTCGGGGAAGACGGCCACGGTCTTGCCGGCCTCGGCGTTCTCCAGCAGCAGGTACTCGCTCATGGCGCCGTGCGCACCACCGCACCCGATGATCCCGGAGGGCACGCCCTGCGGGTTGACCACCACCCGGTCGCCCACCTTCAGGTCGGTGACCTCGGCGCCCGCCTCCACGATCTCGCCGGCCGGTTCGTGGCCGAGGGGGATGGAGCGCATGGAGCCGTCGGCGCCGGCGGGCATGCCGCCCAGGTGCAGGAAGAAGGTGTCGGTGCCGCAGATGCCGCAGGCGCGGACCTTGACCAGGACGTCCTTCGGGCCCGGTACGGGACGCTCGACGTCCACCAGGTCGATGTGGTCCCGGGTGCCGGTCTTGACGGACTTCATGGTGGCCATGGAGGGCTCGCTTTCTGAAGGGAGGGGAGCGTGGGAGAGAGGCGTCACCGGGGCCGGCGCCGGACGGGGGGAGTGTCCCGGCCGCCGGACCCGGTGACCGCGCCGTCCCCCGTCCCCACGGAGTCGGCGCACAGGGGCCGCCTCCGCTCGACGCGGCCCCGGTCTGCGTGCTGACTGGCTTGCTTGACTTAGGCAAGCACAGTGGAGTTACTTAAGTCAAGCAACCATCTGGATATTGCTTAAGTTAGGCAAGTAGAATTACTCTCGAGTACATGCCCGCGAATCGACCCGCCTCAGTACCCGTCCCGGCGAACGTGAGTGACATCGAGCAGGCACTCACACGTGTCACGTACCTGGCGGGCCGGGCCCGGCAGCACGAGCGCCTGATGGCTCTGGCCGGGCTGCCGCTCGACCGGGCGGCCGTCGCGATCCTGCGGTACATCGCCGAGAGCGAGCCGTTGCGTCCCGGTGTGCTGGCGGTCCGCCTGTCGGTGGAGGCCTCCCATGTCACCCGCCAGCTGCGGCAGTTGGAGCAGGGCGGCTATGTGATCCGTATCGCCGACCCGGACGACCGCCGGGCCCAGCGCGTCCAGCTCACCGACCTCGGCCTGGCGGCCGTCCGGCGCATCCGCGAGGCGAGCCGCCGCGGTCTGGCGGTGGCGCTGGCCGAGTGGTCGGGGGAGGACCTGGAGCAACTCGCCGCGCTCTTCCATCGGTTGGTCGACGACTTCGTCGCCCATGCCGAGGATCCGCTGCCGACGGTCCTTTGACGGCGGGCCCCTCGTCGTCCTGGCCGGCCATTGCCGCCGGTCGTGCCTGCCAGTCGTGCCTGCCAGTCGTGCCTGCAATGAAGCGGACAAAATTGTTGACAATCTTGTTTGGCTAGATTTAGGTTCGACAGGCACTCACTCAGGGAGGGCAACGATGCCGAAAGAAGCCCGTCCGAGCACCGGAGAGCAGGCCAAACAGCATGCGCTCGCGCAGCTGCGGCAGGCGATCCTGCACGGCGAGATGGCACCGGCGCAGCGGCTGGTGGAGAACGAGCTCGCCGAGCAGTTCGGTGTGACACGGGCCAGCATCCGTGCGGCACTGATCGATCTGGAGGCCCAGGGCCTCGTCGAGCGGATCCGCAACCGCGGCTCGCGGGTACGGGTGGTGACCGTGGAGGAAGCGGTCGCCATCACCGAGTGCCGCATGGTCCTCGAAGGGCTGTGCGCGGCGAAGGCAGCCGTCGCCGCCAGCGACGAGCAGCTCGCCGAGCTGACGGAGCTGGGCACGGCGATGACCAAGGCCGTGGCCGACGGCGAGCCGATGACGTACTCCGAGCTCAACCAGGAACTGCACGCCAAGGTGCGCGAGTTCTCCGGCCAGCAGACGGCCGTGGACCTGCTGGAGCGGCTCAATGCCCAACTGGTGCGCCACCGCTTCCAGTTGGCGCTCAGGCCGGGGCGTCCGCAGCACTCCCTGAACGAGCACCTGGCGATGATCGAGGCGATCAGGGCCAGGGACCCGCAGGCGGCCGAGGTGGCCGTCCGCGCCCACCTCACCAGCGTGATCGAGGCGCTGCGCGACTGATCACGGTGGTGCGAGGCGGGCGCCCACCTGTCCATCAAGGAGATTGCAGCAATGACCCAGGCCAATGCGCCCGCCACCGATCCACGTTCCACACTCGTCGTCACCGCGCATGCCGGGGACTTCGTGTGGCGGGCGGGTGGTGCCATCGCCCTGGCCGCCTCCCGCGGGGAGAAGGTCACCATCGCCTGTCTGACCTTCGGTGAGCGCGGCGAGTCCGCCAAGGCGTGGCGCGAGGGCAAACAGCTGGAGGAGATCAAGGCGATACGCCGGGACGAGGCCGAGCGTGCCGCCGCGACCCTGGGTGCCGAGGTCCGCTTCTTCGACGCCGGCGACTACCCGCTCGTCCCCACCGCCGAGTTGACCGACCATCTGGTGGCCGTCTACCGCGAGACCCAGCCCGACGTCGTGCTCACCCACCCGGTCGAGGACCCGTACAACGGCGACCACCCGGCCGCCAACCGGATGGCGCTGGAGGCCCGCGTCCTCGCGCAGGCCCTCGGCTACCCGGGGGAGGGCGAGATCATCGGCGCCCCGCCGGTCTTCTACTTCGAGCCGCACCAGCCCGAGATGAGCGGCTTCAAGCCCGAGGTCCTGCTCGACATCACCGAGGTGTGGGACACCAAGCGCAAGGCCATGGAGTGCCTCGGCGCCCAGCAGCACCTGTGGGACTACTACACCGACCTCGCCGTACGCCGAGGAGTCCAGCTCAAGCGCAACGCCGGCCCCAATCTGGGCCTGGCCCACAAGACCATGGCCGAGGCGTACATGCGTCCCTACCCGCAGATCGCGAAGGAGCTGGCATGAGCGGCGTCATCGTCACCGACCCGCCGAAGGCGGACCTGAAGGACGTCGACGCACTGGCCGGCTTCGGTGCGGCCACCGTCAGCGAGGCGATGGGCCGAACGGGCCTGCTGGGCCCGGAGATTCGGCCCGTCCAGGAGGGCGTACGAGTCGCCGGTACCGCCGTCACCGTACTGAGCTGGCCCGGCGACAACCTCATGATCCACGCCGCCGTGGAGCAGTGCGGCGAGGGCGACATCCTGGTCGTCACCACCACCTCGCCCTGCACGGACGGTCTGTTCGGCGAGCTGTTCGCGACCGCCCTGCAGCAGCGCGGCGTGCGCGGTGTCGTCCTCAACACCGGTATCCGCGACACCCAGGAACTGCGGGACATGGGCTTCGCCGCCTGGTCCCGGGCGGTCTCCTCGCAGGGCACGGTCAAGGCCACCGGCGGTTCGGTCAATGTGCCGATCGCCATCGACGGCCAGGTCATCCGCCCCGGTGACGTGATCCTCGCCGACGACGACGGCGTCGTGGTCGTACCGCGTGAGCGCGCCCGCGAGACCGTCGAGAAGTCCGAAGCCCGAGAGGCCAAGGAGGCCGCCACTCGGGCCGCCTTCCTCGACGGCCAACTCGGCCTGGACCGCTACGGGTTGAGGGGCACCCTCGAGCGACTCGGCGTCGAGTACAAGACGTACGAGGAGTACGCCGGGGACGCGGGGGAGCGGTCGTGACCAGTGTGCCCGAGGAGGTGCGCTGCCTGCTGATGCGGGGCGGCACCTCGAAGGGCGCCTACTTCCTCGCCGGCGACCTCCCCGCCGAACCGGCCCTGCGCGACGCGCTGTTGCTGCGCATCATGGGCAGCCCCGACGACCGGCAGATCGACGGCCTCGGTGGCGCGCACCCGCTCACCAGCAAGGTGGCCGTGGTCTCGCCGTCCGCTGACCCGGACGCCGACGTCGACTACCTGTTCCTCCAGGTCGTCGTCGACCGGCCCGAGGTGAGCGACCGTCAGAACTGCGGGAACATCCTCGCGGGCATCGGCCCGTTCGCCGTCGAGCGCGGACTGGTTCCGGCGGGCGAGGAGTCGACCTCCGTCCGCATCCGCATGGTCAACACCGGCGACCACGCGACGGCGACCTTCCCGACCCCCGGTGGCCGTGTCGACTACACGGGAGGCGCCGAGATCTCGGGTGTGCCGGGGACGGCCGCGCCCGTGGTCATCGAATTCCCGGCCGGGGCAGGGAAGTTGCTGCCCACCGGCAACGTCCGCGACGAGATCGACGGCGTACCGGTGACCTGCGTGGACAACGGCATGCCGACGGTCCTCATCGCCGCCTCGTCCCTCAAGGTCACCGGCTACGAGGCACCCAAGGACCTGGAGGAGGACCTCGCACTCGCCGACCGGCTCCGCGAGATCCGCCTCGAAGCGGGCCGCCTGATGGGTCTCGGCGACGTCTCCGACACCACCGTGCCCAAGCTCACCCTGCTGGCCCCGCCCCGGGACGGCGGTGTGGTGACCACCCGCACCTTCATCCCGGTGCGCTGCCACACCTCGATCGGCGTGCTCGGCGCCGCCAGTGTGGCCGCCGGCCTGCGGATCGAAGGCAGCGTGGGTGCGGAGCTTTCGGAGATCGATCCCGATAGTGACCGAATTCGCATAGAACATCCCACGGGATTCCTGGACATCGAAAGCAGCCTCGGAGCCACTCCCGACGGCCTGCCCGCTGCCCACCGCACCGCCGTGGTCCGCACCGCCCGCAAGATCTTCGACGGCACCGTCTTCCCCAGGTCCGCCGAGACGGCACCTGTCCCTGCACAACCCCAAGGAGGTCAACGATGACTCCGCCGCTCGGCGACATCGCCCACATCGGCCACGCCCAGCTGTTCACTCCGGACCTGGACGCCAGCGTCGCGTTCTTCACCGACTACCTGGGCCTCACGGTCAACGGCCGGGACGGCGGCACGGTCTACTTGCGGACCTTCGACGACTACGAGCACCACAGCCTGGTCCTCACCGCCCGCGAGCGTCCCGGCCTCGGCCGGCTTGCCCTGCGCACCTCGAGCGAGGACGCCCTCCACCGCCGTATCAAAGCGATCGAGGAGGCGGGCGGCAGCGGAAAGTGGGTCGAGGACGAACCCGGCCTCGGCAAGCTGTACTTGACGACCGACCCGGACGGCCACGAGCACGCGCTGTACTGGGAGAGCGAGCACTACCGGGCCCCCGAGGAACTGCGCCCGGCGCTGAAGAACCAGCCACAGGCCAAGCCCAACGGGGGAGTCGGGGTCCGCCGCCTGGACCACATCAACTTCCTCGCCGCCGACGTGCTCGCCAACGCCGAGTTCCAGGAACAGGTGCTGGGGGCCCGGCCGACGGAGCAGATCCAGCTCGACTCCGGGCGGATCGCGGCGCGTTGGCTGACGTACACGAACAAGTCGTACGACGTCGTCTACACCGAGGACTGGACCGGTTCGGCCGGCCGGCTGCACCACATCGCCTTCGCGACCGACACCCGCGAGGACATCCTGCGCGCGGCCGATCTCGCCATCGACACCGGTGTGTTCATCGAGACGGGCCCGCACAAGCACGCCATCCAGCAGACGTTCTTCCTGTACGTCTACGAGCCGGGCGGCAATCGCATCGAGCTGTGCAACCCGCTCACCCGTCTCGTCCTCGCGCCCGACTGGCCGCTGATCACCTGGACCGAGGAGGAGCGCAAGAAGGGGCAGGCCTGGGGCCTGAAGACCATCGAGTCGTTCCACACGCACGGGACACCGCCGGTCGCCTGACAGGTCCCTCGCCGCCCCCTCGCCCCGACTGCCTGCCTTGATTGTCGATGAGATTGTTGACAAAAACGTTGACGAATCTCGCTCTCGGTCCCTAGCGTCGGGGCACCCTGTTCCACGAGAGGAAAACAAAGATGTCCTCCTCCCCCTCCCCGTCCGCTCGCATCAGCAGACTGGCCCTCCTGGTCGTCGGTCTGTGCTGGCTGGCCGTGCTCTTCGACGGCCTCGACATGTTCATCTACGGCTCCGTGCTGCCGCACCTGCTGGAGACGAAGACCTTCGGCCTCACGCCCGACCAGGCCGGCGACCTCGGCAGCTACGCCACCTTCGGCATGCTGGTCGGCGCCCTGACCGCGGGCACGGTCGCGGACCGGATCGGCCGCAAGAAGCTGATGGTCGTCTGCGTGACCGTCTTCTCGCTGGCCTCCGGCATCTGCGCGATATCGGGCAGCGTCGAGGTCTTCGGCCTCGGCCGGACCCTGGCGGGCGTCGGCCTCGGCGGTCTGCTGCCGACCGCGATCAGCATGGTCTCCGACTACGCCCCGCGCGGCCGCGGCGCCATCGTCATCGGCATGCTGATGACCGCGCACCACGCGGGCGGCATCCTCTCCGCGTACGTGGCCAAGTGGCTGGTGGACCCGGTCGGCTGGCGCGCGGCCTTCTGGGTCTGCGTGACCCCGCTGCTGTTCGCCCCGGTGCTGGCCAGGTTCCTGCCCGAGTCGCTGAGCTTCCTGGTCGCCAAGGGGCGGGCCGAGGAGGCACAGTCGCTGGCCACCCGCTACGACGTCGAGCTGCCCGCCGCGACCGGCAAGAAGACGGCGGCCGACCGCTGGGACGCGCTGGCCAACCTGTTCCGCGGCGGCGAGTGGATCCAGACGCTGCTGTACTGGTTCGCCTCCTTCGGCGGACTGCTCCTGGTCTACGGCGTCGCCACCTGGCTGCCCACCCTGATGCGCACCGAGGGCTACGAGCTCACCAATGCCCTGACCTTCGTCGTCGTCTTCAACCTGGGCGGCATCGTGGGCATGCTGGCCGCGGGACGGGCCGCCGACAAGTTCGGTGCCCCGCGTATCTCGGCGATCTGGTTCGCACTGACGGCTGCCGGTGTCTACCTGCTGAGCGTCCACATGTCGATGGGCGTGACCACGCTGGTCGTGTTCCTCACGGGCGTCTTCCTCAACAGCGCCCAGACGATGATCTACGCGACGGTCTCGATCCGCTCCACGCCGGACAACCGCGCCACCGCCGTCGGCTGGACCTCCGGCATGGGCCGCTTCGGCGCCGTCTTCGGCCCGTGGCTCGGCGGTCAGCTGCTCGCCGCGGGCAACGGCGAGTGGGGCTTCACCGCCTTCGCCCTGGCCGGCCTGTCGTCCATGGTCTTCATCGGCATCGCGGCCCTGCGCAGCGCGAAGCCGGGCGCACGCACCGGCGCCGAGCAGGAGCTGGCCGCCGCGCACTGACCAGCCACGGACCCGGTCACAGGGGGCAAGGACGGACGCCGGCCACCGCAGCGGATGCGGGGGCCGGCCTCCGGCGTCAGGCTCGGAGTATGGATAGGCGGTGGGATGTCCGCCGTGCGGGGCCGGACGAGGCGCCGCACCGGGTGCTGATGATCCCGGGCGGGCTGTGTTCGACCGAGTTCTACGCGGACGTGATGGCCGAACCGGCGGTGGCGGGGCTGCGGTTGGTCGGGGTCACGATGCCCGGGTTCGGCGGGACCGAGGCGCCCGAGGACGTCTCCATGGAGAACTACGCCCGGCTGATGGCGGAGTTCGCCGCCGAGTCGGGGTGCGATGTGGTCGTCGGGCACAGCCTCGGTGCGAACGTGGCGATCGAGATGGCCGCCGCCGGTCTGTTCTCGGGACCGCTCGTGCTGCTGTCGCCGACCTTCTCGCGCGGGGACGAGGCGAGGTTCCTGGCGGTGATGAACGGTCTGGGGCGGGTGCCCGGGCTCGGCATCGCGGGCTGGGCCGGCATGCTGAAGCTGCTGCCGAAGGCCATGAAACGCGAACTGCCCAAGCACCGCGCCGAGGCGCTGGCGGCGGACATGGCGGCCAACGATCCGGCCACCTGCCGCCGCATCGTACGGCGCTACTACGAGTACCTGGACCGTTGGCCGTCACTGGTCCCGCGGCTGTGCGAGGCCGACGTCCCGGCCTGGGTCGTCCGTGGTGATCACGACGAGATCGGTCTCACGGACGGCGAGCGGCGAGGACTGGAGGCCTGTCCGCGCGTGCGGATGGTCACGGTGCCGGACGCGGGGCACGCCGTACTGGTCGAGCAGCCCGCACGGGTCGCCGATGTTGTTGTGGACGCGGTCGCGGCGGTTCTATGAAGTCGCCGTGATCATGGTTCCTGGGGGAAATCCCCCAGGTGAAGACGGAGGTCATCCACGTTCCGGGGGCCGAGCGGCGCGCATAGCTTCGACGGCATGAGTGCAGCCATCGAGGAGCAGCCATGATCGAAGCGCGCGGTCTCAGCAAGTGGTACGGGTCGACGCTCGCCGTCGACGGTCTCGGCTTCGACGTCCGGCCGGGCGCCGTCACCGGTTTCCTCGGCCCCAACGGGTCCGGAAAGTCCACCACCATGCGCCTGATCATGGGCCTGGACCGCCCCGACCGGGGCACCGCCCGCATCGGCGGCCGGGCGTACCACGAGCTGCGCTGGCCGCTGCGTGAGGTCGGTGCGCTGCTCGAGGCCCGTACGTACCACCCCGGCCGCAGCGCCGCGACGCATCTGGCGGCGCTGGCCGCCGCCAACGGCATTCCGCGCTCCCGGGTGAGCACGGTGCTGGCCACCGTCGGCCTCGCCGACGTGGCGGGGAAGCGGGCCGGCGGGTTCTCGCTCGGCATGTCGCAGCGGCTCGGTATCGCCGCCGCGCTGCTCGGCGACCCAGCCGTGCTGCTCTTCGACGAGCCGGTCAACGGGCTCGACCCGGAGGGTGTGCGCTGGATCCGCAACCTGATGAAGTCCCTCGCCCACGAGGGGCGCACGGTCCTGCTGTCCAGTCACCTGATCAGCGAAATGGCGCTCACCGCCGACCACTTGATCGTGATCGGCCAGGGCCGGCTGCTCGCCGACACCAGCGTCGGCGAGCTGACGGCCGACGGCCGCTCGCTCGAGGAGGCGTTCTTCGCGATCACCGGGGGCAGCGCGGAGTACCGGGGTGTCGCCCCGACCGAGAACAGGAGGCAGCCATGACCGCCGTACGGACGGAACTCCCCGTCGGCCACTACGGGTTCGCGCATGCCGCGCGGATGGAGTGGATCAAACTGGGCAGCCTGCGTTCGACGTTGTGGGCGCTGCTCGCCACGGTCGTGGGGATGGTCGCCATCGGGGTCGTCACCATCGCCAACACCAAGGCACCGAGCCCGGATCGGGCGGCGACCTTCGATCCGGTGAACAACGTGCTGGCCGGGATCGCCCTCGGCCAGCTCGTCGTGGGCGTGCTCGGGGTGCTCGTGATCACCGGCGAGTACTCGTCCGGGGCGATCAGGTCCACGCTGGCCGCGATCCCGAACCGGCCGCTGCTGCTCGCCGCCAAGGCCGCGGTGCTCGGCGTGGTCACGCTGGCGGTCGGTGAGGTGATCACCTTCGCGACGTTCCTGGTCGGGAGGCTAGCGCTGACCGACGCGGTGCCGCGGCCGGCGCTCGGCGACCCGGGGGTGCCGCGTGCGCTGCTGCTGTCGGGTGCCTACCTCGCCATGGTCGGGCTGCTCGGTCTCGCGCTGGGAGCCGTCGTGCGGCACACGGCCCTGGCCATCGGGCTGCTGGTCGGCGTGCTCTATGTGGTGCCGGCGGTGTTCGCCGGGCTGACCGGGGTCACGGTCGCGAAGTTCTTCCCGACCATGATCGCCGCGAATTCCCTGGCGGTTGCCAAGCCGGTCGCGGACTGTCTCTCACCGTGGGTGGGCTTCGCGATGCTGTGCCTGTATGTGGCGGCGGCACTCGTGGCGGGCGGCCACCTGCTCGTACGCCGCGACGCGTAGCCGCCGCGCGAGGGACCCACGGACGGGACACTGGAACCATGCCCGCACACGACACAACCAGGAGAGCGCTGTCCCAGCCGTTCACCGGACGTGCCTGGGCCGAGGCCGCCTACTGTCTCGTCGGGTTTCCGGTCGCCGTCGTCGGGTTCGTGCTCGTTCTCGTGCTGCTTGCCCTCGGTGCCGGGCTCACCGTCTCCCTCCTCGGTGCCGTTCTCGGGCTGCTGTTCGTGGTCGGTGCGACGGGGCTCGCCCGTGGCTTCGCCGCCGTGCACCGCAGGCTGGCGGCGGGGCTGCTGGGGGAGCGTGTCCCGGTCCCGCTGCCGCTCAGGCCCGCGGGCAAGGTCTTCGCTCGGCTGGACGCCCGGCTGCGGGACGCCGCCGGGTGGCGGTCGGCGGCGTACGTACTGGTCAAACTGCCTGTCGCCGCCCTGGAGTTGTACGCCGTGAGCTGGTGGCTCACCGGGCTGATCAACCTCTCCGCCCCGCTGCGCTGGGCCGCCTTCGGCCAGCGCCCGCGCGACGGCGCGGAAGGCATGCCGACGATCACGCCGATTCCGGTCGGCGGCGGCGCACCGCACAGCACCTCCTTCGCCGGGACCTTCGTGGCCGCCGCGATCGGCGCGGCCACGCTGCTCGCGGCGCCGTGGGTGACCCGTGGCATCGTCGCCGTGGACCTCTGGCTGGTGCGCGCCCTGCTCGGGCCCGGTGAACTCGCCCGGCGCGTACGGAACTTGGAGGAGACCCGCGCCCTCGCCGTCGACGACTCCGCGGCACTGCTGCGCCGGCTGGAGCGGGACCTGCACGACGGTGCGCAGGTACGGCTCGTGGCGCTGGCCATGAGCCTCGACATGGCGAAGGAGGGGCTCGGCGCGGACGGCGAACCCGTCGCCGACCCCGCGCGGTTGCGCCGGCTGCTGGAGACCGCCCACAGCAATGCCACCGAAGCCCTCACCGAACTGCGCGACCTGGCCCGCGGCCTCCACCCGCCCGTACTGGACGACGGCCTGCCCGACGCCCTCGCGACGCTGGCGGCGCGCAGCACCGTACCCGTCGAGGTGTCCGTGGACATCCCGGAGCGGCCCACGCCGGCCATCGAGACGATCGCCTACTTCTGCGCCGCCGAGCTGCTCACCAACGTCATCAAGCACAGCGGCGCCCGGCGGGCCGTCCTGCGCGTCACGCAGGAGGGTCGCCTGCTGCGGCTGTGCGTGACGGACGACGGCCGCGGTGGCGCTGCGCTCGGCGCGGGCAGCGGTCTCGCCGGGCTGACGCAGCGGGTGCGTACGGTCGACGGAACCCTCGACATCAGCAGCCCGGACGGCGGGCCGACGGCCGTGACGGTGGCGCTGCCGCTGCACGCGTGAGCCGCGGCGGCCCGGGAGCGAGGACGTGAGAGCATGCGCCGTATGCGCGTGGTGATCGCCGAAGATGCCGCCGTGCTGCGGGAGTTGCTGGCGCAGATGCTCACCGAGCGCGGCCACGAGGTGTGCGCGGCCGTCGGTGACGCCGACGCGCTGCGGGCGGCCGTGGCCGAGCACCGGCCGGACGTCAGCGTCGTCGACATCCGGATGCCGCCCACGCACACGGACGAGGGACTGCACGCCGCGATCGACATCCGGCGGGAGCAACCCGGCGCGGGCGTGCTGCTGTTCTCGCAGTACATCGAGACGAAGTACGCGACGAGACTGCTGGCCGCGGGCTCGGCCGGCGTCGGCTATCTGCTCAAGGACCGGGTCGCGAACGTCGCCGAGTTCACCGACGCCCTGGCCCGGGTGGCGGCGGGCGGAACGGCCCTCGACCCCGAGGTCGTCACCCAACTCGCCGGTGCCGGCCGCCGCGTGGAGGATCTCGCCTCGCTGACGGCACGCGAGCGCGAGGTGCTGGCGCTGATGGCGGAGGGCAGGTCGAACGGGGCGATCGCGCAGACGCTGGTGGTGTCGGCGGGCACGGTGGAGAAGCATGTGGCGGCCGTCTTCGGCAAGTTGGGTCTCCCGGCTTCGGAGGACGCGAACCGGCGGGTGCTGGCCGTGCTGCGCTACCTCGGAGCGTGAGCAGAGGGCTTCTGACCAGCAGAAATGGTGAACTGCTCCTAGACTTGCCAGGGGAGCCCGTCCTCCAGTGGTGTGTCCGGTGCGGGAAGGCGGTGGGGCTCCATGCAGTACGTCGCGGTGAGTGCGCTCAGCCATCCCGGGCTGCTTCGCGAGCGGAACGAGGACAGCCTTGTCGTCGGGCCGTGGACCCTGTGCGCCACCGTGACCGAGAGCCCCCAGACGCTGGTCTTCCCGCTCGGAACGCCCCTGGTCGTCGCCGTCGCCGACGGGCTCGGCGGGCATCCCGGCGGCGACGTGGCCAGCGCCTTGGTCGCCCGCCGGATCGCGGCGATGGGACCGGCTCTGGACAGCGAGGAAGTCGTCCGCGCCGTCCTGAACGCCTGCAACCGTGCCGTGTACCAGGCCGCCGAGGGAGGCGAGCTCGCCGCCATGGGGACGACGGTGGCCGGCGTCGTCGTACAGCCCGACTCGCTGCTGGTGTTCAACGTGGGCGACAGCCGGGTCCTCGCCGCCGACCGCGACGGGCTGCGCCAGGTGAGCGTCGACGACAGTCCACCGCTCGAACCCGGGCAGCGCACCACGTCCCTGGTCACCCAGTGCCTGGGCGGCACCACCGCGTACCGCGCCGTCGAGCCCCATGTGACGGCGGTGCCGCTGTCGCCCGGCGACCGCTACATCATCTGCACGGACGGCCTGACCGACCCGCTGACGACGGACGTGCTCGAGGAGCTGCTGCGGGAGCACGACGACGGCCGGGCGGCCTTCGAGCTGTGGAAGGCCGCGATTGCGGCGGGCGGGCCCGACAACATCACGCTGGCGGTCGTACGCGTCTCGGACGAGTAGGGGAGGCGACGGCCGCCCGGCTGCCCACGACCACGACTGCACCCCCTCTTGACATGCCCGCGACGGGCCAGCACTCTCACGGCAATCCGTTCCATTGGTTCAAGGGTTCAACCAGCCGGCCGGGGAGCCGCCATGGCCGTACACGAGCAATCCACCGCCGTCGAAGCCATGCACCGGCACCGCCGCCGCGCCGTGGTCGCCAGCACGGTGGGCACCGCGATCGAGTGGTACGACTTCTTCCTCTACGGCACCGCCGCCGCGCTGGTCTTCCCCCACGTGTTCTTCCCCGGTGCGGAGCCGTACACCGGAGTGCTCGCCTCGTTCGCCACGCAGTTCGTGGGGTTCGCCGCGCGCCCCCTGGGAGCCGCCGTCTTCGGGCACGTCGGAGACCGGATCGGCCGCAAGTCCACCCTCGTGACCACGCTCGTCCTGATGGGCCTCAGCACGTTCCTCATCGGCCTCCTGCCGAGCTACTCCACCATCGGTCTCGCCGCACCCGTGCTGCTGGTCCTGCTGCGGGTGGTCCAGGGCATCGGCGTCGGCGGGGAGTGGGGCGGCTCGGTCCTGATGGCCATGGAATGGGGCTCCGAACGCCGCCGCGGGCTCATGGCCAGCTGGCCGCAGCTCGGCGTGCCGCTCGGTCTCCTCGCCTCGACCGGCATGGTCAAACTGATGAACGCCGCATCCGGCGACGGCTTCGACAGCTGGGGCTGGCGGATCCCCTTCCTCGCCAGCGTGGTGCTGATCGGCATCGGGCTGTACGTGCGGCTCAGGGTGCTGGAAAGCCCGGCCTTCACCGCCGTGAAGGAGGAGCGGGTGCTGGTGCGCCAGCCGGTCTGGAGCGTGCTGCGCCACCAGCCGCTCACCGTGCTGACCTCAGCGTTCATCCGGATGTCGGAGCAGGCACCGTTCTACCTCTTCATCACCTTCGTGCTCACCTACGGCACGGAGAAGCTCGGCCTCCCGCGGGGCGACCTGCTGAACTACACGCTCGTCGCGGCGGCCGTCGGGCTGATCAGCGTCCCGCTCTTCGGCCACCTCTCCGACCGGTTCGGACGACGCCGGATCTACGGCATCGGCATCTGCTGCACCGGTCTGTTCGCGTTCCCGTACTTCGGCCTGCTGAACACGGGCACCTCCGGGCTCGTCCTGCTCGCGATCGTGCTCTCCCTGGTCTTCCACGACATCCAGTACGGCCCCCAGGCCGCACTGATCGCCGAGGGGTTCGGCACGAACGTCCGCTACAGCGGTGCGGGACTCGGGTATCAGCTCGCCTCGGTCATCGCGGGCGGACCGGCCCCGCTCATCGCCACGGCGATCCTCCAGCACACCGGTTCCAGCACCTGGATCAGCTGGTACATCGTCGGCTGCTGCGCCGTCGCCATGATCGCGCTGCTGGCCATGCCTCGCCGGGCGCCCGCGGTCACGGCTCCGCAGCGACCCGTTGCCGCGGAAACCGACGCCGCGACCTCCCGGGGAGAGTCCTAGCCGTCCGAGCCCATCTGGTCCTCGTCCGACAGGTGTTCCACCGTCTTGCCCGTCTCCGTGAACGTCCGTGTCACGTGGCCGGACGAATACACCCAGAGAATGCGCAGCGGGCGGTCGCCGACATTGCGGAACAGATGGGGAATGGGCGACGGGACATAGGTGGTGTCGAACTGCTCCAGCTTCGTCACCTCGCCGTCGACCCACACCTCGGCCTCGCCATCGAGGATCGTCACGTGCTCGTCGCAGTTGTGCGAGTGCAGCGGGGCCCCGGAACCGACCGGGTACACGCTCATCCCGCTGGTGATCCTGTTCTCCCCTCGCGCGGACGGGGTGGTGATGAGCGGGGTCGTCATGACGGCGCCGCCGCGGTCGAGAAGGGGGACCGAAGCGGCCTTGATGATGGTGGTCATGCCGGACGACGTTAGGCCGCCGCCCGCGTTATGGGTGCCCTCCGGCGTGCAGTTTTACCTTGCATTTCGGGAGGGGTGAGCTTTCCGGACCCGGCTGTACCGTCGGCTCGCACCGCACGGCTTCTGGATTCGTGCGGGAAACGCGCCGGAAAGAAAAGGCAGGTATCGGCCACATGAGGCTCCCCGTTCTCAGCGATGAGGAAATGACCCCGCGGCAGCAGGAGTTGGCCACCCGTATCGCCGGTCGCCGAGGTGCCGTCCGTGGGCCGTTCCGGGTCTGGCTGCACAGCCCGGAGATGTGCGAACGGGCCGAGTCCCTGGGCGCGTTCGCCCGCTTCGACTGCAGCTTGCCCAAGCACCTGCGGGAGTTGACGCTGCTGATGGCCGCCCGCAACTGGGACGCGCAGTACTCCTGGAACGCACATGTGCACCAGGCGATCGAGGCGGGCATCCCGGAGGCCGCCGTCAAGGCCATCGCCGAGAGGCGCGAGGCCGTCTTCGACAACGAGGCCGACCAGGTCTTCTACCGGTTCTGCCGGGAGATCCTCGACGAGCACTTCGTCACCGACGAGACCTTCGCCGCCGCGCTCGAGCACTTCGGTTCCAAGGGTCTGGTCGACACGATCGGCGCGCTCGGCAACTTCACCATGCTGGGCATGTGCCTGAACACCTTCCAGGTGGACCTCCAGGCCGAGAAGGAGCCACCGTTCCCGGACGTCCGCGGCTACGGCCGGATCGTCCCCGACAGCGACGGGCCGCAGCCATGAGCGCCGTGCTCCGCGTCCGCGGCGTCACCAAGAGCTTCGGCGGGGCGGCCGCCCTCAAGGGCGTCGACCTCGATCTGTACCCCGGTGAGATCCACGCCCTGATGGGCATGAACGGTGCCGGCAAGTCGACCCTGGTGCAGATCCTCTCCGGGGTCCACCAGGCCGACCGCGGCGTCGTCGAGGTCGACGGGCACACCCAGCACGGCCTCACCGTCCGCAAGGCCCGCCGCCTCGGCATCGCCTCGGTCCCGCAACGCCGTGAACTGGCGATGGGCCTGACCGTCGCCGAGAACGTCCTGCTCGGCGACCTGCCCACCCGCAGCCGCACCGTCCACTGGAAGGCGGTCAGGGACGAGGCGCGCGAGGCGCTGCACGGGCTCGGCATCGACATCGACGTGGAGCGCACCGCCGGTTCGCTGAGCGTCGCCGAGCAGACCATGGTCGAGGTGGCCCGCGAGGTCCGCCGCGGCGGACGCATCCTGATCCTCGACGAGCCGACCGCCTGTCTCAGTGCCGAGGCGGCCGACCAAATACGGTCCCTGGTAAGGAAGTTGAGGGACGAGGGCGTCGCCGTCGTCTACATCTCGCACTACATCGACGAGGTCATGGCCGTCGCCGACCGCCTCACCGTCCTGCGCGACGGGGGAGTGGTCCGTACGGCACCCGCCGTGGAGCTGGACCACACCGAGCTCGTACGGGCCATGGTGGGCCGTGACGTCGTCTCCACCCGCCCCGAACGACCCACGCCCAAGGAGGAAGTCGGCCTCGCCGTACGGGGGTTGACCTTCGGCCGGGCCATCCGGGACTTCACCGTCGACGTACGCAGGGGCGAGATCGTCGCCGTCCTCGGACCCGCCGGAGACGCGCAGTCGCAGCTGTTCGACCTGCTGTCGGGTCGACAGCGGCCCGACACCGGCCAACTCCACGTCGAGGGACGGCCGGTGCCCTTCGGCCGCATCCCCGCCTCGCTCGCCAGTGGTCTGCGCTGCGTCACGGGAGACCGTCGGGCCCTGGGCCTGGTCCCGGAGCTGTCCCTGGACGAGAACCTGATGCTCGCCGACGACCGCTTCATGCGCCGCCGCCTGCACCGCCGTACCGAACTCGCCCGCCGGGCAGCTCCGTTGAGGCGCACGTACGGCGTGAAGGCGCTGGCCGGCAACCCGCCGGTGAGCGCGCTGTCGGGCGGCAACCAGCAGAAGGTCCTGCTCGGCAAGTGGCTGGAGACCGCGCCCGCCGCCTGCTTCCTGGAGGACCCCACCAACGGCGTGGACATCGCCGCCATGGCCGACATCCACACCCTCGTCGACGACCTCGCCTCCCGCGGGGTGGCCGTACTGCTCGCCTCCTCCTCCGCCGAGGAGGTCATGCGCCTGGCCGACCGGGTCGTCGTCGTGAGCGCCGGCCGCACGGTCGGCGAGCACGACATCACCGCCATCACCCGCGACGAACTCGTCGCCACGGCCCTCGGAGGACAACCGCAGTGAGCGTCAAGACACTTCCCGATGGCTCCGGCGTTTCCGATCCCCCCAAGTCCCGTGTTTCCATGGGCAGGTTGCGCGACATTCCGCACGCCGGACTGATCGCCGTACTCGCGCTCGTGGTGGTCTTCACCGCCGTGCAGAGCGACACGTTCGCCACCGACCGCAACATCATCAACGTGCTCGGCCAGATCAGCGTCAACGCGGTGCTCGCCGCCGGGCTCACCCTGCTGATGACCGCGGGCGGCATGGACTTCTCCATGGGCAGCAACGTCGCGGTCACGGCCGCCGTTGCCGCGAAACTGCTGGCGGGCGGCCATGCCACGGCCCTCACGGTGGTCGTCGCGCTGCTGCTGGGCACCGGGATCGGGCTGGTCAACGGGCTCGTCGTGACCTTCACCAACGTCGCGCCCTTCGTCGTCACCCTCGCCTCGGCCACCCTGCTCGACGGCGTCGCGCTGCTCGTGCACAACGGCAACACCATCTCCATCGGCACCCGAATGTTCGCCCTCGGCAACGACAAGGTCCTCGGGGTGCCCTACCTGCTGGTCGTCGCCGTCCTGGTGCTGGTCGCGACGGCCCTGGTCATGCGGTTCACCGTCTTCGGCCGCGACGCCTTCGCCATCGGCGGCAACGAGCACGTCGCCCGCCTCAGCGGCATCAACGTCACAGCGCGCAAGCTCACTCTGTACGGCCTGACCGGCACCCTCTCCGGTCTCGCGGGCCTGATGCTGCTGTCCCGCCTCGGCTCCTCCAGCCCCGGCGGCACCGCCGGACTCTCCCTCCAACTCGCCGTCGTCGCAGCGGTGGTGATCGGCGGCACCTCCCTCGCCGGCGGGTACGGCACCGTGGTCGGCACCGCCCTCGGCCTGGTGCTGCTGGGCGTGGTCGCCAACGCGCTCAACCTCCTTGATTTCTCCAGCAATTACCAGCCGGTGTCGGTCGGCGCGGTGCTGCTCGTGGCGGCCGTGGCGAATGAGATGCACAAGGCCCGCTCCGCATCGCGGCACTGACACCTCCTGCTTCCCAACTGCCTCTACCGAAAGGCGCTTCACCATGAGAATTTCCGCCCGTTCCCGCAGCGCCCTGTTCGCCACGGCCGTCACCTCCGCTCTGGTACTGACCGGCTGTGGCGACGACAACGGCAGCAGCGGCTCCGATGACGTCTCCCTCGGATTCGTGAACGGCGGCGACACCGGCTTCCACACCTGTCTGCAGAAGGCCGTCGAGCAGACGGCCAAGACGGAGGGGGCCAAGGTCTACACGGCCAACTCCCACCAGAACGCCGGTACCGAGCTGTCCAACATCGAGGACATGATCTCCCGCAATGTGAGCGCGCTGATCGTGCAGACGGTCAACGTCGACTCGCTCAAGGGCGACATAGCCAAGGCCAAGGCGTCGAACATCCCGATCTATCTGACGTCCGTGGCGACCAGCGACGTCAGCGACATCCTCGGTGCGGCCGTCGTCGACCTGAAGAAGGTCGGCAGCCTGGACGCCGGCTGGGTCGCGAAGGACGCGGGAGGCAAGAACGTCGAGGTCGGCATCGTCGCCGGTGCGCCGGGCGCCGCCTCCGACCTGCTGGTGAACGGCTTCAAGGGCGCCCTGCCCGCCAACGCCAAGGTGGTCGCCAACCAGCCCGGCATGTTCAACCCGGCCAAGGCCCAGGACGTCGCCGAGAACATGATCGAGGCCCACCCGGACCTGGACTACGCCTTCGTCGCCAACGAGGAGATGGGCTTCGCCGTCCGCAAGGCCTTCGACGCGGCCGGCAAGAAGGACGTCAGGATCGTCACCGTCAACGGCACCGACGAGGGCCTGGCGGCCGTGAAGTCCGGCGAGTTCTCCGCCACCGTGGCCAACTCCGCCAAGGTCATCGGCGACACGGCGGTCAAGAACGCCGTCGGTCTTTTGGACAACAAGAAGGTTGACAAGATTGCCAACATTCCTCTTGTGTTGGTCACCAAGGACAACCTGAGCGAAGCGCCTCAGTACTGCCCGAAGTAAGAACCCTCGCTCACAAAGCTGTGAGTGGGAGGGCTCGGAGGAAAACATGGATCGCTTGCTCCTGATGCACAGCTTCGTCACCGTCGCGCAAGTCGGCAGCTTCAGCGGAGCCGCAAAGAGGCTGGGCTCGTCGGGCTCACTGGTGTCACGGCACGTGGCGGAGCTGGAGCGGCAGGTCGGCGTACGACTGGTCAACCGCACCGCCCGCTCGGTGAGTCTCACGGAACCCGGCCAGCGGTACGCGGAATTCGCCGCACGCATTCTGGACGAGATCGAGGCGGAGGACGCAGGCATAGCGCACCTGCACGACCGCGCCGAGGGAACACTCAGCATCATCTGTCCGAAATGGATAGGCAGCCTCGATCTCGGTGACGCCATCGCCGCCTTTTCCGCGGCCCATCCCAAAATCCAGGTCCGTTTCGAACTCGGCGGAATGTCCGACCGCACCTACGATTTCCTGGACAGCGGATTCGACATCGCCTTCCACACCCGAGACCTCAGGGACTCCAGCGTCCGGCTCAAGAAGATCGCCTCGCTGCCGTTCGTCCTGTGCGCCTCGAAGGAGTACCTGGACCGCGAGGGTCCGCTCGACGAGCCCAACGGCCTCGCCCACCACGACTGCCTGGTGCACGTCAACGACCCGGTCTGGCGCATCGGCCACGGCCATGCGTCGACCCTGCACAAGATCCGCAACATCGCCTTCTCGTCCAACTCCTACATCGCCCTGCAGAAGGCGGCCGTGCACGGGCGCGGCATCGCGTTGTTGCCGCAGCGCCCGGCGTACGACGACCTCGTCTCCGGAGCGCTGCAGGTCCTGCTGCCCGACCTGGCGGTGCCCGACCGCCCGCTGTACGCGATCTACGGCCCCGGGCAGGCCACCCCGCGCAAGATCAGCGTGTTCCTGGACTTCCTCACCGACTGGTTCTCGAAGAACCCCATCCCCGTGATCGGGCAGTAGGCGCAAGAAACGATTGCGTATTCCGCGGGGCCCGCTCCATTGAGGCCGCGGCCTGCGGAAATCTACGCTCACAGGCGACCCGTGAAAAGAGGACTCCATGGGAATCCAGAGGATCGAATCGGTCACCTACGGTATCGACGACCTCGACGAATGCGCCCGTTTCTTCGACGACTTCGGGCTGTTCCCGGTGGAGCGGACCGACGAGCACGCCGTCTTCGAGACGCTCACCGGGCAGACCCTCCACCTGGACACCCGCCCCGGCCCGCTGCTGCCGCCCCCCGTGGAGGCCGGGCCCACCCTGCGCGAGGTCGTGTGGGGCGTCGACACCCCCGAGGAGCTGCAGCGTCTGGTGACCGCAGTGGCCAGGGACCGCGAGATCCGCGAGAGCGCCGACGGCGTCCACCACACCGTCGACGAGACCGGCTTCGGTGTCGGCCTCACCCTGGCCCGCCCGAAGCCGGCCCCTGTCACCCCCCGCCCGGCCAACGCGCTCGGCAACGTCAACCGCTGGAACACCGCACTCGGCCCCATCGAGCGCGTCCGCCCGCTCCGTATGTGCCATGTCGCCCTGAACATCCCCAAGCCCGGGAAGGACGAGGCGGTCGCCTTCTACACCGGCCTCCTCGGCTTCCGCCCGACCGACATCGTCGAGCCCATGGGCGTGTTCATACAGGCCCCGGGCGACGAGGACCAGCACACCATGCTGCTGTGCCACCGCCCCGACAAGGCGGGCATCAACCACATCGCCTACGAGGTCCCCGGCTTCGACGACGTGATCGAGGGCGGCAACTACATGATCGACCACGGCTGGCGGGAGGCCCGCCGGCTCGGCCGCCACACCGTCGGCTCCAATGTCTTCCGCTTCCTGCACGCCCCGTGCGGCGGCCGCGTCGAATACGCCGCCGACATGGACCGGGTCGACGACAGCTACGAGACCCGCGTCCACCAGACGACCCCGCCGCACCACATCTGGGCCCTGCGCACCAACCGCGACCAGGACGCGCCTGCCCGGTCCTGACCCTGAGAGGGCACTCACCCATGACCACCGACCACGGCTACCCCGCCGTCCGCATGTACATAGCGGGCGAGTGGTGCCAGGGCGGCACCGGACGTACCGCCCCGATCGTCAACCCGGCCACCGAGGAGGTGATCGGAGAGGTACCGCTGGCGACCACCGCCGATCTCGACCGCGCCCTGGAGGCCGCCGACAAGGGCTTCGAGACCTGGCGGGACACGTCCGTCGCCCGGCGCACCGCCATCCTGCACACCGCCGCCGACCTGCTCACCGAGCGTGCCGCCGAAGTGGGCCGGATCATGACCCGGGAGCAGGGCAAACCCCTCGCGGAGGCCACCGGCGAGGCCCGCCGGGTCGCCGACACCCTGCGCTGGCACATCGAGGACGCCCGTCGCGCGTACGGCCGTATCATCCCGTCGGCCCCCGGCACCCTGCTGTCGGTGCGCCGCGAACCGGTCGGCCCCGTCGCCGCGTTCGTGCCGTGGAACTTCCCCGCGGGCGGCCCCATGCGGAAGATCTCCTCCGCGCTGACGGCCGGCTGCTCGATCGTCATCAAGGCCTCCGAGGAAACCCCGGCGACCGCCGCTGCCCTGGTCGCCTGCTTCGCGGACGCGGGCCTGCCGGCCGGTGTCCTCAACCTCGTCTTCGGCGAACCGGCCGAGGTGTCCGCACACTTGATCCCCTCCCCGGTCGTCCGCCTGGTCGCCTTCACCGGGTCGGTCCCCGTCGGCAAGCTGCTGGCCGCCGAGGCCGGCAAGGTCATGAAGCCGTCGCTCATGGAGCTGGGCGGCCACGCCCCGGTGATCGTGTGCGAGGACGCCGACCCCGCTACGGCCGCCCGCCGTGCCGCCCAGGCGAAGTTCGTCAACGCCGGGCAGGTGTGCACCTCGCCGAGCCGTTTCCTGGTCCACGAGAGCCTGGTCGAGGAGTTCACCGCCGAGTTCGTGAAGGCCGCCGAGGCCGTGGTCGTCGGTGACGGTCTGGCCGAGGGCACCACCATGGGACCGCTCGCCAACGAGCGCCGACTGCAGGCGATGGTCCGGCTGACCACCGACGCCGTGGGCCGCGGGGCCAAGGTGCTCACCGGAGGCGAACGGCTCGACCGCCCCGGCTACTTCTTCGCGCCGACCGTCCTCACCGACGTACCGGCAGACGCGGACCTCATGCACGAGGAACCGTTCGGCCCGATCGCCCCGATCATGCCGTTCACCGACCTCGACGAGGCGCTGAAGACGGCGAACGAGCTGCCGTACGGCCTCGCGGCCTACGGCTTCACCAAGTCCGCCGCCACCGCCGAGCGACTGTCCGGCGAGCTGGAAGCCGGGATCCTCTCCCTCAACCACTGCGGAGGCTCGGTCCACGAGGCACCCTCCGGCGGGGTGAAGGAGAGCGGCTACGGCAGGGAGGGCGGGCCCGAGGCCCTGGACGCCTACCTGGTCACCAAGCGCGTCTCCCACCTGCTGGCGCCATGAGGTACGCACGAGTCTCGGTGGACGGCCGAGCGGTGTGGGGCCGGGTGGGGGAGTCGGACGTCGAGCTGCTGTCCGAGTCGCCGATCGAAGGCGAGCCGACGGTGATCGGAGCGGTGCCGCGCTCGACTGCCGTATGGCTGCCCCCTGTTGTACCGCCCGTCTTCTACGCAGTCGGCATGAACTACCCACGGCACATCGCGCACGCCGGCGTCCCGACTCCCGGGCGCCCAGAGATCGGCTACCGGGCCAACAACGCACTCACCGGCCATCGTTCGCCGATCATCAAACCCGTCGAGGTCGAGGGCCGCTTCGAGGCCGAGCCCGAACTCGTCGCCGTCATCGGCCGTACGCTGCGCCACGCCACGTACGAGGAGGCCCGCAAGTCCGTCTTCGGCTGGACCATCGGCAACGACGTCAGCGCCCGCACCTGGCAGCACCAGGACCGCACGTTCTGGCGCAGCAAGAACAGCGACACGTTCAAGCCCATGGGGCCCTGGATCGAGACGGACGTCGACGCCCTCGCGCAGACCACCACCTTGCGGGTCAACGACGAGGTGCAGGCCCGATTCCCCACAGGCGACATGGTGTTCGACCCCTTCGACCACCTCGTCGAGATGACGAAGCACCTCACCGTGCACCCCGGCGACGTGCTCTGGATGGGCGCCGAGTCCACCTGCCAACTCGAACCGGGGGACACCGTGGACGTCGAGATCAGCGGCATCGGTGTGCTGTCCAACCCCGTACAACTCGAAGGGACACAAGGGAAACCGTCATGAGCAGGGAACCCCGCTACATCCATCACGTCAACTTCCCCACCACCGACCCCGACCGCACCGCCGAGTGGTACACCAAGGTCTTCGGGATGAAGCGCATCATGCCCAAGTCCAACACCCGGGTGGTGCTGATGACCCGCGGCAACTTCGACCTGCACTTCACCCCGGTCGAGGAGATGGAGCGCATGGCGCCCTACCACTTCGCCGTCGAGGTCGACGACTGGGACGACTTCCTCGCCCACCTGAAGGAGCTGGGCATCCGGCACACCCGCCCGATCGAACGCCCCGAGAACCAGTCCAAGTTCTGCTACATCCACGACCCCGACCACACCATGATCGAGCTCGTCTTCCACGGCCGCCGCCCCAACTGATCCTGCACGCACGGGAGTTCACCCTCATGCCCATTGCCGACTCCGACGGCACCTCCATCTACTACGAGCGCCACGGCAGCGGCCCGGCGATCCTGTTCGTGCACGGCAGCGGCGGCCACCACGCCGCCTGGTGGCAGCAAGTGGCCGCACTGCGCGAGGAGTTCACGGTTGTCACCGTCGACCTGCGCGGCTTCGGCAAGTCCGACTCGTCGATGGACGAGTTCGACGGCCAGGACTTCCCGGGCGATGTCGTCGCCGTCCTCGACGCCGAGGACCTGACCGACGCCATGCTGGTCGGCCAGTCCATCGGCTCCGTCGCCGCCCTGCGCGCCGGACTCGTGCGCCCCGAGCGTGTCTCCTCCGTCGTCCTCGGCCACTCCCTCGGCGGCATCAGCCACCCCGAGCTCAGGGAACTGGCCGCCACCGACCGCGCCGAGGCCGTCAAGCTGCCCGTCATCGACCGCCTGCTCACCAAGACCTTCCAGCAGGAGCGCGCCGACCTCACCTTCCTGTTCCAGCAGATGGGCACCTTCAACGTCGCCAAGATGCAGGACCTGCGCAACCTCGATACCAACGGCCCCTCCCTGGGGGAGATCCAGGCCTCCGGCATCCGGGTCGCCTTCCTCGCCGGCGAGAAGGACGCGGTGCTCAGCGTGAAGACCGTGACCCGCGCCCACGAACTCCTGCCCGGCTCCCACCTCGAGGTCGTCCCGGACGCCCCGCACTCCATGTACTGGGAGGCGCCCCAGAAGTACAACGCGGCCGTCGCCCACCTGCGCCGCACCCTTACCGCCCCCAAGGAAGCCGCATGATCCTCGCACCGAAGGAAGCAGCATGACCAGCCTCACCCTGGACGCCGCCGAGGAGATCATCGACGCCGCCCACAAGCGCGCCCAGGCGATCGGCAAGGCGGTGAGCGTCGCGGTCGTGGACGCCGGCGGCTTCCCCGTCGCCATCCGCCGCCCCGACGGCGCCCGCCCGCTCACCCCGGACATCGCCCGCGCCAAGGCCTATACCGCGGCGATCATGCAGCGCCCCGGCAAGATGCTGAAGAAGTGGCAGGAGAGCCAGCCCGTCTTCTTCTCCCAGCTCTCCCAGCTCCCCGGCGCCGCCCTGCCGATCATGGCCACCGAGGGCAGCGTCACCATCAAGAAGGACGGCGAGATCATCGGCGGCCTCGGAATCGCCGGCGGCACCGCGGACGAGGACCAGCGGATAGCAGAGGAGGTCCTCCAATCCCTGGGCTACGAGCTGGAGTTCGCCGCCTGGGGCGTCGCGGGCGGCCCGGCCGGAACCTCCGGAAAGGACGCCTGAACCATGGCGGACACGTTCAACTACCGCATCGACCATCACGGCAGCCTGGTCCGCCCGGCCGAACTCGCCACGGTCGGCGTGGAGCAGGCGGTCAAGGACGCGGTGGGCTTCCAGCGCAAGCTGCGCTCCACCGTCGTGACCGACGGCGACTTCCCGCGTGAGGACTTCCGCAGTGCAGTCTTTGACGGAGTGTCAGGATTCCGCCGTACGGACGAGGTGGGCCCCGACGGCCTGGCGCGCTGGGTCGCCGAGTCGCTGCCGAAGGCCAACGGCCCACTGCTGGCGGACTGGGCGGAGCGGCTCGCCGAGCTGACGATCATCGCACCTAAGGCGTCACTGCCCTCACCGGCCTACCTCGCCGCCACGACCTTCCAGGCCGGCCTCGGCGTCTCCTCCGCCTGCGAACTGGGCGAAGCCCTCGCCGAGATCATCCAGGCCGAGATCGAGCTGCTGGTCTCCAAGGGCGTACGCCTGATCCAGCTCAACAACCCGCTCCTGCTGGGTCAGTTGGGCACCGACCCGACCAACCCGGGCGCACTGTCCTTCGAGGACGCGCTCGCCGTCGATGCGTCGGCGGTACGGCTGGACGAGCGCCCCGAGGGCGTACGGATCGGCGTGGCCCCCGGCTGGGTCGCCCCGACGGCGGTGGACTGGTCCCGCACCGAGCAGCTCTACGGCACCATCACCGCCGACCGCTGGATCCTCCCCTTCGACCAGGGCACCCCGGCCGAACTCGCCCTGGTCAGGGCGCTGCCGGAGAACCGCGACTTCTGCCTGGGCGTGGTCGACGCGACGGTGCCGGAGCTGGAGGACATCGACACCGTGATGGAACGGATCGACGGGGTAGGCGAGTTCAAGGACCTGGAGGACGGGGCGGTCTCACCGTCGCGGGGCTTCGCGGACGTGGCGTCGCGCCCCCTGCTGACAGTCGAGGACCAGCGCAAGAAGCTCGTATTGGTCGAGACAATCGCCCGGTACTGCTGGGGCAACGAGTTCTGAAGCTGCCCAAGGGGCGCGGGGCTGTATCGATATGCGGCTACCGCCGCGTGAGCGCGACCAGCCACAAACAACCCGCGCCCCTGAACGAACACAGGCCCGGCAGACGCTACAGAACCTCGGCGAAAGTCACCGAACGGTCGATGAGCAGCGGCCACACCGTGTCCACGATCAACTCCTGGAAGTGCTCGGCGGCCTTGTGCGCCTCGAACCCGGCCCGGTCGGCATACCGCTCGTACAGCAGAAAGCCGCCGGGCTCGCCCACCACGGTGTGCACCTCGTACACAAGGTTCGCCGGCTCGGCACGGGTAGCCGATCGCGCCTTCAACAACGCGTCCCGCACCACTTCCTCGTCGGCAGTGGCACAGCGGTAGTGGGCGACGACTGCATAGGTCATCCGTTTCCTCCTCGTGCAGGTCTGACCTGCCGATTCCAGCACGAATCCCCTGATGAGCGGCTCGCGCGGAGCGCAACCAATGTGTGCCGCCCCGGCCCTGGTACCCCGTTGCCCAGTGAGGTGTTGTGAACCGTATGCGTACTCTCGAAACACTCTCCGGCGGGGAGTGGGTCACCACAGGCGACTGGATCGACGTCCACGACCCGGCCGACGTCCGCGCTCCGATCGCCCGCATCCCCGCCCTCGCCGCCAAGGACGTCACCCGGGCCTACGACCACGCAGAGCGCGGCTTCACGGTCTGGAAGCGCACCAGCCCCTTCGAACGGGCCCGGATCTTCACCGACGCGGCCCGTCTGATCCGCGAACGGGTCGACGAGATCGCCGCCGACGTCACCACCGAGAACGGCAAGACCCTCGCGGAGGCGACCGGCGAGACCCTCAAGGCCGCCGACTTCCTGGAGTACTACGCAGGCCTCGCCCGCCAGGGCTACGGCACCCTCCTGCACGACGTACGCCCCAACCACCGTACGCACACCCAGCGCGAGCCCATCGGCGTGATCCTGGTGATCAGCCCTTGGAACGACCCGCTGATCACCCCGGCCCGCAAGCTCGCCCCGCTGCTCGCCGCCGGCAACGCGGCGGTGTTCAAGCCGGCCACCGAAACCCCGCTCTCCGGGCTGCACTTGGCCCGCGCCCTGCACGACGCGGGCCTGCCGGCCGGTGTGCTCAACGTCGTCACGGGCCGCACGGCCGAGATCGAGGAGGCACTCCTCGACGACCCGCGCATCGCCGGCATCACCTTCACCGGCTCCAACGCCGTCGGTAACCGCATCCGCCGCCGCCTCGCCGACCGCAACGTCCGCTTCCAAGGCGAACTCGGCGGCAAGAACGCCTCGGTGGTCCTCCGGGACGCCGATCTCCAGGCCGCCGCGAAGGCCGTGGTGGCGGCGTCGTTCGGTCAGGCGGGCCAGCGGTGCACGGCCACCAGCCGGGTCGTTGTCGAGTGGCCGGTGTACGAGGAGTTCACCCGCCTTCTGGTCGCCGAGGTCGAGGCGCTGAAGGTGGGGCCCGGCAGCGACCCGGCGACCACCATGTGCGCCTTGTCCAGCCCCAGGCAGCGCGACTCCGTCCTCGCCGATCTGCGCGGGGCCGTGGAGCAGGGCGCCACCGTTCTCACCGGCGGCCGGGCCGACACCGAAGGCGACCGCGCACACGGCTGCTACGTCCAGCCCACCGTCCTCGCCGACGTCGCCCCCGAAACGGCGATCTGGCGCGAGGAGGTCTTCGGCCCGGTCCTCGCCGTCCGCGCCGTCGCCGACTTCGCCTCCGCCGTCGAGGCCGTCAACGACTCCCAATTCGGCCTGGCGGCGGCGGTCTTCACCCGCGATCTGGGCAGCGCGTACCGCTTCGCCGACGAGGTCGAGTGCGGTCAGGTCGCCGTCAACACGACCACCACGGGCTGGGACGTCCACCTCCCCTTCGGCGGCTTCCGCGACTCCGGCACGGCGTACAAGGAGCAGGGCGAGGAAGTCCTCCGCTTCTCCACCCGCGTCAAGACCGTGGCCGTCAACATCGGTGCTGCGGAGCGGACCCATGGCTGACGAGACGATCGGCGTCGTCGGCGCAGGCATCGTGGGCCTGGCCACGGCCCGCGAGCTCGCCCTGCGCCGCCCCGGCACGCGCGTCCTGGTGCTGGAGAAGGAACGCAAGGTCGCCGTCCACCAGACCGGGCACAACTCCGGTGTCGTACATGCCGGGATCTACTACGCGCCCGGCAGCCTCAAGGCGGACCTGTGCGTTCGGGGCGTGTCCCTGCTCCGTGAGTACTGCCAGGAGCGCGCGCTGCCGTACAAGGAGATCGGCAAGCTAGTGATGGCCGTACGCCCAGACGAACTGGGCCGGATGGAGAACCTCTACGAGCGGGCCAGGAACAACCACGTGCCCGACCTCCGCAAGGTCTCCGAGGAGGAGATCCGCGAGATCGAGCCGCACGCCGGCGGCATCGCGGGCCTGCACTCCCCGCGCACGGCGATCACCGACTACCCGGCAATCGCAAGGGAGTTCGCCAAGGACGTCGAGGACTCCGGCGGCGACGTCAGACTCGGTTTCCCGGTCACGTCGATCACCAATGTGCCCGGGGGCATCGAGGTCGCCTACGGTCAGGAACGTGTCCGCGTCGACCGGCTGATCCTGTGCGCGGGCCTGCACTCGGACTCCGTGGCCAGACTCGCCCAGGACAAACAGGAGCCGCGGATCGTCCCCTTCCGCGGCGAGTACATGCTCCTCAAGCCGGACCGGACGCATCTCGTACGCGGTCTGCTGTACCCGGTGCCCGATCCGCGCTACCCCTTCCTCGGCGTGCACTTCACCCCGCGCGTCGACGGCTCGGTCGAGGTCGGCCCGAACGCCGTACTGGCCCTGGCGAGGGAGGGCTACCAGCTCAGCAGGGTCTCGGTGAGGGACCTCGCCGGACTCGCCGCCTACCCCGGTTCCTGGAAGATGGCCGCCCAGCACTGGCGCACCGGCATCAAGGAGTACCGCGGCTCACTGTCCACGGCGGCCTTCATGAAGGACGCGAAGCTGTACGTCCCAGGCGTCGGCGCCAAGGACGTCGTACGCGGTGGTGCAGGCGTCCGAGCCCAGGCCCTGGACCGCGACGGCACCCTCGTCGACGACTTCCGCATCCACCGGTCCGGCCGGATCACCGCCGTACGCAACGCGCCCTCGCCGGCCGCTACGGCCTCCATGGCGATCGCCGAGCACATCGTCGACGCGGTCTTCGACGACGCCTGACGCAAACAGAGAATGCCCTGCTCACACGGCACTTGCGTGCAACAAGTGCTTGCGCTCCCAGAGGCTCCGCAAGGCCGCACGCCCCACCTAGCGTTCCTTGCGCACCACCCCACCGGCCCCTTCTGCGAAGAGAGTTGAAGACATGTTCGTCGTCGACACCCAGATCCACATTTGGAAGGAAGAGACCCCGGACCGCCCCTGGGTCCCCGGCGCGCGGGAGCGCATCCGGCTCAACGGACACCGCGAGGACCCTTTCTCGTACGAGGAGGCCCTCGAGCTGATGGACGAGGCCGGCGTCAACCGGGCGCTGATCCTGCCGCCGTCCTGGGAGGGCGACCGCATCGACTACGCCCTGGAGGCCTGCGAGGCGCACCCCGACCGCTTCGGCATCATGGCCCGTATCCCGCAGAACAAGCCCGAAGAGGGCAAGGCCATGCTGACGGACTTCGCGCAGAACCCGCATGTGAAGGGCACGCGCCTGACCTTCCACCGGCCGATCGACCGCAACTGGATGATCGACGGCACCAACGACTGGTACTGGCCGATCGCCGAGGAGCTCGGCATCCCGACGATGGTCCACGCGCCCATCTGGAAGCGGGAGTTGGGCCAGATCGCCGAGAAGCACCCCGAGCTGAAGATCATCATCGACCACATGGGCATCATGGCCCGCTGCGTCGACGACGCGATCGGCTACTGGGTGCAGGAGACCGCCGACCTGGCCGCGCACCCCAACATCTACGTCAAGGTCTCCGCGCTGCCTGGCTACTCCACCCAGCCCTTCCCGAACAACAACATCCAGAAGTACGTGCGCGAGATGGTCGACAGGATGGGCCCGCAGCGCTGCTTCTACGGCACCGACATCACGCGGCTGCTCGGTCACGGCATCACCTATACCGACACCATCGAACAGTTCACCAAGCACTGGGACTTCACCCCCGAAGAGCTCGAATGGATCATGGGCCGCGGTATCTCCGAGGTCCTGAACTGGCCGATCGAGGGCTGAGGAAGCGCGAGAGATGACCGACACCACCAACTCCCCGGGCGCCGACGGCGGCGATGCTCTCGTCACCGCCTTCAACGCCGTCGGCGCCGACTACATCTTCTGCTCGTCGGGGTCCGAGTGGGCCCCGGTGTGGGAGTCCCTGGCCCGGCGCCACCGGGACGGACTGCCCTGCCCCGAGTACCTGGACCTGACCCACGAGACCGTCGCGGTGGGCATGGCCACCGGCTACGGCCTGGTCAAGCGCCGTCCCCAGGGCGTGCTCCTGCACGCGGCCCCCGGCCTCCTGCAGGGTTCCATGGCCCTCCACGGCGCACTCCTCGGGGGCGTCCCGATGGTGGTCAGCTCCTCGGAGTCGACCACCTACGGCGATGGACCCGGCCAGGACCCGGGCGGCCAGTGGTACCGCAACCTCTCCATCGTGGGCGGCCCGCACGGCGTCGCCCAGCCGTTCACCAAGTGGTCCAACGAGGCCGCCAGTGTGCACACCCTGCCCACGATGATCACGCGGGCGGCGGAGCTGGCCTGGCGGGCGCCCGCGGGGCCGGCGTACCTGAACATCCCGCTGGAGATCCTCCTGGAGGACTGGGACGGCCGCGAGGCCAAGCCCATCGCTGCTCCCGGCTCCACGCACAGCTCGCCCGAAGAGGTCGACCCCGTCGCCCAGTTGATCCGCGAGGCCGCCAACCCCGTGATCGTCACGGAGACCGCCGGTCGGGAGGCGGGCGGCTTCGAGGCCCTGGTCGCCTTCGCGGAGGCCTGGAACATCCCGGTCGTCGAGCCCGACTCGGCGGTGTGTGGCAACTTCCCGCGCACGCATCCGCTGCACGCCGGCGGTGACATCGGCCCGTGGATGGACGAGGCGGACCTGATCCTGCTGGTCAACTGCAGGGCGCCGTTCTATCCGCCGTCGCGTCGCCCCTCCAGGGCGAAGGTCGTGGTGATCGACGAGGTGCCGCAACGCCCGCATGTGGTCTACCAAGTGCTGTTCGCCGATCGTTACTTGGAGGGCAACGTCGCCAACACCCTGCGGCAGCTGACCAAGCGCGCGAAGGATCTCGATGCGCCGGTGGTGAGTGCCCGCCGCACGGCACAGGAGAAGCGGCGCACCGCCGAACAGGCCGCGATCGCCAGGGCCGAGGCGAAGGCGGGGAAGTCGGAGGGCATCGACCCGGTGCTCGTCGCCGCGACCCTGCGCAAGCTGCTCGACGGCAAGGCCGGCATCGTCGTCGACGAGACCATCACGCACAGCCGCGTCGTCAAGCGCCATCTGCAAACAGCCGCCCCTGACTCGTACTTCTACGTGCAGGGCGGCCTCGGCCAGGGCATCGCGGTCGCGCTCGGCGTCAAACTTGCCGCGCAGGAGCGGCCGGTGGTGCTCACGATCGGGGACGGCGCGTTCGCTTACAACCCGGTCATCCCGTCGTACGACGCCTCCAAGGTCTACGAACTCCCGTTGCTGATCGTGGTGTTCAACAACCGCGTCTACAAGTCGATGAACCTCAACCACCGCCGCTTCTACCCGGACGGTGCGGCCGCCGAGACGGGAGAGTGGTTGGGCACCGACCTGCACCGGCTGCCCCGACTGGCCGCATTCGCCGAGCCGTTCGGCATGCACACGGAGGCCGTGGATACGCCGGACGCCCTTGTGCCGGCGCTGGAGCGGGCGTTGAAGGCTGTGGCCGAAGGGACCACGGCTGTCGTCGACGTCCTCGTCACCCGTTGAGCACTTCGCTGGAACGCCGTTCTCGAGCTGCGGGCCGTATGTGGCTGGTCGCGCAGTTCCCCGCGCCCCCTGGGGCGCGCTGTAGCCCAGGAGGCTTTCGCTGCCATGTCTGATACACCTCCCAAGGTCGTGGTTCCCGCCGAGGACTTGCGCACCCTCTCCGCCGCCCTCCTCGAAAAGGGCGGCCTGAGCGCCGAGTACGCCCGTACCACCGCCGACGTCTTCGTCTGGGCCGCTCTGCGCGGTGTCGACTCCCACGGGATCGCCCGTGTGCCCGCCTATCTGGAGCTGCTCGCCAAGGGTGTCGCCAACGCCGAGCCCGACATCAAGGTCGAGTCGACGACTGCCGCGGCCGCAGTCCTCGACGCCGACCGTGCGCCCGGTCCGGTTGCGCTGAGTGCGGCCGCGGACGAGGCGGTGCGGCGGGCCCGGGAGACCGGCATCGCCTCCGTCGGCGTGCGCCGCACCGTGCACACCGGAGCCATCGGCTACTACGTCTCGAAGATCGCCGAGCAGGGCCTGATCGGCATCGGCTTCGTCGCCGGCATGCCCAACATGGGCTACACCGGCGTCAAGGGCGCCGCCGTGGCCACCAGCCCCCTCGCGATCGCTGTACCGGCCCGCGATCACGCGCCCCTGCTTCTCGACATGGCCACGGCCACCATCGCCCTCGGCAAGATCCGCCAGGCGAAGGCGAGCGGCACCCCGCTGCCGGAGGGCGCGGCGGCGACCGAGGACGGCACCCCGACGACCGACCCGGAGAAGGCGACCATGCCTCTCCCGCTCGGCGGCGCCAAGGGCTCTGGCATGTCCCTGGCCTTCGAGCTGCTGACCAGCGTGCTGGTCGGCGCACCGATCTTCGCGTCGTTCCACTCGGACGACCCGTCGGGCCGCAAACACCGCCAGAACGCCCTGCTCATCGCCGTTGACCCGACAGCCTTCGGCGGCACCGACGCCTTCACCACGAACGTCGACACCACACTGAGCACCCTCAAGGCCCTGCCGGTCGCGGACGGCGCCGACGGTGTGTACTACCCGGGCGAGCGCAGCGCGGAGGTGGCCGCGGAACGGGGCGAGAAGGGCATCCCGGTGTCACCGAAGGTCTGGCGAGACCTGACGGAGCAGGCCGAGAAGCTCGGCGTGACTCTGCCGCGGACCGCCGGCTAACCGGCCTCACACGACAGGCGGTCCCGGGCTCTCAGGCGCTCGGGACCGCCTGCTGCACCTGACGAGCAATCGCTTCAGTGCGTCGCCCGGACCCCGTCCAGCGCGATCGCCAGCACCCGGTCCCGCTGGGCGTCGTCGACGAAGACCGTGCCGGTGATGCCCGCGACCAGGCGCAGCAGATCACCGAAGTCCATGTCCTTGCGGGCGGCCCCGACTTTCTGTGCCCGCTCGAAGAGCGGACCGCCGGCGGCGTACATCGACTCGCGGCAGGCGTCGAAGATCTCGGACTCGTCGTCGAGCGCCTCGCGGACGGCCCGCTTGGTCACCATGTAGCCGGTGAAGCGGGTCAGCCAGGAGGTCAGTGCCTCCCACGGCTCCAGGCCGGCGACCTCCTCGGCGACCCGGACCAGCTCGTTGACCTCGTCCGCGTACACGGTCTCGAACAGCTCGCGGCGGGACGGGAAGTTCCGGTACAGGGTGCCGATGCCCACGCCCGCACGGCGCGCGATGTCCTCCAGGGACGCGTCGGCGCCGTGCTCGGCGAAGGCCTCGCGCGCCGCGCCCAGCAGGGCGTCGTAGTTGCGCGCCGCGTCCTTCCGGTGCGGTCGGCGGGACGCCACGATCTCGCGGACGGGGAACGGCTGAGCCGTCACTGCTGCCTCCCGGGGCGGTAAAAGTTGAACCGGAGGTTAGCCTCCGCTACAGTGGAGGTATGCCTCCACTTTAGCAGTGCGAGGCGCCCCGTACCTTTCCGCGACCGCTCACCGCGGCCGTCGGCGTGCCCGTGCCGCTCGAGCGGCGCACCGGGCCCGCACGACCGTGGCCCGAGAACCTCGGCCGCACCCCGTTCGTTCGGAGAGGCCTTTTCATGCCCCGCAAGTCCACCCGTCTCACCTTCGCGGTCCTCGCGACCGGTGCCGGTGTGTTCGCCATGCTGCAGTCGCTGATCGCGCCGGCCCTGCCGACGGTCCAGCACGCGCTGCACACCTCCCAGTCCACCGCGACCTGGGTGATGACGGCCTACCTGCTGTCCGCCTCCGTCTTCACCCCGATCCTCGGCCGCGTCGGCGACCTGATCGGCAAGAAGCGCACCCTCGTCGCCGTCCTGTTCGTCGTGCTGCTCGGCTGTCTGCTGGCCGCGCTCGCCCCGACCATCGGCGTACTGATCGTCGCCCGGGTGGTCCAGGGCGTCGGCGGCGCGCTCTTCCCGCTCTCCTTCGGCATCATCCGCGACGAGTTCGCCCCGTCCGAGGTCAGCGGCAGCATCAGCAACCTGTCCGCCGTGATCGCCGCGGGCGGCGGCGTCGGCATCGTCGCGGCCGGACCGATCGTGTCCGCGCTCGACTACCGCTGGCTGTTCTGGATCCCCGTCGGCGTCGTCGCGATCAATGTGCTGATCGCCCTGCGTTACGTTCCCGAGTCGCCCAACAGGGCCGAGGGCAAGGTCAGTTGGCTGGGCGCCGGCCTGCTATCGGCCTGGCTGGTGACCCTGCTGCTGCCGCTGAGTCAGGCGAGCGTGTGGGGCTGGGGCTCGGCCCGGACCGTAGGTCTGTTCGCCGCGGCCGCGCTACTGTTCACCGTCTGGCTGCTGGCCGAGGCCCGCTCCCGCACCCCGCTGATCGACCTGCACGTGATGCGGCTGCCCGCCGTGTGGACCACCAACACCGCCGCCCTGCTGTTCGGCGCGGGCATGTACTCGCTGTGGTCCTTCCTGCCGGCCTTCGTCCAGACACCCGCCTCCGCGGGGTACGGCTTCGGCGCGAGCGTCACGGCCTCCGGCCTGCTGATGCTGCCGATGCTGGTGGCGATGTTCTGCTCCGGCATCCTCAGCGGCCGCCTGGAACCGGTGGTCGGCGCGAAGGCACTGCTGACAGCGGGTGCCGCGCTGGGCGCCCTCGCCCTGGGCCTCCTCGCCCTCTGGCACTCCGCGCAGTGGCAAGTCGCCCTGGTCTCGGGCGTGTTCGGCCTCGGCATCGGACTGGCCTTCGCCTCGATGGCCAACCTGATCGTCGGCAGCGTCCCGGCCTCCCAGACCGGCGCGGCGACCGGCATGAACGCCAACATCCGCACCATCGGCGGCTCCATCGGCGCCGCCGTGACCAGCGTTCTGGTCACCGGCCACCTCCAGCCCTCCGGCCTGCCGTACGCCTCCGGCTACACCCACGGCTTCGCGCTGCTGGCGGTGCTGTGCCTGGCGGCGGCGCTGGCGGCGCTGCTGGTCCCGGTGACCCGGACACGCCTCACCGGCCCGGCCCGCGCCGCCGACGGCCCGGCGGTCACGGAGCCGGAGGCGATGGCGTCCGGCACTCGCGGCTGAGCCCGGCCGGAACACCGGTGCACGTAAGGTAAGGTTGACCTGCGTGATCCCGCGGTTCGCCGCGGGAAGTGCACCGGGACGTGGCGCAGCTTGGTAGCGCACTTGACTGGGGGTCAAGGGGTCGCAGGTTCAAATCCTGTCGTCCCGACGGTGCGAAGGGTCTTCGCGGGCGAGAGCCTGCGGGGGCCCTTCTTCGTGTGGGTGTTCCGGCGGTGGCCGCGGCTTCAGCCGCGCAGCAAGGTGAGCACGGCGAGGACCCGGCGGTTGACGTCCGGTGACGGTGCCAGACCCAGTTTGCGGAAGAGGTGGGCGCAGTTCGCCTCCACCGTGCGCTCGCTGATGCGCAGTTCGCCGGCGATCCGGGCGTTCGACATCCCCTCGGCCATCAACGCGAGGATGTCGTTCTCGCGGGAAGTCAGCCGGGACAGCGGTGAGTCCGGGCGGCGGCGCCGCATGAGGCGGGAGACGATGGCCGGGTCGATGACGCACTCGCCGTCCGTGACGCGCCGGAGCGCGTCGACGAGCACGGCGATGTCGGACACCCGCTCCTTGAGCAGGTATCCGACCGCTTCCGTCTGGTCGGTGAGCAGGCGCTGGGCGTACCGGACTTCGAGGTACTGGCTGAGCACCACGACGGCTGTGCCGGGGTGGCGTTCGCGGATGTGGCGGGCGGCGACCAGCCCTTCGTCGGTGTGTGTGGGCGGCATGCGGATGTCGACGATTGCCGCGTCGGGCCGTTCCAGCGCGACCAGGCGCAGGAGGTCGTCCGGCCCGGCGGCCTCGCCCACGACCTGCACGCCGGCGTCGGACAGAAGCCGAGCCAGGCCGGACCGGATCAGCATGACGTCGTCGGCCACTACGACCTGCATGGGATCACCGCCGTCAGTGTGGTCACCACGACGCCGTCCCGCGATGTGCCGGCCACGGTGAACTCTCCTCCCGTCGCCCCCACCCGGTCCGCGGCGTCGGTGAGCGCAAGGTCGTCCGCGCCGGGTCGGCGGGCTGTGCCGCTCGCGGTGATCGCGACCCGCACGGTGAGTGTGCCGTCGGCGCCCACTGCCGACACCGCGACATGGTCGGCCCGGGGGCGGCGGGCAGCGCTTTCGAGGGCGGCGGCGACGACGGCGTAGGCGGCCGGCGCAGCGTCCGTGTCGCCCTCGATACGGGTCCTGCTGTCGACCGTCACGGGGATCTCGCAGGCCGCAGCGAGGTCTTCGAGCCCGGCGTCGAGCCCCTCGTCGGCGAGGACACCGGGGAAGGAGCCATGGGCGACCCGGCGCAGTTGGGCGAGAGCGTCGCGCACGGCGACCTCCGCGTCCGCCAGGGCGAGCGCCTGCGCGGGCGCCATGGCGGACGCGGCGACCTTGAGGTGGAGCGCGGCGCTGACCAGCCGCTGCTGGACACCGTCGTGCAGATCGCGTTCCAGGCGCCGCCGCTCGGCGTCGCTCGCGGCCACCACGCGCCGCTGCGAGGCCCGGATCTCGGCCAGGCGTGCCCGCAGGACCGCGGACAGCCGGGCGTTGCCCAACGCCAGTCTGGTCGTGGGGGCGAGCCCGGCCAGCGCATCATCTGCGTCCGCGTGCCGGGCGAGCAGCAGCCGCAGGACCGGTCGTCCGGTGTCGTCGGCCAGGACGACGGGTCTGTCCGGCGCCTCGGCGGCCACCTCACGGCCCGAGACATCGATCCACCGCAGCTGGTCCTCCGGCGTGCCGGGCATGGCGAAGTGGACGCCGCGCACCCCGGCGCCCACCCCGGTCACGGCGGCTTCCGGGCCGGACAGGCGGTGTGCGAGGCGGCCGAGATCCACCCGCGCCGCCGTCGTCCGCACCGCCGCGGCGCACAGTACGGACGCGAGGAGCGCGACGGCCACCGGCTGCGCCAACTGCCGGGCCGGCGAGGCGGGTTCACCCCAGCGAGTCCCCTGCCACGCGGTGGCCGCGGACGTGCCGAGCGCCACGAGGCCCGCCGCCACCGCCGTGCGTGGCACCCCCGGCACACCGGATCCCGCGACCGTCGCGAGGGCGGCGACCGCCGCGCAACTGGTCAGCACACCGGTCAGGAGCACCGCCGTGCGCGGTGCCAACGTCCCGTCGAGAAAAGGCCGTACGTCCTGGCAGACGCGGGCGCACCCGGGATCGGCGAACGGGTTGTAGCCCAGCAGATGCACCAGCGCGGCAGCACCGGCGAACACGAACACCGCGCACAGGCCCCGGCGCACGGCCCTGGTCGCCGGACGCGGCGACAGCCGCACCACGGCCCGGGCCAGCCCGGCAACGACGAAGGGCGACGTGGCGAGCAAGGCGCTGCGGGCCGACGCCGGAAGCCAGTCCCAGCCCGCCCAGAACGGCAGGAGCGCGGCCGCGACGGCCAGCGCCAGACCGGACGACGCCGCGGGCTGCCGGCCGCGGGTCGCCCACACGCCGGTCACGGCCAGGGCTGCGGCCGCGAACAGGGTCGGCAGGGCCCACACCGGGGGCGCGTACACGCCGAAGGGCCCCAACTCGCCGCCGTTGCCGACGGCGTAGGAGGCTCCGGCGGTGACCACGGCGACGGCCGTCGCCACAAGAGCGGACACGGTCGCCCGCCTGGTCCCGCGCACGCCGTCCGCCGTATCGGCAAGGCCGAGCGGATACGGCACAGTGGCGCCCGGTGAGGTGGCCATGTCTCGCATTCCAGCACAACGGGGACACCTTGGGTGCAGTGTTACCCCCATCGATGCCACGAGGTGGCACGGTCGGCACACCCACGCGGCGTCCCTACGGTCGGAGCACTGGAACAGGAGGCTGCCATGGACGCACACAACAGGCGCTTCGCCGTCCCACCGCTGGCCCTGGCACTGGCCGTGTCGCTGCTCGCGGCCTGCCAGACGGCATCGGGCTCCGACAAGACCGGCGGCGACACCACGGTGCTGAAGCTCGCCACCATCGACGCAGAGATCAAGACCAGCCTTCACGGCTCCGGTCCGCAGACGTTCGTCGACGAACTGGCAAAGGTCTCCGGCGGACGGCTGAAAGCCGAGGTCACCACCGACTACGGTCAGCGGGCGGCACAGGCCGAGTCCCACCTCGTACAGGCGATCGCCGCGGGGAAAGTGGACGGCGGCTGGCCCGCGACCCGGGCCTTCGCGAAAGCCGGCGTCAAAGGCCTCGAAACCGTCGAGGCACCCATGACCATCACCAGTTACGCGGGCGAGAGGGCCCTCGTCTCCGGGCCTCTCGCCGGGAAATACCTTGCGCGGCTCAAGGGTTCGGGTGTGGTCGGGCTCGGTCTGGCGGCGGGACCGCTGCGCCGGCCGTTCGCCGCGAAGGCGCCCCTGCTGTCGCCGGCCGACTTCAACGGCATCCGGTTCCGCGTCTACAACTCGCCCGTGCAGGAGGAGGCGATGCGTGCCCTCGGCGCGACCCCGGTCGATCTCGGCTATGACTTCGGCGACCAGATCACGGCCGGGACCCTGCGGGGCTCGGAGTTCGACATCGTCCAGTACAGGAACAACGGCCTGACCACGGAGGCCGGCAACATCACCGAGAACGTCGTCCTGTGGCCGAAGGTCTTCGTCCTGTCCCTGAGCAAGAAGCGGTACGACAGCCTCAGCGGGCAGCAGCGCACCTGGGTGCGGCAGGCAGCCGCGGCCGCGGTCAAAGCCTCGACCGCGAGCTCGCACGACGAGACACCTGCGGCACAGTACCTGTGCCGAAAGGGTGCCCGGTTCGCCCGCGCCGACGGGCGGCAACTCGCCGCACTGCACACCGCGTTCCGTCCGGTACTGGACCGGCTCGCCACCGACCCCGCGGACGCGCGGCTGCTGCACGAACTCCAGACACTGGCCCAAAAGCATCCCGGTCCCGAACCGCTGGACCTGCCTGCCAAGTGCCGTGTGGGCGACGCCTCGGGCAAGACGGCCGACACGTCGCCGACCGCCGTTGCCTCGATTCCCGACGGCGTCTACCGCGCCGAGATCACCAAGGCCGACGTCGACGCCGCGGGCGGGGACGTCGCCGGCACGCATCCGGCGGGCATCTGGACCCTCACGGTCCGCTCCGGAACGTACGAGGTCAGGTGCCGCCCCGTGGCGGAGCCGGGCGACGACTGCGGAGCGGGCGACCCCAAGCAGCCCCTCGTCGAGGCCGGAGACCTGCGCGGGAGCGGCGACGTGGTGACCTTCGTGCCGAATGCCGAACGGCTGTCGAAGCTCACCGGATGCGAACTGCCCGTCTCCTTCCGCCCGGACCACTGCGGGCTCGACACCCCCTACCGGCTGAAGTGGTCGCTCGACGACGAGCAGCTCGTCTTCGACTTCATCGGTGACATCGGCACCACCCAGTCCTGGGTCATCAAGCCGTACCGGGAGATCGGCTGAGTTCCGGCACCGCGGCCGTCACCGTCGTACCGGCTCCGGGCGGACTGTCCACCCGGAGCCGGCCGCCGCAGGTCGCGACCCGGTCGCCGAGTCCCTGCAGCCCCGAACCCGCCGGGTCGGCGCCACCGCAGCCGTCGTCGCGGACCTCCGCCACGATCTCCGGTCCGCGACGCCGCACGCTGATGGCGATCCGCCCGGCGTCCGCGTGCTTCACGGCGTTGGCCAGCGCCTCCGAACACACGTAGAAAAGTGCCGCTTCGGCCTCCCGGTCGCCGACCGCGTCGGCCGTGGCATCCACGGTGACCGGCACCGGACTCGAGCGGGCGATGTCCTGCAGCGCCTGTCGCAGCCGCCCGCCGCCCAGGGCCAGCGGGGGGACACCGGCGACCAGGTCGGCGAGGTCGGAGGCGGCGGCGCGCAGTTCCCCGGCGGCGATGTCCCGGGCGGCCTGCACGTCCGGATCGTGCAACTGCGGGCGCAGCGCCTCGACCCGGGCCAGCGCGGTGCGCAGCGGGAGGCCGGCCGTCTCCCGCAACTCGGCGGCGATCCGCTCCCGTTGCCGGTCGGCGGCGGCCAGCAGCCGCACCCGCGCGGCGGTCAACTCCCGTAGCCGCTGCCGTTGTTCCTCCTGCAGCCCGATGTGCGTCACGGCCAGTCGTACGGCAGCGGTGAACGCGGCGGCGACGCGCGGCTCGTCGAGGGCCGCACTGCGGTGTACGACGAAGGCGACCGGGTGGTCCGCGTCGCCGCCGTCCGCGCCGGCCGGAACGGTCAGCACGCGGCGGCCGTCGGCCGGGAGCGGGTCCGGCGCGTCCTGACCGCGACCCACCAGCAGATCCGGGTCGCCGAGCACCTCACCGAGGGCGGCGGAGAGCCCTTCGACTCCCGACAGACGGACGTCGGCCAGCAGCCGGTCGGCCAGTCCCGCCCGCGCGCGGGCGGCGGACCGGGCAGCGAACGGGAAGGCGGTCGCCACCAGCAGCAGCACGAGTTCGTAGCCGAACAGGGCGGCCTCGGGATCGAACTGCGCGCTCCATTGCCGGGAGACGACGAATGCCGCGGCGAGCGACGCGGCCACGACGGCCGCCGCCGCCATCGGATACCCACGCGCCGTCCGGTCGGCGCGTCGGTCGGCCCAGGCGGTCAGCGCGACGGCCGTGAACAGGACGACGGCACCGGGCTGTCCGGCGAATCCGAGTGCGACCGGCACGGCCAGGACCACCGGCAGCACCTGGACCGCTCCCCGCACGCGGCCGGCCGGGAACGCGGTCAGCGCAAGGGCGAGTACGGCCTGGTGCCAGGTCCGCGCGGCCGGCAGGACCGAGCCCGCAAGCCAGGTCACGCCGACGGCCGAGAACAGGCCACGCTCGGTGCGCGGCCCACCGGCGACCGCCCCGGCCGCGACGAACGCCAGACCCACCGCCACATCCAGCGCGGTGAGCCACGCAGCAGCCCCCGGCGCCCCGCTGTCCGACCGCACGGCGAGCACCGCGAGGGCGGTCAGGCCCACAGCGGCGCCCGCCCCGGCTGCCGGCCTTGTCAGTCTCCCGGCCACCACCGGATCGTCTCACCGTCACCCGCCCACCGCACGGTCCGAGTCGACGACGGGCGACCTGCGACGGGCTGCCGTACCTGCCCGGCGGCCGGATCGGCACCGGCCGCCGGGTGGTGGGGACTACCGGGCCGCGGTCACCGGCCCGGCACGGTTCCGGCGGCGGTGCAGGGCGAGCGCCGTGCCGGTCGCGCCTGCCGTCAGTGCGGCGGCCGCGATGGCGATCGGTAGGGCCGGTGAGGTGGAACCGGCCGCGGCGACGTTCTGCGCCTTGAGGTCCTGGACATACGGCGGGTAGGCCTTCTCGGCGGAGGCGGTCGTGGCCGTCAGGGTGTAGTGCGGGATGCGCTTCACCGACTTGACCGAGCCGTCCGAGTTCAGCAGCACCTGCTTGTTGTTGGGGTGCGCGAAGTCGAACATGCCGGTCAGGCTGCCCGCCCGCTGGTCGAAGGAGGCGTCGCCGATGCGGCCGGTGTGCCAGTTGTTCTCGATGAACCGGGTGATCGACGCCTGCTCGGTGGCGGTGTGGTCGATCGAATTGACCTTGCTGTAGGGGGAGATGACCAGCAGCGGCTGACGGGTGCCGGGACCGCAGCGGTCCGCGTAGCCACCCGCGGCGGCCGGGCCGGCCTGACAGGCGGGGCTGTCGAGGGCCTTGCCGTTGGAGCCGACCGTGGAGTCCTTGGAGCCGTTGAGCACCTTCGAGGTGACGTGGTCGTACCAGCCGTCGGAGTCGTCGTAGGCGACCACGACCGCGGTGGACTTCCACTGCGGTGACTGCTGCAGCGCGTTGATCTCCTTGATCAGGAAGTGCTGCTCGTCGGTCGGGTCGGAGTAGCCGGCGTGGCCGTCCTGGTACTCGGCGGCCTTGAGGAAGCTCACGGCGGGCAGATTGCCGGCCTTGAGGGCGGCGTCGAAGTCGGTCAGGTCGTAGTTGTGGTTGGCCCGGCCGGCGTGCCCGATCTCGGCGACGTTCTTCGGGGCCAGGTGGTGCGGGTTCGACGTCGACTTGTAGTACTCGAACGGCGAGTGGTGCGGGCTGTAGTCGACGGCCGAGGCGCCGCCGACGTTCGTGTGCGCGGTGTCGCACTTCGCGTAGTCGCCCTGCTTGCCGTCCCACGCGGTGGACGGCCGGAAGCCGCCCTGGAACCAACCCCAGCTCACGCCCTTGGAGTTGAGCAGGTCACCGATGTTCCTGCCCTGCATCACCGCGAGCGCGTTGGTCGAGGTGTGGTCCTTGTCCGAGCAGTCGTCGAAGGCCGGGTCGGGGTCGTTGACGAGCGTGCCGACACCCTTCGCGTCCGGAGACAGGACGGTGTACGAGTCCGGAGTCGTCGTCTGCTTCGGGTTCTCGGTGCCGGAGGCCGGGTCGACGGAGATGACGCCGTGGGTCTGGCCGGAGATCAGGTTGAGGGCGCCGGGCGTGGAGGGGCCGTAGACCGAGCTGAACGAGCGGTCGCCCAGCGCGTAGTGCTGGGCGTAGTTCCACAGGCCGGTGACGGTGTTGCCGTCGTAGTAGTCCATCACCAGGCCGGGCTCACCGAAGAGCCCGGTGCACTTGCTGACTTCGGTGTTCTCGACGTACTTGTCGGCCTTGCCGCCGTCGGCCGCGTACTGCTCGGGGCCGTAGGAGTGGTTCTGGTCGCAGGTCATCGCCTGCGAACTCGCCAGCCGCTTGGGCAGGTAGAGGTTCGGGTTCTTCGTCAGCAGCCCGGCGTTGAGGAGGTTGTCGGCCTTCGGGGTGTGCGCCGCGGCCTTGAACTTGGTGCCGTCGGTGTTGGCGGCCTTCGGATAGGTGGCGAAGTAGTGGTCGAACGAGATGTTCTCGTCGTAGATCACCACCACGTGCTTGATCGGAGTCGCGGTGTGCGTGCCGTGGCCGCCGTGCCCGGCCGCCGCTGAGGCGGGGGCGGCGCCGCCCGCGGTCGCGAGGGCGGCGGCGCCGAGCAGGGCGCTCACACGGCTCAACCGGCGCCGCGCGCCTGGGGTTCTTCCTGTGCCGATCATGCTGTCTCGCCTTCCGGGAGCACTGAGTTCCACCTACGGCCGGATCCTGGGCAATGCTCGCGGCGGGGCGGGTGAGGGGCAATGACAGGCGAGCGAATGTTCGGTCAGGAAAGTCTCATGATCTTTTTGTGTGTTCTTGACCGGTATGGGCGAGGCGGGATCAGGCCAGCAGGGCGCGTCCCAGCCAGTCGGAGGTGTCCCGCACTCCGGGCAGGGCGAAGAAGTAGCCGCCGCCGAAGGGGCTGACGTAATCCACCAGCGGTTCGCCGGCCAGCCGCTTCTGCACGGCCTCGAACTGCCGGGCCAGGTCCTGCTGGTAGCAGCAGAACAGCAGGCCCATGTCGAGGTTGCCGTTGCCGTCCATGCCCCGGTCGTAGTTGTAGCCGCGGCGCAGGATGCGCTGGTCGTCGGTGGCGGTGGTGCGCGGGTTGGCCAGCCGGATGTGGCTGTCCAGCGGGATCACATCGCCCTTGGGGTCCTGGGCGTACTGCGGGGTGTCGGTCTCGTGCCGTCCGTCCAGCGGGGCGCCGGTGTCGCGGGCGCGGCCGAACATCCGCTCCTGCTCGGTGATGGACACCCGGTCCCAGAACTCCACCAGCATCCGGATGAGCCGGACGACCTGGTAGCTGCCGCCGGTCGTCCAGGCGGGCTCGACGCCGCCCGCGCCCACCCACACCAGGCGGTCCATCGAACGGGCGTCGCGCACTTCGGGGTTGGCGATGCCGTCCTTGAAGCCCATGTGGTTGCGCGGGGTGCCGGACGGGCGGGGCGGGCTGACGAAGCCGTCCATCCGCCAGCGCACCTGCATACCGCCGCGCGTGTGCCGGGCGATGTCCCGCAGGGCGTGCAGCACCGTGTCCTGGCTGCCGGCGCACAGTTGCACGCTCAGATCGCCGTGGCACCAGGCGGCGTCCAGGTCGTCGTCGGGGAACGTCGGCATGGCGGTCAGCCGACGGGGTCTGCGGCCGGCGAGGCCGTAGCGGTCGTCGAAGAGCGAGGCACCGACGGCGACCGTCACGGTCAGCGCGTCCGCCGGAAGGGTCGGGCCGAGGGTGCCGGAGTCGGCGGGCGGTGCGGTGATGCCCAACTCGTCCGGGCTGCCGCCGGCGGTGAGGAAACGTGCCCGATCGGTCAGCGTGCGCAGCAGCTCGGCGAGTTCGCCGCGGTTCTCGGCGGCGGCGTCGAAGGACACGAACACCGTGGCGCGCTGAGCCGGGGTCAGAATCCCGGCCTGGTGCCGCCCGTGAAAGGGCACACTCGCGCTCTCGCGGGACGTTGCGGCGGTGGCTGCGGCGTGGTCCGCGGCGACGAGCCCGGCACCGGTGAGGGCCGCGGCACTGGCGAGGAAGCCGCGGCGGTCGATGTTGTTCTCGGGGTTCACGTGGCGGTCCTTTGTGCGTGGGCGGATTCGCCGTGGGCGGCGGTCACCAGCCCGGTGCCGGTGAAGGCCGTGGCGCTGGCGACGGAGCCGCGGCGGCCGGTGTTGTCGGCGGGGTTCATGTGGCGGTCCTGGGTCGCGGCGGGCTCGCTGCGATCGGCGCCCACCAGGGCGGCAACTGACATCAGCCCGGAGTCTGCCCTCGGCGCGGCGCCCGCCATCAGCCCGGTGTCCGTCACCGGCACGGACCTCGTCACCATCCCAACGCCCGTCACCAGCCCGGTGCCTGCCGCCGGCTCGGCACCCGTCACGAGCCCGGCGCCCGCCACCGGCCCGGCGCCCGCCATCAGCTCAGCGCCGGCCATCGGCCTCGCACCGGCCGCCATCCCGGTGATGGCCCCGGACGCCGCGCCCGTCAGGAACCCTCCGCTCCCGACCCCGTCCTCCGTCTTCACGCAGTCCTCCGTACATCGGTGAGTGTCGCCACATCCGCGAGCCGCTCGACCAGTTCGCCCACGTCGGCGTCGACCTTCTCCCGTTGGGTGCGGGTCAGGCGGGCGAGCGCTGTCCAGTGGCCGTCGTGGCCGAAGTGGTCGAGGGTGTGCTGTGTGCGGTTCAGCCATGAGTCGAGGGCGGGCAGGCCCGTGTCGCGGGTCTTCAGCAAGGGGCGCAGGTAGCCGAGCAGTACGCGGGTGCCGTCGAGGTTGGCGCGGGCGGTGGCCAGGTTGGTGCCGCTGCCGTAGTCGGTGCGGCCGGTCAGCTCGAACTGCACGGTGTTCTCCAGGATCTCGTGCGCGCGCAGGCCGACGTCAGCCGGGTCCATCCGCTGGTCGGGCCAGCTGTTGCGCAGGGCGTGCACGGCCTTGGCGAGCTTGTCGGCCGGGCCGCGCAGGCTGTCCGCCGACTCGCCGTGCCACAGGCCGTACTCGATCCGGTGGAAGCCGGTGAACTCCGTGTCGCGCACGCCGCCGGACAGTCCGGCCGTCGTCCCGTTGATCTCCGCGTCGGCGTCGCCGAAGGTGCCGTACGCGGCGCCCATCCGCTCGTACACCAGGTGCGCCGGCAGCCACGCGGCGCGGGCGGCCGCGAGGTCGCCGCGGTCGACAGCGGCGCGCAACACGTCCGTCTTCTGGGCCAGTTCGACCGTGCGGGCCTGGATCCATTTCTGGTAGGCGAGCGTGGGCGGAATGAGGTCCTGCTGGGTCACCGGGACGGCGGCCGGACCGCTCTTCGCGCTGCCGCCCGTGATCCGGACGGTCGGCCCGGTGACGGCGTCCGCGTCGTTGGGCAGGCACTTGAAGGCGTACGTGCCGTTGCCGAGGGTCACCCGCAGCGGGCGGACGGTCCCCGGGGCGAGCCCCTCGACCTCGCCGTAGACCGCGCCCGTCTTCGGATCGGTCAGATACACCTCGGTCGCCGTGCTGGAGGTGTTGCGCAGGTCGAAAACCTGGCGGCCGGACGCGGGGTGACTCCAGCCGCGGCCGCAGCCGGCGGGGGTGACCTCGACGGTGGTGTGCCGCAGGCCGTCGGCCGTGCCCGCCCGATGGGTGTCTCCGCCGGAGTCGCCGGTGGCCAGTACGCCCGCCGTCACCGCGGCCGCCGCCACCAGGGCGCCTCCGGCGAGCAGCGCGGTGCGCCGCCGGCGGGAACCGGGCGGGGGCGGAGGCGGGATGCGACCGGATGCGGCTTCGGCGCCGACTGCTGTCTCCGGCACGCCGGGCCTCCTGGAAGTCGTACGAACGCGGCGGCGCAGTTGATCCTAAGCGGGCCGCCGGGCCGCAGACTCTCAAGAACGGACCAGGGGTTGGGCAACCGGCCGTCATGGGATGGCAAGAATTCGGCTCGTTCACCGATTCTTCGCCCAACAGTTCTACCCGCATAGAGCCGCGTGGTGCTGTCATGCACACGCCTGCCCGGATCCCCGGGCCAACCGCGGGAGTTCCCCCCATGCGTGCCACGCGCCGCCTCACCGCCACCACCACGTCCCTCACCCTGGCCGTCGCCGGTCTCATCATCGGCACCGGCTCGACCGCCCACGCTGCGAGCTGCTCCCAGGAGTACCTGCCGCTGCCGGACCCGAGCTGCACGCCCGGCGCCTACAACCCGGACGTCACACAGGACACGATCGACTCGACGATATGCGTGTCCGGCTGGACCGCCACCGTGCGTCCTCCCACGTCGTACACCAACGCCCTGAAGGTCAAGCAGATCGCCGAGTACGGCTACTCGGACACCAGCACGGCCGACTACGAGGAGGACCACCAGGTCCCGCTGGAACTCGGCGGCGCCCCCAGGGACGAGAAGAACCTGTGGCCCGAGCCGCGGTACGGCGACGAGACCGCCTCCAGCAAGGACTCCGTGGAGAACAAGCTCAAGAAGGCCGTCTGCAACGGCACGGTGACCCTCGACGACGCGCGCAGCGCCATCGCCACCGACTGGACCACGGCCCTGTCCGACCTCGGTCTCAGCTGACCCCTGGGCCGACAGCCTGCAGCGGGCTCTTGAACACTGGGCGCGCTGACTCGGCCCTCGGTGACCGTGCCTCTACGGGCGGCATGGTCACCGAGGACGAGTCAGCGCGCCCGCAGCACGTCCAACGCCGCCAGCGCCACGTGCAGTTCGGTGCGTTGTTCGCCCGACTCGAGGTCGCAGTCGAGGAGACGCTCGATGGTGCGCAGGCGTTGGTAGACGGTCTCGCGGGACAGGTTGCCGCGGCGGGCGGCGGTGGTCTTGTTGCCCGCCGCGTCGAGGTAGTGGCGCAGGGTCGTGAGCAGGTCCGTGCCGTGGCGGGCGTCGTGGTCGACGAGGCGGCCGAGTTGCCGTTCCGCGTAGTCCTGGACCCGGACGTCCTCGCGCAGCGCGTACAGCAGCCGGCGCAGGCCGATGTCGGACAGCTCGTGGTAGGAGCGGCCGTCGGGGAGGGGCGCGCCGGGCAGGGCCGACTCGGCGACGCGGCCGGCCTCGCGGAAGGACCGTGCGGCGTCGGAGAGTTCGGCGACCTCGGAGCCGACGCCGACGACCGCCCCGGGGTCCAGGCCGAGTGCGATGCGGGCGATCCGCTCGACCGTCGGCCGCCAGGGCTGGTAGTGGCGAAGTGCCAGGAGGACGCCGACCCGTCCGGAGGCAAGTGCACCGACCAGCGCCGGCATCCCGGAGGTCAGCAGCTCCTCGGACAGCACGGACTCCGGCTCGGCGGTGTTGTCCTGCGTCCGCAGATCCACCAGTACGGCGACGAATCCGCCCTCGGCCGGCAGGCCCAGCGCGGCGACGCGGGCGCGGGCGTCCTCGGGGGAGTGGTGGCGCTGTTCGGCGAGCTCGCGCAGGGCGTCGCGGTGGGCGGCGCGTTCCCAGGGCGTGGTGTGGATGAGGCGGGCGATGGTCAGGGCCATCGCCGTGCGCTCCAGCACGGTGACGTCCTCGGGCCCGAAGGCCGCCCGCGCGGGGGAGGGCGGCGGGAGCATGGTCGCGCGCCCCCAGCGTTCGCCCTGGTACTCCACGGGTGCGGTGAGCCAGCCCTCGGGGCCGCACACCTCCGTCCGGTCGCGGGACGGCACGGCCCGGGAACGCTGCTCCCAGCCGGTGAGGGCCTCTTCGACCGTGCTGCCGGACGGTTCGCAGATCAGCGCCTGGTGCACCAGGTTCTCCAGCACGACGGTACGGCCGCTCATCCCGGCCGCGGCACGCACCACCTCCTCGGGTCCCGCCCCGCGCAGCGTCAGCGCGGTGAACGCCTCGTGGATGCGCTGGGTGCGGCGCATCGCCTCCGCCTGGTTGCCGAGCAGCAGCGTGTGAACGACCTGGGTGACCTCGAGGAAGTTGACGTCCTCAGCGAGGGTGACGAGCGGCAGGTCGCGGGTGCGGCAGGCCTGGACGAGGGCGTCGGGCGGGCGGTGGTAGCGCCGTACGAGTTCGATGACCAGGGCCGCGGCGCCGACGTCGGCGAGCTCGTCCACGTACCTGCGCACGCCCGCGGGCTGGTCGGGCAGCGGCATGCCGGTGGTGAGGACGAGCTCGCCGCCCTTGAGGAAGGACGCGGGGTCCGTCAGCTCCGTGATGTGGACCCAGCGGACCGGCCGGTCGAGCCGGGTCACCCCGGCGACGACCTGCGGCTGCCCCGCGGCCAGGACGGGCAGCGCCAGGACGTCGGCGACGGTGAGCGGCCGGCTCGCCGTGTCGGCGTTCTCGCGCATGGGGCCTCCCTGGCTGCCCGGACACTGTGACAAGCGGTGCTGACCTGCGCAAGGGGCATCGGACACGCGTCCCGGCGCCCCGAATCGTCGTACTGCTGCCCGTCGTGGTTGACACAACGTCCGAACACCGTGCTCCGGCCGGACAGTTCAGGCGTTGTCGTCGCCCGCGGCGCTCGGGACGCTCGAAGGAACGGAGCAGTCGACACCGCACGGGTCAGGAGACCGACATGACCGCACTGTCGCCGCACCTTCGCCAGGCCACCCCCGTCGTGGCGGCCCGGGGCGAGGGCTACCACCTCTACGGCGAAGACGGCCGCCGCTACCTGGACTTCACCGCCGGGATCGGTGTCACCAGCACCGGACACTGTCACCCCACTGTCGTGGCGGCCGCCCAGGAGCAGGTGGGCACCCTCGTCCACGGCCAGTACACGACGGTGCTGCACGAGCCGCTGCGGCGGCTGGTCGACAAGCTCGGCGAGGTGCTGCCGGCCGGCCTGGACAGCCTGTTCTTCACCAACTCCGGCAGCGAGGCGGTAGAGGCCGCCCTGCGGCTGGCCCGCCAGGCCACCGGCCGCCCCAACGTCCTTGTCTGCCACGGCGGTTTCCACGGCCGCACGGTCGCCGCCGCCTCCATGACCACCTCCGGCATCCGCTTCCGCTCCGGCTTCTCCCCGCTGATGAGCGGAGTGGTCGTCACCCCGTTCCCGACGGCCTTCCGCTACGGCTGGGACGAGGAGACCGCTACCCGCTTCGCCCTCCAGGAGCTCGACTACACGCTCCAGACGATCTCGTCGCCCGCCGACACCGCCGCGGTCATCGTCGAGCCGGTGCTCGGCGAGGGCGGCTACGTGCCCGCGACCCGCGACTTCCTGGAGGGCCTGCGTGAGCGGGCCGACCGTCACGGTTTCCTGCTGATCCTCGACGAGGTGCAGACGGGCGTGGGCCGCACCGGCCGCTTCTGGGGCCACGACCACTTCGGCGTCACCCCCGACATCCTGATCACCGCCAAGGGCCTGGCCAGCGGCTTCCCGCTCTCCGGGATCGCCGCCTCCGAGGAGCTGATGAGCAAGGCGTGGCCGGGCTCGCAGGGCGGCACGTACGGCGCCAACGCCGTTGCCTGCGCGGCAGCTTGCGCCACGCTCGACGTCGTACGCGACGAGAAGCTGGTCGAGAACGCCGAGGCGATGGGCGCCCGGCTGCGCGCCGGCCTGGAGGCGGTGGCCGGACGCACACCGGCCATCGGGGACGTACGGGGCCTCGGGCTGATGCTCGCGAGCGAGTTCGTCACCGAGGACGGCAGCCCCGACCCCGAGACCGCCGCCCGCGTGCAGAAGGCCGCCGTCGACGAGGGCCTGCTCCTGCTGCTGTGCGGGGCCTGGAACCAGGTCGTGCGGATGATTCCGGCGCTGGTCATCGACGAGGCGGGGGTCGACGCGGGGCTCGAGGCGTGGGCGGCGGCGGTGGAGGCGGGCACCTCCGGGGCATCCGCCCGGTGACCGGCAGCCGCGCCGCCCACCTCACCGAACCCCTCGCCCCCGCCGCCGACCGACCAGGAGAGACCCCATGACCGACGTACCCAAGCAACTGTTCATCGGCGGCGCCTGGTTGGACGCCGCGGACGGCGCCACCATGCCCGTCGACGACCCGGCGACCGGCGAGATCCTCTGCCAGGTGGCCGATGCGGGCCCGAAGGACGCCCGGCTCGCGGAGGACGCTGCCGTACAGGCGCAAGAGGCATGGGCTCGTACGGCGCCCCGGGCGCGCAGCGAGATCCTGCGCCGTGCCCACGAGATCATCCTCTCCCGTGTCGACGAGCTCGCCCACCTCATGACCTCCGAGATGGGCAAGCCGGTGGCCGAGGCGCGCGGCGAAGTGGCGTACGCGGCCGAGTTCTTCCGCTGGTTCTCGGAGGAGGCGGTCCGTATCGAGGGCGGCTACGGCACCCTCCCCGACGGCCGCAACCGCATGCTGCTCACCCGCCGGCCGGTGGGCCCCTGCCTCCTGATCACCCCGTGGAACTTCCCCCTCGCCATGGGCACCCGCAAGATCGGCCCGGCGATCGCGGCGGGCTGCACGATGGTCCTGAAGCCGGCCCCGCAAACCCCCCTGTCCAGCCTGGCGTTGGCCGGCATCCTCAAGGAGGCGGGCCTGCCGGACGGCGTCCTGAACGTCATCACCACGTCCCGTGCGGGCGAGGTCTGCGAACCCCTGCTGCGCGGCGGCCGCATCCGCAAGCTGTCCTTCACGGGCTCCACCCAGGTCGGCCGGCTGCTGCTCGCCCAGTGCGCCGACACCGTCGTACGGACATCCATGGAGCTCGGTGGCAACGCACCCTTCGTCGTCTTCGAGGACGCCGACCTGGACGTGGCCGTGGACGGCGCGATGACCGCCAAGATGCGCAACATGGGGGAGGCCTGCACCGCCGCCAACCGCTTCTTCGTCCACCGGGAGGTGGCGGAGGAGTTCGCCCAGCGCCTCGCCCGACGCATGGGGGCGCTGGTCGTGGGCCCGGGTACGCGGGACGGCGTGGACGTGGGCCCGCTGATCGACGCGGCGGGCCGGGCCAAGGTCGAGGACCTGGTCGCCGACGCGGTGACCCGAGGTGCCCGCGTACTGGTGGGCGGCACCACTCCGGAAGGCCCGGGCTGCTTCTACCCCCCGACTGTCCTCACGGACGTGTCCCCCGACAGCCGCCTGATGGACACGGAGATCTTCGGTCCCGTGGCCGCGATCCTCACCTTCGACGACGAGGACGAGGTCCTGAGCCGGGCCAACGACACCCCCTGGGGGCTGGTCGGCTACATCTTCACGGAGGGTCTGGACCGGGCGCTGCGGGTGAGCGAGAGGTTGGAGGTGGGCATGGTCGGCCTGAACACCGGATTGGTGTCCAACCCGGCGGCGCCCTTCGGCGGCGTGAAGCAGTCGGGGCTCGGCCGGGAAGGCGGGCGGATCGGGATCGACGAATTCCTGGAGTACCAGTACCTGGCGATACCGGTGAGGTGACGCCCGGAAGATCACTACCCTGAACGGGTGCTCTCCTACGACGAGTTGACTCGACCGGAACGTGAGTTGTGGGACGCGTTCCCCGAAGGGCGCCGTGTGGACCTGCGCACGGGGTCACCCGAGGACGACCGCGTTGCCGACGGTGGGCGGTGGGGGCCCGAACGCACGGTTCGGGCCGCCGTGATCGCGGCGCTGCTGCTCGACGCCAACGCGGTGCAGCCCGGAGTGGTCGCGTCGCTGACGCTGGCCGGCGCCCGGATCTCCGGACCCCTCAACCTGGCCGGTGCGCAGATCAGTCACCCCCTCTGGCTCGAGGACTGCTGGTTCGAGGAGGGCGTGAACCTCTTCGGGGCCGAGACCCGCACGGTCGCGATCACGGGCAGCCATGTGCCCGGCCTCGAAGCGGGGTCGACCCGCATCGAGGGACGCCTCGACCTGCTCCGGTCGACCGTCGAGACCGGTACGGTCTCCGCCTTCCACCGGGAGATCAGCGCCCTGTCCCTCACGCACGCCCATGTGACCGGCGGCGTGATCCTCAACGGGGCCACGCTGAGTGCACCCGAGGGATGGGCTCTGTCGGCCGGTGGTCTGGTCACGGACGGCGGTGTCTTCTGCGGGGGCGGATTCGTCGCGCACGGTGAAGTCCGGCTGCTGGGTGCACAGTTGCTGGGCGGGCTGTTCATGCGGGGCGCGCAGCTGGAACGCCCCGGCCCGCGCGGCGTGGCCCTCGCCCTGGACAACGCCGTGACCTCCACACTCGAATTCTCAAGGGGATTCACCGCGAACGGCACCGTACGCCTGCGCGGTACCCGCGTCTCGGACCATCTGTCCTTCGAGGATGCCGTCCTGAACGGGCCGCCCGACGGTGACGGCCCGGCCCTGGTCTGCATGCTCATGCAGGCCGTCGACTTCGACCTCACCCTCGCCCGCCCGCCGTCCGGCACGGTGGATCTGCGGGGCGCGCAGGTGTCGTACCTGCATGACAACGAGCACAGTTGGCCGGACGTGGTGGAGCTGGACGGCTTCGTCTACGGGTCCATCAGGGTGGCGGTGGCGGGCGAGCGACGGGAGGCGGTGGGGCGGCCGGACTCAGTGGCCCACCGCATGCGGTGGATACGACGCAGCCCCGGCTACAGTCCCCAGCCCTATGAGCAGTTGGCCAGTTGGTACCGCACGGCCGGCCACGACGACGACGCCCGCCGGGTGCTGCTGGCCAAACAGCGTCACCGGCGGCGCACGCTGCAGCCGACCGCCCGCGTATGGGGGCGGTTGCTCGACGCGACCGTCGGCTACGGCTACCGGCCGTGGTTGGCCGGCGTGTGGCTTCTCCTGCTGACCCTGCTGGGCACCCTGGCGTTCGGCGCCGGCCGTCCCACAGCTGTGAAGGCGGGCGAAGGACCCCGGTTCCAGCCCCTCGTGTACACACTCGACCTGCTGATCCCGATCGGTGGTCTGGGCCAGCGCGCGGCCTGGTACTGGTCGCACGGCCCCCTCGAGTGGCTGTCCTACCTCCTGATCGCCTTCGGCTGGGTGCTGACGACGGCCGTCATCGCGGGCGTGTCCCGCACCCTGCAGAAGAGCTAGGACCTGTCCCTTCCGGGATACGGTCGAGCATGCGATCTCGAGCAAGTGGCATGTGGTGGGGGACTGCGGTCGAAGCGCCGGACCCGGGTGTCCTGGCCCGTTTCTACGCGGGACTGCTGGAGTGGCCGATCGTGCACGAGGAGCCCGGGACGGTCGTCGTCGCCCCGCCCGAGGGATCCGTCTACGTCGTCTTTCAGCAGGCGGACGGATACCGGCCGCCCACCTGGCCGCCGGCGGACGGTGAGCAGCGGACGATGATGCACTTCGACTTCCAGGTGGACGACCTGGACGAGGCGGTTGCGGAGGCCGTTGCCATGGGAGCGTCGCCGGCGCCGGATCAACCGCAGGAAAACGTGCGCGTGCTGTTCGACCCTGCCGGTCACCCCTTCTGCCTGTGCCGCGACGACGGATAGGGACGGTGGTCCAAGCTCACGCACCCGTCCGTCGTGCCGCTATCTCCGCCGCCGTGTCCACGACCAGGCGGCCCAACTCCGGCAGCCGCTCGGGCTCGTAGCGTGAATCCGGCATGGACACGGCCACCGCGGCCAGGGGCACGCCGTCCTCGTCCAGAATCGCCGCAGCCACTGCGCACACATCGGGCCGGTACTGATTGCGGTTGACGGCATAGCCATCAGCCCGCACCCGCTCCAACTCCGCCCGCAGGGCGCCCCCGTCGGCCGGCGTGGCCTCGCTGTACCTCTCCAGCCCGCGCGAGATGAGGTCGTCCACGTCCGCCGAAGGCAAGTGCGCCAGAATCGCCCGCCCGGTCGCCGTGGCATGCAACGGCGAGGTGTCCCCGATCGTGTGGAACGTCCGCACCGCGTGATCGGAGTCCACCCGGTCCACGACCACCATGCACTGCAAGGCATCCGGCACCGACAGGTGAATCGTCTCGTTCACGGCGTCCCGCAGCCGGATCATCGGCTCCCGTGCGGCCGCGAACAGGCTTGATCCCTGGAGCGCCGCCGGCCGTACGGCGAGCACCCGCGCCCCGATCTCCCAGCGCGTGGTGTCCTTGCGGTTCGCCCGCAGCCACCCCGCCTCGTTCAACGTGACCAACGTGCGCTGCACGGTCGACTTGGGCAGTCCGAAGAGCTTGGTCAGTTCGCCCACGGTCACGGGCTGGTGCTGTGCCACCGCCTCGAGGATGCGCAGTGACCTGGTGACGCTCTTCATTTCCATCTGATTTCCCCCGTTAACTCTGCGGGTCCCTCGCAGACGGCCCCTTGACGCCCTCCGAAGGCCGCTGCCAAGCTCGTGCCAGATTCTAGCACAGCGTTCCACAATGTGGCACGGTCCTCGCGAAGGGGCCGACACCCAGTGCTCCCTCCCGGCGTACGAAAGGAACCCCCGTGTCAGCCAGCAAGCGCGTTGCCGTCGTCGGCGTAGGAACGATGGGCAGTCAGGCCGCCTGGCGGCTGGCGGCCCGTGGTGCCGAGGTCGTCGGCTACGACCGGTTCGCCCCGGGCCACGACCGCAGCGCCGGCGGCGGTGAGACCCGGATCTTCCGCAGCGCGCACTTCGAGGACTCCCGCTACGTCCCGCTGCTCAAGCACGCCGACGCCCTGTGGCAGGAGCTCCAGCGGGAGACCGGACGCGAGCTGCGCCGCCTGACGGGGTGCATGCTGATGGGGCCCGCCGAGCACCAGCAGATGGCCACCGTCCTGCAGTCCGTCGCCGAGCACGGCCTCGACCACGAGGTCCTCGACGCCGAGGCGCTCGCCAAGCGCTTCCCGCAGTTCCGGATCGAGGACGGCGACGCGGCGATCCTCGACCGCCACGCGGGCTTCATCCGGCCCGAGTTGACGATCCACAGCGCCGCCCGCCGCGCCGAGCAGCTCGGTGCCCGCATCCACCGCTACACCCCGGTCCGCGAGGTCGTGCCCGTCGGCGACGGTGTGGAGGTCCGCACCGACACGGGCGGCGAGCGGTTCGACGCGGCCGTGGTCACCGTCGGCCCCTGGGTGAACGACCTGCTGCCGGACCTGCCGTGGGAGGTGGACATCCGGCGGCTCATCAACGCCTGGTACGTGCCCACCACCGACGCCTGGTCCGGCGAGGAGCGCCCGGCGTTCATCCGTACCGCGCCCACCCACTGCTACGGCCTGCCCTCCCCGGACGGCGTCTCCGTCAAGCTCGGCCTGTCCCGCGCCCTGCACCGCCCGGCCGGTGACCCGAACCGGCTCGAACGGACCGTGGAACCGGGGGAGTTGGACGTCTTCAGCGAACTGCTCGGCCGCTATCTGCCCGACCTGCACCCCGACCCGATCCGGCTCTCCGTCTACATGGAGGGCTACACCGAGAGCAGCCGCCCGCTCGTCGGCCCGCTGCCCGGTGCCGACAACGTGGTGCTGCTGGCCGGGTTCTCCGGGCACGGCTTCAAACTCTCGCCCGCCATGGGCGACATCGCGGCCGACCTGGCGCTGGAGGGGGCCTCGCCGCGGCCCGTCGACTTCATCTCCACCCTCGACCGGGCGGAGGCGTGACGGCGATGACCCACGGCCCGCTGTCCCTCGGCGCCCTGCACGCCGCGCCCGGCACCAAGACCCGCGGCACCGTCCCGGCCGACCTGGGCACCCTCACCGTCGACATCCCGCTGACCCTGGTCAACGGCGCCCACCCCGGCCCCCGCGTCCTGATCACGGCAGGCGTGCACGGCGGCGAGTTCACCGGCATCGACGCGGCCACCCGGCTCGCCGCGCTCCTCGAACCTGCCGAGCTGCACGGCCAGTTGATCGTCTGCCCTGTCGCCAACCCGCCGGCCGTCTACCAGGGACGCCTCGGTGTCTCCCCGCTCGACGGCGTGAACATCAACCGCGTCTTCCCGGGCGACCCCGACGGCGGCCCCACCGAACGGCTGGCCGCCTGGCTGTTCGCCCACCTCCTCGACGGCGCCGACGCCTTCGTCGACCTGCACGCCGGCGGCATCGACGAGGTCCTGCGGAACTTCGTCAGCTACCGCCTCACCGGTGACGCCCAACTCGACGCGAAGAGCGCGGAGTTGGCACTCTCGCTCGGCGTCGAGGACGTAATCGTCGGGCTGACCACCGACGGCGGCAACAGCCATGCGGCCGCCGCCCGTGCGGGTGTCCCCTCCGTCCTCGTGGAGACGGGACAGCTCGGCGAACGCGACGCCGACACCGCACGACACCTCGTCGACCGCCTGTACCGGCTGCTGCGCGGGCTCGGCATGCTGACCCCCGAAGGCGGGGCGAGCGCGCCCGTCCGTGAATGGGTCTGGGTCGCCGGCGTCACCTCCGAGGTCACCGGCCTGTGGTACCCGGAGTTCACCGCCGGGGACGACGTGACGCAGGGCCAGGTCATCGGCCGCGTCATCGACCCGGCGGACGGTGGCGAGCACAAGGTCCACGCCCCGGCAGGCGGACGCGTCTTCTACGGGATGCACGGACTCACGGTCGCTCCCGACACCGAACTGGCCGCCATCGCCGCAATCCGCTGACCCGGCCGGCCCTGTAGTCCACCCCCCCCCGCACGACTCACCCGCACGCATCCCCCACACCTCCCCATTCCAGGTTTCGCACCATCAGGAGGCCCCCGGTGACGAATCAATTTGCGGCTCCGCAGCGCGGTGTCCGGACAGACCGCAGAGTGTTCCTGCGCGGAGTCGGCGCCGTTGCCGCAGGTATCGCCGCCACCGCGCTCACGGGATGCGGCACCGGCACCAGCCGGTCCGTCGACGGCGGCAGCGGCAAGAGCTCCAAGACGCTCGTCGTCCGCAACAGCGGCGGCACCTACGGCGACGCCAACCAGAAGGCGGTCTACGAACCGTTCACCAAGGAGACCGGCATCAAGGTCGAGGTGGTGAACATCGAGTACGCGCAGATGCTCGCCCAGATCAAGCAGGGCCGCCCCCAGTTCGACGTCATCGACGACTCGATGGCCGACTTCGTGCTGTTCAAGAAGGAGGGCGCCACCGAGACGCTGGACTTCGACCGGCTGAAGAACTTCAAGACCGCGGGCATCGCCAAGTCCCTGGTCACCGGCAACGCGGTGGGCAAGAACTACTGGGCCAGCGTCATGGCGTACCGCACCGATGCCTTCGGCGGGAAGAAGCCCTCCTCCTGGGCCGACTTCTGGGACACCAAGGCCTTCCCCGGCAGCCGCGCCCTGCAGGCCGTCGACGCCGACCTGCCCGAGCTGGAGTTCGCGCTCCTCGCCGACGGCGTGGACCCGGACAAGCTGTACCCGCTGGACGTGGACCGGGCCTTCAGGTCCCTCGACGCGATCAAGGGCGACGTCAAGAAGTTCTGGGACACCGGCGCCCTGCCCGGCGTCCTGCTGGGCCGCAAGGAGGTCGTCGCCTCCAGCGTCTGGCACGGCCGCCTCGACGCCCTGATCAAGGGCGGTGCCCCGCTGGCCTACCAGTGGAACGGCGCTCGCCGGCAGAGCAACGGCCTCGGTATCCCCAAGGGCGCGGCGAACCTCGACGCCGCCTACCAGCTCATCGACTTCTCGCTGCGCCCCGAAGTCCAGGCGCACTACGCCGAGTTGTACCCGATGGCGCCGACCGTGCCCGCCGCCTACAAGAAGCTCTCCTCGAAGACGGCCGCCAACCTGGCCAGTTCGCCCGCGCATCTGGAGTCCGGCTTCGACCTGGACGTCGAGTGGTGGATCAAGAACCAGGACGCCGTCTCCAAGCGCTGGCAGGAGTGGACGCATGCCTGAACTCGACCTACGGCCAGAGCAGTTGGAGGCTGCACCACCCGGCACCGGAAAACCCGTCTCCGTCAAGGGACTTCGCAAGACCTACGGCGGCGTGACCGCCGTCGACGAGGTCTCCATGGAGATCGCGGCGGGCGAGTTCGTCACCTTCCTGGGGTCCTCCGGCTCCGGCAAGACCACCACCCTGATGATGATCGCCGGGTTCTGCGACCCCGACTCCGGCAGCATCGTCGTGGGCGGCCGTGACGTGACCCGCCTGGCCCCCCAGAAGCGCGGCCTCGGATTCGTCTTCCAGCAGTATCTGCTCTTCCCGCACATGTCGGTCTGGGAGAACGTCGCCTTCCCGCTGCAACTGCGCGGTGTGCCCAAGGCCGAGCTGCGCCGCCGGGTCGGCGACACCCTGGACATGGCAGGCCTCGCGGGCATGGCCCGCCGCCGCCCGCGCGAACTGTCCGGCGGCCAGCAGCAGCGCGTCGCGCTGTGCCGGGCGCTGGTCTACCGGCCACCGGTGATCCTCATGGACGAGCCGCTGGGCGCCCTCGACAAGAAACTGCGCGACCAGCTGCAGACCGAGATCAAGCGCCTGCAGCAGGAACTCGGGCTCACCGTCATCTATGTGACACACGATCAGGAAGAAGCCCTCGTCCTCTCCGACCGCATCGCCGTAATGCGGGACGGCCGGATCGACCAGTTCGACACCCCGCGGGAACTCTTCGAGCGCCCCCGCACCCCGTTCGTCGCCGACTTCCTCGGCGCCGCCAACTTCCTCGCGGGTCACGTGGCGGAGCGGACGGACGACCACACCCTCGTACGCCTGGACACGGGCGGCCTGCTCAAGGCCCGCCCGCAGGCGGACCTTGACGCCGGACGGGTACGGGCCGCCATCCAGCCCGGCCGGATCGGACTGTGTCCCGCCGACGACGGATTCTGTACGGCGACCGTGGAGACGGTCACCTACGTCGGCACCCTCGTCCGCGTCACCGTCCGCCCGGCCGGCGGCGGCGATCCCGTACGGCTCGAACTCCCCGCCGGACGCGCCCCGGCCCTCGGCGAGCACGTCGGCCTGGACGCCGAGCCCGCGGACGTCAGTGTCTTCGCCGACCCGGGACACGGGCGGTGAGCATGGCCGTTCTCACCACGAAACCGGCGCCCGCCGTCGCACCCCCACCGGTGAGCCGACTGCGCCGCGCCCTCTCCGAACGCCGCACCCGCTTCGGCCTGTTGAACGCCACCCCGGTCGTCCTCTATCTGCTGATCCTCTTCGTCTACCCGATCTTCAGCACCCTCCTGCTCAGCCTCAAGGGCGAGAAGGGCGGCTGGACACTGCACTGGTACGCCGACGCGTTCCAGGGCGCCAACTGGGAGATCCTGCTCACCACCCTGCGGATCTCCGCCGAGACCTCCCTGCTCAGCCTGGTCGTCGGCTTCGTACTGGCCTCCGCCGTGACCCGGCTGAAGCCCCTGTGGGCGGGGCTGGTGATGCTGGTCGTGATCGTCCCGCACTTCATCAGCGCGCTCGTGCGCACCTACGGCTGGATCATCCTGCTCGGTGAACACGGCGTCGTGAACAACGTCCTGACGGACCTTCACTTCCCGGGCGCACCCTTCCAGTTGCTCTACAACGAGGTCGGCGTCGTCATCGGCACCACCTCCGTGATGCTGCCGTACACCGTGCTGCTGCTCTACGCCGTCATGCGCGGAGTCGACCGGCGGCTGCTCGCCGCGGCGGCCGGCATGGGCGCGGGACGGGTGACCATCTTCCGCCGGGTCTATCTGCCGCTGGTGGCTCCCGGTCTGGTCAACGCCGGGGTGCTGTGCTTCATCCTCTGCCTCGGCTACTACCTCACCCCGGCCCTCATGGGCGGCCCGAAGCAGACCATGGTGGCCTCGCTCATCGACGAGCAGGTCATGAAGCAGAACCAGTGGAACGGCGCCTCCGCCCTCGGCATCATCCTGCTCCTGCTCACCTTCGCGGGCCTGATGCTCCTCAGGCTGCTGAAGACGGCGGGCGAGGCGTACCGGAAGCGGGGTGCCACCTCGTGATCGGTCTCCGCTCGACGCTCGCCGGACGCATCTCGCTGGCCGTCTTCTCCACGCTCGTCCTGCTGTTCCTGGCCCTGCCGATCGTCCTCATCGTCGTCACCTCCTTCGGCAACGACGCCTTCGGCTCGTTCCCGCCCGAGTCATGGACCCTCGGCTGGTACAAGCAGTTGTTCGCCGACGGAAGCAAATGGCCGGCCGCTCTGTCGCTGAGCGCCCTGGTCGCCGCCATGACGACCGTCTTCTCGCTCATCCTCGGCATGACCGCGGCCACGGCCCTGGTCCGCAGCGAACTCCCGTTGCGCTCGGCCGTCTACGGCCTGGTCCTCGCCCCGCTCGTCATCCCCCAAGTCGTCATCGCCCTCGGCCTGTTCCTCCTCTTCGAACCGGCCGCGATGCTGGGCAGCCCGATCGCCATCGCCCTCGGCCACACCGTGCTGGCCTCGCCCATCGCCGTGATGATCCTCATGGCCACCCTCAAGGGCATCGACGAACGCCTCGAGGACGCGGCCGCCAGCATGGGCGCGGGCAGGCTGACCGTCGCCCGGCGCATCACCTTCCCGCTGGCCATGCCCGGACTGGTCGCCGCCGCTGTCTTCTCGTTCATCACCAGCTTCGACGAGTTCTTCATCTCCCAGTTCCTGTCCTCCGTCGACACCGTGACCCTGCCGGTCCAGGTGTTCAACGTCCTTCAGTACGACGTCGATCCGTCCGTGACGGCCGTCAGCGCGCTGCTCATCGCGGTGGCCGTCGTGGCCCTCGCCCTGGTCGGCGTCGTGCGCCGGCTCGGCGGCGCCGGCCGGCAGGACGGCCTGCTGCCGACGGAGACCGCCGTGGGCCTGCCCGTCGGAAGCGAGACCCCATGACCACGAGCACCCGCACCCCGTCCGGCGAACTCTCCGCCTCCGCGGCCCGGCACCTGCTGCTGAACATGACCCCCAACGGCTCGCTCGGCGCCGAGGGCCAGAACCTCTTCGTCGTACGGCGCGGGGAGGGCCCGTACGTCGAGGACGCGGACGGCAGACGCCACATCGACGGCCTCTCCGGCCTGTACTGCTGCCAGCTCGGCTACTCCTACGCCGCCGAGTTCGCCGAGGCCGCCGACCGCCAGCTGCGCGAACTGTGCTTCAGCCCGCTGTGGTCCTCCTCCGCGCACCCGAGCGCCATCGAACTCGCCGAGCGGCTCTCCCGGATCGCGCCCGTCGACATCGAGCACACCTTCTTCTCCGGCGGCGGCGCCGAAGCCGTCGAGACCGCCTGGAAGATCGCCCGCCGCTACCACGCGCTGCGCGGCGAGCCGGGCCGCACCAAGGCGATCGCCCGACGCGGCGCCTACCACGGCCTCACGGTCGGCGCCCTCTCGCTCACCGACGACCCCGGCCTGAAGGAGCCGTACGGCCCGCCCGCGATCGAGACCCGATTCGTGTCGAACACCAACCGCTTCGGTCTGCCGGGCGAGTTGGCGGACGACACGGCCTTCACCGTCCATCTGCTGGGCGAGTTGGAGGCGGCGATCCTCGCCGAGGGCCCGGAGACGATCGCCATGCTGATCGCCGAGCCGGTGCAGAACCGCGGCGGCTGCATCACCCCGCCCGAGGGCTACTGGGAAGGGCTGCGGGCACTCGCCGACCGCCACGGCTTCCTGCTCGTCGCCGACGAGGTCATCACCGCCTTCGGCCGGCTGGGGGAGTGGTTCGGCGGCGACCGCTACGGCGCCCGCCCCGACATCGTCACCGTCGCCAAGGGCATCACCGCCGGCTACGCCCCCATGGGCGCCACGCTGGTCGGCAGCGCGGTCACCGAGGTCCTCAACCGGCCCGGCGCCGTCCTCAACCACGGCTACACCTTCGCCGGCCACCCGCTCAGCGCGGCCATCGCCCTGCGCAGCCTCGACATCATGGAACGCGACCGCATCCTCGACAACGTCCGCGCCCTCCAGGACCACCTCGCCACCCGCATGGCATCGCTGACGTCCCTTCCGATCGTCGGGGACGTCCGCGGCGCCGGCTTCTTCTACGCCTGCGAACTCGTCGGCGACCTCGACGGCGGCGCCTTCAGCGACACCGCCCGCGCCGCCCTCGTCGCGGACCTGATCCCGCGCCGCCTGCGCGAGGCCGGGCTGCTCGCCCGCGTCTACAACCGCGCCGCCCCGCTGGTCCAGATCGCGCCCCCGCTGATCAGCGACCGCGAACTCCTCGACCGTATCGCCGACATCATCGCGGACACCCTCGACGAGGCCTCCGCCCGCCTGTGACCCCCGCATCCGAAAGGCAGCAACTGATGTACTCCATCGGCCCGTTGACCGTCGCCCCCGGCGAGCGCGCCCAGGGCCTCATCCCCGTCGGCACCAGCACCTACGGCGTCCAGCTCGGCATACCGCTGATCGTCGTCAACGGCAGTCGGCCCGGCCCGGTGCTGTGCGTGGACGCGGGCGTGCACGGCGACGAGTACGACGGACAGGAGGCCGTCCGCCGCGTCCTCGCCGAGACCGACCCCACCACACTGCGCGGCACCCTCGTCGGCATCCCCTGCATGAACACCCCGGCCTTCGAGGCGGCCGCCCGCAGCAGCGGCCTCGACCATCTCAACCTCAACCGCATCTTCCCCGGCGACCCGGAGGGCTCCTACTCGCTGCGCCTGGCCGCCACCTTCGTCGAGCAGGTCGTCCCCGCCATCGACGTCCTCGTCGACCTGCACACCGGCGGCACCTTCGGCGAGATCGCCCCGCTGGTCATCGTCCAGGGCGGCTACGAGGACCTGGCCACGGACATCGGCCTGGCCGCCGGACACCAGCTGGTCTGGAAGGGCGGCAAGTGGGGAGGAACCGTCCGTCACCCCACGCTCGCCGCGGGCAAGCCCGCGATCACCATCGAAGCGGGCGGCGGCACCTACCGCGAGTCGACCGTCGAGCTGCACATCAACTCCGTCCGCAACATCATGCGGCAGCTCGGCATGACCGACGGCGCACCCGAACTGCGCGACTCCTACACGGCGGTCACCGGAACCTTCGCCCGCTCCACGGCCGGCGGCTTCTTCGTCGGGCACGCCGAGCCGGGGGAGAACTGCAAGCAGGGCGACCTGATCGGCCACGTCGTCGACCACTACGGCAACACCCTCGAGGAGGTCCGCGCCCCGCAGGACGGCATCGTGCTCTGGGTGCGCCGGATCCGCACCGTCCACCCCGGCGACGAGGTCGTCATCTTCGGCGCGGTGGAGGGGGAGATACGGCCGTGAGTGACGACACCCGGCTGCTGTTCATCGACGGCAAGCAGGTCCCCGCCGCCGACGGCCGCACCTTCACCGTCCTCGACCCGTCGAACGGAGCGGTGCTCACCCAGGTGGCCCTCGCCGGTGCGGCCGACGTGGACCAGGCGATCGCGGCCGCCCGATCGGCCTTCACCGCACCCGAGTGGGCCCGGATGCGCGCCGCCGACCGCGGTCGGCTGCTGAACCGCATCGCCCAGGCCATCCGCGCCGAGGGTGAGCACCTGGCCCATCTGGAGTGCCGCGACGTGGGCAAGCCGCTCAGCCAGGCGAGGGCGGACGTCGAAGCGGCAGCCCGCTACTACGAGTTCTACGCGGGCGTCGCCGACAAGCTCGGCGGCTCCACGATCCCCCTCGGCCCCAGCCTGATCGACTACACCGTCCGCGAGCCCATCGGCGTCTCCGGCCAGATCATCCCCTTCAACTACCCGCTCCAGAACACCGCGAGAGGCTCCGCGCCTGCGCTGGCCGCAGGCTGCACCGTCGTACTGAAGCCGTCTCCGGAAGCTCCCCTCACCCCGCTGGAGATCGGCCGTATCGCCCTCGAATGCGGTCTGCCGGCCGGGGTGTTGAACGTCCTGCCCGGCGACGGCGAGACGGGCGCCGCCCTCGCCGGGCACCCCGGCATCGACCAGGTCACCTTCACGGGCTCCGTGCCGACCGGCATCAAGGTCGCACAGGCCGCCGCGGCCAACGTGGTGCCCTCCGTCGTGGAGTTGGGCGGCAAGTCACCGGTCGTGGTCTTCGCCGACGCGGACTTCGACCTGGCCCTCGGCGCGGTCGCGGGCTCCGCCTTCGGCAACGCAGGACAGACCTGCTCGGCCGGCACCCGGATCCTGCTCCAGCGCGGCGCCGGGGAGTTCCTCGACAAGCTGGTCGCGCACGCCGCCTCGCTGCGGCTGGGCCCCGGCCCGGACGATCCGGACGTCGGCCCGCTGGTCGCCGCCCGCCAACGCGAGCGTGTACAGGGCTACTTGGACCTGGCCCGCGAGGAGGGCGCAGTCGTCCGCACCGGCGGCGGCGCCCCCGCCGACCCCGCACTCGCCGACGGCTACTACATCGAGCCGACCGTGCTGACCGGCCTGACGAACCAGGCCCGTTGCGCCCGCGAGGAGATCTTCGGCCCGGTCGTCACGGTCATCGACTTCGACGACGCGGAGGAAGCTCTGCGGATCGCCAACGACACCCCGTACGGCCTCGCTTCGTACGTCTGGACCCGGGACATCGACAAGGCGCTCCGCATGGCCGAGGGCATCCGCGCCGGCCAGGTCTACGTCAACGCCACCGGCGTCGGCACCGGCATCGAGCTCCCCTTCGGCGGCTACAAACACAGCGGCTGGGGCCGGGAGAAGGGCCTTGAGGCGCTGGCGAGTTACACGCAGACCAAGAACGTCTGCATCGGCTTCGGAAACGGTTCATGAGGTATCGCAGGCTGGGCGAACGCGGACCGACCGTCTCGGTGGTCGGCCTCGGCGGCAACAACTTCGGCTCCCGTCTCGACGAGAGGGTGACGAAGGCCGTTGTGCGCGCGGCTCTTGACGTCGGAATCACCTTGTACGACACGGCCGACATGTACGGAGGGTCCGGCGACCGGGGCGGCTCGCGCGGCGACGGCGAACGGTTGCTCGGTGCCGCCCTCAAGGGCCACCGGGACGATGTCGTCCTCGCGACCAAGTTCGGTATGGAGATGGGCGAGGAGAGATACGGCCCGCGCGGTTCCCGCCGTTACATCCGCTACGCCGTCGAGGCCTCCCTCCGCCGCCTCGGCACCGACCGGATCGACCTGTACCAGTACCACGAGCCGGACGGCGTCACCCCGCTCGACGAGACGGTCGCCGCTCTTCACGAACTCGTCGCCGAGGGCAAGATCCGCCACCTCGGCTGCTCCAACCTCCCCGCCGACCAAGTGACCGACGCCTTCGTCTCCACCCAGGCCCGCCACCACCTCCTCGACCGCAGCGCCGAGACCGACCTGATCCCCGCCTGTCTGCGCAACGGCGTCGGCCTCCTGCCGTACTACCCGCTGGCCAACGGCCTGCTCAGCGGCAAGTACCGGCGCGGCGAGCCACCTCCGCCGGGCAGCCGCCTCTCCTGGCGGCAGGGCTGGCTCACAGAGGCGGCCCTCGACCGAGTGGAGGCCCTCACCGCGTACGGCGCCGAACGTGAACTCACGCTCCTCCAGGTGGCCGTCGGTGCACTCGCCGCCCTCCCCGCCGTGGGCTCCGTCATCTGCGGCGCCATGACCCCCGAACAGGTCATCGCCAACGCGGCCGCGGTCGGCTGGATCCCCGACGCGACCGACCTTGCGGCACTCGACGCCGTTGTCGCCCCCGGCCAGAAAATCGTCTGAATCCCCCTGAATCGAGGCTGAACCTCATGCGAGAGATCGTCACCTTCGACGCCTACGGCACCCTCGTCGACTTCCAGCTCGGCCCGACCACCCTGAAGGTCCTCGCCGACCGGCTCGACCTGGACGGCCTGGACGTCGACGAGTTCCTCGACGACTTCCGCGTCATCCGCTTCCAGGCCGTGCTCGAGCCGTACCGGCCGTACCACGAAGTCCTGCACTCCAGCCTGAAGACGGCGATGCGCCTGCACGGCCTGGAGTACCGCGAGTCCGACGGCGACGCCCTCGTCGAGGCCGTCCCGACCTTCGGGCCCTTCCCCGAAGTCCCGGACGCCCTGCGGGCGTTGAAGTCCCGCTACGAGATCGCCATCATCTCCAACACCGACGACGAGCTCATCGCGCGGAACATCGCCAACATCGGCGTCGAGTTCGACCACGTCATCACGGCCCAGCAGGCGGGGGCGTACAAGCCGGACCGGCAGACCTTCGAGCACGCGTACAAGACCATCGGCGTCGACCCGTCCCAGGTGATCCACACCGCCCAGGGCTGGGAGTACGACATCATCCCCACCCGCGACCTCGGCCTCAGGCGTCGGGTGTGGATCAACCGCTACGGCCGCCGCGGCAGCACTGCGTACCAGCCCTACGACGAACTGCCCGACCTCTCCGGCCTGCCCGCCCTCCTCGGCTGCTGATCAGGAGCCCGCGCCATGAAGCAGATCCCCTACTGGCTGGACACCGCCCCGCCCCTGCCCGACCGTTCGGGCCGGGAACTGCCTGAGTCGGCCGACGTGGTCGTGATCGGCGGTGGGCTGACCGGCCTGTCCACCGCCTACCACGCCGCCCGCAAGGGCGCTCGCGTCGTCCTCGTCGAGAAGGACAAGGTCGGCTCCGGCGCCTCGGGCCGCAATGGCAGCATGTGCACCCAGGGCATCACCATCGGCGTCGGCGAGGCCCGCAGGCGCTACGGGCAGCAGCGCGCCCGGGAGTTGTACGGTGCCTTCCGCGAAGCGGTCGACGTCGTCGAGGAGTTGACGCAGAAGGAGCAGATCGACTGCGACTTCAACCGTGCCGGGCGCCTCGGAGTGGCGTACAAGCCACAGCACTTCGAGTCCATGCGGGCCACCCAGCGCGACCTGGCCGAGAACTTCGACCACGAGACCAAGCTCTTGAGCCGCAGCGAGCTGCGCGGCGAACTCGGCTCCGACTACTACCACGGCGCTCTGCTCGACCCGCTCAGCGCGAGCATCCATGTGGGCAAGTACGTCCACGGTCTCGCCGCGGCCGCCGAGCGCGCCGGCGCGGAGATTCACGAGCGCAATGCGGCCACCGGCCTCACCCGGCTGTCCGGCGGCGGCTTCCAGGTCGAGACCCTGCACGGCACCATCCGCGCGGCGCAGGTCATGGCCGCCACCGACGCCTACACCGACAAGGCGCTGCCCTGGTTCCGCAAGCGGCTGATCAACGTCGGCAGCTTCATCGTCGTCACCGAACCGCTGGGGGAGGAGCGGGCGCGGCAGCTGATTCCCAACGCCCGCCTGGTGGTGGACTCCAAGAACATCGGCCACTACATCCGCCTCACCCCCGACCACCGCCTCGCCTTCGGCGGCCGGGCCCGCTTCGCCCCCTCCACCCCGGCCTCCGACCTGAAGAGCGGAGCCGTACTGAAGGACGAAATGGCGGAGATCTTCCCGCAGTTGGCCGACGTACGGATCGACTACGTGTGGGGCGGCAGCGTGGGCTTCTCCTGGGACCGTATCCCGCACGCGGGCGAGGCGAACGGCCTGTACTACTCCATGGGTTACTGCGGACACGGCGTCCAGATGGCCACCTACATGGGCCGGGCGGTCGCCGAGATGATGGACGGCCACCCGGAGGCCAACCCCCTGCGCGGCCTCGGCTTCCCCAAGGTCCCGGTCCCCTTCTACAACGGCACCGCCTGGTTCCTGCCGTTCGGCGGCGCCTACTACAGGGCCAAGGACCGGCTGCGCTGAGGCATCCGGCACCGGCGGTCAGGGCAGGGCGATGCCGTCCAGCTTGCCGTTCTTGGCGTCGTCGACGAGTGAGGAGAACTGGTCGGCGCTCATCTGCACGCGCTGGCCGAAGTCGTCGGTCAGGACGATCCGGCGCTCGGCCGGGGCGCCCGGGTCGACGAACAGCTGAGGACAACCGCAGTCGCATTCTCCGCAGAACGTGGCCACCGGCTCCAGTCCGCTGATGTCGGTCATGACAATGCACCTCCGTGGGCGTGGGCTGCCGCATACCGGTGTCGGAAACCGGCGCGGTCGCGGGGGACTGTCAGAGAATTACCCGGCGTGTACGCGGTGGACGCGCGCCCTCGGGATGTGTGGGGGCGCGACCGGCGGGCGGTGCGCGCCCCTGCTCCCTCGGCCGCTTCCGTTGCTTCGATTGCACCGGCAGGGCCGGGAACCCAGCGGTGATCACCTCCGACGTATGAGGGGGAGACGCGCGTCCGACTCATAGGGCGGGGCGGCCTGCCTGGTATGTGACGCGCGCCACATACCCCCTCCGGAACTCGGCCCCCGCCCGGTCCGACTCCTGATGCGGTACGGCTCGATCCGACCGACGCCGTGCGACGCGATCTGGAGACCCGGTGATTGAGTCCCGACCTTCTTCCTCCGCCGCGGGCGCGGCCCTGCGGAAGCTGGTACCCCCGCCCGCGCTCTGCGGCTTCCTTCTGCTGCTGGCCCTGATGTTCGCGGTGTCGTACGCCGTCGGGGCGGTCGCAGGACCCGTCGCCCCCGGCATGCACGGCACCGGAACGGCCCCCGGCGATGGCGGCGGTGGAGGCATGAACGACATGGAGGACATGGGAGCCGGGCACGGGGGAGGCAACCGATGAGTACCGAGTCGGTGACCGCCCTGGTGACGACCGATCTCACCGTCGGCGGTATGACCTGCGCGGCCTGCGTGAAGCGCGTCGAGAAGAAGCTCGGCAAGCTGGAGGGGGTCACGGCGACCGTCAATCTGGCCACCGGACGGGCCCGCGTGAGCCATCCTCCGCACATCGGCGCCGACGAACTCGTAGCGACGGTGGAGAAGGCCGGTTACACGGCCGCCCTCCCCGAGCCGCCGAGGAAGGAGCGGCGCGAGGAGGCGGACGGCGACTGCGAGGACGCCCGGCAGGAGCGCGACCGGCTGCTGGGCACCGCGCTGCTCGCGGTGCCCGTCCTCGTCCTGTCGATGATCCCGGCCTGGCAGTTCCGCAACTGGCAGTGGCTGTGCTTCGTGCTGGCCGCGCCGGTCGCCGTGTGGGGCGCGTGGCCGTTCCATGTGCGGGCGCTGCGCGGGCTGCGGCATTCGGCGGCGACCATGGACACGCTGGTGTCGCTGGGCGTGGTGGCGTCCTTCTCCTGGTCGGCGTATGCGCTGTTCCTCGGGGGTGCCGGTGATCCGGGCATGCGGATGCCCTTCAGCCTTGTGCCCTCGGCCTCGGACGGCATCGCGCACATCTATCTCGAAGCGGCCGTCGGAGTCCCGCTGTTCGTGCTCGCGGGCCGGTTCCTGGAGGCGCGGGCCCGGCGCGGGACGGGAGCCGCGCTGCGGTCGCTCGCCCAACTCGCCGCCAAGGAGGTCGCGGTGCGCGAGGACGGCGGCGAACGGCTGCTTCCCATCGAGGAGTTGAAGGCCGGGCAGATCTTCGTCGTGCGTCCCGGGGAACGGGTCGCCACCGACGGGCAGGTGGTGGAGGGCAGTTCGGCCGTGGACCTTTCCCTGGTGACCGGGGAGAGCGAGCCGGTCGAGGTCGGGCCGGGATCCGCGGTGGTCGGTGGCGCCGTCAACGCCGGCGGGCTGCTGCTCGTACGGGCCACCGCGATCGGAGCGGACACCCAACTGGCCCGGATCACCAGGCTGGTGACCGAGGCACAGGCGGGGAAGGCGAAGGCACAGCGGCTGGCCGACTCGGTGGCGGGCGTCTTCGTGCCGTGCGTGCTGGCGCTGGCCGTCACGACCCTCGGCTTCTGGCTCGGCGCCGGGGCCGAGCCGCAGGCCGCGATCACCGCGTGCGTGGCCGTCCTGGTCGTGGCCTGCCCGTGCGCGCTGGGGCTGGCGACCCCGACCGCGCTGATGGCCGCGACCGGCCGCGGGGCCCAACTCGGCGTCCTCGTCAGCGGCCCGCAGGCCCTGGAGGGGCTGCAGCACCTGGACACCGTCGTACTCGACAAGACCGGCACGCTCACCTCCGGGCACATGAGCGTCGCCAGGGTCACGGCCGTGCCCGGCGGGCTCGGTCGCGACGCCGTATTGCGGCTCGCGGGAGCCGTCGAGCAGGGCTCGGAGCACCCGCTGGGCCGGGCGATCACCGCCCACGCGCGGCGGGTGGTCCCCGAGCGGCCGTTGCCGGAGGTCGCCGGGTTCACCGCGCTGCCCGGGCAGGGAGTGCGGGGCCGTGTCGAGGGGCGGCTGGTCGAAGTCCTCGCGCCGGACGGCGAGTTGCCGACCGGGCTGGCGGATGCGCTGCCGGTCGCGGAGGCCGCCGCGCACACCGCCGTGCTGGTGCGCGTCGACGGGGCGGCCGAGGCGCTGATCGAGGTGGGGGACGTCGTACGGTCCGGCAGTTACCGGGCGGTGGACCGGTTGCGGCGCCTCGGCGTGCGGCCCGTGCTCGCCACCGGGGACCGCGAGGCGCCCGCCCGGGCCGTCGCCCGGGACCTGGGCATCGACGAGGTGCACGCCCGCTGCACCCCCGAGGACAAGGCGACCCTCGTCAAGGAACTCCAGGAGCAGGGCTGCCGGGTCGCGGTCATCGGCGACGGCGTGAACGACGCCGCCGCGCTGGCCGGCGCCGACCTCGGCATCGCCATGGGCAGCGGCACCGACGTCGCCATCGGGGCCGCCGACGTGACCCTCGTACGCGGTGACATCGAAGCCTTGGCGGATGCCGTACGACTGGCCCGGCGCACGCTCGGCACGATCCGCACCAACCTCGTGTGGGCCTTCGGCTACAACGCCGTGACCCTGCCGCTCGCCATGGTCGGCCTGCTCAACCCGATGCTCGCCGCCGCGGCGATGTCGGTGAGCTCGCTCCTGGTGGTCGCCAACAGCCTGCGGCTGCGCGCCTGGCAGCACTCGCCCGCCGCCGCCCGGAGGGGTGCCCGATGACCCGGCAGTCCCTCTGGCGCCCGACCCGGCGCCGCCTCACCGACACCCTCCTCGCCGCCCTCGCGCCCGTGACCGTGTGCAGCATCGCCCTGGGCGGTCTGACGACCTGGACCGGCGCCGGGAAGGCGGGCAGCCCGGCCCGGATCGCCGTCTCCAACGGCCGGGTCCTCCTGCCGTACGGCAACAACACGGACACCGCCGCGTTCTTCGACCTCACCAATCTCGGCGGCTCGGACGACCGGCTGGTCAGGGTGACGTCCTCCGCCACGGGCGGGGAGATCGCCCTCAGCCGCCACCGCATGGCGGACGGCGGGACCGCCTACAAGGCCGAGGTGGCCTCCACCGCCCTCCCCGCGGGCCGCGAACTGGCCATGTCACCGAAGGGCCTGGACGTGACCCTGCGGGCCGAGTCGCGGTGGAGCGCGGGCGACCTCGTACCGTTCACGCTGCACTTCGAGCGCAGCGGTGCGGTCAAGACCATCGCGGTGGTGGTCCGCCCGAGCGACGGCCCCTCCTGATCCAGACGTCGGATCGGGTCGCCCACGAGTTCCGGCACATCGCCGTGGTCTGGATCACAACCTGTGAATTGAGTGCGGAGCGGGACCGATATCCGTACTCCTGCATGACGACCGGGTGCCGGATGCGAGGATGAGTCGCCATGACAGCAGGGTGGTGTTCTCGCACGATACGGGCCGCGGTGTTCGCGGCCGTCTGCGTGCTGCTCGCCGCCCTGGGCCACGTCATGATGTCCGGCAGCGACGTACCCGCATGGGCCCTGGCCGCGGGCGCGGCCGCGACGGGCATCGCGGGCTGGTGCCTCGCGGGCCGCGAACGCGGCCTCCCGCTGATCGTGACCGTCGTGGTCGCCGCTCAGACGGGCCTGCACTCGGCGTTCTCGCTCGCCCAGTCGTCGGCCAACGGCGCCGACGCCGTGGACATGGGCCCGATGAACATGGGCTCCGCGGACATGGACTCCATGAACTCAATGGGCTCGATGTCCATGGGGCACATGGACATGAGCCACATGGCTCACATGGGGGCCATGGAGGGTATGGGCCAGTCCGCCGGCGGCTCGTCGTTCGGCATGCTCGCCGCCCACCTGCTGGCCGCGCTGCTGTGCGGGCTGTGGCTGGCGTACGGCGAGCGGGCCGCGTTCCGCATCCTGCGGGCCGTGGCCGGGTGGCTGGCGGCGCCGCTGAGGCTGCTGCTCGCCCTGCCGGTCCCGCCGCACCGCCCGCGCCTGCACGTGCGCCGGCGCCGCTCGGAACGGGCGCCGCGCCTGCTCCTCCTCGTCCACGCGATCACCTCTCGGGGGCCACCTCTGGGGACGGCTGTCGTCTGAGACAGCTGGTTTCCCGAGGCTGCCCGTAGGCGCCTCGGGACTCGGCCGTACGCCCGCGCAAGCGCCGTAGGGCCGTCACCCCACTCACCGGACCTCCGCACGCCCGCGTGCCGCGGTCCGGATCACGGATGACCCGAGAAGGACACCAGGTGATCACCTCCGCCCTGCTTGAAAAATCAGACGCGTCGGCGGCGCTCGACGAGTCGATCACCGCTTGGGCGCTGGCCGCCCGCAGCGGTGACGCGGACGCCGTCGAGCACTTCGTGCGCGCTCTGCACCGCGACGTCCTGCGGTACGTCGCCCACCTCTGCGCCGACCCCCAGGCGGTCGACGACCTGGCGCAGGACACGTTCCTGCGCGCGCTCGGCAGCCTGCACCGGTTCGAGGGCCGCTCCTCGGCCCGCGCATGGCTGCTGTCCATCGCCCGCCGGGCGGTGATCGACAGCTATCGGTACGCCGCCGCCCGGCCCCGTCTGTGCGACGTGGCGGACTGGCAGCTGGCGATCGAACTGGCCCAGCCGCAGCACCTGCCCGGCTTCGACGACGGAGTCGCCCTGCTGGACCTGCTGGCCTCGCTGCCGGACGAGCGCCGGGAGGCGTTCATCCTCACGCAACTGGTCGGCCTGCCCTACGCGGAGGCGGCCGAGGTGAGCGACTGCCCGGTCGGCACGGTCCGTTCCCGGGTGGCCCGCGCCCGGGCGACCCTGATGGATCTCCTGGACGAGGACGGCACCTCCCCGGCAGTGCGGGACGACGCGCCGGCCGTACTGGTGGCCTGAGCGCGGCACGAGGGCGCCGGTGCCGGCCGCAACAAGCCGGCCCGGCGCCCTCGCCGTGCCCAGGGACCGCTGCACGCATCGCCAACTCGGTGGGAACTCGCCGGGTGTTCGCCCCGACTACTGGACCGGGCGACGGAGGTTCGCCCGCGTACCGAGTGGAACCTGGAGACTTGCGATGCGTTCTCGTGTGTGGGGCGGTACGGCGGCCGTCGTGCTCGCCGGCCTGCTGGCGGCGGGCTGCGGCGGCGGGGAGAAAAAGACGGCCGACGAGAGCGCGGGGAAGGCCGTCTCGGGGGACTTCCCACTCACGGTCACCGATTGCGCGGGAGTCAGGACCACCCTCTCCACCGCCCCCAGGAAGATCGTCACCAGTAACGCCTCCAGCCTGGAACTGTTGCTCCGCCTCGGCGCCGGCGACAAGGTGATCGGCACCGGCTTCCCGCCCGGCAAGGGCACACTGCCCGGCACGCTCGACGCGAAGGCGCAGAAGGTGAAGGTGCTCGGCCGGAGCGTGATCCCGAAGGAGAAGCTGCTCGGCTCCGGCGCCGACCTGTACATCGACACCTTTGCCTCGATGGGGAGTATGGGCGGCGGTGGCATGGGGGACGCGCCGACCGCGGAGGAGTTCAAGGCGGCCGGGATCGACCACATCTACCTGAAGTCCACCGCGTGCGCGGCGCAGAGCAAGAGCCCGGTCACCGACCTGTCCGCCGTGGAGGCCGACATCACCTCCCTCGGCGCGGTCACCGGCACGAGTGCGAAGGCCGGGCAACTCGTCGCCGCCATGAAGGAGAAGACGGACGCCGTGCAGAAGGCGGTCGGCGGCACCGCGGAGAGCTCGCGGCCGACGTACTTCTTCTTCGACTACGACGCCGGGACGAAGCAGCCCACCGTCGTCTGCAACCGCCAGGTCGCCAACGCCGTGATCACTCTGGCCGGCGCCCGCAACGCCTTCGCCGACTGCGACGGCGACTACAAGCAGGTCGGCTGGGAGGACGTCATCGCCAAGAACCCGGACTGGATCCAGCTCGGCGTCCGCAACCGCGGCAGCCGGGCGGCGAACCAGAAGGCCTTCGACGAGGCCGAGAGGTGGCTGAGGTCCAATGCGGCGACCAAGGGCCTGAAGGCGGTCGAGGCAGGCCACTTCCTGCGCATCGGTTCGGAGCGGACCACCATCGCCGGCGTCGAGAACGCCGACACCGTCGAGACGATCGCGAAGAACCTCTACCCGGGCAAGGTCGGCTGACCGTGCCCTCCACCCTGTCCGCGGCCCGCCGCAGAACGCCGGACACCGACGAAGACGCAGACGCAGCCGCGCACGCACGCGCCCTGCCCGCGGTGCCGCTGGCGGCGGCCCTGGCCGTGGCGCTGCTCGCGGCGCTGACGGCCGCCGTCTCCTGGGGCTCGACCTCCATCCCGCCCGGCGAGGTGTGGGCCGTGGTGGCACGCAGGCTCGCCGGCGAGGCACCGCGGCCGGGCACGGACGACCTCATCGTGTGGCAACTGCGCGTCCCCCGCGCCCTGTTGGCGGCACTCGTCGGTGCCGGACTCGGTCTCGTCGGTACGGCCGTGCAGGCGCTGGTGCGCAACCCGCTCGCCGACCCCTATCTGCTGGGCATCTCCAACGGCGCCTCGCTCGGCGCGGTCGCCGCGATCGTGCTCGGCCTCGGCGCGGGCGGGGCGCTGGGACTGGGACTGTCGGGGGCGGCCTTCGCCGGGGCGCTGGCCACCTTCGCACTGGTGTGGGCGGTGGCCCGGCGCGGCGGCGGATTCGCACCGCTGCGGCTGGTGCTGGCCGGGGTCGCCATCGGCCAGTTCCTGTCCGGGTTCACCAGCTACCTCGTGCTGCAGGCCGGCGACGAGCAGCAGACGCACAGCGTGCTGTTCTGGCTCATGGGCAGCCTGAGCGGGGCGAGTTGGCCGATGCTCGCGGTCCCCGCGGCGGCGGTCCCGCTCTCCCTGCTGTGGCTGCAGGCGCGCGCCCGCGGGCTCAACGCCCTGCTCATGGGCGACGAGACGGCCGCCGGACTCGGCATCGACGTCACCCGGCTGCGCCGCGAACTGTTCACGGTGACCAGCGTGCTGACCGGCGTCCTCGTCGCCGTCTCCGGTGCGATCGCCTTCGTCGCGCTGATGGTGCCGCACGTCTGCCGCCTGGTCGTCGGCGCTGACCACCGCCGACTGCTGCCCGTCTCGGCGCTCTTCGGCGCCGTACTGCTGGTGGTGGTCGACATCGTCTGCCGTACCGCGATGGACACGCAGGAGCTGCCGGTCGGCGTGGTCACCTCGCTCGTCGGCGCCCCGGCCCTGCTGTATCTGCTGGACCGGCGCCTGGGGAGCGGCAGTTGAGGATCGACATCGAGGACCTGCACGTCGCGTACGCCGGCCGTACGGTCGTGGCCGGCGCCCAACTGGTCGCGGCCGAGGGGGAGATCACCGGGCTGGTCGGGCCGAACGGCAGCGGCAAGTCCACGCTCCTGCGCACCGTCTACCGGCATCTCAGGCCCGTCGCGGGACGGGTGCTGCTCGCCGGCACCGACCTCCGGGAGATGGCGCCGGTCCGGTCGGCCAGGCACGTGGCGGCGCTGCCGCAGGAGCGGGGCGGCGACTTCGAGCTGACCGTGCGCGAGGTCGTCGCCATGGGCCGCACTCCGTACAAGCGGGCCTTCGCGGGGGAGGACGCCACCGACCGGGAGATCGTCGCCCGGGCCCTCGCCGACGTCGGCATGGACGGCCAGGCCGGGCGCCGGTTCACGGCCCTGTCCGGCGGCGAACGCCAACGCGTCCTGCTGGCGCGGGCGTTCGCCCAGAACCCGGACGTCCTGGTCCTGGACGAACCCACCAACCACCTCGACATCCGCCACCAGGTCGAACTCCTCGCCCTGCTGCGCACCCGCCGCCGTACGACCCTCGTGTCCCTGCACGACCTCAACGCGGCGGCCTCCGTCTGCGACCGGCTGCACGTGTTGCACGAGGGCGCCGTGGTCGCTTCGGGCCCACCGCGCGAAGTGCTCACGCCCGCCCTGATGGCCGAGGTGTTCGGCGTACGGGCGGCCGTGACCGACCACCCCCTCACCGGGGACCCTCTGATCGCCTTCGACCACCGGGCAACAGACCTTCACCGCCCACCACTGACCCAGGAGTCACCCGCATGTGCGGCATCACCGGCTGGGCGTCCTTCCACCACGACGCCCGCACCCGGGCCCCGGTCATCGAGGCGATGACCGCCACCCTCACGCCACGCGGCCCCGACGCCGGCGGCATCTGGCTCGGCGAGCGCGCCGCGATCGGCCATCGCCGGCTGGCCGTCCTCGACCTGGCCGGCGGCGTGCAGCCGATGACCGACCGGACCGACGAGCCCACCGTCGTGCTCAGTTACAGCGGCGAGGTCTACAACCACCACGAACTGCGCGCTCAACTGAGGCAGTTGGGGCACGAGTTCCGCACCCGCAGCGACACCGAGGTGCTCCTGTGCGCGTATGCCGAGTGGGACGACGACCTCGCCGACCACCTGGACGGCATGTTCGCCTTCGCCGTCTGGGACGAGCGCGCCCAGCGGCTGCTGCTCGTGCGCGACCGGCTCGGCGTCAAACCGCTGTTCTGGGCGGCCGTCGACGGCGGACTGGCCTTCGCCTCCGAGCCCAAGGCGCTGTTCGCCCACCCGGAGATACGGCCCCGCGTCGACGCGGACGGGCTGCGGGAGGCGTACAGCCTGCTGTTCAACACCGGGCCGACGGTGTGGTCCGGGGTGCGGGAGGTCGAGCCCGGCGGACTGCTCGTCCTGGACCGGGCCGGCCTCCACGAGCGCCGATACTGGCAGCTCGAAGCGCGACCTTTCGAGGACGACCGGGACACGACCGTCGAGCGCGTCCGCGATCTCGTCGGCACCGCCGCCCGCAGCCAGTTGGAGGCCGACGTCCCGCTGTGCAGCCTGCTGTCCGGCGGCATCGACTCCACCGTCCTGACCGCCCTGCTCGCCGACGAACTCCGGCTGCGCGAGGGCCCGGACGCCCGTATCCGCTCCTACGCCGTCGACTACAGCGACCAGGCGTCGCGCTTCAAGGGAGACGTCCTGCGTACGGGCCACGACACCCCGTACGCCATCGAGGCGGGTGCCTTCATCGGCACCGACCACAGCACCGTCGTCCTCGACCCGTGCGCCCTGCTCGACCCCGAGCACCGCAAGGCGGTCGTCGTCGCCCGGGACTCGCCGATCGGGGTCGGCGACATGGACACCTCGCTGTACCTGCTGTTCGGGGAGATACGACGGCACTCGACCGTCGCCCTGTCCGGGGAGGCGGCGGACGAGGTCTTCGGCGGCTACCCCTGGTTCCACAACCCGGGGGCGCTGGCCGCGGACACCTTCCCCTGGCTGCTGGTGACCGGAGACGAGGCCGCGATGCCCCTCAACCCCGAACTCGACCTGCGCATCGGCGAGTTCCGCGACGACACCTACGCAAGCGCCCTGGCCGCCGTACGGCACCTCGACGGCGAGACACCCGCCGAGCACCGCCGGCGCGAGATGCAGCACCTGTCCCTGACCCGCTGGCTGCGCCAACTCCTGCACCGCAAGGACCGGTTGAGCATGGCCCAGGGCCTGGAGGTGCGCGTCCCCTACTGCGACCACCGTCTCGTCGAGTACGCCTTCGCCGCGCCCTGGGCGCTGAAGAGCTTCGACGACCGCGAGAAGAGTCTGCTGCGCGCAGCAGGCAGGGGCCTGGCGCCGGAGTCGGTCCTGCACCGCCCCAAGAACCACTACCCGGTCACCCACCACCCCGACTACAACCGCGGCCTGCAGAACCTGGCCCGCGAAGCACTGGCCGCCGACCAGGTCCGCGCCCTCGCCGATGAGACCCGCATCAAGCCCTGCCTCGACACCCCGCCCGACCGGCTGCAGTGGGGCCACCGGCTGCGGCTGGAACGCGTCGTCGACCTCGCCCTGTGGCTCGACCACTACAAGCCCGAACTCGCCCTGTAAGGAGCCACCTTGACCATCCAGGAACCCCCGGTCGACGCCGTCCCGCTGATGGGCTGCCCCTACAAGGCCAACCCCTACCCCCTGTACGAGCAGTTGCGCGAGGCGGGCCCCGTCCATCGCGTCCTCTTCCCCAGCGGCGTCCGGGCCTGGGTCGTCACCGGCTACGACGCCGCGCACGCCGCCCTGAACGACGACCGCCTCGGCAAGAACCACGACCGCGGCAACGACCACTGGCGCGCCCGCGCCTCGATCATGCCCGAGCCCCAGCACTCCCAGCTGCAGGTCCACCTCCTCCACCAGGACCCGCCGAAACACACCCGCATGCGGCGCTTCGTCACCGATGCCTTCACCCCCCGCCGCATCGAGGAACTGCGGCCCCGCTTCCAGGAGTTGGCGGACTCGCTCGTCGACGCCCTGCCCGAGTCCGGCCCCACCGACCTCGTCAGCGGCTTCGCCGCCCCCTTCCCCTTCCAGGTCCTCGCCGAAGTCATCGGCCTCCCGCAGGAGTTGGCCGCCCGCTTCGACCGCGACTGGGGCAAGGTCGTCCAGCCGGTCGGCCCCACCGACCCGGGACGGCCGCGGTACGAGGCCCGGCTGCACGGCCTGCAGACCTACATAGCCGAGGTCGTCGCCCACAAGCGCGACCACTGGGACGACGACCTGCTCAGCCGCCTCGTCGTGGCCCGCGACCGCCGCGAACTCTCCCAGGAGGAGCTGGACTCGATGATCTTCCAGCTCCTGGTCGCGGGCCAGGAGCCGGTCACCAACCAGATCACCACTGCCCTGATCGCCCTCTTCCGCCACCCCGAGCAGCTCACCCGCCTGCGCGAGAACCCCGGCCTGCTGCCCCGCGCGGTCGAGGAACTCCTGCGCTACGACAGCGCCTTCGAGCTGACCACCTGGCGCTTCTTCGACCGGGACAGCGACCTGCACGGTACCGAGGTCCCGGCCGGCGACTCGGTGATCGTCTCCCTGTGCGCGGCCAACCGGGACCCGCGCCGCTTCCCCGAGCCCGACACCCTCGACCTCGACCGCAGCCCCAACCCGCACCTGGCCTTCGGCCACGGCATCCACTTCTGCCCCGGTGCCGCCCTGGCCCGCGCCGAACTCCAGATCGCCCTGGGCACCCTGCTCACCCGCCTGCCCGGCCTCCGCCTCGCCGTCGCGGACGGGGACATCGAGTGGATCCCGGCCGTCCTCGGCCGCGGCACCAACCACCTGCCGGTCGGCTACGTCCGACGCGACTGACACCGCCTCCCGCAGGCCGACTTCACGCAGCGGACGGCGCCCAGCCCCGCCGAGGCGCCATGCCCGCACGCCTCCCGGAGGAGCGACATGCCACCGACGAACACCCTGCCCATGCGCAGCACCACGACCACCGCCACCGCGATCCTGAACCTGCTTCTGCGGCACCACCGCACGACCGACCAGGCCCGGGCCTCCGCCGAGGCCTTCCCTCATCAGCTGCGCCGGATCACGAATTTCGTGCGCGGGGGCGCCCCCATCGTCTTCACCCTGCCCGGCTTCCCGTGCAAGTCCCCGAACCCCGCAAAGGTCCTGGGCCGCCTCCCCGACATGGGCGAACGCCTCTCCCTCACCTTCCTGGACGACCTCTGCACCGAGGTCGGGCGGATCCACCCGCCGGGCGCGCGCATGGTCATCTGCTCCGACGGCCACGTCTTCGGCGACCTCATCGGCGTCCCGGACCAGCACATAGACGCCTACGCCGACGAACTCCGCGTGCTGATACGTGAGTCGGGCCTGGACAGACTGTCCGTCTTCGACCTGCGCGACGTCCTCGGCGACCTCCCGCACGACACCAAGCGTGCCTACGTCCACGACCACCACGCCCCAGCTCCGGACACCCTGCGCGCCGAGATCCGCACCGACGAACACGCCCTCGCCCTCTACCGGGGGATCACCCGCTTCCTCTTCGAGGACAGCACCGACCGCACCGGCACCCGCTCCGCCCTCCAGCGCGCATGCCGGAAGCGTGCCTACGGCGTCATCCAGCGCAGCCGCGCCTGGGGCGACCTGATCGCCGAGCACCACCCCGACGCCGTACGCCTGTCCATTCACCCCCAGCCCGTCGGCGCCCCCAAGTTCGGCATCCGGCTCCTCGACGCACCCGACGCCTGGACCACGCCCTGGCACTCGGCGGCACTGCGCCGGCCCGACGGCACCTGGGCACTGATGCCCCGCTCCGGGGCCGAGCGGCTCGGCCGACTGATCCAACGGGACGGCAGACCGAGCCACTTCGAAGGAGAGTGACCGGAGATCCACGACGGGGAGCGACAGGGTCACCCGCCCGTCGACCGCAAGTACGCGCCGAGCCGCGCGATCGCGGACGGGTTGCGGGGGCTCTCGACCAGGTCGACGTAGTCCAGGACGAAGATCCGCCGGTGCTTGACCGCGGAGACGTTGCGCAGGGGAGCGTAGGAGAGGAGGAACTTCTTCTTCTGCTCGGCGCTGACGTCGCCGTAGTCGCAGATGACGATGGTGTCCGGGTTCCGCTCGACGACGCTCTCCCAGCCGACGGTGGTCCAGGAGTCGGCGACGTCGTGCATGACGTTGACCCCGCCGGCCGCGGAGATGATCTGGTCGGGGGCGGCGTAGCGGCCGGAGGTGAAGGGCTGGTCCTGCCCGCTGTCGTAGAGGAAGACCTTGGGACGCTGCTTCGGGGCCTTGGCGCGGACGGCGGCGATCTGCTTCTTGAAGCCGGCGATCAGTGTGGCCGCGCGCTGCTCGACGCCGAAGAGCTTTCCGAGGTTGGTGAGGTCGGCGTACAGGGCGTCCAGGGGCGGCATGATGCCGCGCGAGGTCTTCGTACGGCCGTTGTGGCAGGACTCGGTGAGGATGTACGTGGGGATGCCGAGCTTCTTCAGGGCATCGGGGGTGAAGCCGCTGTCCTCGCGGAAGCCGTAGTTCCAGCCTGCGAAGACGAGGTCGGCGCGGGCGTCGAGGACGTTCTCCTTGGTGAGCTGGTCCTTGGAGAGCCACTTGACCTTGTCGTAGCCGTCCTTCCAGGGCACGCGGCTGAGGTCGCCCTTGTCGTCGGGCATGGCGAACCCGGCCATGCGGTCCTCCAGACCGAGCGCGAACATCAGCTCGGTGATGCCGACGTCGTTGGTGACGACACGCTTGGGGATTTTGTCGTACGTCACCTTGCGGCCGCAGTTGGTGAGAGTGACGGCGGACGTCTTCGCCTCCGTCGGCGTCTCCACGGTGGCGCCGCAACCGGTGGCGGTCGCGGCCAGGCAGAGGGCGGCGGCGAGCAACTTGCGCATGGGGGGCGTTCCTTACGGTGCGGTGGTCGGAAGCAGGTCGAACAGGAGCTGGACGGCGCCGGTCTCCGGATGCCGTACGGGATGGGCGCGCACCCCGAACACCTCGGCGAGCAGGGCGGGTTGGAGAACGTCGAGCGGTGGGCCCGAGGCGACGATCCGGCCGGCCGCGATCACATACAGGACGTCGCAGTGCGCGGCGGCCAGGTTGAGGTCGTGCAGCGCGGCAAGGACGGTGAGGCCACTGCCGCGCACCAGGGCGAGCACGTCCAACTGGTGGGCGATGTCGAGGTGGTTGGTGGGTTCGTCGAGGACCAGCACCCGGGGCTGCTGGGCGAGCGCGCGGGCGATCAGGACGCGCTGCTTCTCGCCGCCGGACAGGGCGAGGAAGCCCCGGTCGGCGAGGTGGGCGACGCCGGTGCGGTCCATGGCCGCGGCGCAGATCTCCTTGTCCGACGCGGCCGTTCGGTCCCGGTGCGGCAGCCGCCCCATGGCGACCACCTCGGCGACGGTGAAGTCGAACTCGGCCGACGACTCCTGCGGCAGCGCGGCCAGCACTCGCGCGGCGGCCCGGGGCGGCATGGCGTGCACGTCGTCCCCGTCGAGCCGGACCGCGCCCGCGGCCGGACTCAGTGCCCGGTACACGCAGCGCAGCAGCGTCGACTTGCCGCTGCCGTTGGGGCCGACGAGGCCGACGAAGGCCCCGCTCTCAGCGGTGAGTGGATGTCGTCGACGATCCGGGCGCCCGCCGCCCCGATCGTCACTCCGTCGATGTCGAGCCTCATGTCAGCGGCCTCCGAACGCGTAGCCGCCGCGCCGCATCAGCAGCAGGAAGGCGGGCACCCCGACCACCGCGGTGATCACCCCGACCGGCAACTCGGCGGGCGCCAGCAGCAGCCGGGACAGCACGTCCGCCCACACGAGCAGCACGGCCCCGGCGAGCGGCGCCACGGCCAGCACCCGCCGGTGCTCGGCGCCGACCAGCATCCGCACGACGTGCGGCACCATCAGCCCGACGAACCCGATCGCCCCGCTGACCGCGACCACGGTCCCGGTCACGGCAGCGGTGACGAGGAACAACTCCCGCCGCAGCCGGGCGGGTCGGACACCGAGCGCGGCCGACGTCTCGTCGCCCATCGCGAGGGCGTTCAGCGCCTCGGCCCGCCACCGCAGCAGGCCCCATCCGGCCGCCACCGTCACCGCCGCGAGCGGCACCTGCGCCCAGGTCGCCCCGCCCAGACTCCCCAGCAGCCACATCATCGCCGAGCGGGCCGCCTCGCCCCGGGCCGCACCGAACACCATGACCGTGGTGACGGCCTCGAAGCCGTACGCCAGCGCCGTCCCCGTCAGGATCAGCCGCAGCGGAGTGAGGCCGTGCGGCGAGCGGGCCACGGCGTACACGAGCACCATCGCCGCGAGAGCCGACATGAACGCGGACACCGACAAGGCCCACACGCCCAGCCCCGCGAAAGCCCCGAGCAGGATCACGGCGTTGGCGCCGACCGCCGCACCCGAGGAGATGCCCAGCACGAACGGATCGGCGAGCGCGTTGCGGACCATCGCCTGCACCGCCACACCGACGGCCGCGAGCCCCGCACCCACGACGGCACCGAGCACCACCCTCGGCAGCCGGATCTCCCAGACGATGGTGTACGCGGCTGCGTCACCTGCGTGCACCGTCCCGCCGGTGAGCCCGGCCCACAGGAAACGGAACACCTGCGCCCAGCCGATCCCGGCGGCCCCGAGACCGACACCGCACACGAGGGACACGAGCAGGAGCAGCCCGAGCCCAAGTACCAAGGGTGGTAGGGGTATTCGGCCGGGGGAGGGGCTTCGGCGCACGGTCGGGGCGGTCCTTCGCGTGGGGCCGCCTGAGGAACCTCACGCAAGGAGACAGCCCGTACGACACGAGGGCCGCGCGGTCCCCTCTCGCAGTCCACGGCGAGCAGTCAACGGGTCGCACCACCCACGGGCGATCGGGCTCGCGCGACGGACCACGAGGTCGCCGCGCATACCGTTGCGGGTCAGCGCCGGACTCTCACCGGACTTCCCCCACGGGAGGCTCCCGGAGCGTAACAAACGCCGTGACCGCGACTTTCACCGCACCTCGTCGGCCGGCGCCGCCAGGTCCTCGTCCGTCAGCAGCCGACCGCCAAGGCAGCGACTACGCCCCGATCATGTTGAAACCCCCCTCGGCGTTGAGATAGACGCCGGTCATATGGGCCGCATCGTCAGTGGCGAGGAACAGCGCCGTCCCCGCAACCTCAGCCGGCCCCGGAATCCGCCCCATCGGCGTCTTCGCGATCATGTCCTCCCGCCGCCCCGACCTCCAGTCCGCCCGGTTCAGCAACGTCTCCGTCTCGATGAAGCCAGGCGCAAACGTGTTGACCCGCACGTGCGGCGCAAACGCCTGCGCATACGACTTGGTGATCCCGAGGATCCCGTACTTCGCCGCGGCGTACTGCGGAGCCCGCGCACTCCCGCGCACGATCACCGTGGAGCCGATGTTGACGATGGCCCCGTGCCCCTGGTCCAGCATCCGGGAGCCGAACTCGTGGACGCACAGCATGGTTCCCTTGACGTCCACGGCGAGCACGTGGTCGATGGACTCCTCGGTGAGGTCCCGCCAGGACATCTGGTCGCCCGCCACGTCGCCGACGTTGTTGACCAGCACGTCCAGAACACCGAACCGGCCGAACACCTCCTCGGCCATGCGGATCACATCGGCATGGACGGCGATGTCGCCCTGCACGGTGAACGCCTCGCCACCGACGTCCTTGATGCGCGCGACGGTCTTCTCGGCCCCGGCGGCGGAGCTGCGGTAGTGGACGGCGACCCGCGCACCCTCCTGCGCGGCCCGCACCGCGATCTCGGCGCCGAATCCGGTACCCGCCCCGGTGACGAGGACGGTCTTGCCGCTGAAGCGTTCGGGGACGGGGGTCATACGGGCTCCGTTCGTGAAGTCGCCGGATATACAGAGCAGTTCATACGAGGGTGCGCCCGCCGTCGACGTACAGCACCTGCCCGGTGACGAACCGGGACTCGGCGGAGGCGAGGAACAACAGCGGCCCGATCAGGTCCTCGGTCCGGCCGAGGCGCCCGGCGGGCACCAGCGCCTACTCCGGCGGCAACCGGCTGCCCGTACGGAGGTCGCCGCCCGCAAGGCCTTCGCCGAGGGGTGGATGCCCGGACCGCGTCTGAAGGCCGCCTCGAGTGGACGGCACACGAACCCGACGCACGCCGGGCCGGACTCACCGACGCCGAACTCGCCGAACTGCACCAGGAGAAACCCGACTTCGACGACCGCCGCCGCCGGGTCATCGCCTACACCGACGCGATGACCCGCGACATCGACGTCCCCGACGAACTCTTCGACGCCCTCCGCGTCGACTTCACCGAGACCGAACTCGTCGAACTGACGACGACCGTGGCGGTGTACAACATGGTGTCCCGTTTCCCGGTCGCCCTCGACGTCGGCGAGCACTCCGGGTTCGTCGGCGGCAACGGCCACCTCAACGGAAAGGCCGGCCGGGGGAGTTGGCGTCCCCGGCCGGCCTCTGCCGTCGTGCGAGTGGCGGGTTACCGGCGGGCCGCGCGGCGGCGCCGTGTCACCAGGACCGCGCCCGCGCCGATGCCCACGGCCGCGGTCGCCGCGCCCGCGATCGGCAGGACGGAGCCGGAGCCGGTGCTGGCGAGGTCGCCGCTGTCGGAGGCGGACTGGGCGGAGGTGCCGCCCGTCGACGAGTTGCCCCCGGTGGAGGTGCCGCCCGTGGAGCCCGAGCCGCCGGTGGAGGATGTCGAGCCGTCACCGCCCGAAGTGCCGGAACCGCCCGTCGAGCCGCCGCTGCCGGCGACGTCGAGCGTGATGGCGGCCGTGTCGTTGGCCTTGTCGGTGTCGAACGGCCGGGCGGCACCGGCGAGGCTCACCGAGCCCTTGGCGCCCGACACCGCCTTGTCGATCCTCAGCTTGAAGGTGTACGACTGCTCGTCGCCCTCGTCCGCCCAGGACTGGTAGGTGCCGCACTCATAGCTTCCGGTGGCGAGCTTGTGGCAGTAGTCGAGCCCCTTGGTCACCGTCGTACCGGCGGGGATCCCGATCCTTACCTTGGTCACCGGGATGTCCCCGTCCCGCAGTACCCAGGCCGGTCCGGCATTGGTGAACCTCACCGTCACGGGGACCGTGTCGCCGACCTTGCCCTTCAGGTCGGCTCCCGTCACCTGGAAGTCGGCCGTGTTCTTCGCGGTGACCTTGACGTCGACCGCGTCCCAGTCGGGGTGCTGGCTGTAGCCGGGGTCGGCCGGGGTGGCGTCGGGCTGCTTGACCAGTTTGACCACGGGGCCGGTTCCGCGGACGGGCTCGGAAGCGCCGTCCGTGGGGGCGGGGTCGGTGGTGTCGACCACCACCCGAAGCCTGTCGTACAGCGCGCGGTCGAGTGCCTTCAGCGTCAGGGCCTTCTCGGGTGCGTAGACGGCGCCGGGTTCGACGGTCTGGTCGAACTCGCAGACCGCGTACGACTTGCTGGGCGCCTCGTCGAAGGAACCGACCTCGTAGCGAAGGCAGTTGGAGGGCAGATCGGTGTGGCTCAGTCCGCGGGTGACGGAGTACGACAGGTAGACCTTGTCGACCGAGCCGTTGCCGCTGTTGGTGAAGGCGGCCGGCACGTCGAAGGTGCTGCCGGGCTTCACCCCGTCGATCGGCGCGATGTTGCTCAGAGTCAGCACGGCTCCGGTGTCGTCATCGGCGACGGCCGGCGCGGCGCCCAGCGCCAGCAAGGCGGCGGCACCGAGGGCGCCGGCGGTCTGTCGGAGCGGACGAAGGCCGGTAGAGCTCTGGGGCATGGGGGTCCTCTGAGGTGAAGCATCGGCGTCGGTCGGACGAACTGCGGGGGAACGCGAGTTCCTCAACAACAGACAGCCTCCGACCGCGAATGGTTGCACCGGGGAATCATGTGGCGGCTGGGGTCCGGGATGCCGGTGTCCGGACGGTTGGAGTGAGCCGGTGTCCGGCCCACTGTCCGCGATGCGGGACGGCCCTCTTGACGCCGCCTCCGCCTCGATCGACACTCCAGAGGGGAATCCTAGTGAATAGGTAGGGAAACATGAGGCGCCTGGAACCGGTCACCGTCCGAGTGAGCCGTTCGCCTCTCCTTCTCACCTCCCGCCGTCACATCGACCTGCAGCGCGTCTGCAGTGCGATCAGGCTCCAGGGCTGAGCCGCGCCCATCCCGCGCCGACGGCGTCCCCCTGGGGGAGTCGTCCCCACCTGCGCGCACAGGTGAGCCCTGCTCCCTCGCCCGACGTCGCTTCCGCCGCGCGTACGTCCGCGCCCGCTCCCGGGGAGAGTCATGACCGTCACACCGCTGGCCGCCCACGCGTCCGACCGGCCCGCGCCCGCCTTCCGCGGTCGCATCGGCAGGGACGCGCGCAGTGGCCACTACGCCGTACCCGGCCGCTACCGACTCCATCTGTCCACCGCGTGTCCCGACGGCCTGCGCATCGCCGTCACCCACAGCCTGCTGGGCCTGGACGCCGCCTGTCCGGCGACCTTCCTGCCCGCCGTCCCCGACTGTCCGGAGGGCGGCCACTCGGCCCTGCGGCCGCTGTACGAGGCGAGCGCCCACCGGTACTCCGGTCCGGCCGTCGCGCCGGTGCTCAGCGACGACTGGTCCGGACGCATCGTCAGCACGCACGCCCCGGACATCATGCGCGACCTCGCCCGCCGCTTCGGCGGCGACCGCCCCTCGCCGTACCCGTGCGGCGCGGAGTCGGAGATCGAGGCCGTGGAGCGGATGTGCGCGCAGGGCATCGAACAGGCCGCGCAGAGCGCCGGATCGGCCGGCGGCGAGCAGTCGGAGCGCGCGGCGGCGCTTGAGACACTGCTCGAGACGCTGGGCGCGCTGGAGCGGTGGCTGGTCGGCCGCACATACATGATCCGCGACGAAGTCACCGCCGCGGACGTTGAGTTGTGGGTCGCACTGGTCCAACTCGACACCGTCCACCGCAACCACCTGGACGCCGGCGCGGTGCAGCGCATCGCCGACCATCCGGTGCTGTGGGCCTACGCCCGCCGACTGGCCGCCCACCCGGCCTTCGGCAGGCATCTCGACCTGGACGGCATCGCCCGGCGCCACCACGACCGTTGTCAGGGCCTGGAGGCCGCCGGCGCCGCTGTCCAGATCCTGGACTGGGCGGCCCATGTCTCCGACGGAAACGGGACCGGACCGCAGGTCAACAGGCCCTGAGTCGTTCCACACAGTGGACCGGCGTTGACATCCGTTCGGCCAGTTGTCTTAATTACGGCTCAGAACGGTCATGAGCGTCAGCGACAAGCCCTGGCTAGCTGACCGGCAACCCTCGCTCCGCGGTGGGGTGCCCCAGGTGACGACCGGACCGGATGACGTTTCGGTAAGCGCGAGGCCCACGGGCCAGAACAGTGACGGTGACACCATGTACGCAGCTCCCAGGACGGCCGCACGCCGCCCTCAGGGCTGCGTACAGCCGTACGCGAACCTGCTGAACCTGTTCGCCGCCAACCGTGCCGTCGATCTGCTCCGCGTGAACAGCGCACTGTGTACCGCACCGGGCTGTGCCCGTTGCCGGGGCTGACACCTCTCCTCAGCCTCCGCACCCCGACGAACACCCGCCCGCACGGCGTGTCGTCGTCCGCCCAGCCCCCGGTCCCGTGCATTCCAGTGCGCTGCGTCCTGTCGTGGCGTGCGGTCTTCGCGGTCCGGGGTGACCGACTCAGCCGGAGCCCACCATGAGTGAACCCCCAGGCGTCACCGTCACCGCCCCCGAGGCGCCGCCCGCCGACGCCCCGTCAAAACCCCTCGCCGCACAGCGAGTTCTGCCGCTGCGCAGGCCGGGGCGCTGGATCGCCACCGCCGTCGTGCTGGTCCTCGTGGCCCAGTTCGTGCACGGCCTGACGACCAACCCCTTCTACCAGTGGGACCGCTTCGGGTACTGGTTCCTGCGGCCGAACATCGTCGACGGCCTGCTGATCACCCTCGAAGTGACGGCCTACAGCGCCGTGTTGGGCCTCCTCGGCGGCATCGTCCTCGCCCTGGCCCGGCTGTCGAAGAGCCCGGTGCTGCGTGCCGTCAGCTGGACGTACATCTGGGCGCTGCGCTCCATCCCGCTGATCGTGGTGCTGCTCTTCCTCTACAACTTCAGTGCCCTGTACAAGACGTTGAGCGTCGGCGTCCCCTTCGGGCCGGCCTTCTTCTCCTTCGACGAGTCGAAGCTCGCCACCGACATGGTCATCGCCGTCATCGGCCTCAGCCTCAACGAGGCTGCCTACGCCGCCGAAGTCGTCCGCGGCGGCATCCTCTCCGTCGACCAGGGGCAGCACGAGGCCGCATCGGCGCTCGGCCTGCCGAGGAGCTACCAGTTCACGAAGATCGTCTTCCCGCAGGCGCTGAGGTCGATCACCCCGAACTACGTCAACCAGCTGATCGGCCTGATCAAGAGCACCTCACTGGTGTTCTACGTCTCGCTGCTCGACCTCTTCGGCACCGCGCAGTCCATGGGCGCCACCTACCCCGGCGACATCGTGCCGCTGCTGCTGGTCGCCACCGTCTGGTACCTGATCCTGACGAGCGTCGTCTCCGTCATCCAGTTCTACGTCGAGCGGTACTTCGCCCGGGGCGCCACCCGCACCCTCCCGCCGACGCCGTTGCAGAAGCTCCGCACCGGTCTCACCGACCTGCGAGCCCGCATCCGCCGGGAGGCCGCCGTATGACCGCGAAGACCCTCGAGCCCCTGGCGGATGTCGAGGCGGCCACCGTCGAGGTGCACGACGTGCATAAGTGGTACGGCGCCCACCGGGTGCTGAACGGCGTCGACCTGACGGTGCGGCCGGGCGAGGTGACCGTGATCCTCGGCCCGTCCGGCTCCGGCAAGTCCACCCTGCTGCGGGTCATCAACCACCTGGAGAAGCCGGAGATCGGCCACGTCAGCATCAACGGCGAGCTGATCGGTGTGAAGCGGCACGGCGAGCGGCTGAAGGAGCTGAGCGAGCGGGCCATCCTGACCCAGCGCGGCCGGATCGGTTTCGTCTTCCAGAACTTCAACCTCTTCCCGCACCTGACGGTCCTGGACAACGTGGCCGCCGCCCCGGTCGCCACCGGGAGGCTCGGCAAGCCCGAAGCCCAGGAACTCGCCCGCGGGCTGCTCGGCCGGGTCGGGCTCGCCGACAAGACCGGCGCCTACCCGCGGCAGCTCTCCGGCGGCCAGCAGCAGCGCGTGGCCATCGCCCGCGCCCTCGCCCTGCGCCCCGGTGTCATCCTCTTCGACGAGCCGACCTCCGCCCTCGACCCCGAACTCGTCGGTGAAGTCCTCGCCGTCATCAAGGACTTGGCGACCAGCGGCACCACCCTCGTCATCGTCACCCACGAGATCGGCTTCGCCCGCGAGATCGCCGACCGGGTCGTCTTCATCGACGGCGGAAGGATTGTCGAGCAGGGCCCGCCCTCCGAGGTCCTCGACAAGCCACAGCACGAGCGGACCAGGGACTTCCTGAGCAAGGTCCTCTGACCCGCCGCACCCCCGTCGCGACCCCACGGCGCGCCCACGACCTCCCCCCACGCCACCGCCCGCATCACCCTCTCCCAGCGACAAGGAACGGCCATGTCTACCCACTTCACCCGACGCAGCCTGATACGCGGCATCACCGCGGCGACCGCCGTCGCCACCCTCGCCACCGGGCTCGCCGCCTGCGGTGGTGACAGCGACGCCGCCACCAGCACCGACGCCGCCGCCTCCGGGAGCGTGACCGTCGGACAGCTCTCGAACGGTGCCGCCAAGGAGACCACCCTCAAGGTCGCCGAAGTGAAGTCGATCAGTGCCGAACTGCCCAAGTCCGTGAAGAGCAGCGGCAAGCTGGTGATCGGCATCGGCGCCCTGCCCTCCGGTTTCGCACCGCTGGCCTACGTCGGCAGCGACCAGAAGTCCCTGACCGGCGCCGAGCCCGACTTCGGCCGCCTGGTCGCCGCCGTTCTCGGCCTGAAGCCCGAGCTGAAGAACTTCACCTGGGAGAACCTCTTCGTCGGCATCGACAGCGGCAAGGTGAACGTGGCCTTCTCGAACGTCACCGACACCGAGGAGCGCAAGAAGAAGTACGAGTTCGCCTCCTACCGCAAGGACAACCTCGGCTTCGAGGTGCTCAAGTCCAGCAAGTGGAACTTCGACGGCAATTACGAGAGCCTCGCCGGCAAGACCGTCTCCGTGGGCGCCGGCACCAACCAGGAGAAGATCCTCCTGGAGTGGAAGAAGAAGCTCGAGAGCGAGGGCAAGAAGCTCACCGTCAAGTACTACCCGGACCGCAACGGCACCTACCTGGCACTCAACAGCGGCAAGATCGACGCCTTCTTCGGCCCCAACCCCGGTATCGCGTACCACATCACCCAGTCCGCGAACACGCCCAACCCGACGCGCAACGCGGGCACTTACTCGGGCGCCGGCGCCTCGCTGCAGGGCCTTATCGCGGCCACCGCCAAGAAGGACAGCGGTCTGGCCAAGCCGGTCGCCGACGCGATCAACTACCTGATCAAGAACGGCCAGTACGCGAAGTGGCTGAAGGCCTGGAACCTCGCCAACGAGTCCGTGGCCAAGTCCGAGGTCAACCCGCCCGGGCTGCCGCTCGACAACTCCTGACAGCCCTCTGCCGGGGACCCCGCCGCCGCCTCACGGCGGGGTCCCCACCTCGTGCCACCAGCACCGGAGCCGCCTCCCGATGTCCACCGTCAGCATCGAAGCCACCTCCTCCCACATCCTGGACAACCCCGCCTGGGCCGCCCTCACCGGCCCGCACGCCCACTTCGCCGAACGTGTCGGCCGCGCCGTCCGTTACCCGGCCGACGTGGCGCCCTTCTACGCGGTCTCCGACCTCGACGACCCGCGCGCGTGGGACGACCTGGCCACCCTCGTCGGCCCCGGCGGCACCGCATCCGTGCGCGGCGTGACCCGGGCCCCGGCCGGCTGGGAGGTCCTCCGCACCGGCCAGGGCGTCCAGCTCGTCGACACCGGTCTGCACGCGGAGCCCGACCCCGAGGCCGTACGGCTCGGCCCCGACGACGTACCCGAGATCCTCGATCTCGTCGCCCGCACCGAACCGGGCCCCTACCTGCCCCGCACCGTCGAGATGGGCACCTACCTCGGCCTCCGCCACCACGGCCGCCTGATCGCCCTGGCCGGCGAACGCCTCCACCCGCCCGGCTGGACCGAGATCAGCGCGGTGTGCACCGACCCGGATCACCGGGGCCGGGGCCTGGCCACCCGGCTGGTCCGAGCGGTCGCGGCCGGCATCAAGGAGCGCGGCGAACGCCCTTTCCTGCACGCCAGGGCCACCAACGCGAACGCGATCCGGCTGTACGAGTCGATCGGCTTCACCCTGCGCCGCCGTACGGTCTTCTCGCTCGTACGGCCAACCGGAGCCGCCGTCCTGGAAGAAACGGCATAGCCGTGCCGTTGTCCTTGTCGAAGGCGATGTATCGAGCGGAGGTCGGACACATGACACGTGTACTCCGTGCCGTCCGCCTCCACACCCGGCCCCACATCGACCTCCAGCGCGTGGCCGGCGCCCTCTGTTGCTCCTGACCCCGTTTCCTCAGCCGCCGTCAGCCCCACTTCCGCGGGCCGGTGATCTCGTACGGACCTCCAGGAAGGCACCCACGTGTCCTCAACTCCCGCTTCCCATCTGCACCTTGCCGTCGCCCTCGACGGCACCGGCTGGCACCCCGCCTCCTGGCGCGAGCAGGTCGCCCGCCCCCGGGACCTGTTCACCGCCGGATACTGGGCCGACCAGGTCGCCGAGGCCGAGCGTGGGCTGCTCGACTTCGTCACTCTCGAGGACGGGCTCGGCCTGCAGTCCTCGCACTACGGCGAGTTGGACGGCCGTACCGACCAGGTCCGCGGCCGCCTGGACGCCGTACTGATCGCATCCCGCATCGCACCCCTGACCCGGCACATAGGTCTCGTGCCGACCGTGATCACCACCCACACGGAGCCGTTCCACATCTCCAAGGCGATCGCCACCCTCGACTACGTGAGCACCGGCCGCGCGGGCCTGCGGGTGCAGATCTCCGCCCGCCCGCACGAGGCAGACCACTTCGGCCGCCGCACCTTCCCGCCGATCAGCATCGAGGAACTCCAGAGCCCCGCCGGGCAGGAACGGCTCACCGAGCACTTCGACGAGGTCGCCGACTACGTCGAGGTCCTGCGTCGGCTCTGGGACAGCTGGGAGGACGACGCCGAGATCCGGGACGTCGCCACCGGCCGCTTCATCGACCGCGACAAGCTGCACTACATCGACTTCGAGGGCCGGCACTTCAGCGTCAAGGGCCCCTCCATCACCCCGCGCCCGCCGCAGGGCCAGCCCCTCGTCACCTCCCTCGCCCACCAGACCGTCCCGTACCGGCTGGTGGCCCGCCAGGCCGACGTCGGCTACGTCACCCCGCACGACACGGAGCAGGCGCGCGCGATCGTCACCGAGATCCGCGCCGAGCAGGAGACGGCCGGGCGAGCGGGTGAACTCCTGCACGTCTTCGGTGACCTGGTGGTCTTCCTGGACGACGAGCAGAGCGCCGCAGAGGACCGGCGTGCACGCCTCGACGCCCTCGCGGGAGAGCCGTACACCAGCGATGCACGCATCTTCGCCGGTACGCCCGCCCAACTCGCCGATCTGCTGCAGGAGTTCGGGGAGGCCGGACTGAGCGGCTTCCGGCTGCGGCCCGCCGTCGCCGGGCACGACCTGCCCGCCATCACCCAGGGCCTGGTCCCCGAACTCCAGCGCCGGGGCGCCTTCCGCACCGCCTACGAGGCCGACACCCTGCGCGGCCTGCTGGGCCTGACCCGCCCCGCCAACCGCTACGCCGCCGCCACCGCCTGAGCCGGAAGGACCGCACCGACATGAGCAAGCCACTGAAGCAGATCCATCTGGCCGCGCACTTCCCGGGCGTCAACAACACCACCGTGTGGAGCGACCCGAAGGCCGGCAGCCACATCGAGTTCAGCTCCTTCGTCCACTTCGCGCAGACCGCCGAACGCGCCAAGTTCGACTTCCTGTTCCTCGCCGAGGGCCTCAGGCTGCGCGAACAGGGCGGGAAGATCTACGACTTGGACGTCGTCGGGCGCCCCGACACCTTCACGATCCTCGCTGCGCTCGCCGCCGTGACCGAGCACCTCGGCCTGACCGGCACCATCAACTCCACCTTCAACGAGCCCTACGAGGTGGCCCGCCAGTTCGCCAGCCTCGACCACCTCTCCGGCGGCCGCTCCGCCTGGAACGTCGTCACCTCCTGGGACGCCTTCACCGGCGAGAACTTCCGCCGCGGCGGCTTCCTCCCGCAGGACGAGCGCTACTCCCGCGCCAAGGAGTTCCTGGCCACGACGAACGAGCTCTTCGACTCCTGGCACGGCGACGAGATCGTGGCCGACCAGGCGACCGGCACCTTCCTGCGGGACGCCAAGGCCGGCTCCTTCGTGCACACCGGCCAACACTTCGACATCCACGGCCAGTTCAACGTCCCGCGCTCCCCGCAGGGCCGCCCGGTCATCTTCCAGGCCGGCGACTCCGACGAGGGCCGCGAGTTCGCCGCATCGAGCGCCGACGCCATCTTCAGCCGGTACGCCACCCTGGACGGCGGCCGGGCCTTCTACACCGACGTCAAGAACCGCCTCGCCAAGTACGGCCGCCGGCACGACCAGTTGCTGATCCTGCCCGCCGCGAGCTTCATCCTGGGCGACACCGACGCGGAGGCCGAGGAACTGGCCAAGGAGGTGCGCCGCCAGCAGGTCAGCGGGGCCACCGCCATCAAGCACCTGGAGTTCGTCTGGAACCGGGACCTGTCCGGCTACGACCCCGAAGGTCCGCTGCCCGACGTCGACCCGGACGTCAGCGACAACCACATCGCCAAGGGCCGCGCCCAGGTGCGCATGTACCGCGACCCGCTGGCCACCGCCCGCGAGTGGCGCGAACTCGCCGCCGCCAACAACTGGTCCATCCGCGACCTGGTCATCGAGACCGGCAACCGCCAGAACTTCATCGGCTCCCCGGAGACGGTCGCCAGGACCATCAACGAGTACGTCCAGGCCGACGCCAGCGACGGCTTCATCCTCGTCCCGCACATCACCCCCAGCGGCCTCGACGTCTTCGCCGACAAGGTCGTCCCGCTGCTGCAGGAACAGGGCGTGTTCCGCACGGAGTACGAGGGCCCGACCCTCCGTGACCACCTGGGCCTCGCCCACCCGGACCACGTGGGCGACGACCAGCGGGCGGCGTCGTGAAGTTCCTCGCGATCACCCTGATCGTGCACCGCCCGGACCCGATCACCGGTGTCCAGAAGCCGACGCACGACCGGTTCCGCGAGGTCCTCGACAACGCCCTGCTCGCCGAGGAGTTGGGCTTCGACGGCTTCGGCGTGGGAGAGCGGCACGAGCGGCCGTTCATCTCCTCGTCCCCGACCGTCGTACTGAGCCACGTGGCCGCGCTGACCAAGCGGATCCGGCTGTTCACCGCCGTGACGACGCTCAGCCTCCTCGACCCGGTCCGGGCGTACGAGGACTACGCGACCCTCGACCATCTGTCCAACGGGCGCCTCGACCTGATCATCGGCAAGGGCAACGGCGCCGCCCAGCGGGACCTGTTCAACGTCACGCCCGAGGACCAGTGGGACCGCAACGCCGAGAGCTACGAGGTCTTCCGGCAGATCTGGCGCCAGGACAAGGTCACCGCGGCGACCCGCTTCCGTCCCGGGCTGACGGACGCGGAGGTGTGGCCGCGCCCGTACCAGCAGCCGATCCGGGTCTGGCACGGCAGCGCGACCAGCAAGGAGTCGGTCGACCTCGCCGCCCGCTACGGCGACCCGCTCTTCTCGGCGAACGTCACCAACCCCATTGAGCCGTATGCCGAGTTGATCCGCCACTACCGTGAGCGCTGGGAGTTCTACGGCCACGACTCGGCGGAGATCGCGGTCGGCGCGGGCACGGCAGGCATCCACGTCGCACCCACCTCACAGCAGGCGCTGGCCGCGTACCGGCCGATCTTCGAGTCCAATCTGGCGTTCTTCAAGAAAGCCGGTCTTCCGGTCGTCTTCGAAACGCTGGAGGACTTCGTCGAGCGCAGCTCGGCCCTGATCGGCAGCCCGCAGCAGGTCATCGACAAGGTGCACCGCTACCACGAGCAGTTCGGCCACACGGTGGTGCATCTGCACGCCGACGCGAGCGGCCTCACCGACACCCAGCACCGCGACTCGCTGGAGCTGTTCCAGGCGGCGGTGGCTCCGGAGCTGCGCAAGGCCATCCCCGACCCGCCCTTCGCCTGGGCCCCGGTGCTTCCGTCGGCCACAGAGGAGCCCGTCCATGTCTGACATCCCCCTCGGCGTCCTCGACCTGGTCCCGATCTCCTCCGGATCGACGGCCGCGGACGCCCTGCGCAACTCCATCGACCTGGCGCAGCAGACCGAACGCCTCGGATACGCCCGCTACTGGTTCGCCGAACACCACCTCAACCCGGGCGTCGCGGGCACCTCCCCGGCGGTCGTCCTGGCCCTGACGGCGTCCGCCACCTCCACCATCCGCCTCGGCTCGGGAGCCGTACAACTCGGCCACCGTACCGCCCTGTCCACGGTGGAGGAGTTCGGCCTGATCGACGCGCTGCACCCCGGCCGCTTCGACCTCGGCCTGGGCCGCTCGGGCGGCCGCCCGCCGGGGGAGAAGGCGACCGGGCCGACGACCACTCCGGTCGTCGACGGCCGCGCCCCGAACGGCCTCCTCATCCCGCCCCGTTTCCCCTTCGAACGCCTCCTGGGCTCACCCCGCATCGCACTGCAACGCAAGCTGCTCCTCCTCCCGAACGCCGAATCGCAGGACTACGCCGAGCAGATCGACGACATCCTCGCCCTGCTGGCCGGCACCTACCGCTCCCCGGAGGGCGCAGAAGCACACGTAGTCCCCGGCGAGGGGGCCGACGTCGAGGTGTGGATCCTCGGCAGCAGCGGCGGCCAGAGCGCCGAGGTCGCGGGTGCGCGGGGCCTGCGCTTCGCCGCCAACTACCACGTCAGCCCGGCGACCGTCCTGGAGGCGGTGGACGGCTACCGGTCCTTCTTCCAGCCGTCCGACGTCCTCGACAAGCCGTACGTCAGCGTGTCCGCGGACGTCGTCGTGGCCGAGGACGACGAGACGGCCCGCGAACTCGCCACCGGCTACGGCCCGTGGGTGCGCAGCATCCGCACGGCCGAGGGCGCGATCGAGTTCCCGACGCCGGCTCAGGCACGGGCCCACCCCTGGACCGACGAGGACCGGGCCCTCGTACAGGACCGCCTCGACACCCAGTTCGTCGGCTCCCCCGGCCGGGTCGCCGACCAGCTGGAACAGCTCCAAGAGGCAACCGGCGCCGACGAGTTGCTCATCACGACGATCACCCACGACCACGCGGACCGGGTGCGGTCGTACGAACTGCTGGCGGAGGAGTGGCGGCGGAGGTGACGTTCAGCAGCCGGTGCCGGCCGGGGTGAACTCCACGCGGGTGTGCTGGTCGGCCTGCAGGACCTGGTCGTAGGTCACGCGGTCGACCCGGTACCAGACGTCGTCCTGCGACTTGTGGCCGTTCACGTCGTCCAGGCTCACGCACCACCGCTCGCGCCGGACGACCCGCTTGTACCTCTCCGTGCCCTGACGGACCTTCTTGCAGGTCTCGTGGTGCTCGGTGGTGTACCAGACGCGGGTCGTCTTCCGGGTGCCCGAGCCCGAACGCGACGTGTGCCGGACCCGCTCAGTGGTGGACGTGCACTTCCTGACCAGGTGTGCCCGGGTGGCATCGGCGGTCTTCCGGGTCACGTGGCGGACGGTGTCCCGGAGACCGTGGACGACTTCCGGGCTCGGCTGGGCCTGCTGGGCCGGCTGAGATTGCTGGGCCACGCTCCCGTTCGCGGAGAGGTCGTCCCCTCCGTCACTGCACGCGCCGAGCGCGGCCACGAGCGCAGCCGTCATCCCGGCAACCAGCAGCCGCCGCGTCTTGATCATGTCTCCCCCTGGTCTGCCCGATGCGGCGGTCAGCGTAGCTGATCTCCGGCCGAAACCGGTCGGCCGGTCGGTCTCGGTAAGGGCTCCGTATGAGACCGGTATGACGACGACCCATCGCCGGGCGGACGGCCGTCCGGGCGGTGGTGTGCGGCGTAGAGTGCCTGGCCGGGTTCGGTCAGGTGTGCCCGGATGCCGTGGAGGGAGTGCGCGATGGCGAGTCCGCCGGAACTCACCGTGGGGCGGCTGCTGTCCTCATGGCAACCGGACGTGCCCGCGCTGCTGCTCGTCCTGCTGCTGGGTGCCCTGTACGGCTGGGGTGTGCTGCGGCTGGGGCGCCGGGGCGAACGCTGGCCCCTGGCCCGCGTTGCCGCCTTCGCGGTGCTCGGCCTCGGCACCCTCGTCGTGGCCACCATGTCGGCCCTCGCCGTGTATGACCACGTACTGTTCTGGCCGGCCGCGGTGCAGAACATCCTGCTCGATCTGGTCGCCCCGCTCGGCCTGGCGTTGGGCGACCCGCTGCGACTGGCCGTCCGTGCCCTTCCCGAAGGTGCCGCCGGGCGCGTGCAGCGGGCGATGACCGGGCGTGTGGTGCGGCTGCTCACCTTCCCGCTGGTCAGCACGGCCCTGGTGCTGGCGACCGAGCTGACGGTGTACTTCACCCCGTACTTCGCAACAGCCCTGCGCGACGGCTGGCTGCACCAGCTGATGTATCTCCATCTGCTGCTCGCCGGCTGCCTGTTCGTGGTGCCGGTGCTCACCCGCGAGGAGGCGCTGCCGGGCTGGTGCACCCATCCCGTCCGGGCGGCGCTGGTCTTCCTCGACGGGATCGTCGACGCCGTACCCGGCATCGTGGTCATGACCCATGGCACGCTGATCGCCGGCGCCTGGTATCTGCACCACGCCCCGGCCTGGTCGCCGGACGTGCAGCACGACCAGCAGCTCGGCGGCGGCGCGATGATCGGCATCGCCGAGCTGGTGGCCCTGCCCTTCCTGCTCGCGATCCTGTTCCAGTGGGCCCGCACCGAACGCGCCACGACCGCCGCGCTGGACCGCCGCCTGGCGACGGAACTGGTCCCGGCGACCCCGACTGAGGGCCAGGCGCAGTCGCCCGACCTCGTACGCCCGTGGTGGGAGACCGAGAACAGCGAGGTCGCCCAGCGCATCCGGCAGCAGCGGTAGCCGGTGCAGTGACCCGCGCCCGACCGGGCGGGCTCATTCCTTCCAGTCGAGCTGATGCTCGGGAGTCCCCACCGTCCGCCCGTACGCCACCGCCTCGGCCCGCCCCGCCTCGTCGCCGCGCCGATAGCGGAACACCTTCCCGGCGAAGACGACCACTCGCTCGTCCCCGGCGGTGAAATCGGCGTACCAGCCGTCGGCCGGCTCGAGTACATCGGCGAGCGCGTCCGCAAGCCCGGCGACGTCCGCGCCGTCGGCCTCCCACTCGACGAGCGTCCACAGCCGCGGCTGCGCGTCCGTCGCGCTCCCCGAGACGTCGATCCGGCCGACCTTGCGCAGACGCAGCCCCTGCGGCTGGAACACCGCGCCGGGCCGCAGGCTCTCACCGATGACGTATCCACTGATCACGTGCGGTCTCCCTGAGGTTGTTCGCCGTATGCGGGAGCGACCCTACGAACCCATGGCTGACATCCTGTGTCAGTCATACGGTGGGGAAGTGATCGCCCGATGAGAGCGGACCGTCTGCTGTCGCTGCTGCTGTGCCTGCAGTCCCGTGGACAGATGACGGCCCCGTCAACTCGCCGAAGAGCTGGAGGTGTCGGTCCGCACGGTGTACCGGGATCTGGAGGCACTGGGTGCGGCGGGGGTGCCGGTGGTGGCGAGCGGCGGGCCGGGTGGCGGTTGCCGGTTGATGGAAGGCTGGCGCAGTCCGCTGCTCGGCATCAGCGCGGAAGAGGCGACGGCGCTGCTGGCGGTCTCCGCGGGCGGCCCCCTGGAGCGGATCGCGCTGGGCGACGCGCTCGCTCAGGCCCGGCTCAAGGTGCTCGCGGCACTGCCGGCTTCCGGCCGGGACCGTACGCACGCCGCGGCGGCCCGCTTCCACATCGACACCCAGGCGTGGTTCAAGCCGCCCGAACTGGTCCCGCATCTGGCCGAGTTGGTCGACGCGGTGCGCCAGGACAGACGCCTGCGCATCACGCACCGGCGCCGGGACGGCCGTACGACCACGAAGACGGTGGACCCGCTGGGGCTCGTGGCGAAGGCGGGCGTGTGGTACCTGGTGGCACGGGCCGGCGGCGAAACCCGCGCGCACCGGGCCTCGCGCATCACGGAGGCGAAGCTCCTCGCCGCCGGATTCACCCGCCCCGCCGACTTCGACCTGGCGGCGTTCTGGGCCGAGTGGACAAGGGAGTTCGAGGCGAGCCTGGACCAACTCCCGGTCACCGTACGCCTCTCGGCGACCGGACTGGCCGCCCTCCCCGAGGTCCTCGACGACACGACATCGGCAGCCCACGCGACCCCGGACCCGGAGCCCGGCTGGCACCGCCTGACCCTCCACTTCGACTCCCCGCACGCGGCCTGCCGCCGTCTACTGGGCTTCGGCCCGGACGTCGAGGTGCTCGAACCTCCGGATGTACGGGCGGAGTTTGCGGAGACGGCCCGCCGTACGGCTGCTCGCTACTCGTGAACGGACATCACGGCCTCCAACAGCCCGCCCAGCGACTCCGCGGGGTCCGCTCCCGCCGTGTCGACGACGACGTGCTCCCGTTCCCACGGCTCGTACTCCCGCTCCACGATCTGCTGCCAGTCCGGCAACGGCAGGTCCGGGATGTCGACCGAGCGTGAGGTCACCCGGCGCCGGTGCTCGGCGGGGTCCGAACAGACCACCTCCACCTCGACGACCGGAGCGCCGGCCCGCAACGCCGCGTCACGCCAGGCGTCCCGCGTGACCGTCAGCGGATTCACCGACTCCGCGATCACGGTCAGGCCCTGCCGCAGATGCTCTTCGGCCAGCGCGTATCCGACGACGTAGCCCGCCGGCCCGACGGGATGGCGCGCCAGGCCGGAGCGGACGAGGGCCTGTTCGACGGTGTCCACGCGCAGGTGGACCGCGCCGATCCGCGCCGCGAGGAGGCGCGCGAGGGTGGTCTTTCCAGTGGCGGGCAGGCCGCCCATCACGACGAGCATGATCGCATCCTGCCCCGGCCGGACCGGAACACGGCCCTGGCACTCACTTTGCTCGGCCGCACGGATGTCTCGCTCTACGACGGTTCGCTGGAGGAATGGTCCAACGATCCGGCGCGATCTCTCGAGTTGGGCGGCTGAAGGCGCCGTACGCGGACAGTGGTCCGTGATCGCAGCAGACACAGCACCAGCGAGACCGCCAGGAGTCCCGCGCACACCAGTGCCGCCAGGGCGAAGGCGGTCCGGGAGGTGTCCAACCGGCCGGACGCGCCCCGCAGGTAGATGCCGGAGACGGCGCTCAGGCACACGGCCGCGGAGACACGCTGCGCCATCTGCAGGATGCCGCCGGCCACTCCGGCGGCCTCGGCGGGCGCGTTCTGGAGGACCAGGGCCTGGTTCGGGGAGACGGTCAGGCCGGACGCGGCGCCCGAGCACACTTGGAGTCCGGCGAGCACGAAGGGCAGCGCGGTCACCGGCACGGACACGGCGGCCAGCGCCTCCGCGAGCACCGCGACGATGCCGAGCGCCGCGCCCAGCGTGACCGTGTGGGCACCCAGCCGGCGCACCACACGCCAGGCCACGGCCGAGGACACGCCCATCGCGACCGCCCCCGGCAGGGTCACCGCCGCGGCGACAAGCCCCGGCAGACCCAGGCCGCCCTGCAGGAACAGCGCCAGCACCACGCCCGCGGCCAGCGAGGAACCGAACTGGCCCATCGCCACCGCCGTTCCCAGCGCGTACGACGGCGAGCGTGCCAGTGACGGATGCACCAGAGGCACCATGCCCGCCCTGGCCCGTCGCCGCTGCCCCGCCACCAGGGCACCGGCGGACCCGAGTACGGCGGCCACCCACAGCGCGGCCTCGACGCCGCTGCCCGGCGTGACGATGAACGGCAGCATGAGCGAGAGCGTCAGCGCGGCCACGCACAGCAGTCCGCCCAGATCGAGCCCGGTGTGCGCCGCGACGCGCCGGGCCGGCGGCAGCCAACGGGCCGCCAGGAAAAGGGTGATGACGCCGACGGGCACGCTCATCAGCAGACACCCGCGCCAGCCCAGCCCGGCGGGCAGCACCCCGAGCAGCGCCCCGCCGAGCCCCGGGCCCAGCGCCGACGCGACCCCGCCGGTGACCGCGTACAGACCGAGCGCACGGGCCCGGTCCAGCCCCCGGAAGACGTCCTGAAGGGTGCCGATCACCTGGGAGTTGACCAGCCCGGCGCCGGCGCCCTGCACCAGCCTGGCGGTGACGACGGTGCCCGCCCGACCGGCCGTGGCGGCGATCACCGAGCACAGCACGAACGCCGAGAGCCCCAGCAGGAACAGGCCTTTGCGGCCGCGTACGTCACCGAGGCTGCCGCCGGGCACCAACACCAGGCCGAAGGCCAGCGAGTAGCCCGCGACGATCCACTGCACCTGGACGGCACCCGCGTCCAGCGACTGCCGCAGCGCCGGTACGGCGATGTTGAGAACCGACTGGTCCAGCAGGGTGGTCACCCCGGCAGCGAGGCAGACCAACAGCACGCGCCGGGCCGCGCGATCCTCTCCGGGCAGCATGCCGTCATGCTCACACCGGCAGAAGGCTCATGTCCCGCTGCAGGTCAGCCTGTTCGCGAGACGGAAACACGCCGTTCGCAACCTGCCGGCCCCCGCACCGGTCGTCGGCAGCGTCATCCGCCCCCGGTGTACGGAGCCAGGGCCGCGAAACCCCCGGCGAGCAGAACGAGCACGATCAGCCGGGCCCGTACGCGTTTGACGTGCCTTCGCATCGACATCCCTCCAACCTGCCGTCGGACGACATGGGTTGGGGGACGGTTTCCCTCCCCCGAAGGTAACCGTCCCCCAACCGCTTCCCCCGGCGCCGGACTGTAGGTCCAGCCGACCGCGTGGACGGTCCGTGCTGTCACCAGCACATGACCGCTGTCTCCCCCGGACCCCACGCGGAGTACAGACGTACGCGGACGAAGTAGCGGCGGCCCTTGACGAGCCGGGCCTTGATGGCCGTGTTGTGCGGTGTTCCCCCGTCGTCGTGGCCGGCGAGGTAGCGGGCTTCCCCGTCCCGCTCCTCGAAGACCACGACGACGGTGTCGCTGTCGCCGAAGGTGCCCACGGTGTACTCGCGGGTCTCCGGCGGCTCGACGGTGAAGTCGGCCTGCTCGCCCGGGCCGAGCCCGAGCGGCGCGGACCGGAAGGGCACCAGGGCCGGCGGGCGCGGCGCGTCGGCCGGCGGGTACCAGCGCAGCACGTACTCCTTGTCGGCCGCCGAGAGCGTGCCCGGCGGGTTCAGGCCCGCGCGGAACCGCTCCGGCTCCAGGATCAGCCCGCCCGAGAACGGGTACTCCATGATCGACTGCGGGTCCCAGACGGAGCCGTTGACCTCGTCCGGGTCGAGCTTGCGCAGGATGTTGAAGAACGTCTTGTCGCGGCTCCAGAAGTTCGGGGCGCCCGCCAGGTCGGCGTACACGGCCTCGTCGTCCCAGTGGATGCCGGCGAACGGGCTCTGGTGCTCGTGCAGCATGCCGAGCGCGTGCCCGATCTCGTGCAGGGCCGTCCCGCGCTCCCCGGGCGCGGTCAGGTCCCAGCCGAAGTTCATGGTGCGTTCGTTCTGCCCGACCTGCAGGCAGTCCTTGCCCACGGTCGACCAGGAGCCGTCGCCGAGCTGGAACCCGATGCGCAGCTCGGCCTCCGAGCGGTCGCCGACCTCGACGAAGGTCACGCCGATGCCGAGGTCCTGCCACTCCCGGAAACTCTCGCGCACCACGTCCTGCTGCTCCTTGGCGCCGACCCACGACACCCGGCGGGACTGCCCCGTTCCCGGTACGGGGATGACCGACCCGTCGGAGTCGCCGTCGAAGAAGTAGTAGTGCAGGACCGTGCCGTTGACCCACATCGGCCGTCCGCCGACGAGCGCACTGAGCCGCTCGACGGCCAGCCCCGCCGGGAAAGCAGGGGCCGACTGCTGCGCGAGGGAGCAGTAGCGTCCGGTCATGCGCACAGACTGCCGTGAGCACGGTCACAGGCGCCTGAGTCGGGGTCTACTCAAGTCCCCCTGTATCAGGAATGAGTACTCGCACTCATACTCTCGTGACGACCTTCGAACGCGAAGCGAAGACCCTTGAACTGCCCTGGCAGTTCACGGGACGTGAGGACGAGCTCGAGCTGATCCGCCGCTCCCTCACCGCGGGCCACCACGGCATCGTCGTGACCGGCCCGGCGGGCTGCGGCAAGACCCGGCTGGTCACCGAGGCCATGCGGGGCGGCGACCGTATGCGGGTCGCCGGGACGCCCGAGACCCGGCACATCCCCTTCGCCGCGTTCGCCCATCTGCTGCCCGAGACGGTCTCCCTGCACCGGGCGGTCCAACTCCTTTCCGGCGTACGGCTGTTGCTGGTCGACGACGCGCATCTGCTGGACGACGCCTCGGCCGCCCTGGTGCACCAGCTCGCCGTGCACGGCCGGACCCGGCTGATCGTCGTCGCCGCGGACGGCGTGCCGTATCCGAGCGCGATCTCCCGGCTGTGGACCGGGGAGCTGCTGCCGCGCCTCGCCCTGGAGCCGCTGCCCCGCGAGGACACCGAGCAGCTGCTCGCGGCGGGCGTGGGCGTCGGCCTGGAGCCGCTCACCCTCAACCGCCTGCACCACCTGTCCCAGGGAGACCTGAGGCTGCTGCGCGACCTGGTGGACGCGGTGCGCGAGCACGGACTGCTCACCCGCCTCCGCCCGGACACGGACGAATGGGCCTGGCGTGGCCCGGTCCCGGTGACGACGACCGTCCGCGAACGCACGGTCCACGCCCTGGAACGCCCGCGCTCCGACGAGCGCAGGACCCTGGAACGCCTGGCCTTCGGCGAACCCCTGCCGCAGCACATGGACGACTTCGACCTGCGGATCCTCGAACACCTCGAGACCGACGGCCTGATCCGCATCGACGACCACGGCACCGTCCGCCTCGCCCACCCCGTGCACGGCCCGGTGCTGCGCGCCGCGGCCGGCCGGCTGCGGGCACGGCGGCTGGCCCGCACCCCGGCCCACTGCGCCACGGCCCTGGCCGCCGAGTCGGCAGCGCTGACCCGACGGATCGAACAGGCCGACGTACGGGCGCTGCCGACGCCCGTGGGGGAGTGGCTCGCGCACGAGGGCGCACCGGTACCCGCCGGGTACGCGGCCGTGCGTGCCCGGTTCTCGCGGCTTCGGGGGGAGCTGCGGGAGGCGGCGGCCTGGGCGAGGGAGGGGCTGCGGGACGCACCGGGGGACGCGTCCTGCCGCACCGAACTCGCCCTGGCCGCCGCGCAGTCGGGGGATGCGCAGACCGCTCTGGAGGCGGTGCAGGGGCGGCCGTGCCCCGGCGGGTCCGCCGCTTGGCTGGCCGTCTCCCGAGGGGACGTGGAGGGCGCGGCGCTCGAAGCATTCGCCGAGCAGGAGGCGTACGCCCGCTACGACGCCGTACGCCTGGGCGCTCCCGAGAAGATCGCCGGCCGGCTCCCCGCCGACGGCGTGTTCGCCCTGCACGCGGACGCGCTGGCCCGCGGGGACGGTCCGGCGCTGGACCGGGCGGCCGCGGCGCTGGAGGAGCGCGGTTTCCTGCTGTTCGCCGCCGAGGCGCACGCCCAGGCCGTACGGGCACATCGCGACCCGCGAGCCGCGCGCACATCACGCACGCGTGCCGTCGCACTGGCCCGCCGCTGCCAGGGCGCCCGCACCCCGGCCCTGTCCGGCCTGGTCCTGGGTGAACTCACCGCCCGCCAGCGGCAGATCGTCACCCTCGCGGCCGCGGGCCTGAGCAACCGCCAGATCGCGGAACAGCTCACCTTGTCGATCCGCACCGTCGGCAACCACCTCTACAGCGCCTACGCCCGCCTCGGCGCGAGCGACCGGGCGGCGCTGCCGTGGCTCGTGGAACTCCCGGCCGCCCAACCGGCCTGAGCCACACCCATGAACCGGCGGTCTGACCCCCAGTATTCGGGGGAGGGGTCAGGCCGCCGCCTCATGTCCTCCGGGCGACGGGCGCACTTGTGCCGGCCGGGCGCGGCGCGCATCGTGGCCTTGCCCCGTCGAACACAGGAGCGGCCGTATGGCACAGAACCCGGAGTTGCACATCTGGTTCCAGCCGGTCAACGGAGAGGCTTTGGCGGTCAGAAGCCGCGATTTCCAGACGCTGGAGTCGGCGGTCGGCGCCCTGAACGAAGCACTCGAACAGGGCCGTACGCTGCGCTTCGAGCTGACTGGCCCGGACGACGCCGAGAACGGCTTCGCGCTGATCGACTTCGCCAAGGTCGTGGCGGTCAAGGTGTGGCCGGGGCTGGTCAAAGGCGCCGACGACGGCCAGTACTTGTGACGATGCCGGCGCACCGCGGCGGGTGAGCCCGCGGTGATCCGACGGCGTTCACGCCGCCCCGAACGCCGTGAACGCCCACCCCGTCGCCTGGTGCATCGCATCGCCCGGCAGCGCGGCGCGGGCGTCGCGCAGCGCCTCCGCCAGGGACAGGCCGGCGCTGAGGCCCTTGTGCAGGGCGAGCATCAGGGGGACCACGGCGTGGTCGTTGACGGGCGCGCTGCTGGCCACCACGCCCGCCGTGCCGAGCGGGAGTAGCGCCGTGACCAGGCCGAGGAGCTCGTCCGCACCGACCGAGGCGAGGCGGGCGGTGTCGCAGCTGGAGAGGATGATCCGGTACGGGCTGCGGTCCAGGCGCTCGAAGTCGTGCACGATGAGCGGGCCGTCGGCCATCCGCAGCGAGGAGAACAGGGGGCTGTCCGCGCGGAAGGTGCCGTGTGCGGCGATGTGGGCCAGCGCGGCGCCGTCGAGTTCCTCCAGCACGCGCGGCACGTGCGCGTCGTCGTGCTCCAGCAGGGTCGGTCTGCCGTACCGGTCGGCGAGTTCGGGCACCTCCGCACCGCCGGTCGCAAGGCCCGGACCGCGCACCAGGACGTGCCGGCCGCCGGGCGGCGGCTCGGTCTCGCGGGCGCGCAGCCAGCTGCTCGCCGACGGCGACACGCTGAGCACCCGCTCCCGCAGCGAGGGCAGCAGCGCCCACGGCACGCGGTGCAGCCGCCCCGGGGGTACGACCACGACGGGCCCGGAGCCCAGGTGCGCGGCGGCCGGTCCGAGCAGCAGCTCCTCCAGGCGGCGGCCCATGGCCTCCACCACCGGAAGTCGTGCCTCCGCCCCGGGGTGGGCCAGCCGCCGCAGCCCGGCCTGCACATGCTCGGCCTCGGTCTCGGCGTCGGCGAGCAGCCCCGCCTCGAACCGCCGCACTCGCCCGTCCCCGCACAGCAGTACCTGCACCCGCCCGTCGAGCACGGCGAGCTCCACCAGCCGTACCCCGCCCAGCCGTTCGAGCAGCCGGCCGACGTCGAACCGGTCCCCGTCGCCGGGGGCGTCGCCGCGCATGTGCAGGGTCCTGGAGCGGATCTCCCGCTCCAGCCGCCGCTGTTCACGCTCCAGCGCCGGGATGGGGCGGAGTTCCATGCGGGCGGCCGCCGCGCGGGCCGCGATCTCCCGGAACGCGGTCAGGTTGCTGAGTAGCGCCGGATCTGCCGGCGGCCGGGTGGGCGGCGTGGACAGCACGGTGGCCCGCCAGCGCTCGCTCCACATCAACAGCCGCCGTGGGCCGCCCGATTCGGCGCTCGCCTGCTGGGCCAGCGCGGCCAGCTCGGCGCCCTGCTCGGTGGCGCGGGCGCGCAGCTCCGAGGCGCCGAGCGTCATGCGGTGGTCGTCGAGCACGTCGAGCCCGCGCCGGCAGGCCTCCAGCACGCCCCGGCTCGACCCGGCGGCCCGGGCCCGCAGCGCCTGCGCCGCCCAGCCCGTCATCCGCGCCAGCGGCGGCCCGCTGTGCCGGCTGCGGGCGGCCACGGCCAGATGCCGCTCGGCGTCCGCCGTCCAGCCCAGGCCCAGCGCGATCCGGCCGGCCAGCAGCGAAGCCGCAGGTGCGGCCGGCGCGCCGAAGGACGCCAGCCGTTCGGCCACCGCGGCCGCGTCGGCGACCAGCCGCCCCGAACCGCGCCCCGCCGCGAGCCGCGCCTCGATCAGCACCAGCCGGGCGTGCGTCTCCCACCAGGGGCGCCGCTGCCCGGCGAACAGCCGCACGGCCAGGGCGGCGCGCGCGATCGCCGTGTTGGGATCGCCCGCCACCCTGGCCGCGCGCGCCGCGGCCAGCAGCAGCTCCGCCTTGCGTGTGGACTGCCCGCCGATGCCGTCGAGCACCCCGATCGCGGTGTCCGCCTCGGCCAGCGCCTCCGGGGCGAGCCCGGCGGCCATCAGCACCTCGCAGCGCCGGATGTAGAGCATGAAGGACGGCGTGCCGAGCTTGGCGTAGCGCTCCTCGGCCTCGTCGAGGAGGCGCAGCGCGACCGGGACGTCGCCCATCCGGTAGGCGGCAAGCCCCCGGCTCTCCACGACGTCCGCCTTGTCGTGGTCCTGGCCGGTGGTGTCCCACAGCGCCTCGGCCGCGGCGAAGTCGGCGTCGGCCCGGTCCACCGCACCGAGCGCCAGATGCACCGTCGCCCGCAAGGTCAGCGCCCGCGCCGTCCAGATGACGTCGTCCGCCTGCCGCAGCACGGGAATCGCCTTGCGTACGTCGTCCAGCGCCTCCCGGTGCCGGCCCAGCACCCAGGAGGCGTAGGCCCGCCGGAACAGCACACGCGCGCGGGTGTGCCCGCTGCTCACCGCGACACCCCGCTCCAGCGCCTCCAGGCCCTGCCGGGTGCGCCCCGCGTGCACCAGCGCCACGCCGAGCGCGGCCAGCACGTCCGCCTCCCGGTCGGGTGCCTGGGCGCGCGCCGCCAGATCCCGGGCGCGGCGCAGATGGTGCAGCGCGATCCGCATGTCGCCCCAGTCCCGCTGCCAGATGCCGATCACCTGGTGCGCGACGGAGGCGCGCCACGGCGACGGACCGGATTCCAGCACGCCCTGAGCCCGCGCCCGGGCCTCGCCCGGGTCGGCGAACACCATCGGCAGCAGTTCGAGAACCGAGTCGCTTCCCGCTGTCACTCAAAGGATGGTAGTGGGCCTGGTTGCGCCCCACACCGGTTTGGCGCTGTATCAATCGACGGCTCCGCGACTCTGATTGACGACTGTCGCCTCAGTGGGAGGACACGCCATGGCACCTCAGCGATTCCACGAGCAGTTCGACCAGATCCAGCGTTCGATGCCCGGCGTCTCCCTCGCGATGGGACCCGACGACGCGGCGGAGTTCATCTACGAGAAGGGCGTGGTCCTCGCCCGGGACGGTGAGGAGGCGCGGCTCGTCGAGGACACCGTGCGCACCCACTTCACCGCGGCGACCGGACTGACCGCCGACCGGGTACAGCGGGTCAGCCCGGAGACCAACCGCTCGGGCATCACCCGCATCCAGGTCGGCGACCCCGGCCACGGCGACCGGCGCGGCGACCGGGCCGTGGCCCACGCCCTGCGCGCCATGCGCGAGCACGAGGGGCGCCAGGGCCGTCGGCTGGTCAGCCGCAACCACGTGGTGTCGATCGCCGTCAACTCCTGTCCCGGCGACGAGCCGGTGCCCGCGCCGCTGACCGGGGGCACCAACCCGGCACCGGCCGAGTCCGGCTACGTCGCCGACACCGCCGTCGGCGTCCTCGTCATCGACAACGGCCTCACGCACGACTACGGGATGGTCCCGCTGCTCGCCCATGTCCAGGGCGACCTCCACGGCACCGAGACCGACGGGGACGGCAAGCTCCTCCAGTACGTCGGCCACGGCACGTTCATCGCCGGCCTGCTCGCGGCCGTCGCACCCAACACGAAGGTCACGGTGCGCAACACCCTCAACGACGCCGGTGCCGTCCTGGAGTCCGAGTTCGGGCAGCGGCTCTTCGACGCCGTCGACGAGCACGGCTGGCCGGACGTCATCAGCCTGTCCGCCGGCACCTCCAACGGCCGCACCGACGGCCTCCTCGGCGTCGAGAGCTTCATGCAGGAGCTGCGCAACCAGCGCACCCTGCTGGTCGCGGCGGCCGGCAACAACTCCAGCGCCACCCCGTTCTGGCCCGCCGCCTACGCCTCCCTGCCCGACTACCAGGACGTCGTCCTGTCGGTCGGCGCGCTGCGCACCGACGGCCAGCACGGCGCCTGCTTCAGCAACCACGGCGCCTGGGTGAACGCGTACGCCCCCGGCGAGCGCCTCACCAGCGCCCTCACCGGCTTCGACGCCCCGGTGCCTTACGTCTACCAGCACTCGACGTACGACGCCTGCCGCTTCGGCTTCACCTACGTGTGCACCTGCCAGTACCCGCGCCACACCGGCGTGTTGAGCGAGGCCGGCACTCCCACCGCCACCAAGGCGGACCAGGTGATGTTCGAGGGGTACGCGCACTGGAGCGGCACCTCGTTCGCCACTCCGCTGGCCGCGGGCATGGTCGCCGCCTACATGACGGCCAACAAGGAGTCCGCCGCGCGTACGGCGCGCAAGCAGCTCCTCGCCGCAAACAACGAGTACGCGGAAGTGCGCGGGGCGCACGTGCCGGCGCTGCTCCCGCCGACTTGGCGCCCCGGCCCGGCGACTCCGGCATGAGGTCTGGAACGGCCCCCTCCACGGCGTACGATGACCTGTCGTACACGAGGGGTGGGGCCGTGGACCGAGCAGATGTCGGCGCGTTGGTCCAGTCCGCCGTCGACGGCGACGCGGCGGCCTGGAAGGCGCTCGTGGAGGGGCTGAGCCCACTGGTGTGGTCCGTCGTGCGCTCGCACCGGCTCTCCGACGCCGACGCGCACGAGGTGTACCAGACCGTGTGGTTCCGCTTCGCCCAGCACCTGGGGCGCATCCGCGAACCGGAGAAGGCCGGCGCCTGGCTGGCGAGCACCGCACGGCACGAGTGCCTGAAGGTGCTCAAGAGCTTAAGGCGGCTGACCCCGACGGACGATCCACAGGTGCTCGACCGGGTCAGCGACGACCGTACGCCCGAGCAGTCCTTCCTCGACCTGGAGGAGGCGGCCGCCGAGACCGAGCGGATCCGGCACCTGTGGCAGGAGTTCGAGGAACTCGGCGACCGGTGCAGGCAGTTGCTGCGGGTCCTGATGGCCTCGCCGCCGCCCAACTACCGGGAGGTGTCCGCGGCGCTGGGGATCGCCGTGGGCAGCATCGGACCGCTGCGCCAGCGCTGTCTGCGGCGTCTGCGGGCACGACTCGAAGCACGAGGGGCGGTGTGAGGGACATGGGGGACATGAGCAACGTGAATGGTGAAGAGCCCTTCGACGGCGACGAATTGGACCTCGACCTGCTGGAGGCGGAGCTCCGCCAGGCCGCCGCCATCCTCGATCCGGTGCCGGCCGAGTTGCGGCAGATCGCCGTCGAGGCCTTCGCGCTGCACGATCTCGACGCCCGTATCGCCGAGTTGACCTTCGACTCGGTGATCGACGCCATCCCGGTCCGGGGAGCGGTGGACGTGCCGCGCATGCTGACGTTCCACGCCGGCGAGGTGACCGTCGACGTGGAACTGACCGCACAGGGGCTGATGGGACAGGTGCTGCCGCCGCAGACGGCCCGCATCGAGGTGCTCAGAGGCCCGCAGGCGGGCTCGCCGCTGTCGACCGACGACATGGGGCGCTTCACCTCCGCCGAACCCCCCGTCGGCCCGTTCGCGCTGCGATTGCGGACCGGCGAGGGTGTGGTCGTCACGGACTGGCTGACGGCCTGACGCGGAACCGGAACCCTGCCCTCACCACGTGACGGGCAGGGTCTGCGGCCCTCGGATCATGGTCTTGCGGCGCCAGACGACCTGATCCGCGGGGACCGCGAGGCGCAGGTCCGGCAGCCGGTCCAGCAGTGTGTCGACGAGCAGTTCGGTCTGCATACGGGCGAGCAGGGCACCGGTGCAGTAGTGCGTGCCGTTGCCGAAGGCCAGGTGCGGCTTGGGGTCGCGGTCGGCGTCGATGCGGTCCGGGTCGGGGAAGACCTCCGGGTCGCGGTTGGCGGCGAGGTAGGAGACGTACACCGGGTCGCCCGCGCTGATGCGGTGGCCGTGCAGGTCGACGTCCTCCAGGGCGATGCGGGCCAGGCCCACCGAGGCGCGGTGCGGGATGTAGCGCAGCAGCTCGTCCAGGACGGGCCCGCGCGCTTCCGGCTCGAGCATCCGCGCCCTCAACTCCGGCCGCGTGAGCACCAGATACAGCATCTGGCCGCAGTTGTGGGTGACGGCCTCGCCGCCGATCTGCAGCGGCCCGGCGAGGCCCACGGCCTCTTCCTCGCTGATCTCGCCGCGGCGCACGGCGACGCCGAGCAGCGAGTACACGTCCTCCGTCGTGCTGTGCGCCCGCGCGCGGATGGTGTCGGTGATCCACCCGTACAGGCCCTTCTTGGCGCGGTCGGCGGCCTCGGAGCCGCCGGAGGTGGAGATGATCTGCCGCGTCCAGGCGTGCACCCGCTCCCGGTCCTCGGCCGGCACCCCCATCACCTCGCTGACCACGGTGATCGGGAAGGGCTCCAGCACCCGCTCGACCAGATCGGCGGGCGGCCCGTCCCGCAGGACGCCCTCCACCAGCTCGTCGAGGATCTCCTGCGCGCGGGGCCGCAGCCGCTTCATCGCGCTCACGGTGAAGGCACCGGCGACCGGCTTGCGCAGCCGGTTGTGGTCGGGCTGGTCGGCCCAGGCGAGCGAGCCCGGCCGGGGCGCGAAGTTGGGGGCGAGCCGGGTCACCTGACGGCGGGTGACCTCCGTACGGCTGAAGCGGGGATCGTTGGTGATCAGCTTCACGTCCTCGTACCGGGTCGCCAGCCACGCCCAGCCCTCGCCGTGCGGCAGGGAGATGCGGGTCAGCGGGCCCTCGCGCATGAACTCCGCGAGCACGGGGTCGAACTCGGTCCCGGCCAGGTCGAGCGCGGGCCAGTGCCGTACCGGAGGCGGGGCCTGCGAGGTCAGCGTGGTGATCTCCTCGGTCATGCCCCCACCCTCGCCCCCGCCCGGTCGCCTGTCGCGCGGGAGTGCTCCAGGCGGAGGTCAGCCCGGCACGGCGTCGACGAGGGCGGCGAGCGCCGAGGCCAGCCGGGTCAGTCCGGGTCCCGCGGGCCCGCCGGGTTCGGTCATGTACGTGTCCCGTCGGATCTCCACCATCAGGGCGCCGACCCGCGCGTCCTTCCCGTAGAACTCCAGCGGTACGTACGTCCCGCTGAACGGGCTGTCCAGCCCCGTTTCATCACCCGACGCGAACGCCCGCTCGGCCGCTGCCAGCAGCTCGGGTGGCGTGTGGAAGGGATCGGTGCCCAGGCAGATGGGCGGGCGCGGGCCCTCGCCGTGCAGCTCGTAGGGCAGCGCGGCGCTCGGGTAGGAGTGCACATCGATGACGACGGCCCGCCCGGTGGCCGCCAGACGGTCGGCCACCGCGTCCGCCATCGCCTGCGCGTACGGCCGGAAGTACCGGTCGATCAACGGCGCGGGGTCGGTGTCCGCCGGCCGCAGCAGCTCCCGGTGCGTGGTCCGCGTGTACACCGCCCCCATCCCGACGGACAGCATCTCCTCCCGCTCGTCCGGAAACCGCTCCGGATCGACCACCAGCCGCGACGCCCGGTTCACGAATCGCCAGGGAGCCACACGCGCCAGCCCGGCAGCAGCCTCGGCGAGCCGGTCCGTGTGCGCATCGGTGATGTGGTCCAACTCCCGCTCCAGAGTGGCGTCGTCCAGCACGATGCCCGAGCGCACCGCGGGCGGAATGTGCCGCGCGGAGTGCGGTACGTGCAGGATCACGGGGGAGCGGTCGGCGCCGGGGAGGAGCTCGAAGGACGGTGCGTCGGTGTGCGGCATGGCTGCTCCCGGGAGGTCGTCGGTGCCGTACCGAATGATCTCAATCTCCGTCCGGCGCGTCCTCGCCTCAGGACCGCCGCCCGCCGAACTCCCAGGCGTGGACCTCGATCTCGGCGTACCGGTCCGCGGTGAGGACGGCACGTGCGGTCTCCGGGTCCGGGGCGCGGAGCAGCACGGCCGTGCCCAGCCAGGTGTCACCGTCGTCGGACAGCAGCGGCCCGTACGCGATCAGCTCGTCCCGTTCGGACGGCAGGTCGAGGTCGGCGGCGGGCCCGGAGCCGAGACCGAGCACCAGGTACCGGTTGCCACCGGTGGCGCCCCCGCCGAACTCCCACATGGTGCGCTCCAGCAGATTGCGCCAGCGCCGCAGCAGCACGTCCCGGTACGCACCGGCCTGGTAGTTGGGCTCGTCGAAGGCGAACGCGCGGGCGGCAGCGGCATCCGGCAGGTCGACGATGTGCACACTGCCGGTGAGCGTCTCACCGTCGTCGGCGAAGGTCGGCCCGCGGGCGATCAGCTCCTTCGCGTACTGGTCCATGTACGACCAGTGCGCTTCGAGCAGTTCGTGGCGCAAGGGGAGGGAGCCGGTCCGGTCACGGTGATAACAGAGGAACTCCATGGGCACAGAGTCTGCCGGGTGCCCGCTACCGACCGCCCCTGGATATCCGGATCACCGCGCGCCCGCCATCCAGGTCCACCGTCGTACGGCTCGGCGGCGCCCCGTCCTCCTCGTCGTCCCGCATGACCAGCGCCGACTGCCGCTCCTTGCGGGCGGAGACCATGCGCAGGGCGTACGGTTTGGCATGCCCATCAGCAATCAGCGGATCACCGAGCACGCTTTTCTGGAAGTGCTCTACGAGGACGACTACTTCCCCGATCACGTGCTGGACCGCGGCAAGGCGATCCTCCTGGCGCTGTGCGAGCGCATCGAGGCCGAACGGCCCGCCGACCTTGCCGCACTGTACGTCCTGACACAGGCCGCCACGCTGATCGCCACCCGCGAGTGGTGAGCCTTCAGCCCAGCAACTCCCCGAGAAGACCGGCGACTTGTTCGGTCTCGATTGAAGGCCGGAGCGGAGCGTCAGCTCACGGCACGACAACCCGTCGTGGTGACACGCACGTAGTCGACGTGGCGTCGGGTCACAAGCACCGTCATGCGACGAGAGAACCACAGGGGATCAGGGCGGACCAGCGTCCCGTCCGGCCTGACATGCAGACTTCAGGAATGACATGGGGTGACATGGATGCGTTACGGCGGGTTACCGACGCGCCGTTGTCAGAGCCCTCGCCTAGTCTCGAGCCATGACCGTCCACGAGCTCTCGCGCACCGACGCCCGCCGCATCGCCGTGCGCGCCCAACTCCTGGATGCCGTACGGCCGGACGGGCTGCCGGCGGTGGTGCGCGGGCTGACCCTGCTGCAGATCGACCCGATCGCCGCCATCGCGCCGAATGCCGACCTCGTGGCGTGGAGTCGGCTCGGATCGCCGTATGCACCAGCGCAGTTGGGCGCCGCCCTGGAGAAGCGCTCGCTGCTGGAGCTGCAGGCGATGATCCGGCCCGCCGAGGATCTCGCGCTGTACCGCGCGGAGATGGCCGAGTGGCCGGAGCGGGGGACGCCGTCGTCGTGGCGGGAGTACCACCGGACGTGGGTGGCCGCCAACGACGCGTGCCGCCGGGACATCCTCGACCGGCTCGGCGCGGAGGGACCGCTGCCCTCCCGTGCCCTGCCGGACACCTGCGCCAAGCCGTGGAAGTCGAGCGGCTGGACCAACAACCGCAATGTCACCAAGCTTCTGGAGCTCATGGTGCAGCGCGGCGAGGTCGCCGTCGCGGGCCGCACCGGCGGCGACCGCCTGTGGGACCTGGCGGACCGCGTCTACCCCGACGCACCCGCGATCCCGGTCGAGGAAGCGCTGCGCATCCGCGACGAGCGCCGGCTGCGCGCCCTCGGTATCGCCCGCGCCCGCGGACCGGAGTGCCAGGTCGAGCCGGCGGACGTGGGCGAGGCGGGCGAGGAGGCCGTCGTGGCGGGCGTGCGGGGCAAGTGGCGCGTGGACCCTGCCCAGTTGGGGCTGCCCTTCGAGGGGCGGGCCGCCCTGCTGTCCCCGTTCGACCGCCTCGTGCACGACCGCAAGCGCACGGTCGAGCTGTTCGAGTACGAGTACCAGCTGGAGATGTACAAGCCGGCAGCAAAGCGCCGCTGGGGCTACTTCGCCCTGCCGATCCTGTACGGCGACCGGCTCGTCGGAAAGCTCGACGCCGCTGCCGACCGCAAGGCAGGCGCGCTGCGTGTGCACGCGCTCCACGAGGACGTGCCGTTCACCAAGGCCATGAGCGCGGAGATCGACCGGGAGATCGAGGACCTGGCCCGCTGGCTCGAGCTGGAGCTCGTCAGGCCGCGCCGCTGACGCCGGAGGCCACGAAACGCCGGTGCAGCGGCGAGAACCCGGCCTTGGGCTCCCCGGTGATGCCGGCTTCCTTGACGGCGGGCGTCAGCCGCTCCGCGAAGAACCGCTCGAAGTCCGCCTGGGCATTCCATACGTCGGTGACGTGCAGTGCGCCCCCTTCGAACCAGGCCACGTGCAGGACGGCGCCCGCCGGTTGCTGCTCCTCCCAACGCACCGTGTCCCGTACGGCGTCGTACTGCTCGGGCGTGACCCCACTCCAGCGCAGGGACAACACAACAGCCATGGCAGTGCTCCTTTGTTCGGTTTCCCCTGCTCAGTAGACCGACCCGGACCGTCGGCCACCTCCCGTGGTACGCCGTTCGTGACATGGCTCTGCCCCGGCCGGGCACGGTGCCGGCCGGGGCAGGAAACCGGGGAGAGCGGGGCTCGGGCCCCTCGCGTCAGCTGAGCGACGCCAGCGCCTCGTTCCAGGTGGCGGACGGGCGCATGACCGCGGCGGCCTTCGCCGGGTCCGGCTGGTAGTAGCCGCCGATGTCGGCCGGCTGGCCCTGGACGGCGATCAGCTCGTCGACGATCTTCTGCTCGTTGGCGGAGAGCGTCTCGGCGAGCGGGGCGAAGGCCTTGGCCAGGTCCGCGTCGTCGGTCTGCGCCGCCAGCTCCTGCGCCCAGTACAGGGACAGGAAGAAGTGGCTGCCGCGGTTGTCGATGCCACCGACGCGACGGGTCGGGGACTTGTCCTCGTTGAGGAAGGTCGCCGTGGCGCGGTCGAGGGTGTCGGCGAGGACCTTGGCGCGGGCGTTGCCGGTGGCCGTGGCGTACTGCTCGAAGGAGGGCACGAGCGCGAAGAACTCGCCGAGCGAGTCCCAGCGCAGGTAGTTCTCCTTGACCAGCTGCTGGACGTGCTTCGGCGCGGAGCCGCCGGCGCCCGTCTCGAACAGGCCGCCGCCCGCCATCAGCGGGACGACCGACAGCATCTTGGCGCTGGTGCCCAGCTCCAGGATCGGGAACAGGTCGGTGAGGTAGTCACGCAGGACGTTGCCCGTGACCGAGATCGTGTTCTCGCCGCGGCGGATGCGCTCCACCGACAGCTTGGTCGCGTCGACCGGGGCGAGGACGCGGATGTCCAGGCCCTCGGTGTCGTGCTCCGGCAGGTAGGCGTTGACCTTGGCGATCAGGTTGGCGTCGTGCGCGCGGGTCTCGTCCAGCCAGAACACGGCCGGGTCGCCGGTGGCGCGGGCGCGGGTGACGGCCAGCTTCACCCAGTCCTTGATCGGGGCGTCCTTGGTCTGGCAGGCGCGGAAGATGTCGCCGGCCGAGACGGACTGCTCGAGCACCACGTTGCCGGCCTGGTCGACGAGGCGGACCGTGCCGGTGGTGGCGATCTCGAAGGTCTTGTCGTGGGAGCCGTACTCCTCGGCCTTCTGCGCCATCAGGCCGACGTTCGGGACGGAGCCCATGGTCGACGGGTCGTAGGCGCCGTTGGCACGGCAGTCGTCGATCACGGCCTGGTAGACGCCGGAGTAGGAGGAGTCCGGCAGCACCGCGAGGGTGTCGGCCTCCTGGCCGTCCGGGCCCCACATGTGGCCGGAGGTGCGGATCATGGCCGGCATCGAGGCGTCGACGATGACGTCGGACGGGACGTGCAGGTTGGTGATGCCCTTGTCGGAGTCGACCATCGCCAGCGCCGGGCCCTCGGCGAGCTCGGCGTCGAAGGAGGCCTTGATCTCGGCGCCCTCGGGCAGGGCCTCCAGGCCCTTGTAGATGCCGCCCAGACCGTCGTTCGGGGTCAGACCGGCCGCGGCGAGCGTCTCGCCGTACTTCGCGAAGGTCTTCGGGAAGAAGGCGCGCACCACGTGGCCGAAGACGATCGGGTCGGAGACCTTCATCATCGTGGCCTTGAGGTGCACGGAGAACAGCACGCCCTCCGCCTTGGCCCTGGCGACCTGCGCGGTCAGGAACTCGCGCAGCGCGGCGACGCGCATCACGGAGGCGTCGACGACCTCGCCGGCGAGGACCGGTACGGACTCGCGCAGCACGGTGGTGGTGCCGTCGTCGCCGACCAGCTCGATCTTCAGCGAGCCCGCCTCGGAGATCACGGCGGACTTCTCGGTGGAGCGGAAGTCGTTCTCGCCCATGGTCGCGACGTTGGTCTTGGAGTCCGACGACCAGGCGCCCATGCGGTGCGGGTGGGTCTTGGCGTAGTTCTTCACCGAGGCGGGGGCACGGCGGTCGGAGTTGCCCTCACGCAGGACCGGGTTCACGGCGGAGCCCTTGACCTTGTCGTAGCGGGCCTGGATCTCCCGCTCCTCGTCGGTCTTGGGGTCGTCCGGGTAGTTCGGCAGCGCGTAGCCCTGGCCCTGCAGCTCGGCGACCGCGGCCTTCAGCTGCGGGATCGACGCCGAGACGTTCGGCAGCTTGACGATGTTGGCCTCGGGCGTCTTGGCCAGCTCGCCCAGCTCGTGGAGGGCGTCCGGGATCCGCTGGTCCTCGGAGAGGTACTCCGGGAACAGGGCGATGATGCGCCCGGCCAGCGAGATGTCACGGGTCTCCACGGAGACACCCGCCTGCGAGGCGTACGCCTGGACCACCGGCAGGAAGGAATACGTCGCCAGGGCCGGGGCCTCGTCAGTGTGCGTATAGAAGATGGTCGAGTCAGTCACCGGGTGCTCCGCTCCACGTCTGCAACATTGCTCGACATCAAGATATCTCGTGATCGAGGCGGGCTCGACAGGGGTCCGGCCACGCGTCCCACACTCCGGAACGCCAATCACCTCACTGGTGTGCAACCAAACGTCCGTTCCCATGGTCCTGGATGTAGATCGTGCATCTGATCGTCGACGGCCGGAGCTGACCACCCGGCCGCCCGAGCGAAAGCTGACCATGAGATATCGCACCAGAGTGACGGCCCCTGCGGCCGTCCTGTTCGGTACGGCCGCGGCACTGACCGTGGGGGGTACGGCCCAGGCAGCTCCGAAGGACACAGCCTCTCCGGGCGCCGAGACCCTCGGCGACCCCGTCTACCCGAGCCTCGGCAACGACGGCTACCGCGTCTCCGCCTACCACCTCGACCTCGCCTACGACGCCACGACCAAGCTCGTCGAGGCCACCGCGACCCTGCGGATCCGCACCACCCAGCCGCTCACCCGGCTGTCCCTGGACGCCCTCGGCCTGGACATACGCTCCGTTCGCGTCGGCGGCCGCGCCGCCACCTTCGAGCAGGCGGACGAGAAGCTTCGGATCACGCCCACCCGGCCTTTGCCCGCGAAGGCCCGCGTGACCATATGCGTCGAGTACGGCGCCGACCCGAGCCGCACCCTGGCGCACACCGCCTGGGTCGTCACCCCGGACGGCTTCGCGATCTGCCCGCAGCCGAACTCCGCGCACACCGTCTTCCCCTGCAACGACCACCCGTCGGACAAGGCGGACTTCACCTTCCGCGTCACCGTCCCGAACGGCCTGCGGGGCGTCGCGAACGGTCTCCTCGTCCGTACGGAGAGCCTCGACGGCGGCCGGACCGCGTACACGTACGTCTCCCGCGAGCCGATGGCCACCGAGCTGGCGCAGATCACGGTCGGCGACTACGTCGTCAAGGACCGGCAGGGCCCGAACGGACTTCCGCTGCGCGACGTCGTACCCACCGCCCGGGCCGCCGCCCTGGAACCCGCCCTCGCGCTGACACCCGGGCTGGTCGAGTGGATCGAGCAGCGGCTCGGCGCGTTCCCCTTCGAGACGTACGGCTTGCTGCCCTGCAACTCCGACGCCTCGAACGCCTTCGACTTCACCGGCCTGGAGACCCAGACCCTCACCCTGTACAAGCCGAACTTCCTGCTCCAGGAGGAGAAGAAGATCGGCTCGCACATGATGCACGAGCTGGTCCACTCCTGGTTCGGCAACCTCGTCAGCCCCGCCACCTGGGCCGACCTGTGGCTCAACGAGGGCCACGCCGACTTCTACGGGCTGCTGTACCGCTACGAGCGCGGCTGGACCGACTCGCTCGGCTACAGCACCTTCGAGGACCGCATGAAGTACACGTACGGCCTCGGTGACCAGTGGCGGCACGACTCGGGCCCGGTCGCCGCGCCCAACGCGGTCAACCTCTTCGACAACCAGCGCTACACGGGTGGCGTCCTGGTCCTGTACGCGCTGCGCCAACTGGTCGGCGACGACACCTTCCACGCCATCGAGCGCGGTTTCCTGGACCGGTTCCGCAACTCCTCGGCGACGACGGAGGACTACATCGCCGTCGCCTCGGAGGTCTCCGGCCAGGACCAGTCCGGCTTCCTGCGGGACTGGCTCTACGGCACCAAGACGCCGCGCATGCCCGGCCACCCGGACTGGACGGTCAAGCCGGTGAACTCGGCGCTCGCCTCACCGCACAGCCGCAGGGGCGGGCACTGGCACGAGAACTCGGCGACTCTCTGAGCCGTCAGTCGAGGTGGGCGACGTTCGCGTCGCCCACCTCCTCGGGGGTCCGCTGCTGCGGGATCGCCACCGACCCCTGCTGCAGAGCCACGGTCCGCGCGGGCGCCGGGATGCGGATCCCCTCCTCGCGGTAGCGCCTGTGCAGCGCCTTGATGAACTCGTGCTTGATGCGGAACTGGTCGCTGAACTCGCCCACGCCGAGGATGACCGTGAAGCCGATCCGGGAGTCGCCGAAGGTGTGGAAGCGGATGGCCGGCTCGTGCTCCGGGACCGCGCCGGCGACCCCGGTCATCACCTCGGCGATGACGTCCATGGTCACCCGCTCGACGTGCTCCAGATCGCTGTCGTAGGCGACGCCGACCTGGACGAGGATCGTCAACTGCTGCTCGGGGCGCATGAAGTTGGTCATGTTCGCCTTCGCCAGCTCCCCGTTGGGGATGACGATCAGGTTGTTGGAGAGCGCCCGGACCGTCGTCTGACGCCAGTTGATGTCCTCGACGTAGCCCTCCTCGCCGCTGCTCAGCCGGATGTAGTCGCCGGGCTGGACGGTCTTCGAGGCGAGGATGTGGATGCCGGCGAAGAGGTTGGCGAGGGTGTCCTGCAGGGCGAGCGCGACGGCCAGACCGCCGACGCCGAGGGCGGTGAGCATCGGGGCTATCGAGATGCCCAGCGTCTGCAGCACCACCAGGAATCCGATCGCCAGCACCAGGACCCGGGTGATGTTCACGAAGATCGTGGCCGACCCGGCGACTCCGGACCGCGACTGGGTGACCGCGCGCACCAGGCCGGCGATCACCCGGGCCGCCGTCCCCGTGACGACGAAGATGAGCACCACCGTCAGCGCCTGGTTGACGTGGTTCTGGACCGTTCTGGTCAGCGGCAGCGCCGCGCCCGCGGAGGCGGCGCCGCCCAGGAACGCCGCCCACGGCACCACTGTGCGCAGCGCGTCGACGATGGCGTCGTCGCCGCTCCAGCGGGTGCGTCCGGCGTGCTTGCCGAGCCAGCGCATCAGGATGCGCAGCAGGAACGCGGCCAACAGGCCGGCTGCCAGCGCGATTCCGGCGATGACCAGGTCGTCCACGGTGAGCGCTCGGTTCACCGGCTACCTCCAAGTTCGGGATGTGCAGCGGCTCATCCTGCCTTATCCCGTACAGCAGTTCGTACCAGGTGGCCGTCCGGATGGCACGGTTTCAGACGATCCCTTCGGCCAGTTCCGCCTGGTCCCGGTCCGAGCCGTACGCGGCGATCGTGGGCGTCCCGTACGAACGGCGGGCGAGGCACCACCACACACTGGCGAGTACGAGTACGACGGCCAGGGCGATGGCGGCGTAGTCCATCGAGTCGACCGCCACCGGCGAGGACGGCGGCAGACAGAACAGCACCGCGCCACACGCCACCCACACCACCGCGATCCAGCCGACCGGCCGGCTCCAACGACCCAGGTTCCACGGGTGACCGCGCCGTACGCCGCCGCCGAGTACAGGGACGGCAGCGCGAGCAGACAGGCGATCCACGACACCCAGATGGAGCGCACGATGCCCCGCGCGGCCGACACCGAGGCGTTGGAGGTTTCTTCCGAGAGGTGGGCGGAGGAGTCGTAGTCGGAGCGAGCCAGGCCCGCACCACGTCGGTGCGGCCGCCGGCACCTGAGTGCGCTGCGTCCACTGCCGCCACGCCGTCGTCTCCGTAAGCAGACCGGGCATCGATATCCAGCGCCCGGTGCGCAACTCCTGGAGAGCCGCGCGCAGGTCGGAGTCGTGACCGGCGGGATCGGCGGGACGTCGGTTCGGCGGTCACTGGAGAGGCAACGTTCCGCCTCTCCACCGGTTTGGGCATGGTCGCGAACACCTATGAGGCAGTGGGCAGTTGGAGGTTGCTTGACGTGATGTGCGGCGCGGCGGCAGGCTGGCGCGCAGTGATCGCCGAGGGGGAGAGGGAGCGATGACAGGTCCGGTGCTCGCGGTCGACCAGGGAACGTCCGGCACCAAGGCACTGGTCGTCTGCCCCGAACGCGGAGTCATCGGCACCGGGTTCGCCGAGGTGCACCCCCGCCATCTGCCCGGCGGCCTGGTCGAGATCGACCCGGAGGAGCTGTACCGCTCGGTACGGGACGCGGGCAGCCGCGCACTCGCCGAGGCCCGCGAACCCGTCATCGCGCTCGGCCTGGCCAACCAGGGCGAGACCGTCCTCGCCTGGGACCCCGACACCGGCCGCCCGCTGACCGACGCCCTCGTCTGGCAGGACCGCCGCGCCGAATCCATATGTACCGAACTCGCCCCGCACGCCGAGGAGTTGCAGACGCTCACCGGCCTGCCTCTCGACCCGTACTTCGCCGCACCGAAGATGGCCTGGATCCGGCGGCACCTCACCCGCCAGGGACTCGTCACCACCAGCGACGCCTGGCTGATCCACCGCCTCACCGGCGCCTACGCCACCGACGCCGCCACCGCCGGCCGCACCCAACTCCTCGACCTCGACGGCGCGCAATGGTCGCCACGCGCCCTCGCCCTCTACGGACTGTCGGACGAGCGGCTGCCGGAAGTCGTCGACAACGCCCAACCGGTCGCTACGACAAGGGAGTTCGGGCCGGAGATCCCGCTGACCGGTCTCGCCGTCGACCAACAGGCCGCCCTGCTCGCCCAGCGCATCACCGAACCCGGCGGCGCCAAGTGCACCTACGGCACCGGCGCGTTCCTCCTCGCCCACACCGGCGACACCCCGCGCCACGGCGCCTCCGGCCTGGTCAGCTGTGTGGCCTGGCGCCTTGCCGGACACACCAGTTACTGCCTGGACGGCCAGGTCTACACGGCCGCCTCCGCCGTCCGGTGGCTCACCGACCTCGGCGTCATCAAGGGCGCCGCCGACCTCGACACCCTTGGCGGCACCGTCCCGGACAGCGGCGGAGTCACCTTCGTACCGGCCCTCGCCGGGCTCGCCGCCCCGTGGTGGCGCGGCGACCTGCGCGGCTCGCTCACCGGCCTCGGCCTCGACACGGGCCCCGGGCACCTGGTGCGCGCCCTGTGCGAGGGGATCGCGGACCAGGTCGCCGAACTCGCCGACGCGGCCGCGGCCGACCTCGGAGCACCCCTGTCCGCACTCCGCGTCGACGGCGGCCTGACCCGCTCCACCCTGCTCATGCAGACCCAGGCCGACCTGCTGCAACGCCCCGTCGAGGTCTCCGCCCTGCCCGACGCGACCGCACTCGGCGTCGCCACCCTGGCCCGGCTGGGCGCCCAGCCCGGGCTGACCATCGCCGAAGCGCTGCCGGACTGGAAACCGTCCGCCGTCTACGAGCCGCGCATCACCGCGGACGAGGCCGCCGAACGCCGCGCGGGCTTCCGCGCAGAGGTCAACGCGCTGCTGGAGCGGTCCGCGGAAAGGAAGCCCGCTGAGCCGAAGGCAGGGCCCGCATGACGGTCACCGCGACCGGCCCCCTCCCGCAGACCGCATACGACGTGGCGATCGTCGGCGCCGGAGTCGTCGGCAGCGCGATCGCCCGCGCCCTCGCCCACCACCCACACATGCGCATCGCCCTCGTCGAGGCACAGAACGATGTGGGCCAGGGCACCTCGAAGGCCAACACCGCGATCCTGCACACCGGCTTCGACGCGGTCCCGGGCTCCCTGGAGGCACGGCTCGTCCGCGAGGGCGCCCGCCAACTCGCCGCGTACGCAGCCGAGTCGGGCATCCCCGTCGAACCCGTCGGCGCACTGCTCGTCGCCTGGGACGAAGACCAACTCGCCGCGCTGCCCCGCCTGGCAGAGAAGGCCAAGCGCAACGACCATCACGAAACGCGCCTGATCGACCCGCCCGAACTCCACGCCCGCGAACCGCACTTGGGCCCCGGCGCCCTGGGCGCCCTGCACGTACCCGGCGAGAGCATCATCTGCCCCTGGACGACGACCCTGGCGTACGCCACCCAGGCAGTCCGCAACGGAGTCGACCTCCACCTCAACTCACCAGTGCAGCAAGCCGGTTACGCGGACTCCGTCCACCGCCTCCGCACCCCCCGAGGCACCCTCCACGCCCGCCACCTCGTCAACGCCGCCGGCCTCCACGCCGACACCCTCGACCGACAGCTCGGCCACGACGACTTCACCGTCACCCCGCGCCGAGGCCAGCTCATCGTCTACGACAAGTTCGCCCGCGCCCTGGTCCGGCACATCCTGCTGCCGGTGCCCACGGCACTCGGCAAGGGTGTCCTGGTCGCCCCCACCGTCCATGGCAACGTCCTCCTCGGCCCCACCGCCGAGGGCCTGCACGACAAGCGCGCCACCGGCTCGACCGCCGACGCCCTGAACCTCCTGCGCGAGAAGGGCCGCCGTATCCTGCCCGAACTCGTCGAGGAGGAGATCACCGCCGTCTACGCCGGCCTGCGCGCCGCCACGGAACACGACGACTACCGCATCACCGCGCACCCCGACCAGTCCTACGTCACCGTCGGCGGCATCCGCTCCACCGGCCTGACCGCCTCGCTCGCCATCGCGGCCTACGTAGTGGCCCAACTCGCCGACATCGGGCTGGAGTTGGGTCCGAAGCGCGATCTGGAACCGGTCCGCATGCCGAACCTGGGCGAGGCCTTCCCGCGCCCCCATCAACAACCCCGACTCATCGCCGCCGACCCGGAGTACGGCACCCTCGTCTGCCACTGCGAGCGCGTCTCCCGCGGCGAGATCCGCGACGCCCTCGCCAGTACGATCCCGCCGCGCACCCTCGACGGACTGCGCCGCCGCACCCGGGCCCGGGCGGGCCGCTGCCAGGGGTTCTACTGCGGGGCGGCGGTGCGGGCGCTGTTCGAGGGGGCCGACACGTGAGAAATGTCGACGAGGGGGCCGAGGCGTGAGGAAGGTGGACGTCCTGGTCGTGGGCGCCGGGCCCGCGGGCCTCGCGGCCGCCGCCCGCCTGGCCGCCTCCGGTGCGGGCAGCATCGAGGTGCTGGACCGCGAACAGCAGTCCGGCGGCGTCCCCCGGCACTGCGCCCACGGCGGCTTCGGCACCTGGCTGCACCCGCTCACCGGCCCCGCCTACGCCCGACTGCTCGCCGACGCGGCCGTACGCACCGGAGCCGTCGTACGCACCGGCGTGACCGCCCTCGACTGGGCGGACCCCCTGGCCCTGACCACCGTCGGCCCGCAGGGCCCGGAGACCATCGCCGCCCGCGCGATCGTCCTGGCCACCGGAGCCCGCGAACGCCCGCGCGCCGCACGCCTGGTGCCCGGCACCCGCCCCGCCGGCGTCTACACCACGGGCGAACTCCAGCAGGCCGTACACCTCCACGGGCAGCGAATCGGCAGCCGGGCGGTGATCGTCGGCGCGGAGGACGTCTCGTACGCGGCCGCCGAGACCGTGCGCGCCGCCGGAGCCGACGTCGTCGCCATGGTCACCGACCAGCCCCGCACCCAGACGACCCCGGCCCGCGCGCAGCACACCCGCCTCCGCCACGGCATCCCCCTGCTCACCCACACCACCGTCACCGAACTCCTCGGCCACGGACGTCTGTCGGGCGTCCGCGTCCACCATCGCGACGGCCGTACGGCCACGCTGCTGTGCGACACGGTCGTCTTCACCGGCGACTTCGTCCCCGACCACGAACTCGCCCGGCGTGGCGGCCTGTTGCTGGACCCCGGCACACGCGGCCCCGCCGTGGACGGCGCCCTGCGCACGTCACGCCCCGGCGTCTTCGCCGTCGGCAGCGTGCTGCACGCCGTGGAGAGCGCGGCCACGGCGGCGAGCGAGGGCGCGCGAGTGGCGGGTGCGGTCCGGGACTGGCTCACGCGAGCCGAGTGGCCGACCGGCATCCCCCTGACCGTGACCCCGCCCCTGCACTGGATCGCCCCGAACCGGGTCACCCCGGACGACCGTCACCCGTACGTCCTGCGCACGACCGCCTTCCTGACCCGCCCGGTCCTGCACGTTGTCCAGGACGGCCGCCTCGTGCACCGCGAGCGCGTGGCAAGCGGGGTACCGAACCGCACCCTGAGGCTCTCGGCGGGCTGGACGTGCCGGATCGACCCGAAGGGCGGGCCGGTGCGGGTGAGCGTCGGCTGACCCGTCCGTCGAAGAGGACGGCCGGACTCGATCCCCGGTGAAGTCGCTCGCCGGGAGCTCGGGGGCCTCGCGTGGAACAGTGGAAGAGACATCAAAGGGTGCGCGGGGGCCGCGCCTGCGCAGGTGGCGGTGGCGAAGGAGGGCGCGATGGGTCACTCCGTGCTGGTGGGCATCGACGGATCCGGGCGCAGCCTGGCGGCAGCCGACTGGGCGGCGCGGGAAGCGGCGCTGCGGGGCGTACCGCTGCGTCTCGTGAACGCCTCTCCGCCGCTGCCGGGCGATGCCGTTCCGGCTCCGGCCGTTCAGACGCTGCACGACGTGGGTGAGCGCATGCTCCAACGGGCGATCGCCGACCTCGGCGCCCGCCACCCGGAGCTGCGGGTGCGGGGCGAGCAGACGGCCGACGCCCCGGCCGTGGCACTCCTCGGCGCCGCGCGCGGAGCCGAGCTCCTCGTGATCGGTGCGCGAGGCTCCGGCGGCTTCGACGGCCTCGCGGTCGGCTCGGTGGCCCTTCGGGTGGCGGCAGCAGCCGCTTGCCCTGTCGTGCTGGTGCCCGAACGGCCGCTCGGAGCCTTCGGCGGGGGGACGAGGGCGGCAGGCGCTGCCCAGGTGGTGGTGGGTTTCGACGCGCACCGTCCGGTCGGTGAGGTGGCGGAATTCGCGTTCGCGGCCGCCGAGGCGCGCAAGGCGCCGTTGCGGGCGGTGCAGGCCTGGGCCTTTCCGGCCGAGGCCGTGTCGCCTCGGACGCTGTTCGTGACCGAGGAGGACCGTGCCACCTGGGAAGACCAGGAGGTCCTGCACGTGGCCGACGCCCTGCGCACGTGGCAGGACAAGTACCCGGAAGTGACGACCCGCGCCGATGTCGTCCTGCTCCATCCCGCGCAGGCGCTCCTGAACGCCTCCCGGGTTGCCGACCTGCTGGTCGTGGGCCGCCGCACCGACCCCCGGGCGGCCGAGGGCCGGCTGGGTCCGGTGACCCATGCCGTACTGCACCACACCAGCTGCCCGGTGGCGGTCGTACCGCACGCCGGCTGACAGCGGAGCGGATCAGCCGAAGAACACCTCGAACTCGTCGTACAGCGCCGGATCCACCAGCTTCGTCTTTGCCCTCGTGTCGGCGAGGGGCACACGGACGATCCGGGTACCGCGCAGGGCCACCATCGTGCCGTAGTCGCCGTCGTTGACCGCGTCGACGGCGTGCAGCCCGAACCGCGTGGCCAGCCAGCGGTCGAAGGCGCTCGGGGTGCCGCCGCGCTGGATGTGGCCGAGAACGGTGGTGCGGGCATCCGTACCCGTGCGTTCCTCGATCTCCTGAGCAAGCCAGTCGCCGATGCCGGAGAGCCGTACATGGCCGTACTCGTCCAGTGACTGGTCCTTGAGGATCATCTGTCCCTTCTTGGGGACGGCCCCCTCGGCGACGACGACGATCGGCGCATAGTTGATCTTGAATCGGCTCTTCACCCATGTACAGACCTGATCGATGTCGAACGGCCGCTCCGGGATGAGGATCACGTTGGCGCCGCCCGCGATGCCGGCGTGCAGCGCGATCCACCCCGAGTGCCGGCCCATCACCTCCACCACCAGGGTGCGCATGTGCGACTCGGCGGTGGTGTGCAGGCGGTCGATGGCCTCGGTCGCGATGCCGACGGCCGTGTCGAAGCCGAAGGTGTAGTCGGTGCCGTTCACATCGTTGTCGATGGTCTTCGGCACACCGACCAGGTTGATCCCCTGACGGCTCAGCTCGGTGGCCGCACCGAGCGTGTCCTCGCCGCCGATCACGATGAGCGCGTCCACCTGGTGCGCGGCAAGGGTGTCCCGGATGCGCTGCACCCCGTCCTCGTGCTTGAACGGGTTGGTGCGGGAGGAACCGAGGATGGTTCCGCCACGCGGAAGGATCCCCCGCACGTTCGCGATGTCCAGCGGCACGACATTGCCCTGGAGCGCGCCGAGCCAGCCGTCACGCAGACCGGCGAATTCAAAGCCGTACTCCTGGACGCCCTTGCGGACGACGCTGCGGATCACGGCGTTGAGACCGGGACAGTCGCCGCCGCCGGTCAGCACTCCGACCTTCATGGCTCTTCCTCCCTTCTCCGCACGGAGTGACTGCGCGTCGTCCGGGCGGTGGGTCAGCCCTTGATCCATCTCCGCGGACGTGAACCCGAAGAGCCAGGTGACTCTCCCTCCATCATGAGCGTCGGCGGCCCCGTCGGCGACCCACCCCGGGGCCTGCCGACGGGGACGTCCGGCCCCGTGACCGGGCCGCGCCGGCGTCCGATCATGGAGGAGGTGATGCGTGCCGTGTCGAGCGGCAGCCGGCAGCGGGACGAGGAGGAAGCGATGCCTCACACTGCGGAATGGAAGATCCGTCTCCGCCTCTTCGAGGAGGAGGGGACCACGAAGGCACGGGTGGTGCTCGACACCGGAACCGCCTCGCTCACGGGGCACGGGATCGCGCACTGCAGTCCCGGGGACACGGACGTGCCGGAGATCGGCGACGAGCTGGCGGCGGGCAGGGCGCTGCACGACCTCGGCCGACAGCTGGTGGAGGCCGCCGAGCGGGACATCGAGGGCATGGGCGCCTCCGCGACGAGGCCGGAACCTCCGACAGTGGCCGGCTGGCTCATGTGACCCGTGATCCAACAACCGGCCGGAGGCGCAGCCGTCACAGGTCCGTGAACGACCCGCCCCGGCCGGCACCGGCCGCGAACCGTGCGGCTCCCTCCAGGCTCTCGGCCAACACCTGCGTCCCGTGCCGGAGTTCGCCCTGCATCGCCGTCTCTTCGTCCAAGCCGTCCTGCTCCAGCACCGACGCCCGGTCGCCCCGCAGACAGGCCTGTGGGAAACGGGCGATCTCGCCTGCCAGGGCCTCGGCCGCGAAACGTGCCGTGCCGGTGGGGACGACGCGGTTGGCCAGCCCCATCGCGTACGCCTCCCGCGCGTCCACCGGCCGGCCCGTGAGGATCATGTCCATGGCGCGGCTCTGCCCGATCAACCGGGGCAGCCGCACCGTGCCGCCGTCGATCAGCGGCACACCCCAGCGGCGGCAGAACACCCCGAACACCGAGTCCTCCTCGGCGACCCGCAGATCGCACCAGAGCGCCAACTCCAGGCCGCCGGCCACGGCGTGGCCCGCGACCGCGGCGATCACCGGCTTGGACAGCCGCATCCGCGTCGGACCCATCGGACCGTCCCCGTCCTCCGCGACCCGGTTGCTGCGCTCGCCGCCGAGCGCCTTGAGGTCGGCGCCCGCGCAGAACGTGCCGCCCTCGCCCCACAGCACCGCGACCCGCGCCTCCTCGTCCGCCTCGAACTCCCGGAAGGCATCCGCGAGTTCGGTGGCCGTCGGCCCGTCGACCGCGTTGCGGACCTCGGGACGGGAGAGGACGACGGTCGTGACGTGTCCCTGGCGCTCGGTCCGGACCGGCATACTGGGGCCCCTTTCCCTGTGCGAGTCTGAGATTCCGTACAGAGGGAGTCTTCCTGATGGCAGTCGAGGACGCAGGCCTCCCGGTCGCCCTGGTGACCGGCGCCAACCGCGGCATCGGATACGAGGTGGTCCGGCAGCTCGCCGACCGCCGTCACCGGGTCGTCCTCGGCGCCCGCGACCTCGCCAATGGCCAAGCCGCCGCCGCACGCATCGACCCGGGCGGAGACCGAGTGACCGCCGTGGAGCTCGACGTCTCCGACGAGGCGAGCGTGACCGCCATGGCGGAGTGGGTCACCCGGACCCTGGGGCGCGTGGACGTGGTCGTGAACAACGCCGCGATCCTGTACGACACCTGGGCCCAGGCCCGGTCGGCGGACCTCGGTGAGGTCCAGCGGGCCCTGGACACCAACCTGTTCGGCGCCTGGCGGGTGACGCAGTCGCTGCTTCCGCTGTTGCAGCGCAGCCCGCACCCGAGGGTCGTCATGGTCAGCAGCGAGGGCGGCTCACTGCACTCGATGAGCGGCGGCACCCCCGCCTACAGCGTCTCCAAGGCCGCGCTCAACGCCCTCACCCGCCTGCTGGCCGGCGAGCTGAGCGGGCAGCGCATCCTCGTCAACGCGATCTGCCCCGGCTGGGTCGCCACCGACATGGGCGGCCCCGGCGGGCGGCCGGTCGACCAGGGCGCGGCCGGGATCGTCTGGGCGGCGACGCTGCCCGACGACGGGCCGACCGGGGGCTTCTACCGGGACGGCGAACCCGTGCCCTGGTGAGCCGCAGGGCCTCAGGAACCCACGGCTCAGATCACCTTCAGCCGCACCAGCGCACCCAGCGTCACCGCACCCGGCACCAGCGGCAGCCACACCGTGATGATCCGGTAGGCGAGCACCACCGCCGTCGCCACGGCCGCCGGACCGCCCGCCGCCACCAGCGCCACGACCAGCGCCGCCTCCACCGAGCCGAGCCCGCCCGGCGTCGGCACCAGCGCGACCGCGATCGTCGCCGCCAGATACGCCACGGCCATGTGCACCGGCGACACCGGCAGCCCCAGCGCCTGCCCGACCAGGACCAGCCCGGCCGCCTGCAGCAGGGGGAAGGCGAACGAACCGCCCCACAGGGCGAGCGCACGGCACGGACGGGTGTGCACCGAGCGCAGTTCGCCCAGCGCGGTGCGCAGGAACGACACCACGGCCGTACGCAGGCGTCGTACGAACGCAAGGACGCACGCCGCCACGACGAGTACTGCGACCACGGCGAGCAGCAGCGGACCCATCGCCTGCTCGGGCAGCAGCTCGCCGAAGCTCAGCGCGTCCGGGAAGGCGAGCAGAAGTGCGGTCAGCAGGCCCAGGCGGGCGACGGACTCCGCCAGCAGATACAGCGCGAGCGCGGCCGAGGAGCGGGCGAGCGGGACGCCGCACACCGTCATGAAGCGGAGGTTGACGGCGCTGGCGCCGAGGCCGGTCGGCAGCAGATGGTTGGCCGCGCCCGCCGCGAACTGGGTGGCGAGCAGCCGCCGCCTGGGCAGCCGCTCGACGACCGCGCCCTGGCGGGTGAAGGCGGCCGCCACCCAGGTCAGACAGGTGGCGCCGATCGCGGCAAGCAGCCATGGCCACTCGGCGCTGCGCAGATGACCGAAGCCCTCGGCGAGGACCGAGCGGTGCTGCACGGCGACGACGGTGACGAGCAGGAGCGGAACCAGACACAGGATCTGGCGGAGCTGGCGGGCCGGGACGCGTCGGGGAAAGCGTCCCTCGGGGAGCGGCCCTTCGGGGAGTTGTACCGCAGTCACATCGCTAGAGGGTTTCCGCGCCGCGCCAACTGCGGGTTGCGGGATTGCGGCGAGCGGCTTACGGACGGGAAGCGGGTGGGGAGGCAGGGCCATGAGGTCCTTCGGGGGAGGGGACGGAGCGGCGGGAGTATTGACCTCAATAACGCTCGAGGTTCTACGTTCTCTCCCATGAGCATGGAAACCACAGCGTGGACACAGCTGCACAGTGTCATGACAGCCCAGCAGGAACGGCGCCCTGTGGCGCGTGCCACGCTGCGCCGCATCGGCGCGTTCGCCCGTCCGCACCGCGCCCGCATTGCCCAATTCGTGTTGCTCGGCGTGTTGACCGCGCTGCTCGCCGTGGCGACCCCCCTGCTGGCCGGGCATGTCGTGGACGCGATCGTGTCGGACGGCGACGAGGGAACGGTCGTACGCCTGTCCCTGCTCATCGCGCTGATCGCGGTCGCGGAGGCGACGCTCGGCATCCTCGGCAGGAGGCTCTCGGCGTCGCTCGGGGAGGGACTCATCCTCGATCTGCGCACGGCTGTGTTCGATCATGTGCAGCGGATGCCGGTCGCGTTCTTCACACGCACACGTACGGGAGCACTGGTCTCCCGACTCAACAACGACGTCATCGGCGCCCAGCGTGCCTTCAGCAACACCTTGTCCGGAGTGGTCAGCAATCTGGTCACGCTGGTGCTCACGCTCGTCGTCATGCTCACCCTGTCCTGGCAGATCACCCTGCTCGCCCTGGTCCTGCTTCCGGTGTTCGTCGTCCCGGCCCGGCGCATGGGCACCCGCATGGCCCGTATGCAGCGCGAGGCGGCGACCCTGAACGCGGCGATGGGCACCCGCATGACCGAGCGCTTCTCTGCGCCGGGCGCCACGCTGGTCAAGCTCTTCGGGCGTCCTGAGGAGGAGTCCGAGGAGTTCGCGGCCCGCGCCCGCCGGGTCGCGGACATCGGGGTCCGGTCGGCCACGGCCCAGTCGGTGTTCATCACCGCGCTGACCCTGGTCTCCTCCCTGGCCCTCGCCCTGGTCTACGGCCTCGGCGGCTGGTTCGCTCTGCGCGGCACCCTCGAGCCGGGCGCCGTCGTGTCCCTGGCCCTGCTCCTGACCCGCATGTACGCGCCGCTCACGGCTCTCGCAGGTGCGCGTGTCGAGGTGATGAGCGCCCTGGTCAGCTTCGAGCGGGTCTTCGAGGTCCTCGACCTCAAGCCCCTGATCGAGGAGAAACCGGACGCCCGCCAGGTCCCCGACGGCCCGGTGACGGTGGAGTTCGACAACGTCCGCTTCGCCTACCCGTCCGCCGACAAGGTCTCCCTCGCCTCCCTGGAGGAGGTCGCCTCCCTCGACACCCGCGGCGGCGCCGAGGTCCTGCACGGCATCACGTTCCGCGCCGAACCCGGCCAGACCATCGCACTCGTCGGCTCCTCCGGCGCGGGCAAGTCGACCATCGCCGGGCTCCTGCCGCGTCTCTACGACGTCGACGAGGGCGCCGTCCGCGTCGGTGGCGTCGACGTCCGCGACCTGACCGCCGGGTCTTTGCGCGCGACCCTCGGCATGGTCACCCAGGACGGCCACCTCTTCCACGACTCGGTCCGCGCCAACCTCCTCCTGGCCCGACCCGAGGCGACCGAGACCCAACTGTGGGACGCCCTGCGCCGCTCCCGCCTCGATGATCTCGTACGGTCCCTGCCCGACGGCCTGGACACGGTGGTCGGCGAGCGCGGCTACCGCCTCTCCGGCGGCGAACGCCAGCGCATGACCATCGCGCGGCTGCTGCTGGCCCGCCAGCGCGTCGTCATCCTGGACGAGGCCACCGCCCACCTCGACAACACCTCCGAGGCCGCCGTCCAGGAGGCGCTGACCGAGGCGCTGGAGGGCCGGACCGCGGTAGTGATCGCCCACCGGCTGTCCACGGTGCGGGCGGCGGACCAGATCCTGGTGATCGAGGGCGGCCTGATCGTGGAGCGGGGCAGGCACGAGGAACTGCTGGCGGCCGACGGCCGGTACGCGGAGCTGTACCGGACGCAGTTCGAGGAGCGGGCGGCGGAGGTGCCGGAGATCGCCGCCGCCGGGGAGGCCGTGGCGTAGGAAAGACGTGGACCCCGAGTGGCGGGGCTGCCGCCACTCGGGGTCCACGCTCCGCTAGGAGACCAGCGCGTCCTGCTTCCGGCCCCGTCGCTCGCGGACCAGCGCGAAGACCACCACGGCCACGGCCACCAGCGTGGACAGGACCACCTGGTCGCGCCCGCCGCCGTCGGCCGTGTCGGTCAGCATGTAGCCCAGGACGAAGGTGATCAGGGCGATGGTCGCCCAGGTCAGGTACGGGTAGAGCCACATCCTGACGACGAGCTTCTCCGGCGTCTCCCGCTCGATGATCTTGCGCATCCGCAGCTGGGAGAAGCAGATCACCAGCCATACGAACAGGGCGATCGCACCGGAGGAGTTGAGCAGGAACTGGAACACGGTGTCCGGCCACAGGTAGTTGAAGGCGACCGCGACGAAGCCGAAGACCACCGAGGCCAGGATGGCCGCCCGCGGCACACCGCTACCCGTGGTGCGCCCGAAGGAGGCCGGGGCGTCACTGCGCCGGGCGAGCGAGAACGCCATGCGTGAGGCGGTGTACAGACCGGAGTTGAGACAGGACAGCACCGACGTCAGCACGATGGCGTTCATGATCTGCGCGGCGTGCGGGATGCCGATGGAGCTCAGCGCGGCGACGTACGAGCCGTCCTTGAGGATCGCCGGGTCGTCCCAGCGCAGCAGCGACACCACGATCAGGATCGAGCCCAGGTAGAACACCGCGATCCGCCAGATCACGCTGTTGGTGGCCTTGGTGACCGCGGCCTGCGGGTTCTCGGACTCGCCGGCCGCGAGCGTGACGATCTCGCTGCCCATGAAGGAGAAGACGACCATCAGGACACCGGTGAGGATCGCCCCCGGCCCGTTCGGCAGGAAGCCGCCGTGCGCCGTCAGGTTGGAGAAGCCGGACGCCGGGTGGTCGGAGCCGGGCAGCAGACCGAAGATCGCGAGACCGCCCACCACGATGAACGCGGCGATGGCGACGACCTTGATGCCCGCGAACCAGAACTCGAACTCGCCGTAGGAGCTGACCGAGACCAGGTTGGAGGCGGTCAGGACGACCATCACGATCAGGGCCCAGCCCCACTGCGGGACCGCCGGTATCCACCCGGCCAGGATCTTGGCCCCGGCGGTCGCCTCGACCGCGAGCACCACGACCCAGAAGAACCAGTACAGCCAGCCGATGGTGAACCCGGCCCAGCGCCCCAGCGCACGGTCCGCGTACGCGGAGAACGAGCCCGACGTGGGGTTGGCCGCGGCCATCTCGCCCAGCATCCGCATGACGAGGACGACGAGGACGCCGACGAGGGCGTAGGAGACGAGGATTCCGGGGCCCGCGGCGGCGATGCCGGAGCCGGAGCCGACGAACAGACCGGCGCCGATGACGCCGCCGATCGCGATCATCGACAAGTGGCGGTTCTTCAGGCCGGCCTGCAGGCCGGAGTCTGCTGAAGGGCCATCGGTGCTGGTCACCGGGGCCGGAGCGGAAACAGGGGGACGTGTGGTCATCTCGACATCTCTCGTGGAGGAGGTGCGGACGAAAGGGGACGGGCGCCGTGCCGGGGAAATTAGTTCAGTACGATCCAAAAGAACAGTCTTGTTTAATTGTTCACGTTGCTCTATTTTCCGTGCATGCACAGGACACCGTGCCCCCGCCCGCCGTAACCCCCGCTCAACAGGCCGTTAAGGTGACGTCGTGGTGAATGCAGCGGGCAAGTTCGGGCCCTACGGTCAGCCGGCTCCGGCGTCGGTCGCCGGTGTGCACGACGCCCGTGTGCTGCCCGGCAGGGGCCAGACGGGAGCGGAGCTCGTCCGCTCGCGGATCGCCCTGCAGGTACGCCTGACCTCCGTCTCCCCGGGCGACCGGCTGCCGGACGCCGGCGTCCTGGCCGAGGAGCTGGGCATCGGCGAGATCACCGTGCGCCGCGCACTGGAGGCCATGTGCCAGGACGGCCTGCTCGACCGGCGGCGCGGCCGGACGGGCGGCACCTTCGTCGCTCAGGGCTGGGACACGGTCGTCCCGGTGCTGCACGACGCCGACGAGGCGGCCACGCTGAGCGCCTTCCACCTGCTCCTGGAGTGCGGCCTCGTGGCCCACGGCGCGGGCGAGGTCCCGGCCGGCCGGCTCGACGGGCTGAAGGTGCTGGTCGAGGAGATGGACCTGACCGACGACCCCGGACGACTGCTCATGCTGGAGACCCGCTTCCACCTCGACCTCGCGGAGGCACTCGGCGGCGCCGGCGTCCGCGAACTCACCGCCGACCTCCTCGGCCGGCTGTGCCTGGTGCAGCCCGCCCCGGACCCCGCGGTCGTACGGGCGCAGAACCGCTGCCACACCGACCTGCTCGCCGAACTCGCCCGCGGCGCGCTCGACCCGGCCGTACAGGCGGTCAAGGCACACCACCACGCCCGTCCCAGCTGACATCCCCCACGCATCGCTTGCACCGCCCCGGAGCTGAAGGAGCTGTCGCCATGCCCCACCCCAAAGCCGTCGGCCCGCCGCCGGCGCCGGGTGCCGTCGGCGGCACGCCCCAGCGGCTGCGCGGCGGTGTCCTGGGCATGGCGGACATCGCGGCCGCCACCATGGCGAACGTCGGCCCGGCCATGAGCTTCTTCTTCGGCTTCGCCTTCCTGTCCACCACCGCGGGCGTCGCGTCCCCGCTGACCATCCTCGCCGCGGGCATCGCGGTCGCGCTGCTGGGCAACACGCTCGCCCAGTTCTCCCGGGCGCACCCCTCGGCGGGCAGCTTCATCACCTTCGTCGGCAAGACGTTCGGCCCGGTCAGCGCGGTGACCACCGCCCTGCTGGCCGGGCTCGGCTACATCATCGCGATGGCCTCCGTGATCGCGATCTCCGGTGGCTTCGTGCAGATCACCCTGTACCACTACACCGGCGTCGACCTGCCGTGGATCATCTGGACACTGCTGCTGACCGGCCTGTCGGTGGTGCTGATGCTGCGCGGGGTGGTCGTCTCCACCAAGTGGGCCGGCTACTTCTTCGGCGTCGAGATGCTCGTACTCGTCGTGGTCTCGGTCGCCGCACTCGTCGAACACCGCGGCAACCTGTCCGCCGCCCCCTTCCTGCCCGACCACATCCACCACGGACTGAGGGGCCTGGCCGCCGGCTTCCCGCTCGCGGTCTACCTCTTCATCGGCTGGGAGAACTCGGCCGCCCTCGCCGAGGAGACGGAGAACCCCCGGCGCAACGTGGGCCGCGCCGTCCTCTCCTCCATCGCGATCATGACGGTGAGCTACATCCTCTTCTCCTACGCCACGGTCACCGGCTTCGACTACGACGTGGCCCGGCTCGGCGAGGCCCGCATCCCGTTCATCGACGTCGCGCACGACACTCTCGGGGCACTGGCCTTCCTCGCCTACATCGGCGGACTGACCTCCACCCTCGGCGTGCTGATCGCCGGCATCAACTCCCAGGCCCGCCTGGTGTTCAACGCCGGGCGCGAGGGACTGCTGCCGTCCTTCTTCGGCTACGTCCACCCCAGGCGCCGTACGCCGAACAACGCGATCGTCACCTTCGCCGCCATCTCCCTGCTGATCATCGGCGGTTGGGGCCTGGGTCATCTCCTTGGCTCAGACGGCCGCTCGATGAACCCGGTGGTCTTCTTCACCGAGTCCTCCAGCCTGGGCTCCATCCTGATCCTGCTGGTCTACCTCGCGTCCAACATCGCCCTGCCGCTGTACTACCGCCGCTACCGTCCCCAGGAGTTCCGCACGATCCGCCACCTGGTGCTGCCCGCCCTCGGCGCGCTGGCGATCCTGGTGCCGCTGTACTACCTGGCCAAGCCCGGCCAGCCCGCGCCGTACAACTGGTTCCCGGTCGCGGCCCTCGCCGCGCTCCTGTTCTCCGTCGGCTACGCGACGCTGCTGGTCCGCCGGGACCCGAGCCTGGCGGAACGGGTCGGGTCGGTCGTGGCCGACGCGGAGTGATGAGGACCTGTATGCAATCCCGAGTCATCGGCTGGTGTGCAGGGTGGCCGGGGCGTCGGCCTCCTGGAGTGCGGTGAGGATCTGGTTCTGGCCGGTGAGGAGCTCGGTCAGGATCCGGCGGGCGGCACGCAGGAGTTCGGCGACGTCTCCCCCGGCGAGCGCGTAGCGGACGGTGGAGCCCTCCCGTATCGACACGATGATGCCGGAGCGCCTCAGGACGGCCAGCTGTTGCGACAGGCTGGACGGCTCGATCTCGATGTCGGCCAGTAGGTCCCGTACGGACACCGGCCCGTGCTGGAGGAGTTCCAGCACCCTGATGCGCACGGGGTGGCCGAGCATGCGGAAGAACTCCGCCTTGACCTGGTAGAGGGGGGCCTGCATGGATGCTCGCTCCTCGTCGGGTGGGTGGGACTGCGGCCGCCGCGGTGCGACGGCGTCCGAGGACACCGCCGCACCGCAGACCGCCTTCGGATGCCGATCCTTCACGCCTCGGACCCGGCAGGAACGCACATTGGGACCATGCTGATGTGGTGACTTGAAGAAGTCTTCACATGATGGGCAGACGAAGCCACCGGCGTCCTCGGGCGGGCTAGATCTCGATCGCCTCCTCCACGCGCTTGAGTTGGTGGCGGGCCATCGCCAGGTTCGATCGGGCCTTGTCGAGGACGAGGTAGAGGAACAGTCCGTTGCCCGTACGACCGGTCACCAGGCGGATGACGTGGTACTGGCGGTCCAGTGTGATCAGGATGTCCTCGATCTTGCCCTTGAGGCCCAGCTGCTCCATGGTGCGGACCTTGGCGCGGATGACATCCGTGTTGCCGGCCGCGGCGACGGTCAGGTCCAGGTCCTTGCTCCCGCCGAGCGTGCCCAGCGCCATTCCGCTGGTGTAGTCGACGACGGCAGCTCCCAGGGCTCCCTCGATCCCGGCCATCATCTCCTTCAGCGACACTTCCACACTCGCCACAGCGCCTCCCTTTGCATGCCGTTGACTGCGCGGGCCGGTGCTGGCGACCCGTCTCGGTGCCCGGACCGTATGCGCGCCGCCGTCACGTCGGGAGGAACTGTCCGGGACTGCCCTGTGACGACCGAACAACGGCGCGACCGGACCGTTCGACGGACCGGAAGTGCCTTGACCGACCGAGAAGTTGACGCCGGAGCCCCTGCCACCGGCAACCGTTCGCGCCGGGGCGGCCGACTCCTGTCCGATCCCTGTACGGGCGCCCGGTGTTCGGGATACCGTCACGTCGCAACATTCGTCTGAAACGATTCAATCCCATCTGCTCAGGGAGGCGCTGTGACGTCGAACGGCACATCGGAGAAGGACATCCCCAGACGCACCGTGATGGCCAGGGCCGGCACCGTCGGGCTGACGGCGGCTCTCGCCTCCGCCGGGCTACCGGCGGCGACGGCGCTTCCCGCCGAGGAAGGAACGGCCCCTGTCGCCGACGGCGCGGCCCGCCGCGCCAACCGCTGGCACCGCTACGTGCAGGCGCCGTCCTCGCGCACCGTTCAGCCCGTTCGGACCCTCGCGACCAGCGGCGATGTCGAGAACGCCGAGGCGCTGCTCAGGCCCGGCGGGGCCGCAACGGTCCTGCGGCGTCCCCGCCCCGCGGCGGCACCCCGCTGGCCCGAGGGCACCACCGCCGAGGCCTCCTCGGCCCATGCCGGCAACAACGGCAACGACGGGCGCCCGCGCACCTATGACGCCGCCAACGCCATCGACGGCGATCCGGACACGTTCTGGAACGACGACACGCTGGGGGAGTTCCCCGACACCCTCACCATCTCCCTGCCACAGCCGACGCGGCTTCCGGGTGTCACGGTCGTCTCCAACAGCGACGGCGTACCGGCCGCGTTCACCGTCGAGGTGCGGCGGGACGGCGCATGGCAGACCGCGGCCACGGTCGTGGACAACGATGTCATCCAGCGGGCCGTCCTCTTCGCCGAGCCGGTCACGGCCGACCGCGTGCGCATCACCGTGACGAGCGTGCAGGACACACCGCGCGGCGCCTTCACCCGTATCAACGAAGTCTGGCCCGCGCCCGTCGACCCGATCGCCGTGCCGACCGTCACTGTGGACTTCGGCAAGGTCGTGGTCGGATACCCGAGGATCCGGTTCACCTCGGCCTCCGACAACTCCCCGGGCGTGCGGGTGGCGTTCTCCGAGACCCGGCAGTTCCTCACGGACCGCTCGGACTTCACCCGCTCCGACCAGGCGGGTGGCACCGGACAGGGCACGGACCAGTTCGCCGTGCCGGCAAGCGGCGCCGACTGGACGGACCGCAAGGGCTTCCAGGCCGGTGACAAGCTCTTCGCGGACGGGCTGCACGGCTTCCGCTACCTCAGGATCGCCCTCGACGCCCTCCCCGCGGACGCACCGGCGGCGCAGCCGTGGGGAGAGGTAGAAATCGACTCGGTGTCCCTGCAGTTCAGCGCCTACCTGGGCACGCCGAGCACCTATCGCGGCTGGTTCCTGTGCTCCGACAAGGAGTTGAACCGCTACTGGTACGGGGCGTCGTACACCAATGAACTGGTCACGGACACCTTCCGGCAGGACGACGTCGATCCGCGCGGCGCCTGGAGCGCCACCCTGGAAGGCAAGCTGGTCCTGCACGACGGCGCCAAGCGTGACCGCGACCCCTACGTCGGCGACCTCGCGGTCTCCGCGCGCACCCTGTACCTGACGCACGACGACACCGCCGAGGCGGTCCGCAACGTACTGGCCGACCTCGCCGCGCACCAGCGCGCCGACGGCTGGATCCCGCCCGCCTCCATCGCGGACTACACCCTGCCCCTCTTCGACTATCCGCTGTACTGGGTCACCTGCAGCTGGGACTACGTCCTCTACACCGGCGACAGCTCCTACGCCGCCCGTCACCACCCGAACCTGGTCAAGGTCCTGGACGGCTGGTACCCCACCGTCACGGACGACTCGGGCCTGCTGCGCAAGGGGCTCAACGGCACAGGCGGATACGGCGACTACGCCTTCCTGGGCCGCACCGGCCAGGTCACCTACTACAACGCCCTGTACGTGCAGGCCCTGCGGGCCGGGGCCCGGCTGGCCCGCCTGCTGGGCCGCGGAAGCGACGCCGAGCGCTGGAACGCCAGAGCGGACAAGGTCGCGCAGGCCGTCAACGCGCTGCTGTGGGACCCGGCGGCGGGTGCCTACCTGGACTCCACGACCGGCCCGGTGCGCCATGCGCAGGACGGCAACGCGCTGGCCGTCGTCACCGGCATCGCGGGCGCGGACCGCGCCGCATCGGCGCTGACCCATCTCGACACGACGACGACGCGGCCGTACGGCAACGCCTTCATGGACAACGACACCCTCTTCGACCAGGCCTCCCAGCGCGTCTACGCCTTCACCTCCTACCCCGAGATCGAGGCCCGCTTCCTCGCGGGCCGGGCCGCATCCGCGCTCGACCAGATCCGGCGCACCTACGGCTGGATGGACAAGAACGACCCCGGCATCACCCACTGGGAAGGCATCGGCCCCGACGGCTCCCTGTACGAGGGCGCCTACACGAGCATGGCCCACGGCTGGTCCACAGGTGTCCTGCCGGCACTGACCCACCACCTGCTCGGAGCCCGCCCCACGTCTCCCGGCTACGCCACCTGGGAGATACGGCCCCAACCCGGCGACGTCGACTGGGCGAAGGGCCAACTGCCCACGCCACAGGGCCCGTTGCGCGTCGAGTGGGAGAACACCGCCCACGCCTTCCGCCTCACCGCCCACGTACCGGCACACACGCGGGGATCGATCTCGTTCCCCGGCGACGCGCACCGGCAGAGCGTGCGCGCCGACCGGCAGACGCTCTGGGACGGACGCCGTGCGTCGACGCGTGGCGTGCAGGTGACCGACGGGACGGTCACTGTGTCCGGCCTGGGGCCGGGCAGGCACAGTTTCGTGTGCGAGCGACACGGCTAGGGCTTGTCCCGCAGGTTGAGGTGGACAGTTGAGGGAGCGGGGTGCTCGCCGCCTATCCTCGTGTCGTGCAGTTGCCTCGGGATCCGTCGAACGTCACCCATGTCTTGGCGGCAGCGTTTCCGTCCCGTCTTGCCAGTGACGTGCGGAGCGTCCTGGCGGTCATGCCGGACGCCAGGCACGCGCCGACGGAGCCCTTCGAGGTTGAGGTGGAGGGCGAGACCCTCGCCATCCCCTCGCGCATCCACAACGAGGAGCCGGGCGCCGACCTGGAGCGGTCCCTGACCGGAACCCAGCAGGTGATCTTGCATTGCCTGTACTCCCGGCACGGTGACGGCCGGGTCCGCCAGCGCCACCTCGAACAGATCGTGGCGTCGGGGGAACCATGGGTGGCCCCGTTCGTGGTGCAGTTGGCCGGCGAGTACGTGCTGGAGATCCTTGACGTGATCGGGCGGGGGCTTGCCGGCCTCGCTGTCCCGGGCTCGGCCCAGCGCCGGCTCTATGGGGAGTTCATCGCGCGGAATCCGGCCTTCTTCGCACGCACGGAGCGACGCGTGGTGAGCTACTGGTCGTGCTACTACCGCTGGAAGTACGCAGTGTTCGGGACATATCCGGGGTGCGCACTGATGGAGGCGTTCCGGGCCGCCGCGTCGGAACACGTGGGCGAGCAGTGGCCGCGTCACACACCACCTTCGCCGGCGGGCGTGGATGTCAGACATGCCTGAGGGTTTCGTCGTCTCTGTCCGGCGAGGGCGAGGTTGTGCGCCCACGAGCTTCCGGAACCGACGCGGACCCAACCCCGTGAACAGGGCTGTCCAGGAAGGCTCCACGGCTGAGATCACACCCGGCGACAGCGTCACGCGTGCGGTCGGCCGGTGGGTGCCTCCCGTTCCAGCAGTGCGGTGCGCAGCTCGAGCGGGGTCACGCCGTGCCACCGGCGCACCGCGCGCCGGAGTGCGCTCACGTCGGCGAAGCCCGCTTGGCGGGTGATGTCACGGAGCGTCAGCTCCGGTCGTCGTAGGAGTTGTTCGACCTGCTCGCGGCGTACGCCGTCGACGATCGCCTCGTACGTGGTGCCGCAATCGGCCAGGCGACGGCGCAGGGTGCGTTCGCTGGACGCGTGCCGGCGGGCCTGCTCGGTGAACGAGGGGACGGCCGGAAGGCTCTGCGCGATGGAGATCTCCAGCACCTCGAGCAGATCCTGCTGGTCGCGCCGTGACGCCATTTCCTTGTCCAGCACGTGGAGCACCGAGGCGTACGTGATGGGGTCCCGTCCCGGCATGGCCGTGCGGGCCCACCGGGCGGGGATCACCATGCGGTTGCCGACGACGTCGAACCGCAGTGGGCAGCGGAAGAGCTCGTCGAACGGGCCCGCGTCGCGCGGGGCGGAGAAGGCGAACTCGACCGCCTGCGGGGCGAATGCGGTGCCGATGCTCAGCCGGGTGAGGGTGACGACGCTCGAGTACGCTTCCTCGATCAGGAAGACGGCGACCGTCGGATCCAGCGCGGGGTCCGGCAGATCGGCGCGCAACACGTAACCGACGTCCTCCCAGCCGGCGGACCACACCGTCATCGCCCCGGACAGGTTCTGATAGCGCACGCCCGTCTCGATTGCGTCCTGAAGCGTGTCGGCGGCCATCATGGCCAAGCCGAGCAGCCCCCACGCGGTCAGGTGCTGCGCCGCGCCCACGCGCAGCCCCAGGTGCTCGTCCCCGGTCCGCTCCACCGCCTGACGGATGACGTCGCTGCCCTGCCGGTAGGAGACCCGCAGCGCGGCGGAGCCCATCACCGTCGGGTCAAGGCCGACCCGGGTCAGCAGCGGCTGCAGGTCGACGCCGTACTCGCCGGCGACCCGGGCGAGGTAGCGGAGGATGTTCGGCGCGATGGTGGCCGAGGTGCTGCGGCTCGTGCCCGGAGAAGTGACCGGAGCGGGAGCATCGGGCATCGCGTCCCCTCTCACCAGGGCGTCTCTCGCCTCACTGTAAGCAGCCGGGCCCCGCCTGTCGCGGGTGTGGCCGCCGGAGCCCCCTTTTCGGCCTCCGGCGCGCTGCACACGGTCTTTTCGCCATCCCTACCTTTTGCGGAACCCGCCCGTTGTGCGCTCTCGCGCCGGCGCAACGAACGAAGGCTCACCATGACCGCACCTGTTCAGACCCCGGCCCGGCGACGATACCTGCGCCGCAGCCCCCATGCGGCGGCCCGACGGGCCGTGGCGACGGTGTTCGCCGCCCAGGGAGCGGCGGTGGCCGCCGTGGCCACCACGGTACCCGCCGTCAAGGAGCGCCTCTCGCTCTCCCCGCTGACGATGACCGTGCTCGTCGTGACCGTCGCGCTGAGTGCGGGCGTCGGCAGCTTCGCCGGACTGGCCGTGATCCGGCGGGTGGGGCTGGTCGCCGCGATGCGGACCGCCGTCGTGGCGACCGCCGCGTCCCTGCTGCTGATCGGCTGGGCTCCCGGCCAGGCCGTGGTCGCAGTGTCCTACGGGCTGTTCGGCATGGCGCTGGGCTGCATCGACGTATCGGCGAACACCCGGGCCGCGGCCGTCGAACGCCACTACGGCCGGAGCATCTTCGCCTCCTTCTACGCCGCCTGGAGCGCGGCCGGCATCGCGGCCGCACTGCTGACCGCGGGCACCGCGCACCTCGGTTGGCCCGCCGAGTACACGCTGACCGCACAGGCCGGGCTTGTCCTGGCCCTCGCCCTGACCGTCCGCACACACGAGCTGCCCACCGACTCACCCCTCGCCGTGTCCGACCATGAGGAGTCCCACGGGGAGTCCGTCGTGCTGGGCCGCGGACTGTGGGTCAAACTCGCCCCGTTCGGCCTTGTCCTCCTGGTCGCCTACGTCATCGACTCCACGGTCTCGTCGTGGTCGACGCTGTACCTCCACCAGACCCTGGACACCGCCCTGTCCATCGCACCCCTGGCCTATGCGGCCTACCAGGTGGGCACCGTCACCGGGCGGGCCTGCGCCGACCACCTCGTACGCACCATCGGCCCGGTGGCCGTGATCCGTGCCGCCACCCTGCTCACCGCCGCCGCCCTGGCCGGACTGGCGGCCGCCCCCGCCTGGCCGTACGCGGTCCTGGCCGCAGCGTGCACCGGGCTCGGAGTCTCCGCACTCGTCCCCCTGTGCCTCGCCTCCGCCGGACGCCTGCGACCGGGGGCGACCGAAGCGGTCCTCGCCCGTATGAACGTCTTCAACTATGCGGGCGTGCTCGCGGGCGGCGCAGCCAGCGGAATCCTCGGGTCCACCGGCCACTTCCGCCTCGCCTACGCGATACCCGCCGCACTCGTCCTCGCGCTCCTGACGACCGCACGGTCTTTCGCATGGCCGCCCAAGCCCCCTCTCTGACCGCACGGACCATTTCGCGCTGAACGGCAGATGAATAAGTTTCCCTCAACCCCTCAAACCTTCAGCCCTTCAGGAACGGGCCTGCGAACCGATAGAAAAGGGATCCGCCTCATGGGAAAAATCCAGTACGACACCTGCGTGATCGGAGCGGGACCTGCCGGGCTCGCGGTCGCCAGAGCCCTGACGGAGCGGAACCTGCCGTACACGCATCTTGAGCGGCACACCGGGCCGGGCGGCATCTGGGACATCGACAACCCCGGCAGCCCGATGTACGAGTCGGCCCATTTCATTTCCAGCAAAACCCTCTCGGGTTTCGGCGGATTTCCGATGCCCGAGGAATTCGCCGACTATCCGCCGCACCCGCAGATCCTCTCCTACCTGACGTCTTTCGCCGACGCATACGGACTGACGGAGCGCATCCAGTTCGGCGTCGAGGTGGAAAGTGTGGAAAAGAACTCGGACGGCACCTGGACGGTCACCCGGACCGACGGACGCCAGACCGTGCACGGCCAGGTCGTGGTGTGTACGGGGTCCCAGTGGCACCCCAACGTCCCTGAACTGCCCGGCCACTTCACCGGCGAGGTCCGCCACACGGTCGGCTACCGCAGCGCGCAGGAACTGCGCGGCAAGCGGGTCCTGGTCGTGGGCGCCGGGAACTCCGGCTGCGACATCGCCTGCGACGCGGCCCGCAGCGCGGACCACGCGGTGATCAGCATGCGCCGCGGCTACTGGTTCATCCCCAAGCACCTCTTCGGCCGGCCGGTGGACACCATTGCGGCCGGCGGGCCGCACCTGCCGATGTGGCTGGCGCAGCGGGTCTTCGGCACCCTCCTGCGGATCATCAACGGCGACCCGACGCGTCTGGGCCTGCAGAAGCCGGACCACAAACTCTTCGAGACCCACCCCGCGATCAACTCGATGCTGATCCACCATCTCCAGCACGGCGACATCACCGCCAAGCCGGGGATCGCCCGCACCGAGGGCCGCACGGTCCACTTCACGGACGGCACCCGCGACGACTTCGACCTGATCCTGCTGGCCACCGGCTACGTCCACCAAGTGCCGGTCGCGCAGAAGTACTTCGGCGACGAGCAGCACCCCGACCTGTACCTGTCGTCGTTCTCCCGCGAGCACCAGGGCCTCTTCGGAGTCGGCTTCATCGAGACCAACTCCGGCGCGTACCAGCTCTTCGACACCCAGGCCCAGCTGATCGCCGGGCACATCGACGACGTGGCGCAGGGGCTGCCGAACGCGAAGCGCTTCGCGGGCATGATCCGTACCGACCGCCCAGACCTGACCGGCGGCCTCAAGCTCGTCGACTCGCCCCGGCACACCGGCTACGTCGACAGCGGGGCCTACGTGAAGCACCTCGCCAAGGTCGCTGCCGAGATGGGCTGGCGCACCGAGGGCCTGCCGCCGCGCGTGCGGTCCCTGCGCGGCGTGGAGGCAGTCTCGTGAGCGGCTTCGACTTCCGTGACAAGGTCATGCTGGTGACCGGCGGCGCCGGCGGGATCGGCAGCGCGATGTGCCGCCGCTTCGCCATCGGGGGCGCCCGCTGCGTGGTCGTGGACATCGACGAGGCCCGCGCCAAGCGCGTCGTCGCCGAGCTTCCCGGCGCCGGCCACACCGCTCTCGGCTGCGACCTCGTCGACCGCGCCCAGGTGGAGCGCCTCTTCGACCAGGTAGCCGATGCGTACGGCCGTCTCGACGTCCTCGTCAACAACGTGGGCATGACCAGCGCCGAACGCTTCGACGTGCGCAGCGTCGAGAGCATCGAGCAGGAGATCACCCTCAACCTGACCTCGCCACTGGTCGCCACCCGGATCGCGATCCCGCTGCTGCAGGCCTCCCGGGACGCCCGCGTGGTCACCACCGTCTCCCTCGGTGGGATCTTCCCGCTGGGGGAGACCCCGATCTACACGGCCTCGAAGTTCGGGCTGCGCGGGGCGATGCTCGCCGTCGGGCTCGATCTGAGGAGCAAGGGCATCCTGGCCGGATCGGTGCTGCCGTCGGCGACGGACACCCGGATGCTGCGCCAGGAGGCCGTGGACGGCGGGAACTCCATGCAGTTCCAGGATCCGCCGCAACAGCCCGCCGACGTCGTCACGGCCGTGGTGAGCCTGCTCGACAAGCCCCGTCTCGAGGCCTACCCCCGGACCGGCGAGTCCCGCCTCGTCCGGTTCGCGATGCTGGCGCCGAACCTGCTGCCGAAGGTGTTCCCGCTGTTCCAGCGGAGAGGGGAGCGCGGCATGGCCCGCTATCTGGACGACCTGCGTCGCCGGGGACTGGCCCGGCAGACCGACGGACGCTGGGAACTGGTGGAGGAGAAATGACCGCAGTCGAGAGCCCCGCCACGCTGAAGGTCGTGAACCCGGCCACCGGGGAGCTGATCACCACCGTGCCGGCCACGAGCGCCGAAGACGTCGCCAAGGCCGCAGCGCGGGCGGAGCAGGTCTTCGCATCCGGTGTCTGGTCGCGACTGCCGGTCCGGGAGCGCAGCGCGGTGCTGCTGCGACTGGCCGACCTTATGGAACGCGACACCAGGATCCTGGCCCGGCTGGACAGCGAGGACGCGGGAAAGCCGATCACCGAGTGCCTCACCGGCGACGTACCCGGTGCCGTCGAGTCGATCCGCTGGTTCGCCGAAGCCGCCGACAAGGTGTTCGGCAGGATCGCTCCCGGCGGTCCGGACGGCCTCGGCCTCATGACCCGGGAACCGGTCGGCGTGGTCGCGGCGATCCTGCCCTGGAACTACCCGCTGGCCATGACCGCGTGGAAGGTCGGTCCCGCCCTCGCCGCGGGCAACTGCCTGCTGGTCAAACCCGCGGAGGCGACCCCGCGCTCGGCCCTGCACCTGGCCGGACTCGCCGCCGAGGCGGGCCTTCCCGAGGGGGTCCTCACGGTCCTGACCGGCCACGGCTCCGTCACCGGCGCCGCCCTGGCCCGCAGCCCCGTCGTGGGCGCCCTCTCGTTCACCGGCTCCACCGGAACCGGGCGCCGCATCCTCAAGGACGCGGCCGACACCAACTTCAAACGCGTCTCGCTGGAGATGGGCGGCAAGAGCCCCCAGGTGCTGATGGCCGACGCGCTCGCCTACGGCGACGAGCTCATCGACCACATGACCGAGGCCGCCTTCCTGACGATGGGCCAGAACTGCACGGCCGGTTCCCGCGTCCTGGTCCACCACAGCATCGCCGAGGAGGTGCTGGAGCGGTTCACGGCCGCCGCGAAACGCCTGGTCATCGGCGATCCCGCGGACCCTCGCACGCAGCTGGGGCCACTGATCGACCGGGCGGCCTTCGACCGGGTCGCGGCGGCGGTCGAAGCCGCCCGGGACGGTGGAGCCCGCGTTCACACCGGAGGACTGCCGCACGGCCTGCCGCAGCGCGGCGCCTACTACCCGCCCACCGTGATCACCCACGCGCCCGAAGGCAGCGACGTCCTCACCAAGGAACTGTTCGGCCCCGTCGTCACCGTCCAGACCTTCGCCTCCGAAGACGAGGCGACGTACCTGGCGAACGCCACCGAGTACGGGCTTGCCGCCTCGGTGTGGACCCGCGACCTCGACACCGCCCTCCGGTTGGCGCGCGGCGTCCAGGCCGGCGTGGTCTCCGTCAACGCCTACAGCGAGGGCGACATCACCACCCCCTTCGGCGGCTGGAAACTGTCCGGGTTCGGCGGTGTGGAGAAGTCGACCAACGCCTTCGACCAGTGGACCCGGGAGAAGACCGTCTGGATCCGCACCCGCTGATCCCCTCGGCGAGTCGGCAACAAGTCAATGTGAGTCCCGAGACACCTGCAGACGGCTGACCGGGCCTGCGAATCGCTGTAGTCTCCGAACACCGCCCTTGACCTGCAATAAGCGGGCAGGGAGCAGACAATTCGGGAGTTCTCCGTGCTTCGAACCATGTTCAAATCGAAGATCCATCGCGCCACCGTCACCCAGGCCGACCTGCACTACGTGGGATCGGTGACCATCGACGCCGAACTGCTCGACGCCGCCGACCTGTTGCCCGGTGAGCTGGTGCACATCGTCGACATCACCAACGGCGCCCGCCTGGAGACGTACGTCATCGAGGGCGAGCGCGGCTCCGGCGTGATCGGGATCAACGGGGCCGCCGCCCATCTCGTAAAGCCCGGCGACCTGGTGATCATCATCAGTTACGCTCAGGTGACCGACGCCGAGGCACGGGCACTCGAACCCCGCGTCGTGCACGTGGACCGCGACAACCGCATCGTGGCCCTGGGCGCCGACCCGTCCGAGCCGGTACCGGGTTCGGACCAGGAGCGCAGCCCGCAGGCCGTACCGGCCTGATCACCGACCTCTCCGACCTTCGGACCAGGAGCGTGCCCATGAGCGAGATCGAGATCCGCGACGACCGGGCGGCGGGCCGCCTGGAAGCGATCGGCGACGGTACGGACGGCGAAGTCGTCGGCCACATCGAGTACTTCGTCCTCGAATCGCCCGGGCGCGCCCTGGTCCCGGTCCACACCATCGTGGAACCGGCCCACGAGGGAAAGGGCATCGCGGGCTCGCTGGCCCGCGAGTTGTACGCCATCGCCGAGCGCGAGGGCGTCGTCGTCGCCCCGTTGTGCCCGTACGTCACCAAGTGGGCCGAACGCCACCCCGACGAGGCCCCGGCCGCCGACCCGGAACTGCTGCGGGCGGCGAAGGCGTGGCTGGTGGCGCACCCGGGCCGTTTCTGAGCCGCCGCAGACGGTTCCGAGCAGGCACTGACGCACCGCACCTTCGAGAAAGGCCCGTCCCCGCATGCTCGCCCTCCTGCACACCTCGCCCGCGCACGTCCCGGTCTTCGACGCCCTGCGCGACGAGGACCATCCGGGCCTGGAACTGCGGCACTTCGTCGACGAGGACCTGCTCGCCCGGGCCCGCCGCGAGAGCCCCGAGGCGGTGGCGGACGAGGTGCGGGCCGCGCTGGACAAGGCCGTCGGGGAGGGAGCGCGGGCCGTCCTGTGCACCTGCTCGACGATCGGCGCCGTCGCGGAGGCGGCGGCCGCCGGGACCGGGGTGCCGGTGCTGCGCAGCGACCGTCCGATGGCGGCCGCCGCGGTGGCAGCCGGATCGCGGATCGTCGTGCTCGCCAGCGTGGAGAGCACGTTCGTGCCGACGGTCTCCCTGATCGAGGAGGAGGCCGTTCGTGCCGGACGCCCCGTCCAGGTGCGCACCCGTCTCGTCGAGGGGGCCTGGGACGCCTTCGCGGCGGGCGACACCGAGGGCTGCGCCCGGCTCGTGGCGGAAGCGGCCGACGCGGTCACCGACGCCGACGCGATCGTCCTCGCCCAGGGCTCCATGGCCCCGGCCCAGCACCTGACGACCACCGCGGTCCCGGTGCTGTCCAGCCCCCGCCCGGGCCTCGCGGCGGGCGCGGAGGCGGTGCGCGCCGGGTAGGCCCACCTGGGCGGCCCGCCGTCATACGGGCGGGTGAGTGCGAAGGCGGCCGTCGGGTACGCGGGGGAGTAGTCCAGAGCCGACGTCGACCGACTGGCCGGAGGACACCATGACCGACCCGTACCCCGCCCCCGTCCCGCCCGGACCCACGCCCGGCCCGGGCCCCCAGCCGCCGGACCCCTATCCGTCCCCGGTCCCCAACCCCCAGCCAGGCCCGGAACCCACACCACCCGCACCTCCGGGTCCGGAACCCACCCCACCCCCGCCACCGGACCCGGCCCCGGGCCCCCGTCCGACACCGGAACCGTCGCCTTCGCCGATTCCGCCGGGGCCGGAACCCGTACCGAATCCGGAGCCGGGGCCCCCGCTGAGCTGAGCTGTTCACAGAACCGGGCATCCGGCTAGCCCGGCTTCACCGCCTCCGACACCTCCGCCAGCAGCGTCTCGACCTCCGCACCCCAACGGGAGCCGACCACCAGCTCCCGGGCCGGGTCGACCCACAGCAGATGGCCGCCGCCGTTGCCGCGGGCGCAGCGGCCGGTGGCCGGGGCGGCGGGCCAGACCGTGCGGTCGTCGTTGAGCCACCAGGACAGACCGTAGTTCGGTTTGACCCGGCACGGCGTCCACAGCTCCTCGATCCAGCGCTCGGACACCACCTGCCGGCCCGCCCACCGGCCGCCGCGCAGACAGAGCTGCCCGACACGGGCCAGGTCGAGGGCGCTGATCCACAGGCCGCCACCCCAGTGCGCACCACCGGACACCACGGGCAGACGGGTGCCGTCGACGTCGGCGTACGAGGTGCGGTAGCCGTGCCAGGACCAGGAGTCCGAGGCGCCGATCGCGGTCATGACACGCTCCCGCAGGACCTCGGGAAGCGGTCGGCGCAGCAGCACCGTCAGGGCCAGGGCCGTGAGGTTGACGCGTACGTCGTTGTAGGCCCAGCCCGCACCGGGCGGGCCGCCCGCCGACTCCGTGCCCTCGCGGGTACTCTGCGCGTCGACCGAGGTCGGCTTCCCCCACAGCTCGCCCTCCCACTGGCTCGTCTGGTCCAGCAGATGGCGCCAGCTGATCGCCCGGCCGTGGACGTCCGCGAACTGGGGCAGGTCGAGCGAGGCGGACACCGGTTCGTCGAGCCGCAGCAGCCCGTCGTCGTGCGCGATCCCGGCGACCAGCGCCAGCACGCTCTTCGTCGCGCTGTACGCCATCTCCACCCGCGTCGGGTCTCCCCAGGAGGCGATCACGGTGCCGCGCCGCGCGACGACGCCGCTCGCGCCGTGCCCGTCCAGCAGCGGCCCCACCACCTCACGGTGCGAGACGTCGGCGACCTGCGTGGCGAGATAGGACGCCATGTCCTCGACGCCGGGCACCGGCCTTCCGCCTGCTCGCGCACGGCCCGGGCCACGGCGTCCGCGTCCACGCCCTCCCAGGGGTCCTCCGGCCCGATCGCGTCTCCCAGCACGTCCGGCACGCCGCCCACCCGAGTCTCCTCATCTCCGCCAATGACAAAGGCGGCGGACGACCGCCCGGGCCGCCCGCCGCCTCGTGCACCTACCCGCTACGCGGAGACCTCCGACCGGTCCCCACCCCACAGCGTGTGGAACGACCCGTCCCGGTCCGTGCGCCGGTACGTGTGCGCGCCGAAGAAGTCCCGCTGCCCCTGCGTCAGTGCCGCCGGCAGCCGCTCCGCGCGCAGGGCGTCGTAGTAGGCGAGGGCCGCGGCGAAGCCGGGGGTCGGCACGCCCTGGCGGGTGGCGGCGATGATGACCTCGCGCCAGTCGTCCTGGGCCTCGGCGATCTCGCGGGCGAACGTGTCGTCCGAGAGGAGGCTGGGCAGGTCGGCCCGGGTGTCGTACGCGGACCGGATGCGGTCCAGGAACGCGGCGCGGATGATGCAGCCGCCACGCCAGATCGCGGAGACGGCGCCCAGGTCGATGTCCCAGTCGTACTCCTCGCGGGCGGCCGCGATCTCGTGGAAGCCCTGGGTGTAGGAGACGATCTTCGAGGCGTACAGGGCCTGCTCGACGCGGTCGGCGAAGGCGCCCGCCTCGGACTCGGACAGCGGGGTCGCCTTCGGGCCCGCGAGGCCGCGGGACGCCTCGCGCAGGTCCGCGTGGCCGGACAGGGAGCGGGCGAAGACCGCCTCCGCGATGCCGGAGACCGGGACGCCCAGGTCGAGGGCGATCTGGACGGTCCAGCGGCCGGTGCCCTTCTGCTCCGCCTGGTCCACCACCACGTCCACGAACGGCTTGCCCGTCGCCGCGTCCACGTGCGACAGCACCTCGGCCGTGATCTCGATCAGGTACGAGTCCAGGCGGCCGGTGTTCCAGGTGCGGAAGATCTCCGCGATCTGCGCGGGGGAGTAGCCGGCCACGTCGCGCAGCAGCTGGTAGGCCTCGCCGATCAGCTGCATGTCGGCGTACTCGATGCCGTTGTGGACCATCTTCACGAAGTGCCCGGCGCCGTCCGGACCGACGTGCGTCACGCAGGGCGCGCCGTCCTTCGCCTTCGCCGAGATCTTCTCCAGCATCGGACCGAGCGAGTCGTACGACTCCTTCGGGCCGCCCGGCATGATGCTCGGCCCGTTCAGCGCGCCCTCCTCGCCGCCGGAGACGCCCATGCCGACGAAGTGGATGCCCTGCTCGCGCAGCGCCTTCTCGCGCCGGCGGGTGTCCGCGAAGTGCGCGTTGCCGCCGTCGATGATCATGTCGCCGGGCTCAAGGAGCGGCGCGAACTCGTCGATCACCGCGTCCGTCGGACCGCCCGCCTTGACCATGATGACCAGGCGCCGCGGCCGCTCCAGTGCCGCCACGAACTCCTTGGCCGTCTCCGCCGCGACGAAGTCGCCCTCGTGCCCGAACTCCTCCACCAGGGCGTGCGTGCGCGCCGCCGTCCGGTTGTGCAACGCGACCGTGTAGCCGTTGCGCGCGAAGTTGCGGGCGAGATTGCGGCCCATGACCGCGAGTCCCGTGACGCCGATCTGGGCTGAGTTGCTCATTCGGTTGGCTCCTAAAGGATCCGGTATCGGTGGTGCCGGTCGTGCACGTCAGTATCGCCCCACCGACCATCCTGACTTGCCGGTACGCCGAGCGCATGTCCGGGGTGCCCGACGTTCCGTACGCAGATACGCACGTCGGACCCCACCTGCCTCAGCCGTTCCACAACTGCCGTGTATTCCTGATTGCTTGAGGGACAGGGCGGCCGATTGCCGTCTTGTCATGGCCTGTTCGCGGCGCTTACTTTTGGCCCTCCTGACGCATGTCGAGGGGGATCTTCATGGCCGTACGCGGCCGGCACCGCCGGTATCAGCCGAACAGGATCAACCGCGCCTCACTCATCACCGCGGGCGGCGCCGGCATGGCGATCCCGCTGATCGGCACCGGCTCCGCCCACGCGGCCGACGTGGCCACCTGGAACAAGGTCGCCGCCTGCGAGTCCACCAACAACTGGAGCATCAACACCGGCAACGGCTTCTACGGCGGACTGCAGTTCACCCAGTCCACCTGGGAGGCCTACGGCGGCAAGCAGTACGCGCAACGCGCCGATCTGGCCACCAAGGACCAGCAGATAGCCGTAGCCGAGAAGGTCCTGGACGGGCAGGGACCGCGCGCGTGGCCGGTCTGCTCGGTCAAGGCCGGGCTGACGCGCGGCGGCGGCACCCCCGACCTCCACACCGACGGCACCACCACCAAGAAGACCTCGGTGAAGGACGTACAGCCGCAGACCACGCCCCAGTCGAGGGCGGGCACGGCCGAGATGTACACCGTGGTGCGCGGCGACAGCCTCTCGCAGATCGCCGACACCGAGCACGTACAGGGCGGATGGCAGCGGCTGTACTCCGCGAACCGGAAGACCATCGGGTCGGATCCGGACCTGATCCTGCCGGGGCAGCGGCTGAACCTGCGGGGCAAGGCCCCCACGACGACCCACACCGGCTCCAAGTCCTCGACGGAGAAGGCCTCTTCGACCACCGAAGAGAAGGCCACGACCAGCAGCCACTCCCTCGTCGCCCCGGTGAGCGGCCCCATCGGCACCCCGTACCACGTGGCCGGCTCCTCCTGGTCGAAGGGCTACCACACCGGCGTCGACTTCCCCGTGCCCACCGGAACTTCCGTCAAGGCGGTCGCGGCGGGCCGCGTGGTCAGCGCCGGCTGGGGCGGGTCCTACGGCTACCAGGTGGTGATCCGGCACTCCGACGGCCGGTACACCCAGTACGCCCACCTGTCGGCGATCTCCGTGAAGGCCGGGCAGGGCGTGGGCGGCGGCCAGCGCATCGGCCGCTCGGGGTCCACGGGCAACGCTACGGGCCCTCATCTGCACTTCGAGGTGCGGACGGGGCCCGGTTTCGGTACGGATGTCGACCCTGTCGCGTATCTCAGGGCCGGGGGCGTCAGGATTTGACCCGCACCCGGTGCCGGTCCACGACTGGCACCGGGACGTACGAGCCGCCGTAGAAGGGGCCGTAGAAGCGGTAGCCGGCGGGGTCGGTGAGCAGTGCGTCCCCCTCGTCCCCCTCGTCGTTCTCGGTGTAGGACACCTCCAGGACCGCGGGGCCGACCTGGGCCGGTACGAGGACCTCCTCGCGAGGCACGGACACCGGCTGCTCGGGCAGCGCGGCGAGCAGGTCCTCGACGGGCGTGGGCTCGGTGCGGGTCTGCTCGGGCAGTGCCGGTACGGTCTCCTCGGCGGTGGTGCGGGCGATGCGCTCCGTCGTCAGCAGGATCAGGCCGCCGGCCGCCACGACGCCGCAGCTCAGGGCGAGCGCGGTGCCCGTGGTGCCGTAGCGGAAGGTCTCGCCGAACATCGTGATGCCGACGGCGGCCGCCACCACCGGGTTCACGACGGTCAGCGTGGCCAGCGGTGCGGCGAGTCCGGCGCCGCGGTAGGAGGCCTGCGACAGCAGCATGCCGGCCGTGGCGAAGACGCCGATCACCGCGAGGGAGGGCAGATCGGCCGAGGAGACGCCGCCGGTCCAGTCGACCGCGACGGTCTTGGTGAACACCGAGGACATGCCGAAGGCTATGCCGGACGCGGTCGCGAGCAGCATGCTGCGCACCGCCGGGTGCCGGTGGGCGGCCCGGCCGGCGATCATCAGCGTGACGACCGCGCTGCCGGAGACCACGGCCACGGCGATCCGCTGGGTGGTGTCCAGCGACTGCGCGTCGGAGGTGCCGACCAGGGCCAGCAGACCGGCGAGGCCCACGGTCGCCATGATCGCGCCCCGCCAGGCGGTCGCGCCGGCCTTGCGGCCCACGAACAGCGCGGCCATCGGCAGCGCGAACACGATGGTCAGTGCGCCCAGCGGCTGCACCAGGCTCAGCGGGCCGTAGGCGAGGGCCACCACGTGCAGCAGGCCGCCGAGGCCGTTCAGCGCCACCGCGGCCCACCAGGTCGGCCGGCGCAGCGGCGCGTACTCCTGAACGGGGGAGGACTCCGCCACGTACTCCTGCACGATGGCCCCGCCCGCGTAGGCGACGGCGGAGACCAGCGACAGCAGCACGGACAACGCGAGGGCACTCATGAACTGCTCCTCTGCGTCTGGCGGGGGCGGTGAGCCCGGCGCGGCGAACGGTCGGCCTTCATAGGCAACACGATGCCTTGTCGATCTGTTCCCGTCGTCGTCCCTGAGCAGGCAATGGGTCCTACTGCCGATGGAGTACGAATCGGGCGGCGTCCTCCCCAAGGTGGGCGACACGGGGTGGACACCCCTCAATGGGCACCCTTAGGGGCCTTGGTACTACTGGTCTTCGTGGACCTCGACCCCGAACTCGCCGCCCTCGGAGCGCTCGGCGGCTTCTTCGTACTGCGCACCGGCTCGCGCGAGAGCGGAGCGCCTCCGACGCTCGCCCTCGCCTACCAGAACGGGTCTTCGGTTGTTTACGGAAATCCTATTACTTTCCGGGTGGAAAAGGTCGCGCATTCCCTGCGCGCACCCGAGCCCCGGATTGCCGCCTCGATCGCCCAGCAGGGACTTGCGGCGCGGCTGTGGTCGGTGATGCTCGGCTGCGCTGCGGTGTACGGCCGCGTGCCCGACCTGGATGCCGGGCTGCTGCGCTGGGACCCGGACGCCGGCGCCCCCGACGATCTGTGGCTGTCGGAGGTGCGCCCGCTGTCCGCCGACGCCGCAACCGTCGCGGACGTCGTCCTGCACGGCCACCTCGAACCCCTGGCAGCGGCCCTCCGCGCGCACTACCGGATCGCCCCCGGGCTGCTGTGGGGCAACGCGGCCTCCGCGCTGGTGGGAGCCGCCCGCCAGCTGGGCGCCCCGGCCCGCGCGCTCACCGCCGAACTCCTCGCCCACCCCCTCCTCGCCGGCACCGGCACCCTCACCGGCACCGCCTTCCGGCGGCGCAGCTGCTGCCTCTACTACCGGGTGCCCGGCGGGGGTGTGTGCGGTGACTGTTGCTTCACACGACCGCCGCGCTCTTCCCCGCGCGCCGCATCTGGGTGACCATGAGGGAACCGGTCGACAGGACATGGGGGTTGCGGGTGCGAGTGGGACTGCTGACCCGGGAGTACCCCCCGGATGTGTACGGCGGCGCGGGCGTCCACGTGGAGTTCCTCGCCCGGGAGTTGAACTCCCTGGTCGATCTCGAGGTGCACTGCTGGGGCGAGGGCCGCGGAGTGGGCGTCGTGCGCTATCGCTCCTGGGCCGCCCTCGACACCGCCAACGACGCGCTGCGCACCTTCTCCGTGGACCTCGCCATGGCCGCCGGCATCGAGGGCCGCGAGCTGGTCCACTCCCACACCTGGTACGCCAACCTCGCCGGCCACTTCGGCAAGCTGCTGTACGGCATACCGCACGTGATGACCGCGCACTCGCTGGAGCCGCTGCGCCCCTGGAAGGCCGAACAACTCGGCGGCGGCTACGCCCTGTCCAGCTGGGCCGAGCGCACCGCGGTCGAGAGCGCCGACGCCGTGATCGCCGTGTCCGGAGCCATGCGCGAGGACATCCTGAACTGCTACCCGACGCTGGACGCGGCCAAGGTGCACGTCGTGCACAACGGCATCGACACCACGCTGTACCGGCCCGACCACGGCACCGACGTCCTGCAGCGCATCGGTCTCGACACCGGCCGCCCGTACATCCTGTTCGTCGGCCGCATCACGCGCCAGAAGGGCGTGCCCCACCTGCTGCGCGCGGTGCGGGACATCGACCCGGGCGTGCAGGTCGTGCTGTGCGCCGGGGCACCCGACACGCCGGAGATCGACCGGGAGTTCCGTGATCTCTACCAGGAGCTCAGCCGGGTCCGCGAGCATGTGCACTGGATCCCGCAGATGCTGCCGCGGCCCGAGGTGATCCAGCTCCTCACACACGCGGCCGCCTTCGTCTGCCCCTCGGTGTACGAACCCCTCGGCATCGTCAACCTCGAGGCGATGGCCTGCGGCACACCCGTCGTGGCCTCCCGGGTCGGCGGCATCCCCGAGGTCGTGGACGACGGCAAGACCGGCCTGCTGGTCGACGTGGACGACGACTTCGAGGCGGGCCTCGCGCGGGCGCTGGACCAGGTCGTCGGCGACTCGGAGGCAGCGCGGCGGATGGGCGAGGCGGGGCGGGAGCGAGCGGTGGGGGAGTTCGGCTGGGATGCCGTCGCCCGCCGTACGGTCCGGCTTTACGAGGAGATCCTCAAACAGGAGTAGACAGGAAGAGAACGGTCGGGAGTTCCTCGAACAGGCTTACACCGCTCTGCTCAGGGGCAGGCATGGATCAACCACGGTGAGGGGAGCGGCCATGCGTCGTGGCGGACCTTCGGTGCTCGGGATCGTACTGGCGGGCGGAGAAGGCAAGCGCCTGATGCCCCTGACAACGGACCGCGCGAAACCAGCGGTCACCTTCGGCGGCACATACCGCCTTGTCGACTTCGTCCTGTCCAACCTCGTCAACGGCGACATCCTGCGCATCTGCGTGCTCACGCAGTACAAGTCGCACTCGCTGGACCGGCACATCACCCAGACCTGGCGGATGTCGAGCCTGCTCGGCAACTACGTCACCCCGGTCCCGGCCCAGCAGCGGCTCGGCCCGCGCTGGTACCTGGGCAGCGCCGACGCCCTGCTGCAGTCCCTGAACCTCGTGCACGACGAGGGGCCCGAGTACGTGGTCGTGTTCGGCGCCGACCACGTCTACCGCATGGACCCCCGGCAGATGCTGACCCAGCACATCGAGAGCGGGGCGGGCGTGACGGTGGCCGGCATCCGGGTGCCGCGCGCGGAGTCCTCGCAGTTCGGCGTGATCACCCCCGGTTCGGACGGCCTGACCGTGGAGCGCTTCCTGGAGAAGCCCGCCGATCCCCCGGGCCTCGTGGACGACCCGGAGACGGTCTTCGCCTCGATGGGCAACTACATCTTCACCACCAAGGCCCTGATCGAGGCACTGCAGCGGGACGCCGAGGACGAGAACTCCGTGCACGACATGGGCGGCTCGATCCTGCCCCAGCTCACCGACCGCGGCGAGGCCCAGCTGTACGACTTCAGCGCCAACCACGTGCCCGGCGAGACCAACCGCGACCGCGGCTACTGGCGCGACGTCGGCACGCTGGACGCGTACTACGACGCCCACATGGACCTGATCGCCGAGCGCCCCGCCTTCAACCTCTACAACCGCCAGTGGCCCGTCTACACCCACGCCAACCAGCTCTCCCCGGCCCGCTTCAACGCGGGCGGCATGGCCAGTGAGTCGATCATCAGCGCCGGCTGCCTGATCCGCGGCCAGGTCACGCGGTCGATTCTGTCGCCGGGCGTCAGGATCGACCCGGGTGCGGTGGTCCAGGGCTCGATCCTGCACGACAACGTCCACATCGGCCGCGGCGCGGTGGTGCGCGGCGCGGTCCTGGACAAGAACGTCGAGGTGCCGCCGGGCGCGACGATCGGCGTCAACCCGGAACGGGACGCGGAGCTGTACACGGTCTCCAAGGGCGGGGTGATCGCACTCGGCAAGGGGCAGATCGTGTCGTAGACACGGGAAGGTTCAGCCGGGCGGCTGCATCGACTCGAAGTTCTTCATGATCACTTCGCTGGTCCGGCGCAGCTCGTCCTTGGGGCTGATCTGCAGATACTCGCTGCCCGGCTCGGTATGGACGGGCACATGGCCGGGCGGGGCGTAGAACGCGTCCCCGCTCTGGTACACCTCGTCGTGATCCGCGTATTGGAACGTGAGCTCGCCCTTGAAGACATAGCCCCAGTGCGGGCACTGGCACCGGTCGTCAGGCAGTCCCTTGAACAACGGCCGGTGATCGACGTCCTCGCGGAACGTCAGGAAGTCGACCGTGTAGTCGTCGAACTCCTCGGAGCGGTCCACGACCGGACCGTAGTCGCCGCCCTGGGTGGCCGTTTCCCTGGAAACCTTCGGCATCTTCGTCGCCTTCTCTCCGCCGAGGTGGGCTCTCCTGCCCATCCTCCGCGCCCGCCCGGCGAACGGCATCCGGTGGTGCTTGTCATGTCCCTGGACGCAAAGCGGAATCCGTGTTGTCATGCCAACTGCTGTCCATGACAACGTTGTTATGGGAGGTTCCGTGCAATTCAGACGCCTCAGAGACCGACTCGCGTTACTGCTCGCCGCGGCCCTCGGAGCGGCCGGCCTCGCCGCTACTCCCACCGCCACCGCCGCCGACGACCCCGTTGAGGTCCACGGCCTGAAGGGCGAGTACTACACCCAGTCCGCCCCCGGCGCCTTCGACTTCCACGAGCTCAAGGCCACCGGCTTCGACCCGAACCTCGACTTCGACAACCTGGAGCCGCGGCTGGCCTTCACCACCGGCCGGTCGGACGACGTCAGCGTCCGCTGGACCGGGAAGATCGTCCCGGAGAGGACCGGCCCGCACACTTTCTCGATCATCGGAGACAACGGTTTCCGCCTGTGGATCGACGGCAAACTCACCATCGACCACTGGGTCGACGACTGGGACCGCGAACAGACCGCCCAGCCCGTCGAGTTGACCGCCGGCAAGGCCTACGACATCAAGGTCGAGTACTTCGAGCACTACGGCGGCTCCAACCTCCACCTCCGCTGGACTCAGCCCGGCGGCACCAAGGAGGCCGTGCCGCAGTCGGCGTTCCGGCTCCCGGACGGCTGGGCCTACGACGGTGCCATTGCCGCCACGGTCGCCGACACCGGCCGCACCCTCAAGCTCGACTTCGCCCAGCGCCTCGGCGCACCCCCGGCCGGCTTCACCGACCACCTCCAGGCGGTGATCGGCGGCGCCAAGTGGCCTTTGGGGAATGCCCAGTTGGACCCCGCCGACCCGCGTGCTCTCCTCGTCGCTCTCAAGGAGCCCGTCGTCGGCAACAAGACCGGCACCGCCCGCGGCACCGCCGACGTCCGCTACGACGGAGGCGGCGGCCTCACCGGCGCCGACGGCAACGTTGTCAAAACCTTCTGGAGCAGCGGCCCCAACCACTCGACGTACGAGCTGCGCACGAAATGGGCCGACCAGGTGGGCCCGGACAACGCCCTCCCGGAGTACCCGCGGCCCCAGCTCACCCGCACCGACTGGCGCAACCTCAACGGCCGCTGGCAGTTCGCCGCCGCCCGGGCGGGGGAGCAGCCGCCGGTCGGCAAGACCCTCGCCGAGCGCATCCTCGTCCCGTACCCCGTGGAGTCCCAGCTCTCCGGCCTCGAACGGCACGAGGACCGCATGTGGTACCGCCGTACCTTCACCGTCCCCGCCGACTGGAAGATCGGCTCGGGCAAGCGGCTGCGGCTGAACTTCGGCGCCGTCGACTGGCGGGCCGAGGTGTACGTCAACGGCACCAAGGTGGCCCAACACCAGGGCGGCTACGACAAGTTCAGCGCCGACGTCACCGACGCGCTGAAGCCCGGCCGCACCCAGGAGCTGATCGTCGGCGTGTACGACCCCACCGACGCGGCCGACGGCGAGAACCCGCCGATCGGCAAGCAGCGCCTGGACCCGAGCGGCATCTGGTACACGCCGACCTCGGGCATCTGGCAGACGGTGTGGATGGAACCGGTCGCGACCGACCATGTCGACGCGCTGAAGCTCACCCCGGACGTCGCCAAGAGCCAACTCACCGTCGAGGCAAAGGGAGTTCGCGACGGCGTACCGATCACTGCCACGGCGTACGACGGACACCGCAAGGTCGCCACGGCCCGCGGCCGCACCGGCGGCCCGCTGACCCTGACCATCGATGACCCGCACCTGTGGTCACCCGACGACCCCTTCCTCTACGACCTGAAGGTCACCGTCGGCGCCGACCGCGTCGGCAGCTACTTCGGCATGCGCTCCATCGGCGTCGAGAAGGTCAACGGCGTCCCGCGCACCGTCCTCAACGGCAAGCCGATCTTCATGATGGCCACCCTCGACCAGGGCTTCTGGCCCGACGGCCTGTACACGGCCCCGACCGACGAGGCCCTCGCGTACGACCTGAAGGTCCACAAGGAGCTCGGTTTCAACGCCGTGCGCAAGCACATCAAGGTCGAGCCCGACCGCTGGTTCTACTGGGCCGACCGGCTGGGCCTCATGGTGTGGCAGGACATGCCCGCGATGACCGCCGGGGTCGACCCGAGCACCGCCGCCCGCGCCGAGTACGAGCGCGAGATGAAGCAGATGATCGACGAGCACATCAGCAGCCCGTCGGTCGTCATGTGGGTGACCTTCAACGAGGGTTGGGGCCAGTACGACATGGCCCGCATCGCCGACCAGGCGGGGGCCTGGGACCCGACCCGCCTCGTCAACTCCATGTCCGGGCTCAACCTCGGGGCCGACGGCGGCACCGGCGACATCATGGACGAGCACGGCTACCCCAGCCCCGCCCTGCCACCCCACCCCGACGGTCGACGAGCCCTGGTCACCGGCGAGTACGGCGGCCTCGGCCTCGCGGTCCCGGGCCACGCCTGGTCCGTGCAGCAGTCGTACGTGGACGTCGACCCGGCGACCTACACCGACGACTACCTGACCAAGCTCGCCGAGGTGCGCGCCCTGGCCTGCAAGGGCAGCAACGGCGCGGTCTACACCCAGATCTCGGACGTCGAGGGCGAACTCAACGGCCTGCTGACGTACGACCGCAGGGTGCTCAAGCCGGACGTCCAGCGTGTGCACGCCGCTCAGCAGGCCCTGATCCGTGACGCTTCCCAGGCGACTCCCGCAGGCTGCCAGACCCCCTGAACCCCGGAGGACTCCCGACATGAGATGGACCCGGCGCCTGCGCCTGTGCACGGCGGGGGTGGTGGCGGCGTCCGCGCTGCTGGCCGCTCCCGCCGCCCGGGCCGCCGAGCCGACCGACCGTCAACTCACCGATCTGGTCAACCCGTTCATCGGCACCGAGAACGAGGGCAACACCTATCCCGGCGCCGCCGTGCCCTTCGGCATGGTGCAGCTCTCGCCGGACACCGGCCACAACACCGGCTACGACTACTCCCAGAACCACATCCGAGGGTTCTCCCTCGTCCATCTGTCCGGCGTCGGCTGCGGCCTCGGCGGCGATCTGCCCGTGCTGCCGACCACCGGTGACGTCACACAGACGGACTACGCCAAGTACGCCGCCGAGTTCAGTCACGACGACGAGGCCGCGAGCCCGGGCTACTATCGGGTCGGCCTGAAGACCGGCATCGAGGCCGAGCTGACGGCGACCGCGCGCACCGGCGTGCAGCGCTACACCTTCCCGGCCACCGACAAGGCCAACGTCCTCCTCAACGCGGCCCAGTCGCTGCACACCACGGTCTCCACCAAGGTCGAGATCCTCGACAGCCGCACCGTGCGCACCGCCATCACCGGCCGCGGCTTCTGCCAGGACACCAAGCCGTACACCGTCTACACGATCACCCGCTTCGACCGTCCGTTCACCGCATACGGCACCTGGGACGGCTCGACCGTGACCGCGGGTTCGAAGAGCGGGGCCGGCGGCGCGTACGTCCGCTTCGACACCACCAAGGACCGCACGGTCGAGGCGACCACGGCCCTGTCCTACGTCGACGCGCACGGCGCGGCGGTCAACCTCCGTGCGGAGGGCGGCCGTTCCTTCGACGCCGTACAGAACCAGGCGCAGCAGGCGTGGGAGGACCGGCTCGACGACGTCCGTGCACAGGGCGGCAGCGACAGTCTGCGGCGGACCTTCTACTCGTCCCTGTACCGGTCCTTCCTCGCGCCGAACATCGGCAGCGACGCGGACGGCCGCTACACCGGCTGGGACCAGAGGATCCACCGGACCGACGGCTTCACCTACTACCAGAACTGGTCCCTGTGGGACACCTACCGCACCCAGTCCCAGCTCCTGTCGCTGCTCGCGCCGCGCGAGGCGCGGGACATGGCAATCTCGGTGATCAAGATCTCCGAGGAGAGCGGCTGGCTGCCCAAGTGGGGCTACGGCACGGTCGAGACCAACATCATGACCGGCGACCCGGTCACGCCGTTCCTGACCAACGCCTACCAGCAGGGGCTGCTCAAGGGGGCCGGAGGATACGCCGAGCGGGCGTACCGGGCGCTGAAGCAGAACGCCGACGGGGTGCCGCCCGCCGACTCGCCCGCGGTGGGCCGGGAGGCCAACAAGGAGTACGTCGCGGAAGGCTTCGCGCCGTACGTCAAGGGCCGCCCGCATGTGAAGCCGGGCGACTCGGACTACGACCACGGGGCCTCGGCGACCCTGGAGTACGCCCTGTCGGACGCGATGCTCGCCCAGATGGCGCGCGACCTCGGCCACGACGCCGACGCCGCGCGCTATGCCGCCCGCGCCCAGAGCTACCGCACGGTCTTCGACCCCTCGACGGGCTTCTTCCGCGCCCGCGACGCCTCCGGCGCCTTCACCGGACCGGCCGACCCGGCGCAGAGCGAGGGCTTCCACGAGGGCACGTCCTGGCAGTACCAGTGGCTGGTGCCGCAGGACCTGCCCGGCATGGTCGGCCTGATCGGCGGCGAGCAGGCCGCGAACAGCCGGCTGGACTCGTTCTTCGCCTACGACCAGCTGCTGGCCGACCCGGCGAAGACGGCCCGCGAGGTGTGGGTTAACGGGCCGTACGAGTACTACAACGCCGACAAGTACAACCCGCAGAACGAGCCCGACCTCATCGCCCCGTACACCTATCTGTCGACCGGGCAGCCGTGGAAGACGACCGACGTCGTGCACGCGGCGCTGACCCTCTTCACGGACGCGCCGACCGGCATGACCGGCAACGACGACCTCGGCACCATGTCCGCCTGGAACGTGCTGTCGTCGATCGGGATCTTCCCGGTACAGCCCGGCTACGACACCTGGGGCCTGTCCACGCCGGTCTTCGACCGGGTCGACCTGACGCTGGACCGCCGCTACTACCCGCGCGGCGCCCTGACGATCACCGCGCCCGGCACGTCCGCCACCGACCGGTACATCCAGTCGGCCCGCACGGACGGGACGGCGTACGAGCGGACGTATCTGACGACCGGCGCGCTGCGCTCCCTGCGCGCGCTCGCCTTCACGGTCGGCCCGCGCCCGTCTGAGTGGGGTACATCACCCGAGGCGGCGCCGCCCGCACTGAAGTGACCACTTACGTCCCATGAGTCCCGCCCCTCTCCGGAGGGGCGGGACTTAATCTGCTGTTAACTGTGCGTAGCTTGATCGTACTTGACCGTAATCGCGTGAGGGAGGTTGACTGCATGTTCACCCTTCGACGACGCGAGGCAAGCCATTGACTTCTGACCTGCTCGCTCCTCTCGACCTGGCGTTCTGGAACATCGAGTCCGCCGAACACCCCATGCACCTGGGTGCGATCGGAGTCTTCTCGGCCCACTCGCCCACCGCCGGCGCCCACGCCGCCGACCTGCTGGCCGCCCGCGCCGCGGCCGTGCCCGGACTGCGGATGCGCATCCGGGACGTGTGGCAGCCGTCGCCCCTGCGCCCGCTGTCCTTCGGCAGCGCCGCCCGCGAGGTGGACCCGGACTTCGACCCGCTCCACCACGTGCGGCTGCACGCCCCCACCGCGGACTTCCACGCGGAGGCGGGCCGGCTCATGGAGCGCCCGCTGGAGCGCGGCCGGCCGCCGTGGGAGGCCCATGTGCTGCCGGGGGAGGACGGCGTCTCCTTCGCCGTGCTGTTCAAGTTCCACCACGCCCTGGCCGACGGGCTGCGCGCGCTGACCCTCGCCGCCGCCATCCTGGACCCGATGGACCTGCCGGAGCGCAAGCCCCGCCCCGAGGAGCCCAAGCGCGGCCTGCTGCCCGATGTGCGCAAGCTGCCGGCCCTGGTCCGGGGCGCCGTGTCCGACGTGGGCCGGGCCCTCGACATCGGCGCCTCCCTGGCCGTGTCCAGCCTGGGCGTGCGCTCCTCCTCGGCGTTCACCGCCGAGGCCACCGGCACCCGCCGCACCGCCGGCGTCGTCATCGACCTGGACGACGTGCACCGCATCCGCAAGTCCGAGGGCGGCACCGTCAACGACGTCCTGATCGCGGTGGTCGCGGGCGCCCTGCGCCGCTGGCTGGACGAGCGCGGCGACGGCAGCGAGGGCGTCCGGCCGCGCGCCCTGATCCCCGTCTCCAAGCGCCGCCCGCGCACCGCCACCCCACAGGGCAACCGGCTCTCCGGCTACCTGATACGGCTTCCCGTCGACGACCCCGACCCGCTCGGCCGGCTCGACACGGTCCGCAGCGCCATGGACCGCAACAAGGACGCCGGCCCCAACCGTGGCGCGGGCGCCGTCGCCCTGCTCGCCGACCATGTGCCCGCGCTCGGCCACCGGCTCGGCGGACCGCTGGTCAGCCAGGCCGCCCGGCTCTGGTTCGACATCCTGGTCACCAGCGTGCCGCTGCCCAGCCTCGGCCTGAAGCTCGGCGGCAACCCGGTCACGGAGGTCTACCCGCTCGCCCCGCTGGCCCGCGGCCAGGCGCTGGCGGTGGCCGTCTCGACGTACCGCGGACACGTCCACTACGGCCTCGTCGCGGACGCCGAGGCCGTGCCGGACCTGGACCGGCTGGCCGCCGCCCTGACCGCGGAGGTCGCGGCCCTCACCGCAGCCTGCGGCGGCTGACCTCCCGGATTTTGGAGGACAGGCCCGGCGCTCCGTACAATTCCCCGTTCGAAAGCGGACGCGGTCGGAGCGCCGCGCGGGTGATCAGGGAAGCGGCAGCGCGATGACGGTGACAGAGGAAGGCTCGGCGACCACGGACGAGGTCGTGTACGGGCCCGGCATCGACCCGGAGCGGCTGGCCGTCTGCCTCGGCGTGCTCGAGGAGCTCGACAAGCTGGAGGTCGACCACCCCGACGCGATCGCCGTGCGCCGGGCCACCGCCGGCATCTACCGCACCGTAAAGCAGCGCCGCCGCCAGGAGCGCCGGGCCGCCAAGACCGCCCACGACAAGGCGGTCACGGAGGCCACGGCGACCGGCTCCGCCCAGCGCATCGACGACGAGACCGAGGGCATCCTCCCGTCGTCGATCACCGAGGAGGGCAGGATCGCGGGGATACTCCAGCGCCCCCGCTCCTGCTACACCTGCAAGACCCGGTACGTGGAAGTCGACTACTTCTACCACCAGCTCTGTCCGGACTGCGCCGCCCTGAACCGGGACAAGCGTGACGTCCGCGCCGACCTCACCGGCAAGCGCGCCCTGCTCACCGGCGGACGCGCCAAGATCGGCATGTACATCGCGCTGCGGCTACTGCGCGACGGCGCGCACACGACGATCACCACGCGCTTCCCCAAGGACGCCATCCGCCGCTTCAAGGCGATGGACGACTCCGCGGACTGGATCCATCGCCTGGAGGTCGTCGGCATCGACCTGCGCGACCCGGCCCAGGCCGTGGCCCTCGCCGACCAGGTCGCCGAGGCGGGCCCGCTGGACATCCTGATCAACAACGCGACGCAGACCGTACGCCGGCTGCCCTCCGCCTACGCCGCCCTCGTCGACGGCGAGAGCGCCCCGCTGCCCGCCGGTGAGCTGCCCGCCCACCACGTCATCGGCGCCTTCGGCTCCGGCGCCGTCGACGGTCTGGCCGCGCTGCCCGTCGGGATCTCCGGCCTCGACGCCCAGCAGGTCGCCGACCTCGCCCTGGTCGCCGGCAACGCCAGCGTCGCCCGGCACCTCGACGGCACCGCCATCGACGCGGGCGGCCTGGTCCCCGACGTCGTCGACTCCAACACCTGGGTGCAGACCATCGAGCAGATCTCCCCGGTGGAGCTCCTCGAGACCCAGCTGTGCAACTACACGGCGCCGTTCATCCTGATCAGCAAGCTCCGCCCGGCCATGGCCGACGCCGCCAGGAAGGCGGCCAGCGGGCGTGCGTACGTCGTGAACGTCTCCGCGATGGAGGGCGTCTTCGGCCGCGGCTACAAGGGTGCGGGCCACCCCAACACCAACGCCGCCAAGGCCGCCATGAACATGGTCACGCGGACCAGCGCCCAGGAGATGCTCCAGACCGACGGCATCCTCATGACCTCCGTCGACACCGGCTGGATCACCGACGAGCGCCCCCACTACGACAAGCTGCGCCTGGCCGAGGAGGGTTTCCACGCCCCGCTCGACCTGGTCGACGGGGCCGCACGGGTCTACGATCCAATTGTGCGCGGCGAGCAGGGCGAGGACCTGTACGGCGTCTTCCTGAAGGACTACGCGCCCGGCAAGTGGTGATCCACCTGCGTGACGTGTCGCCCGACGACCGTCGGGAACCCGGCCTCCGACGAGTACCGCGCCAGGAGGGGTCATGGGCACTCCACACAGCATTGATCCGCGCGCATTCGGCGATCCACGCAACCATTACCCGACGGACGAGCAGTTCTACGCGAGCGACCGCCCGGACGACGCCTCGCTGCCGGAGGACCGGCCCCGCGGCGGCTCCAGCCACGATCCGTACAAACACCCCTGGACCTGGGGCACCATCGCGCTGGTCGTGTTCGCCGTCCTGATCGTCCTCATGGGGATAGCGCTGTTCCCCTGAGGGCACCGCAACCGCCGTCACTAGCGAGGTGGTGCGTATGAGCGAAGACGGTCGTCGACGGCGTACCCCGGCCCGGGGTACGCCGTCCTGACCCGCGTCCCGCCGTCGACCAGCAGGTCCGCGCCGGTGATCCACTCCGCCGCGTCCGAGGCCAGCCACACCACGGCCCGCGCGACGTCCTGAGGCTCCCCGATCCGGCCGAGCGGCAGCCCGGCCGCCAGCTCCTGCTCGCCCGGCTCCCACACGAACCGGGCCATCTCGGTGCGCACGAGACCGGGGGACACGGAGTTGACCCGCACCTTCGGCGCCAGCTCCCCGGCGAGCTGCCGCGTCAGGTGCAGCAGGGCCGCCTTGCTCGTGCCGTACGCCCCGACCTTGGGCCCCACGTGCTCCGCGCCCTCGGTGCAGATGTTGACGACCGACCCGCCGTGCTCCCGCATCCAGGCCCGCCACGCCAACTGCACGAGCCGCAGCGGTGCCTCGACGTTCACCGCGAACGCCTGCCCCCACGCCCGCGGTTCGACCTCCATGAGCGGTCCGTACGGCTGGTTCGTCGCCGCGTTGTTCACCACGACGTCGATCCGGCCGAACTCGCGCAGGGCGACCTCGACGACCTCCCGCAGATGCCCCGGCTCTGCGACGCTGCCGCTCACACCGACACCGCCCAGCTCGGCAGCCGTACGCCGCACCTCGTCGGCGTCCCGTGCGGTCACGCACACCCGCGCCCCGGCCGCGGTCAGCTGCGCGGCGACCGCGCGACCGATGCCGCGGGTGCCGCCGGTCACGACGGCGACCCTGCCCTGCAGCGCGTTCTGTGCATACGACGACGTCATCGCCGTACCGTCTCATGACGGATCGTCAGTCGACAGCCCCGAGACGGGAGTTGCGGGCGGCGACGAGTTCCAGGACCGTGCGCCAGTCCTCCAGGACCCCGGCGTCGAACCCGGCGGTACGGCTCTCCTCGTCCGCCATCCGCAGGCGCACCAGGTCGTCGTCGCCGGCGGGGCCGTGGTGGCGTACGAGACGGTAGACGCGCTCGCCGAGCAGAGGGCGTACCGCTTCGGCGGCGTGCTCGGCCCGGCGGGTCTCGTCGCCGGGGCACAGCAGCTGCCCTATGCCGTGCACCAGCCCCGCCACCTGGAGCTCCTTGTCGGCGGGGCGGCGCCGGCGCAGCAGCGCGGCGGTCCGCAGCGCATGTTGATGTCGGCAGGCGTACAGCAGATCCATCAGCTCTTCGACACTGCGCAGCTCCATGCGTCAGTCCTCCCGCCGGACAAGCCGTTGCCGTCCGCCAGCAGATCATGGCCGCCTTGCGATTCGGCGAACGGGACTTGAACTGCGTGGCCAATTCGGTGCGCTGCGTGAGGGCGTGCCTCAGCGCACCGGTGATGCGTCCGCCGCCTCGGGAAGCCGCATTCCGGTCACGGCCGAGAAGCAGTGCAGGGCGTCCGGGCGGATCGCCACCCGCAGCGACGCCCCCTTGCCGTGCGTGGGCCGTCCCGGAAGCCGTACGACGAGGTCGGTGAAGCCCTCGCCGGACCGGGCCGTCGTGTGGAGGTATACGACAGCGCCGGTGTCCTCGACCGTCTCGACCTCGAGGTCGAGCCCTGGAGTCTCCCGGTCCTCGGCCGAGAGGAACTCGAACTGCTCGGGCCGGACGCCGAGTACGACCTCGTCGGCGCCCTCGGCCCCGGCCGCGCGCAGCGTGCCGCGGGGCAGCGGCACGGTCAGGGCGCCGAGCCGGGCACCCTCCGCGGACAGCGGAAGCCTCAGCAGGTTCATCGGCGGAGAGCCGATGAAACCGCCGACGAACGTGTTGGCCGGATGCGCGAACACATCCCTCGGCCTGCCCACCTGCTGCAGCACCCCGTCGTTGAGCACGGCGAGCCGGTCGCCCATGGCCATTGCCTCGACCTGGTCGTGGGTGACGTACACCGTGGTGATGCCGAGATGGCTCTGCAGCCGGACGATCTGCGCACGGGTCTCCGCCCGCAACGGGGCGTCGAGATTGGAGAGCGGCTCGTCCATCAGATAGACCCGCGGATCCCTGACGAGCGCCCGCCCCGTCGCGACCCGCTGCCGCTCGCCGCCCGCGAGCGAGTCGGGCCTGCGGCCGAGGTACTGCTCGATGTCCAGGACGGCGGCGGCGTACTCGACCCGTTGCCGGGCGCGGCGCCTGGGCATGCGGGCGATCTTCAGGGCGAAGCCGATGTTGTCGGCAGCCGACAAATGCGGGTAGAGGGCGTAGTCCTGGAACACCATCGCGACGTCGCGGTCCCGCGGCGGAAGATGGGTGACGTCCCGGACACCGATGAGGATGGAACCGGAGTCGACCTCGTCGAGTCCGGCCAGCATGCGCAGACAGGTCGACTTTCCACAGCCGGAAGGACCCAGCAGAACCATGAACTCGCCGTCCTCGATCTCGAGGTCCAGCGCGTCGACGACCGGCCTGGCCATCGACGGGAAGCGGCGGGTGACCTTGTCGAAGGTGACGGACGCCATGACCTCCCCCCTCCCGGGCACGCCCCTCCGAACCGGGGGACATGTCCCTGCAACCCAGGATGGAACGGGTGTTGCCATTACGGCAGACCTCTACGCCGAACGGGTGACAGGGAGGAGGGGGAAAACCGGGCGAATCAAGACAGTAACCTCAAGTTTTCAGCCCCATAGAGCGGCTGCCCGCTCATTTGGTTAATCTGGAGCGGACGGACAGTACCACCGGGTCCCACCCACACCCACGTCCGTCCCGGGACAAGCCGGTTCACAGCGGCCTGCTCTCACACGAGTTACCGGCGCCACCGCGTCCGAACAGCTTTCGACTCACACCTGAGCGGGCGTCAGGCGCCGGACCGCAGACTGACCGGCACGCCCCGAGGGTGACCCGACACATAAGGAGTGCGCGGTGACACCGGAGAAGACGAATCGCGAACAGCGCCCCAAGGAACGCACGGAGCGCCCCGGCCGACGGTCGGACGAACTCGGCAGCCTGGACGTCTGGGCCCACGCGGCCCCCATCCGTCTGGCCGGCTACGAGGACGACCTCGCCGAGCCCCACATCCTGCCCAGCGTCGACTGACAGTCCCGCGGGACGGACCTCTCGCGATCGCCGACACCGCATCGTCGCCGCCGGCGAGACCTACGCACGGGACCGGGCCCGCCTCCGAGGAGGCGGGCCCGGTCCCTGTGGTTGCCCGTAGGGGCCGGAACTCTGCCCCCTGGTACATGGCGACTCGTCGTACGGCTCGGGTATACCGGCAGGGCATGCACCCCGGCGCCGGAAGGAACCGCCTTGTACGACCACGCGAGCAGCCGAGCTGCCGACCGGCCGGACGCCGCGAAGGCCCGCAGGTCCGGGGCGCGGGCGGTCGCGCCGCCCGAGGCCCTGCTCGCCCTCCAGCGCGTGGTCGGGAACGCGGCCGTGGTCCAGATGGTGCGCCAGGGGGGTCCCGCCCGGGCGCAGGACCGGCACCGGCACGGACCCGGCTGCGGTCACGCCGAGGAGCAGCCGCCGGTGCAGCGCTCCGCGGTGCACGACGTCCTGCGCAGCAGCGGGCGGCCGCTCGACGCGCAGAGCCGCAGCGACATGGAGGCACGGTTCGGGGCCGACTTCTCCGATGTACGCGTCCACACCGACGCCGCGGCCAAGGCCTCCGCCGCCGAGGTCGGCGCCAGGGCCTACACCTCGGGCAGCCACATCGTCGCCGGTGCCTCCGGCATCGACCGGCACACCCTCGCCCACGAGTTGACCCACGTCCTGCAGCAGCGCAAGGGGCCCGTGGCCGGCACCGACCGGGGCGACGGGCTGCGCGTCAGCGACCCGTCGGACAGGTTCGAGCGCGAGGCGGAGGCCACGGCGCGGCGCGTGCTGAGCGGCGGTCCGGCGTCGGCGGGCTCCGCGGCCGCCGGTGCACACTCCGCGGAGACGGCGGCGGGCCCCGGGCAGTCGAGCCACATCCAGCGCGTCGAGCACCCGGGCAAGATCGACGCCGAGGTCCAGAGGATCTTCGCCCAGCTCGAGGGCGGCATCGACGACTACCTGGCGCACTACGACAAGTGGTCATCGGGCAACTACAAGTGGATCGCGATGAACGCCGACCTCGCCGACACGATCGAGGCCATCGACGCCTATCTGGGCGAGCCCGCCGGGCGCGGCAAGGCCGAGCTCGGCACCGCCCTCGAGGACGGCATCCGCGCAGACCTCCAGGACACGTCGTCACAGACGATGACGGACACCGCGTCGGCGGCGGGCAGGGCGAAGCGCAAGCTCGTCCTCGGCCGCGCCCACGACACCGGGGACTGGGCCGACTACCAGAAGGGCAAGGCCGAGGGCGGTGACAGGCTCCCGCTGGGCGATCGGCTGGGGCGGCGGCTGAACACCGGCAAGTGGTCCGTGCCCGTCAACTACGCGTTCATGGACGGCGGCATCCAGGAACGCGCGGTCTTCAAGATCCTCACCAGCCTGGGACCGCGGATCGAAGGCATGCTGCTCGGCGGACAACTCACCACGGCCAATTTCTGGGACGAGGTCGAGAAGCTGGGTTCCAGCGCGCTCTGGGACAACAACAAGACGGCCGACGAGGGAGGTCCGCAGGCGATGCTGGGCCACGAGCTCGTCCAACTCCTCGGCGCCGGCTACAAGTTCTACGGCCGGGACAGCAAGTACGCCAAGGGCGCCAGGCTGGTCGCGGTCCACCCGGACAAGCCGGCGGTCGACCCGCAGGACAAGACCAGGCCGCTCACCATCCCGTAGGACCCGTCGGGTTGCCCTCCCGGGGCAACCCGACCGGCCCTCGGGTCCGCCGTTCAGTCCTTGCGCCCCGTCACCGCCACCGTCACGCCCAGGCCGATCATGGTCAGGCCTCCCACCCCGCCGACCAGGGAGAGGCGGCGCGGGGAGCGGGCGAACCAGTCGCGGGCGGTGGAGGCGGCCAGGCCCCAGATGCTGTCGCAGGTGACGGCGATGGCGTTGAAGATCAGGCCGAGCAGCAGCATCTGCAGCGTGACGTGGCCCGCGCCGGGGTCGACGAACTGGGGGAGTACGGCCGCGAAGAACACGATGGTCTTGGGGTTGGTCACACCGACGGCGAAGCCTTCCCAGAACGTGCGCAGGCCGCCGCGCGGTACACCGGCGTCATCCGTGAACGCGGCCCGCAGCGAACCGCGGTGCCGCCACGCCTTGATGCCGAGATACACCAGGTAGGCGGCGCCGGCCAGCTTCAGCGCGGTGAAGACCAGCACCGAGCGCTCCACGACGGAGCCGATCCCGACCGCCACGGCCAGGACGAGCACATAGGCGCCGAGCGTGTTCCCCACGACGGTGGTCAGCGCGGCACGGCGCCCCTGCGCGAGCGCCCGCCCGATGACGAACAGCACGCTGGGGCCGGGGATCACGATCAGCAGGAACGACAGCGCCGCGAAGGCGAGCAGACGGTCGGCGGACATCATGCGATCCATGCAAGCACGGGGAGGGGCCGGTCTTCAGCCCTATTTCCCCGGAGGGCATCACCGGTTGATCCGCACCCGGAGGAGCTAGGCCTCCGCCTCGCCCGTGGACGCCGGTCGCGCGATGCGACGGGCCAGGGGCAGGGCCGCCGCGCCGAGGGCGAAGCCGTAGACCGAGACCAGGCCGTGGCCGTTGTCCTGGGCCAGCCACATCGCCAGGCCGGCCGCGGGCACGCACAGCGCCAGCAGGCGCTGCCTGGTGTCGTTGGTGGTCAGCAGGAGGGCCGATGCGAGGGTGGCCGCGAGGAAGTACGTCGCGCCGGAGCTGCCGGCGAAGTTGCGCGGGTCGGTGCTGCGGGAGGTCTCGCCGAACAGGGCGTCGATGTGCTCGGGCAGCAGGATGCCGGCGGCGAACAGCACCAGCATCAGCGGGCCGCGCCAGAACCACTGCGCGAGCGCGGCCATGGCCGCGAGCGTGACGATGTTCCACACGGCGCCGAAGAAGCCGCCGTTCTGCATGAAGACCGACGTCACCACCCGCCACCAGCCGCTTCTGCGCGGGTCGCTGTCGAGGGCGTCCATCGCCCCCGACCAGCTGTGCTGGAGCACCACCCCGCCGACCGCCACCGCCGTGACGCCGACGGCCGCCCACGGGATCGGGCGCCGGCGGAGGGTGTCCTCACCGACAAGCGTCAGACCGCACTTGAACATCAGCACCATCAGCGCCGCGGTCGTCAGGTTGAACACGATGGCGCCCACGCGGATCAGTTCCCCCGTCGAGAGATCGTGGTTGCAGGTCGCTGAGCACCATAGCCGCTAGTCGAGCGGCGCCGTCCGCTGCCACGGGTGCAGCCTCTCCAGTTGCTCCGCCACCTCCAGCAGGATCGCCTCCGAGCCGGGTCGGCCCACCAGTTGGACGGCGGCGGGGGCGCCGGAGGGGAGGGTGCCGAAGGGGACGGACATCGCCGGCCAGCCGGTCAGGTTCCACGGCGGGGTCAGCGGCGAGTAGTTGGTGTTGACGAGGACGTTGGCCAGCCAGCCGCGCTCGTGCCAGGCCACCGACTTGGGGGAGCGGCGGGCCAGCGCCGGGGTCAGCAGGACGTCGTACTCCTCGAAGAAGGGCTCCATACGGCGGCGCAGTCGCTCCCGGCTGTCGCCGGTGCGGACGCTGTTGACGAAGCGGCGGCCGACGGCCGCGTGCACCCGGGAGCGCCGGGTCAGCAGGCGCGGGTCCAGGCTCTGGGCGTCCACCGCCGTGCCCGCCGTCCAGTGCGCGAGGGACGTCGTGCTCAGCGAGAGGGGATACGGCGGGTCGGCGCGCCGTACCTGGTGACCGGCCTTGATCAGGACGCCGGCCGCGTCACGGGCCGCGGTCGTGTACGGCCCGCTGATCGTGACGCCGACGAGGGGGCTGCGCAGCGACACCGCGATCTTCCGCATGGCGGGTGTCTCCGGCCGTACCGCCTCGGTGTCTGTGTCTGTGTCCTGGTCCGCGAGGACCGACAGCATCAGGCGCGCGTCCTCGACCGTCGTGGCGAGCGGGCCGTTCTCCGACATGCCGAACCAGTCGCCCTCGCCGATGCCCGCGGGGACGACCCCATGGCCGGGCTTGATGGTGACCAGCCCGCAGTTGGCGGCGGGGATGCGCAGCGAGCCCATGCCGTCGTTGCCGAGGGCGATCGGCACCAGTCCGGCGGCGACCGCGGCCGCGCTGCCGCCCGAGGAACCGCCTGCCGTGCGGGTCAGGTCCCACGGGTTGCGGGCGGTGCCGAGCACGCCCTCGGTGGTGCCGAAGATGCACAGCTCGGGCACGTTCGTCAGCCCCACGACCACTGCGCCCGCCGCCCGCAGCCGGGCCACCGTCACGTGGTCCTCGTCGGCGGGCGTGTCCGGCGTCGCGGCGGAGCCCACCCGGGTCGACTCGCCGCGCACGGCGAGGTTGTCCTTGACGGCCACCGGCACACCGGCGAGCGGAAGTTCGGCCAAGTCCCCGCGGGAGGCCACCTCGTCGGCCTCGGCGAGCGCCGCCTCCGCCCGTACGACCCGGAACGCTCCGACACGTCCGTCCAGCCGCTCGATCCGCTCCAGGTGCTCGGCCACCACTTCACGGGGGGTGGCCCGCTTCTCGCGTACGGCGGCGGCGATCTCGGCGGCGGTCCGGCCGACCCAGCTGGTCACGGGCGCTCCTCGGGGTGCGGTACGTGGCACTACTCATGAGTACGTAGAGCACTCTGCCCCGCCGCGGGCCCCGCGTCGAGGGCACCCCCTCTTGGACATTCGAGCAGCTCTTATTGGACTTTTCGCGGGACGTGCGGAGGGCGCCGTTCCTTGACCCGCAGGTCATCCGATCAATGCCTCAACTCCAGCCCATTCACACCCCATTGACAGGTCCCTGAGCCCGCCCAATGATCAGACCTCCGATGAATTGGGAGCCGCTCATGAGTGTGAGTCCCTATCCAAGACGTCAGGTCCTTTCTGCCGCGGCCGGAGCCGCCGCCGCGGCCGCCCTGCCCCTCACCGCCACGACCCAGGCGCACGCCGCCGAACCGGTCGACGACCGGCCCGGATCATCTCCGTGGGTGCCCGTCCCGGACCCGGTCCCCGTCCCGCTCGACGGCCTCTACGACAACGACGGCATCGACACCGCCTCCGCCCGCGGCGGCGACTTCGACGGCTCCGGCTACACGTTCCCGGGCGAGGAACTCCCCGCCGGCCGCGTCGAGGTCGACGGCATCCCCTTCCTCTTCCCGGCCGCCCCCCAGGGCGCCAGGAACAACCTCGTCGCCCTCGGCCAACGCGTCGAACTGCCCAGGGGCGCCTACCTGTCGGCCGTCTTCCTCACCGCCGGCAGCTACGGCAACGCCTCAGGCAAGGCCACCGTCCACTACGCCGACGGCTCGACCAGCACCGCCGGACTGAGCGGCGCCGACTGGTACTCGGCGGGCGGCTCGCTCTCGGCGCCGTACCGCTACAAGCCGGACGGCACCAAGGACCAGCACGGCGTCGGGATCGGCACCTCGGAGGTGTGGACCGACCCGCGGCGCGAGGCGGTCGCCATCACCCTGCCGGTCACCAACCCGGCCGAGGCCGGCAAGGCTTCCCTGCACGTCTTCGCGCTGTCCCTCCAGCCCGTCGCCCAGGGACGGGCGTTGGCGCTGCGCGACGCGCACTCCACGATCTCGCTGCTGGACCGCACGGGCGCCCAGAGCGTCGAGGCCACCGTCGTCAACGCGGGCACCGTCGCGATCCTGGCCGCCGACGAGGTGTCCGTACGCGTCGAAGTCCCCGGCGCACGCACCGTCGACCCCGCCCGTGTACGCCGCCTCGACCCCGGCGAGCAGGCACGCGTCCGCGTCGGCATCCGCAATCGCGCGGGCACCGCACCCGGCACCGCACGGGACGGCTCGGTGACGCTCACCGGACGAGGCACCCAAGTCGCCGCCAGCCACGGCAAGTTGACGCTCGGCACCGCCGACTACCAGCCCACCGAGGCCGCCCTCGCCGGCCACCAGGCGCCGTACTGGTTCAACGGTGCCAAGTTCGGCATCTTCATCCACTGGGGCGTCTACGCGGTGCCCGCCTGGGCGCCGGTCGGCAAGCAGTACGCCGAGTGGTACTGGGACCAGATGCAGGACCCGAACAACCCGACGTACGCCCACCACCGGGACACCTACGGCGAGGACTTCGCCTACGACGACTTCATCCCGCGCTTCACCGCGGAGAAGTTCGACCCGCGCGCCTGGGTCGAGCTGTTCCGGGACGCCGGCGCCCAGTACCACGTGCTGACCTCCAAGCATCATGAGGGCTTCGCCCTGTGGGACACCAAGGTCTCCGACCGCAACGCCGTGAAGCTGGGCCCCAAGCGGGACTTGCTCAAGGAGCTGTTCGAGGCGTCCCGGCGCTACACCCCCGAACTCCACCGCGGCCTGTACTTCTCGATGCCGGAGTGGTTCAACCCCGACAACCCCTGGATGGGCCACGCCCCACGCAACCCGTACACCCTCGAACCGGTCCCGTACACCGGATACACCTCCGGCAAGGACTATGTGAGGGACTACCAGGCCCCGCAGATGCTGGAGCTGATCCACGGCTACGACCCGGAGATCATCTGGTGCGACATCGGCGGCGTGAACGACAGCCTCCACGTCCTCGCCGAGTACTTCAACCACGCCAAGAACCGGGCCCGTCCGATCGACGTGACGGTCAACAACCGTTCGGGCATCGCCTTCCACGACTTCACGACACCCGAGTACACGACGTACGAGAACACGGTCGTCGCCAAGTGGGAGTCCAGCCGCGGCCTCGATCCCTTCAGCTACGGCTACAACAGCGCGACCCCGGACGACGCCTACATGACCGCCGAGGAGGTCGTGCACAGCCTCGTCGACATCGTCTCCAAGAACGGCAACTTCCTGCTCGACATCGGCCCGCGCGCCGACGGCACCATCCCGCAGATCATGCAGACCCGGCTGCGGGAGACCGGTGCCTGGCTCGAGGTCAACGGTGAGGCGATCTACAACACGACGTACTGGTCGCGCATGGCCCAGCTCGGCGACGATCTGCGGTTCACGGTCCGGCCCGACAAGGCCTTCTACATCCACTCCCTGACCCGGCCGGGCGCGAAGCTCACCGTCGAGGCTCCGGTGCCGATCCGGACCGGCGACAAGGTGACGATGCTCGGCCACGACCGGCCCCTGACCTGGACGGTCAACAAGGGAGCACTGGTGATCGACGTACCCGAGACAGCCCGTAGAGCGGGACAGCACGTGTGGGTGTTCAAGGTGGAGTGGCATGGGTGAGTTCAGAAAGAGAGCGCTGCGGCTGCTCGGCGTGGCGGCGGCGCTGACCCTGCTCGTGGCGCCGACGTCGGCGGTCGCGCAGGAGACGCAGAAGGCACCGGTCACGGTGCCGGCACTGACCAACTGGTCGGCAGAGCAAGGCAGTTATGAGTACGGCCGCGGTGCCAGGCTGGTCGCCGACAGTCCGGCCGAGCGCCGGGTCGCCGACACCCTCGCCGACGACCTGCGCGAGGCGGGCCACGGCACCGTCCCCGTTGTCCGCAGCGGCGCCCGCACCGGCGACATCGTGATCGACGTCCAGGCGTCCCGGACCTCGCTGGGCGCCGAGGGTTACGAACTCCACGCCGGCAAGCGGCTGTCGGTGACCGGCGCCACCGAGACCGGTGCCTTCTACGGCACCCGTACCGTCCTCCAACTCCTCGCGCAGGGCGACCGGATCCCCGCCGGACGGACGGTCGACGTGCCGCGCTACAAGGAACGCGGCGTCGGCGTGTGCGCCTGCTACATCCACATCTCGCTGCCCTGGCTGGAGAACCTGGTCCGTGAGATGGCGTACAACAAGCTCAACCAGCTGCTCGTCGAGCTGAAGGTGAAGAGCGACGCCCACCCCGAGGCCAACACCTGGGGCTACTACACCAAGGACGAGATACGGCAGCTCGTCGCGCTCGGCGACAAGTACCACGTCGAGATCATCCCCGAGATCAACTCCCCGGGCCACATGGACCCGTGGATCGAGAACCGCCCCGACCTGCAGCTGACCGACTCCGACGGCAACAAGCAGCCCGCCCGGCTCGACGTCACCCAGCAGGCCGCCTTCGACTACTACACCAGCCTGATGGACGAGTACGCGCAGGTCTTCACCGCGAAGTCCTGGCACATGGGCGCCGACGAGTACATGCTCGGCTCCGACTACTCCAAGTACCCGCAGATGCTCAAGTACGCCCAGGAGAAGTACGGTTCGGGCGCCACTCCGCAGGACGCCTACATCGACTTCATCAACCGGGTGCAGGCCTACGCGGCGGGCAAGGGCAAGAAGCTGCGCATCTGGAACGACGGCCTGACCGGTGCCAACACCGTGCCGGTGACGGCGGGCACGACCGTCGAGCACTGGCTGAACGTGACGGTGAAACCCAGCCAACTCGTCGCGCAGGGCTACCCGTTGATGAACGCCGCCTACTCGCTCTACCTCGTCCGCGGCGGCTTCCACTCCGACACCGGGTCCCTGTACGACCAGAGCTGGGACCCGCGCAGCTTCGAGGGCGAGAAGCTGACGTCCAGCAAGGGCATCACCGGGGCGAAGATCAGCCTCTGGCCGGACAACGGGCGTGGCGAGACCGAGAACGAGGTCGCCGTCGAACTCTGGCCCGCGCTGCGGCACATCGCGCAGGCCACCTGGGGCGACCCCCATCCCGACGCCACCTACGCCGAGTTCACGGCGCGCGGCACGGCCGTGGGGCACGCACCCGGGTGGCGGGACCTCACCCGGCTGCCGGTGGCGGAGGGGGCGTACACCTTCCAGGCGGGCGACCGTTCGTTCCAGGCCGGGGTGCAGCGCACGGCGGACGGTTACGCGACCGTACGGTCCGCGAACGGCTGCCTCGAGGTCCGCGGCGGCAAGCTCACGCTCAACGTGCCGCTCCAGCCGGGCGTCGAGGCGACCTGGGAGACCTGCGACGCCCAGAACACCCTGCAGCGCTGGGAGTTGCAGCCCGCCGGCGGCGGCTACCGGCTCGTCAACACCATCACGCAGATGGCGGTGAGCCCGGCCGACGACGGCCGGCTCCTGCAGTACCCGCCCGACCAGCACACGCCCGCCGTGTGGCACCTGACCGCTTCCTGATGTGAGGAGTTGACCTCGCATGGCCCTCTCGAGACGCCTCTTCGTCACCTCGGCCGCAGTGGTCGCCGCCACCGGCCTGCCCGCGCTGCCCGCGTCGGCCGCCCCGCCGCCCGCCGAGTCCCGCTACCGCATCCCCGTCAACCCCGACGACACACCCGACGAGCTGGTCCGCAAGGCCTCCCAAGTCCGGCCCACCGCACGGCAGATCGCCTGGCAGCAGCTCGGGCAGACGGCCTTCCTGCACTTCGGCGTCAACACCTTTACCGGCCTCGAATGGGGCACCGGCGACGAGGACCCGAACGTCTTCCAGCCCACCGGCCTGAACACCGACCAGTGGGCCCAGGCACTGCTCGACGGTGGCTTCAAGCTCGCCATCCTGACCGTCAAGCACCACGACGGCTTCGTCCTCTACCCCTCCCGCTACACCGACCACACGGTCGCGTCGAGCAGTTGGCGGAGCGGCCACGGGGACGTGCTGCGCTCCTTCGCGGACTCCATGCGCCGGTACGGCCTCAAGGTCGGCGTCTACATCTCGCCCGCCGACGAGAACCAGTACCTGCACGGCGTGTACGCCAACGGCAGCGCCCGCTCCACGCGGACCATCCCGACACTCGTCGACGGCGACGACCGCTCTCCGGAGCGCTTCTACACGCTGGACGGCACCGACTACGGCGCCCACATGCTCAACACCCTCTACGAGGTGCTCACCGAGTACGGCCCGGTCGACGAGGTCTGGTTCGACGGCGCCCAGGGCCGCATCCCGCCGGGCAAGGTCGAGGACTACGACTGGGACAGCTGGTACATGCTGGTCAGATCGCTGGCCCCGGACGCGGCGATCGCCGTGACCGGCCCGGACCTGCGCTGGGTCGGCAACGAGGCCGGGACCGCGCGGGAGAACGAGTGGAGCGTCATCCCGGTCAAGGAGAACCAGTACGGCCGTACGGACTGGGCGTTGTCGTACGACACCCCCGACGAGGGCAGCCGCACCGCGCTCGTCGCCGCGCAGCCGAACACCGACTACCTGCAGTGGTGGCCCGCCGAGTGCGACGTGTCGATCCACGACGGCTGGTTCTACCACCCCGACCAACTCCCCAAGAGCGTCGACGACTTGATCGACATCTACTTCGGCTCGGTGGGCCGCAACTCGGTCCTGCTGCTCAATGTCCCGCCGGACACCGACGGTCTGCTCGCGGACCGGGACGTGGCACGGCTGCGCGAGTTCCGGGAACGCGTCGAACGGGAGCTGCCCGCGGACCTCACCCGGGGCGCGCGCGTCACCGACTCCTCCGGAGTGCGCACCGTCGACCTCGGTGCGGCACGCGAGGTGGACCGGATCCGGCTCGCGGAGGACATCCGGCAGGGGCAACAGGTCGAGAGTTTCGTGGTCGAGGCCGTCGTCGACGGCACCTGGACACAGGTCGCGACGGCGGGCACGATCGGCGCGAGCCGCATCCTGCTGCTGGACGCGCCGGTACGGGCCCGGCGCTGGCGGCTGCGGGTCACGGCGGCCCGGGCTGCCGTACATCTCGCGGAGTTCGGGCTGTATCGCTCACAAGTCTGAGGGGGAGCCGAGCGGGGCGGTCACCAGGGCGTCGGCGACCTGGTGACCGCTCTTCGGGAGTCATGCCGCGGCGGGCGCCTCGGTGCGCGGCCGACGGGCGAGGAATACGGCGGCGGCGATGATCCAGAGCCCGGAGGCGAGGAACGCGAAGAAGCCGGCGAACGGAATGAACATCAGCACCCCGAGGACGATTCCGGCCCAGCCGAGCCAGCGCGGCAAAGGATTTCCGCTACGTGCCGTGTTCAGGCCGGCGGCGAGCAGCATGATGGCTATTCCGCCGACAAAGGGAACGAAGAAATCATTGCTGATGGCATTCATGGCCTGAAAGGCCTCGCCGCCGACCCGCCGTTTGTCGCTGGCGTCGATCAGGGCGAGCGCGATACTCGCCGCGGCCCAGAAGCCGGCGGCCGACAAGATCCCGCCGGCAAAGGAGACTTGGGGCAGCCAGCCGTGCGGGTCGGATTCCGAGAGGTGGTGCCGGAGGCTTCCGGCGAAGAAGACCAGCAGTGCTCCTGCCAGGATCAGCAAATACAGGGCCGTTGCCTGGCTTGCGTCGTGCTGGTGGTAGTAGAGTTTGATCTTCGGACCGGAATCCCCGATGTCCGGTGACGAGCCACCCACCCCGAAAGCGATCACAATCAGAACCACGGCAACAATGCCGGTAAATGGTCCGAGACGCATCGGAATCCTCCGATCCGGAAATTCGGCTACCTCTGTTTAGGTTTCCACGCAACTTGGGGCCCTGCAACCCGCCCGGAATGCGGTCATGAGTGCCGCCGACGGTGTCGCCGTATTTGCCACACCACGAGGGCCACGACCACGAGTCCGGCCGCCACCAGCGCGACGGTCCGGCCGACCACGCTCTCGGCGCGCTCGTAGGCGGCTCCCGCGGCGTAGCCCACGAGGGCGTTGCCGACGCCCCAGATGACACCGCCGAGCGCGTTGTAGAGGAGGAAGCGGCGGTAGGGCATCTCCGAGGCGCCCGCCAGCGCCGGGACGAGGGAGCGGACGAAGGCGACGAAGCGGCCGAGGAAGACCGCCGCCGGGCCGCGCCGGCGGATCAGCTCGCGTGCCCTGGTCACGCGCTCGGCGCGGCGGCGCAGCGGGGGGCGCTCGAGGAGCGGCGGTCCGAGGCGCCGGCCGATCTCGTAACCGACGCTGTCCCCGGCGATCGCCGCGAGGACGACGGCGAGCGTCAGCCAGGCCAGGTCGACGGTGCCCTGCCGGGCCAGGACGCCGCCGACGATCACCGCGGTCTCGCCCGGCAGCAGGAACCCGAAGAACAGCGCGTCCTCGGCGAAGACCAGAGCCACGACCACGACGTAGACCACGGGCCCGGACAGATCGGCGAGCCAGTGGGTGAGAGCGCTCATCCGCCGGCTCCCTTCCCAGCCGGCTACGAGTACCCCGCTCAGACGGTTACCCCGCTCAGACGGTCTCCTCCGCGGGCGTCCGGCGCAGCAGGAAGTTCACCGCGGTCATGGTCAGGACCGGCTCGCCGTGCTGGTTGAGGACCTCGATCCCGGTGTGCACGACCCCGCGGTCCGGCTTGGAGCGCGAGACGCGGGCCTCACGCACGGTGGTGCGCAGGGACAGGCTGTCACCGGGCCGGACAGGCTTGACCCAGCGCAGCTCGTCGATGCCGGGGGACGCCAGGCCGCCCACCTTGCTGATGTAGTGGTCGGCGTACAGCCGCATCATCACGGCGCAGGTGTGCCAGCCACTGGCGATCAGGCCCTGGTGGGGGCCGCGCAGCGCCGCCTGCGGGTCGGTGTGGATGGCCTGCGGGTCGAACTCGCCGGCGAACCGGAGGATGTCCTCCTCGGTCATGGTGATGCTGCCGTAGACGTAGACCGCGCCCGGCACGTAGTCCTCGAAGTACCGGTCGTCGATGGGCACCGCGAAGTCGGTGTCGCTCAGCGTGGTGGTGGTCGGTGCTGTCATCCGCGGCACGATAGCCGCCGGAGCGGCGTGTGCGGCGAAGCGATTCTGCGGCTCAGGTCTCCTTGAGGACCTGTTCCAGGAAGGTCACCGAGTCCGCCGCCGGGGTGGCCACCAGGCTCAGGCGGTCCATGACCGCGAGGTAGTGGTCGACCTCCTCGGGCTTGTCCAGGTACAGGGCGCTGGAGAGCTGCTCGAGATAGACGATGTCGGGCAGATCGGGCACGGGGAAGCGCAGCACGGTGACCGGACCGCCGGCCGCCGCGTGGCCGCCGACGTGGAAGGGCAGCACCTGCAGCGTGACGTTCGGCAGCGCCGCCGCCTCGATGAGGTGCCGCAGCTGCGCGCGCATCACGTCGACGCCGCCGAGCGGACGGCGCAGCGCCGCCTCGTCGACGACGACCCACAGCTTCGGTGGGTCGGGCTTGGCGAGCAACTCCTGCCGGGTCATGCGGAGTTCGACGCGGCGCCCGATCGCGTCCGGGGAGGTGATCGGGTGGCCGAGCCGGATGACGGCCTCGGCGTACGCGGGGGTCTGCAACAGGCCCGGGATGAACTGGACTTCGTAGGTGCGGATGAGGGAGGCGGCCTCCTCGAGACCCAGGTGCTGCTCGAACCAGCTCGGGAAGGCGTCGCCGTACGCACGCCACCAGCCGGGTTCGTTGGCCCGCCGCACCGAGTCCAGGAACTCCTGGCGAATGTCCGGGTCCTGGACGCCGTACAGCGTGAGCAGGTCGGCGATGTCGCGCTCCTTGAAGCCGACGCGGCCCAGTTCCATGCGGCAGAGCTTGGCGTCGGAGGCGCGTATCGTCGAAGCGGCCGCGTCCCGGCTGATGTTGAGGGATTCGCGCAGGCGGCGCAGCCGCGTGCCCAGCACGATGCGCTGGACGGTCGGGCCGCCGCGCCTGAGGCTCAGGACGTCGGAACCGGAGGGGACGGGTTCTGGTCGAGCTGTCGCAGTCATGTTCATCCCCTCGGCCGCCGCACCGGCTCCGCCCGTCCCGGCCTCTGCAATGTCATTGGGACTCAACCAAGGAGAGTAGCACCCAGGCGTCGTACGGCTGCGTTGCGTGAAGTGGCCGGAAGGCGACGGCCCTTGACCGCGCCTTCCGGCCGTCCGCGGTGTGTGACCTCAGCGGCCGGGGAGTAGGCCGTCGAAGTCGCCGTCCTTCACACCGCGGACGAAGGCGGAGATCTCGGCACCGGTGTAGACGAGCGCCGGACCTTCGGGGTGACGGGAGTTGCGCACGGCGACACTGCCGTCCGGAAGTGCGGCGAGCTCGACGCAGTTGCCTTCGGGGTTGCTGTGATGGCTCTTGCGCCAGACCGCTCCTCTCAGCTGGCTGGCCGGTGTGCCGTTGCTCACGTGCTGCATCTGAACCCTCTTCGAGACGGAGTCGCGGGCGGCCGTGCAATTGCATCCTCAATTGCATCCACGCGTGGTGAGCGGGACGATAGCGGTCGGGCATGCCGCTCGCAAGATCGTCTGCAATTGCAGCGGTAATTGCCGATGCACTTGCGCCCGGACTGCCGGACGGAGCACGATACTTCGCACAGGTGTAGCGCTCGGTAGTTCTCTCCGCAGGGGTCCCAGGGGTCGCGATGTCCGCAGAGCAAGTCGCACAACCGGCCAACCCCCTGCGGATCGAGGCGACTTGGGAGTGGCTGTGCCAGGCGGTGGAGCGCCTGGGCAGACCCGAGCCCGGCTACGGCGTCCCGCTCACTCCCGTCGCGCGGGACGGCCACGGCCCGGCCCAGTGCTCCGTCCTCGTGGTACCGCCGATCCCTCAATCCGCCCATCTGGCCCGCGACTTCGCGAGAACGACACTGCTCGAACTGGCCGCGGCCGAGCGGATCGACGACGTGGCGGTCACCGTCTCGGAACTGCTGAGCAACGCCCTGCGCTACGGCCGGGCAGCGGACGGCGAAGGGGAGTTGCAGCCGTCGCTCTGGCTGGCGTTCTGGGAGCAGCTGTCCTGCGCGGTGTGCGCGGTCACGGACGAGAGCGACCGGGTCCCCGTGGCCGTAGAGGCGGACGAGCTTGCGGAGTCGGGGCGGGGACTGCAGATCGTGTCGGTGCTGAGTGACATGTGGGGCTGGAACCCCCGCGCCGGTGGCGGAAAGGTGGTCTGGGCCCTGTTCCGGCTGTGACGCGGGGGCTTCGGATCCTGCTCAGCCCTTGCGGCCGATGCCGCAGATCGCGTCCACCTCGGAGGGGGAGCGGCCCACGTCGACCGGCTCGGGGTGCCACTTCGAAGTGGGGACGATGCCGGGCTCGACGACCTCCAGACCCTCGAAGAAGGCCGCGATCCGGTCGGGTCCGCGCAGGTGGTAGGAGCTGGCTGAGTTGGCGTTGTAGACGGAAATCGCCTGGTTGAGCGCCTCGTTGGTGTCGGTGCCGTCGCTCAGGGCGAGGTAACTGCCCGGCGGCAGCGCGTCGAGGAAACGGCCCACGACGGCTTCGGGCTCGTCGGAGTCGGGGATCTGGCCCAGGATGCCGAGCATGGTCAGCGCGATCGGCTTGCTGAAGTCCAGTGTCCTGGTGGCCTCTTCGAGGATCCGTTCGGGATCGCGCACATCGGCGTCGAGGTAGGCGCAGGCCCCCTCGGGGGTGCTCGTGAGCAGCGCCTGGGCGTGCACCAGCACCAGGGGGTCGTTGTCGACGTACACGATGCGGCTGTCGGGGGCGATCCGCTGCGCGACCTCGTGGGTGTTGTCGACGGTGGGCAGTCCGGTGCCGACGTCGAGGAACTGACGGATGCCCGCCTCGGCGGCGAGATAACGCACGGCCCGTACCAGGAAACGGCGTTGCAGCCGGGCGAGCAGGGCGATGTCCGGGAACATCTGCAGGATCATCTCGCCTGCCTGGCGGTCGGCGGCGTAGTTGTCCTTGCCGCCGAGCAGGAAGTTCCACACACGAGCCGAATGCGGCCGGTCCAGCTGGAGCCGGTCGGCCAGCGGGTCTTCGGAGGTCATGGGCAAAGCTTCACATGAAGTGGGGGGTGGTGTCCGGCCGTTCGTGCTTACGGCACAGAGCGGCTGTGCGTCGCCGCGTCACCAAGGCGTTGCCGATGCGGCCGCCGCCTCCTCGCGTGGTTCCGTGCGCAGTCGTGCCGCGTCCTGGCCCGGGGGCAGGCCGAAGTGGCGGCGGTATTCGCGGCTGAACTGGGAGGCGCTGTCGTAGCCGACCGCGAAGCCGACGGTCGCCACGTCCTCGGTGCTGCTCATCAGCCGCAGCCGGGCCTCCTGGAGGCGGATCTGCTTCTGGTACTGGATCGGCGTCATCGCGGTCAGCGCGCGGAAGTGACGGTGGAAGGGCGACAGGCTCATCCCCGACATCCGGGCGAGGTCCTCGACCCGCAGGGTTTGCGTGTAGTGCTCGCGGATCCAGCGCAGAGCCCGGCCGATATGGGTCAGTCGGCTGTCGGCCAGCCCGATCTGCCGCACCAGCGCGCCCTGTTCGCCGTTGATCAGCCGCCACATGATCTCCCGCTCGATCATCGGGGCGAGCACCGGCACGTCGGCGGGGCGGTCGAGGAGCCGGATCATGCGGACGAAGGCGTCGAGGAGGTCGGCGGGTGCGTCGCTCACCGTCAGACCGGGCGACGGGGTCCTGGTGCCGCGGTCCGAGCCCGTCTCCAGGAGGAGCGAGGCGATCACCGCCGGGTCGAGGGCGAGCCCCGCGCCGAGCATCGGGCACTGCGAACTGGCCTGTGAGACATGGCCGCTGACCGGCAGGCCCAGCGGGATCACCAGATGCTGGCCGGCACTGTAGTCGTAGACGCGGTCGCCGAGGACGAGCCTCTTCGCGCCCTGCGCAACGACCGCCAGCACGGGGTCGGAGATCCCGGCGCGCGGCGGGGTCGGCCGGTCCTGGGCGGACAGCATCAGCCCGTCGACCGCGGCGGTGGACCGTCCCGCGTGCCGGGCGATCAGGGTGCGCAACTCATCCAGGGACACCCTTCCGATTGAAGACCGCGGACCGATTGAGCGCAACGCGGATCCGGACGAATTCGACAGGATCGTGCAAGAGACCGGTGGGATCGCACTAACAAGTGCGCTGCTCAGAGTGGTTTGCTCGAAGAGTCCCCTTCCCGACAAGTCCACGACGGAGCACTTTCATGACACTCGATTCCTACGTAGGCCTCGGCCGCTCCGGCCTCAAGGTCAGCCCCTACTGTCTCGGCGCGATGAACTTCGGTGAGGACGGCGGGTTCGGCTGCAGCGTCGAGGAGTCCGAGAAGATCCTGCAGACCTACCTCGACCGCGGCGGCAACTTCCTCGACACCGCGAACTTCTACACCAACGGCCACTCGGAGGCGATCCTCGGCGACTTCCTCGCCGCCCGCCCCGGCCTGCGCGACCGCCTGGTGCTGGCCACCAAGTTCTACGGCAACCTCCACCTCGGTGACCCCAACGGCGGCGGCGCGAGCCGCAAGGCGATCATCGGCCAGCTGGAGGAGTCGCTACGACGGCTGCGCACCGACTACGTCGACCTGTACTGGCTGCACAACCACGACCGGTCCACCCCGATCGAGGAGACCCTGCGCACCCTGGACGACCTCGTCACCGCGGGCAAGATCCGCTACGTCGGATTCTCCGACACCCCGGCCTGGTTCACCGCCAAGGCCCACACCACCGCCCTGCTGCGCGGCTGGACCCCGGTCACCGCGCTGCAGATGGAGTACTCCCTGCTGGAGCGCACCATCGAGGGCGAGCTGATCCCGCTCGCGCAGGACGCCGGTATGGGCGTGCTGCCGTGGAGCCCGCTGAAGAGCGGCTACCTGTCGGGCAAGTACCGCCGGGGCCAGGCCGGTCCCGGCGATGCCAGGCGCGCGGCGGTCCTCGGCCTGCCCAGCGACGAACAGTTCACGGTGATCGAGGCGCTCGCCGCCGTCGCCGAGGAGGTCGGCGCGAGCCCGGCGGCCGTAGCGCTGGCATGGGTGCAGAACCGTCCCGGCGTCAGCTCCACCCTCATCGGCCCGCGCACCCTGGAGCACCTGGAGGCCAACCTCGCCGGCCTCGACGTACGCCTCACCCCGGAGCAGACCGCGATCCTGGACGAGGTGTCGGCCCCGACGCTGAACTTCCCCTACGACCTCAACCGCAGGGTGGGGGCGATGCTCAAGTACGCGGGCGCCACCGTGGACGGCGAGCCGAGTGCGGTGTACCCGTCCCTGGTGCAGAGCACCGCACGCTACTGACTCAGGCGTCCCGGGCGACTCCGGTGCTGTCCCGGACGATCACCTGAGGCACCGGAACCCGCACCGTCCGCGCCGGCCCCCCGTCCACCAGCGCCGTCAACTCCCTGGCCGCCGTGCGCCCGAACTCCACACTGTCCCGCGACAGCGCCGACAGCCACGGCTTGACCATGCGGCACAGGGCCGAGTCCTCCCAGGCCACCACCGACACGTCCGCCGGTACGGAGAAGCCGAGTTCGGCCGCGGTGGCCACCCCGGCGACGGCCATCACGTCGTTGTCGTAGATCAACGCTGTGGGGGGAGCGGGGCGTTGCAGGACCTGGCGGGTGACGGCCGCGCCCTCCGCGTCCGAGTAGTCGGTGGTGACCGACTCGACCTCGGTCAGGCCGCGGCGTTCGGCCTCGGTGCGCAGGGTGCGGATACGGCGCTCGGTGTGGGCCAGGCCCGGAAGGCCCGCGATGTGCACGATCCGGCGGTGGCCGAGCCCGTACAGCTCGTCCACGACCGAGGCCATCGCGCCCGCGTCGTCCGCCCACACCGTCGACAGGCCGGGGTGGCGTTCGTCGGGGGCGCCGCCGATCACCACGGCGGGCAGGCCGAGTTCGTCGAGGAGGTCGGGGCGCGGGTCGTCGGTGCGCGGGTCGACGACCAGCACGCCGTCCACGCGGTGCTCGGCCCACCAGCGCCGGTAGACCGCGCACTCGTCCGCGACGTCCTCCACCACCTGGAAGAGCAGGCCGAGATGACGCTCCGCCAGCACCTCCTGTATGCCGGAGACGAGTTGGAGGAAGAAGGAGTCGACACCGAGGGTGTCGGCGGGGCGTGCGAGCACGAAGCCGACGGTGGCGGCGCCCTCCCCAGACAGCTGGCGGGCCGCCGTGCTGGGCCGCCAGCCCAGCTGCTCGGCGACCCGGCGCACCCGGTCGCGGGTGAGTTCGGAGACTCCGGGACGGCCGTTGAGCGCGAAGGAGACCGCGCTCTCGGAGACACCCGCGCGTTGCGCGATGTCCTTCATCGTCGGCCGACGGGCCGGGGAACGCTTGGCCGGCACGTTGCTCCCCATTTCTGACAGGTTGCAGCTAATGCGCTTGAGTGCGAGAACCCTAAAGCGCATTAGCGAAGTCTGGCAAGTTTTCATCTGTACTCGTTTGACCTGCACTAATGAAGAGGGAATTTCTTTAGTTGCAGCCAATCCATTGACTTCACCGGAAGGCCGCGGGCATGGTCCCAGGCGTCACCGCCACCGACACTCCCAGGGGAGCCGTGTCACCGTGCCCACATCCCGCAGAACCTTCGCCGCTGCCGCCGTCGCCGCCCTCGTCCTGCCGCTGAGCGCCTGCGGCTCCGGGAGCGACGACGGGGGAACGGCCGACGCCTCCGGCAAGGTCGAGGGCGACATCACCTTCCAGACCTGGAACCTGCGCGCCAACTTCAAGGACTACTTCGAGGGCGTGATCGCCGAGTTCGAGAAGAAGTACCCGGACACCCATGTGAAGTGGGTCGACCAGCCCGCCGAGGGCTACGCCGACAAGATCAGCGCCGACGCGGCCGGCGGCACCCTGCCCGACGTCGTCAACGTCTCCCCGGACCTCGTCGCCCCGCTCGCCAAGGCCGGCCTCGCCCTCGACCTCGACAAGGCGGCGGCCAAGTACAAGAAGGAGTACCTGGAAGGGGCCTGGGCCAGCCACCGGATACCGGGCATGACCGGGACGTACGCCTTCCCCTGGTACCTCAACACCGGGCCGCTCTTCTACAACAAGTCCCTGTTCCGGAAGGCCGGACTCGACCCCGACCAGCCCCCGAAGACGTACGACGAACTCTTCGCCGACGCACTGGAGTTGGCGAAGAAGAGTGACGGCAAGGTCGCCACCCTCGCCAACGTGCCCACCGTCGAGGACTTCGGCCGCTACGGCGTCGGGCTCATGAACAAGCAGGGCACCGCCTTCACCTTCAACGACGCCAAGGGCGTACAACTGCTCACCAAATACAAGGAGTTGTACGACGCCAAGGCGCTCGACCCGCAGGCGCTGACCGCCACGCCCGAGTCGTCCGGCAAGAAGTTCCTCACCGAGGCCGTTGCCATGAATCCCGGCAGCGCCCTCGACCTCGGCAACTTCAAGAAGAACGCCCCGAACCTGTACAAGAACATCGGCATCACCGACCAGATCACCAGCACCGGCCACGTCAACATGTACGTGATGGGCGTGATGGTCAACTCCAAGACCAAGCACACGCCCGCCGCCGTCGCCTTCGCCCACTTCGTCACCGACGCCGAGCACCAGATGTCCTTCGCCAAGAAGGTCGCCATCTTCCCGAGCACCGCCGGCTCGCTCGACGACCCGTACTTCACCAAGGAGGACGGGACCGACGAGACGCGGGTGCGCATCGCCGCCGCCAAGTCGCTGAAGAACGCGGTCAATTACACGCCCGCCCTGTTCAGCGAGCAGATGAAGACGGCGCTGCGGAACGAGGTGGCCAAGGCCTTGCAGGGCAAGGAGAGTCCCAAGGCGGCTCTCGACAACGCTGTCAAGGCCTGCAACACGCTCCTCCAGCAGCAGGGCTAGCGCGCGATGGCCACTTCTGCCGTGTCCCGGGTGCGGAGCGCGAGGCGCGTGCGGCGTCAACTGCCCACCAGCCCCTGGCTGTTCGCCGCGCCCGGGCTGCTGATCACCGGCGCGTTCATCCTGTACCCGTTCGTCTCCACCCTGGTCAACGCCTTCACCGACCGCCGCACCCTGATCCCGGGCCGGTTCGTGGGCCTCGCCAACTTCCGCGAGCTGCTGCACGACGACATGTTCTGGATCGGCCTGCGCAACAGCACGCTCTACGTCCTCGGGGTCGTCCCGGCGCTGGTGATCCTGCCGCTCCTGCTCGCGCTGCTGGTGCAGAAGAACATCCCCGGCATCACCTTCTTCCGCTCCGCCTTCTACACCCCGGTCGTCGCCTCGATCGTCGTCGTCGGCCTGATCTGGGTGTGGCTGCTCGACGAACGCGGGCTGGTCAACTCGCTGTTGGAGACCATCGGGGTCGGCCGGGTCGGCTTCCTCAGCGACCAGTGGCTGCTTCTGCTGAGCGCCATGGCCGTCACGGTCTGGAAGGGCCTCGGCTACTACATGATCATTTATCTGGCGGCGCTGGCGAACGTCCCGCGCGAACTCCACGAGGCCGCCGCCGTCGACGGCGCGGGCGCGGTCCGCCGCTTCCTCAGCGTCACCGTGCCCGCCGTCCGCTCCACCATGGTCCTGGTCGGCGCTCTCTCCTCGGTCGCCGCCTTCAAGGTGTTCTCCGAGGTGTACCTGATGGCGGGCCCCAGCGGCGGCCCGGCGGGCGAGGACACCACTCTCGTCATGCTGGTCCAGCGCACCGGCACCGGCCTGACCGGCCGCGTCGGCTACGCCTCCGCCATCTCGGTCGTCGTCTTCGTCGTGACCGTCGTGCTGATGCTGCTCGTGCTGCGGGCCGATCGGAGGGACGAGGCATGAGCGTGATGGAGAAGGTACGGCCCACCGCTTCGAGGCCTGCCGTTGCCCGTGAACCCCGCGTCACCGACGAGCACGGCCGCCGCGTCCGGGTGTGGGAACTCGCCCTGCGCTACGTGCTGTTGCTCGCCGTACTCGCCCTGACCGTCGGCCCGTTCCTGTGGCAGCTGTCCACCTCGCTCAAGGGGCCGACCGAGGACATCTACAGCTCCCCGCCGTCTTTCCTGCCAGGCCACCCCACCCTGCACAACTACGAGCGCGTCTCCGACACCATCCCCGTCTGGGACTACGCGTTCAACTCGCTGAAGGTCGCCACCGCCAACGTCGTGACCAACTGCGTCGGTTCGGCCCTCGCCGGCTACGCGCTGGCCCGGCTGCGCTACCGCGGCCGCCGGGTCGCCACCCTCGTCTTCATCCTGGCGATGCTCGTGCCCGTGGAGGGCATCATCATCGCCCAGTTCACGACGATGCGGGAGCTCGGGCTCAACAACACCCTGGTCGGTGTGGTCCTGCCGGGCTGCATTGGCGCCATGAACGTGCTGCTGATGCGCAACGCCTTCCTCAACCTGCCGTACGAGATCGAGGAGGCGGCCTACGTCGACGGCGCCAACGTCTGGCAGCGGTTCCTGCGCATCGCGCTGCCCGCGGTGAAGGGGACCCTCGCGGTTGTCGCGATCTTCGCCTTCATGGGTGCCTGGGACGACTTCCTGTGGCCGCTGATCGTGCTGAGCGACCCGTCCAGGTTCACACTGACCATCGGCCTCAACTATCTGCACGGCACCTTCGCCAACGACGAACGGCTCGTCGCCGCGGGCACGGTCATCGCCGTCGCACCGCTGATCGTCCTCTTCGCCTGTCTGCAGCGGTACTTCTTCCGCGGGGTGGGCGAGGGGGCCGTAAAGGGCTGACCTCCCCTGAGCTCAAGGACTTCCGCATGCCTTATGCCGTGCGCTTCGGCGTCAACTACACCCCCAGCGAAGGGTGGTTCCACCACTGGCTCGACTTCGACCTGGACTCCGTACGGGCCGACCTCGACTCCATCGCCGTGCTGGGCCTGGACCACATCCGGGTCTTCCCGCTGTGGCCGTACTTCCAGCCCAACCGGAGCCTCATCCGACCGCGGGCGGTCGAGCAGCTCGTCGCGCTGGTGGACGCGGCCGCCGAGCGCGGACTCGACGTCAACGTGGACGGTCTGCAAGGGCACTTGAGCAGCTTCGACTTCCTGCCGGCGTGGACGCGGACCTGGCACCGGCGGAACCTGTTCACCGACCCGGACGTCCTCGACGGCCAGGCCGCCTACCTGCGCGCCCTCGCTGCCGCCCTCGCCGACCGTGCCAACTTCATCGGCATGACGCTCGGCAACGAGGTCAACCAGTTCTCGGCGGGCCCGCATCCCGACCCCGACCGGGCCACGTCCGACCAGATCGACGCCTGGCTCGCGCGCATGCTCGCCGCCTGCGAGGAGGGCGCCCCCGGCAGGCTGCATCTGCACGCCGAGTACGACGCGACCTGGTACCAGGACGACATGCCGTTCACCCCGGCCCAGGCTGCCCGCCACGGCGCCGTCACCGCCGTGCACTCCTGGGTCTTCAACGGCACCGCCCAGCGGCACGGCCGTACGTCAGTCCCGACCGCACACCACGCCGCCTACCTCGTCGAACTCAGCAAGGCCTGGGCCGACGCCCCGCACCGCCCCGTCTGGCTCCAGGAGGTCGGCGCACCCGCACCCCTGATCCCGCCCGAGCATGCCGCCGCCTTCACCGAGGCCACCGTCGCGAACGCCCTCGACTGCCCCGACCTGTGGGGCATCACCTGGTGGTGCTCCCACGACGTGTCCCGGGAGCTCGCGGACTTTCCCGAACTCGAGTACGGGCTGGGCCTGTTGACGAACGACCGGCGCCCGAAGGACACGGCGCGGGTGCTGGCGGACGCTGCCGCTCACCGACACACCTACGCGCCCGAACCCCGGACCACCGCGCTCGTCGTCCCCGCCGATCCCGCCGCGCGCTCGCTTTGCGCCCCCGGCGGCCCCGTCTTCGACGCCTACTTCCGGCTGACCGCCGACGGCGCCCGCCCCACGACCGTCCTCGACACACGCGCGGACGACAAGGACCACCTCGCCGCCCGCGGCATCACCGAAGTCGTCACTCCCGAACAGGTACTCCCCACCCCACAAGGAGGCACCAGCTCGTGAACCCCACCAGACGCACCGTCCTGCTCGCCGGTGCAGGAGCCGCGGCCGCCCTGCTCCCGCCGCTGCCCGCCGGCGCGGCACCGAAGGCCGAGGCCGCCGCGACCCCGCCGTACGCCTCGTACTGGTACCCGGACTCGCTGCCCTCGGGCTCGCCGGGCAGCGGCATCACCTGGCGCAGCCTCAAGTCCTGGACGGCCGCCGGTGACGCGGACCTCGCCTTCAACGCCGCGTCCGTGCCGCTCGCGCCGCGCTTCACCCCGACACCGGCGAACAGCACCGCGCGCTCCGGGCAGGCCCGTATCCAGTCGCTGGTCTCCTTCGGGCCGACGGCCGGCAACCCGTCGCAGGGTTCGGCCACCGCCGACTACTACGCGCTCACGCACTGGGCGTACGTCGACGAGCTGGTCTTCTGGGGCGGGTCGTCGGGTGAAGGGCTGATCCTCGCCCCGAACGCGCCGATCGTGGACGCGGCCCACCGGCATGGCGTGCCGGTCCTCGGCAACATCTTCCTGCCGCCGACCGCCTACGGCGGGCAGTTGCAGTGGACGCGGGACCTGGTGCAGAAGGACTCCTCCGGGCACTATCCCCTCGCGGCCCAACTCGTCGCGGTCGCGGCAGCGTACGGCTTCGACGGGTGGTTCGTCAACGCCGAGACCAGTGGCGGGAATGCGGCGCTGGGTGCGGACATGCTCGGCTTCGTCAAGGAGTTGAAGTCGCTGGCTGCCGCGCGTGGGCAGCGGGTGACCTGGTACGACGCGATGACCGTCAACGGCACGGTGAGCTGGCAGGGCGCGCTCAACAGCCAGAACCAGGCGTTCTTCCAGGCCGCCGACGACATGTTCGTCGACTTCCGGTGGAGCGCGAGCACGCTGGCCTCGTCCGGGACGAAGGCCGACCAACTGGGGCGCAGCCGCTACGAGTTGTGGGCGGGCGTCGATGTCGAGTCCAACGGCTCGAACACGTCGGTGAGTTGGGACGCGATCGTGCCGAGCAGCAAGGCGCATGTCACGTCGATCGGGTTCTATCGGCCCGAGTGGACCCGTAACCATCTGCCCGCGTCCCGGACACCTGGGGACTTCCACGCCGCCGACGACCGGTTCTGGACCGGCCGGTCGCTGGATCCCTCGCGGCCGGACGCCTCCGATCCCTGGCGGGCGCCCGCGGTGTCGGTCGCGGATCGGTCGACGGTGTCCGGGGTGCCGTTCGCGAGCGTGTTCAACACCGGGCACGGGCTGCGGTGGTACGAGGACGGGGCGGTCACCTCGGATGTGCCGTGGAACCATCTCGGGCTCCAGGACCGGCTGCCGTCGCGGCGGTGGGTGGTGCGGACGGACGGGGAGCGGCCTGCTGTTGCGTTCGACTTCGCGGATGCGTGGCGTGGCGGCAGCAGTGTGCTGGTGGACGGTGAACTGGACGAGCCCACGACGGTGGAGTTGTACGCGACACGGCTGCCGATCACCGTTGACACGGTTGTCGAGCTGACGCACCGGACCGACGCGGGAGCTGTGAACGTGGAACTCGCCGTGGCCACCGCCGAGCCGAGCGCGCCGGGTGCGACACCTCCGTACACATATCTGCCTGTGAACTCGGTCAACAAGAGGCGGCGGGGAGTTCGGGCGCACGATGGTGTGGTTGTGAACTCGGTCAACGGCTGGCAGACCGTGACCGTCCCGCTCACAGGTCTCTCCGGGACCGTCCATGCGATCGGTGTGCGGCTCACGGCGACCGACGGGCCCGTGAAGTGGCGCCTCGGCGGGCTCGCGGTCCGGGAAACGGTCGGGACACCCGCCGCCCCCTCCGGCCTGCGCATCACCGCCGCCTCCGGAGGCGATCTGCGCCTCGCCTGGAACCCCGCCCCCGGCGACGTACGCCACTACACCCTGCACCGCCTCCTGCCCGACGGCACCCGGCGCTTCCTCGGAGCGACCGGTCAGCGGGCGTACTTCCTCGCGGGCCTGCAGCCCCAACAGGGCGAGTCGCAGGCGCGGTTCGAGGTGCGTGCCGTGGCGGAGCTGTACACCTCGTCGGACCCCGTCACCGTGACCCACACCTGGTAACCACCACCGGACGACCTACGGAGCACTCCGCATGCATGACGACCGCAGCCTGGTCGAAGCCCGTCTCAAGCGCGTCCTCGACGAGCGCATCCGCCCCGCCGTGTACCCGGAGTCCGTACCGCTGGACGTCGCGGTGTGGCATGCGCCCGGCGAGCCGGTGCCGGTCGCCGAGGGGCTGGCGGCCGAGCCCGAGCCGATCGCGGTGGGCGCCCGGTGGGGTGCTCCGTGGGGGACAAGCTGGTTCCGCGTCACCGGGACGGTCCCCGAGACGTGGGCCGGCAAGACCGTCGAGGCGATCCTCGACCTCGGCTTCGACGAGAACATGCCCGGCTTCCAGTGCGAGGGCCTCGTCTACCGGCCCGACGGCACCCCGGTGAAGGGCCTCAACCCGCGCAACCAGTGGGTGCGGATCGGCGCCCCCGCCGAGGGCGGGGAGGAGGTGCGGCTGCACATCGAGGCCGCCTCCAACCCCGTCATCCTCGACTACCACCCCTTCCTGCCGACCCAGCTGGGCGACAAGGAGACCGCCGGGAGCGAACCCCAGTACACCCTCACCCGCATGGACCTGGCCGTCTTCGACGAGACGGTGTGGCAGCTGGTGATCGACCTGGAGGTGCTCGGGGAGCTGATGGCCGAGCTGCCGGTGGAGTCGGCCCGGCGCTGGGAGATCCTGCGGGCGGTGGAGGGGGCGCTGGACGCGGTGGATCTGCAGGACGTCAACGGCACGGCGGGCGGGGCCCGTTCACGCCTGGCCGGTGTCCTGTCCGCGCCTGCCACCCCTTCCGCCCACCGCATCAGCGCCGTCGGTCACGCCCACATCGACTCCGCCTGGCTGTGGCCGCTGCGTGAGACGGTGCGCAAGGTCGCCCGTACGACGTCCAACATGACCGCGCTCCTCGACGACGAGCCCGACTTCGTGTTCGCCATGTCGCAGGCGCAGCAGTGGGCGTGGGTGAAGGAGCACCGGCCCGAGGTGTGGGCGCGGGTGAAGAAGGCGGTGGCGGACGGGCGGTTCGTACCCGCCGGCGGTATGTGGGTGGAGTCGGACACCAACATGCCCGGCTCTGAGGCGATGGCCCGTCAGTTCGTGCACGGCAAACGGTTCTTCCTTGAGGAGTTCGGCATCGAGAACGACGAGGCATGGCTGCCCGACACCTTCGGATTCGCCGCCGGACTGCCGCAGATCATCAGGGCGGCGGGCTCCAAGTGGCTGCTCACGCAGAAGATCTCGTGGTCGCAGACCAACAAGTTCCCGCACCACACCTTCCGCTGGGAGGGCATCGACGGCACCCGGATCTTCACGCACTTCCCGCCGGTCGACACCTACAACTGCTCCATGAAGGGCAGCGAAATCGCCCACGCGGCAAGCAACTTCAAGGACAAGGGGGTTGCCCGCCACTCGCTCGCGCCGACCGGCTGGGGCGACGGAGGCGGCGGCACCACTCGGGAGATGGTCGCGAAGGCCGCCAGGCTGCGGGATCTGGAGGGTTCGGCGCGGGTCGTCTGGGAGACTCCGCAGGAGTTCTTCGAGAAGGCCGAGGCCGAATACCCCGAACCGCCCGTCTGGGTCGGCGAGCTCTACCTCGAACTCCACCGCGCCACCCTCACCAGCCAGGCCAGGACCAAGCAGGGCAACCGGCGCAGCGAACACCTCCTGCGCGAGGCCGAACTCTGGGCCGCCACGGCCGCCGTACGGACCGGATTCCCCTATCCGTACGAGGAGTTGGACCGCATCTGGAAGACGGTGCTGCTGCACCAGTTCCACGACATCCTGCCGGGATCGTCGATCGCGTGGGTGCACCGGGAGGCCAGGGCGACGTACGAACGCCTGGCCGCCGAGCTCGACGCCATCATCGACGCGGCCCAACGCGCCCTCGCGGGCGAGGGATCGACGCCTCTGGTCTTCAACTCGGCGCCCCACGGCCGTCATGGGGTCCCGGCCGGTGCGGCAGGAGCGGCGGCCACCGAGGGCAACACGACGCTCACCCCGCGCCCCGACGGCGGACACGTCCTCGACAACGGCCTGCTGCGGATCGAGCTGGACGCCCGGGGTCTCGTCGTATCGGCCTACGACATCGCGGCCGACCGCGAGACGATCGCACCGGGCCGCGCCGCCAATCTCCTCCAACTCCACCCGGATTTCCCGAACATGTGGGACGCCTGGGACGTCGACGAGTTCTACCGCAACACGGTCACCGATCTCACCGATGCCGACGAGGTCGTGCCCGGCGAGGACGGCTCATCGGTGCGGATCGTCCGGTCCTTCGGCCGGTCGCGCGTGACGCAGGTGCTGTCCCTGGCGCCGGGGGAGCGGCGGCTGGTCCTCGACACGGAGGTGGACTGGCACGAGACGGAGAAGTTCCTCAAGCTCGCCTTCCCGCTCGACGTGCACGCCGAACGGTACGCGTCGGAGACCCAGTTCGGGCACTTCCACCGGCCCACCCACACCAACACCTCCTGGGAGGCGGCCAAGTTCGAGGCCTGCAACCACCGCTTCGTCCACTTCGAGGAACCCGGCTGGGGTGTCGCCGTCGTCAACGACTCGACGTACGGCCACGACGTGACCCGCACGGTCCGCACCGACGGCGATCGCGGTACGACCACCACGGTCCGGATGTCGCTGCTGCGCGCCCCGCGCTTCCCCGACCCGGAGACCGACCAGGGCGTGCACTGCTTCCGGCATGCGCTGGTGCCCGGGGCGGGGATCGGGGACGCGGTGCGGGAGGGGTGGCGGATCAACCTGCCGGAACGGCGAGTTGAGGGTGCCCGCGAGGTCGCGCCGCTGGTGACTGTCGATCAGGAGGCGGTCGTGGTGACGGCGGTGAAGCTGGCGGACGACGGGAGCGGGGACGTGGTGGTGCGGTTCCATGAGGCGCACGGGGGACGTGCCCGGGCCACGCTCACTGCGGGCTTCGAGGTGGCGGGTGTGAGCGTGACGGATCTGCTGGAACGCCCGCTCGCGGAGTGCCCCACGCCTGAGGTACGGGACGGCCGAGTCATCGCACGGTTGCGGCCGTTCGAGCTGATGACGCTGCGTCTGAAGCGTGCCGTTGCCGCACTCGAGTGACCGGTGCGCCAGGAGCGGGCGGAGTCCCTGACGGGGTGTCGGAACCCCGTCGCTGTGCGCCTGCGGTCCTGCCACACTGGGTGCGGCAGGACCAAGCCCCGCTCACGGCTGCGGGGGACCTGCGCGGGGGAGAACGTCATGTCCAAGGAACTGAGCATTGTCGTCTCGGGACAGGCGCGAGAAGCCGTCCCTGACCACTGGCAGCTGCAGGCGCTCCGCGAGGACCTCCTGGCTCTCGATGTCGACCGGGTCGGCCCGCTGCCGTCCGGGCCCGCACCTGCGAACAGCCGCTCCGGCCTGGCCGAGGCGGTGGGCGCGCTCGTCGTCGTACTGCAGCCCAGCCTGCCGCTGCTCGAGACCACCCTCGGTCTGGTCCGCGACTGGATCGGCCGGGTCGGCGCCCGCAGTGTCGTGCTGGAGATCGACGGGCAGCGCCTGGAGGTCACCGGCGTGGCCGGTGCCGACCAGAGGCGCCTGGCCGAAGCGTGGCTTGCCGCGGTGACCGCAGACCGGCGATGAGCGCAGAGGGGCGTCACGCCCTCCTGGTGGCCACCGGCTCCTACGACGACGCCGGGCTGCGCGGCCTGTGGGCCCCGTCGCGGGATGCGACCGAACTGGCCCGGGTTCTGGGCGATCCGGAGATCGGCGACTTCGAGGTGGAGGTCCTCGGCGACCCGGGCGCGCACGAACTGCGCCGGAAGGTCGAGGACTTCTTCGCCGACCGGTCGGTGGCGGACACGCTGCTGCTGCACTTCGCCTGCCACGGGCTGAAGGACGAGAGCGGAAAGCTGTTCCTCGCCGCCGCGGACACCTTGCGGACCCGTCTGGAGTCCACCGCGATCCCCGCCGAGTACGTCAGCCGGCTGATGATGCGCAGCCGTGCCCTGCGCGCCGCCGTCCTGCTGGACTGCTGTTACGCCGGTGCCTTCGAGCGCGGCATGTTCACCCGGGCCGACGCCGAGGTGCACGTCGAGGACAGTTTCGCCTCACTGGAACGCGCCGGCTCGGACCGCGGCCGGGCGGTTCTCACTGCGTCCAGCGCGGTGGAGTACGCCTTCGAGGGCAGCCGGATCGTGGCGAACGAGGCGGCCGGATCGGCCATGGAGGCCGGCCCCGACGCAGGCGAGCCGGGGCCGTCACTGTTCACCGGCGCCCTGGTGACCGGGCTGCGCACCGGGGAGGCCGATCTCGGCGGTGACGGTGAGATCGGGCTGGCGGAGCTCGCGGAGTACATCGGCCACCGGATCCGCGAGGTGACCCCGCACCAGACCCCGCAGCTGTGGATGTTCGGCGCACAGGGCGACCTCACGATCGCCCGGGCACCCGCCCGCCGTGGCCGCGGCGCGCCCGGCCTGCCCCCGGATCTCGCCGCGAAGGCCGGCTCCACCGAGCGGGAACAGCGCCACTGGGCCGTCGAGGACCTCAGGATGTTCCTCAACGGCACGGACCCGGCCGTCGCCCTGGACGCACTCGCCGCGCTGGAGCAGCTGACCCACGACGACAGCCGCCGTGTCTCCGACGCCGCGCGGAACGCCGTCGCGACCGCGGCCCCGGACGTCCCCGAGACCCACTGGGACCTGGGGGTCACGTTCCCGGGACAGCCCGGCCCCGACGTCAACGTGCCCGTGCACGGTCCGCCCGTGGTGCACGCCACCCTCGAAGCCGTCGGGGGCCCGTGGCTGCGGTCCCGCCGCACGGCGGACGGCGTCGCCCTGTCGGTGCTCGCCGACGCCCCGGGTGTGTACGAGGGCGAGGTCATGGTGCGTACGGCGACCGGCCGGCGGGTGCTGACGGTCCGGGCGGACGTCACCGAGCCCGTCGCGCAGCGGGCGCACGCGGACGATCGGGCCCGCGGGCGCCTTTGGTGGAGACCGTCCTGGATCCACGCGGTGACCGCGGTCCTGATGACAGCGACACTGGCCCTCCCCGCCTTCAACTCCACCGGGGGCACGCTGCGGGCGTGGCGCGGTGCGGGGCTGCTCGTCGGCGTTCCGGCGCTGGCGGCGGCGGTGCTCTGCACGGTTGTGTTGCGCGGCGGGTCGCCCGGGACCGGCCGTGGCACGGCGCGCTGGGGAACCGTCGGCGCCGCGGTGTGCGTGGCCACGACCGTCGGGCTCGGGGTGAGCGTCCTGGCCGGTGACAACTGGGAGTTCCGGGCGGGCTACTACGTCTTCGCCACCGCGTCCGCGCTGTACGTGTGGTCGGCGGTGCTCCTTCGGCGGGCGGCCGGGTTGAAGCCGGTGGTACGGCTGCCGTTCCCCGCGCTGCAGTTCCCGCGCACGCCCTGGGGCCGCGCCGTCGCCACCGTCACGGCCGGCCTGCTCGTGGTCGGGACGGGTGTCACCGCTGCACTGCTCGGCCAGGACGACCACGCCATGTCTCGCTACCAGAAGCCACGCGGCAACATCTTCGCGGGCAGCACCGCGGTGACCCGGTCCTGGCGCACCCAGGCCGCGAAGAACTACCTGCGCACGTACCCCGACGGTCCCCTCTACGCGGCCGTCACCGGCTACGCCTCGCAGGCCCAGGGCATTAGCCTGCTGGAAGAGGCCGAGGACAAGGTCCTGACCGCCGCACGGTCGAGCGAGGAGCGTGGCGGAGACGTCGTGACCACCATCCGCCCCGCCGTGCAGAAGGCCGCGTACAGCGAACTCAGCAAGCACGGCAAGGGTGCCGTGGTGGCGCTGGACCCGTCCTCGGGCGCGATCCTGGCCCTGGTGTCCACGCCGTCGTACGACCCCTCGACCTTCTCGGGCACGTCCGAGAAGGACGCGGCGGCCTGGGCCGAGCTGAAGTCGAGTTCCGCCCGTCCGCTGCTCAACCGGGCGTTGCAGCAGACCTATCCGCCGGGTTCCACCTTCAAGGTCGTCACCGCGGCCGCCGCCCTGGAGCACCGGCTGTACACCTCCGCGGACCAGAAGACGGATTCCCCGACGCCGTGGCTGCTGCCGGGATCCAAGACCCCGCTGCGGAACGAGGTCGACACCTCGTGCGAGAACGCGACCCTGCGCGTCGCCCTCCGCTACTCCTGCAACACCGTCTTCGGCAAGATCGGTTCGGACCTCGGCAGCGACGTCATGGCCGCCGAGGCCAAGAAGTTCGGCTTCGGCTCGCCTCAGATCACGCCGGTGCGGTCCAAGACGTCCACCTTCCCGCAGCGCACGGACGAGGCGCAGAACGCGCTCAGTTCGATCGGCCAGTTCGACACCGCCGCGACCCCCTTGCAGATGGCGATGGTCGCCGCGGCCGTCGCCAACGACGGCCGGCTGATGAAGCCGCACCTCGTCGCCAGGACGTCGAAATCCGGCACCGTGGACGTGGAGCAGCCCGAGGAGCTGAGCCGGCCGCTGTCGCCCGGCAACGCCCGGATCCTGCAGTCGATGATGGAGACGGTCGTCCAGGACGGTACGGGCCAGAAGGCGCGGATCGACGGTTACAGGGTGGGCGGCAAGACCGGTACAGCCCAGTCCCGCGTCGAGGGCGCTAACAAGTACTTCGCCTGGTTCATCTCCTACGCCCGGCTGGGCGACGGCACCTCGCCGGTCGCCGTGGCCGTGGTGGTCGAGGACCCGAACGCCAACCGGGACGACATCTCGGGCGGCGGACTGGCAGCGCCGATCGCAAGGAGCGTGATGGAGGCGGTCCTCGGGAAGTAGCCGAGCCGGGTCCAGGAGTGCGTCGATCGTGTCGCCGCCGAGCCGGAAGGCGACGGAGAGATCAACCGCCCAGCTGCGTCCGCAGCCACTGCTCCACCTCGCCCACGTGCGCGGCCGCGGCCGCCCGGGCCGCCTCCGGATCGTGTGCCACCAGCGCCCGGTGGATCGCCGCGTGCTCCCGCCGGGTCCGCTCGAAGGCGCCCTCCTCCTGGTAGCCGCGCCAGACGCGGGCGCGGAAGGTGCGGGAGGACAGGCCCTCCAGGATGGCGGCCATGGTGTCGTTGCCGGCCGCGGCGGCGATCTCGCGGTGGAAGGCGAGGTCGTGGGCGAGGATCACCTCGGGGTCGTCGGTGGCGTTCATCGCCGTCAAGTGCTTCTCGACCTCGGCCAGTTGGTCCGGCGTGATGCGGGCCGCCGCCAGCGCGGTCGCCGTCGACTCCAGGATGCGCCGCACCTCCAGCAGCTCCACCAGGCGCGGGCCGCGGGAGAGGTCGGCGACCACGCCGAAGGTCTCCAGGAGGTCGCCGGCCTCCAGCTGGGTGACGTAGATGCCGGAGCCGTGCCGGGCCTCCAGCACGCCGAGCACGGTGAGCGCGCGGATCGCCTCGCGCATCGAGCTGCGGGAGATGCCCAGCTGGGCGGCGAGGTCGCGCTCGGTGGGCAGGCGCTGACCGGGCTCGAGTCGGCCCTCTCCGATCAGCGCCTTGATCTGCTCGATGGCGCGTTGCGTCACGGTGCCCTTCTGCGGGGCGGGTCCGGGCTGTGCCCCTTGGGTCAGGGTCTCGTCCACGCCATTCCTCCGCTCACCGGGTGCGCCGCAGTCTAACCGGCAAGGTGGTCGGACCACTATGGCCGGAATCCGGGAAAATCTGCCGCTGGAGGCTGTTCTTCCGGCCGAGTGGTCTGATAAGTATGCGGGCATCTGCTCGAACACGCTCAACGAGGAGCCGCCAGATGCCCGGCAGGACAGTGGGGAAGCGGAACAGGTTTCGCATGATCGGCGCGGTGGCCGTGGCCGCCGGCGCCTCGCTCGCGCTCGCCGCGTGCGGCAGCACCAAGGACACCGGCGGCTCCGGCAGTGCGGGAGGCGGCGGCACCGGCAAGGTCGGGGTGATCCTGCCCCTGCTGACCTCGCCGTTCTGGCAGTCGTACAACGACTACGTGCCGAAGATGGCCAAGTCCGAAGGTGTCGACGCGCTGAAGACGGTCAACTCCAACAGTGACCCCTCGCAGCAGATAACCGACATCAACAACCAGCTCAACCAGGGCGTGAAGGGTCTGGTCGTTGCCCCGCTGGACAGCGCCGCCATCGAGGCCGGCCTGGACCAGGCCGAGCGCAAGGACGTGCCGGTCGTCGCCGTGGACGTGGCGCCGGACAAGGGCAAGGTCGCCATGGTCGTACGCGCCGACAACGTCGCCTACGGCGAGAAGGCCTGCGAGTACCTCGGCGCGCACATCACCAGCGGCAAGGTCGTGCAGATCATGGGCGACCTGGCCTCGGTCAACGGCCGCGACCGCTCCGAGGCCTTCCGCTCCTGCGTGAAGAAGAAGTACCCGAAGCTCAAGGTCCTGGAGATCCCCGCCAAGTGGGAGTCCGACACGGCCGCTTCGAAGCTCGACACGCTCCTGAACGCCAACCCCGACATCAAGGGCATCTACATGCAGGCCGGCGGCGTCTACCTCGCGCCGACCCTGCAGACCCTGAAGTCGAAGAGCATGCTCAAGACGGCGGGCCAGAAGGGCCACATCGTCATCGTCTCCAACGACGGCATCCCGCAGGAGTTCGACGCGATCCGCAAGGGCCAGATCGACGCGACCGTCTCCCAGCCCGCCGACGCCTACGCCAAGTACGGCATGTACTACATCAAGGCGGCGATGGAGGGGAAGACGTTCAAGCCCGGTCCGACCGACCACGACTCGACCATCGTCAAGCTGCCCAGCGGCATCCTCGAGGACCAGCTGCCCGCGCCGCTGGTGACCAAGGACAACGTCGACGACCCCAAGCTCTGGGGCAACACGGTCAAATGAGCGTCCAGGACAGCCCGTTGGTGCCCCTCGTCGAGGCGCGGGGCATCGTCAAGCGCTACGGCCCCACCACCGCCCTCGCCGACGGCCGGCTCGCCGTGGTGTCCGGCGAGTCGCACGCCCTCGTCGGCCGCAACGGCGCCGGCAAGTCGACCCTGGTCCGGATCCTCACCGGCCTGGAGGCGCCCGACGAGGGCACGGTCCGCTTCGACGGCGAACCCGCGCCCCCGCTCGCCGACCGCGACGCCTGGCGCCGCAAGGTGGCCTGCGTCTACCAACACCCCACGGTCGTACCCGAGTTGACGGTCGCCGAGAACCTCTTCATCAACCGCCAGCCGCTGCACCGCGGGTTCATCAGCTGGCGCCGGCTGAAGACCGAGGCGGCCGCGCTCCTCGACACCTGGGACGTGCACGTCGACCCCGAGGCGCGCACCGCCGACCTCAAGGTCGAGGACCGCCAAATGGTGGAGATCGCACGGGCGTTGAGCTTCGGCGCCCGCTTCATCATCCTCGACGAGCCGACCGCCCAGCTCGACAACCGCGAGATCGAGCGGCTCTTCGACCGCATGCGCGGCCTGCAGGACTCCGGTGTCACCTTCCTGTTCATCTCGCACCATCTGCAGGAGGTCTACGAGGTCTGCCAGACCGTCACGGTGCTGCGCGACGCCCGCTGGATCACCACGGCCCCGGTCGCCGACCTGCCGAGGGCCGCGCTGATCGAGGCGATGGCGGGGGAGTCCATCGAGGCGATCGCCGAACAGGCCGTACAGGAACAGATCGTGGACGAGGCCGCGCCCGTGCTCCTCGAAGCCCGTGGGCTCACCTCGGACACGTACGAGGACGTCGACCTGACCGTCCGCCGCGGCGAGGTCGTCGGGCTCGCCGGCTCCAGCGCCAGTGGCAAGATCGAGCTGGCGGAGGCCTTCGCGGGCCTGCGCTCACCCACGAGCGGGACTGCTCGACTCGACGGTGAGCGGCTGCGGTTCGGGTCGGTGCAGGCCGCCCTGAAGGCCGGTATCGGCTGCGTGCCGCGCGATCGGCACGAGCAGGGCCTGGTGCGCGGGATGACCATCGGCGACAACGCCACCATGAGCGTCCTGGACCGGCTCGGCCGCTTCGGCTTCATCGGCACCGACCGCAAACGCGGCTTCGCCACCGAGCTGATCGACCGCCTCGACATCCACACCGAGGGCCCCGAGCAGCCGGTCTCCGACCTGTCCGGCGGCAACGCGCAGAAGGTCGTCATGGCCCGCGCCCTCGCCTCCGACCCGCGGCTGCTCGTTCTCATCAACCCCACCGCGGGCGTCGACGTGAAGTCCAAGGAGTCACTCCTCGCCCGCGTGGACAGCGCCCGCGAGGACGGCACCGCGGTCCTGGTCGTCTCCGACGAACTCGACGACCTGCGGCGCTGCGACCGCGTCCTCGTCCTCTTTCACGGCCGCGTGGTCGCCGAGCACCCGGCGGGCTGGCGCGACCACGAGCTGATCGCCTCCATCGAAGGAGTGGACCACCATGGCTGACACCAAGGCGGCCGAGCCCCTCGCGCCGCTCCGGGCCCCCGCCGCACGGTCGGCCCGGACGGTGCTGCTGCGCCGGGCCCGCGAACTGGCCCTCGTACCGGCCCTGTTGCTGCTCATGGTGCTCGGAGCGGTGGTCAACGACTCGTTCCTCACCGAGCGCAACCTGATCTCCATCCTGGGCGCCTCCGCCGCGCTCGCGATGGTCGTGCTGGCCGAGTCGCTGGTGTTGATCACCGGCAAGTTCGACCTGTCCCTGGAGTCGGTCGTCGGCATCGCGCCCGCCGTCGGAGCGCTGCTCGTACTGCCTGCCGCGCAGTCGGGGTGGGGCACCGAACTCCCGGCCGGACTGGCCCTGTTCGCGATCCTGCTCGTGGGCGGCGCCGTGGGTGCCTTCAACGGCATCCTGGTCGTCAAGTTCAAGCTGAACGCCTTCATCGTGACGCTCGCGATGCTGATCGTCCTGCGCGGACTCCTGGTCGGCGCGACCAAGGGCAAGACCCTGTTCGGCATGCCCGACAGCTTCTACGACCTGGCCACCTCCACCTTCCTGACCGTCCCGATGTCCGTGTGGCTGGCGGCAGTCGCCTTCGCCGTCGCCGGGCTGGTGCTGAAGTACCACCGCATCGGCCGCTCCCTGTACGCCATCGGCGGCAACACGGACGCGGCCCGTGCGGCAGGCATCCGGGTCGATCGCGTGATGCTCGGCGTGTACGTCGTCGCCGGCGTCCTCGCCGCGGTCGGCGGGATCATGCAGACCGGATACGTGGGAGCGATCAGCGCCAACCAGGGCCAGAACATGATCTTCACCGTGTTCGCGGCGGCGGTCATCGGCGGCATCAGCCTCGACGGCGGCAAGGGCACCATGTTCGGCGCCCTCACCGGCGTACTCCTCCTCGGGGTCGTGCAGAACCTGCTGACGCTCGCCCAGGTGCCGTCCTTCTGGATCCAGGCCATCTACGGCGGAATCATCCTGGTCGCGCTCATGATCGCCCGCGTCACGACGGGCCGCGCCCAGGACTGATCTCCTCCCGACCTGTCACCGACCGAAAGGCCCTCCGTGTCCCCGACGCCCGGCACCCCCGTCCGTATCTCCGCGGTCGACACCTACGACATCCGGTTCCCGACCTCGCGCGAGCTCGACGGCTCCGACGCGATGAATCCGGACCCCGACTACTCGGCCGCGTACGTCGTGCTGCGTACCGATGCCGAGGACGGTCCGGAGGGGCACGGCTTCACCTTCACCATCGGGCGGGGCAACGAGGTCCAGGTCGCCGCGATCCACGCGCTGCGCCACCATGTGGTCGGCCGGTCCGTGGACGAGGTGTGCGCCGACCCGGGATCGGTCTACCGGGACCTGATCGGGGACAGCCAACTCCGTTGGCTGGGGCCCGAGAAGGGCGTGATGCACATGGCGATCGGCGCGGTCATCAACGCCGTGTGGGACCTGGCCGCCAAGCGCGCCGACAAGCCCCTGTGGCGGCTGCTCGCCGAGGCCGACCCGGAGTGGCTGGTCGGCCAGATCGACTTCCGGTACCTCACCGACGCGCTCACCCCGGAGGAGGCGCTGGAGATCCTGCGCCGGGGGCGGCCGGGCGCCGAGGAGCGCACGGCCCGGCTGCTGGAGCGCGGATACCCCGGCTACACGACGTCCGCCGGCTGGCTCGGCTACAGCGACGAGAAGCTCACCCGGCTCGCCGCGCAGGCGGTGGCCGACGGCTTCCGGCAGATCAAGCTGAAGGTCGGCGCGGACCTGGAGGACGACGTACGCCGCTGCCGGGTAGCCCGCTCGGTCGTCGGCCCGGACATCCGTATGGCGATCGACGCCAACCAGCGCTGGGACGTCGACGAAGCCATCCGCTGGACCAAGGCCCTCGCCGAGTTCGACCCGTACTGGATCGAGGAACCGACCAGCCCCGACGACGTCCTCGGTCATGCGGCGATCCGCGAGGCCATCACGCCCGTCAAGGTCGCCACCGGCGAACACGTCCAGAACCGCATCGTCTTCAAGCAGCTGTTGCAGGCCGGCGCCCTCGACGTCGTCCAGATCGACGCGGCCCGCGTCGGCGGCGTCAACGAGAACCTGGCGATCCTGCTGCTCGCCGCCAAGTTCGGGGTGCCGGTGTGCCCGCACGCGGGCGGCGTCGGCCTGTGCGAGCTCGTCCAGCACCTTTCGATGTTCGACTACGTCGCGGTCACCGGCACCACCGAGGACCGTGTCATCGAGTACGTCGACCATCTGCACGACCACTTCCTGGACCCGGTGGTGATCCGCGAGGGTCACTACACGGCACCCACCGCGCCCGGTTTCTCGGCGGCCATGCGTCCCGAGTCGATCGCGCGGTACACCTTCCCCGACGGCGCCTTCTGGGTCGCCGACCTCGACGAGAAGAAGGGACAGGCGGCATGACCGACTTCGAGGGGCTCAAGGCCCTGGTCACGGGCGGGGCCTCCGGCATCGGACGGGCCACGGCCGAACTCCTGGCCGCACGCGGCGCCCAGGTCGCCGTCCTCGACCTCGATCCCTCCTCGGTGGAGAAGCCGCTGCTCGGCTTCCGGGCCGACGTCACCGACGACACGTCCGTACGGGAGGCGGTGGCCGCCGCCGTCGCCGAGCTGGGCGGCCTCGACGTGCTGATCAACAACGCGGGCATCGGCGCCCAGGGGACGGTGGAGGACAACGACGACGTCGAGTGGCACCGGGTCCTCGACGTCAACGTGGTCGGCATGGTGCGGGTGTCCCGGGCGGCCTTGCCTCATTTGCGGGAGTCGCAGCACGCGGCGATCGTCAACACCTGCTCGATCGCGGCCACGGCCGGGCTTCCGCAGCGTGCGCTGTACAGCGCGACCAAGGGCGCCGTGTACTCGTTGACCCTCGCCATGGCCGCCGACCACGTCCGCGAGGGCGTCCGCGTCAACTGCGTCAACCCGGGCACGGTGGACACCCCGTGGGTCGGCCGCCTGCTGTCGAAGGCCCCCGACCCGGTCGCGGAGAAGGCTGCCCTGGAGGCCCGCCAGCCCACCGGCCGCCTTGTCTCGGCGACCGAAGTCGCGGGCGCCGTGGCCTACTTGGCGAGCCCCCTGTCCGGTGCCACCACCGGCACCTCCCTCGCCGTCGACGGCGGCATGCAGGGCCTGCGCCTGCGGCCGGTGGGCCAGTGAAGCGGCTGGGCGGCAGCGACGTCGAGGTCAGTCCGCTGGCCTTCGGCGGGGCGGCGATCGGCAACCTCTTCACCGAGGTGAGCGAGGAGCAGGCGTACGAGGCCGTGTCCGCCGCCTGGCAACAGGGCATCCGCTACTTCGACACCGCCCCGCACTACGGCCTCGGCCTGTCCGAACGCCGCCTCGGCACCGCACTGCGCGAGCACCCCCGTACGGCCTACACGATCTCCACCAAGGTGGGCCGCCGGCTGGAGCCCTGGGACGGCGGCGGCGACGACCTGGCCAACGGCTTCGCGGTAGCGGCCACCAAGCGCCGGGTGTGGGACTTCAGCGCGGACGGCGTACGACGCACCCTCGAGGCCGGCCTGGAACGGCTCGGCCTCGACCACGTCGACGTCGTCTACCTCCACGACCCCGACGACCACGCCGAACAGGCCTTCCGGGAGGGCTACCCGGCCCTGGAGAAGCTGCGCTCCGAGGGCCTGGTCGGCGCGATCGGCGCCGGGATGAACCAGGCGGAGATGCTCACCCGCTTCGTCCGCGACACGGACGTCGACGTGGTGTTGTGCGCGGGCCGCTACACGCTGCTCGACCAGCGGGCGCTGGCCGAGCTGCTGCCCGCGGCGGAGGAGCGGGGCACGTCGGTGGTGATCGGCGGGGCGTTCAACTCGGGCCTGCTGGCGGACCCGAGACCCGGGGTGACGTACAACTATGCAGCCGCACCGCAGGAGTTGCTGTCCCGTGCTCTGCGCCTGAAAGCGATCGCCGACCGTCACGGCACCACGCTGCGTGCCGCCGCTCTGGCCTTCTGCGCCGCGCATCCGGCGGTCGCGAGCGTGCTCGTGGGTGCTCGCTCGGCTGCGGAGGTCCGGGACTGCGCCGAGCAGTTCGCGGCCGAGGTGCCCGCCGCCTTCTGGCAGGAGCTGCGTGAGGAGGGCCTCCTGCCGGCCGACGCCCCCGTCCCCGCCGAGGAGGCGCGATGAGAGTCGCCCTGCACACCAGGGTCCGCGCGGACCGCATCCCCGAGTACGAGGCCGCCCACCGCGAGGTGCCGAAGGAACTGACGGACGCGATCCGCGCGGCCGGCGCGACCTCGTGGACGATCTGGCGCAGCGGCACCGACCTCTTCCACGTCCTGGACTGCGAGGACTACCCCCGCCTCCTCGCCGAACTGGAGAAACTCCCGGTCAACATCGCCTGGCAGGCCCGCATGGCGGAACTGCTGGAGGTCGTCCACGACTACTCCGACGAGGGCGCGGACGCGGGTCTGCCGGTGGTCTGGGAGCTGCCATGACGGTCGATGCACATCATCACGTGTGGGACCTGTCGGTGAGGGACCAGGACTGGATCCCCGAAGCAAGCCCGCTCCGCCGGGACTTCACCCTCGCCGACCTCGAACCGGAGGCGAGCGCGGCGGGAGTCGACCGCACCGTACTCGTCCAGACGATCACGGTGCCGGAGGAAACCCCGGAGTTCCTGGAACTGGCCGCCGCCCACGACCTGATCGCGGGCGTGGTCGGCTGGACGGACCTCACCCGCCCGGACATCACCGATGAACTCGCCCGCCTGCGCGCCCTCCCCGGCGGCCGGTACCTGAAGGGCATCCGCCACCAGGTCCAGGGCGAGCCGGACCCCGAGTGGCTGCTCCGCCCGGACGTACACCGGGGCCTGTCCGCGGTGGCGGAAGCGGGCCTGGTCTACGACTTGGTCGTCCTCCCGCACCAGCTGCCGTCCTGCACCAAGGCGGCGGCTGCCCTGCCCCAACTGACCTTCGTCCTCGACCACTTGGGCAAGCCCCCCGTCGCCTCCGGCGCCCTGGAACCCTGGGCGTCCGAACTCCGCGTCCTCGCCGCCTTGCCCAACACGGTCGCCAAACTCTCCGGCTTGGTGACCGAGGCGGACGTGAGTTCCTGGACGGTCGCCGACCTCCGCCCGTACACCGACACGGCCCTGGCGACCTTCGGCCCGGATCGCGTGATGTTCGGCTCGGACTGGCCGGTGTGCACGTTGGGGGCGACGTACGGTGAAGTCCTGGCCGCCGCACAGGAGTTGACCGGAGACCTCGACGCGGCCGAACGGGCGGACCTCTTCCACGGCACGGCCACCCGGGTTTACGGCCTTTGAACGCCCCCGCCCTGGCCGCATGGGCCCGAAATATACGTCTCGTCCCACCATTCCATGCGCTTTACGACATCCGGCTGTGAAGTTAGCTTCCACCCCAACACCGGGGAATCGGGGGCGAGATGGCAGACGGACAGCCCATCATCCAGGGCTCGGGGGCGAACAAGAACAACACCGAGGACAGCGCGACACAGCTGGTCAACCATGCGCAGCGGAACGCGGACGGCACCGGCCTCTACCTCTTCGGTGCTCCGTCCGACCGGGAATCCCCGGGCGGAGACGGTCTCTACAGCGTCTCCTTCAGGGGCAGCGCCGTGCGCGGGTACAGCTACAACGGCGACGGGGTGTACGGGGCGTCCCGCACGAACGGAGCCGGCGTGCACGGCGTGTCCTCCACGGGGACCGCGGTGTACGGCCAGGACACGGGCAACGGGACCGGTGTCCAGGGGAACTCCCCGGGCGGCGTCGGGGTCCGCGGGTCCGGCTCCGGAGCCGGCGTGATCGGTGAAGCGTCCGACGCCGGCGGCTTCGGTGTCGAGGGCATCAACCGGCAAGGCCTGAACGGTGGTTACGGCGTCCTCGGCTACGCCCGCACCGGAGTCTGGGGCGACGGCTCGATCGGTGTCATCGGCCGTGGCCTCACCCAGTACGGCATCGGCGTCGAGGGCGACGCGCTCGGCGAGGGCGGCATCGGAGTGTTCGGCGCCACCTCGGCGAACGCGGGTGGCATAGGCGTGTATGCCACCGCGCCCAACCCCGGATCGACCGCGCTGCAGGTCCGCGGTTCCGCCGTCTTCAGCTCGGGGGGCCGTGTCACGGTTCCGGCGGGCAGCGACCGCATCACCGTGACGGGGCCGACCCTCGGACCGGCGAGCATGGTCCTCGCCACCGTCCAGCAGGACACGCCGGGCATCGCCGTACGCGCCGCCGTCCCCGATCCGGCCGCCGGATCCTTCACCGTTTTCCTCACACAGACATCCGCTACAGAAACGGCAGTGGCATGGTTCGTGATCAACTAGACGGCGTTCCGGAGCCCATCGGTCCCGGCGAGACCCGTTCCGGACCGGAGCCCGTGTCCGCACCCGCCGAGGAGCTTCTGCCCGCGGACGTCCCGACGGCACTGGTACCGCTGTCGGACTCGCTTCATCCCAGGAAGGCGGTGAGGGCCGAAGGGCCCGGCGCATCGGGCGGGTAGCACGTGGTGCCGGGAGTCAGCTCCGCTGAGCCACCCCCGCCAACCGCGTGGGCGGCAAGTACTCCCGCACATACGTCCGCTCCCAGCACGCCCCCGTCTCCCGCAGCTCCCGCCAGCTCGTGTACCGGTAGCGGAACAGCCGGGCCCGGACGTAGCGCGGCGGTGCGTCCGGCGGGAACGGGGAGCGGCGCAGGAGTCGTAGGGTGTCGTGGTCGTTCTCCAGGAGCCGTTCCACCAGGGCGCCGAACCACGCACCGGCGTAGGACGGCGAGAGCGCGGCGAACCACATCAGCCAGTCCAGGCGCAGATGGTAGGGCGCGAACTGGCGTGGCCAGCGTCGTGGATCGCCCGGCTTGCCCTTGAACTCGTACTCCCGCCAGTCGGAGTCCTCGTGCGGTACGGCGTCGTCCGTGCCCTCGATCACCACCTCGTACCGGAGGCGGCTGACGGTGCCGAACGCGCCGTAGGTGTTGACCAGATGGAGGGGGTCGAAGGAACGGTTCATGATCTGGCGGCGGGAGATCATGTTCGCGACCGGGCGGTGACTGAGGCCGACCAGCAGCGCGGCGACCGCGAGGACCACCACCTCGTACCAGAGCGGAGTGGCCGGTAGGGACGGCGCGTCGGACGGGAGGCCGAGTGCCGACGTGGCCAGCACGATGGTGATCCAGTTCAGCCAGGAGAAGTTGCCCGACAGGACCAGCCACAGCTGGGTGGCGATCATCAGGGACGCGGCGGCCGTGGCGACCGGCTGAGGGGTGAACAGGAGGACGGGGACGACGAGTTGGGTGACGTGGTTCGCGGCCACCTCCACCCGGTGCGCGGGCTTCGGCAGATGGTGGAAGAACCAGCTCAGCGGGCCCGGCATGGGCTGGGTCTCGTGGTGGTAGTCCAGGCACGTCAGCTTCCGCCAGCACGCGTCGCCGCGCATCTTGATCAGACCCGCGCCGAACTCCACCCGGAACAGGATCCAGCGCAGCAGGAAGAGGACCACGATCGGCGGCGCCACCTCGTCGTTGCCGAGGAAGACGGCCAGGAAGCCCACCTCCAGCAGCAGGGACTCCCAGCCGAAGGCGTACCAGGTCTGGCCGACGTTGGTGACCGACAGGTACAGCGCCCAGGGGAGCAACCACAGCAACATGCCTGCCCAGAGCGGGAGTCGGGAGTCCAGCCCGGCGAGCAGCGCCGCCGAGACCGCGCATCCCGTCCAGCAGCAGGCCGCGAAGAAGCGGTCCGAGTAGTGGAGTTGGAACAGGCTCGGCGCCTGCTTGAAGCGCACCCGCGCGACGAAGCGGGGGATGGGCAGCATGCCGCGCTCGCCGAGCAGCGCACGGAACTGCAGTGCCGCCGTCAGGAACGCCACGAGGTACAGGCCGGCCAGAGCCCGCTGGAAGACCAGCCGGCTCATCCAGTACTCGGGTGCGGTGAACCAGTCCACGGTGACATGCGCTCCTCACTTCATTGTCGCGCCGAAGCGCTGCGTCACGCTCCGTGTATGCCCACTCCGCTTGCGTAACCCGAGTGAGTGAAGCAGACAATAGTGACGAACTTGCCTGATGCGAGGCGGGAGGACGAGGTGCGAACAGTCACCGGAACCTTCGCCACCGTCTGCGCGCTCACGGCGGCGCTCCTCATCGCCGCCTGCGGCGGCAGCGGCGACAAGGACACGAAGGCGAGCGGCGAGGTCTTTCTGCAGCCCGTCGCGGCGCAGGGCCCGGACCCCTTCACCGTCTCCACGGACACCACCATGACGGCCACCCCGTCGCCCGTCACTCCTGCACGGCCGACGCCGAACGGATCCGCGCGGTCGGTCTCGGGTGCCACGCCCGGTCTCTACGGCGGCACCGAGCGCGTCGGCAGCTGTGATGTCGACGGGCAGATCCGCCATCTGACCTCCGACCAGGCCAAGGCCCGTGCCTTCGCGCAGGTCGAGGGCGTCTCGCCGGCGTCGATCCCGGACTATCTGCGCGGCCTCGCCCCCGTCGTGCTGCGTGCCGACACCCGGGTCACCAACCACGGCTACCGCGACGGCCGGGCGACCGGCTTCCAGTCCGTGCTCCAGGCCGGCACCGCCGTGCTCGTCGACAACCGGGGCGTGCCCCGCGTCCGCTGCGCCTGCGGCAACCCGCTGAAGCCGGCCACCGCGACGCAGGGCAACCAGGCGTCCAACGGCCGCCCCTGGTCCGGATACCGGCCCGCGCAGGTGGTCGTGGTGACGCCGGCACCCCAGGTGATCGTCAACATCACGATCGTCGACATCGTCCACAACACCTGGATCGAGCGGCATGTCGGCCACGACGTCCATCACGACCACAAGGTGCCACCACCGGCCCGCGTGACGCCGACGCCTTCACACACCCCCACGCCTTCGCGGACACCGCCACCTTCGCGGCCCCCGTCGCCGAGCCCGGACGCCGGCAAGTCCACCGCCTCGCCCCACACCAGCACCTCGCCCGGCGAGAGCAGTGCCTCCCCGAGCGACACGAGCTCGTCCCCGTCCGGCTCGGCCACCGACTGCGCGACCGAGACCGTGACCGTCACACCGGGCGCCACCGACGACGTGACGACCGAGGCGCCGTCAGCCTCGCCCACCGACTGCCCGACGGCGACGGTCACCTCCACACCACCGACCACCGCACCGCATTCCTCCGGGCCGATCCCCGACGACTCCGGCCGCAGCATCTTCGACAGCCCCACGAACGTCTTTGACAGCTGACCGCCCACCGAGACCGGGGAGCACGGGAATTACCCCTGCCTCCCCGCTCGAAGAATCGGGCAAACCCTGGCAAGGTGGCCCCATGGCTGATCGGGGAGCGAGCACCCTGTCAGTCCCGGACGACTGGCCCGCCCACCCGGATCCGATCCTGGCGCTCAACCAGATGGGCAGCTTCGACTGGGACCTGGACACCGGCCTGTTCCACATGGACGCCCAGGCCCACGAGGTCTTCGACCTGCGCCCCGACGAGTACGACGACCACCCCGAGACCCTCGCCGTCCGGGTCCCGCCGGCCGAGGCGTACCGGCTCGACGGCCTGGTCGCCCATGCCCTGAAGGACGGCAGCGAGAACTACGGTGCCTACTTCCGCATCCGCTGCCGCGACGGCGCCATGCGCTGGACCCACACCCAGGGCTACATCCGACGGGACGAGACGGGCCGCCCGCGTCGCATCATCGGCATCGTCCGGGACGCCACCCAGGAGCTCAGCGAGAGCCAGGAGCGCCGGGAGGCGGCCGCGCAGGACGCGGCCCGGCGCGAGCAGACCAACGTCGTCCAGCTCACCACCGCCGCGCTCGCGCACGCCCGCACCGTCCAGGACGTCATCGACGTCCTCAAGGACACCCACGGCCTGACCCATCTCGGCGCCACCAGTCTGGTCATGGGCCTGGTCGAGGCGGGCCGCATCCGGCTGATCGCCGAGGGACCCGCCGGCAGCTTCGTTCCGGGCACCCTCGTCACCCGTATCGACGAGCCCTATCCGATGAGCGAGGTCGTACGGACCCTCACGCCCCGCTTCATCGAGTCCCCGGACGAGTTCGCCGAGGGCTTTCCCCTCCTGTGGCCGCACCTCACCGACCTGAACATCACCTCGGCCGCCTATCTGCCGCTCATCGTCCAGGCCCGCCCGATCGGCGCCATGGGCCTGCTCTACAACGACCGGAACGGCTTCTCGCCCGAGGACCGCAACGTCCTGGTCGCCCTCGGCAGCAGCATTGCGCAGAGCATGCAGCGGGCCATGTTCTACGAGCAGGAGAAGGACCTCGCCACCGGCCTCCAGCAGGCCATGCTGCCGCGCACCATCCCCAGCGTCCGCGGCGCCGACGTCGCCGTCCGCTACCGCGCTGGTTCTGCCGTGGGCTCCCTCGGCCGAGACATCGGCGGTGACTGGTACGACCTGATCCCGTTGCCCGGCGGCCGGGTCGGCGCCGTCATCGGCGACGTCCAGGGCCACGACACGCACGCCGCCGCCGTCATGGGCCAGCTGCGCATCGTCCTGCGCGCCTACGCCGCCGAGGGCCACACCCCGGCCACCGTCATGGCCCGTGCCTCCGTCTTCCTCCACGAACTCGACACCGACCGCTTCGCGACCTGCCTCTACGCCGAGGCCGACCTGTCCACCGGGGTCGTCCAGATGGTCCGGGCCGGGCACATCGACCCGGTGATCCGCGGCACCGACGGCAGTTGCCGCCGCATCACCGTCGAGGGCGGACTGCCGCTCGGCCTGTCCGCCGAGTTCGGGCGGCTCGAGTACCCGGTCGGTACCATCGAGCTGGATCCAGGGCACACGCTTGTCCTCTGCACCGACGGCCTCGTCGAACAGCCCGGCGCCGACCTCGACGACGGCATGCGGACCCTCACCGCCCTGATCACCGGCGGCCCGGACGACGTACGCGACCTCGCGGACTGCCTGATCGACGTGGCCGAGGAACGCGGCGGCGAGGACGACGTGGCCCTGCTCCTGCTGCGCCGCCGCGGCCTGGACACCCCGCAGACCGGCGGCCGGCTCCAGCAGCACGTGGCACCCGGCGACCCCGAGGCCCTCACCCAGGCCCGGCACATGATCCGCGCCGCGGTCCGTGCCTGGGGCGCCAAGGAACGCGCCGACGAGGTCGAACTCGTCGCCGACGAAATGATCACCAACGCCCTGATGCACACCGAGGGCTCCGCGATCGTCACCCTTCGCGTCCTGGCCGGCAGCGACCGCCGACTGCGCGTCGAGGTCGAGGACTCCTCCAGCGCCCTGCCCCGCCGCCGCGAGGCGGGCGAGCAGGGCGTCTCCGGCCGCGGCCTGCTCCTGGTCGACCTGCTCACGGACGTGTGGGGAGTGGAGGCGCGGGGCGGCGGCAAGTGCGTGTGGTGCGAGTTCGTGGTCCGGGAAGGGGACTGACCCCCGGGCGCCACGGCACCACGGGTCCGACCCGCCTGGCACTGTCGGTCCCGGATGGCACTCTGGACGTATGCCGGAACTCCCCGAGGTCGAAGCGCTCAAGGACTTCCTGACCGAGCACCTGGTCGGTCACGAGATCGTGCGCGTGCTGCCGGTGGCGATCAGCGTCCTGAAGACGTACGACCCTCCCCTTTCCGCCGTCGAGGGCCGCGAGGTCGTCGCCGTGCACCGGCACGGCAAGTTCCTGGACCTCGAGACGGACGGCGGCCCGCGCTTCGTGACCCACCTGGCCCGCGCGGGCTGGCTCCACTGGAAGGACCGGCTCCCGGACGGCCCGCCCCGTCCCGGCAAGGGCCCCCTGGCGCTGCGCGTCGCCCTGGAGACGGGCGAGGGCTTCGACCTCACCGAGGCGGGCACCCAGAAACGCCTCGCCGTCTACGTCGTCCACGACCCGCAGGAGATCCCGGGCGTCGCCCGCCTCGGCCCCGACCCGCTCGCGGACGACTTCGACGAGAGCCGCTTCGCCGAACTCCTCAGACCCGAGCGCCGCCGGCTCAAGGGTGCCCTGCGCGACCAGAGCCTGATCGCCGGCGTGGGCAACGCCTACAGCGACGAGATCCTCCACGCGGCGAAGATGTCCCCCTTCAAACTGGCCGCGACCCTCACTCCCGAAGAGACGACCCGCCTCTACGAGGCCCTGCGCACCACCCTCACCGAAGCGGTTGAGCGCTCCCGCGGTGTCGCGGCCGGCCGCCTGAAGGCGGAGAAGAAGAGCGGCCTACGCGTCCACGGCCGCACCGGCGAACCCTGCCCGATCTGCGGCGACACCATCCGCGAGGTCTCCTTCAGCGACTCCTCCCTCCAGTACTGCCCGACCTGCCAGACGGGCGGAAAGCCGCTGGCGGACCGCCGGATGTCGCGCCTTCTCAAGTAGCACGGCCGCTCTCAATCTAACCATCAATTATCGCTTGACTGGTTAGCCGTTGGATGGTTGACTCCTGCTGTAACCACTCAATGCTCGAACAGAGGTTAGATGCCGACCGGGGGTCGGCCGACACCGAACGGAGCAGTCATGACGACCGTCCACCACCGTTACGCGACCGTCCGAGGGCAGCAGCTCTTCTACCGGGAGGCGGGTCCCGCCGGGGCGCCCACCGTCGTCCTGCTGCACGGCTTTCCCACCAGCTCGTTCATGTTCCGGAACCTGATCCCGCTGCTGGCCGACCGTTACCACGTGATCGCTCCGGACCATCTGGGCTTCGGCCTGTCCGACGCGCCGGCCGCGGACGAGTTCGACTACACCTTCGACGCCCTGGCGGACCTGACCCAGGGCCTGCTGACCCAACTCGGGGTGACCCGGTTCGCCCTGTACGTGCAGGACTACGGCGCGCCCGTCGGCTGGCGCCTGGCCCTGGCGAACCCGGCCGCGGTCACGGCGATCGTCACCCAGAACGGCAACGGCTACGAGGCCGGGCTCGCGCCGGAGTTCTGGAAGCCGGTGCGCGAGTACTGGCAGGAGAAGACCCCGCAGACCGAGGCGGCCGTGCGCGAGGCGCTGACCCTGGAGGGCATCCGCTGGCAGTACCTGCACGGCGTGCCGGACGAGAGCCTGGTCAGCCCCGACGCCTGGCACCACGACTTCGCGCTGGTGTCCCGGCCCGGCAACGACCTGGTGCAGCTGCGGCTGTTCGCCGACTACGCCAACAACCTGCCGCTGTACCCGAAGCTGCACGCCTACCTCCGCGAGAGCGGGGTGCCGCTGCTGGCCGTCTGGGGCCGCAACGACGAGATCTTCCTCCCCGACGGCGCGCTCGCCTTCGCCGACGACGCACCCGGCGCCGAGATCTGCCTGCTCGACGGCGGCCACTTCCTGCTCGAAAGCCACCTCGACGCCGCCGCCGGCTCCATCCGCGGCTTCCTCGAAAGGGCACTGCCGTGACCGGACGCCTGCAGAACGACGGCGAGCCGCTCACCTGACCCTCCACCCACGCAGACCGGAAAGGAACGAGACGATGGGCCTCTCCTGGCAGCAAGGACCGCTCGCCCCCGGAGCGGTCGGCCGGTTCCTGGTCCCCGATCCGCTGCCCGAGCGGATGCTGTTCGCCGAACCACTGCGCCGGCGCATGCGCGTCCAGTTCGGCGACACGTGGATCGCCGACAGCGGGACGTCGTACTGCTGCACGAGCCCGGCCGCTACCCCGTGGCCTACTTTCCGCTCGCCGACATCGCCCCCGACGCCCTGCAAGCCGCCGAGCACACCACCCGCCACCGCGACCTGGGGCCAACCTCCTGGTACACCGTCGGCGCCGGACCGCAGGCCAAACAGCGCGCGGCCTGGCAGCACACGGAACTGCCGGACCACGCACAGGAGTTGAAGGGCAGGGTCGCCTTCGCCTGGCGGGCGATGGACGCCTTCTACGAGGAGGACGAACGCATCGTCGGCCACGCCGCCGACGGCTACCACCGCATCGACATCCGCCGCACCGGCCGCCACCTCGTCGTCCGCAGCGGAGAACGCGTCCTTGCCGACACCACCCGGCCGCTCGTCCTGTACGAGTCCGGGTTCGCGCCCCGCTGGTACGTCCCGCGCGCCGACGTCGACCAGTCCGCGCTGACCCCGGCCGAGGGCCGGACGTTCTGCCCGTAAAAGGGCCTGGCCAGTTACTACGACATCGCAGGCGCCCGTCGCGCGGCCTGGTCGTACGAGGACGCGTGGACCGAGGTAGGGCGCATCTCCGGGACGGTGTCGTTCGAGCCCGACGAGATCGAGGTGCATCTCGACGGCGTCAGGCAGAGGCTGGAACCGGGCCAGACCGTCGTCCCGCACGGCGTCGACCGCAACCTCGACCTGGACGAGACGACCGCCGCCCGGCAGCCGTGACCGGCACCGCCGGACCGGCCGTCATCACCGGAAGGAGCCCACGATGCCGTCCCTGCTGTCGGTGAACATCGGCCTGCCGAAGGACGTCGCGTGGCAGGGCCGCACCGTCCACACCGGCGTCTGGAAGTACCCGGTGCACGGCCCCGCGATGGTCCGTCGCCTCAACATCGACGGCGACGGACAGGGCGACACCCAGGGCCACGGCGGGGAGATGCGGGCCGTGCTGGTCTACCAGATCGACTCCTACCGGCACTGGCAGGAGCACTTCGGCCGCGACGACCTCTCCCACGGCCAGTTCGGCGAGAACCTCACCGTCGACGGCCTGCCCGACGACGAGGTCTGCATCGGCGACCGGTACCGCATCGGCGAGGCCGAGTTCGAGGTCACCCAGCCACGGGTCACCTGCTACCGCGTCGGGATGCGATTCGGCGAACCGGAGCTGCCCGCGCTGCTGGTCAGCCACCACCGTCCCGGCTTCTACATGCGGGTCCTGCGCGAGGGGCACATCGAGGCCGGCGACGAGATCGTCCGCACCCGGACCGGACCCGGCGCGCTGACCGTCGCCGACACCGACGCACTGCTCTACCTCCCCGGCCGCGACCCCGCGATGCTGCGCCGCGCCCTGGACATCCCTGCCCTGAGCCCGGGTTGGCAGGGCTCGTTCCGCGAACTGCTGGACGACGCCGAGGGCACGGCCGGCGCCGACGGCCCGGCCTGGAACGGCTTCCGGGCCCTGCGCGTGACCGACGTGGTGCGCGAGAGCGCGACGGTCAGCTCGATCCGCCTGGCCGCCCCCGACGGAACCCGGCTCCCTCCCGCCCGCGCGGGCCAGTACCTCACCCTGCGCATCCCCGACGGCGCCCGACCCGCCGCCCTACGCAGCTACTCGCTGTCGTCGGCGCCCGATGCCGGCACCTACCGGATCAGCGTCAAGCACGAGCCGCACGGCATGGCGAGCGGCTACCTGACCGCCCGGCTGCGGCCGGACACCGTCCTCCAAGTCGCCGCGCCACGCGGCGAGTTCACACTCACCGAAGGCAACGGCCCGCTGCTCCTGGTCTCCGCCGGCATCGGCCTCACCCCCGTGCTGTCGATGCTGCACGAACTCGCCGCGCGGGGCTGCGACCGCGAGATCTGGTGGATCCACGGCGCCCGCAGCCCGCACGAGCATCCGCTGGCCGCCGAAGCACACGCCCTGCTCGCCGAACTGCCCCACGCCCACGAGCACGTGTTCTTCAGCGCGGCCACCGAAGGGGAACACGCCCACGTCGGGCGCCTCACCGAGGACAAGCTGATCGCGCTGTCCGTCCCGGCCGACGCGACCGCCTACGTCTGTGGGCCCGCCTCCTTCATGGCGGACATGCAGCACGCCCTCACCACGGCCGGAATCGATCCGGCCCGCATTCACACCGAGCTCTTCGGAGCCCTGCCCGCCATCAACCCCGGCCTCACCGCGCGGGCCGCCCGACCGCCCCACCCGCCCTCGGGCCCGCCCGGCACCGGCCCGTTGGTGACGTTCGCCCGCAGCGGCCTGTCGGTGCCGTTCCCCGACAACGGGCGCAGCGTCCTCGAGCTCGCCGACGCCTGCGACGTCCCCGCCCGCTGGAGTTGCCGCACGGGCGTGTGCCACACCTGCACCACACCTCTGCTGTCCGGCGAAGTCGCCTACGCGCCGGACCCGTTGGAGCCCCCGCCCGAAGGCGAGGTCCTCATCTGCTGCGCCCGGCCCGGCGGCGACATCGTCCTGGACATGTAGCGCCGGAGGACGTCAGCACAGTCCACTCAGCCGTCGGTGCCCTTCCCCTTGCCGTGCTTTCCCTTGCCCTTGTGTTCTTTGCCGTCTCCGTGGTCCTCCTTCGCCGGAGGTTCCGCGCTGGTCGGGGCGGCGGACGGCTTAGTCGCGGTCGAGGTCGCGACGGCAGGCGCGGAACTGGCCGTCGTCGGCGTCGGCGAAACCGGCGTAGAAGGCTGCTGATCACCGGAGTTGAGCGACGCTCCCAGTGCCGCGGCCGCCGCGAACAGCGCCACGACACCGGCGCCCACCGCGGCCTTCGCAGCCAGTCGACCCCGGCCGCGCGGACGGGAGTGCGAGGCGCGGGCGCGAGCCGGAGGACCGGACGGCACGGGCATGAAGTCGGAGGCGTCGCCCGCTTCGGCCGGAGGCGGGTCCTGCTCCAGCTCACCCAGCCGGCCGGCCGCCTCCTCCGCAGTCGGCCGCAGTGCCGGGTCCTTGGTCAGCAGACGCAGCACGTAGTCGGAGAGCGGCACGGGGATCTCGGGGCGCAGCAGGAGGGGTGCCACGGGCTCGGCGTCGACGTGCTGCTGCACCACCGCGAGCGAGGTCGTGCCGCGGAACGGCGGGCGGCCGGTGAGCAGTTCGTACAGCACGCAGCCCAGTGAGTACACGTCGACGGCGGGTCGGGCGGGCCGGCCCAGGGCCCGTTCGGGGGCCAGGTAGTCGGCGGTGCCGAGGATCTTGCCGGTCGCGGTGAGCGTGCTGCTGGAGGCGTCGGCGAAGCGGGCGATGCCGAAGTCGGTGATCTTGGCCGTGCCGTCGGTGGTGAGCATCACGTTGGCGGGCTTGATGTCCCGGTGGATCACACCTTGCCGGTGCGCCGCGGCGAGGCCGGCCGCCATCTGCGCCGCGAGGGCGGCCGCCTCGTACGGGGGCAGGGCGCCGCGCAGGGAGCGTTCCTGGGCCAGGGTCCAGCCGTCGACGAGTTCCATGACGAGGTAGAGCCGGTCGTGATGGGCGCCGAAGTCGTACACCCCCACCACGTTGGGGTGGTTGAGGCGGCCCGCGGTCTGCGCCTCCATGCGGAAGCGCTCGGTTTCTTGGGCCTCTTCCGCCCGCAGCACCTTGACCGCTACGGGCCGCCCGAGGAGCTGGTCGGTGGCCCGCCACACCTCGCCCATCGCACCGCGCCCCAGCGGCTCGTCCAGCTGATAGCGGTCCGCCAACAACACCTGTGCACCCACTCCGCATCACGACAAAACCCATCGCTCTGGCTACAGCGCAACGGCGGCCCGTACTGTCACACCCGTGAACGACACCGAGATCGACGAGGCCCTGGTCCGCTCGCTTCTGCACGAGCAGCACCCGGACCTCGCGGGTCTGGGGCTGCGTCGGGTGGCGGCCGGCTGGGACAACCAACTGTGGCGCCTGGGGCAGGAGTTGGCCGTACGCCTGCCGCGCACCGAGCGCGCCCCGACCCTGCTCCGCAAGGAGCACCGGTGGCTGCCCGTCCTGGCTCCCCGCCTCCCGCTCCCGGTGCCGACGCCCGTACGCGTAGGCGAACCCTCGCCCCGCTTCCCCGGCCCCTGGAACATCGCCCGATGGGTCCGCGGCGAGCCGGCCGACCGCACCCCGATCAGCGACGGCAGGCGTGCGGCCGACACTCTCGCGGGATTCCTGAGGGCACTGCATCGCCCGGCACCGCCCGAGGCACCGGTCAGCGGCGATCGCGGCGTTCCCCTCAGGACACTCGCCGACGGGTTCGCCGGGACCCTGCAATCCGTCGCCGCCAGTGTCGCCGTCGCCGACATCCAACACATATGGGACGAAGCGGTCGCGGCGCCGGACTGGCAGGGACCGCCCCTCTGGCTGCACGGTGATCTCCACCCCGCGAACGTCGTCGTCGAGGACGGGACCCTCTCCGGTGTGATCGACTTCGGGGACATCTGCGCGGGCGATCCGGCGACGGATCTAGCGGCCGCCTGGGTGCTTCTGCCGGCCGGTGCGGCGTCCGGGTTCTTCGAGGCCTACGGGTGCGCGGACGAGGCGACGCTCAAGCGGGCACGGGGCTGGGCCGTTCTGCGGGGTCTGTCCCTCGTCGGCATCGGGCAGGCCTGGGAGCGCGGACTTCCGGGAGGGCAGCGGACCTGGGGGCCCGCGGGCCGGGCGGCGCTCGAGCGGGTTCTGACGGACCGGTGAATCCGTGGGCGCCGCGTCCTAGTGCGCCTTGAGCGTCACCAGGTGTTCCCCGTTTGACGTGCGGATCTCATAGCGGGCGATCTCGGCGGTGTGCATCGCCGTGCTGCCCTGCATGGTGATCGAGTGGGCGTCGTGCGCGGGCACGGTCCAGCTGGTCACGGTCTGCTCGGAGCCGTCACGGCCGACGGCGACGAGATGACAGTGCCGGGGGCCGGAGCCGTCCTTCACCTCGAGCCTGACCTGGCTGCCCATGTCCTCGTCCTCGGTGGTGACCTGGGCCCACACGCCCGACGTCGCGTCGGTCGTCGCGATCCGCAGGGCCACGGACTCCGTGCCACCGCCGTCCGACATCATCGCGAGCCCGGGCCCGGCCAACCCGATCGCCACGGACGCGGCCACGGCGTACAGGAAGCGCCGCCGCCCGGCCCGGTGGCGCGCGGCCACCGCACCGAGCAACCGGTCCAGCAGCTGCGGGCCGGGCCGGGTCATGGGGTGCACGAACCGGGGCGTCGACCGGCGGTACAGCATCATCTGCCGGGTGATCGGCCCGAACTCGGTCACGGAGGCCGCGCAGCGCGCGCACTCCATGAGGTGGTCCTCGAAGCGGAAGGCGTCCGCCTCGTCCAGCACGCCGAGCGCGTACGCGGCGACGTCGCGGTGCCTCTCCTGGGACCTCATGCCGAATCCTCGTGCCGTTGGGTGCGGGTGGGGTTACTCCTTGCTCCCACCGGTACGCACCAGACCGCCGATTCACTCAAGGCACACACAGAATCGCAACCAAGGGATTCGGAGCGGCCCGGCCCGCGGATTGGTCCGGTTCGAAACCAGTCTCAAAAAAGGTGGATGGCGAGATGGCCGAGCGGCAGGCCCAGCTGCCACGCCTTCGTCCACACCTTCGGACCCTCGTCCTCGCCGAACACCGCGGCACCGCCCGGCACCGCGTTCAGGTCCGGCGCGAGCAGCTCGGTCTCCTCCAGCCAGCGCCAGGCCGCGTCCGCCAGCTCCACGTCGGGCGCGGGTCCGCCGGACTCGGCCGCCTCGGCGGCGAGCATCGCCATCCGCTCGCGCACCCAGTCCTGCCACGGCTGGTCGTAGGCCGTCAGCGACAGCCAGGTCTCCAGCTGGGAGACCACCCGGATGCCGGAGAGTTCGCCGTCGGTGTCCGAGAGGAAGATGGTCAGCGCCAGCGCATCGCGCCCGGCGCGGAACTCGAAGGACGTCGGCGGCATCAGATCGCCCGTCCGGAGCAACTCGTCGGCGATGTACTCGGCGTACAACCAGGCCATGGGGACGACCAGTTCACCGCCGCCGGTGCCGTCCGTGCTCTCTTGACCTCTGTGCAACATCCCTTCCTGCCTTCCTCCGGTGCGTGCGCGTCGCCCGACTCCGGGCCCCATCAGAGGGCCCCGAGCCCCCAGTCCGGAACACGGATGAGGACAGCCGATTACTCAACCGGGGTCCTGAGCAAGGCGCTTTACGGAGGTTTGACTGATCCGTTGGTTTCACCGCAGGTCGGCCGCATATCCGGGAAGCACCCGGCGCAGGGCGCGCAGCGCGTAGTACGCGCGGGACTTCACCGTACCGGGCGGGATCCCGAGTGCCTCCGCGGCTTCCGCAACACTCGCCCCCTGGAAGTACACGAGCACCAGGACTTCACGGTGCTCCGGAGTGAGTGTCTTCACAGCCTCGCGGACGTCGAGGGCCGCGGCCGCCCGCTCGGCGTGGTCGCCGATCACCCGCGCGTTCTCCAGGATCGCGTCCCCGACCTCGGCCGGCCGGGCCTGCCGGGCCCGCCGCGCGTCGATGGCGAGCCGCCGCCCGACGGTCATGAGCCACGGCCGTACGGAGTCGAAGTCGTCGGCGCGCAGCGCCTCGGGATGCTGCCAGGCGCGTACGAGGGTCTCCTGCACGAGGTCCTCGGCGCGCTGCCGGTCGCCGTCACAGAGCCGGAGGAGGAGTGCGAAGAGGGGCCGGCCGTGCTCGCGCTGCAGCGCGGCGAGCTCGTGCTCGGCGGTCGTCCCGTGCGGGAGGGTGGTTCCGGCCGTCATGGCCGTATGGCATCGCAGGGTGCCGATTTGGGACAGGGCCCGTACCGGGATCTGCGGCGGACGGTCGATCGCGTCGACGAACGGTACGACGAACGGTCCCCGACGCGCCGTGCAGCGGTCGGGAGGCCCCGCCCGTGCGCGCCGGACGGGCTAATCGGTGCCCCGGGGTTGTTTGGGGGCACGCTCAGCTTCGTACCTATTTATGGGTAAATGTGATCACATTGGGGTGAGCTGATGATTGCACGCAGACGCCAGGTTGCCCTGGCGCTCACGGTCCTGCTGGCCGCGGGCGCCGCCTGCCAGGCCCAGCACCGCGAGGCGGCCGGCCGCCCGGCCCCGGCCGCGACCCGCGCCTTCACGCTGGTCGCCTCCGGCGACGTCCTTCCGCACAGCTCGATCATCGACCGTGCCCGCTTCGACGCGGGCGGCGCCGGCTACGACTTCCGGCCGATGTTCTCCGGGATCAAACCCGTCGTCTCCCGCGCCGATCTGGCGCTGTGTCACATGGAGACCGTCTTCGGTGCGAACGGCGACTACTCCGGCTACCCCACCTTCAAGTCCCCGCCCGAGGTCGCCCAGGCCCTCGCCGCCACCGGCTACGACGGCTGCTCCACCGCCTCCAACCACAGCCTCGACGACGGCTCCTACGGCATCCTGCGCACCCTCGACGCCCTCGACCGTGCGGGCGTGCGGCACGCCGGCACGGCACGCACCGAGGCGGAGGCGCGCACCGTGACCGTCCTGCACGCGGGTGGGGCGAGGGTCGCCCACCTCGCCTACAGCTACGACACCAACGGCTTCGCGCTGCCCCAGGGCGAGCCGTGGGCCGTCAACCTCATCAACCAGAACAGAATCGTCGCGGACGCCCGGGCCGCCCGGAAGGCGGGCGCCGACGTGGTCGTCGTCTCCCTGCACTGGGGCACCGAATGGCAGGACGACCCCGACCAGCAGCAGCTCGCCCTGGCCCAGCAGCTCACCGCCTCCCGCACGGGCGGCCGCCCCGACATCGACCTCATCCTCGGCACCCACGCCCATATCCCGCAGGCGTACGAGAAGGTCAACGGCACCTGGGTGGTCTACGGCATGGGCGACCAGATCGCCGGCGAGATGTACAACCACCAGGGCGTGCAGGACCCGCGCGGCAACGAGTCCAGCATCGCCCGCTTCACCTTCGCCCCGCCCGCCCGGCCGGGCAGCCGCTGGAAAGTGACCAGGGCCGAGTTCGTTCCCCAGCAGTTCGACGTCGACGCCGGCCGCGCGGTCGACCTGAACCAGGCGCTCAAGCAGGGCGCCGAGGTACGGGGAGTGCGCGACCGCATCCGGGACGTCGTCCTCAGCCGAGGCGCGGCGAAGGACGGGCTGGTGATGGGCGAGTAGGCCGGCGGGGGAGCGGGTCAGTCCACGTCCACGTGGTCGAAGGTGCGCAGCATCTCCTTCAGCACACGTACGCACGCCCGGAGCTCGGCCTCGGTCAGATCGCCGCCGACCTGCCGGTTCAGGGCGTGCTCGCGCGCGAGGATCGCGGTGATGACGGCCACGCCCTCGTCCGTGATCCGGATCAGCGAGGACCGCTGGTGCGCTGGGTTGGGCGTGACCTCCGCCCAGCCCCGGTCCACCGCGTCGTTGACCATGCGCTGCACGAACTGCCGGGTCAGTGCCATGATCCGGCCCATCTGAGGCACCGTCATGGGCCCGTACCTGTGCAGCAGCACCAGGACGGAGCGCACACCGACGGACACCCCCTCGACCTCTTCGCCCTGCTCGAGCTTGCGCAGGCCGCGCCGGTAGAGCGCGCCGATCAGGTCGAAGACCTCACTGACGCGGTGGCCGAGATCGTCGGGTGGCAGCGGTGCGTCGATGTCGTTCACCCGCCCATCATGCACCGGATCATCATGACAACCAGGTTGTCAAAGTCGCTCGAAGATGACACCTTGGTTGTCATGACAGTTGCTTCGGAACTGAGCCGCTTCACGTCCACCGACGGCGAACTCGCCTACCTCGACACCGGAACGGGCGACCTCGTGGTCCTGCTCCACTCCGGCTACGTCGACCACCGCCTCTGGAACGAGCAGATACCGGCCCTGGCCGCCGAGTACCGCGTCATCGCCCCCGACGTACGCGGCCACGGCTCCTCCGCCAACGCGAGCAAGCCGTTCCGCTGGGCCGACGACCTCGCCCAACTGCTGCGCCACCTCGACGCGGGGCCCGCCGTCCTCGTCGGCCTGTCGATGGGCGGCGTCATCGTCACCGACACCGTGCTGGAGCACCCGGAGCTCGTCCGCGCCGTGGTGACGTGCGGCGCCGCGACCGGCGACTTCCAGTACACGGACCCGTACCACAAGGAGATCCAGGCCGAGTACGCGCGCACGCTGGCCGCCGGCGACATCCAGGGCTGGCTCGACGTCTTCCTGCGCGTCGTGCCCGGCGAGCACCGCACCGCCGAGGACGTCGACCCGGCCATCGGGCTCCGGCTGCGCGAGATGGCCGCCAACACCATGGCCAAGCACACACTCGGCGAGAAGGACTGGCATGTGCGCGTGACCGACTCCTGGCCCCGTCTGCCGCAGATCGACGTCCCGGTGCTCACGATCAACGGCACCCTCGAACCCGCCGAGATGCTCGACGCGGCCCAACGCCTCACCCGCACCGTCCCCAACGGCCGCTCGGAGACCGTCGTAGACACCGGCCACTACCCGAACCTGGAGAAGCCGGAGGTCTTCAACGAGATCCTGCTGGACTTCCTCCGCAGCCTGTAGGACTTCCAGGGACTTCTAGGGACTTCTAGGACGGGCTCGGGGAGGCGGACGCCGGGGGATAACTCGGGTGCAGCGAAGGCGAAAGCGGAGCCAGCGACTCGCACAGCGAGGCCGGGAACTCAGGCTCCCTGCGCTGCACGTCCCGGCAGCCCCCGGCCGCGCCTTCCGCGATCGGTACCCAGCCCTTCTTCTCCGCGCGGAAGAACCAGCGGTCGCCCAGCCGGGACGAGCAGCCCGTTCCCGACGAGTCGCCGCAGGCCGGCCCCGTGCGCCAGGAGAAGTCCATCACCAGCCACTTGCCGTCGCACTTCTCCGAGTCCCGGTACGTGTGCGCAGGTGCGTCGACCGCGATCAGCGCCTGTTCGTAGGAGGCGGTGGTGCAGCCGGTGGCCGGCGGCGTGCAGCCCAACTCCCCGCACAGCCGCAGCGCGGGCAGCTTGGCGCCGTCGGCGGTGAACAGGGTGTCGTGGTCGACGACCAGCTCCCGGCTGCCCAGGGGGACGGGTAGTCGGACCCGCGCCGTGGCCACCTTCTCCTTGGTACACCCCGAACGCCGGTCCCCGGACGGCGAGTAGAAGGTGATCTGCACCCGCACGAGGTCCTGCACAGGGTCGGTGAGCACCGCCTTGAGGTCCCGCACACACGGGCGCTCGCCACTGGGCACCTGCGCCTCCAGCAGCACCGTGCGGCCGCCGTCGGCGAGCAGGGCCCCGGTGACCGCCGAGGGCTCCGCAATGGTCCACGGGATCGGTCCGGTCGGCGACGCGGACGCCTGCCGACCGGCCACCTCGGTCCCGCACGCACTCAGGAACAGTACGGCGACGGCACAGATCACGGCAGCAACGACCGCTCCGTGCCTTCCACTTGATCGCAAGAGTGCTCAATCCCCCCGTACGGCACCGGCGTTCCCCCACGCCACCGCAGCACTCTAGCGGCGGGCCGGGCACCGACCGCTTGCAGGAGTACCCGAAGCGGATCGGGGCCGCGCTCGCGCCGCCGGCGATGCGGAGGAGACGAGGACTGCGGGTCCCGCCGAACCGTTGGCCACGGTGCCGGCGAGGGTGCTGCGCCATCTGGGGGACGCCCCCGGACCCCCGGTGCCCGCGCCGATGATGCCGCCTACGCCGATCGCCGTGAGCTGCCACAGCCCCAACGACCGGTCCAGCCGCGTGCCTTCGCCGACTTCCGTCTCTTCGACGTGCTCGACGGGTTTGCGGCGGAGAATGCCATCGACCGCCCGGAGCCCGGCCATGCGCGTCATCTCTTCGCGTCCGGCAAACGGCTGGCGGCCGATCGCCACGGCCAGGACGCCCTCGAGGGAAGACACCGCGCAGATACGTGGCGGGACCATGTGCACTGAACGGCTGTTCAGGAGAGAGGGCCGCGGCGTAGTTTGGCGCGCAACCACTCGCATCGCTCGCGGAGTACCTCGAATGAGCAGCGACAAACAGACCCTGACGCCCCTTCAGACCTTCCGGCCACCGTCCGCCGTCCACGGCACGGACGCCGACCGGGCTCTCGGCCGGGCACTGGTGGCGGCCTGGCAGGCGGACGGCATCTTCCAGATCAGCGCCACCCCGGCCCAACAGGCCGCCACCGAACGGGCGTTGGCCGCCTCCCACGCCTTCTGCGCCCGCCCGCTCGAGGAGAAGGCCGCGCATGTCTCCGACCTCACCTACAGCGGCTACGTCGCCTCCGGCGAGGAGGAGACCGCGGGGGAGCGGGACGGCTCCGAGATCTTCACCGTCTGCCCCGACATCCCCGCCGACGACCCCCGCGTCATCGAACACTGGCCCTGCCACGGCCCCGCGCCCTGGCCGTCCCCGGACTACGCCCGGGCGATGAAGGACTACATGACCACTGTCGGCGAGTTGGGCCACCGCCTGCTTCAACTGACCGCCCTGGGCCTCGGGTTGGACGACCCCGACACCTTCACCCGGCTCACCGCCGACGGCTGGCACCACATGCGGGTCCTGCGCTTCCCGCCCGCCGACGCCACCTCCGAACGGGGCATCGGCGCCCACACCGACTACGGCCTGCTCGTCATCGCGGCCCAGGACGATGTCGGCGGCCTCTACATCCGCCCGCCGGTCCCCGGAGAGGAACGCGGCCGCAACTGGCTCCCCGAGGAGTCCATGGCCGGCCGCTACGAACACGAGGAACCCTGGACCTACGTCACCCCGGTCCCCGCCGTCTTCACGGTCTTCCCCGGCGACATCATGCAGTTCATGACCGGCGGCACCCTGCTGTCGACCCCGCACAAGGTCCGCCTGGCCACCCGCGAGCGCTACACCCTCGCCTACTTCCACGAGCCGTCCTTCAACGCCGTGGCCCGCCCCCTGTCCGACCCGGGCTCCGGCGAGTACATCCACTACGGCACCCACTTCACCTCGATGTTCCGAAGGTGCTACCCGCTCCGCGTGACCACGGCCCGGATGGACAGGGAGGGAGGCCTGAAGGTCCTCACCCGCCTGCGCGAGGAGGCACTGCACACGACCTGAAGGCCCGAAGCAGCCCCGACCACGCCGGCAACAAGCAGCAGGACGGCATGCGCTGTTGCTGCAGCACCCAGTGAAGTCACCACACCCCCGATATCCGCTTGCGCCACATCGCCCCCCGAGTCACCGTCTCCTGAACACCCCACGAAAGCGGAGACGATGACCGATCGGACCCACCCCGTCGACCACGAACTCATCCAGGCCGCGGCCCACATCGCCCGCACGCGCTGCCGGGGCGACAACCACACCATGGCGGCCGCCGCCCGCGCCCGTGACGGACAGATCGTCACCGCGGTGAACGCCTACCACTTCACCGGCGGCCCGTGCGCCGAACTGGTCCTCATCGGTGCGGCGGCCGCACAGGGCGTCTACGACCTGGACACGATCGTCGCCGTGGGCGACCGCGACCGGGGGGTGGTTCCCCCGTGCGGCCGGTGCCGTCAGGTACTCCTCGACTACTTCCCCGCCATCGAGGTCATCGTCGGCGAAGGCGACCGCGTCCGCACCGTTCCCATCACCGAGCTGCTGCCCGAAAGCTACGTCTGGGCCGACCACCAGCTCGACGCCGAGTCCGCATGAAGGACCTCGGCAATCAGGTCGCGTACTGGAACGGCGTCGGCGCGACCAAGACGTTCACGCACCCGGTGGACCACGGCTGGCTGGCGGAGGTGGCTCGGGACGCCCGAATTCTCGACTACGGCTGCGGATACGGCCGGGTGACGGCCGAGCTGAAGGACCGCGGCTTCAGCGAGGTCTCCGGGGCGGATCCGTCCCCCGGCCTGATCGAGCGCGGTCGCCGAGCGAGACCGGACCTGCGCCTCGACGTACTGCAGTCCCCGCCGACCCTGCCCCACGCATCGGCCAGTCTGGACGTCGTCCTGCTGTTCGCGGTGCTCACCTGTGTTCCCGACGACGCGGCCCAGCGGGCCCTCGTCACCGAGCTGATCCGCGTCCTGGCGCCCGGCGGGCTGCTGTACGTCAGCGACATGCTCCTGCAGGACGACGAACGGAACCGGGACCGCTACATCGCCCACACCCGCCGATTCGGCACCCCGTACGGTGTGTTCGCCACCGAAGACGGCGCCGTGTGCCGACACCACAACATCGCAGAGTTGCGTGCTCTCGTGGCGGACCTCGACCTCGTGGCCGAGCGTCGGATCGACGTCGTCACGATGAACGGTCACCGGTCGCAGGGGGTGCAGTTGCTGGCCCGTAAACGCTGAGGGTTACGGCACTACCGTCACCGGCCAACGCCCCGCCTTCACCAGCCGCACCGCCACCGACCCCACGATCCGGTGCCCCGCCTGCTCTGAGGCGCCCACCACCACCGCGTCGGCCTTCAGTTCGTCCGCCGCCTTCACCAGACCGCCGTACGGGTCGCCGCGGAACGTGTGGAACTCCCAGCGGACGTCGAATATCCCCTTCATCCGCTCGGTCGCCTCGCGGATCTGGGCGACCAGGTCCTCGGCGATCTCGTCGGTCGTCTCGGCGACCGGCGCGCCCATCGCCGCGCCCGCCGCCATCACCGGCTGGACGTAGACGATGGCGAGCAGGGCGTGCTGGCGCCGGGCCAGGCCACCGGCATATGCCGCGGCGCGGAGCGAGGAGTCGGAGCCGTCCACCCCGGCCACGATCACCTTCGGCCCGTCCGTACCCCGCTCGAACTGGTGCGAGTGCTGTTCCGTCACGGCTGTGAGGCTATCGGAAGCCGCAGGTCCCGCCGCCGTGCGGGACCGCTCGAAGGGGACGTGAGGCGGTCGTTCGACGGGCGAGGCGGCCGGGGGCTTCCTACAGTCGGAACATGAGTGCCACCGCGCAGGCCTCCCCGCCCAAGCAGACCGCGGGCCCGATACGCCCGCCCGGAAGCGGCCCGCTGAGCAAGGTGCCCGAGGTCTTCGGCGCCTTCTTCGGCGCCCTCGGACTGCTCTGCGTCCTGCTGGCGCTCATCCCGCCGCTGCGCGCCCTGCTGCGCCCGGTCGTCCGCTTCCTCGACCTGCTGATCGTCCCCATCAGCGCCAACCTCGCCTACGCCGTCTTCCTCTTCCTGCTGGCCGCCGCGACCGCCGCCCGCAAGAAGATCGCCTGGTGGCTGGTCGTCGTCTACCTGGGCCTGCTCGTCCTCGACGACATCCTCGGCGTGGCCCTCGGCCTGTACGCCGAGTCCGTCCCCTCCCTCGTCGTCTGCAGCCTCGCGCTGGCCCTGCTGATCGTCGCCCGCAGGGAGTTCTACGCCGCCTCCCGCCGCGCCGCCGTCCGACGGGCCCTCGCCGTGCTGCTGGCCGGGATCGTCCTCGGCATCCTCGTCGGCTGGGGACTGGTCGAACTGTTCCCCGGCACCCTGCCCCGCGGCCAGCGGCTGGCGTGGGCCGCCAACCGGGTCTGCGGCGGCCTGGTCTCGGCCCGCTCCTTCGACGGCCGCCCGCCCCGCGTCCTGTTCTTCCTGCTCGGCCTCTTCGGCGCACTCGCCCTGCTGAACGCTGCCGCCACCCTGTTCCGCTCCCAGCGCATGGAATCCGCCCTGCACGGCGACGAGGAACCTCGCATCCGCGCCCTCCTGAAGGCCTACGGCGAGGAGGACTCCCTCGGCTACTTCGCCACCCGGCGTGACAAGGCCGTCGTCTTCTCGCCCAGCGGAAAGGCCGCCGTCACCTACCGCGTCGAGGCCGGCGTCTGCCTGGCCAGCGGCGACCCGGTGGGCGACCGGGAGGCCTGGCCGCACGCCATCGCCGCCTGGCTGGACGTGGCCCGCGTGCACGCCTGGGCGCCCGCGGCGATGGGCGCCTCGGAGGACGGCGCCAGGGCCTTCGCCCGCGCCGGACTCGGCGCGCTGCAGCTCGGCGACGAGGCGATCCTGCCCGTGCCCGAGTTCGACCTCGACGGCCGCGACATGCGCGTCACCCGGCAGGCCGTGCACCGCGTCCGCCGCACCGGCGCCACCAGCCGAATCCGCCGCCACTACACCCTCACCGACGAGGAGATGGAGGAGATCGTCGACAAGGCCGACGCCTGGCGGGACACCGAGACCGAACGCGGCTTCTCCATGGCCCTCGACCGCCTCGGCGACCCGGCCGACGGCGACTGCCTCCTCGTGGAGGCCCTCGGCGAGGACGGCCGCCTGCTCGCCCTGCTCTCCTTCGTGCCCTGGGGCCGCGACGGCGTCTCCCTCGACCTGATGCGCCGTGACCGCACCGCCCCCAACGGCGTCATGGAGTTCATGGTCGCCGAACTGTGCGCCGCCGCCCCGAAGCTGGGCGTACGCCGGATCTCGCTCAACTTCGCCGTCTTCCGCTCGGCCTTCGAGGAGGGCGCCCGCATCGGCGCCGGACCGGTGCTCCGCCTGTGGCGGCGCCTGCTGCTGTTCTTCTCCCGCTGGTGGCAACTGGAGGCCCTGTACCGCTCCAACGCCAAGTACCACCCCGAGTGGTACCCGCGCTTCATCTGTTACGGCGACACCGGCTCCCTCGCCCGCATCGGCCTGGCCTCCGGAATCGCCGAAGGTTTCGTTTCGGTACCGACCTTGCGCAAACTCTGGGGAAAGGGGCACCCGAAGGGGGCGTCCAGGCCCGCGACCACCGAGGGCCTGCCGTCGCTGTCGGCGCTCGGCCTCGACGGAGGGGGCGAGGCCGGGCCCGGCGATCCGCACGCCGGCCTGCCCGAACAGGTCCGCATCCGGCACGGCACCCTCGACCGGCTGCGCGCCGAGGGCTCCGACCCGTACCCCGTCGGCATCCCACGGCGCACCCACGCCCTCGCCGACGTCCGCGAGGGCGAGCAGGTCACGGTCGCCGGCCGGGTCATGCTGGTCCGCGACTTCGGCGGCATCGTCTTCGTCGTGCTGCGCGACTGGTCGGGCGACCGTCAACTCGCCCTCACCCGCGAGGAGTCCGGCCCCGCCCTCGACCGCTTCACCGCCGACACCGACATCGGCGACCACATCACCGCCACGGGTCGCGCCGGCGTGAGCGACAAGGGTGAGCCCACCGTCTTCGTCACCTCCTGGCAGCTGATCGGCAAGTGCCTGCGCCCACTGCCCGACAAACGCCGGGGCCTGGCCGACCCGGAGGCCAAGGTCCGCATGCGCTACCTCGACCTGGTCTCCAGCCCCGACGCCCGCCAGGTGATCCGCGCCCGCTCCAGCGCCGTACAGGCCCTGCGCCAGGGCCTGTTGGAGCGCGGCTACCTCGAGGTCGAGACGCCGATGCTGCAACAGATCCACGGCGGCGCCAACGCCCGCCCCTTCACCACCCACATCAACGCCTACGACCTCGACCTGTACCTGCGCATCGCCCCCGAGCTGTACCTGAAACGGCTGTGCGTCGGCGGCCTGGAGAAGGTCTTCGAGATGGGCCGCACCTTCCGCAACGAGGGCGTCTCCTACAAGCACAACCCCGAGTTCACGATGCTCGAGGCCTACCAGGCCTTCGCCGACTACGACGTGATGCTCGACCTCACCCGCGAACTGATCCAGGGCGCGGCCACCGCCGCCTTCGGCACGCCCATCGCACGCAAGGACGGCAGGGAGTACGACATCTCGGGCGCCTGGCCGGTCAAGACGGTCTACGGCGCGATCTCCGAGGCGCTGGGGGAGGAGATCGACGCGGACACGGAACTGCCGGCGCTGCACGCGCTGTGCGACCGCGCCGGCGTGCCGTACACGGTGGACGACGGCCGGGGAGACGTCGTACTCGAAATGTACGAACGCCTGGTGGAGGAGAAGACCCAACTCCCCACCTTCTACAAGGACTTCCCGACCGACGTCTCCCCGCTCACCCGCCAGCACCGCACCGACCCGCGGCTGGCGGAGCGCTGGGACCTGGTGGCCTTCGGCACCGAACTGGGCACCACCTACTCCGAGTTGACCGACCCCGTCGAGCAACGCCGCCGCCTGACCGCCCAGTCGCTGCTTGCCGCCGGGGGAGACCCCGAGGCGATGGAACTGGACGAGGACTTCCTCGACGCCCTCGAATACGCGATGCCGCCCACCGGAGGCCTCGGGATCGGCGTCGACCGGCTGGTCATGTTCCTCACCGGCCTGACGATCCGGGAGACCCTCCCGTTCCCGCTGGTGCGCCGCCGCTGACGGTCAGGCGGGCCGGCGCAGCAGCCGCAGGTCGTCGCCCCACGAGTCGAGGACCTCGCCGTGGCCGGCGGCCCGCGCGGTCTGCTCGATGCCGCCGAACAGGGAGCGCTGGGTGTGCGGGTCGCCGTCGGCCAGGATCCGCCGGAGCACCGGCAGCAGCAGCTCGACAGCCCACCGCTCGTCACCGAGCGGCTGCCGTTCGAGCTCCCACCGAAGGTATTTGTTGTACGGCCGCACCCGCCGGTGCAGGGCGAAGAGCACCTCCAACGCGTACGGGACGCTCTCGGCGGCGTCCAGGTGGCCGACGGCGTCGCGGCCGTCGCGGTAGCTCTTCAGGGAGCGGTAGGTCTGGTTGACGTAGGCGTCGAGGAAGCCGTCGACTGCGGTGCGCGCCTCGTCTTCGTCCAGCGTGCGCTTCTGGTCGAGGATCTCGGCGATCTCACCGCCCAGCCGGTCGAGCAGCACGCGGGCGTGGACGTACGAGTACCGGCTGAAGGCGTCCGGGCTGCCGGGCAGTCCGCGGTGCCGGAACTCCTCGAGCGTGAGGACCACCAGGTCCAGATGGGCGGACCGGAACCGGTCCAGCTCGCTGAGCGGCGAGGCGTCGCGGTCCCGCAGGACGACGTGCAGGTCGTGGTCGGAGTGCACGGTGGGCATGCCGTCGTGCACCTGAGAGCCACTGAGGACCAGACCGACGACACCGGGGTCGCCGCCGGCTCGCTCGACGAAGGCCTTGAGGGTGGCGTCGGCGGTGGCGCCGGGAACGGGAGGGAGTGCGCGCATGATGATGAACTCTCCGTGCGGAAGCGGGGCGTGTGCGGGAGCGGCGGCGTGTGTGCCGCCGGCCGCGAGGACGGACCGGTTCGCGTCTGCGGTGTCCGGGACACCGCACGGGAGATCACCTCACGGCTCCGACGCTACTCGTGAACGGCCGTGCGCCGAAAGCGAATTGCGGGCCGGCCTGGGTTCCGTCGGTCTGGGATGCGTCGGTCTGGGAGTCCGCCGCGCCGTCGCCCGGCCCTCGGTCCAGAGCCGGAAGTCGTCGCGCCGAGCTGATCCGCAAGGCAGGCCTCGGCCATGCCGACCGTCCCTTTCACTGCCCGCCGCCGATGCGCCACCGCAGAGCCCGCTTCTTGGGCCGGGCAGGTGTTTTCCTGCCGCCGGTCCGGTGTTGCTGGGGTGCGGGCGGCTTCGGGCGGGCGACTGATGAGTCATGAAGAAGGATCAGTTGCTCACGCGGCGCCGGGCGTTGATCGGCGGCGTCGCCGCTCTGGGCGCGGCCGGTGGCGCTGGTGTGCTCGCGCTGGGCAGGGGCGATGAGCCGGTCCCGCCCGTCGTCCCCGCCGCCGGCCCCCAGGCGAGCCCCACGCGCACGCCCTCCGCCTACCGCCTCCAGCCCTTCGGCGGCTACGATCCGCCACGTGCCGTACCCGAGCCGACCCGGGTGCGGCACGAGCCGTTCCTGCGTGTGTCCGGGCGTGGCCGGACCATGGTGCTGACCTTCGACGACGGGCCGGATCCCCGCTACACCCCGGCGATCCTGGACACCCTGGCCGAGTACGAGGTCCGGGCCATGTTCTTCGTGTGCGGGGAGATGGCCGTGGACAACCAGGACCTGCTGGCCCGGATGGCCGACGAGGGCCACGTCGTGGGCAACCACACCTGGTCGCACCCCCTGCTGACCCGTCTCACCCGCGCCCGCATCCGCTCCGAGATGAAACGCACCAGCGACGTCATCGAGGAGGCTTACGGCGAGCGTCCCCAGTGGTTCCGCGCGCCCTACGGCGCCTGGAACCGCGCGGCCTTCCAGCTCGGCGCGGAGATGGGCATGGAGCCCCTGGCCTGGACGGTCGACACCGAGGACTGGACCACCCCCGGCACCCGCACCATCGTCCGCCGCGTCGCACACGGCGCCGCCCCCGGTGTCGTAGTGCTGTCCCACGACGCCGGCGGCAACCGCTCCCAGAGCGTGCGGGCGCTGCGCCGCTATCTGCCGTATCTGCTGGATTCCGGCTACCACATCACCGTGCCGAGACGGCACTACGCATAGGCAGAGGGGCCGGACACAGGGGAGTGCACCGACAAGGGCGCCGGCAAAAAACAAAGGCAAGGAGTTCAGCCACTCCTTGCCACTCTCAACATATAGCGCACAGGGGGGCTTGCGGCAAGGCCCCCCTGATGCCGCAGAATCTCCGGCCGAGGGTCAGAAGCTGCTGAAATGGGGGATTCGCGAAGTGCGTGTGCTGTTGATGACGTATGGGTCGCGCGGGGACGTCGAGCCGGTGACGGGACTCGCGGTCGCGTTGCGGAAGCTCGGCGCAGAGGCGCTGGTGTGCGCGCCGCCGGACGAGGAGTTCGCGAAGCTGCTGGCCGGTGCCGGCGTGGAGCACGTGCCGTTCGGGCCGTCGGTGCGGGAGCTCGTGACGGGGGCGACGCCGCCCTCACCGGCGCGCGCGTTCCAGCTCGCGCCCGAGCTGGTCGCCGCACATTTCGACACGGTCGCCCCGGCGGCCGAGGGATGTGACGCACTGGTGGCAACCGGTCTGATGCCGGCCGGGGCGCGGTCGGTGACCGAGAAACTGGGTATCCGCTATGTGTTCGCCTGCTTCCACACGGTCGGTCTGCCGTCCTCGCACCGCCCGCCGGCGCAGCGGCCGGGCCGGCCGAACCCACCTGGTGTGACCGACAACAAGGCGCTGTGGGACCTCGACGCCGAGCGCGTGAACGCACTGTACGGTGAGGCCCTCAACACCCACCGGGCGGCGATCGGCCTGCCACCCGTGGACAACGTCCGCGACCATGTCTTCACCGACCGGCCGTGGCTGGCGGCCGACCCGGTCCTGGGGCGGTGGCAGGAGATGACGGATCTCGACCTGGTGCAGACGGGGGCGTGGACGCTGCCGGACGAACGCCCGCTCCCGGACGAGCTGTTGGCGTTCCTGGAGGCCGGGGAACCGCCGGTGTACGTGGGCTTCGGCAGCATGCCGATGCGCGGCTCGACGGACCTCGCCGAGGTCGCCGTCCAGGCGGTTCGCGCGCAGGGCCGCCGCGTGCTCGTCGGGCGCGGCTGGGCGGACCTGGCCCCGGCCGACGACCGGGACGACTGCTTCGCCGTCGGCGAGGTCAACCACCAGGCGCTGTTCCGCCGGGTGGCCGCCGTCGTGCACCACGGCGGCGCGGGTACGACGACGACAGCCGCGCAGGCCGGCGCGCCCCAGGTGGTCGTACCCCAGATCGTGGACCAGCCGCACTGGGCGTCCCGGGTGGCCGACCTGGGCATCGGCGCGGCCCACGACGGCCCGGCCCCGACCGTCGAGTCCCTGTCGGCCGCGCTCGCGGTGGCCCTGGACCCCGGGACGCGCACCCGGGCGAGCGCTGTCGCCGCCTCCATGCGCACCGACGGGGCGGCGGTGGCCGCGCAGCTGCTCCTCGACGAGATCAGCCGGGAACCACGGCCCGTGTCCGCGTGAACCACGCTGGACCGCCGAGCCGGAGCCGGAACGCCGCCGGCCCACCCGCCTTGCCGCGCGCAACGGTCGTAAGCGACCTCAGATCGGAGCCAATCGCAGTGAATTCCCTGACCACCAGCGCGTTCGACCTTCCCGACCGCCTCTTCGCCAAGGCCGACCCGGCGCTGATCGCCGACGACGAGCGGTACTTCGCCGCCCTCGCCGAGTGCCTCGAGCAGTCGATCGCCGAGGTGTCCGACAGCCTCGACGCCGCCCGCCGGGCGCCCGGCGGGCTGGGCCGGCAGGCGATGGACCGGGACGTGGAAATCCACCGGCTGACCGCCCGGCTGCGCACGCTGCGCCGCTTCGGCCTGGACCTGTGCCTCGGCCGCATGGTCGGCACGGACGGCCCGGAACCGGTGTACGTCGGACGGCTCGGTCTCACCGACAGCACGGGCCGCCGGCTGCTGGTCGACTGGCGGTCCCCGGCGGCCGAACCGTTCTTCGGCGCCACCCACGGCAATCCGATGGGACTGGCGAGCCGCCGCAGGTACCGCTGGACCGGCGGCCGGATCAGCGACTACTGGGACGAGGTCTTCACCGCAGACGGCCTCGAACGGCGTGCCGCGCTCGACGACCAGTCCGCGTTCATCGCCAGCCTGGGCACCGACCGGTCGCCCCGGATGCGCGACGTGCTCGGCACCATCCAGGCCGACCAGGACGCCATCATCCGCGCCGGGTCCCGCGGCGCCCTCGTCGTCGACGGCGGCCCGGGCACCGGCAAGACCGTCGTCGCCCTGCACCGCTCCGCCTACCTGCTCCACTCCGACCCGCGCCTGGGTCACCGCCGCGGCGGCGTGCTGTTCGTCGGCCCGCACCGGCCCTACCTGGCCTACGTCTCCGACGTCCTGCCCAGCCTCGGGGAGGAGGGCGTGCAGACCTGCATCCTGCGCGACCTCGTCACCGAGGGGGCCGCAGCGGCCGTAGAAAGCGATCCGGAGGTGGCTCGGCTGAAGTCGTCCGCGGATCTGGTGCGGGCGATCGAGAAGGCCGTCCGGTTCTACGAGGAGCCGCCCGCCGAGGGGATGACGGTCACGACGCACTGGTCCGACATCCGGCTGAGCGCCGCCGACTGGGCCGTGGCCTTCGAGGCGGCGGAACCAGGCACTCCGCACAACGAGGCACGTGCCCAGGTCTGGGAGGAACTGCTGACGATCCTGGAGGACAAGCACGACGGCGAAGAGGTCTCGCCCGCCCTGCTCCGTAGGTCGCTGTCGCAGAACAGGGAACTCCTGACCGCGTTCAGCCGCGCTTGGCCGCTGCTCGAAGCGGCCGACCTCGTCTCGGACCTGTGGTCGGTGCCCGCCTATCTGCGGATGTGCGCTCCCTGGCTCAGCCGCGACGAGGTTCAGCGGCTGCAGCGCGCGGACGCCCAGGCCTGGACGGTGTCCGACCTTCCGCTGTTGGACGCGGCACGCCAGCGGCTGGGCGACCCGGAGACGGCGCGGCGCAAGCGCCGGAACGAGGCCCTCCTCGCCGCCCAGCGCGAGAGCATGGCGCGGGTCGTCGACAACCTGATCGAGGCCGTGGCCGGCTCCGGCGCCGACGGTGACGACGGCGAGGGCCTGGTGAGGATGTTGCGCGGCGAGGACGCCGAGGTCAGCCTGGTCGACGAGTCCGAACTGCTCACCACGGACCCGGACCTGCTCGCCGGACCGTTCGCGCACATCGTCGTGGACGAGGCCCAGGAACTGACCGACGCGGAATGGCAGATGCTGCTCGCGCGCTGCCCGTCCCGGAGCTTCACCATCGTGGGGGACCGCGCCCAGGCCAGGCACGGGTTCACCGAGTCGTGGCAGGAACGGCTGGAGAGGGTCGGCCTCGACCGGATCGGCCTGGCCTCACTGAGCATCAACTACCGCACGCCGGAAGAGATCATGGCGGAGGCCGAGCCGGTCATCCGGGCCGCACTCCCGGACGCCAACGTGCCGACCTCGATCCGCAGCGGTGGCGTCCCCGTCGTCCACGGGTCCGTCTCGGATCGGGACTCGATCCTGGACACCTGGCTCGCCGCCCACGCCGACGGGATCGCCTGCGTCATCGGCGATCCCGCCTTCCGTACGACGTCCCGGGTCCGGTCCCTGACCCCGGAGCTGTCGAAGGGGCTCGAGTTCGACCTGGTCGTCCTCGTCGACCCGGAGAAGTTCGGCGAGGGCATCGAGGGAGCGGTCGACCACTATGTCGCGATGACCCGGGCGACCCAGCAACTCGTCGTCCTCACCAGCTCCTGATATCGCTCCCGCCTGGTCGGGGAACGCTCAGCGGACCTCGACCAGGCGGGCGAACACGACGACATTCCCGTCGTAACCGTGCTGCTTGGAGAAACCGCCGCCGCACGTGATGATGCGCAATTCCGGGGTGCCCTTGGAGGCGTAGACGCGGTCGCCGGGGAAGTTCTTCTTCTGGAAGACCTCGATGCCGTAGACCTCGAAAACGGCCGTCTTTCCGTCCTTGCGGGCGACCTCGACGCGATTGCCCTTCTTCAGGGCCCCGAGGGCGTAGAACACCGCGGGTCCCTGTTTGTTGTCGACGTGGCCGACCACGACCGCGGTGCCCTTCTCGCCGGGGGAGACGGCGCCGGTGAACCAGCCGGCCAGGTTCGGGTCCTCCGGCGGCGGCGCCCCGACCCAGCCGTCCGAGTCCAGGCCCACCGGCAGGACCGGTGCGTCGACCCGGATCGAGGGGATCCTGACCCGGTCGGGCAGGGCGTACGGCAGCGGTTGGACGTTGGCGAAGGTGCCGCCGGAGACCCGGCCGTCCGCCGCCGCCACGGAGGCGGGCTGGGGCGGGCCCACGTCGAACTCCCCCGAGCCGTTCCGAATGAGCGCGAGGCCCGTGAGCAGAACAAGCGCTATTACGCCCCAAGGAGCACGCTTCTTGCGCCGCTCCTCCTCTTCGGCCAGTTCGGCGAAATCGGACGCAGACATTCGTTTCCCCTCTCGACGCGGCCGTCGCCCCGTCATACGCGCATACGAGAACGCTAAATGCCGCGGGTGAAACCGGCGACGGGGCGGATGCGAACGGGTGGCCCGTGCGGCTTTGGTGCGCCATCCGAGTTGCCGCGGGCAGGAAATTTCTGACGGTCCGTGACCTGCGGCGATATCCGATTGTGAGGTTGTTGCCCGGCGTGTCCTCTCACCAGGACGGACCATCGCCGAAATGCGGGCGCGTGCAGGGCAACTGAGGGTCTTTCTGGGAGGCGCTTTCTCGCCGACAGACCGGGGAAGGGCCCCGGGGCGTCTTCCGCGGAGGATTACATGAGAACTCATCGCGCCCTGGCGGTCTCTGCCGCCGTGGTCGCCGCCCTCAGCCTCGCCGCACCGGCGGCCGTCGCGCGGGACGGCATGAACGTCAACCCCAGCAACATCGTCGCCCTGCCCAGCGTCATCGCCCGCGGCGGGCAGCTGACCATCACCGTCGACGGCTGCCCGATGGGCGGCACCGCCACCTCGGACGCGTTCGCGCCCACACCGCTGACCCCGGTCACGGGCACCCAAACGGCGAAGGGCACCGCGACGGTCAACCGGAACGCCAGGAACGGTTCGCACAGCATCACCGTCAACTGCAGCGGCAAGAGCCTGACGAACCCCGCCGCCTTCACCGTCATCGGCGGCGTCCAGGGCGGTCTCGGCGGCAGCAGCTCCAGCGGGGCGACGCCTACCGACATGGCCATCGGCGGCGGACTCGTGGCCGCGGCCCTCATCGGCGGCGGAGTGTTCTGGATGCGGCGGAGGTCGGAGAAGCGGATCTGACCCTTCCCCTTCTTCTGGCTTCCGACCCTTTCCGAGAGCATGTCGCACGTCCCCTTCGGGCGGCAGATCGCACGTCGAAGGCCTTCGCCCCGGATCCTCCGAGGAGGATCCGGGGCGAAGGCCGCACTCCGTCTGTTCAGGCGCCGTCCTCGTCGCTGCGGCGGCGCGAGAAGTGGTACGCCGTCCCGACCGAGCCCGCGATGAGCGCCGCGCCCATCCCGATCTCCTTCAGGTCGAACCCGGCGATGCTGCCGCCCTCACCGGCGTGCACACCGCGGTTCGGGTTGAACGGCAGCGGTGTGGGGCGGTGGTGGTCCGGGCGGCCGCCGCCGGCGATGGTCAGATCCGTCGAGCCGCTCACCCCGTCACAGGTGAACGTCACCCTGTAGACCGCGCCCGGCTTGGCGTCCCAGTCGACCGTTCGCATCGCCGCCGAGTGTCCCGGCCGGATGGTGGCCGGGTCGAACACCGGCGAGGTGACCGTCACCGGCCCCCGGCAGTTGTGGTCCCGGTTGACCTGCAGTGTGACCTGGCCGCCCGCAGCGACGGTCGAGGGCACGACGCTGAAACCGAACGGCGTGATGTTGTGGCCGTCGCCGTACGCGACGGCGGCCGGTGCGGAGAAGGCGAGGGCGCTGATGCCCAGCAGTGCGGCCGAAGCAAGGCGTATCGCGCGCATGGCGGTTCCTTCCGTCCCGAGGAGCAGCTGCGGACCTGTTCCGCTTGGGGCAGGGATGCACCTCGATGACCGAAACGCTAGGAACGTGCATGCGGCTGCGCGATTGCAGTAGTGCGAATGGGGCAATCGCGTGGGCCACCCAGGGGACGTCGACGGCGTGGCGCGCGTCCCCTCGATGGCCCGTCGGAGTGAGGACCTGTCAGGCCTGGATGTGCGGGAACAGGTTCAGGAAGGGCGAGGCCGAGGCCGTGATGCCCCGGGTGTAGGGCGCGTCGAAGTCCCAGATCAGGAAGAGCAGGAAGGCGATCAGGGCGGAGAACAGCCCGGCCAGGACCAGTTCGCGCATGGTGCGCCGGATCTGCAGCGCGAAGACCATGCCGATGGTGACGATGGCGCCGGACAGCAGCCCGAACCACACCACGCCGGGCATGGTCGCCCCCATGGAGTCGGCCCGGGCGCTGCGGGCCTCGGCCGCCGCGGCGACCTGGTCGAGGAGCGGCTGGTAGGCCTGGGCCTCGAAGTCCGTCCTGGGCTGGTAGTCGGTGACGTCCTGGCGGATCCGGTCGAAGAGCTCATCGCCGCGCGCCGTGAGGTGGCCGTCGTTGGTCATGGTCTTCCACTCGGTGTGTACGACGTGTCCGACATAGGCGTTGACATCGTCCCGAATACGGTCACGGGCGTCGGTCGGATAGACCCGTACCCGCTCGGAGATCTCGTGCAGCGCGACGGCCTCCGCCTGTACGTGGTCCTGGGCGGCGCTGCGGCCCTCCCACACCCCGGCGATGGCCAGACCCAGGACGATCGCGTACACCACGCCGATCCACATCGTCATGTACTCGATGACGTCCGGGGTCTCGCTGGTGTCCTCGTCGTGCGGCGCGGCGCGGTGCCGTACGACGGTGATGATGACGACCACGGCGCAGGCGGCCAGCATCGCGAGGGTGAGAACAAGCCATTCCGGCAAGAGGTGCCTCCAGGAATCAGCGCGGGCGCAGCGCGGCGACGGCGATCACGGCGGGTGCCGTGATGAGCAGGACATACGTGACGGGCGACGGGCCGCCGCCCGTCGGCCGTTGGGTTACCGGCGCCCGGTATGCCGGATAGCTCACGGGGCTCGCGGACGGACCGGGGGCGGGCTTGGCCGACGGCTTCAGGGCGGGCGTCGCGGTCGGGGCGGGCGTCGGAGTCGGCGTGGGAGTCGGGCTCGGGCGGGGTGCCGGGGGCCGCGGTGCGGGCGGGGGCGGCGGCTGGGGTTTCGGCGTGGGTGTGGGCGTGGGCTTCGGTGTTGGGGTCGGTGTCGGCGTCGGGGACGGCGCGGGCTTCGGCGCGGGTGGCGTGGGGGTCGGTGTCGGCGTGGGTGTCTGGCACACCGGCGGGATCGGCAGGCCGGGGGGTCCGGCGACCGCCACCGCCTCGGCGCCGTCGGGGCCGGCCGAGGCGTAGGCGCAGGCGTCGGCCGTCGCCGGGCCGGCCGGTGCCCCCACCAGGAGCCAGGTCAGCGTCACCAGCGCCAACACCCTTGCGGCGAAGGCGGTTTGGGTCGGTTCGGGTCCATGCACGACGAAGATCATGAGGCCTGGTGCGCCGCGGTGTGCCGGGGCACCACCAGGATTGGCCCGAACGGGGGAAGGGGGGCGTACGGCGGTTTGATCCGCGTGCGCCCGCCCGGTGGTAGATGTGCACGCGTGTGCGAAATGGCGCGCCGGTGGCACAGGTTCCGGAAAGAAATTTGTGAGGCGGTTGAACACAACCGCAGGTCTCATGCGTACCCATGCTCGTGCGGCGACGCAGCAGGGCGCTGCAAGACCTTTGCGATTATGGGGAGTTGAAGATGAAGACCTCCTGGCGGAGCGCCTCACTCGTGGCGGGCGCCGCGGCTTTGCTGGCCCTGACGACGGCGTGCGGCCAGGAAAGCAGCACCTCGGGGGTGGGCAGCCAGAACGTGGGCGCCACTGCCGCGGCGGGCGATTACGGCAGCGTGGGCGCCGGTGGGACGGCAACTGCCAGCCCCAGCAATGGGTATGGCGCCGACGGGCAGAACTCCGGGGCCCAGTCCTCGGCCGCGGGCAAGCTCGCCGTCACCCAGAACGCCGAGCTCGGCAAGGTGCTGACCGACGGCAACGGCATGACCCTGTACCGCTTCGACGAGGACACCGCCGAGCCGCCGAAGTCGAACTGTGACGGCGACTGCGCCAAGGCCTGGCCTCCAGTCGCCGCGGACGACGCCACGGCCGGCGCCGGTATCGACAAGGCGCTGCTCGGCGAGGTCACCCGGGCCGACGGCACCAAGCAGCTGACCATCGGCGGTTGGCCGGCGTACCGCTATGCCAAGGACACCAAGGCCGGGGACATCGCCGGTCAGGGCGTGGGCAGCAAGTGGTACGCGCTGGCCCCCGACGGCAAGAAGGCCACCCTCGCAAGCCTGCCCGGCCTGTCGGTGCGCAACGACCCCAAGCTCGGCAAGATCGTCGTGGACAAGAACGGCATGACGGTCTACCGCTTCCTGAAGGACGTGGCCTGGCCCGACCCGATCTCCAACTGCACCGGTTCCTGCCTGGAGAAGTGGCCGGCGGTCGCCCCGGTGCAGGCCAACGACACCAAGGGCGTCGAGAAGAAGGGCCTGATGGGCTTCACCCGGCCCGACGGCGTCAAGCAGATGACCGTCGACTGCTGGCCGGCGTACACCTTCTCCGGTGACAAGGCACCCGGAGACACCAACGGTCAGGGCGTGGGCGGTACCTGGTACGCCATGTCGCCCGACGGAAAGCCGGTCGGCGCGCCGAAGAAGTGAGCGTCACCTCCCCAGGGTTGATCCCACCGGACAGCGCGCTCGGCCCAGGTCCGCCCCCTCCGCACCGCACGGAGGGGGCGGACCCCTTTTGGCGTTCTGCCGTTCTGTCGCTGGGGGTCCGGGGGTTGCCCCCCGGAAAGGCGCAGTACCGGGCGAATGCGGCACATGCCGCAGGCAGTGACCGGGAACGGACGGTCAATTTCCGTTTCAGCTCGCCCCGTTGGCAGGCGATCAGTAGCCTCAGCTCGAACACCGGATCGCCTACGCCTTGGAGAGATAGATGGAGCGTCCCGCCTGGGCCCCCCGGAGCATCGACATCTCGGTGCCCAGCGTCTCGCGGATCTACGACTACTACCTGGGCGGTTCGCACAACTTCGAGGTCGACCGGGACGCGGCCCGCAAGGCCATGGAGTTCATGCCGGGACTGCCGAAGATCATGCAGGCGAACCGGGCGTTCATGCGGCGCGCGGTGCGGTACGCCGCCGGCGAGGGCATCACCCAGTTCCTGGACATCGGTTCCGGCATCCCGACCTTCGGCAACGTCCACGAGGTGGCCCAGGCGGCGAGCCCCGGCGCGCACGTCGTCTACGTCGACCACGACCCGGTCGCGGTCGCGCACAGCCAGGCGGTCCTGGAGGGCAACGAGGACACGGCGGTCGTCGCCGCCGACCTCCGCAAGCCCCAGGAGATCCTCGCCGGCGCCGAAGTGGAGCGACTGATCGACCTGAACCGGCCAGTGGGGCTGCTTCTCGTTGCCATACTGCACTTCGTGGAAGACGAGGACGACCCGTACGAGGCGGTGGCCCAGCTGCGCGACGCGCTCGCGCCCGGCAGCCTGCTGATCCTCACCCATGCCTCGTACGAGGGAATCCCGCTCCCGCCGGAGCGGGCCGCCGGCACGGTGGACGTGTACAAGGACATTCGCAACCCGCTGATCATGCGCTCGCGCGAGGACATCGCGCGGTTCTTCAAGGGGTACGACATGGTGGAACCGGGACTGGTGCCGATGCCTCACTGGCGGCCGGAGACGGCTCCGGAGGACGAGGATCCGTACGCCTTCTCGGGGTTCGCCGGCGTGGGGCGTACGGCGTGATCGCGGAGCCGGACGAGCCGGAGGACAGACTGCGCAGGTTCGCGACGATCTGGAGCCGGGCCGTGTTCCCGGTGACCTCCACGTCGCTGACCCGGCCGGAGTTCGAGGAGGAACTCCTGCCGCTGGCCCGGCGGTTGAGCGACGCGCTGCATGCCAGGACGCTCGACGCGGACGAGGGCCGGGCCGTCGGCGCCGCCCTCATCGGCGCGCACTGCACCGACCCCGAGGCGCTCAGCCGCACCCTGGACTGTGTCGACGCCTACCTGGTGCTCTACTGCGGCGAGGGCGACGACCGGGAGGAGCTGCGGGCGCGTTCCGCGCGGCTGCAGCACGCCATGGCCGCCGGGTTCGCGCAGGCGCTGCGCGAGCGGACGCTGGCCGAGCAGGAGGCGATCTCCGCGGCGGCCCTGAAGGCGCAGGGCGTGGTGGCCCAGGCGCTGCACGCCACCGAGGCCCGCTTCCGCGCGGTCTTCGAGGGCGCGGCCATAGGGATCGGCATGGCCGACCTCGAGGGCAACATCCTCCAGGTCAACGGCGCGCTGCTGCGCATGTTCGGCCTCACGGACCAGAACATGCGCGCCCGCAACGTCAGGGAGTGGACCCACCCCGAGGACGCGCCGCAGACCTGGACGCTCTACGACGAACTCGTCCGCGGCGAGCGCGAGCACTACCACGTCGAGAAAGCGTTCTACCGGCCTGACGGAACGGTCCTGTGGACCAACCTGACCGTCTCCCTGCTGCGCGACGCGGACGGCAACCCGCAGTACCAGCTCGCCCTCATGGAGGACACCACCGAGCGCCGCCTGCTCAACCTCCGCCTGCGCTACGAGGCCACCCACGACGCGCTCACCGGACTGCCCAACCGCACCTTCTTCTTCGAGCGCCTGGAGAAGGCACTGGGCGCCGGCGCCGGCCAGCGGTTCGGCCTGTGCTACCTCGACCTGGACGGCTTCAAGACCGTCAACGACAGCCTCGGCCACGCGGCCGGCGACCGCATGCTCGTCGAGGTCGCCGACCGGCTGCAGGCGTGCGCGACCGCGCCCGGCGAGATGGTCGCCCGGCTCGGCGGCGACGAGTTCGTGGCGCTGACCACCGGCCCCGACACCGAGCGCGAGGTCGACGAGCTCGCCGGCCGGATCATGAACGCGCTGGTCACCCCGGTCAGCATCGACGGCCGGGAACTCACCGTGCGCGGCAGCATCGGCATCGTCGAGGGACCGGCGGGGGAGCGCAGCCCGGCGGAGGTGCTGCGCAGCGCCGACATCACCATGTACCGGGCCAAGTCGGCGGGCGGCAACCGCTTCGAGCTCGCCGACGAGGAGGCCGACGCCCGCGCCATCACCCGGCACGGGCTGACCACCGCGCTGCCGACGGCCCTGGACCGGGGCGAGTTCTTCATCGAGTACCAGCCGCTGGTCCACCTCGGCGACGGCAGCGTGCGCGGCGCCGAGGCCCTGGTGCGCTGGCTGCACCCGCAGCACGGCGTCCTCGGCCCGGATCGCTTCATCCCGCTCGCCGAACACACGGGCCTGATCGTCCCGTTGGGCCGCTGGGTCCTGGAGCAGTCCGTCCGCCAGGCCCGCGAATGGCGCGAACGGTACGACGAGGCGGGCCCGCTCCGCATCAACGTCAACCTCTCGCCCTGCCAGCTCACCCACCCCGGCCTGGTCCAGGACACCGTCGACATCCTGGAGCGCGCGGGCGTCGCACCGGACGCGCTATGCCTGGAGGTCACCGAGTCGGCGCTGATCGGCGCCGACGACGACCTGCTCAAACCCCTGCGCCGCCTGGCCGAGATGGGCGTCGACATCGCCCTCGACGACTTCGGCACCGGCTACTCCAACCTCGCGAACCTGCGCCGCCTGCCGGTGAGCATCCTCAAACTGGACCGCTCCTTCACCCAGAGCATGCAGCAGTTCCCCGCCGACCCCGTCGACCTCAAGATCGTCGAAGGGATCGTTTCCCTCGCCCACAGCCTGAACCTCGCGGTCACCGTCGAGGGCGTCGAAACCGGCGCCCAGGCCGAGCAGTTGCGGATACTGGGCTGCGACACGGCCCAGGGCTGGTACTACGCCCGCCCGGGCCCACCGGACCGGCTGCACGAGCTGGCGCTGGTGGACGCGACGGGCTGACGTACGGCACGGGCAGCAAAGCGGGACGGACGCCGGAGCGGCCGTCCAGCCCGTACACCGTGACGGTGTACGAGCTGGGCGCCTGCCGTCGTGGGGAGCGGGTGAAGTTCTCAGTTGATGCCGGATGTTGGTGTGGCGTCCACCTTGGTCAGCTGGGTGCCGACGGAGTAAACGGCAGGCTTGCCGTCGGCGGAGATGACGCCGAGCTCCGTCTGTGCGTAGTGGCGGACGACCTTGTACATCTGCGCGTCCGGGTTGTGCTTGACGAACGGCTTGTCCGAGTCGCCGAGGCTGATGTAGGACTGCAGGTCCTTGGCGAGGAAGGTCTCAACGACGGCGCTGTCGGACAACATGAGGGCGCCACCGCCGGCGGTCTTCGCGGCGAAGACGTCCCCGGCACGGGGGGCGGTCTGTTTGAAGTCGACCCAGGCGTGGCCGCCCAGGTTGCTTTCCCGCTCGGTGTACCAGGACCTGCCGATGCGTCGGGCCGGAGTGTCGGCGAGCGGGGTGCTGCGGCCGCCCGTCACCCACAGATCGGTGACCAGGTCCGGCAGCTGCGCGGGCGCCGTCTTGCCGATCTTGGTGTCGGGGTCGGCGACCTTCATCAGCCCGGCTTTGTCGAGGGCGATGTGCGGCACCTTGGCCACCTCGGACCCTTCGAAGTCGCGGGCGACGACCATCCGCCAGCCGTCACCGGAGTGCTTGAAGACGAGGAACCTGATGTCCTTAGACCACAGCTTGCCCGGCTTGCCATGGGTGAGGTGCGCACCTTGGGTGCGCACCAGGAACCAGTCGGCCTTCGAGGAAGCGGGCGGGATGTAGAAGGTGCGGTTGACGTACACGAACGGAGCGAGATTGTCCGCGACGTCGCTCTTGTCGAGGGCTGGGATCTGCGTGAAGTACGCCCGGTCCATCGCAAGGACGGCGCCGCCTTCCGCCTTCGCCATGAGTGAGGCGGAACGCTTGGCGTTGGCCTGGTTGTTGAGCTTCTGATAGGCGTCCACCGCCTTGTTCGCCGCGGCCTTCGTGAGCAACGGCTTCTCGTGCGACGCGACGCCCGCGCCATCGGAAGCTGTGCCGGCGGTGGAACATCCGGTCAAGGAAGTTGCGACTGAGAATACGGCCGCGGCGAACACACCGATGCGCGTGGCACGGGCTGTGTGAGCAGAGCGAGCCGAGTGAGCCATGGCAAGGAATCCCCGTTTCTCGAGTGCTTTCGGCGACCGCCCTGCGCAGCGCGCACGAGACGATCACCGGGCCACGGTATCGACACACGCCCGGGCGGCAACTCCCGCCCCATCCTTGACGGGTACCTCGCCTGACGATGCATCGATTCCGGCCGGTCCGTGAACAGTCGCAGTGACCGTTCCGCGAAACGCCTTCGCAAAGCACGCTCCCCGTGAGTGGTCGCACTTACGTGCTCCCCAGATGGGCATGCCTGACCGAGATCCTGGGGGTCGCCGTCCCCGCGACGGCCAGCGCCGCCAGATAGCCGTCCGGCACCGGCATATCGCGTACCGACCAGGCGCCCCGGATCTGTCCGGACGGATCGCGGACGACGCCGGCGTCGGTGAGCACCGTCAGGCCCAGGCCCTGGGTGAGGCGTGCGCCGGCGGCCTTCACCACGGCCTCCTTGCGGGTCCACAGCCGCAGGAAACGTTCGGCGCGTTCCGTGGGCCCGGCGGCCGCGGCCACGAAACGGGCGTCGGGCGCGGGGAAGAAGCGCTCGGCGAACGGCTCGACCGGCAGGCCCGGCCGCAGCCGGTCCACATCGACCCCGACCTCGGCGTGCCGGGTCACCGCCACCAGACCGAGCTCACCGGAATGGGAAAGGTTGAACCGCAGATCGGAGCCGTCCGCGAGCCGTGGCTTGCCATGACGTCCCCGCTGTAGGCGCAGTTCCTCGGGAGGAACGTCGAGGTAGCCGGCCAGGATCATCCGCAATGCTCCATGGGCGATGATGAAACGCCTGCGGTCGCTCTCGAAACGACAGCGGCCGCCGCGCTCGACCTCACGCCCCGACAGAATCCGGGACAGCGTCGCCACCGTGGCCGGCGGCCCGTCCAGCGGCACCGTCCAGACGTCCACCCTGGGCTCGTCCGTATCAGAGCCGTCTGTCCAGGTCCCTGTCATGTGGGCGCAGCCGGGCCCACGCGACTGACGGACCTGACGGCGACGTTGATGAGCAGCGGCCTACCGCCGCGGTCGGGCTCGTCGGCGGTCCGCGAGTCGCCCGCCGTCAGCACGAGGCCGGCGTCAGTCACGGCGGAGGCTTCCCTGGACCAGGCCGGTGAACAGGTTGAGCTTCTGGATGTTGCCGGTTCCCTCCATGAACTCCACACCACGGGCGTCCCGGGCGAGCTTGTCCAGCAGGGGATGGTCCAGCCGGGCGCCGGGGCCGAAGTAGCCGAGCGCTTCGAGTGTCGCCTCCTCGGCGAGGCGCGACGCGCGTGCCTTCGCCGCCGACGCCAGGTAGCCGGCCGCCGGGTCGTTGTCGTCCACGGCGATCGCCGACCGCCAGATCAGCTGGCGGAGCTCCGTCAAGCGGAGGGCGAGGTGGTCGAGTTGGTGACGTTCGGCCGTGTTGAGGGCGCGCCGGTTGTCCAGGACGTACTCGTACGCGGCCCGCGCGATGCCCAGGCCGAACGCGGCGACGCCGGGGCGCAGGCGGTTCAGCCCCTGCACCGCGCTCCACATGCCCCGCTGGGTGGCCCGCAGATGCCTGCCGAGCACCTGGCCGGCAGGCACGCGCGCGTCGTCGAGGGTGACGGCGGTGATGCGCAGGCCGCGCAGCCCGATGGTCTCCAGGGGCTCGGCGGTGAACCCGGCGGCCGAGGTCTCGAGGAGGACCGCGGTCACGCCGAGCGGCCCCGGACGGGTGCGGGCGAAGACGATGCCCAGGTCGGCGCGGGCCGCGTTGCCGATGTAGCGCTTGGCCCCCCGGAGCACGAACTGGTCGTCGCCGTCCGGGGTGAGCGTGGTGTTCATCGCCCCCGCGTCCGAGCCGCGGTCCGGCTCGGTCAGCGCGAAGAAGGTCCACGTGGGCTTCTCCATGATCCGGCTGTAGAACCACTTCTTCTGCTGCTCGTCGCCCATGGCATCGACCAGCACGCCCGACATCACCGGCCCCGGCGCCGCCAGCAGCATGCCGGCGTCACCGGCCGCCGCTTCTTCGGCGAAGACGACCCGCTCCAGGGTCCCGGTGCCGTAGAAGCGATGCCCGTCGATGACCACCGGGTCGGGATTGAACTCGGGCGGCACCGTCATCTTTGTCAGGTACGACACGATCGCCACGTCCAGATGGCGGTGGATCGCGTCCGGGTCCTGGTCGAGTTCCAGGGCGAGGGGCTTGAGCTCCTGCGCCCACGCGCGGGCCTGGCGCTGGATCGCCAGTGTCCTGTCGTCCAGCTCGATCATGCCGCTCCCTCGTGCTCTGTGGCGCGGGCCGGGCCGAAGTAGACGTCGGCGATCAGCTCGGACACCCGGGCGACCTGGCCCGGCCCGTCCGCCAGGAAGCTCACCGCGCCGAGCAGCCGCAGCAACATCCGGTCGGTCTCGGTGATCTGGGCGTTCAGGCCGGCCAGGACGCCGTCGTCTAGGTCGCCCGGGACGGCGCCCTCCAGCATCGTCGCGATCTCCAACTGCTCGATCACCGCCTCCGCGACGCCGCCCTTGACCATCTGCTGGTGGAGCAGCTTCGCGTCGCCGACGCTACGGCCGCCGAGATGGGCGAGTACGGCGTCGAGCAGCCGCTCCGAGAGGCCGAAGCGCAGGCAGGTCACGCCCAGCGCCCATGCCGACCGAGGGGGCGCGGACCCGCTGCGTGGTTCGGCTCGGCTTCGGAACGCGATGACGGTGCCGTCCTCCACCGCCAGGGTCATCAGGACTTCCCCGGTGCCGGCATCGGCGACGCCGGCGGGCGCCACCACGTGTCCGCCCGGGCCGCGGGGCGGCGGGCCGTCGCAGACGGTCTCGCACAGCAGCGACAGCGCCGCAACGAGGCCGTCGTGGCGGGCGGTTCGCCGGTACCGGATCCATTCGTCGGTGGCGGCCGTGCGGCCGGTCATGTCCCCTCCTCGAGATCCAATGTGCTGATGCACAGGTAACGCAGCGTGCTGTCGTATTCGGCGACGACCAGGCGGCGGGGCCCGTCTCCCGCGAACTCGGGGAGCACGTCGGCCAGCGCCGACCAGGGGCCGGTGCACGGACGGCCCGGCGGCGCGGGACGCACGTCAATTCCTGGCCCGAACCGTTCGGCGTCGAGGCCCTGGCCGGTGATGAGCGTGATGGGCCGGCCGGCACCGTCGCCGTCCGGCTCGTTCAGCACCGCGTCGAGCGTCGTGCGGACCTCGTCCGGCGCGACGTCGGCGAGTTGCCGTGTCACCGGTTCGCCCGCGCGGCCCTCGGGGCCGAAGAGCAGCGCCACCGCGCAGTCCTGGCGCGGCACGTCACGCGCCCCGGCGGTGTCGTACAGGAAGGTCCGCTGATCGAGCAGGACGACCAGGGCGTGCCGGAAGGCGTCGGCGGCGGCGTACTCCGAGACCAGACGCAGGGCCGTGAACCCGGCGGCGGTTCCCTGGTCCGAGAGGTTGAAGGCCAGTGGGTCGCCGGGCAGCACATCGGCGAGATGACAGGACGTGGAGCGGCGCGGATCGGCGTCCGGGACCGTGTGGGCCACGAGCACCAGATCCAGGGGCTCCTCCAGCGGGGGCAGGTCGGCGAGCAGTTCCTGGGTCATCTCGATGAAGGTGTTGCGCTCGCCCCGCTCCAGAAGCTCCGGGCGGAACTCCACCGGGTACGGGCGCACCAGGTCGGCCTGCATCCGGCCCAGGCTCGGCTCCAGCGGATCGGGCAGGAAGGGCCTGCCACCGGAGAAGGTCCTCCTGACCAGTCGCGACAGGCGCAGCGGCACCCGCCGGGCAGGCGCCGGTGCGCCGAACGAGCCGGGAGACGTGGTGAGATACATCGGCGGTCAGGCTCCGGCCTGCTGGTCGGCCTGCTCCCGGACGAGCGCGGCCAGCGTCCCCACGGTCTCGAAGTGGTGCTGCTCGAGGTCGTCGGTGTCGAACTCCATCCCGAGCTCCTCCTCGATCGTCATCAGCAGCCCGAGCACGGTCGTGGAGTCCAGGCCGAGTTCGTCGAACAACCGGCTGTGCTCACCGATGGTGGCGGCGTCTATCTGCATCGCCTTGGCGAGCGAGTCGGCGATCGTGGCGACGGCCCTGTCGTACAGGTCGGCGGTGTCGGCGTCCGGTGTGGTGTGCTCCATCGTTCACCTCTCGTGTCTCGTGTTCCTGGGGGGAGTTCAGTGGGAAACATCTGCCGTGTCGTGCGCGGTCGGGTCGTAGAGTCGCTGCCGCTGCAGGAGGTCGTCGGGACTGTCCCGTTCCCGGACCAGGTGGCATCGCCCCTCGTGCACCAGGACCTCGGCCGGGTAGCCATGGCTGAGGAACAGCCCCGGCGAGGCGGTCGGGCCGTAGGCCCCGGAACGGTGCACGCCGATCAGGTCGCCGGGCCGCACCGGCGGCAGCGGGACCTTCCTGCCGATCGTGTCGTTGGGGGTGCACAGCGGCCCGGTGACGTTCCACTCTTCGGTCGGTGGCTCGTCGAGCCGGTTGAGCACCGCCATCGGGAAGTTGCGCTTGACGAACGAGCCGATGCCCACGGCCGCCATGTGGTGGTGGGTGCCGCCGTCGGCGACCGCGAAACGTTCCCCCATCGAGGTCTTGGTGTAGCGGACGCCCATCACGTAGGTGCCGGCCTCGGCGGTGAGGTAGCGGCCCAGCTCCATGATCAACCTGGTGCCGGGGTGCCGGGCCGTGAAGTCCTCGATGACGGGGTTGAGCCCGTCGGTCAGCACCTTGGCGTCCAGGTCCCTCTCGCCGTCGAAATAGGCGACGCCCAGACCGCCGCCCACGTCGACCATCCGCAGATCGAGGTTCAACGCGGCCGACAGCCGCTCGGCCAGATCGAGGATGCGGGTGGTGTTCTCGATGACGACGTTCTCACTGAGGATCCGGGTGCCCATGTACACCTGCACCCCCATCAGGTCGACGTCGGGGAACCGCTTCACCAGGTCGGTCCGGGCGAACAACTCCTCCTCGTCGATGCCGAACTGGCGCGGCTTGCCGCCCATCGCCAGCCCGGAGCGCTTGACCGCGAAGCGCGGGTTGACGCGCAGCGCGACCGGCGCCCGCACGCCCCGCTCCCGGGCCAGCTCGTCCACCAGGGCCACCTCGGGAAGGGACTCGCAGACGACGGCGTAGATCCCCGTGTCCAGACAGGCGGCCAGCTCCTGCCGGCTCTTGCCCGGGCCGAGGAAGATCACCTGTTCCGGTGGCACGCCGGCCCGGCGTGCGGTCGTCAGTTCCACCAGTGACGAGACCTCGGCCCGCGCACCGAACGAGTGCAGCAGCGCGCAGATCGAGATGTTCGGGTTGGCCTTGAGCGAGTAGAAGATCTCCATGGCCGGGTGCAGGCGGTCGCGCAGCCCGTCGAATTGGTCCCGCAGCGCGGCCCCGTCGTAGACGAACAACGGGGTGCCGTATCGCCTGGCCAGCTCGGACACCGGAACGCCCTGCACCTGGAACTCGCGTGTCATCCTCGTCCCTCTCTCCTGGTGCTCTCCGCGACGGTGGCCAGCCTGCGGCCGATCTCGACGTCCAGTGCCGTCAGCCGATCCGCGGAGTCGGCGACGACGACGCCGTAGAGACGCCCGTCGAAATGCGCCCCCGGAGCCTGTTCTCCCGGCGGCGCCGCCGCGTTGACGGTGGCGTAGTTGTTGATCAGCAGTCCGGTGCCCCGAGCGGGGTCGAACAGCAGGTCCGCCAGGGCTCGGTGGAGCGTCCCGAACGGCAGCGGCGCGCCGAGCCGCATGGGGTATCTGCGAACCAGCGCCGTGCTCCCGGAGCCGATGAAGGCCTCCTGGATCGATGCCTGGTACGTGGACATGTTGTGGCGCGCGTTGATCTCGACGAGCGGGTAGAGGCCACCGTCGGGATCGACCATCGCGTCGACGCCGACGACCCCGAAGTAGCCGTCGCCGGCCAGCCGCCCGCCCAACAGCCGGGAGACCTCGGTCAGTTCGGCCGTCTGCCGGTCGGTGAGCCGGGCCGGGATCCGGTGGCCGAGGTGCACTCCGCCCTCGGTCAGGGCCTCCTTGACGAAGTCGACGTGCACGTGGCCGTCCCGGCCGACGGTGAACTGGTAGTTGAGGTCGGCGCGTTTGGCCACCCACTCCTCGACCACCAGGCCGACCCGGTCGGCCTCGGCCTTCCGCGCCCGGCTGTGGATCATGCGGTGCAGCCGGTCCAGGCGGCGTTCGTCCTCGACCACCTCGATGCCCTTGCCCGAGACGCCGAAGGCGTCCTTGAGGACGACCCGGCGGTCGTCGGCGAGCAGAGAGCGGGCGGCCTCGACCGCTGTGTCGAGCTCGGCCAGGCTCGAGCAGGTCCAGCCGCGGGACTGCCGGATGCCCAGCTCGGTGGCGAGCCGCCGGCTGTAGATCTTGCTGTTGACGGCCTTACAGACCGCCGCCGGCGGGGCGGCCAGCGGGATCCCGGCCCGTTCGGCCAGCCGCTCCTCCAACTCGCTGACCCCGTGCGCGCAGACGACGCCGCCGCGAGCACCGAGCCTGCCCAGCTCGCGCAGCACCGTCCCGTCCTCCAGCGCGTCCTGGGTGACGGTGCTGCCCGGGTCCTGGCGCTCCACGACGAGCATCCGCGGCAGGTCGAAACCGAGTTTCTCGAGGTGGCTCAGGTAGTCGGCGTCGGGTTCGCCCTTCAGTACGACGTGGTCGCCCTTGCCCGCGAGCAGCAGCGCGAACTCGTCCATCCGGTTGACGATGACGTTGCCCGAGCCGAACGTCAGCCTCGGCAGCCCCATCTCGCCGCGGGCCCACTGTTCCTCGACCTCGAAGTTGCCGAGGAACACCAGCTCCGCGTCACAGGTCCCGGTCAGGGCCGCTTTCAGGCGGCCGGTGAAATTCCCGGTCATCTCGCCCACCCCCTTTCAGTGCTCGAAGACCATCGCCGAGAAGGTCGATCCGAGACCGACCGTGGCGAGCAGATAGTGGTCCCCCGGGCGCAGCCGGCCGAGATCGAGGGCCGTCCGGTAGTTGAGGAAGGGATCCGCGGAGAAGCAGTGTCCGGTGACCGGCACGTTGTCCAGGAAGAAGCGCTCCAGCGGCAGCCCGAGGTGTTTGGCGAGCCGCGTCCACGACAGCCGGCTGACGTTGTGCGGGAAGATCATGGCGAGGTCGCCCAGTCCCAGCCCCGCCTGCCCGACCGCCGCCAGCATGACCTCGGCCAGCGCCTCGATGTAGATCCGCTGGTATTCGACGGACAGCTCATGGGTGAGCGACAGGCAGTCGTAGAAACGGCCGTGGGTACGGGCGGCGTAGCTCAGCATGCGGTCCCGGTCGTCGTGGGTCCCGACGAGCACCGCGGCCGCGCCCTCGCCGTTGATGGCCGTGCCCGGCACCATCTGCGCGGCCCGGGTGAAGGTCTTCTCGCCGGTGAGGACCAGCGCCAGCGCGTCCCGATCACCATCGCTCGCCAGCAGCTTGCCGGCCAGGTCCACCGCCAACAGCCCCGACGCGCAGGCGTGGTGGGTCACCGCGAACGCCGTGGCGTGCCCGAGCCCGAGCGTGTCCCGCACCTCGTGCACGGGGTTGACGGGATGGGGGACGACGATCGGCATGGTCCGCGCCTGGACCACGTACCGCACCCGCTCCTCCCTGCCGCGCAGTGCGTCGAGCTTGCCCGCGGCGGCCAGCAGCAGATCGGTGAGCGTGCCGCCGGGCTCGCGGCGGACCTCCGCCAGGCCGTGGTAGCGCCGGTACACCTTCATCTCCGAGGCGGTAAGGCCCAGTTCGTCGCTCAGCTCCTCGATGGGTATCCGCTGCGACGGCAGGTAGGCCGCCACCTCCTCCAGCGACGTCATCGGCTCTCCCCCGACGGGGACGCCTGGGCGAGCATCTCCTCCACATGCTGAGCCAGGGCGTCGATCGTCGGGTGGTCCCAGGCGACGGTCGGCTCCAGGACCAGCCCGAGGTGGTCCTCGATGTCGCCGCAGAGGGTCAGCGCGTAGACCGAGTCGAGACCGTACGTCGTCAGCGTGGCGGTGGTGTCGATGTCGGCGGCGTCGAGTTGCACGTAGTGGGCGACCCGCGCGCGCAGCCAACTCCGCAGATCGGTGTCCGACAGAGCCGACGGGGCCGATTCGGGGCTGTTCATCCCAATCTCCTTGTCATCAATGCGGCGGCGCTATCCGGGCAGGCGCCGGTTCGACAGGCCGAACCCGCGGCGGTCGCGGTACCGGGAAAGAACCTCCGCCGACAGCCGTTCGGTGATGTGCCGGGGCCGCTGCCCGGGGTCGCGGCCCACCCGTTCGGCGATCCGGCCCAGCGCCGCGACGGCCCAGCGAGGATCGCTGAGGAACATGTCGTGCCGCTCCCGGTTGTGGAGCCAGATGTTCACGCAGGCGATCGCCGCGAGCACCGCGGCGTACCGCGCCGCCAGCCGCAGGGCCTCGGGCCGGGCGGCGACCGTGAGGTCGCCGGGGGTCAGTGCGGCGCATTCGCGTCGGACGTCGGCCTGTTCGGCCGCGATGACGAGAACCAAGCGGCGCAGCTCGCCGTCCAGTTCGGGGGAGTCGAGGGCCGCCGAGAGCGAGGCGCTGAGGCTGTCGCGCCCGCCCGAGCTGATCGACAGCCGCTCGAAGGGCAGCGGCGGCAGGTCCGCGCCGAGGTGGAACACCCCGGCGGGCGGCTGGGTGTCGTCCAGCCACCCCTTGCGGGCCAGCCGTGGGAGCTGCGGCAGCACCGTGCTGAGGCAGGCCACGCGCGCGGTGTGGCCGAAGCCCGCCGGTGCCAGGTCGCGCAGGTGCTTCTGGAAGATCCCGTAGGCGCCGTCGCGGATGTAGAACTGAGCGCCCAGCAGCCGCGACAGCGCGTCCATGGCGTCCATGAGGAGGCTGGCCACGAAGTACTTGGCGGCCGAGGCATACAGGCTGGTCTCGCCGGGCAGCAGATGCACCGAGCGCGCGGTCACGGTGGCCAGGCAGTCGCAGATCAGCAGGTCGGTGAAGGCGTCGGCGAGGATCGAGCCGATGTGCGGCATCCCGGCCAGCGACCGCCCGTACAGGACGCGCTCGTCCGCGAAGCGGGCGGCGACCTCGAGGCCGGTCTCCAGGATGCCCGCGGTCATCGCCGGCAGCGCGGTGCGGGTGACCTGGAAGGAGCGCAGCGCCGTCTCCATGCCGAGTCCGGGCGCCCCCAGCACCGCGTCCGCCGGGATCGGGCAGTCCCGGAACTCCAGCCCGCCGAGCTGGACTCCGCGCATCCCCGCGCTGTGGAAGCGCGGCAGGTGGACCGGAGCGTCTGTGGGCAAGTCCGCCTTCTCCACGAACAGTTGTGAGTGGCTCCGGCTGCCCGCGGCGGCCGACGTGCGCGCGAAGAGCACCATGGCCTCGGCGCGCTCGGCATTGGCGATCACTTCCTTGCGCCCGTTGAGCCGTAGCCGCCCGTCGGCGCCCGGCAGCGCCGAGAACTCGGCCCGTGCGAAGTCGTTGCCGTGCGCCAGCTCGTGGTAGCCGGAGACGGCTCGGCCACCCGCCAGCAGCACCTCGGCCATCCTCCGGCGCTGCCGCTCGTCGCCCGCGGCCCAGATGTTGACCGCGGGGATGAGGCTGCTCGCTCCGTATCCGAGGCCCAGGCAGGGGTCGTGCCGGAAGACCACCCGCATCACCTCGATGAGGTGGTCGAGCCGGGTCAGCCGCCCGCCGAGCTCGGGTGGGACGAATTCGACGTTCAACCGGTAGCCGTCCAGGAGCCGTTCGCCCGCGGCGAGCATCTCGCCCGCCTCGTCGGCCGCCAGCACCGCGGCATGGCCGGTCGGATTGTCCGGATCCCAGGGGTCGCCGAACCGGCGTTCAAGGTCGTCGATGGAGGCGGCCGCAGGGTCGTCGTCCGGCCGTGGGGGGGGCGGGGGGGGGGGGGGGGGGCCCCCCCGGGGGGGGGCCCCCGGGCCCCCCCCCGCGCGCGTCGCGGGGGGCGCCCCCCCCGGCCC